>DASXDF010000060.1:0-202121 GCA_036490815.1 Acidobacteriaceae bacterium
AGTGCGGGCCATGTTGCTGTCGTCTGCTGCGGAATCATTTGGGAGTCGCCGGGATCATCTGCTTAGTTAAACTGCGCGTTGGAATCTTGATCGCCGTGGTGTCAGTTCTGGTGTCAGTTGGTTTCGGAATTGCTGGCGACTCGTGACGACCTGTAACAATCGCAAGTCATTGAAAACATGTCATTGGTGACGTAAGCGACTCAGAATGAGTCAGTTCGCAGCAGTTTCCTAAACTGTAGGTCGCCTGTTCGAATCAGGCCGGGGTCACCAGTTTTTCTTCAGATCTTCGCTGCGCTCAGAATTTCGCCTGCGGGCTCGGACGCCCGCTAATCGCCTCAAGTTCAAATCTCCCCGGTGTAACCAGGCTGCTAGTGCCGAGCATGAATTTCAACCAGCAGGAACGCGATGGTCGCTCCCACCCCGAGGATGAAAACCAGCAGAAATCCGCCGATGACGATTTGGGCTGTGCGCTCCTGCTCCGGTCGCGGCCGGGTTATGCCAAATGTGGTGATGAAGGTTTCCAGTAGCCAGGCAAGTAGTTTCATGCTGCGCCTTCAGGCCTTTCAACATTGCGGCATTGCTTTGTGGCTTGCATAGCACTCAGGTCCGGCTCCTGGCGATGGCGTCCAGCACGCCGTTAAGAAAATCCGCGGACTCCGGCGCTGAGTAACGGCGCGCGATTTCCAACGCCTCGTCAATGACGATGGGCGCCGGTGTGCCCGGAAAACCAATCAGCTCGGCCACCGCCATGCGCAGCAGATTGCGGTCGACTGCAGGCATCCGATTCAGCCGCCAGTTTTTTGAGTGCTGCTCAAGCAGCGCGTTAATTTCCGATTCCCGCGCTGTGGCAACACGGAAAAGGTCTTCGGCGAAACCACGCGTGCTGTCATCCACTTCCTCGCGCGCCTGCCAGAATGTCTTTCGCACCTCGTCGGGATTCTGCCGCCCGACGTCGCCCTGGAAAAGCATTTGCATAGCGAGTTCGCGGGATTTGCGCCGCTTGCCGACGAGCGTCATGCTCGCTGCTCCGACGGTTTCGCGTCGATCTTCCGATGAAGAGAGGCCATTTCGATAGCGGCGGCCGCTGCTTCGAATCCTTTATTGCCACTCTTGAGGCCGGCGCGGTCCAGCGCCTGCTCCAGAGTCTCGCAGGTCAGGACGCCGAAGGCATGGGGGACGCCAGTATCCTGCTGCGACTGCCCAATGCCACGCGCCACTTCGTTGTAGATGGCTTCGTAGTGGGCGGTCTCTCCGCGAATCAGGCAGCCCAGAGTGATGATGGCGTCGAATCTGTGGGTTTCGGCCAGCTTGCGTGCTGCGTCCGGAATCTCCCAGGAGCCAGGAACGCGGGCGATCTCGATCTGATCGCGCCGAGCCCCACTGCGAACCAGTGCGTCGAGCGCGCCCTGGAGCAGCCGATCCGTGATGACCGCGTTCCAACGCGCAACCACAATAGCGAAGCTCATTTCGTGCGCGGTCAGATCGCCTTCGAGCGCAATCGGCTTGTCGCGCAGCGGCTCCTGATGCTCCCAGAACGCCACGAAGAAACCCGGCACCGGTTGAACCATGAACAGGCGCGATTTCCAGTGCGTCTCCTCGATGCTGCTGATCCCGACCTTGCCACTGTCCGCCCCTGAACTCTTTGCGAGCCATTCGCGGGCGACGTGGTGTACCGCATCCAGCGCGGTGACTTCGACCAGCAGATCTGTGTTCAGCGTGGGGAGCAAGCCATCGACGAATTCAAGATTTCCCAACGGAGCCAAAAACGGTCGTCCCCGGCTGGCCGCACCCGGGGATTGAGGTGCTTCGTCCCAGCCGCGGCCCGGCTCAAAGCCCAGTGCGGCAAAGAAGCTCACCAGGTCGTTGAATTGCGCCGGGGAGTCCACCGGCCGAATAAAGGTAATGCCTTTGATCACTTCTTGAGAGTACCAAGGACCGGCCGGGATGGCCCCTCATGGCAGCCGTCTGTCCGCCCCACAACGTGGGCCAGGTTGTGAAAAGGCCTCAGAAACTGCGGACGAAGGTCCACAGCTCCTGAGGCCCTTTTTGAATCAGCTTGCTTTCGATTCGATACGCATTCCGTAGAACGACTTCCAAACGAAGAAGACCGACACCAGGAAGAACAGCACGGCCAGCGTTCGTGTGAGGCCCGGATTGTTCGAATTGAGCGTCACTGCGAGTTCGACAGCCAGCAACCCAAACAAGGTGGTGAACTTGATCACCGGGTTCATCGCCACCGACGAGGTGTCTTTGAACGGATCGCCCACCGTGTCGCCGATTACGGTTGCGTCGTGCAGAGGTGTCCCTTTCTGCTTCATATCGACCTCCACGACCTTCTTGGCGTTGTCCCACGCGCCGCCGGCATTCGCCATGAAGATCGCCTGGTAGAGACCGAAAATCGCGATCGAGATCAGATAGCCGATAAAGAAGAACGGCTCAACGAACGCGAATGCAAGCGTCGCGAAGAAGACGGCGAGGAAGATGTTGAACATCCCCTTCTGCGCGTACTTCGTGCAGATCTCCACCACCTTCTTGCTGTCCGCGACCGACGCTTTCTCCACCCCTTCCAGTTTGATGTGCGCTTTGATGAACTCGACTGCGCGGTATGCCCCGGTGGTGACCGCCTGGGTCGACGCGCCGGTGAACCAGTAGATCATTGCTCCGCCGGTGATCAATCCGAGCATGAAGGGCGCGTGCAGCAGCGAAAGCTTCTGCACATCCCGGGTCAATCCGCCGGTCAGGGCCATGATGATGGAGAAGATCATCGTGGTCGCGCCGACGACGGCAGTGCCGATCAGCACCGGTTTCGCCGAAGCCTTGAATGTGTTGCCGGCTCCGTCGTTGGCTTCCAGCAGGTGCTTCGCGCGCTCGAACTTCACGTCGATATTGAAGTCCTTTTTCAGTTCGCTTTCGATGTTAGGCACATTCTCAATCAGCGACAGTTCGTACACCGACTGAGCATTGTCCGTTACCGGCCCGTAGGAATCCACCGCAATCGTGACCGGACCCATCCCAAGGAACCCGAACGCGACCAGGCCGAACGCGAACACAGCTGGAGCCTGCATCAGGCTCGCCATGGACTGGCCCGTCGTGAAGAAATAGCCCAGCCCCATCAGCGCGACCATGCAAAGCCCCAGCCAGTAAGCCGAGAAATTGCCGGCCACAAATCCGGACAGGATGCCCAGCGAAGCTCCGCCTTCCTGCGCGGATTTGACCACTTCTTTCACGTGGGCAGATTTGGTCGAAGTGAAAACTTTGACCAGTTCCGGGATGATCGCGCCCGCCAGGGTTCCGCACGAGATGATGGATGCCAGCTTCCACCACAGCGTTCCATCCCCGAGCGGCCGAATCATGTAGTACGAGACGACGTAGGTGAGGAGGATGGAAATGATGGACGTGATCCAAACGAGCGACGTCAGCGGAGTCTCGAAGTCCATTTCGTCGGAGTTCGCGTATTTCGCATGCGCGATGGCGCTGTTCAGAAAGTACGCGCCGGCGCTCGAAACCAGCATGAACACGCGCATGACGAAGATCCACACCAGCAGTTGCACCTGGGTCCTGCTCACCATCGCGGCAGCATCGCTGGATGAGTAGCCCTGAGCCGTAAATATGCCTGGAGTGATCGCCAGCAAAATAAACGTGATCAGGGCCACGCCGGTCACGCCGTATGTTTCAAAACCGTCGGCGCTCGGGCCAACCGAGTCCCCGGCATTATCGCCCGTGCAGTCTGCGATCACACCAGGGTTGCGCGCATCGTCTTCCTTAATCTTGAAGACGATTTTCATCAGGTCGGCGCCAATATCGGCAATCTTGGTGAAGATGCCGCCGGCAATACGCAGGGCCGCCGCGCCCAGGCTTTCGCCAATCGCGAAACCGATAAAGCAGGCGCCCGCGTAGTCACGCGGAATGAACAGAAGGATGAAGAGCATGATGAGCAATTCGACCGAGATCAGCAGCATGCCGATGCTCATGCCGGACTTCAGCGGAATTGCATACACGGGATACGGTTTGCCGCGCAACCCTGCGAAAGCCGTCCGTGAGTTTGCAAAAGTGTTGACGCGAATTCCGAACCACGCCACCCCGTAGCTCCCCGCAATGCCCACCAGCGAGAACAACAAAATGATCGGCAGCGTAACCCCAATCGATTTTCCCGGTACCGGAGCCAGCCAGCCAAAGTACAGCGCGATTACCACCGCGATGAAAGCCCACAGCAGAAGAATGAACTTGCCCTGCGTCACCAGGTACGTTTTGCACGTCTCGTAGATCATTTCGGAGATTTCGCGCATGGTGCGATGAACCGGCAGGTTCTTCAACTGCATATAAATCACGAGGCCGAACAACAGCCCGCCGGCGCAGAACAGAAGCCCGATCGTCAGCAGGGCATGTCCGGTCATGCCGAAGAAATTCACCGACCGCAAATCCGGCAGCGTCAGATTCGCTTCGCCTCCGCCCCCGTGTTCGGTCTGCGCGTAAGCGAGCGTGGGCAGCAGCAGGCCCGCCAGGATCGCTATCTTCTTATATTGGCGCTTCAGAAATGACATGGTGCCTTCCTTGATGGCGGCAGCTATCCGCTGCATGGCTGGCGTGCCCGTCTCGGCACTGAGGACTTCTCTTCTGTACAACCCGGCCACCATGAGCGACATACCGCTCACGGCAACAAAAAAACCTACCCAGGCGTTAACCGACACACACCCTCCACAAAAGTTGGTTTAAGCTCTCCGCGTCCGGTCCCCGAGCGCGCTCAGGAACTGTACCACGGGAACCAGAAAGCATAACAGGTGATTCATGCTTTGGCATGTGCTACGGAATACAGGCGTTACACCAAAGTTCGTCGCGCGGTACCGACGTTACTGGTTGCAACAAAAATGGTGCGTTTTCGGAGCCGCGGCACGGCGCGTTCCTTCCGCCTCTGCGCTCAGCGCACCAGGACGACGTCAAGGAACCGGGGCCCGTGGACCCCTCGAATACGGGTCATTTCAATGTCCGCGGTAGCCGACGGTCCTGAGATCAACGTGATCGGATGGGTTGCGCGCGCGCCGAGTCGGCTGAAGGCCTCAGGCACGGTTTCAACCACCTGCTCTGCCCGCACAATGCAAAGATGCCGATCCGGGACCAGGCTGAGCCGGCGCGCTCCTTCGCCCGGACCGTGCGTCAGAACAATGCTTCCCGTAAACGCAATCGCGACGCTGCACGTGGTCACAATGCCGTCGCAGTTGTTCAGGTCATCGAGGCTCGCAGCGCGCTCGGGTATAAATGCAAAATCCCGTGGCAGCATGTCCGCAGGCAAACCATCGGCGGCGATCACCTTCTTCTCGCGATGCTCGCCGAGAACCGATGCGATGGTTCGGGGCAGGGAAGCCGCGCCTGTCTCGACCACATGCGTGTCATAGTCGCGCAGGCGTTCCAGAAGCAATTGCAGCCGCGCTTCATCATCCAGCATTCCGTCGCGAACATAAGTCCGGGGAATGCCGGCATAGTCGGCGGTGCGTTCGACGCGTTCGTCTCCGGCCAGACCGGCGCGGATGCGATCGAGCATCGCCGCGCGCGCGTCAGTCATGGCCCGCATCCTGAGCGATCTTCCGTGCCGAACGCAGCGGAACAGAAGCCTCCACCGGTCCGCCGTTCTTTGCCCGCTCTTTCCACCATGCACGAAACGTCTGCTGCGGCAGCTCGCGCAGGTCGCGAACCCGCGTCCAGTTCCCCAGCATCCCGGGCAGGTTGCGAAACCAGCCATGCGACACCAGCGGCCACTGCCCGATGCGGCCCAAACGCTGCGCTGCCTCGAATCGCCTGCGGCTGGTGAAGATCATGGCGGCGGTTTTCATCGCCAGCGCTTCCGGGTCGAGCGCGGATTTCTGTTCGCGGACAACACGGCCGCGCAGGTGGATCAGCACCTCGGGAATATTGATTTTCACCGGGCACACTTCATAACACGCGCCGCACAGCGATGACGCATAGGGCAGCGACTGCGCCTGCCGCATTTGTAACAACTGCGGTGTCACAATCGCGCCGATCGGCCCCGAGTAGCTCGACCCATAAGCGTGCCCGCCGGTCTGGCGATACACAGGGCAGGTGTTCAGGCACGCTCCGCAGCGAATGCACTGCAGCGTTTGCCGCGCTTCCCGGTCGGCCAGGATCCCCGTCCGTCCGTTGTCCAGCAGCACCACGTGAAAGTGTTGCGGCCCATCCCCTTCACGAACGCCCGTCCACACCGAGTTGTAAGGATTCATCCGCTCGCCCGTCGCCGACCGTGGCAGCAGCTGCAGAAAAACTTCCAGGTCCTCAAATCGCGGGATCGTCTTCTCAATGCCGGCAATCGAGATCAGCACCTTCGGCAGCGTCAGGCACATCCGCCCATTGCCTTCCGACTCGACGATGCAAACACTCCCGTTATCCGCCACCAGAAAATTCGCTCCGCAAATGCCCACCTTCACCCGTAGAAATTTCTCCCGCAGATAATGCCGCGCCGCCGCGGTCAGTTCCTCAGGATCGTCCGTCAGGTCGGGCAGATTCATACACTCGCGGAAAATCTGCCGTACCTGGCTGCGATTCTTGTGCACCGCCGGCGCCACAATGTGCGAGGACTTGTCACCGCCCAGCTGCACGATCACCTCAGCCAGGTCCGTCTCATGCGCGCGAATGCCCTCCTGCTCCAGCGCTTCGTTCAGCCCAATCTCTTCTGAAGTCATCGTCTTGATCTTGATAACTTCGTCGCCGCCGTACTGCTTCACCAGGCCCACGATGATGCGATTCGCCTCATCCGCATCGCCGGCCCAGTGCACGTGGCCGCCTGCTGCCGTGCAGGCTTTCTCAAACTGCAACAAATACTCATCCAGATAGCGCAGCGTGTGCGCCTTGATCGCGCTGCCCGCCGTTCGCAGTTCCTGCCAGTCCGGAGTCTCCCCCACCACAATCCCGCGCTTGTGCGTGATCACGTCGGTGGCATGGCGAACATTTTTTCTCAGTTGCGCGTCTTCCAGCAGCGGCAGCGCCGCCTTCTGGAAGGGCAGCGCCTTCTCGGCCTCATTCACCCGGATCGTCATGCTCCGGCCTCTTCCAGCCGATCGCTTTCCGTCGGCGCCAGGATTTCCGCAATGTGCGCCATGCGTACGCCCGCGCGCTGGCGATGCAGCCCTCCGAAGATATGCATCAGGCACGAAGTGTCGACCGCGGTGACAACTTCAGCGCCGGTATTCTCCACGTCCTTCATTTTCTCCGCCAGCATCGCCGCCGAAACATCGCCCATCTTGATCGCGAACGTTCCCCCGAAGCCACAGCAGCGGTCGATATTCGGCAGATCGACCAGATCGATTCCCCGCACCTTCCGTAGCAGCCGCAGCGGCACATCGCCCAAATTTAGGCTGCGCTGCGAGTGGCAACTGGCGTGGTACGTCACACGATGCGGAAAATACGCGCCCACGTCTTCCACTCCCAGGCGATTCACCAGCAACTCCGTCAGCTCATAAACCCGCGGCAGCAGTTCGTCGACCGCGCGAACGAGGCCAGGATCTCGATTCAGCCCCGCCTGCTCCGCCGCCATCTTCGGGTAGTGATCGCGCATCATCGCCACGCACGACGAGGACGGCACGCACACCGCCTCCGCATCCTTATAGATATCCACGAATCGCCGGAGCAACGGCATGGCTTCTGTCTGGTACCCGGTGTTGTAGTGCATTTGCCCGCAGCAGGTCTGCTCCGGATTGAACTCCACCGCGTGCCCCAGCCGCTCCAGCAACCGAACCACCGCCTGCCCCGTGGCTGGAAACAGCGTGTCGTTATAGCAGGTGATGAAGAGCGATACGCGCAAGAAGAACGGCTCCCGGACTCACCATCATCCCAACACATCTTCCCGGATGAAACAAATTACCTTCTGAAATCACGCGACAATGATCGATCGCGACCGCTGGCCCATGGAGTGCGATGTGTATGCAGTGTGTATAATTGTTTTAGTGAGCAGTCGCGAGATCATTCGGAGGCTGGAGCGGGACGGCTGGTTCGAAGTTGCGCAGGCCAGCAGTCACAAACAGTTCAAACACCCACCAAACCTGGCCGCGTCACGGTCCCTGCGCCGCGGAAGGATATGCCATTGGGAACGCTGCGGAGCATCGAAAAGCAGGCTGGTATCAAGCTGCGTTTGAGGAACAGAGATGGAATACATCGCGTACTTGTACAAAGAAAAAACTTCTGACTATGGCGTCAGTTTTCCGGATTTTCCTGGGTGCACCACCGCGGGATCGACGCTGGAAGAGGCGCGTCGCATGGCCGCGGAGGCTCTCTCTTTGCATATTGCCGGTATGAAAGAAGACGGAGAACGCATTCCCCAGCCATCCACCCTCGACGACCTGCACGGTGATCCGGCATTAAGGAACGCGGTCGCTTTTCTCGTGGAGACGAAAGAGCCGGAAAAAACGGTACGCATCAACATCACGGCTCGCGAAAGCGAGATAAAGGAGATTGATAGTCGAGCTCGTGCTGCCCGTCTCACACGATCTGCCTATATGGTGCGACGAGCGCTCCAGGCGAAACCGCCTCTGGACTTCTCTGCGACCAACAGAAAGCGCACATCTCGGGAAACAACGTCTCATTACGCGCGGCGGGCCGGCCGGAACTCGTCATAGTTGTTCGCACTTACTGCGCCCGCTTCTGCTCCGCAATCCACTTCGTAATCTGCGCATCCAGCACATCCAGTGGCAATGGCCCCTGGCCCAGCACCGCATCGTGGAAGCTGCGAATGTCAAACTTCGCCCCCAGCTCCTTCTTCGCCCGCGCCCGCAACTCCAGAATCTTCAGCTGGCCCATCTTGTACGCCAGCGCTTGTCCCGGCCACGCAATGTAACGATCCACCTCGCTCGCAATGTTCGTATCGTCCATCGCAGTGTGGTCGTGGAAATAATCCACCATCTGCTGCCGCGTCCAGTGCTGGCTGTGCACGCCCGTGTCCACTACCCAGCGCACCGAGCGCCACATCTCGTTTTCCAGCCGCCCATATTCGCTGTACGGGTCCTGATAGAACCCAACTTCCTTGCCCAGCCGTTCCGAATAAAACGCCCACCCTTCCGAATACGCGTTGTAGTCGGAAAATTTCCTGAACTCCGGCACCCCCGTCTGCTCCTGCGCAATCGAGAACTGCAGATGGTGCCCCGGCACGCCTTCGTGATACGCGATGGCCTCCACGTTCAGCGTCAGCCGATGCGTCGGGTCATATTCGTTCACGTTGATGTAGCCAGGTCGGCTGCCGTCCGCCGCCCCCGGCGAATAATCTGCAGGCGGTGCAGAAGGCTCTCGGTAGGCTTCCATCGGAATGACCTCGAGCCGCGTCTTCGGCAGATGCCCGAAAAGGTCTGGCAGCCTCGCTTCCATCTGCATCGCGTAGTGCTTGTACAAATCGAAAAACTGTTGCCCCGACTTGCCGTAGAGATCCGGGTCCTTGCGGATGTGGTCGTTAAAGCTCTTCAGGTCGTGATAGCCGAGCGACTGCGCCAGCTTCAGCATCTCCGCTTCAATCTCCGCCACCTGCTTCACGCCCATCGCATGAATTTGTTCCGGCGTCATGTCCGTCGTCGTATGATGGCGCACCGCGAACCGATAGCGCGCAGCCCCGTCCGGGAGTGCCCACACGCCAGGATCCGTCCGCCCCTGCGGAGCGTAGTCGTTCTTCACAAACGCGGCGAACTTCGCGTAAGCCGGGTCGACCTCATTGTGGATCGCCCCCTGGATTGCAATCGTTAACCGCGCCGTGTCCGACGGAGAAAAGTCCTTTGGGAATTTCTGCAGCGGCTCGGCAAACGGGCTGCTGGTCAGCGGCTTCGTCGCAATATCCTCGGACTGCGCGGCGACCTTCTCCAGCAGATACCGCGGCGGCATCAGGTGGTCGGCCATCCCCTGGCGCATATTAACGGTCACCTGGTCCAGCACGCCGGGAATTCCATGCAGTCGCGCAGCGTAATTTTCGTAGTCCTTCACTGTCTTCAGCGGCATCTGCGTCATGATTCCCGGAATGCCGAGCTGGATGCCGTTCATCTGATCGACGGGCATCTCCCAGTCCTTAAAGCGTGCCCCTTCCACCGATTCGCGCAGCTGCCGCAGCATGAGCGTCTTGTTCAGAACCTCCTGCTCCGGAAAGCCGGCTGTGTCGATTGCCTCGAACACGCGAATCTCCCCCCGCGCGTGCGCCGTCTGCTTCTCCTGCGCCGCGGCGGAGTAGTCGCTCCAGCGGTCGTTGTAGCGCGGGTCGCCAATCCCGGTCGCCAGCTCCGGACTGGTGCGCAGGGTGTACTGCCATTCCTGTTCAAGGGCAGCGCGCAGCTTCGCGCGTCGCGCAGCCACATCGGCGTGCTGGGCAAGCCCGCTGGCAGCGACACCCGAAACAAGAATCAACACCAACGGCAAGCGGCGGCGAAAGCTGGGCATGAAAGGCAACTCCGAAAAAAATCAGGATGCGCGGCGGTGATGCGAAAGCGCAAAGCCATACTACAGAAGAGCATCGGGGATTTTCCTTGCGTGCCGTGTTTAGAAACGTCTGCAACCGAAAAGTGAAGGGCACGACTTCAGTCGTGCCGTACAGATCCGAAAAGAATCCCGGCTTCAGCCCCTGCGCTTTGTGCCAGGCACGAGGTCACAGCCTGCGAAAAATAACCAGTTTTGAAGGGGCACGGCTTTCAGCCGTGCCGTAAAATCTCGAAACTGATCACGGCTTCAGCCGCTGAGGGGTGATTCTCTTTCCATTCAGGAATTTTTCCGCTAGCTCTTCAGTCGTGCCGCCAACGCCACAATAAGAAGCGGGCTTCAGCCTCTGCGTCTTTCCTCATCTCTGCAACCGAAAAGTGAAGGGGCACGACTTCAGTCGTGCCATACAGCCTCGAAAAGAATCCAGGCTTCAGCCCCTGCGCTCCGTCAGTACCCGTCTTTGCTACATTGTTCTGGGCTCGTACAAAAGAGGGAGAATGTCGTGTTTTTAGGTATGGATGTGGGCACCGGCGGCACGCGCGCCGTTCTGGTCGATGAAAACGGGCAGCTCGTCGCCTCCGCTTCGAGTGAGCACCAGCCGTTTCGCACCCCGCACCCTGGCTGGGCCGAACAGGACCCCGAAGACTGGTGGCGCGCCGCACAGGAGTCGATTCGCCTCGTGCTCGCCGCTGTTCCCGGCGTCAAAGTCGACGCCCTCGCCCTCACCGGCCAGATGCACGGCGCCGTCATGCTCGATCAAGACGGCAACGTGCTCCGCCCTTCGCTGATCTGGTGCGACGTCCGCACCGAGCCGCAATGCGAGTGGCTGCACAAGCAAATCGGTCGCGAGCGCCTCATCGAGCTCACCGCCAACCCGGCCCTGCCCAACTTCACGCTCACCAAATTGCTCTGGGTCAAAGAACACGAGCCTGAAATTTTCGCGAAGATCGCCCACATCCTCTGCCCCAAGGATTATGTCCGCTTCCGTCTCACTGGAACCTACGCCATGGACGTCCAGGAAGCGTCCGGCACGCTGCTGCTCGACGTCGCGCACCGCCGCTGGTCGAAAGAAGTCACGAAGATTGCCGGCATCCCCGAGAGTTGGCTGCCGCAGCTCTTCGAGTCACCCGAGATCTGCGCGAAGATCAGCGACGAAGCCGCGCACTTCACCGGCCTCAAAGCAGGCACGCCCGTCGCTGCGGGTGCGGGCGATCAGGGCGCCGGCGCGGTCGGCATGGGCATTCTCGATCCAGGCTCGGTCTCCGCCACCATCGGCACCTCAGGCGTCGTCTTCGCTGCCACCGCGGAGCCAACCAAAGATCCGCTTGGCCGCCTGCACACCTTCTGCCACGCCGTTCCAGGACGCTGGCACGTCATGGGCGTGACCCAGGCCGCCGGCCTTTCCCTGCGCTGGCTGCGCGAGACCCTGGCTCCCGATCAGACTTATGACGACCTCACCGCCGCCGCCGCAAAGATTCCCGCCGGCAGCGACGGCCTTCTCTGGACGCCCTACCTCTTCGGCGAGCGCACGCCCCACCTCGATCCCACAGCGACGGCGGCCTTCGTCGGCATCACGTCCACCACCACCCGCGCCCACTTCACGCGCGCCGTGCTCGAAGGCGTGGCCTATTCGCTCAAGGACAGCTTCACCCTCTTCTCCGACCTCGGCATTCCGCTCAAGGGCGTGCGCCTCGGCGGAGGCGGCGCGCGCGGGCCGTTGTGGAGAGAGATCCAGGCCAACATCTACGGCTATCCCTGCGAACGTCTCACCGCAGAAGAAGGCGGAGCCTTCGGTGCAGCGCTCTTGGCCGGAGTAGGCGCAAAACACTGGCCCGACCTCGAAGCCGCCTGCGCCGCCGGCATCACCGTAGCCGAAACCATCCAGCCCGAGCCGGACTTGGTGCAGCGCTACGCTGAGGGCTACGCGGGATTCCGCAAGGTCTATCCGGCGCTGAAAGGCATTCGCGGATAGAGGGTGAATCATCGGCCGAATCCATCCGCATCCACCACGACCCACAACCCACCCGCGCTGTCATTCTGATGTCGCGCATCGCGCGGCGGAAGAATCTGCGGTTGCTTCTCCTATGTCGGGAAACGTCCCGAAGCCTTCCGGCCCCAGAGCCGTCAGGGACCAAAACATGGAGTCCAGTTAATCCGGCATGTTCACCTGTGAATGACCTTTACGTCGGCCACGAACGACAATGAGCAGCAACGCCCCGATCGCAATGATTGAGGAAATCGCAACGGTCCGCACGCAACATACCCAAGCGCCAATCACAGCCGCGGGCGAATCTTCAGGTGTGAGCTTGTCCAAACCCATGAGGTGCCAGGAAATCAGATATGTCGGTATCGCGGCGACCACGAAAGCAATAGCTCCAAATAGCAAACCTCTAAGTGTCGTGCGCATGCGTGCTCCATCGCAATTATGCCAGCGTAAAATTCCGGGCCTTCCGCAAACCCTGGTTACCAGGATCTTAGGGGCGTCGGTCGGCCACGGATGGTTTGCCTCAGGACTCCTGCATACGTTCGAACTTTCTGCTTCTGACGCGCCCGCGCAATAATGTTGGCGGGAGATATCAGAACTCAATGCTGCCCCTCGCCAAACTCGCAGCCCTGACCCTCAGCATCCTCTCCCTCTGCCTGCTCATGACTCACGCCTTCTTCGTCCCTGGCAGCCCGTGGGCCGACCGCCTCCTCGACGGCCTCGGCACCCTCGTCCTGGCCGGCAGCGTCTGCTTCGCCAGTGGCTTCGTCTTTGAAATCCCCAACCGCAAGTTCGACCCTGAACCCACTCCGCACCTCATCCAGACCCTCCCCGTCCGCCTCTTCTTCTGGGGCGCCGGAGTCACTTCGGTGATGTTCGTCCTCTCCTGGTTCCTCGCCGAATACTTCGTCCCCATGATCTGGAAGAACCAGCCGTATTGAACCAGCTGAGAAGCGGTTAGCTAAAAGCCGGTTAGCGATGAAGCGGTTAGCATCGCCCCGTCAGTGTTTGTCACTGTTGTACAATGACAAACATGAGAGTCGCCAAGACCATCTCCATCACCTTGCCTCCCGACCTCCTCGTCAAGGCCCAGGAAGTGGCCCAGCGCGAACACCGCACTATCAGCGAGCTTTTCCGCGAGGCGCTCCGCCGGTACATGGCGACGGACCCGGAATGGGACGCGCTCCTGCGCCGTACCCGTGCCGCAGGCCCCGCGCTCGGAATCGAAAACGAAGCCGACGTCGAACGCCTCTCCGATGAATTTCGTTCAGAGAAGCAGAGCTCCGCAGCGCGATGATCCGGGTCGTTGCCGACCATCTACATCTCGGCGCTGATGTTCGGCGGATTCCCCGGCACGTTTCTGGACGTTGCGTTCGGTCGCGCGTTCACCCTGGTCACCTCCCGAGGCGATCCCGAACGAACTGGATGAAAAGCTGGTTGGCAAGTTCTGCGTCTCACGCGAGGACGCAGACTTCATCCGCGCGAGGCTGGAGAGAACGGCCGATAAAATTCAGCCCGACCTCGTTCTGCAGGTCGTCACGGACGATCCTGACGACAACCGCATCCTCGAATGCGCCGTGAGCGGGAAGGCTCATCTCATCGTTAGCGGCGACCGGCATCTCCTGCGTCTCGGTTCGTTCGAAGGAATCTCAATTCTTACGGTGCGTGAGTTCCTGAATCGTGCCGGACTGCAAACGCAGCGTCCGTTACAACGCCTGGCTGGCATTGGTCCAGCCGCACTCGTGCCATCCTCCGGGCAACTGTTCGGCGCCTTCGCTGCTACACTGAGGCTCCCATGGCCGCCCGTAAAATCGCCGTCCCCCGCGAAGCCGCGCCCGAATCCCGCCTGCTCTCTTTGTCTTCCAATTGCGGCACCATCGTCATCGCGCTCTTCATCTTCGGATTTCTGTTCCAGAACTTTGCCATCCCGTCCTCCTCAATGGCCAGCACCATCCTCGCGGGCGACCATGTCCTCGTCGACCGCGCCACCTTCGCCCCATCCTCGCCCTGGGATTCGTTCCTGCATCACCGCCCTGTTCAGCGCGGCGATATCGTTGTCTTCTACACACCCTTCCTCGAAGCCGACGGCACTCACTGGAACCTCGTCAAGCGCGTGATCGGCGTACCTGGAGACCGCATTCATCTTCGCAACGGCGTGGTCTATCGCAACGGCGTCGCGCAGAGCGAGCCTTTTGCCTCCATGCCGACGGCTGCCGACTACAATCCGTACGTCGATGAATTCCCGGCATTCGCCCCATCCGCCGAACAAGGTGCAACCGCGGAGTGGTCGGTAGAGTCGCGCGAGGCGCTCAGCGGCAATGACATCGTGGTCCCGCCCAACAGCTATTTCGTCATGGGCGATAACCGCCAGAACAGTTACGACAGCCGCTTCTGGGGCTTCGTTCCGCGAGCCAATATCATTGGACGACCACTGTTCGTCTACTGGTCCATCAAAATCCCGGAGCTTCCGGACAACGCGCCCCTGTCGCAACGGGCTGCCTCCAGCACCGACGCGTTCCTGCACTTCTTCACGCGCACGCGGTGGTCGCGGACCTTCCACGTCGTTCAGTAAGCGGCCGAGCGAGTTACAAGAAATTCGCGGGTCGCAACCCACCCCTGCTCGATGAGACTGACCACGGTGGGATCGCGGCAACGGATTCAGTTTCGCGCCGCCCTTACAACGCCTCACTGGCATCGTCCAGTCTTTTACTGCGCAGCTTCCCCCACATCCACCACCCCAGCCCGCCGAAAATCACCGCCAGCGCCAACAGCGTCAGCACCAGATGCTTCTTCGCCAAATCGGCCACCACGGTCACAATCTGCGGACCGTACTTCACCACCAGCGCCGTCTCCACGCCGAAACGAATGCACCGGCCAATAAACACCGCCAGCATAAAGTTCCAGGTTTTCATCTCGAAGACGCCGGCGCCAAAAACAAACAACTTCCAGGGAGTCGGCGGCGGCAGCAGCGACGGCACCATCACCGCCAGAAATTCCTGCTTCTCGAACTGGTTCCGCAAAGCTTCAAACCGCGCGCGATCCACCCGCTTTAACAGAAACAACTCGCCGCCGGCTCGTCCTACAAAAAAAGGAACAAGGCCGCCCAACGTCGACCCGACCGCCGCCAGCAGCGCATACAGATAGAAATGCTGCTTGTCATTCCACGCCCATATCCCCATCAACACGTCAATCGGGATGGGGATCGACGCCGAGTCGATGAACGAGCCCAGCAGCACGCCCCATGGTCCCAGAGGGATCAGAAAATGCTGCGTCAGGTTACTCAGTTTCGCGAAGAGAGATTTCAGGCGCGTTCAACCTTTCCCTTAGCTTCACCTTTTCCCTGGCGTCGATGCGCATGTTCCGTCGGCGACGCGCCCGACCCCACGCCATGATCCGTCTTGCCCTCGAGCAAATCGAGCGCATGGGGCACCACCGGCAACGCCGCCTTCAGCGAGCTCACCGCGCCCGCCGGACTTCCCGGCACATTCAGGACCACCGACATTCCGACTGTCCCGCAGACGGCCCGGCTCAGAACCGCCAGCGGCGTCTCGCGCCGCCCTTCGGCGCGCATCAGCTCCGCGACGCCCTCCAGTAACCGTTCGCAAACCGCCCGCGTCGCTTCCGGCGTCACATCCCGCGATGCGATACCGGTTCCCCCGGTAGTAACCACCAGTCGGGCTATTCCCGCCGCCCGCCGAATTGCGTCTTCAATCGCCGGTCGCTCGTCTGGAACCGTAACGCTGTCTATCGTCTCGAAACCATTTGCGTCCAATGTACGGGCAATTGCGGGGCCGGACAGGTCTTCGCGCTCGCCCCTGGAGCAGGCGTCGCTGACCGTGATCACCACAGCGGTCCTCCGCGGAGACGAATGAAGCGCATCGGTCACGTTTTCGATTGTACAAACAGCGGTAAGTCTCTCGATTTGATGAGAAAATAGACATCAACCTCGTGGCGTTCCCGTTTCACCCGCATTGGGGTCCGGTTGCCGCCAGAGAACCGAAGTACACCAGGAATGCCGATCCGCCTGAATCTCACCGACGCACCGGCTGAAGAGCCCAAAGAGCAGCCGCATCACTCCACCGGGCCGCTCGGCCTCACCGTCGAAGCTCCTCCCGAAGAGGTGTCCGCGGAGCCCGCAAAGGCCACGCCCGATGGTTCAGCCGCCGTGGCCGCCTTCCGCAAAAGCCGCTACGCCGAATACGACCACACCGACCTGCTCCACGTCATTGATGAGCTCGAAGGCAGCCGCAACTGGGTCAGCCTCCGCGAAAAACTGTGGATCGCCCTCGTCATCCACATGCTCGTGGCCTGGTATCTGCTCTACGGGCCCAAGTACATCTACCACGTCCGCGTCGTCGATCCCTCTGTCGTTATGAAGCAGCGCCAGAAGGAGTTGACTTTCCTCGACCTGCCGCCCGACGCGCTCAAAGAAATTAAGCCGAAGACTCCGGCTCCGCTTTCCGACAAGAGCCGCGTGCAGCAATCGCAGAAGCCGACGCTGGACCGGAAAACGCTGGAAGAGCTCGAAGCCATGCGCAGAGCGCAGCCCCCGGCTCCCACACCTGAACCGAGCCAGGCGCCTGCCGCCCCCGCGCCGGCGCCGCAACCGCAGGGTCAGGTTGCTGAACAGCATCCGCCAACCCCGCCTGCCCAACCGCTGCCTGCGAATAACCAGGCCAGGCTCGAAGCGCCTCCGCAGGCGCCGCAACCCACGTTCAAATCTGGTACGACGGCCAACGACCAGTTGCAGCAGGCCATGCGCGGAGCCATGCAGGGGCGCGGCCAATATGGCGGCGACAACGGCGCAGGGGTGCCCGCGCAGCATCCCGGCCTCAACAGCGGCGTCGAAGTCCTCAGCGACACAATGGGATGGGACTATGGTCCTTACGTCCAGCGCGTGGTCTGGGATACTGAACAGGCCTGGTGGCCCATCATCCCCGAGTCGGCGCGCCCGCCGCTCGACAAACAGGGCAAGGTGATGATCCGCTTCAAAATCTACCCCGACGGCAGCGTGCACGACATGCAGCTGGAAGGACCCTCCGGCGATGTCGCGCTCGATCGCGCCGCCTGGGCCGGCATCACCGGCGGCTCACCCTTTCCGCCAATCCCGAGAGCCTTCAAAGGTCCGTTTCTCGAGTTGCGCTTTTACTTCCTCTACAACATTCGTCCCGGTCAGGAATAGCCGTGCCCGCAATCGCGGAGGCTGCATGACCGGCCCATCCCGGCTGCGGCGCCAGCAGATCATTGGAATCCTGCTGATCGCCGCTGCCATCCTGGCCTTCACCCTGCTCCGCGCCGACTGGCATAACTTGTTTCCCCGTGGCTGGTAGCGCTTGACCCGCTATACACAAAGAAGTAAGATTTATACACATCGGAGCTGAATATGCGGACTAATATCGATATCGATGACAAGCTCATGGCCCAGGCCATGCGCTCCAGCGGGGCTCCCACAAAGAAAGCCGCAGTGGAAGAAGCGCTGCGCATGCTCGTCCGCACCCGGGCACAGGCCTCCATTCGCGACTTGTTCGGTACTGTGGAGTGGGAAGGCGACTTGAAGCGATCTCGCCAGGGACGCTTCCCGAAATAACATCGACTGTATGGTCATCGTGGATACGACCGTCTGGATCGACTATTTCGGCGGAATCGTGAACAGGCATACCTCGTGGCTTCGAGGCGAGGCCGGCTTCCGTACTTTGGCGCTCACCGATTTGATTTTTTGCGAAATACTGCAGGGATTGCGGGATGATGCACAAGTTGCACGCGTCCAGAGCCGTCTTGTGAATTTTGACGTTCTCGATTCAGGCGGGACCGCGCTTGCCGTTGAGGCGGCTCGAAACTATCGCTTTCTCCGCGGCAAGGGTTACACAGTTCGTACCACGGTTGACCTTTTCATAGCCACCTTCTGTCTTGAATCAAGTCACGAACTCCTCCACTGTGACCGCGACTTCGATCCGTTCGAAAAACACCTGGGCCTGCGCGTGGTTCACCCCCGACCAACATCGGCGGAACGCGAACATTCCTAATCTCTGGCATTGGCTATTCCCTATTCCCGACTCCCTACACCCTGTTCCTAAAATTCACCCGCAATCCCCGGAGTGCCCCGCCCCGTCGTCCCTGACATCCTCATCTTCGAGGTGCTAGTACGATGATCACAGCCGCCATGCTTTCTGAAGACCAGGCCTGGGCCGCAGTTCTGGCCCGCGATGCCGCAGCTGATGCGGAGATGGTCTACGCCGTCACCACCACCGGCGTTTTTTGCCGCCCCACCTGCCCCAGCCGCCGTCCGGCCCGCGGCAATGTCCTGTTCTTTCCCGATCCAGCCACTGCGATGAGCGCTGGGTTCCGTCCCTGCCGCCGCTGCCGCCCGCAACAGCGCCACATCGATGCCGGTCTGGTCGAAGCCATTTCCGCAGGCCTCAAGCGCGACCGTCAGGTCACCCTCGGTGAGCTGGCCCGCATCACCGGCCGCAGCCCCTTCACCATCGAGCGCACCTTCAAGCGGGTCCTCGGCGTCACCCCCGCACAGTATCAGCGTCAGCGCCGCGCTGCGTCTTTTCGCAAAGAGTTGACCGAAGGCTCCGCCCGCGTGACCGACGCCATTTACGACGCGGGCTACTCTGGTCCTGGCCGCGCGTATGAAAACACCCAACTCGGCATGGCGCCCGGAAAATACCGCGCCGGTGGTCCGGACGCCCACATCGGCTATGCCATCGGTGACTCGCCTCTCGGCAAACTGCTCATCGCGGCCACCGAGCGCGGCCTTTGTGCCGTGATCCTCGACGACAACGACGACCAGCTCATCCGCCAGCTGCGCACGCAATTTCCGGCCGCTGCCATCAGCCGAGAGGCGCGTCTCGAACCCCATCTCAAAGAAGTCCTCTCGCAGTTCACCGAGCATCCCGCGGCCTTCGATCTGCCGCTCGACCTCCGCGCCACTGCCTTCCAGATGCGCGTATGGGAAGCGCTCCGCCGCATTCCTCGCGGAGAAACACGCAGCTACGCGCAGCTCGCAGCTTCCATCGGCCAGCCCACCGCAGTCCGAGCCGTAGCGCGCGCATGCGCCACCAATCCCGTCGCCGTCATCGTCCCATGCCATCGCGTCATTGGCAGCAACGGCAAACCCACCGGCTACCGCTGGGGCCTCGAACGCAAAAAAAAGCTACTGGATATCGAGCGCCCCCCGTCGCCCTCGAAGTGACTGAGGGCACCACCCCCTTCTGCCGCCACCTTTGTGGGAGTGGTTTCGCCCGCCCTCCTTGGTAGTGTTCTCGCTGCGCAGGAAATCGAGGAGGACGGGTGGCGGCATCAGCCGTAGCAGAGCGGATCGAACTCCCCGGTGTCTCCGAACCTTGCCGCATCTCGCTGGCAGAAATCCTCTCGGCTCTTTCCTTCGCACTCGACCTCACCGAAGGCGCGGTCCCTGGTCATGCTCTGCGCAGCTGCGTGCTCGGCATGCGTCTTGCCACGCAACTCCAGCTGCCCCGCGACCAACGTGCCAGTCTCTACTACGCGCTGCTCCTGAAAGATGTAGGGTGCAGCAACAATGCCGCGCGTCTTTGCCAGATCATCGGCGGTGGCGACGAACGCCGCGTCAAGGCTGGCGTCAAGCTTGAGGACTGGACGCGTCCCGGCCGTCCCAAGCCTTCCACCCTGCGGCTGCTGTGGACCAGCGTGCTTCCCGACTCGGGTCCGATCCAGCGTATCGCCGGCATCGTGCGCATCGGACTGACGCAACACCGCAACAACGAAGAGATGATCACCCTGCGCTGCGACCGCGGCGCCCACATCCTGCGCAAGCTCGGCCTGGGCGACGCGGCCGCTGAAGCGGTTCGCGGTCTCGACGAGCACTGGGATGGCAGTGGATATCCGGAGCGCCGCATCGGCGACGCCATTCCTCTCGAATCGCGCATTCTTGCCGTTGCCCAGCACCTCGATGTCTTCGCATCGGAGCAGGGAACCGACCGCGCCATCGAAGTCCTGCGCGAGCGCTGTGGGCGCTGGTTCGATCCTGAATTGGTGCGCATTGCGGAGCTGCTCGATCGCAGCGGGTCGCTATGGTATGCCGCTCTGTCCGATACTCCGGAATGCGACACTCGTCAGGCCGCTCTTGATCTGGCCCCCGAAGAAGTGAACCGCCTCGAAGCAGCGGACATCGACCTCATCTGCGAAGCATTCGCCGACGTCGTCGACGCCAAATCTTCCTTCACGTTCCGTCACTCGCTCGGCGTCACTGACGCGGCCATGAGCATCGCCCGTCAGATGGGCCTAAGCAGCGAGCGCAGGCAGTTTGTTAATCGCGCCGCCCTGTTGCATGACCTCGGCAAGCTGTGCGTGCCCAATTCGATCCTCGACAAGCCGGCCAAACTGGATGCGGGCGAATGGCAGGTTGTCCAGCAACACCCACGCCTCACCCGTGAGATCCTCTCGCGCATCGGCCCCTTCCGCCAGCTGGCCGCGGTCGCCGGCGCGCATCATGAACGGCTCGACGGCACCGGCTATCCGAATCACCTCACCGCGAATGAGCTGCCCCTCGAAGCGCGCATCATCGCCGTCGCCGATGTCTACAGTGCGCTGGTCGAGGATCGGCCCTACCGCGCCGGTCTGACTCACGAACAGGCGCTCGAAATTATGGCGCGGGAAATCCCGCATCGCCTCGATCCGGATTGCTGCGAAGCGCTCGCCGAGTCGGCCTCGCACTAAACCTACCGGGCGCAGGTTTTGATTTGATTTTCTAAACCCTGATCCTGAACCCTGGCTCTCTCAGTTCAGATCGTTCCCAATCGCCACTGTGACCGGGGGATCCTTCGTCAGTTGCGCATCCATAATCAACGCAGTGCGAACCTGCCCGTCAACAAAGGTGATCTGCGAGCTGGTATAAGGCGTGGTAATCACCCCCGTCGGCGTCACCACGATCGTGTACTGGCCGGATGGCACGTTCAGGTAGCCCTCCACCGACTGCGGCTTTACATCGGTGAACACCGGTTTCGCGCCGGCCAGTGTATCGGCGGCGGGCACCAGATAAATGTCCACCGCGCCGGTCACCAGCGCCTGCTGCAGGAAACGAATTGAGAAATATCCCGTAGGTGCCGCAATGGGCTGGTCGGTCAGGATCGTCGCAACATAACCAGTGCCAGAATCGGTGATGAAGACCGAGTGCTGCTCCGAGACCAGAAATTGTCCATTGGCCGTGGCCGTGGCCGTGGTCTTTCCCACGGGAAAAACGTACGCCGTCGTGTTCTCCGGCGGCAGGAAAGCATAGTTCGTAAAGCTTGCCGCCCCAACATTCGTCGCGATGGGCGTCGTTGCCACATCCACGCTGACCGCTGGCGCGTTATACGACGCGTCGATCACCCTCACTCGGGTCTGCGCAGTCATGGAATTCTGCACGTTCTGACACCCAAGAAGCGGCAATCCAGCCAAAGCCGCTGCCGCAGCGACGCGAGTCCACAAATGCCTGCGATCGAAGACTGCCATATCTGAAATGCGCCGCCTGATGAGGGGAAAGATTGGTTTCATCTTAATCGGCCCCACCGCGCTGCGAGCAGGAATCCATGCGCCTGCGCCTGCAACGAATGGGTTAACCATAGCGGACGTTGGAGCACATTTCGCCTGACCAAAGTACCCGGCGGGTAATCGCCCGCCCGCCTATTTCCCTGAACACCCCACCGCCCCGCTGCGTATACTGCTCACCTATGTTCGCCGCCCTCCGCAACACTGCTTTGTGCGTCACTCTGACCCTGGCTGGAACAGGGTTCGCCCAAACCGCTGCAACACCTGCACCACAACCCGCACCCGCTGCGCCCGCTGCTGCTACAGCTTCTGCGGCCCCAAAGATTGAAGACCAGGCCACCTTTACTGTTGTGGGCGTCACCGTCCGCACCAACAATGCGAAGGAAGCCGGCGGCCAGGGAGAAATCCCGCAGCTCTGGCAAAACGCCATGCAGAATGGCACCCTCGATCAGGTACAGAACAAGGCCGATGACGGCCTGATGGTCGTCTACAGCGACTACGCCTCGGACAACACCGGCGACTATAACTACACGCTGGGCTACAAGATCACCTCCGCCGACAAGGTTCCCTCCGGCCTCGTGGCAAAAACCGTGCATGCCGGAAAATATGCCAGCTTCACATCGGAGCAGGGCGCTCCGCAGGAAGTCATCCCAGCCCTTTGGCAGCACATCAACGCTGCGACGCCCGCTCAGATGGGCGGGGCGCGCGCCTACCAAACTGATTTTGAAACCTACGGCAACGTCGTCGACTTCAGCAATATGCAGGTCACCGCGCACATTGGGTTGAAGTAGATCGGCAGAAGGACGTTTTTGTATCAGGGCACGACCTCGGTCATGCCGTAACGGTGCAAAGTGAATCGGGCTTCAGCGCCTGCGCTTTTCCAAAGCACAACACGGGACCATAAAATACCCCCGCTGTCATCCTGAGGAGCAAACGCGACGAAGGATCTGCGGTTGCTTTTGTTCATCTGCAGAGCCAGCCAGAAACTCCGGCGCGCCGGAGAAATCGCATCCCAACCATGCGCGGCTTCGGCCGCGGCCCAGCTCCCATTCCCCAATAAATGGCATTCCCGTCTCCCCGGCGATCCTGTTACTCTCAGGGTTTCGCCTATGGGTCAGCTCTTCGACAGATTCGCGTTCTGGACCGCCGACGTCCTGCTGCTCAGCAGCATCCTCGCCGTCTTTGAGATCGTTCTCGAGAAGGATCACGGCTGGGCGTCTGCCCTCAGCGAGGGCGTCTGGGGCAAAAAGCTCTTCGCCGGAAATCCGCTCGTTCGACTAATCGCCGATAAGCCGTACGTCACCACCTATCACCTCACGGTTTTCGGAGCGGTTCTGCCCATCGTGCTCTGGATGCAGTACCGCATCGGCGCTTTCCTGGGATTCCGGTCGGCGCTCCGCAGCGGTCACGCCATCGCAGACCTGCTGTTCCTCTTCTCCGCATTTCTGGCGATCTGTGTCACGGAAGATTTCCTCTGGTTCGCACTGAATTGGTATTACCCGAGCAGCCTGTCGGACCTTCTCGCCGGCCATATCTGGTGGCACACCGGCTATATCCCTGTCGGCCGCTCGGTTCAGCTTCCCCGTTGCTACATCTCCATCGGAAGCATCGCCCTCCTCGTCCTGGCCGCCAGCTTCGCTCTGCGTATGTAGACTCCCGGCGCTCGCGGCATAGGAAAAATTGCGTCGCATCCGTGGCCCAGCCCAATGATCTAAAATCAACCCGGGCCCTCCGGAAGATCACGTTGAGCCGAGTTCTCATCATCGCCAGTCAAACCCCGGTCAGCCGCGAAGTCGGTGAGCTTCTGACTGCCGCCGGTTTGCCGTTCGAGTATGCCGCCGGCCACATCGATGCAGTCCATCGGCTGCGGTGCCGTGCTTTCAGCGTCATCATCACCAGCGCTGACGGCGTCATCGAAGAAGCTCTCGCCCTCCTCGAGGAGATGAGACTCATCCGGCCCAATCTCAAGTGCATCGTGCTCGCCCCCCACAGCACACCGAACGAGATCATCGCAGCTCTTCGGGCGCGCGTCTTCGGATGTTTCACACCTCCCTTCGACGCGACCGAGATTTTCTGCGTCGCGCGCAACGCAGCTACCGGCAACGAGTCGAACGAAGACATTGAAGTCATCTCCGCACGCCCCGGCTGGATCGCGGTCCGAGTCAACTGCCGCCTCGCTACGGCTGACCGTCTCATGTCCTTTGCCAGGGAGTTCGCCGCCCAGCTGCCGGAGACTGCACGTCAGGAGATCATGCTGGCGCTTCGCGAGATCCTCGTCAACGCGATGGAGCACGGCGCCGCGTTCAATCCCGATCAGGTCGTCGAGGTCAACGCCATCCGCACCGCCCGCACCATGACCTTTCGGGTACGCGATCCGGGTGCGGGGTTCCGCAAGGAAGCGATCACCCACGCAGTCCATTCCAATTCATCCGACGATCCCACAGCCCACATCGTGCAGCGCAATCAGGAAGGCATGCGCGCTGGAGGCTATGGCTTGCTCCTCGCCGCCGGCACCGTCGACGAACTCATCTACAACGAACTGGGAAACGAAGTCCTCCTCATCAAGTACCTCGACTCGCCCGCTCTAAAGCCCTAAGTGGTGCAGGAATTCTGCGTCAGGCCGGAGTTTTTGTAACGGGACACGACTCAGTCGTGCCGCAAAGCCCCCCAAAAATATTCCTGGATTCTGCCTTTGAGTATGGCCGCCGCGAAACTTCCGGTTGGCCGCTGATGCAGCCGATCCGCCCTGACCATCCCACGAGCCTGTCAGCCTGACGATTCGCATCGCGAAGCGGAAGAGCCTGGCCTGAGCGTAGTCGAGTAGTCGAATGGCATCTGCGGTTGCTTTTCTTCGCGCCAAACGGGCCAAACTTCCGGCTTTGCCGTTAACCGTCCAGATCACATCGGCAACCCGCCGCCAGTGCTCTACGGGGGCATTGGCGATTGATTATTTTTCGTACAGGTGTCAGGGTTCAGAGATGAGGGAGCAGAAATTTGGAGTCGCGAGAATTTCAATTGACATTCAATAAACAATCCACTACCGTGCGGTTGTGGATAGATTGGGCACAACATTCGCGGCTTTGTCTGATCCAACCCGTCGGGCGATGATCGAACGACTCTCCCGCGGGACCGCCTCGGTGCATGGATTGGCGGAGCCGTTCGCACTCTCGCAGCAGATGATTTCAAAACATATTGCCTGCCTGGTGCGGGCGCGGATTGTGATCAAGACAAAGCGCGGACGAGAGAGTATTTGCACGCTCAGGCCAGAGGCGATAAAGCCAGTCAGCGACTGGGCGATCAGCTATCGCCAATTCTGGGAAGAGAGTTTCGACAAGCTGGATGTGGTGGTGAATCGAATGAAAAAAGCGGAGATCAGAGATGACAAAAAGCATGGTGAATGAGACAGAGCGGATGGTTGTGACCAGAGTTTTCGATGCTCCACGCGAATTGGTCTGGAAGGCGTGGACGGACCCGAAATATGTGAAGCAGTGGTGGGGGCCCAATAGGTGTACCTCGCCTTTTTGCGAGATGGATTTTCGCGAGGGAGGGAAATTTCTCATTTGCGGCAGAATGTCGGACGGCCAGGAATTCTGGAATGGCGGGGAATACCACGAGATTGTTCTGCACGAGAAGATCGTTTCCTCCATGTACTTTTGCGACTCGAAGGGGAACAAGATTGACCCTGCGCAAATTGGAATAGAACATGAGGCCATAGAAGGCGCGTACGACGTGATCACGTTTGAGGATCTTGGAAACGGCCAGACGAAACTCACCTTCATTGGGAATGAGACCATGCAGAACGCACTCGAGAGCGGTCAGCTGGAAGGTATGGAGCAGCTACTCGACAAGGTTGCTGCAGTGGTTGAGGGATTGGCGCACGCGAAATAAGAAGCTGAAGCTTCGATGATCGTCATGTTCGAGATAACGAACATTAGACCAAAAGGCAGGCTATTTCGAACCCCTCGGCTAAGGGAGGCGGCGGAGGCTTAGTTGAAACTTGCTCCTCGTCCCCTGGCCGAATGGTCGCCTTTCCGGGCAAGCACCCTGGCTGGACTCCTCCCTCCCACGCCACACTTCCGTAATGTCTCGACCCATGATTCTTCTTTACTCATCTTCGTCCTGACATTAGCCTGATTGATAGTTGGGAGAACCCTGTTCCGCCTTTGGCGAACAGGGTTTTGCTTTTGCAGAGGAGCCAGAGTGGCGATCAATCGCAGCAATCAAGCGCGATATTTCGCCATGACCGGTACGGTTCGTGAGACTTGGCAGGGGATATCGAGCTCGATATCCCCTTCAGGCCGGTGATTTTAAAGCAGCGGCCCAGGACCGAGAGGGGAGGGGGGTGTCCCAGGGACAAAAAAGAGCCCTCATTATCACCACCGCTATTCGTGATCTCGACCCTGCACGCTGCTCCCTGTACCCTGCTTTTATGAGTTCGATTCAGGTTCAGCTTCCCGATGGATCGGTACGCGAAGTTCCGTCCGGCACCACTCCCTTTGCCGTTGCAGAAAGCATCTCGCCGCGCCTGGCCCAGGCATCTGTAGTTGCGCGCATTCGCCCCTTGAAGGCAGCCCCCGTCGCTGCAGCCTCCGCTGATGGCACCGAGGCCGCCATGTACGGCACGGAAAACGCCCACGCCGAGCGCCTCGTCGACCTGGCCACACCGCTCCAGGAAGACGTCGCCCTGCAGTTAATTACGGAGAAGGATCCGGACGCGCTGAAGGTCCTGCGCCACTCCGCGGCCCATGTGATGGCGACTGCGGTTACCGAGCTGTTTCCCGAGACGAAGCTGGGCCACGGTCCCGCCACCGAGGCTGGCTTCTTTTACGACTTCTGGCGCCCAACGCCTTTCACCCCCGACGACCTGAAGCTCATCGAAGGCCGCATGGCGGAAGTCACCGCGCGTGACGAAAAGTTTGTCCGCGAGCAGGAGCCACGCGAGAAGGGCCTTGAGGAATTCAAAACCGGCAACGACTTTATGAAGGTCCACTTCGTCGAAAAATTCACGAAGCCGGGTGACGAAATTTCGCTTTACCGCAACGGCAAGTTTGTGGACTTCTGCCGTGGTCCGCATGTGCCGTCTACCGGTCGCGTGAAGGCCTTCAAGGTTATGAGCCTCTCCGGAGCCTATTGGCTTGGCGACGAAAAGAACCCGCAGCTGCAGCGGATCTACGGCACGGCGTTCTTCTCGAAGAAGGATCTGGAGGAATATCTCGAGCGCATCGAGGACGCGAAACGCCGCGATCACCGGCGGCTGGGCAAGGAACTGGAGCTGTTCACCGTCAGCGAAGAAGTTGGCGCTGGCCTGCCCCTGTGGCTTCCAAAAGGTGCAACCATTCGCCGCCTTTTGGAGGATTACATCCTGGGGCTCGAGCGCGAGCTGGGCTACGAACACGTCTACACCCCCGACCTGGCCAAGGTCGATCTGTATAAACGCTCCGGCCACTGGGAGCACTATCACGAGGACATGTTTCCGCCCATGGACCTCGAGACCGAGCAGATGGTGCTGCGGCCCATGAACTGCCCGCATCACATCCTGATCTACGAATCGAAGCTGCACAGTTATCGCGATCTGCCGGTCAAGATTGCGGAACTGGGCACCATGTACCGCTACGAGCGCTCGGGAGCGCTGAGCGGACTGAGCCGCGTGCGCTGCATGACCCTGAACGACGCGCACATCTTCCTCATGCCGGAGCAGATCAACCAGGAATTCTCTAACGTGATGAAGCTGGTCGAGCGCACCTATAAGGACCTCGGCATCACGAAGTACAGCTATCGACTCTCTCTGCGCGATCCCGCGAACAAGGAAAAGTATGTCGACAACGACGCCATGTGGGAGATCGGTGAGCGTGATCTCCGCGAAGCCATGGATTCGCTCGGCCTGAAATATCGCGAGAGCAAGGGCGACGCCGCGTTTTATGGACCGAAGCTCGATATTCAGCTCGCCGACGTGATGGGCCACGAAGAAACCTACTCGACCGTGCAACTGGATTTCCATCTGCCCCATCAGTTCGGCCTCAAGTACACCGCGGCCGATGGCACGCAGCCGCGGCCGGTGATGATTCATCGCGCCATTATCAGCACCATGGAGCGCATGGTCTCCTACCTGATCGAACTATATGCCGGGGCTTTCCCGCTCTGGTTGGCGCCCATCCAGGCGGGCATCGTTCCTATCAGCGAGCGTCACCAGGAGTACGCCAGGAAGGTGCAGGCGCGGCTGTTGAAAGCGGGACTGCGCGTGGAGGTCGATGCGCGCAACGAAAAAATGAACGCAAAAATCCGCGACTTCACGATGCAGAAAATTCCTTACGTCCTGGTGATGGGCGATAAGGAAGAAACCAGCGAAGCTGTCAGCGTTCGTACCCGCGGCAAAGGCGATCAGGGGTCGATGCCGCTGGAGCAGTTCGTAGCGCAGGCACAGGAGATGGTGGCGAGCAGGAAAATCGAACTTTAACGCAGAGAAGCGGTAACGCGCCCGCTTCTGTCTCGAAACGCAACGATTCTCCCACCAAGGTTTTCCTAAACCGGAACCAGAGGGGGACGCCGTAAAGAGCTCTCGTCGCTAGAATCGGCAGCAGACGAATAAACTTTAGCTCCTGCGACGAGGAAATATGCGCCTCTCCACCACTGCCGAACCATTCCGCGTCAGCGACCGATTCCGCCTTACCCTGGAATCCACCATCCTCGATCTCGAAGCGGGCGCGGCAAGGGACGAGCGCATCCTTCCTCTCCTGGAGGACCCGGATCATCGCCGTCGTCAGGAACTGCTGGTTGCCAGCCAGCTGGAACGCGCGTTCCACCTCCGCGAGCTGCTCGCCCGCACCGTGCGCTGGCCCGGGCAAGCAGCCTGATTCGCAACTGTATTTACTGCGGATGTTTGTCGTTCGGCTTGTTCTCCGGATGAGGTTGCTGTTTAGGCGCAGGATGTGACTCCTCGCGCGGTGGCGCCGCTGTATGCTTCTCCGGCTGCGGTCGAGATTCGGTTTGTGGTCGCGGCGCCGATCGGGGGGCGGGCCTCGACTCCGGCTGAGGCCGCGATTCCGGCCTGGATGGCTGCGCCGGACGCGATTCAGGCTGCGGGCGCGATGCAGGCCGGTTGGACGGCCCTGGCTGGTTGTGGGGCTGCGGCACCGGCCGCGCTTCCGGCTTTGGCGTGGGGCGCGACTCCGGCCGATGGTTCGGTTGTGGCTGAGGCCGATTCGTGGGTTGCGGCGCGGGTCGCGATTCGGGTTGCGGAGTCGGTCGCGCTCCCGGCCGATTCAGTGGATGCGGCGCGGGCCGCGACTCCGGAGTCGGGCGGCCAGGCTGAGGATGCATGCCTCCTCCGGGCTGCGGTCGGCCGGCACCAACCGGCGCAGGCGTTCCCGCCGAGGGACGCGCAGCCGGACCAACATGCGGTGGTGCCGGATGGCCACCTTCGTTGCGCGGTCCTGGTGCGGGGTGGAAATCTTCCGCGCGAGCAGCCGGAGCGCCTCGTCCATCGTTCACCGGATGGCTCTCCGCTACGGTTTGGGGACGGCCATGGTTCTGATTCGCGAATTGCGCACGGTTCTTCATGGCAGCTTGCGCGTTCGTCCGTTGCGCGGGCAGCGCGCCGAAGTGATGTTCGTTGCGTGCGGCAGTCTGCGCGGCGTTAGGCCGGAACTTAAGCCCACCGTTGCCGCCGTTGTAACTGACCCGGACGGAATTTTCATGATTCGGGACACGGTAGCTGTAGACATTGCGCACGTTGTGCTGATCCACATGACTGATCGCGGTGTTGTAGTAGAAGTCTCGGCCGCGCCAGTAGCCACCTTCGTAGCCGTCGCCGCCGTAGCCGTGGCCATAGTTAACCCCGCCGTAGAAGCCGATGTGCGGACCCCAGTAGCCACGGCTCCAACGGTAGTGGCCGCCGGAATAGCCCCAGTACCCAGGCGTCCATAGTGCGCCGACATAAGGCGCCATGACCCAGGCGCCTGGAACCCAGTAGTAGCCGCCGTCGGGAGAGTAAGCCCAGTAGCCGGGCGTCCACTCATAGTCGTCGCCGGGGGCCGGGGGTTGATCGTAGTCGGGCAGCGGTGGCGGCGGATCCGAGGCAACATCGTAGGCGGTGTCGTCGTAGCCGGCCGAATCATCGCCACCATATTGATCGTCGTAGCCAGGCTGATCCTGGGGGGGCGGCGGAGCTTGCGCCTGCGGCGGAGCCGGGGCTTGCGACGGAGCGGACGCCTGCGATCCTGAGCCCTGATCGGCGGGGGGTGGCGGCGGATTTTGGCTGGCGTCTGTCGTCGTATTGCTGGCGTTGGCCAGGTTGACGGTGGCGGGGTCATCGCTGGATGGTGTCTGCGCCGTCGTCGCCGCGCTTTGATTGCTGTGGCAGCCCGCGAGGGCAGCCGCCAGAAGCGCCGTGGGTAAAAGAAATGCGCTGATCTTGCTCATAGATGATTTGGATGCCGGAATGTCAGTTTGGGGCGATGCTATCCTGCACACAATGATCAGCTTTCGAGCTGCAGTTGCGATGGCGGGCCTGGGAATGGTGCTTGGCCTGGTGCCGGCAACGGCTCAAAGTCCGGCGACGGCGAAGGGAGAGGTGGGCATGCATCAGATTTCAGGACCGTTTGAGGTAAAGATGGCGCCGCAGAAGGCGGACAATCCACAGGCGGAGGGAGCCGGACTGGGGCGGATGTCCATCGACAAGCAGTTCCACGGGGCGCTGGAGGCGACCAGCCAGGGCGAGATGCTGAGCGTGCTCGACAGGGAAAAAGGATCGGGCGGCTACGTCGCGTTAGAGCGGGTGACCGGGACTGTGGAAGGAAAGACCGGCAGCTTCGTGCTGCAACATAACGCGACGATGAACCGCGGCGTCCCGGCGATGACCATCGTGGTAGTGCCGGATTCGGGGACGGGCGAGCTGACAGGAATATCCGGCTCCATGACGATTCGAATCGAGGCGGGCGGGAAGCACTTTTACGATTTCGAATACTCGCTCGAAACGAAATAAAGGTCGGTGGTGTTATACGTCCGTGGCCTGAGGTTGGGTTGTAGCAGACTCCCTTAAACAGGGAGCGATCCTGTGGAGGCTGGTGGCTTGCGAATCGCGCATTGCTTCGCCTGCGATCAGGATTGAGGGTGCGGGGAGCGGTGCGATCCGGTCGAGTTGTGCAAGCGTAGTGCGAACAACCTGTTGATCGGGTTGGGCCGCACGCGAGACGATGACACAAGGCAGAGTGGCGACGAGTCCTTCGGCTCGCAGCTGCGCAGCGATGGCGGACAAGTCGCGGCCCGGCATGTAAACGACGCGCGTCGGCGCGGTGACCGATGCGGGACCGTGCGCCGATCCATGCGCATGCTGGCCGGCAGAGAAGCTGATGCTTGAGGCGCTACGGCGGTCGGTGAGTGGCTGCCGAAGTGCGGCCGCCGCGGCAAAGGCTGCGGTGATTCCTGGAACCACTTCGAAGGGAATGCCGGCAGCGCGGAGGGCATCCATTTCCTCGGCAGCGCGCCCAAAGACGAGCGGGTCGCCGGATTTGAGGCGCACCACGCTCAGGCCGCGGCGAGCGTCGTCGATCATCATCGCGTTGATCTGTTCCTGCGATATGTTTTTGCGGCCGCAGCGCTTGCCGACGTTGATGACCAGAGCATTCTGTGCATGTGCGAGGACGGGCGCGGGAACCAGATCGTCATATAGGACAACGTCGGCACCGGCGAGCAACCGCACGGCCCTGAGAGTCAGCAGCTCGGGATCGCCGGGACCTGCTCCGACGAGGTAAACGGTCCCAGGAGGCACAGTGGTCAAGCGGTCACCTCAGGGGGCTGAATAGCGCGGATTTGCTCGTTGGCAAATTCGCGCGTGGGGCAGGACTGTGAACTGCAAAGAGGACGCTGGGCCAATTCGTGGAGAAGAAGATTGCGCGCATCGCCACCGGGAGTGGCCGCGCGCACTTCATCACGCAGAGCACCGAGTTGGGTGAGCCAGGGGCCAAGATCGGCGGGTAGCTGCTCGTCGATCTCACGGCGGAGTCGTTGAGCGAGTGCGGGGCTTTGGCCCGCGGTAGAGACAGCGATTTGCAGATCGCCGCGATTGACGACAGAGCCAAAGTAGAAATCGCAGTTAGGGGGATCGTCGACGGCATTACAGAGGATGTTGCGCCGCAGTGCTTCTTCGTGGACGGCGCGGTTGATGTCCGGAGCGTTGGTCGCGGCAATGACGAGAACGGCGCCCTCGAGATCGTCCGGGGAAAAGACACGTTGATGCCAAATCAGGCTGTCGTTATGCGCAAAGGAGCGAATCTGCGGGACGGCCTGGGGAGCGACAACCGTGATAGAGGCTCGAACAGCGCGCAGGCTTTCAATCTTGGCGAATGCGACTGTGCCCGCTCCGACAACGAGGACGGGGCGGCGATCGAGGCGGAGAAAAATGGGAAGCAGGGTCATTCGGTCTCCTTAGCCCACGAGTCCCACGGGAACGCGGCCAGTGGGCACATCCCGCTCGACGGGAATGATTTCTTCGCCGGCCAGGCCGGCGCGCAAATCTTCGTCGGAATTGCGAGCGAACCAGGCGCGCAGGTTTTCGCCGGGATTCCGCTCAGCCAGATACTTGCACAGCAGGCGCTCGATGGCGTCAGGTACCAGCTGTGCAGGAGTACGGAAGCCGACCGCGCGAGCTGTAGCGGCATGTTTGCCGACCGAGCCGCCGACACAGAAGTAGTAAGCATCAGTCAGGACGCCTTCGTGCTTGATCTTCTTGCCTTCGAGGCCGATGTCCGCAATCCAGTGCTGGCCGCAGCTGTTGGGGCAGCCCGTGACGTGTAGTCGAAGCTGCTGGTCGAACTGTGGCAGGCGCTCTTCCATCTCTTCCACCAGCCAGCGCAGGAATCCTTTGGTCTCGGTGATGGCCAGCTTGCAGAACTCGGTGCCCGTGCAGGCGATGCCACCGCGCCAGAAAGCGGTGCCTTCGACCCTCAGGCCGAGCTGTTCGAGCTCGCGAGCGAGGGCGCCGGCGCGCGCCGAAGGGATATTGAGGAAGAGCAGGTTCTGCATGACGGTGAGCCGGAGATCGCCCGCGCCGTAACGCTCCGATAAGTGGGCGGCGGCCTCAAGCTGATCGCCGGTAAGGCGTCCGCGAAGAACGCTGGCTCCGACATAGCTGAGACCCAACTGCTTTTGCGGATGAATGCCAACGTGGTCGCGAAGAATATCGTCGGGAATGGATTCGTTTACCGCTGGATCGAGCTTGTAGCCAAGACGATTCTGAACTTCATCCAGAAAGCGATCGGCGGTCCAGCCTTCTTTCATGAAGAGGTATTTGAGGCGCGCGCGGTCGCGGCTTTCGCGCAGACCTTGCTGATCGCGAAAGATTTCCGCGATGGCGCGGATCACTGCCGCAGCCTGATCGGGACGAACGAAGGCGTCGAGACGCAAGCCGAGGTGCGGTTCATTGGACAGGCCGCCGCCGACGCGGACGGTATAGCCGACTTCTTTTCCGCGGCGGGTCGCAGTGAGGCCAATGTCGTTGATTTCGGGATAGGAGCACCAGACAGGGCACCCCGTGATGGAGATTTTGAATTTGCGCGGCAGGTTGTAGAAATCGCTGTTTCCCTGCAGCGCGCGAGAGACTTCGAGAGCGAGCGGGGAAGCGTCGATGATTTCGTCGTGCGCGATGCCGGCGAGCGGGCAGCCGGTGACGTTGCGGACCACATCGCCACAGGCCCCTTTGGGAGAAAGGCCAACCGCGGTGAGCGCCTCCATAATTTCAGGCAGCGCCTCAACGGTGAGCCAGTGGAACTGAATGTTCTGCCTGACGGTGATGTCGGCGAGGTTGTGACCGTGGTCGCGCGCGATGCCGGCGAGAACCCGTGCCTGATCGGCGCGAAGTATGCCGTTGGGAACGCCAATGCGCATCATGAAATATTCCGTGGCCTTGCCTTCTCCCCCTTTGCCGCCTGTCACACCGGCGCCGTCGCCCTGGGTGTAAATACCCCACCAGCGAAAATACGTGTTCCATTCTTCGGGAATGGAGGAGCGGCCGTTGCGGGCGAAGGCGCGAATTTCTTCAATCGCGTCCCACGGATTCTTCGCGCGCTTGAGGCGCTCGGCTTTCTGGGCTTTGGTTTCTTTTGGTGCGGAAAGGTCCGCCATTGATGTCTCCGTTTCGATGAAAGGACAATAAAAAACCCGCGTCAGCAGATAGCTGAAGCGCGGGAGCGATGGGTCGGACTTTAAAACTTAGCTTAGAGGCTCACCCACAGATCCGGCGCGGCGCACAACAACAAGCGCAACAGGCAACCGGAGTGCGGTAAAAAGCCATTAACCACATGCTAGGCGAGCATGGTCGGCTGGTCAAGTTGCGAACCCTGGGGCGGCATAGACCATCTGCAATCGATTCGTTGACATTCGGCCGGGCTGATCCTACAGTCAATCATTCCTCGCAGTTCTAACGGGCCAATTTTCCTGAAAGGGGTTCGCCGATGACGCGCATGATCGTGGGGGCAAAGTGTACCTATTCGACGGAGAGTGAGGTCAAATCCACTCCGCGCAAAGCATTTTTTCTGGCTATCATCTGCGCACTAGCGCTTGGCATTTCGCCGGCCATTTACGGCCAGGCTGCGGGAAGTTTCTCGGGCAACGTCACAGATAAATCCGGCTCCGGCGTCGCTGGAGCGAGCGTCACCGTGGTTGCGGAGGAAACCGGCCAGTCGCGCACAGCGAAAACGGACAATGTCGGTCAGTACCTGGTGCCCCTGCTTCCAGTCGGAAGCTACACGATCCGCGTTGAGGCACAGAGTTTCAAAACTGCAGAATCCAAAAACCTCAATCTGCAGGTACAGGAAGCTCGCGAGCTCGATTTCACGCTCGTGCCCGCAACCGTCGTTGAATCGGTGACCGTTGCCGGCGACGCCGTTGCCGTCGAAACGGCCAACCCCTCCCTCGGCCAGGTGATCACCTCCCAGCAGGTGTCGCAGCTTCCTTTGAATGGCCGCGATTTCGTCCAGCTTGCCACGCTGACGGCCGGCGCGACGTCGGAGACGAACCCTAACAGCTTTTTCACGTCCGGCAGCGACAGTGAGGTCGCCGCGCGCGGATCGTTTTCCTTGTCGGTCGGCGGTTCTCGCCCCAACGCCACCGATTGGCTGCTGGACGGTGTCGACAACAATGAGCTGACCGCCGGAGGGATCGGCGTCTTTTCCTCGATCGACGACATTCAGGAATTTAAGGTTCTGACCTACACCTATTCCGCCGAGTACGGGACGCGCGCCGGACCTACGGTTCTGATTACGACAAAATCGGGCACCAATAACTACCACGGATCTCTGTTCGAGTTTGTGCGTAACACCAACCTCGATGCCAAAGCCGACTTCGACACCACAACCCCGAAGTTCAATCTGAATCAGTTTGGCGGTTCTTTCGGGGGCCCCCTCCTCCACAACAAGCTGTTTTTCTTCGTCGACGCCGAGCAGAAGTATCAGCGCGAGGGAATTACATTCACCGGCCTCGTTCCCTCGACGGCCATGCGCAACGGCGACTTCTCGCTGGACCCCTTTGGCAATCCCGTCCTGGATTCCAGCGGCAACGTAGTGACAAATCCCATTGCCAATCCGAATATGGTGGGCGCTGCTGATCCCTACTTCCAGTGCGATGCTTCTGGAAATGCAATCACGGCCAATGCCGACGGAAGCCAGGCCGCGGGAACGGATTGCAGCAAGATTCCCGCCAACCTCATCGACAATGTCGGCAAGGGCATGATCAGCATCTACCCCACACCCAACGCCAACAATCCTAACCAGGGATACAACTACGTCAACGAGCCCGTCCGCAGCCTCGACGAAACCAAATTCGATATTCGTCTCGACCAGACGATCTCCGCCAAAGACAATGCCTTCGAACGATTCAGCTACGACCAGGCATTCTCCTTCGTTCCTGGGGGTGCGCCCACTCTGGCCGAATCGAACGCCTTCGGCAGCAACGAAAATCTCATCAACCACGCACGCAACATCGCTCTGGGCTGGAGCCACATCTTCTCACCCACTACGCTCAACACAGCCTCCGTGGGCTACGATCGCATCTTCGACTACATCGATTCGCTGGGTAACTTCACCTGCGGTTCGGCCAAGCTCGGAATTCCCGGCGCCGATCTGGGTTGCTCTTCCACCGGTTCCCCCCTTCCCGGTGGTGCTTACAGCCAGGGTGTGGTCTCCGCCGAAGTGTACGGCGGCTATTGGTCCCTCGGCGACCGCGGCTATTCTCCCTTCCAGGGGGGAACCAACATCTTCTCCTTCAAGGATGTTGTCGACCTGATCCGCGGCAAGCATGATATCCGCACTGGCATCGATCTCCGCGACAATCAGCTGAATGTCGGCACGGAAGAATTTCAGGACGGCTTCTGGCTGGTCGGCGCCTTCGGCAACTTCAGCGGTGCCGGCGCCGCGCCCGGCAACTCCGAAGCCGACCTGCTGATGGGCATGACCGGAGGAGCCATCCATGATCAGACTTACTACGGTCCCACCACCGGCCGGCGCTGGAAGATCGTTCGGCCCTTCGTCGAGGATGACTGGCGTGCGACTCCTTCACTTACCCTCAACCTCGGCCTTGCCTGGGATATGACGACTCCCATCACCGAAATCCATGATCGCATGTCGAATTACATCCCTCAAACCGGACAGCTTCTCATTGCCGGCAAGGGAGGAGTGAACCGGGCGGCAGGCGTCGATATGTTCTGGGGCGCCTACGAGCCCCGCGTCGGCGCTACCTGGAAGGTTCTGGGCAGCGATAAGACCGTCCTTCGCCTGGGCTTTGGCATCTATCACGATTCTTCCTGGAACCAGGGCGCGCAGGGCCTGTGGCAAAATCCGCCTGACCTTGGCGAGTCCGATCAATTCCCCGCGACGTTCTCTACCGGCTGCGCCTTTGCCACTTCCTGGTGTGCCAGCGCTGCGGGTGGTGCGCAGACACCCGAACTCAGCTTTACCACCTCCACTGGTTTTACGAGCCTGCCGGCTCCGCAAACTGCAGCAACTTACGTAGGGACCTTTGTTTACCAGCCCACTAATTTTCAGCCCGGCCGAGTTCGCCAATACAACGTCAACATCGAGCGCCAGCTGCCTGGCAGTGTTGTCCTCACAGCCGGCTACGCGGGTTCGATGGGCGGCCATCTCCTCGTTATCGGCAACGACCTCAACACCAACAGCCCTTCGGGCTGTGGAACCATATCCGGATATACGCTCGGCTGCCTCTCCAACGGCAGTCCCTACGCCTACCCGTATGGACCTTCAAACTTCAATGCGATCCTGCTGTACGGCGACGTAGGTACCACGCACTACAACTCCTTGCAGATCAAAGCAGAAACCAAAAATCCGAGTCACGGCCTTTACACGCTTCTGGCTTACACTTACTCCCACACCTATGACAACGGACTCTCCGACGGTCTCGGTTCGGAGTTGAGCGCCCCCTACTTCCCGTTGCCGAACTGGCAGAATCTCGACTGGTCCCTTTCGCAGATCAATCTCAACCAAAGCTTCACCGGCAGCGTCCTCTATCACCTTCCCTTCGGCAAGGGAAAGAGATTTGGCAACGACTGGAATTCCGGCGCCAACGCGTTCCTCGGCAACTGGCAGGTCACGCTGATCGAGAGAATCTCCTCCGGATTCCCCGTTCCCCTCATCGACAGCAACAACCAGTCGGGAGTCGCCTTCAATACCGGTGGTGACGACTACGACTACAACCGGCCCAATCGCGTCTCGGGGTGCAATGCCTATTCCGCCAGCCACAGCCAGTATCAGTTCATCAATGCGTCCTGCTTTGTCGCCCCGCCTGCCGGCGAGCTCGGCAATGCCGCGCGGGTTCCGGTCACCGGGCCCGATTTTGTGAACTCCGACTTCTCAGCCATCAAGGACTTCGCTTTACCCTGGCATGAAGCCGGCCTCAATTTCCGCGCCGAATTCTTCAACCTCTTCAATCATCCCGAGTATGGAATGCCGATTAACGATATCAACGCGCCAGGGTTCGGCTCGGTGAACTCAACGGTGAACAACCCCCGACTGGTGCAGCTCGCGCTCAAGCTGACGTTCTGAGGGCCAGCACCGAGGCCGGCTCGCGTCGAGAGTCCGGCCTTCGCCCGCCTGCAGTCTTATGCGCCCGCTCGGCCGGTTTTGCTGAGCTCTTTATAGAAGCCGAGGTCCCGATCATTGAGCATCTTGGTGATGTAAGCAATCTGGCCGTAATGAAGGCCGAAGTGTTCGACCACCTGGTAGACAGCGTCGAGGCCGTGGACGCTATACCCCTGAATTTCATACGGCGCGACGAGATCGGCTTCGCCAAGACGCGTGAGCACCTGGTCGGCCTCGTGGATCGTCCTGTCTAAATTGTGAAGGAGCGCGGCGCCGGAGATCTCGCCTGTCGCGGCGAATTCTGCAGGCCGGTCGCGCTGGTCTTCCCCGTGGTTGAAGGAATCGAGGAGCCACTGGCGGACATTGCCATTGAGATGCAGGACCAGATTGCCGATAGAGTTCGAAGAAGGATTGGGGCGCCACCAGATCTGCTCGTCGGTCAGGGACTCGACGCATTGGCGGAGGCGCGGCCAGAACTGCTTCACGAGTTTGTCACGAGAGAACAGCAGGAAAAGGCTGGTCGGTGTAGGTTGGAATTGCATGCGTAGAGAGTACTCGAAAGACTGCCGATAAGGATCCTGAGGGATCTTTGGAGGTGAGCTGGTGGGCGGCAAAAGCGATGCAGTACTGGAAGCGAAGAATGGTGCGAAAAAGAATGGGACGAGTGGAGACAAGCTGAATTACGAAAGGGAACTGCGGCGATTACAAATTGAGCTGGTAAAGCTGCAGGAGTGGATCCATCACAAGGGGCTGAGGGTGGTGGTGTTGTTTGAAGGGCGCGACGCAGCCGGCAAGGGTGGGGCGATCAAGCGGATTACCGAAACCCTGAATCCCAGGATATGCCGTGTGGTAGCGCTGGGAACGCCGACAGAGCGCGAGAAGACGCAGTGGTACTTCCAGCGTTACGTGGCGCATCTGCCGGCGGCCGGAGAGATGGTTTTGTTCGATCGCAGCTGGTACAACCGCGCCGGTGTCGAGCGGGTGATGGGCTTCTGCACCGAAGTAGAGTACGAGGAGTTTCTTCACAGCTGCCCGGAGTTTGAGCGCATGCTGATCCGGTCCGGCATCATCCTGCTGAAATACTGGTTCTCCGTGAGTGACGAGGAGCAGGAGAGGCGCTTCCGCGAGCGGCTGGAGAATCCGATGAAGCGATGGAAACTGAGCGCGATGGATCTGGAGTCGAGGCGGCACTGGGCGGATTATTCGCGAGCGAAAGATGAGATGTTTGCGGTGACGGACACGCGGCAGTCGCCATGGAACGTGGTGAACGCGGAAAACAAGAAGCGAGCGCGGCTGAACCTGATCGAGCATTTACTGACGCGAGTTGAATACGAGGATCTGATACCGGAGAAGCTGGAGCTGCCGCCGCTGGACAAGACGAAGTACACGCGGCCGCCGATGCACGAGCAGAGCTTTATTCCGGAAATGTATCGGTGAGGGGCAAGACACAGACCATCGTGTGCACGCCGCAGAATACCGGGCAGGGAACTACGATTCTTAGCTGACGTTCAATTCGGTTTCGGCGATTCGAGGGATGGGGCCGCGGCAGGCGAGGCGATCGTCTGCGGTGCTTCGCCATGCCGATGTTGACTGGCTGTACCTGGCGGCCTGTGAATCCATGTAATGACAGAGTCCGATGACGGCGAACACCAGGGTGATGGCGTTCATGCGTCGTCGACATATTGGGCGCGCCCTGCTTCGGTGCCGTTCTCGTGAAGAAAAGCAGGATCAGGATGGGAAAGGGTGTGGAAGGACAGCTCGTCGAAGAGTGCCTGATCTGAAACTTTCTGGTCGGATGGCATCGAAGTCGTTCGAGGCCCTCCAGTCAGGATGGAGTGGGTGTTTCTACCAGCGATAGACGGTGAGGTTATCCATGTACACCGTCGCCGTGCCGGTCAGGATTCCGTCAACCTGGAAATTGGTGAGCAGGGACGGGGCCCACCCTAGTGCAAAGGCGGAGTTCGCGCTGGCGTTAATAGACTGTGCAACATCATCGAGCCAGACGGTCTGATAATGGATGTTGCCGGAGCCGTCGCGCGAATAAGAGACCTGAACATGGTGCCAGGTATTGGTGCTCCAACTGCGCGGGTTGCAATACTGGTTCGACTTGACCCAGGTGTCAATGGGATTTTGCGGAGATCCTTTATTGACGGTGTAGTCCCACGTGTTGTTCCATCCATCGCACTGAAAGCCGAAGATGGCGGTCTGCCCGTTAGGCATGGTCTGATTCATATCCATTTCGAGATTGGCCAGCGAGGTAGACGGGCTTTGGATATAGACCCACGTGTCGTAAAGGAAGTTTGTGGAACTGGTGTCGTCGCCAAAGGAAACGTAATAGCGCTCGTTGCCGTTGTTCCAGTAATTGGTGACAAATTTGCGAGCGGAGCCGCTGCGAGAGGGAGTACCAACCAGGCTCGTGGCGCCGTTTGAACTGCCCTGGGCCGCGCTGTCATTGACGGCGATCCAGTTGCCGAGATTGTCGATGTTGGCGACGCTGATCGCTGTGTTGGGAACGACAGCGGCGTTGGCAGGAGCACTGACCGTGATGGGAACGTCGGTGTCGCAGGATCCCCCACCGTTGCCCCATGCCTTGACATGGAGTGTATGGGCGCCGTTGGCGGCGCTCACTGAGGTGTTGATGGAGTTGCCGTTAATGATGGTGGTGCTTGGGCTGCTGTCGAAGGAGTAACCCATGGCAGCGGTAGAGTGTCCGCCGCAGGTAGAAGCGCTCGCGGAAATGGTAAACGGCGACGTGACAGAGGCGCCGCTGGAGGGGCTGCCGACGCCGACTTCTTCAGAAGAGGCGGCCGGCGGAGCCGCGCCCGAGACGGTGACGGCGACGTCAGTGACGCACGAGGCGCCGCCCTGGCCCCAGGATTTGACGTGGAGGGTATGGGCTCCCGTGGATGCTGAGATGCTGGTGTTGATGGAAGTGCTGTAGATGATGGTATTTCCCGCGCTGTTGTCGAGGGAGTAACCCATAGCCGCGATGGCGGCACCAGAGCAGGAGGAGGCAGACGCCGTGAGGTTAAAAGGGGAGTACACGGTCGCGCCATTACCGGGGCTGCTGACGGTAGGGTTAGCGAAGGCTGGGGAGGCGATGGCAATAAAAAATGCAGGGACGATAACAGCGGTCCGGTGGAATTTCATCGAGCGCGACACCTGAACGTAAATTTGGACTTGCCGGCTTGCAGATGACACCCGGGGCCGAGCCAACGTGCAGGGAAGCGAGCCACAATCGCGCGGAGGTTCGCTTGGTGGCGAGTCTTGCTTGTAGGCAAAACCGCTCTTGGGCCCAATAGTTACCACCGTAACTACTTTGGACGGTCGGGAGGAGTCAAGTTAGATACTGACCGCATAGTACAGTCGGAATTGAGGAAATCAAGGCTTTTTTAAGGAAAAAGTGGCTTGGCAGAAAAACCTTAGTAACCAACAGACAACCATTTGGAAGTTATTACAAGCTTTCCCGGATTTGCCTGGCAAATTTTTCCGGAGCATGGAAAATTTGGGAGGTCGTTCGGGGCGGCCCTCGCGGACCGAGTGACCGCGGCTCCCGCAAAACCCTGGAGAACTATGAGCTCGTATGGTCGAGGATGATTTTCCAGCCTGAGGCTTTTTTCTCGAAGACGAGAGAGAAAAAACCGGAAGCGTCGCCGCCGCCGGCTTGGGAACGGGTGAGATGGTAGTGTCCCGTGACCACCGCGTCGTCGTCGCCCAGCATCCGGACATCGAGGTCGCTGAAGGCGAGCTGGCCCATGGCATCACGCGAGGCGTAGGTGCGCTGGTAGCGGGCGAGGATCATCTGATAGCCGTGCGCGATGGATTTGCCAATGAAGGTGGTCTGGGGCGAGTCGTCGTAGCTGTGCATGAAGCTGACGATGTCGCCCTGGTTCCAGGAGGATTGCTGATCGGCGAGAACCTGACGGATGGCATCCGGCGCGGCCTGAGCCTGGAGGGCGAAAGGAAGCAGGAGGATGGCAGTGAAAAGGCAACAATAGCGCTTACATCCGACGATCATCGCGGCTCCGTAGTGTGGGTCCAATATAGCGGATAAAAACCCAGGGATCAGGAATTAGGGATTAGAAAAGCGGACGGCTACACTCATCGGGTGAAGAATCTATATACGAAATTTCTGAAGTCGGCGATGGCGCCGGAGCAATTTCCGAAGCCGGGAGCGCCGGAAATCGCGTTTTTGGGGCGGTCGAATGTCGGGAAATCGAGTTTGATCAATGCCCTGCTGGGGGAGAAACAAGCGCATGTGTCGTCAACACCGGGACGGACGCGAGCGATCAATTTTTTTGAATTGGCGAGTGCGCCGTGGAAAGAGAAGCCGGGGCAGCAGGCGCAACTCATGTTTGTGGATCTGCCGGGGTATGGTTACGCAAAGATCTCGAAGTCGATTTCCGCCGAATGGCCAAAGTTTATCAAACCGTATTTGCGGGATCGGGCGACACTGGCATTGTGCGTGTGCCTGGTCGATGCGACGATTCCACCGAAGGCCAGCGATGCGCAGCTGATTGAATTTCTGTCAGGTACAGGGCGTAACTTTCTGGTGGTGGGAACGAAGGCGGACCGGCTATCGGGAAACGGACGGGCGAAGGCGCTTGCGGCGCTGGGCGAGGCGTTTGGGGCTGGAAGTCTGCTGTTGTGTTCGGCGAAAACGGGCGCGGGCATGAAAGAGTTGTGGGGGGAAATCAGGGCACATGCGCAGAACAGCGATTAGCAATGGGTGTTGGGGCGCTATCAACCACCTGCCAGCGGCTGTCAGACGCGAAGGCGGTCGAGGATCTGTTCGGGGTGAACGGGTTTGAGGAGGATCTCGAAGTCGTGGCCGCGGACCCGGGCATCGCGCAGGAGGTCGGACGTGGCGGCCTGACCCGAGAGGAGCAGGACGCGGCATCTGGGGATCATGCTGGAAATCTGAATGGCGGCTTCGATCCCGCTCATCCCAGGCATGACGACGTCCGCGAGAAAGACGTCGGGATGAAAATGGCGCGCGGTTTCAACGGCTTTCTGACCGCCGTAGACAGTGGCGGCTTCGAAGCCATTTTGGGTGAGAATCATTCCCAGGGTATCGGCGATGATTCGTTCGTCGTCGGCGATGAGGACTCTGGGCCTGATCCCGCCGTCGGTGGAGCGAGCATCCATGAGACCTTTGGCAGAAACAGCAGACTTCAGTTGGGTACGGTTCAGCGAGTATATCGTCCTGGTCTGGAATCAATGAATTATTTCTAGAGCCGGTGGCAGCCTGGCGTGCCTTGGCGGGAGACCGGAACCGTGGGCTCGGACAGGCGAGGATGAAGGTAATCAACTCCGCGAAGATGAAGCGCTTTGACTTGCGGAACCGGAGGATTTATAAGGGTGAATCCGAATAGTAATTTCGGATGGGCGTGAAGGCGCGGCGGGAACGGCCTGCAGGCGTGTTCGCGATGACGATAACCTTGTGCAATGGGATGATCGGGAAGGCGGTGAAAATCCGCCACTGCCCCGCAACTGTAAGCGTGAGTTCCTGCGTCAGGTGAGAAGAGATGCAGGAAGAGTCAGGCCGAAGTGCCACTGGAGCGAAAGCTCCGGGAAGGCGGCCAGGCTTTGTCCTTCCGGTTTTGAACGGAGGGATGGTGCGCAAGTCAGGAGACCGGTCCCGTTTGCCGAGCTTGTTTTCCAGGAACAAGCTCACTACCGCGTTCCGAGGGGAACGGAGGATACGATGAATTTTTTCGTGCGGCCCAGGGGCCGTTTCCTGACAATCGTTCGACTTACTTTGGCGGGTGTTTCTTTGCTGGCCGGCTCCACGACTGCGCTTTATGCGGTGAGCGTGCATGGGACGGTCGCGGATCCGCTGGGCTACCCCATTGCGCGCGCGACGGTGGCCCTGATTCACAACGGCAGAGTGGTGGTCAATGGGCAGACGGGACCCGATGGAGGGTACACGCTGGTGAGCCCGGAGTCGGGGCAGTTCTACGTGCTGGCGACCGGGATTTCGTTCCGCCAGCTGGCGACCCAGAGTTTTTACGGGGGACGCTTCGACAACGTCGAGCAGAATGTTGTGCTGGAACCGGAGTGGGTGCGCCAATCGGTGGTAGTGACGGCAACAGGAGTGCCGCAGCCTCAGGCGCAGGTCAGCGGCTCTGTGACCGAGTTGAGCGCAGAGGATTTCATGAACCGCGCCGAAATGGCCGATCCGCTCCGTCAGGTTCCTGGGGTCAATGTCGTGCAACAAGGCCAGCGAGGCGGCATAACGTCAATATTCATCCGCGGCGGCAATTCGACGGCGAATCGCGTGGTGATGGATGGCGTGCCGGTTGAAGACATGGGCGGACGGTTTGATTTCGGCAACGTGATGACGACGGGGATCCAGGACCTGGAGGTTTATCGCGGGCCGAATACGGTGCTGTACGGATCGGACGCGGCGGCGGGAGTAGTGGCGTTGACCACGCCACGAGGGAGCACGCCATTTCCATCGCTGTTGTACGAGGGCGATGCGGGTAGTTTCAAGACGTATTGGAACCAGGTGCAACTGGCGGGGCTGAAGCGGAAGCTGGATTACTATTTCGGAGCTTCCAGTCTCCAGACGCAAAACGCGATGCCGAACGATGGCTATCACGACCACACGGCGGTGGCGAATCTGGGATGGAGTTTGTCAGCGAAGACGCAGATTCGGATGACGGGGCGGGCCAGTGATTCAGCGACGGGACTACCGTCGGGTGACGGGGGGTACTCGTTTTACGACCTGGCGAACGATGGCAAGCAACTTGACCAGGATACCTACGGGACGGGAACAATTGACCACACCATCCGCGACAACTGGCATGCAACGGTGCGATACGGACTGATCCGGAAGCGCGAGGAATCGGAGCAGTGGTATCCGGCGGGAAATTTGCTGGGAGGTACGGACTTCGGAGCGGGCAGTTATTACGGCAACGATGTGTCGGTGCTCGGCGCGAATGGTTATTCCACCAGCGGTCAGGCACTGCTCAACTACGGCACTGTTTTCGGATCGATTTATCCGTATCATCTGGCGCTGGCGTCGAACCGAGACAATCTTTACGCCGACACGAACTACCAGCACGGATCGCACCTGGGGGTGATCGCCGGCTTTCGCTTTGAGGACGAACGCGGGATGGAGAGTGAGCCGGTTTACGCGTTCGGAGAAAATACGGAGCGGACGAACTACGACTATCAGGCGCAGGTGGGTGGGGAGTTTAAGAATCGATTCTTCTACACAGCTGCCGGTGGTGTGGAGAAGAACCAGCTGTTCGGGCTGGTGGGCACACCGCGCGGAGGCGGATCGTGGTACGTGGTGCGCCCGGGGAAGGGCGTGCTGCACGGGACGCGGCTGAATGTGAACTTTGCGAAGGGTTACCAGGAGCCCACACTCGACCAGCAGTCCGGTTCCCTCTATAAGTTTCTGCAGACGTACGGAGGCCAATCGGCGATTGCGCAGTACGGGATTGCCCCGATTGGGGCAGAGTTGTCGCGGTCGTACGATGGCGGGATCGAACAGAGCTTGTTCAGCGAAAAAGTGATCGCGCGCGTTACTTATTTTCACAACGAATTCGGGAATCAGATTGAGGCGGTCCCGGCAACACTAATACCGCAGCTACTGCCGAGCCTGAGTACCGCACAGCAGAATAATCTGAGGAGCTTTCTGAACAACAATGGGGCGTATGAGCTGGATCTGAACTCGATGTCGTATCGGGCGCAGGGTGTGGAATCAGAGTTCGAGTACGGGATGGGGAAGAATATTTTTGTGCGCGGTGGGTACACCTATCTGGACGCGGTGGTGCAGCACTCATTTTCGTCCGATGCGGCAGCGGCGGCGGGCGGAACCCCAAACACGAATCCGAACTATCCAGGGATCCCGATTGGGAATTACGCGCCGCTGGCGGGGGCGCGCCCGTTTCGGCGGCCGCCGCATACCGGATTCACGAGCGTGACTTACAACGGGAAGCGGTGGTCGGGTGTTGTCCAGGCGGCGTACGCAAGCCGCAGCGACGATTCAACCTATCTGGGCGGCGACGACGTGAATCTCGGCAACTCACTCCTGTTACCGAATCGCAACCTGGATTACAGCTGGACGAAGATTGACCTGGGTGCCACCTACCAGTGGAAGCCATGGATGGGACTGTATACGCAGATCGACAACCTGACCAGTAATCAGCACATTGGACCGATCGGATATCCTTCGATGCCATTGAATTTCCGAACGGGAGTGCGGTTCACGCTCAGCCTGGGGCGCAGGCAGTAGCGTCAGGGATCAGGCGGCGGCTTGGTGACCGGCGGGTTCGGATTCGCTGGGAATGAAGACCATCATGATCGTGCCGGAGGGGCGGGATCCTGTCCCGTCCACACGGCTGCGGCAGCGGATGGAGCCGCCGGACTTCATGAGCATGCCTTTCACAATCCAGAGCCCGAGGCCGGTGCCTACGTCTTTCTTCGTCGTGAAGAAGGGCGTGAAGATCTGGCGGCGGATGGATTCGGGAATGCCGACGCCCCGGTCGGCGACGACCAGCTGAACACCGGGGGCACCGGTGAAAGGGTGCGTGGCCTGACGGGCACGCACTTCAATGGCTCGGTTTTGGGGTGAGGCATCGATGGCGTTGGTGATGAGGTTCGAAACAATCTGCTTGAATTCACCGTGGAGCGCCCTCAGTTTGAGGCCGCGAGTGATGCGCTTGCGCAAATCGATCTGTTTGTAACAGAAGCGGCGGTGATAGATCGCCAGCATTTCGTCGATGGCTTCGGGAACATCAATCCAGACGGGCGCGGAGGTGTCGCGATAGAAGCCGAGGGTCTGGCGCGCTATATGAGAGACGCGCTGCAGCTCTTCGTCGGCCATGATGAGGCATGCACGAGCTGATTCGGGCAAATCAGGATCCTGCCGCGCCAGGTAGATCAGGTTGGTCACAGCTTCGAGTGGGTTGTTGATCTCGTGGGCGACGGTAGCGGCGAGGCGGCCAACTGAAGCGAGGCGTTCTGTGGTGTGCAGCGCATTTTCGAGCTTTTTCTGCATGGTGACGTCACGCAGAATTTTGGCGGCGCCAATAACTTTGCCCTGCGGATCGCGGACCGGCGAGATGGTGAGAGAGACGCTGATGCGCTCGCCGCTCTTGGTGACCCGGACGGTCTCAAAATGCTCGATGCGTTCGCCTGCCTGGATCTTACGGAGGATTTCGGTCTCGTCCTGGTGCATCTCGATGGGGATAACGGTGGTGATCGGCCTGCCGATGATTTCGTCCGCTGTATAGCCAAGGATTTGCTCAGCGGCGGCATTCCAGCTGGTGATGGTACCGTTGAGGTCTTTGCTGATGATGGCGTCGGTGGAGGACTCAACGATGGCGCCGAGCTTCATCTGAGCTTCGTCGGCGCGTTTTTTCTCGCCGATGTCGAGAACAAAGCAGCGGGCGTGGATCAGCTCGCCATTGTGCAGCCACGGATTGGCATCGATGCGAACCCAGCGCAATGAGCCGTCGCTGGCACGCAGCCGCAGTTCGTAGCCGCGAATGCTTTCGCGGTTCCGCAGCCGCCACAGCATCGTCGAGACGGCGCCGGCGTCCTCGGCAAACTCGCTAAAGTCGTGCCCGATGTACTGCTGGGACTGGCAGCCGAGCAGGGCTAACTCGCTGCGATTGGCCCAGAGAATCGTGCCGTCAGGGGCCAGCCAGTGGATGCCGATAGCTGCATTCTCGAGGAAGTCGCGTAGCTCCGATTCGCGGAGCTGCAGCGTCTGCTGCGTCATGCGGTTCTGGGCGGTTTCTTCCTCCAGGGCCTGTGCTTTGAGTTGCCAGACGACGGCGTTGCGGCGGCGTTCGTCGTCGGTCATGTTTTCGTAGCCCTGGGCCGGGACTACGTGATTATGTTCGGCACAGATGCGTTGAATGACGACGCCGTCGGTGTCTCGCGAAAAGAAGCGCAGTGGCCAGCCGCATGACAGGTGGAAGGAGCGGGTAAGGGCCAAGTCGTTCCAAAGCTCCTCGATGCGAAGGGAAGCGCCGGTTTGGCCTTGTTCCCACAAGAGGGAAACCATCTCGCCATAAGCGGCGACGACAGGCACACTGGTTTCGCCGGCGGCGATAGTGAGCCGATCGACGATGCCACCGATGACGGTTGAGAAGCGCCTGGTGTCGGGCCAGCCTTCGACCATGAATTTCGCGAGGACGCTCTCGGCGTCGACACTGAGCCAGCGCCCTTGCTGCGCAATGCGGATCAGATCGAGGCCGCGCGCAATCATTTGTTTTTCGAAGCCCTGACGATGAGCCGGGGTGGCGATGACGACTGCGGAACCTCCGGCTGCGAGCGTGGAGCCGAGGCGCTGGCCAATCTCGGCAATCAGAAGGTCGTCGCTCGAATAGAAGTGGGCGCTGTGGGTGCCGGGGGACGGAAAAAGGCGAGAAGGGCCGATTTCATCAGCAGGCTGCGGCGCTAATTCCGGCGGATTCGTGAGACGCGTCATTGGCCAAGGCCGCAAAGCAAAGCAGGGTCATCCTGCAGTCCCTGTTTTCCTACAGGTATTGGTTCTTGGGATGGGGGATTGGGCGGAAAAGATGTCTGGGGTGATCGCAAGCCACATGGCATGGGCGCCAGCTGATTCGAGCTCATCACCAGCGGCAGAGAAACCCCTGAAACAGGAAAGGCCCCTGGTTGGGGGCCCTTTCTGTTTTGATCAGGATGGGCTTACGGGACGGCGGGAGGGACGGACCGCTTCCTGGGCATGGGCCGCTCCGTTCGGCGGGACCGGAGGGATGGCGGGAGCGGCTTCCGCCGCGACCTTGACGCCAATGCCGAGCTTTTTGCGCAATTCCGTATCCATTTTGGTAAAGGTTTCCGGATTGTCCTTCAGATACTGACGGACGTTCTCACGACCCTGGCCGATACGTTCGCCCGAATAGCTAAACCATGCGCCGCTCTTCTCGACGATGTTATGGGTGACGGCGAGATCGAGCACATCGCCTTCGCGGGAGATCCCTTCGCCGTAGAGGATGTCGAACTCGGCTTCGCGGAAGGGCGCGGCCACCTTGTTCTTCACGATTTTGACGCGGGTGTGGGAGCCGGTTACGACGTCGCCGTCTTTGACGGCTGCGGTGCGGCGGATATCGATGCGAACCGAGGAATAAAACTTGAGCGCCCGGCCGCCCGTCGTGGTTTCAGGATTGCCGAACATGACCCCGATCTTCTCGCGAATCTGGTTAATGAAGATGAGGCAGGTGCGGGATTTGGAAACCGTGCCGGTGAGTTTGCGGAGCGCCTGTGACATGAGTCGTGCCTGCAGGCCCATGTGTGAGTCGCCCATTTCGCCGTCGAGTTCGGCCTTGGGGACAAGGGCGGCAACCGAGTCGACGACGAGGATGTCGATAGCGCCGGAGCGGACGAGAGCTTCCGTGATCTCGAGCGCCTGTTCGCCGTAGTCGGGCTGGGAGATGAGCAGATTGTCAATGTCAACGCCGAGCTTTTTGGCGTAAGCGGGATCGAGAGCATGTTCCGCATCGACGAAGGCGGCGAGGCCGCCTGCTTTTTGCGCCTCTGCGATGATCTGCAGCGTGATGGTGGTCTTGCCCGACGACTCAGGGCCGAAAATCTCGATGACGCGGCCGCGCGGCACCCCCCCGACGCCAAGCGCGGCGTCGAATGAAATCGAACCAGTGGAGATGACGGCGATGGGAACAACCGCCTCTTTGCTGCCGAGGCGCATGATGGAACCCTTGCCGAACTGCTTTTCAATCTGGGATAGCGCCAGGTCTACGGCGCGCTGACGATCATCTGCCACGGTGGTACTCCATTTCCGGGCGGCGGATTGGTTCCGGGCCGCCATTGGTGTCCTGAATTGGGACGATTTGCCCCGAGTCTACCATCCGGGGAAGGCCGGAATTCTGGCCGGAAAGACGGAAAATCCCCGCTGGTAACGACGGAGTTATTTCGAGCAGAATACAGGGTTTTTAGGGGACCAGTTTTCCTCAGGGGACGCCGTGGCCGAAATGGCGCGGAAGGGGTCAGGTGGCTCACCTGGCGAACGAAACTGTCTTCTACCCGGGTACCAGGAGCGTCAGGCGGCGTCGATATTACTTTTCAGGAGAGGAAATGGAGGGTTAAAATTCGTGCCGATTCCTCGATGTGCAATCCAATAGCTTTGTTTTTCCTGGGGGTCCGATTCCTATGAAATCCGCCCGTTGGTATGTGGCCGCGTGCGTGTTTTCTGCCTTCACTTTGCTTCTTCCTCTGCGTAATCTCCGCGCTCAGGCGCAGGCCTCGCCCGATGACGGGGAGGCGATGAACGCCAAAGCCCATGCACTGCTGGATCGGGCGATCCGCGTGAACGGTCTTACGGTTGAGGGTTCGAAGCCGTGGCATGTAAAGGCCGACTTTCAATGGCAGGGCCATAATGAGCCCATCGAGACGGGGACCATCGAGGAGTGGTGGAAAGGCCCGGATCAATGGCGGCGCAGTTACACGATGAAGAAGGTCACCTGGACAGAATGGAGTGTGGATCGGGTCCACCAGTTCGAAAGTCCAGCGCAACCGCTCAGCAAAAACTTCGCCAATCTCCGTATCGCCGCGCCCCTGATCACCCCGTTGTTTCAGGCCAAGAATTTTCTGCCGGAGTATCCGATGCAGGTGGCGCCGATGGAAGCCGGTGTCCATGTGAACTGTATCTCGATCGTCGACCCGGCGCGGTATATCGATAAAACCGATCCTGATTTTCTGTTTCCGAAATACTGCCTCGATGGGCACGGAGTCTTACGCGGAGTTGTCACCTCCAACACGCTCGTCACGTTCGATGACTTCACGATCTTTGACAATCGCGCGGTGGCAAAGACGGTGGATGTGTATGTCGATCAGCAGAAGATGTCGGAATCGAAAGTTATGCTTCTGACTTCATTGACTTCGGAGGACGAGGGGCTGCTGCAGCCGGACAAGGATGCGATTTCGCAGCCATTCGCGCCGATGGCGTCGGATCCGCGGCCGGTCCTCATTCATTCGGAAAAGCCGATCGTTCCGGCGAACATGGTGATTGCCGGCGGAGGCGGTCCAGTCCGCGTGCACGTGATTATCGAAAAGGATGGCAAGGTTCGCCCCTCTGGGCCAATTTTCGTGTCTTCGGACGCGCGTGGAGGACTCGTTCGCGCGGCGATTGAGGCCGCCTCGAGTTTCCGCTATCAGCCTTACCTTATAGACAGCCAACCCGTCGAGGTATCGTGGAACATCTCCTTCACCTACGGTCACAACGGCTATGTACCACAGCCGCCGGATGAGGATGACAAGCCAACAGGCTTCGATCCGAAGAGGGACCCGTACGCCGATCTGAAAATTGCCGAGACGGCAGCGCAGCAGTCTCACAAACATATCCTGCTCGAGGTCGGTGGAAACTGGTGTATCTGGTGCGGATACATGGATCATTTTTTCGCCGACCACCCCGAACTGGACGCATATCTGAAGACAAACTACGTTGTGCTCAAGATGAACTGGAGTTCGGAGAACCATAACAATACATTTCTGAGCCAGTACGCGTTGATCACAAGCCTGCCATTTCTCATCGTGCTGGACGAAAATGGCAAATTGCTGTGTGCGGAGAAGACCGGAGAACTGGAGCGAGGTCATTCCTACGATCCGGACAAAATGAAGGATTTTCTCAGTCAATGGAAGCCGGGTCCAGCGACTACGCAGACCGCGGTGGCCGGCCCCTAAAGCGGCTTGCGGTAGAGCACGCTGCGGGAGACCGGTTCGTAGCCGAGAGATTCGTGAGCTTGCTGCGAGAGGTGGTTATCGATGTACGCATCGGAGGCCATTTCGCGGCAGCCGTGACCGCGCGCCCAGTTTTCGGCGGCGGCAAGGAGCTGACGGCCGACGCCCTGGCGACGGTAGCTCTCGTCGACAAACCATCCTTCGATGTACCCGACCGCATGCGCTGTGTCGCAGCAGTCAGCGTGGGAGCGAAGGCCTGCTTCAAGAAATCCGACGATCATGCGGTCAGAGGCTTCGGCGACGAAATAGGTCAGAGGCAGGGTCGAGGGGTTGTGTCCGGCGAGAGTCGCAACAAGTTCCTGATGGTGTTCTTCCCGCGAAGATTCGGGCCAGAGGGCGAAAAGCAGATCGGCGAGACTTTCGAGGTCGGCAGGACGGGCTGGGCGGATCAGCACTTCATCAGATTACTGCGTCCGTTTGAGTTAGCTGCGGACAGATAACGCGCGTTCGCGCACATGCTGCCGAGGTATCGCGACGAAGTCGAGAATTGTGCGGACAACGAGGGCTGGCTCGTCGAGGTGGATCCAGTGCTGGCTGTTTTCGGCGACGATGTGGCGGCTGTGGGGGCCATAGGGGCGCATGTCGTCGATGGGAGCCGTGCCAACAGGGGTGAGGAGCACGACGGGCGTGTCGCAAATGGGCTCGACGTTGTGCATCTCGGCGACGGTATCGCGCACGGCGTTAAGATGCGCGAGCAGCCCGCGATAGAAGCGTGGGGCGGACCAGTGCGCGGCGATCGAGGGCCGCACGTTCGCGGGCATCTTGCCAATTTCGGTATTGAGGCGGCGGCCCAGATATTCTCCTTGCGGGCCGGCGAGATGGATGAGAAATCCAGACAGCCTTGCGGAGCCGCAGAGGTGTGAGCGCGCCGCGAGCCGGGTAAGGCCGAGGCGGGCGCAGGTAGCCCCCACACGCGTCAGGCGCTGCGCGCGAGCAATCCGGGCATGTGCGGTCGTGTTCACCGGCGGCCATTCGTCGGTGCGCATGGGATCGATAAGGATGACGCCGGCGGTTTCGTCGGGATAGTCGAGAGCGAAGCGCTGCATAACGAGTCCGCCGAAGGAATGGCCGGTGAGCAGGTAGGGCGGCTCAATGCCCGCGGTGTGGAGGAGTTTGCGGAGTTCCGCGGCAACGTGGGTGGGAGTGCGATCAGAAACGCAGGCGCTGCTCCAGCCGAGACCGCAGCGGTCGTAGGCCACGGTATGGACGTGGGGGGCCAGCGCTTCCTGAATGTGGGCCCAGTTCAGGCTGGTGGCGCCAAAGCCGGATTCAAAAACGACGGTGGGTTGCCGATCACGAGGACCCTTCTCGACGAGATAAAGCCGCCGGTCGTTGCCGATGTCGACGAGTCGTCCGCGCGTGCGCAGACGTTGGCAATCGATAATCCCGCCGATGCATTGATACAGGAACCCGGCGAGAAGCAGGAGAGCAATGAAGGCGAAGACAGAGAGGAGAGCGATAAGGAGGGCCCAGGAGATGCCGACGATGATCGCAATCATTGAGCCGAGTCGCTTCCCGCCGCGGTCAGGCTGAAATCTTTGCGCTGAAGGTTGGCGTGAGGCGAGCCGTGATCGATGAGGAGAATCGTCGAGCCCGGCTTGCCGGTCAGTTTTGCTTCGACCTGACGCGAGAGCCAGAGGCCGCCGATGTGCTCAAGATCGTAGAAGACGAATTGTTTGGTGGGACCACCGGTTTTGGGCACGGCCTCTACGTAGACGGGCGAGCCGGTCTTTTGGTCGATCCATGTCGTGACCAACGCGTATTGTGTGGGCTGGCCGGGGCCCGGTTCGCTTTTCAGAACGAAGCAATCGCGCGCGCCATACTTTGCCGCCGGCAGCATGCTCTGTTTCGCCCAGAAAAACTGGCCGTTAACGAAGTCTTCGGGATAGAAGAGGGTCCCGGCCACGCCATCGCCCCAGTGCTCCGGCGCGAGCCTGGTAGGCGTGGTTTCGCCTTTGCGAAGCGCTTCGATCGAGGCGTGGCCGCTCGCGTCCTGCAGCAGCAGATAACGCACGCGGCTGTGATCGGGCGCGGTGACGGTAATCATCGTGCGCAGGCCGTCAGGAAAGGAATGGGACACGAGCGCAAGAGAATTGCTGATGCGTGAGCCGTTCGCGGCGACCTGCACGAGGTGACCGGAAGCGCGGACGTCGGACTTCTCCACGCGAGCACGCGCCGAGGCGAGAACGGACTTGAGCGATCCCGCAGGTGTCGCGGTTTGCGCGGCGGCTTGCGAACCGCAAACCACGGCCAACCCCAGCAGCGGAACGGCGAGGCGGAGACTCAATTGCATATTCGACCATCCCGCATGGCAACGTGACGATGGGCCGTAGCCGCGATGTTCAGGTCGTGGGTGACCATGATGAGCGTGGTGCCGTGCCGTTGCTGGATCTGGGCCAGGATCTCGAGGATCTTCGCAGAGTTGACACTGTCGAGGTTGCCGGTAGGCTCGTCAGCCAGCAACACCTGTGGGTCGTGGATCAGCGAGCGCGCGATGGCGACGCGCTGGCGCTCGCCTGCGGAGAGCTGCGTTGGGTACTGGCGCAGGCGGTGCTCGAGGCCGAGTTCGACGAGCAGAGCGCGAGCTTTCTCTTCACGATTGGCGTGACGATCTCCGCCGTGGCCGAGCAGCGGCACCTGAACATTTTCAAGAGCAGTGAGCGCTGGAAGCAGGTGGAAAGACTGAAAAATGAAACCGGCATAGCGCGCGCGATACGTGTCGAGGTCGAGTGTCGCTGCTCCGTTGTGCGATGTGCCGAGGGGCTGGCCGCGAAAGAGCACCGAGCCCTCCGTCGCAACGTCGAGTCCGCCGAGCAGATGGAGCAGCGTGGATTTTCCGCTGCCGCTCGCGCCGGTGATGGCGAGGAAGTCTCCAGCGGCAATGCCGAGCGAGACACCGCGCAGAGCTTCGATGGTGCCATTCTCGTAGCTCTTTTTCAGGTCGCGCACTTCAATCAAAAATGGCTGCGGAGCCGCGGTAGCGCTACTCATGGCGGAGCGCCTCCACGGGAGAAAGTTGTGCGCCACGCCAGGCTGGAACCGCGCCGGCAAGAACACCGACGAGTGCCGCCATCGCCAGACCTTCCACCAACGTCATGACGGGGAGGCCGGTAGCGACGATGCTGGCGGTTTGCGGCAGCATCGCCAGTGCATGCAGCGCACCCCATCCGAGCAGTATGCCGACGAGACCTCCTGCAGCCCCGAGGGCCGAGGCTTCTATCAGGATGAGGAACATGATGCGGCCTCGCGACCAGCCCATGGCGCGGAGAACGCCGATCTCTTTGGTGCGCTCGAAGACCGACATGGCCATGGTGTTGGCGATACCGAGCGCGGCGACCAGCAGCGCGATGAGAGACGTTCCCCAGGCGGCGGCGTGAGCCAGGACAACAAGCTGATTATTGCTGGCCCGCTCGGCTGCGGGAATGGCGCGGAGTCCAGGGATCTGCTTCTCAACCGCGTCCTCGGCCTGTTGTCTCCACTGGTCTGGCGAGATGCCTGGCGGCGCGGGCTTGAGCTGAAGGTGAAAGGCGCTGACTTTGCCGGTCATGCCGGACAGATTCTGCATTTCGTCGAGAGGCAGAATGATAGCCCCTGATTCCAGTGCGGAGTTACTGCGATAAATGCCGACGACGGTGAAGGACGCGCCCTGGAGATCGATGGTGTCGCCGACTTTTTTATTCAAACTGCCAGCGAGAAGTTCGCCGAGCAGCGCTTCCTGCTGGCCTTCGCGAAAGCGGCGGCCGGAGAGGATTTTGAGCGCGGAAAATTCGAAAGTGTTGGCCTTCCACCCGTAAACCAGGGTATTCACTTCGGGGGTGACGGCCATCATGTTGAAGATCATGGGTGCGGCGGTAGCGATCTGCGGAATCTTCCCGAGCGTTATGGCGACGTCCTGATCGACCGAGGTGTTCAGGAACGTTTTCTGCACGACGGCGAGATCAGTGCCGGCACTTTCGTACATCTCGAGCCACGCGTGCTCGAAGGAGCGTGAAAAGCCGACGAGCGCTACGAAGGCGCCAATCCCCATGCCGATGCCGCAGAGCGTGAGCGCGGTGCGAAGACGGCGGCGCCAGACATTTCTCCAGGCAAATCCAACGAAAGACAGTCGCATTCTGTGGCTTTAGAAAACGGGGATGCTCGCGAGGGTCCAGCGTACGGGTCCTCAGAAAAATTGTCCACCCTGGAAAGCGGAGTGCGCCGGGAAAAGTCAGGGCAGGAGGGGACATTCCGATGGTTCGGTGGTTGTGATGGAGGGCACTGCCGCATGAGGTCTCGGAACCGTAGTCTGAAGCGTCGCCGGGAGGAGCGCAATGGCGACGCTGGTCGAAGCTCCGGTTGTTGCTGTTGTCGCGGATGCAGATGCTGCGCCGCCGTCGCAGAACTTTGCTGCGGCCGTGGAGGTTCCCGCGGGCAATCCGTGGATCGTCGCCATCTCGGTGATGTTGGCGACGTTCATGGAAGTCCTGGACACCGCGATTGCGTCGGTCGCGCTTCCTTATATCGCGGGATCCCTGGCCGCGTCGAACTCCGAAGCCACGTGGGTGCTGACCAGTTATCTGATTGCGAATGCGGTCGTGCTGCCGGCGAGCAACTGGTTCGCGCTGCGGTTTGGTCGCAAGCGGTTCCTCATCTCCTGCGTGATCCTGTTCACAATTGCATCGTTTATGTGTGGGGCCGCGCCCAGTCTCGCCTTCATTCTCATCGCACGCATTGTGCAGGGCGCAGGCGGCGGGGCGCTGCAGCCTCTGTCACAGTCGATCCTGCTCGAAAGCTTTCCGCCTGCAAAGCGCGGCGCGGCCATGGCGCTGTTCGGCTTTGGCGTGGTGGTGGCCCCAGTACTGGGACCGACGCTGGGCGGATGGCTAACGGACTCGTTCAGCTGGCGGTACGCGTTCTACATCAACATTCCCGTTGGCGTGCTGGCGGTCTTCATGATCAGCCGGTTTGTGAAGGATCCGCCCTATATTAAAAATGCGAAGGCGGGGCCCTTCGACAACCTGGGCTTTGGGTTGCTGTGCCTGTGGTCGGGCTGCCTGCAGGTGATTCTCGACAAGGGACAGGAAGACGACTGGTTCAGCGCGGTGTGGATTCGCTGGGCAGTGGCGATTCTGGTGATCTCGCTGGTTTGGTTTGTGCGGCATTCGTTGACGGCGAAACATCCGCTGGTGGATTTGAGAATTCTGACGCGGAACCGGAACTTCGGCGTGGGCTGCCTGCTGATCTTCATGCTGGGGTTCACGATTTACATCACGGTAGCGATGATGCCGCTGTTCTACCAGGAAGTGCTGGGGTACACGGCGCTGACGGCGGGACTGGTTGTGGCGCCGCGCGGGATCGGATCGATGCTGGGGCTGCCGCTGATGGGGATCATCAGCCACAAAATTGATAACCGCTGGCTGCTGTTCTGCGGGTTCATGATGGTGGGCTGTTTCTCGATTGCATTTGCCCAGATCAATGTGGGGATTGGGCCGACCACAATGCTGGTGCCGATTATCATGACGGGCTTCGCCCTGAGCTTTGTGTTCGTGCCCATTGGAAGCATGGCCACGGCTACGTTGCGCAACGAGGAGATTGGAAACTCGAGCGGAATTTTCAATCTGCTGCGGAATATTGGCGGATCGATCGGGATCTCGCTTGCGTCGACCGTGCTGGTGCGGCGGATGAGCTATCACCAGACGCGCATCGCGGCCTCGGTACCGCAGGCGGGGCGCGTATTTCAGCAGTACACCCAGGGGATGGGCTCCTGGTACGGCCGCCAACTGGGGCACCCGGCGGGACAGCCGGCGGCATTGGCAGCGCTCTACATGCAGTTGCAGCGGCAGGCGCTCGTGTGGTCGTTCGTGGACATCTTTCGCTGGACCGCTCTGGTGGCATTTACCGCGGCTGGGCTGGCTTGGTTGTTTCGGCGGATCAGCGCGCGGGCTGACGGCAGTGTGCAGGTGCATTGAGAGGGCAAAGGTCAGCGTCTGCGTTCGGTGAGGGAACGGAAAAGACTGGCCATTTTGGCCAGGTCGAGTTCTTCTGCGCGGACCAGCGGCGAAATTTCGAAGGATTCGAAAGAATTGGCGATCGCATCGGGGTCGAAGTCGGCGTTGCGCAGGTTCCTGACGAGCATCTTGCGCTTCTGGGCGTAGCAGGTGCGGACGAAGGCAAGGAAAGCATCGGGAGCGACGCGCAGCTCGTCGAAGCGAGGCGTCATGATCAGCCGCACTACGGTGGAGTGGACCTGGGGCATGGGGGTGAACGCGGTGGGCGGCAGGGTAAAGAGTTTTTCGGTGCGTGTGTACATCTGCGTGGTGACGGAGAGTATGCCGTAGTCGCTGCTGCCGGGATGGGCGGCAATGCGGTCGGCCACCTCGCGCTGGACCATCAGGACGGCGCGCTCGATGACGTCGGTGAACCGGAACAGGTGCATCAGGATGTCGGAGGTGATGTAGAAGGGCAGGTTGCCGACGACGAGCAGTTTGTCGTCCGGATTAATCGCGTTGCTGTCGCGAGCCTTCTCCCGTAGTTCGGCGAAATCGATAGTGAGGACATCCTGTTCGAGAATCTCAACGGACGGGCGGTCGGCAAACTGCTCGCGGAGCTGAGGAACGAGGTCGCGGTCGAGCTCGATCGCGATGAGCCGTTGGGCGCGGGCGGCGAGCAAAGAGGTGATGGCGCCGGCGCCTGGGCCAATTTCGACGACGGTGCGCTGGGAAAGGTCGCCGAGCGCGTCGACGATATCTGCCTGGGCGGTGAGATTGGTAAGGAAGTTCTGACCGAGTTTGGGTCGTTGCTGGTATTCGGGCATCTTTAGGTATTGTGCTGCTTCGATCACGCTGAAAGCGAACTGGCCGGAGTTGCACGCCGGGAACGCAAACAAATTAGACTCACCATTGGTTCCAATCTACTTTACGCAGCAGGAGCCTCTTGCATGCAGATTGTTTTTGCGGCGTCGGAATGCGCGCCCTGGGCCCGGAGCGGGGGCATGGGCGAAGTGATACGCGCATTGCCGCGTCAGGTTGCCAGCCTCGGCCACAACGTTTCGGTCTACATTCCCTACTATCGTCAGGTGCGCGAGCAGCTGCCGGAGAAGAAGTACGCGGTTCGCAGCATCACCATTCCTTTCCAGTCCTACAACCGGTTTGCCGCGGTGCTGGACGGCGGCGTGCACGATGGTGTGCAACTCTATTTTATCGACTGTCCGGAGCTGTTTGATCGCGAGTTTCTGTACGGAACGCCGGCCGGCGCATACCAGGACAACTGGGAGCGGTTCGCGTTGTTTTCGCGCGCGGTGCTGGAGGCTTCGAAGCTGCTGGGCGTGCCCGACCTGTTCCATGTTCATGACTGGCAGACGGCGCTGTTGCCGGTTTATCTGCGCACGCTTTATTCCTCCGATCCGGCGCTGCGGAACCGCGGCTCGGTGCTGACGATTCATAACGCTGGCTATCAGGGACTCTATCCCGCGAACACCGTGGAACGGCTGCTGCTGCCGGGCGAAGTGTTCACGATGGAGCGGGCGGAATATTTCGGCCAGCTCGACTACCTGAAGGGTGGCATTGTTTACGCCGATCGGCTGACGACGGTGAGCCCGCGCTACGGTGAAGAGATCCAGACGGCGGAGTACGGGCAGGGGCTGGATGGAGTACTGAGGAACCGGACCGCGGAGTTGACTGGCATTCTGAACGGGCTCGATTACGGGCAGTGGAACCCGGCAACGGACGGGAACATTGCGGCGCACTACACGCCGGAGAATCTGAGCAACAAGGCGGAATGCCGGCGCGATCTGATCCATGCCTTCGGTGCAGGACCGATCGACGACGCGACCGCGGTGCTGGGCGTGGTGACGCGGCTGACGACCCAGAAGGGGATCGACGTGCTCGCTGAAATTGCCGAGCCGCTGATGCGCGAGAACGTGGTGCTGGTAGCGCTGGGCAGCGGCGAGGACTACTACGAGAATCTGCTGCGCTCGCTGGCGGCGAAGCACAGCGGGCGGATTCTGGTCCGCATCGGCTACGACGATATGCTGGCGCACAAGGTCGAGGCGGGGTCGGACATGTTTCTGATGCCGTCGCGGTACGAACCGTGCGGGCTGGGGCAACTGGTCGCGCTGAAGTACGGGACGGTGCCGGTGGTGCGGGCGACGGGCGGCCTGGACAGCACGGTCGAGGAGTGGAACGCCGAAACGCAGACCGGGACGGGCTTCAAGTTCAGCGGGCTCGGAGCTGAGGACTTTCTAGCCGCGGTCGACCGGGCGCTGGGCGTCTTCCCGGACAAGGCGGCATGGCAAACGCTGATGCGGAACGGCATGGCCGAGGATCATTCCTGGGCCGGGCCGGCGGCGGAGTACGTCGAAGTCTACGAGCAGGTCGCCAGGGCCAAAAATTAGGGTGGCGCCCGGAACTGACCCGAGACTTGCCGTCCGGGCGGGCGCCCTTCGCGCCTGATCCCCTCGCCAGGATGACATCGTTATTTTTCGAAACCAGGGCGCCCGGTTGGCTGCATCAGGCTTGAGTGGCTACGAGCTTCATCCGTTCGTTCTTTTAGGGTAGGGTGCGCATCCAATGGGCGTCGCTGTTGCTTCGACCTGGAGTGCCTCTGATGTTGGGGAGGCTGAAGAAGCGGATGCGATTCTGGTGGATGACATTGGGAAAGGATTTGGGTTATGGGCGTCATTCGTAAGTGTTCGTCGTGTGGGAAGCCGAATCGGATACCGGGGAAGCATCTGGCCGATACGGGACGGTGTGGGGCGTGCAAAAGCCCGCTGCCGGCGGTGGCGGAGCCGGTGGAGGTGACAACGGAGGAGTTCGACGAGATTGTGCGCGAGAGCAAGGTACCGGTACTGGTGGATTTCTGGGCGGCGTGGTGCGGGCCGTGCCGGATGGCCGCTCCGCATGTGGCGCAGGTAGCGCGGGAAATGGCGGGCAAGGCTGTCGTGGTGAAGGTCGACACGGAAAAATACCCGCAGCTCGCGGCACGATATCAGGTGCAGGGGATTCCAAACTTCGCGGTGTTTCGCGGCGGGCAGTTGGCGTTTCAGCAGGCCGGCCTGGTGGATGCCAGCACAATGAAGGGGTGGCTTTAAAAAGCAGGGAATCGGGAGCAGGGAGTAGGGGATAGGTTCCAGGTGACAGGTTGCAGGTCACAAAGAACGGGCACCGGGTACCGGGCACGGAAATGCGGGCCGGTTCGTCGCCGACCGACAGTGTTGGCTGGATAAAAAGAGCGGGGCGTTCGCGGTCAGGCGAACGGCCTGCCAACGGAACTGAATGCGGCGCGTGCTTGTTTGCGCGCGCGACTCAATCCTGGCGAAGAACCTGAGGAGCCCACGTCTCGTGAAAACGAGAGGTGGGCTCTTCCGTTATTGGGCGGAGACGTGGGGCTTGATCAGCTCGTCGAGGTAGTCGGGTTTGGAGTCGTCGCGGGTGAGGTGGGGAAAGCGCGGGCCTCCGTGGTAGTCGACAGTAGCAGTGTGGATGTAGTCGTCGGCAACGTAGGTGAGGGTGATGGGGGCGGAGCCGTTTGTTGAGGCGTCAATGGCGTCGTCGAGCAGGTCGTGCGTATAGACGCGGCCGTTGACTCCAATGACTTTCATCGACGAGGTGATGCCGGCGTTGTAGGCGGGGCTGCCGACGATCGAGTCCGTGACCATGCCCTCTTCGCTGAGCTGCAGGCCGATGGAGTAGGCGTCGCCGGAGCCGCCGCGGCGTCCGGGAAGGTGGATGGGCTGGTCGCTGAAGGTGACCTTCCATCCGCCGTTCTCGATGCCGCCGTTGGGGGCGTCGGGGGATTTGGAGTCGAGACGTTGATGGAGGAAGCCGGCCCAGTCGTAGGGCGCGACGGAGTTGAGGGTGGCCACGATCTGATCGAAGGTGTAGGTCCTGACCTCGGGACCGTTGTTGGCGCCCCCGTGGAAGGCGTGGCAGAAGTCGTCGATGGATTTCTTGCCGTGGGTGACGTTGTGGATGATGGTGGCGGCTTCGAGCCAGATGAGGTCGCCCTCGTCGTAGTAGTCGACGCCGCGACGCCAGTTGAGCCAGCCACGAATGCCGGCGTTGCCGGGGCCGCCGGCGGGCTCACCGGCGGCCGTGTCGAGGAGCGGACGCCAGGTCCGCCCGGGACGGCCGGGGCCGAGGGATGCCGAGATGCTGGCGAGATATTCGCGGTACTGTTCAGGCGTCCATAGGCCGGATCGGGCGGCGAGCATGGGGCCGAGGTAGTCGGTGAGGCCTTCATAACCCCACAGCATGTCCGCTTCCATAGGTTTCTCGAAGTCGGGCGTGGCGAGGTCGGCAGGACGGCGGTACTTTCCATTCCATGAATGCACGAACTCATGCGGGAGCAGACCGCCGACACTGAAGGCTCCGGCGGGGGAGAGGAAGACGCGCTCGGGGAGACGGCTGTCGTTCGACTCATGATGCTCGAGGCCGAAGTGCGCGACGTGATCGCTGAGGGCGAGCAGGAAATGGTAATCGCGGTAATGGCGGGCGCCGAAGAGGACGCCGGACTCGGCGACGACGTTGGTGAGTCCTTTTTGGATAGCGGGGGGGATGGCGAGGGCGGCTTCGCTGTCGGCAGCGAGGTCGAGCTCGTGGTGAATAGGTTCGCCGGGAGGGGTGAGGTCAACGACGCGGTAGTACTGGCCTTCGATGACCGGCGAGTCGACGAGGAGATCGAAGGAGATGGGCTTGAAGGTGACGGTGCTGCCCGACTCATGGTCGATGGGGAGGGAGGTGCCGAAGCCCCAGCCGTCAGGGCGGGTGAGGGTGGCGTTGTAGGTGATCTGCGATGTGGGGGGTCCGGCGGGGTAGAGGGCGACTTCGTTCCACTCGAGGACGAGGAGCTTGTTCGAGGCAGAGATGCCTTCACCTTCAATGAAGTCGTAGGCTGCGTCGAGATGGGTGACGCCAGCGGGGATGTCGACGTGAAAGGCGAACATCTCGACGAGGTCGCGTTGCCAGGGAATTTCCTTTCCGTCGGCGGTGAAGTGAAGGCCGCTGAGGCCTTCGAGGGGGCCGTCGGGGGAGTGGTCGCCGGGAATCCATTTGGGGTAGTAGAGGGTGAGGGGACCGGCGTGGACCGGGATAGACTCGCGGACGTGCAGCATTCTTTCGGGCGAGTGGGTGGTATCGACGGTGAGGGTGATGGGGGAGTTGGACTGGGCGCGGGCGGTAAGCGAGAGGGCGAGGCAGAGAGCAAGGGCGGCGAGAAGGGGACGGTTCATATACGTGCTCCGGCGGGAATTTTATGTTCGGGAAATGATACCGAAGACCCCACCCTGCCGACGCGGAACAGCAAAGCGCCGTCAGGATGGGCACCCGGATTCTTCTTCATCGATTACGGCGTTGCGGGAGTGGGTGGCGAAAGCAGGGTCTTCAGATCGCCGGCTAAGGCGGCGTTGGCGTCGGCGATATTTTTGCGCCAGGTGCCTTTGAGGTTGGCAGGGCGAACGGGCTGGGTGATGGTCCAGAGAGAGAAGTGCGTTTTGGCGTCGTAGAGAGTGAGCTCGATCTGGAACTGCCAGGTGGTGTTGGCCAGGATGTGTTGGAAATCCCAGGTGGCATGGTCTCCGACGTTGGTGAGTGGCGCGGTGAGGCGGATCTGGAGGACGAGGTCGGCGTCGGCGGGAGACGAGACCAGCTCGATGTTGTTCCAGCTTTTAACGGCGGCGTAGAGGGAGTCGTAGGCATTGGTGCCGTTGAGGGTGAGTTCCTGGAAGGCCTGGAGGGAGAAGGCGTCCATGCCGCCATTGGCGATGAAGACTTTGTGCGCGGAGGTGATGGCGGCGGGGACGGGCGCGGGCGGTGCAGCTTGTTGTGCGTGGAGGATCGGCAGGAGCGCGAAGGCAGCAAGAAGCAGGGTGGGCCGGATGATGCGTGACATGGTTTGGACCTCGACTTTCCGCAACGGTGACTGTGCAACGTTGTGGGACGGCGGAGTGGGTGGGAAAGACCCCTGGGACAGCGGTAAGGAGGAGGCTGGAAGCCGGTAGCCAGGGGCAGGCAACAGGGAATGGCCAGCAGGGAGCAGGGGGGGCAGCAGGGTGCAGAGCCTCTGAGGCGAGGGCGCGTTTTCTTTCTTTGCGGGGAGAGTTTTTCCAGCTATACATGCTTATGCTGCGAATCGGGGTGCGGGTGGATGGGGAACTGAGGCCGCATCTTTGGATGATGGCCGGGATCGCTGCTTGTACGGCGATGCTGGCGATGGGTCCGCAGTGGGTGCTGCAAGCTGGGTATCGGTGCGAATTGCAGACGCTGGTAAGACTGCGGTGTCCCTTTTGCGGGATGACGCGGGATTTCGCGGCGATGCTGCATGGGGCCAGACCGGAACAGAATCCATGTTCATGGCTGGCCGCAGTGGTGGTCTATTTTGTTTATCCGGTGGCGGTGCTGGTTGGATGGCGGAAGAGCCGGCTGAACTTCTTTCAAGGTGCGACGGTCAGAGCGGGAGTGATGGTGGCGCTGGCGGCAATGCTGGTGCTGAACAATCTGCGTTAGCAAATGGCTGAAAGAATCTTGATGGACGAGAGGGGTTCCGGATGAATGGTGGCGGTGGTTATCAGGTTATTGGGCTGCTGATTGCAGCGGCGATAGCGTTTTGGGTCTATACGGACGCGAAGAAGCGGCCGATGAATGCGATTGGATGGGCAATTGGGACTTTCCTGCTGTGCATTGTGTTTCTGCCGCTCTATCTGATCATGCGGAAGCCGTTGCTGACGGCGCAGTTGCCGCCGGGAGCTCCGCCGCTGCCGCCCGGATATACGTACACGACGACGCCGCCTCCGGGTCAGGCGCCACCGCCTACCTTCACTCCGCCGCCTCCTGCCTATGCTCCGCCGCCCCCGGCTGCGGCTCCTCCGACTGCAGCGCCTTCGGGTGGGCCGGTGCATTTCTGTCCGCAATGCGGGCACAAGTATGAGGGGACGGTGAAGTTCTGTCCGAACTGCGGGGCGGCGACGCCCTAAAAGGCAGGGAACAGCGAACAGCCGCCCACGCAATCCGAAAGAAGGCTTGAATGGGGCAGCCTACAAAGAGAAACCCCACGTCTTGAGAAATCGAGACGTGGGGTAACCGCGTTCGTTTGGATTAGTGGATGCGGACGTCGCCGGACCCGGTTTCTACGCGGACGGTGGGTCCTCCACCATTGACGTCGCCCTCGACGTGGTGGCGTTCGAGCGAGCCGTGCGTGGTGAGGGGCGGATCGCTGTGGACGGTGCCCGAGCCGGTGCTGGCGTCGAGGGTGAAGTGGGCGTTGCCGACGTTGAGTGTGACGGAGCCGGAGCCGGTTTCAAGCTTCCACGGAGCTCCGGGATTGCCGCCGATTTCCATGTCACCCGAGCCAGTTTCGGCGAAGAGTGCGCCGGTGGCTCCCTGAAGATGAATGCTTCCGCTGCCGGTGGTAGCTTTGACGTCGTTGGCGGCCTGCAGGCCGGCGCGGATGTCACCGGAGCCGGTTTCGAGTTGGACGCGGCCGCTGAATCCGCTGGCTTCAATGGAGCCGGAGCCGGTGTTGGCCTTGAGGGGACCGCCGAGATCCTGGAGGCGAAGGTCGCCGGAGCCAGAGTTGGCCTCAAGCTGCGTGCCCTTGGGCGCGGTGACGTCGTAATCGATGGAGATGTTGCGCATCCAGTCCTGATGGCGGCCGATGGTGATGATGTTGCCGGACTGATCGATGGGGGGGGTGTTGACGGCCTGCTTGACGCGGTCGTCGGCGGAGGCGCCGAAGCCCCAGCCATTGGCATGGACGTGGCCGACGATGTGAACCTCGGTACCGGAGCCGGGCGAGACATGCACGTAACCGGAACCGGTAGACACAGAAAGCATGACCTGCCCGGAGACGTGGAGAGTTTTATCGAAGGTGCCGTCAGCGGCAAGTGCGGCGGCAGGAACCATCGCGGCGATGGTGGCGATGGCGATGGAATTTCTGATGGTAATGAACATTTTCATGACCTCCGTGGTTGGGCGGCGAGGCCCAGCCGGAATGTTATGTGACGGTTACAGTTACAAATCTCAAGACTCCGCAGGGGCTAAAGCCCCCTTCATCCGGATGCGATTGCGGCAGAAGTAAACTCGTGCCCTGACACAAAAGCAAATTCTCCGAGTTTGCGTGCGCCTTTATTGCTGCAAAACAACGGCGTCTCCTTCTTTAAGGCCGGCGAGAATTTCTGTCCGGTTGCCGTTGGAAATGCCGGCCGTGACGGGGAGTTTCTTTTGGCCGTCTTTGGATTTGGGGTCGGGGACGAAGACGAAGGCATGCTTCTCGTTATCCCAGGACATGGATTGCTCGGGCACGCTGAGTGCGTCGTGGTGTTCGGTCACGAGAATTTCAGCGTTGGCGGTCATCAGCGCCTTGAGCTCGCCGGTGGGGTTATCGATGGAGACGCGAACCTCGAAGGTGGTCACGTTGTCTTTCTCGACGCCGAGCGGGGAGATTTTGGTGACCTTCCCGTTGAAAATTTTGTTGGGGAAGGATTCGACGTGAATGCGGGCGGGCTGGCCCAGGTAGACGCTCCCGATGTCGGCCTCGTCGACTTTGCCGTCGACGTAGACCTGGTGAATGTCGCCGATGGTCATGACCAGGGTAGCGGTTGAGCCGAGAACGAGGATGGAACTGACGGCGTCTCCGACTTCGACATCGCGGGAGAGCACCATGCCATCGATGGGAGCGACGAGGGTGGTGTAGCTGAGCTGCTGATTGAGCTGATCGAGAGAAGCTTTAGCCTGCTGGACCTGAGCTTCGGCTTGGTGAAGCTTGGCCTGGTCGACGCCGATTTGAGCGACGGAGCCGTCGCGCTTATTTTTCTGGGCAAGGTAATCGCGCTCGGCGTTATCGAGAGCCTGCTGGGAGACGATGCCGTCTTTGAGCATCTGGGCGTTGCGCTGCCAGGTTTCCTGATACATGGGCAGGTCGGGCGCTTCAGCGTTGACCTTATCCTGGGCGATGTTGGCGGAGAAGGTGGTGACGTTAGCTTCTGCGGCGGCGAGCTGGGCGCGCTGGGCGGCAACCTGAGCGAGGATCTCCTGTTGATCGAGCTGGGCGAGGACCTGGCCTTTGGTGACCATCTGATTGATGTCGACGTAGAGTTTTTCGACGAGGCCGGAGGCTTTGGATTTGAGCTCGACTTTGGTGATGGGCTGGATGGGTCCGGTAGCGACGACGGATTTGGCGATGTCCCCGCGGGTGACTTTGGCCAGACGAGCTTCGGGAATTTTGGTGCCGCCGCTGCGGAGGGCGAAAGCGGTGACGGCAAGGACGACGACCACGAGGGCGACGAGGCCGCTCCAGAGCCAGAGGCGATTCTTCTTTTTGCTGCGCGACTGATTCACTGCGACTGCCTCCGGGTCCCTGTAGTCAAGGATACGCAGGGTGGACGGGGTTGGTTCCCAACGAGACAGGGAAAGGGAATAGCCAATAGGGACCAGGGAACAGCGTTCAGGAGCGGGATTTGACGGCGGTGGTGAGCCCGAAGCGGGCGGTCATTTCGGCGTACAGGAAACCGCGGCCGGGGCGGTACGGCTGCACCCATTCGCCATCGATGACGAACTGGGGGATGGCGGTTTTGCCGACGTGGGCGTAAACCTCGTCGGCGGCGCCGGGCGTCTCTTCGATGTCGATTTCGGTGAAGGGGATGCTGTGGGAGTCGAGGAAGCGCTTGGCCTCTCGACAGTCACGGCACCAGGAAGCTGAGTAGACGAGGACCCGCATGATCGATGTTCATCGTACAGCAATAAAAGCGTAATGGAGAGTGATGCGGGTCACCCTTAAGAGGTAGGCCGGATAACGGGGAGCAGGGAACAGGTGACAGGTTACGGACACCGTGCAGGCGCATCCGATCTGGTTGCGGGAACGATGTGCGCAGCCAGGCCGGATGCGAAGCGATCGGTGTATCACAGCGACGGATGGGTGTTGCCGAGGGAGAAGACGACGTTGATGGTGGTTTCGACTTCGACGGGTTCGCCGTTGAGGGTCCACGGACGGTAGCGGGCTTGGCGGATGGCGTCGGTAGCGGCGTTGACGAGGAGGGGCGGCCCGGACAGGACGCGGAGGCTTTCAATGCGGCCACTAGTGGAGATGAGCGCGGTGACGATGACCGTTCCCTGAGTGCGAGTGGCGATTGCGATGGCGGGGTAATGGGGCTGGATGGGAACGAGCAGCTGGCCGGCAGCAACTCCTTGAGAAACGTGGATGGGTCCGGTGGGTTTGACGGGGTGGATGCGCGGCATGGCCGGCGGCGTGGAAGGCAGGATGGGGAGCGCGCTGGAAGCGCCGGTTGTCGAGCCCGGGCCGTTCGAAAAGACGATGGGGCCTGGAGGGGTGGGGTCGAGGATCTGGACGAAGCCATGCGGGATTTTGATGGGGACAGTCATGTCGATGGCGACGGGCTGCGGGCGCGATGCAGCGGTCGCAGGTTGCGCGGCGATGGGTGCGGCAACTGCTGGCGGTGGAGCGATGAGGGGGACGCTGAGGAATTTGCGCGGGAGCGCGTCGGGATAGAGATACGGGATGAGGAGAAGGACGGCGACGAGGGCCGTCTCGAGGACGAAGGAACCGGCAGCGTAACGGGGGCTGCGGGTGCGGATGCGTCCAGTGGATTCGACGAGGCTGTCTTCGAACATGGAAACCCTCCTTTAAACAGCGTTCAGCGTTCGGAACCGTGAGCGCGGTGCTGCTGCGAGAGAGCGAGGGCGGAGATTCGAGCGCTGGTTGTGCTCTCTGAATCTCTGCGTGGATAGACAACGATGGAGAGAACAATGTTCCGACGGAACATGGTTCGCAGCGTTGCGTGCTCAGCGCTCAGGAAAATCACGGTGACGGCGACGTCGGATCTCCGCGTTAGGATGGCGGCATGGCTACAGAGACGAGTGCGGAGGAGTTGAAGAGGATGCTGGGGCTGGAGCCGCATCCGCGCGAGGGTGGGTGGTTTCGGCAGACGTGGAAGGCGGCGGAGACGATTCCGGGGACGGCGCTGGAGTCGCGGTATGGAGCGGGTCGCGACGATACGAGAGCGGCAGGGACGGCGATCTACTACCTGCTCGAGCCGGACAGTTTTTCGGAGATGCACACGCTCCAGTCAGACGAGGTGTTTCATTTTTATCTGGGCGACCCGGTGGAGATGCTGCAACTGGGTCCAAATGGGACGGGGAAGCGATTGGTGCTGGGGCAGGATCTGGCACGCGGTCAAGTGGTGCAGACCGTGGTTCAGCAGGGCGTGTGGCAGGGATCGCGGCTGGTGGACGGCGGACTGCTCGCGTTGCTGGGATGCACGGTGAGTCCGGGATTTGACTATGCGGATTATGCGTCGGGGACGCGGGAAGAGTTGGTGCGCGGGTGGCCGGCGTGGGCGGAGATGATTGGTAAGCTCACGCGGGTTCAAGGCAGCGAGTAGCCAGTAGTCGACGAGAGATGAGGGGCTAGGGAGTCGGAGCCCAGGCGTCGACGATGGTCCTGGCCATTTTGGCGATGAGGAGCTGGCCCTGGTTGTCGGGGGTCCAGCTGGTGTCGGCATTGTCGTGGGTGAAGGCGGAGATGATGATGGTGCCGTGCTGGGTGAAGAGGGCACCGACGTCGTTGCGCGCCTGGTCGATGGCCCCGGTTTTGTTGGCGATGGCGGAGTCGCCTTCGGTGGTGTCGAGTTTTTCAAGATAGCGTGGGATGCCCGCGCGGTCGGACTGCACCTTGAGCATGTGCATGGCGGCCTTACACAGGTCCTGGTCCGACGGGACGGTGGATGAGGCGGGGTTGGGAGTCGAGGCGGGCGCGGGGCCGAGGTTGCAGGTGACCAGGCGATCCATGATGCCGGCCATTTCGCGAGCGGTGGTTTTGCCGAGGCCGAATTCTTTCTGATCGGCAGGCATGGGGCCGGTGGCGGGACGGAAGACCTTCTTGTAGAGCCAGGTATTTTTCAGGCCGAGGCCCTGCGGTGCGGGCCGCGTAAGTTGCTTGTCGATGGTATCGAGCCCGAGATCATCGATCACCAGGTTGGTGGCGGAGTTGTCGCTGACGGCGATCATGAGCGTGAGCGCGTCTTTCAGGGTGAGGGTCATGGGCGTATCGAAAAAGAGAAGGACGCCGGAGCCTGGGACCTGGTCCTCGTGATGGAGCATGAGGCGGTCGTCGAAGTGGGCCTGGCCGGAGCGGATTTGCTCGAGCGCGGTGTAGAGGACGCCGAGCTTGATGACGGAGGCGGTGGGCACGGGCTGGTCCGCGTCGAGAGCGACGGTTTGGTTCGTCGCGAGGTCGCGCGCGTAAAGGGAGACTTTGCCGTGATAGCCGGCGATCTGGGACTGAAGGGCGGCGGTGAGGGCGGCGTCGGACTGTGCATTTTGTTGTGCGGCGGCAGGGAGGGTGAGGATGGCAAACAGGAGCGCAAGGGTGAGGCGCGAGAGCATGGGGGAAGGTTAGCAGGGGGACGGGATCAGGATTCCCAGGGATTGACGAGCTTCACGCCGGTTCGACGGAAGTCCGATGAATTGCGCGTGACGACGGTCAGACCGTGAACCAGGGCGGTGGCGGCGATGAGGGCGTCGCGGTCGGTGTGTGGGTCGGGAACGTGGAGCGGGGCGCAGCGGCGAACGACGGCCGTGTCGATGGGGAGGATGCGGTCTTCAAAGGCGGGAAGAACGCGGGCTTCCAGCCACGTGCGGAGGATCTTTCCCTGGGCGCGATCGCGGCGTTCGACGAGCAGCACGCCGATTTCAAGTTCGAGGATAGAGATGGCGGAAAGGTAAAGCGCGGCCGGGGACAGACGCGCGGCCCAGTAGCGAACATTCGCGTCGGCTCGATCGGCTTTGCGAAGTTCAGAGACGACGTTGGTGTCGAGCAGGAACATGCGGAGAGAGACGGATCAGGGAAGATCGGGGCGGCGGTGGAGGCGGGTGAGGCGCGGTGGGTCGAAGTCGATGGTGGCGCTTTTGGGGGCAGCCAGCAGGTCGACAATGCTTTCCTGTTTGCCGGTGATGCGACGGTAGTCGTCAATCGAAAGCAGAACATGGGCAGGGCAGCCGCGGTCGGTGATGATCACGGGGCCTTTTCCGGCAGCTTTGCGGGCGCGGCTGACATTCTGATTGAATTCGCGGCTGCTGAGGGTAGTGATGGGCACGGGCCAGCTCCAATGTAGATAGGTTACTACATTTGGGACAGCGGGAAGCAGGGAGCAGGGAGTCGGACACCGAACACCGGGCACCGGTGCTACACTCGCGGCCAATGTCCGACCGAGAAAGTAAACCGGCAACAAAGAAGCCGCCAGGTGCCGTCGCCCGGATTTGCCTGATGCTGTTGGGCCTTTTCTTTTGGTTAGGGGACCGGGCGCTGCGGCAAATTTGGCACTTTTCTTTTTTCGCTTCGGTGATGATCTGGGCCGGCGGAATCGGGGTATTCCTGATTGGAGGCGTGATCTACATGCATTTTCGCGACGAATAAGGGTTGTGGTGATGGCCGGCTATGGGCGGAAACCGTGAATTTCCTGTAAACTGGAGATTCGCAAAATCCCTTGAGAAATGAGTTAGGTTATGTCGATTCATCCAGTGATGCAGCGCCTTGCCGAGAAGCTGAACCGCACCGATCTGCCGCCGTTTGCGGCGGGCGATACGATCCGGGTGCAGGTACGGATTAAGGAAGGCGACAAGGAGCGGCTGCAGGCTTTTGAGGGCGTGGTGATCGCGCGCAAGAACGGGCCGCAGGGCAGCTTTACCGTGCGCAAAATGAGCTTTGGGCAGGGCGTGGAGCGCATTTTCCCCTTCAACAGCAAGGTGATCGACAAGATCGAAAAGGTGCGGTCGTCAAAAGTGCGGCGGGCGCGGCTGTTTTACCTGCGCGGACTGCGTGGCAAGGCTGCGCGGCTCAAGGAAGTCGAGCGTACGTAAACCCGGCGTTCAGCGTTCAGCGATCAGAAAACCCCACGGCGCCCCGGTCTGTATGGCTGGGGCGTTGTTGCGTTTGGGGCCGCCGAGCGAAGCCCCGATATTTAAAGCAGATTGATCGAGCGTTTACGCCTTCCTCCTTTTTTGGCTGACCATGATTTTCGATGTACAACGCCGTGCACCGGGGGTAGCATGAGCACCGGTCGGCGATCCCCACGGACTCTCCAGCCCTGCCGCTCCCCTCTGATGCGAACTGTAACAAGGAGGAAATTCATGTCTACCCACGCGAAAATCTCCAGGATTCTGACGAACCATCACAGCTCAAAAGCGATTCTGGGCGGTCTACTGTTGTCCGGAGTCATCACAGCGGCGCTTCCGGCATCGGCGGCGACCTTATGCGTTAACTCGGCCGGTAAGTTCGGCTGTTCTGCAACCATCGGCGCTGCGGTGAGCGCGGCTGCTGCGGGCGATGTGATCAAGGTGTATCCGGGCGTCTACAACGAGCAGGTGACGATCACGAAGTCCCTGTCCCTGGTGGCCGTGGGGGATGACACGGAAACGACGATCGATGCCAGCAATCTGGCGAACGGGATTTTTGTGAATGGCATGTCGGCGGCGCCGAACGCGGGAGTGGCGAACGTGCTGATCTCCGGCTTCCGGATTCGCAATGCGAATTTCGAAGGCATTCTGGTGGTCAACGGGAGCAACGTCACGATCGTCAACAACCACGTGACGGAGAACAACCGATTGCTCGATATTGCCGGCGGGACGTGTCCGGGAATTCCGGCGTTCGAGACGAACGAGGGCGACGACTGTGGCGAGGGCATTCACCTGATGGGTGCGGATCATTCGTCGGTGGTGCGGAACGACGTCGATCGCAATTCGGGCGGGATCCTGATCAGCGATGAGACGGGGCCGAGCCAGGAGAATCTCATCAGCGAAAACCACGTCCACGACAATCCGTTCGACTGTGGTATCACGCTGGCGTCGCACGGACCGGCGACGAGTGTCATTCCGACGGCAACGGTGTCCTACGGAGTGTGGCACAACACGATTTCGGGGAACGTATCCGAGCACAACGGGCTCCAGCTTCCGGGAGCCGGTGCCGGGGTGGGAATGTTTGCGCCGTTTCCAGGAACTGCCGCTTCGGGCAATGTGGTGATCCACAATGTGCTGCGGAATAATGGACTGCCGGGCGTGACGATGCACAACCATGCATCCGCGCCCGCGCCAGCGCCGGGTGTGAATCTGAACGACAACGTGATTGTGGGGAACCACATCTCGGGCAATGCCGCGGATACGGAGGATGCGGCGACGCCGGGAACCACTGGGGTGAACATCTTCAGCACGGCTCCGATTACAGGGACGGTGGTCGCCGAGAACGATTTCGACAACGAGGCGATCGACGTGGCGTTCAATGCGCCGGGGGGCCAGGTGAATGTCCACTTCAACGATTTCTCGCGAGGGATCGGCGTGGATAACCTTGGAGCTGGAACGGTGGATGCGACGGACAACTGGTGGCATTGCCGGGCAGGCGCCGGGAGCGGCTCGTGCGCGTCGGCGACGGGGACAGGCGTGTCGTGGACGCCGTGGCTGACGTCGCCATTTAGCGATTAGGGCACCAATTCTGAAAACAAAACACAGACGCCCCGGTCGCAAGGCTGGTGCGTTGGGGCGCTATTTGTTGTCGAGCGGAGTGATCAGGGCCTGATCGCCATCGAGCAGGTAGAAGGTGATGAAGGTCAGCGGCTCGGTATCCGATGCGTTGCGGAAGTCGGCCATGACGGTTTGTGCCGGCTCGTGGAAGGCCGATCCCGTGGCGAGGGTTTGCGCGGGTTGGCCTTCGATCTGAATGATCGCGGTGCCCTGGGCGATGTAACCGACTACGGTACAGGGATGAAGATGGCGGCCGGTTTGCTGGCCCGGGGCGAAGCGGATTTCGCGGACATCGACGGTGTTGATGTTGCGATCGCCAAGGAGGGCTTTGAGGAGTGGTCTGCGTTCGATGGTTTGTACACTCATGGCTTTCGGATGCGCGGGGTGTCGTGGTTGATGCAGGCGGCAGGTCTGGGGACCTGTTTTCCACGAGCGTCCGCAGCGGCGTGGGCGGTAGACTTTCGGCATGGGGAGCGCGGGAGCAACCATCAAGGAAACGCAGAGCGAGCTGACTCCGCGCCGCGGCCGGAAGAGGCTACCGGATGACGAGGTTTGCGCGTCGACCCGGAAGATGCGGATGCTGCGGTCGCTGGCCTGCGGCAACAAATTTGAGAAGCTGGCGCGGGCCATGGGCGCATTGTTAATTGCGGGCGTGGATGAAGTGGGTCGCGGTGCGCTGTTTGGTCCGGTGGTGGCGGCGGCCGTGATTTTGCCGGCGGAGACTCGGATCCGAGGACTGCGCGATTCAAAGCAGCTGCTGCGGGAAGATCGGGAGCGGCTGGACCTAGTCGTGCGGACCCGGGCGATTGCGATCGCGATTGAGGAAGTGGATGCGGAGACCATCGACCGCGTGAATATTTATCAGGCGAGCCGGATGGCGATGTCGTCGGCGGTGATGCGGCTCGATCCGCAGCCCGATCATTTGCTGATTGACGCGCTGCGCCTGGACCTGCCGCATGCGCAGACGAAGATTATCTACGGCGACTCGCTGAGCATCTCGATTGCGGCGGCGTCGGTGGTGGCAAAGGTGTATCGCGATCGGCGGATGTGCGAGATGGACGCGGAATATCCCGGGTATGGGCTGGCCTCGCACAAGGGATACGCGACGCCGGAGCATCGCGTGGCGCTGAAAAACCTGGGGCCATCGAATTTGCATCGCAAAAGTTTCATGCCCGTGGCGCAGGCAGAGCTGCCGTGGGATGAATTTGAGATTGAAGACGGCCCCGAGCCCGACGACCTCGCGGTGATTGAGGAAGAATCCGTTTGCCCCATCGACTCCTCGCTGTAACGGCCCATCCTGACGATGAAAGTGGTGCGTTTGGCGGAGCGCTGATGCTCGCCGCTCAGGCTGGCACGGAGACGTTTGTGCTGTGCTTCACCGACGGGCAGGCGGCTCACTTTCGCGGGGACGCGGCAGCGGATGCGGATCTGGGCAGGATGCGGCGCGCGGAGATGGATGCGGCGAGCGCGGTGCTGAGCGTGACGCAGCATGAGGTGCTGGCGTTTCCTGATGGCGAGCTGGCAAGGCAGAGCTTCCAGGAGATGGTGGGGAATGTGGTGGAGCACATCCGTCGTTGGCGTCCCGAGGTGGTGCTGACGTTTGGCGGAGATGGCGCGGTCAATCTGCATCGGGACCACACGGTGGTTTCGGCCGTGACGACGATGGCGTTTCACTGGGCAGGTCGCGCGGAGATGTACCCGGATCATCTCGATACGGGGCTCGATCCGTACGCGCCACAGAAGCTGTACTACTCGAGCCCACCCTTTGTGAGCGTGCGGGATCGGCCGGAGCTAACCGCGACGGCGGCGACGGTGCCGTGGTCGCTGACGCTGGAGCTGGGTGATTTGGGCGAGCGGAAGCTGGAGGCGTTTCGGAAACATTCGTCGCAGCAGGGCGTGCTGGAGCGAGTGGGCGAGCATGTGAAGAAGGCGATGAGTGTGGAGAGATATTTGCTGGCGGCGAAGCGGGGCATGGGGCCGGTTGATGCGGATGCGGGGATGTGGGATGGGGTGGAAGGAAGGGAGTAGGGAGTAGTGAATAGGGTATAAGGCACCGGGCACGCCGAAACGCCTTTCGCTGTCAAGTGACATTCCTTTTTGCGCGTTGATGCGTGTTCACGCGCATCTGCGGATAATGAGGACAAGAGGCTGCCGATGACGGAACCGGTGATCCGGACAAAGCTGTTTGGTTTTACGCTGCTGAATCATCCACGATTCAACAAAGGGACCGCGTTTACCGAAGAGGAGCGCGATGCGTTCGATCTGCATGGTCTGCTGCCTCCGCATGTGGGGACGCTGACGGAGCAGATTGCGCGGCGGCAACAGGCGTTCGACACGTACGAGACGGGGTTTGAAAAGTACGGGTTCATGCGTGATCTGCAGGACATCAACGAGACGCTGTTTTACGCGCTGCTGTTGTCGGACGTGAAGAAGTTCATGCCGATTGTCTACACGCCCACCGTCGGCGAAGGGTGCCAGCGGTTCAGCGAGATCTGGAGGAAGCCGCGCGGGCTGTTTTTGAGTTATCCGAACAAGGATCGGATTGAAAAGATTTTGTCGCACAAGCGCTACGACAATGTGCGGGCGATTGTGGTGAGCGATGGTGAGCGGATCCTCGGGCTCGGCGATCAGGGCGCGGGCGGGATGGGGATTCCGATTGGGAAGATGGCGCTGTATACGGCGCTGGGCGGGATCCATCACGAATATTGCTTGCCGGTTCTGCTGGATGTGGGGACGGACAATGAAGAGCGGCTGGCGAACCCGATCTACATTGGCTGGCGCAACAAGCGCGTGCGCGGCCCGGAGTACGACGACTTTATCGAGACGTTTGTGAGTGCGGTCGAGAAGCGGTGGCCGCACGTGCTGCTGCAGTGGGAAGATTTCGCGGGGTCGAATGCGGCGCGGCTGCTCGGGAAGTATCGGGACCGGCTCTGCACCTTCAACGACGATATTCAGGGCACCGCGGCGGTGGTGCTGGCGACGATCCTGGGAGCGGTGAAGGCATCGGGGATTCCGCTGCGCGAGCAGAAGATTGGGATCTTGGGATTTGGGTCGGCGGGGATCGGGATTGCGAATCTGCTGGTGAAGGCGCTGGAGGACGACGGGCTGAGCCAGACGGAGGCGCGTGGCCGGATTTATGCAATGGGGCGGCCGGGACTACTGGTCGAAGGCGCGGAGGGGATTCATCCGGAGCAGCAGGATTATGTGCACGCGGCGCAGGATGTGGCCGGGTGGGACGCGAAGGACAAGAAGAAGATTGGGCTCGAAGAGGTGGTGCGGAACGCGAAGCTGACCGTGCTGATTGGCGTGGCGGGGAAGGCGGGGATGTTTACCGAGGACGCGGTGCGCGCGATGGCGAAGAATGCGGAGCGGCCAATTATTTTTCCGCTGTCGAATCCGACGTCGAAGAGCGAGGCGGTGCCCGCGGATCTATTGAAATGGACGGACGGGAGGGCGCTCATCGGGACGGGCAGCCCGTTTGAGCCGGTCAAATTCGGGGACCGGGAAATTTGTATCGATCAGACGAACAATTCGTATATTTTTCCGGGGCTGGCGCTGGGGATTGTGGCGGCGAAGGCGCGCCGCGTGAGCGATGCGATGTTTATGACGGCGGCGCAGGCGCTGGCTGGGTTGTCGCCGGTGGAGAAGGATCGGAACGCGAGCCTGCTGCCTCCACTGAGCGACTCGCGCAAGCTGAGCCGCGTGATTGCCGCGGCGGTGGCGCGCCAGGCGATGGCTGAGGGGCTGTCCGATCTAAAGGACAGCGAGGTGGAAGCGGCGGTGGACGCGAATGTCTGGAACCCTGTTTATTTGCGGTATGAGCGGGAAAGCTAGCTGGCAGCGGGTGTTCGGTAGCTAAAGGTGGTCAGCCAGGAATCGGTCAGCGACACCACAAACGCAGCGCCCGATTCAGCGCGTTGCGGATTGCTGTTTCTTAAGCTCGGCTTCGAAGTCCTTTTCTCTGTCGGCAACGGCTTTTTGGTAGCCTTGCGGATCGATCCACACCGATCGGCCGGCGCCGGCCTGAGCGCGCGCTAATTTCGCGTCCATGTCGAAGTAGGCTCCGTGCGCCCCTAAAAATACATCGCAGGGCAGGCTTTTGAGGATTGCGAAGGTCTTGCGGAAATCGGTGGCGATGCCTGGGTACGACGCCGGCTTGCCGTGGCTGGCGACGAGGCGGAAGCCCGGGTTGACGTACCAGCTGCCGACAATAACGACGTTGACGATCTTTCCCTGGTCCGCGTCGCGCAAGGTCCACGTAGTGCAGCCGCGGGTGTGGCCTGGAGTTTTGTGCGCGACGAGAACCATGCCGCCAAGCTGAACCCGATCGCCATCGTGGAGGATGCGGTCGACTGGAGCGGGTGGGTAGCGATCGTCCGGATAGGCGAAGTCTTTTGCGCCGCCGCTTTCCACGGTGGGAACGTCGGCATCCATCACCATGTAGCGCGCATGCGTCGCGCGAATGACAGCGGCGCTCCCCGCGTCATGATCCCAGTGCGCATGGCTGATCAGCAGGATCCTGGTGTCGGAGTAGTGAAATCCCAGCTTCTCCATGCTTTTGCGGATGAGCGCGGGCGAGCTTTCGAGGCTCGAGTTGATCAGGATGTTGCCCTCGGGCGTGACGATGAGGTACGAAGCGAGGGCGCTGCTGCCCACGTAGTAGACGTGGTCGGTGATCTGGAAAGGGGCAATGGGCGCGGTCCACTCGGGCGGCGCGATCGAAGGAGTTGCCGCGTATCCACGCGCTGAACCGATGAAAATCGCCAACCCGATGAGCCACAACCGCCACGACCGCATGTGTTTTCTTCTCCCGCGCGAAACACCTACTGTAGCCGATGGCGCAGGGCGGCGTGCGGGGGGAGTGCCGCGAAAGATACGGCTATTGTGACGAGCAGGTTTTGCGGCCGGTGTCCGCGACCGAGGCGATGAGCCACTTGCCGTCCTGACGCACCAGGTTGAACAGGTCGGTGCCGCAGTGGTCGACCTTGCCATCGCTCAGAAATTCGAAGGGTGCCCAGACCACCGCGAGATCGTTGTCGATGCGGATGAGGGGATCGTGAATGCGCTCTTCGATCTTCGTGGTGCCGGGACGGCCAACGCGCGCGGCGAAGTCGTCAAAGGACATGTGCACGGGCTTGCCGTCGCGCATAAGAATCATGGAACCACCGGGCAGCAGCGGGGCGGTGATGGCGGCTGCATCGCGGTGGGCCATGCCGTCAAACATGGCCTGCACGGGTGCCAGGACGGCTTGTTCTTCGGGTGTGGCGGCCTGGAGGGCGAAGGGCAGGACAGCGAAGAGCAAAGCGAGACTGAGGCTGGAAGAGATTCTCGGCATGGGAAGGAGGATACGGGAAAACAGCAGGGAGCGGGAATCAGGTTCCAGGTTACGGGGAGCAGGTTACAGGGAGCAGGGGCTAAATCTTGACAGATGGAAACCTGGCGGTTACGTTGATTGCGTAACCATATGGTTTCCGTAAGACAGCACAAACAGCGGGACGCGGTGTTCAGGGCTGTGGCCGATCCGACACGGCGGGAGATTCTTGGAATCCTGCGGAGTGGCCGGCAGACGGTAGGCGGGATCGCGCGCAATTTCAGAATGAGCCGGCCGGCGATCTCCAAACATATCCATCTGCTGCACAAGGCGGGCCTCGTAGAGACGCGGAGCGAAGGCACGACGACGATGTGCTCGCTGAACGCGAAGCCTCTGAAAGAAGTGGGCGCGTGGCTGCGCGAGTATGAAGCGTTCTGGAGCGCCTCGCTCCAGAGCCTGAAGAAATATCTGGACGAGAACGGATGATGACGTTGATCGACCGGACCCAGGAACCTGCGACTCATGCCGTGACTCTTCACCTGTCACCTGTAACCCGTAACCGTAACCTGTCACCGTAACCTGCCTGACCGCAGGTCAACGGGTCTCCGTCGCGCGGCGCTTGGCTTTGACAAGAACGTCGGCGGCTTCGGGGCGGTCGTCCCAATAATCCAGCCGGACGCGGCCGTCGGGGAGCCGCGTGACGGTGGTGGGTTCGGCGCTGGCAGTGACGTACCAGCCAGACGGCAGCACGACGGCGTTGCGCGGACGGCCGAGGCTGCGATCGAAGACGAGCTCGTCGCCATCGAGGCGATAGCTGACGGGTGCGGTGTAAGTTTCGGCGATGCGCAGGCGCATGGTTTGACCCTGCTGCACGGCGGGGAAGGGAATGACAACAACATTGTCTTTCGGGTCGACGGTTTCGCCCGTATTGATTTTGGAGGCGACCAGTTCGGCGCCCGTCATGTCCTGGACTTTGAGTTTCTCTCCTGTGTCGAGAACGTACGCGGATGGCTGGCTGGCGGTGCTGCCGGTGCGGACTACGTTGGCGTAGCCGTTGATGCCAGGACGCGACTCTGTGTAGTCGTGATAGAGGCTGAAGGCGTGAGTCTCGGGCTGCTGCAGGAAGTAGACGATGTCGCGATCCTGGTGGGCGCGCTCGGCCAGGCGGGACCTTTCTGATTCACCCTGGAAGGGCGACTCCCAACTGCGGGCCTGCGTGGATGCTTTGGGAGCGGCTCCGGCTCCGGTTTGCGCGTCCTTGATGGCGTGGATCACGAGCGGCGCTTCGCCGGCGCCGGCGTGGAGGAAGCTGATGGCGACGCGGCCGTCGGGTTCACTCAGGATTTGCGAGGGAACAGTGAGTCCGACAACTTCGTAACCGGCGGGGAGCACGACTTTGTTGCGGCGCACACCGAGAGGACGATCGAAGACGATGGCGTTGCCGTCGGTGTGATAGCTCTTCGCATCCTTATAGGTCTTGACGATGATGACGCGGCCCTGGCCCGCGGGTGGAACCGGGCGAGCGAGGGTGACTTTGATGTAGTCGGTGGCGGGGTCGGCGTCGGCGAGGAGCGGATCTTTGCGGGCCTCGGCGCCGCTGACGACTTCAAAGTGGAGCGGCTGGTGGGTCATCGCGTCGTAGACGGCTTCGTCGCTGGCGACGCTCCCTTTGCGGATGGGGTTATAGAAGACGGTAGCGCCCGCTGTGGTGGCGGTGACTTCGTAATAGATTTTGAAGCTCGCGGTTTCAGGCGCCAGGAGCTCGTAGCGCGTGTACTCGTCGGTCTCGGTTTGCGCGCCGGTGGGCGAGGGGAAGACGACGGCGTCGTTGTTGTTTTGGACCGGATTATTTTGAGCCAGGACGGCGGTGGCGGCGAGGGCGAGGACCACTGCGAGCAGGGCGGGACGCGTCAGCATGGTGATGAGGATACGGGATTGGATGTCGAGGCACCAAAGCGATAAACCATCGTGCAGAAATCCGCCGCGAAGGTTAGGGCGGTGGGTGTTGGCGTGCGCGACAATAGTTTGTGCGCAAATTTCTTGCAGTTGTGGTGGTGTTGGTCGTGGTCGCCGTGGTGGCTGTGCTGGCGCGAACGGCGACGCCTACGATCAGTGTGGCTTCGCCTGTGACATTCCTGGGGCAGACAACTCCGGTAACGGTGCATGTGAAGGATAAGCGCGGACTGCGCTCGCTGCGGTCGTGGGTAGAGCAGAACGGCAAGCAGTATCCGGTGGTTCAGGCCGGCGATCCGAACCAGCTGAAAGATGCGGACTGGAAGTTTACCGCAGGGGTTCAGGCGGCTCCGCAGCTGAAGGATGGCCAGGCGCGGCTGGTTGTGGAGGCTGTATCGAACGACCTGCTGCGGCGGACGGCGCGCTGGCAGGCAGATGTGACGGTGGTGACGCGGCCGCCCAGCGTGTCGGTGGATTCGGATCAGCACTATTTGTATCTGGGGATGGCGGAGCTGGTTACCTTCAACGTTACCGGGAACCATACCGACGCTGGCGTGCGCGTGAAGGACGAGACGTTCCGGGCATGGCCGATGCCGGGCGGGAAGCCGGGCTTGTTTTCGCTGTTCGCCTTTGCGTGGAACATGACGCCGGATACCGTGCCCGAAGTGTACGCGTCGAACGGGCCGGGGAACGAGGCAACGGGGACGATGGTGGTCGAGTTTCCGAAGAAGGAGCAGCCGCATTACACGGTGCATGAACTGCAGGTGAGCGATGCATTTCTGAACAAGGTGGTCAATGAGCTGGATCCCAATGGGTCGGGGGATCCGGTGGCGCGGTTTGTGAAGATTAATAACGAAATGCGCAAGGCGAATAATCAGACGCTGTTCGATCTGCGGACGAAGACGGCGGATCATTTTCTGTGGACGCAGGTGTTTCAGCGGCAGTCGCACGCGCAAAATGAGTCAACCTTTGCGGATGTGAGGAACTACATCTATCACGGGCAGAAGATCGATCAGCAGGTGCATCTGGGATACGATCTGGCGTCGACGCAGCACGTGGGCGTGGAGGCGTCGAACGACGGGCGGGTGGTGTATGCGGCTCCGCTGGGAATTTATGGGAACTGCATCGTGCTCGATCACGGTTATGGTCTGATGACGCTGTACGGGCACATGAGCCACATCGACGTGCACGAAGGCGACATGGTGAAGCGGGGCCAGGTGATGGGGCAAAGCGGGATGACCGGGATGGCGGGCGGCGATCACATCCACTTCAGCATGCTGCTGGATGGGGTGCAGATCGATCCGAAGGAATGGTGGGATCCGCATTGGATTGAGGACCACGTGGCGCGGCGGGTGCCGATGGAGTTTGATGCGGGTGCGGCGAGTGCGGAGCCGGCGCATCCGAAACATACGCCCAGGCATGCGCAGAAGAAGCGGCGGCGAGGGTGAGCCTTCAGGGGCTAAAGCCCAACTCAATTTGTGAGCACGTACGGCACGACTGAAGTCGTGCCCTGATACAAAAGCGTTGCCTCGGTGGCGAGGTTGGAGGATCGTCCTCAAAGCACCGAGCTTCTGGGTACAGATGATGGCGACCCCGCCAAGAGGCAGGCTACAAGCTCTCCGGCACAATCGAGCAGCAATTCTCCACAGCGCTCGGCCAGCATGCAGAGAAGGCTGACTAGAAAGTCTTCCATCTTCCGGTGGTCGGTTAGCCGATTCTTCAGGCTGTTTTGGCGGCTAAAGTCTCGCAGTGGGATTTGAGGCTGCGGGCTTCGGTGCGTACGTAGTCGGCGATGGTTTTGGAATACATTTTGCCGAGGATCGCTCCGACCAGGCCTTCGGTGGAGAAGGAGAACTCGACTTCGGTGCCGGAGCCGTCAAACGCGGTGAGGCGGTGGTCGGCGATCAGGGTGGCGCCGGGAGCTTTCTGCACCCAGGTAAAGACTTCGTGGGGGATGCGCTCGGTGACTTCGTAGACGCCGGGGCGCAGTTTAGGCTGGGTGACGCGATATTTGGCGCCGACGCGGAAGCCGTCGCCGGTGACGGGCTGGACTGCGGTGACGGTGGGGGTCCAGGTGGGCCAGCGCTCAACGTCGACGAGAATCTGCCAGATGGCAGCGGGGCTGGCGTTGATGACGACGCGCTCGATGGTCTGCATAAAACGGCTCCTCAAGTGAGAGTTTGGGCCCAATGGAGGCTTAGACAGCAATACGCAGGAACGGTTAGGGAGGTTCCCTGGCAGCAGGGAGCAGAAAGCAGCGAGCAGCCCATAGCCAAACCGCCGCAGTGGCGCTGTGAGGCGGGCGGTGTGATTCGGGGAGTATTCTGCTGGCGTTGAGGTTGGATCGATGGCGGATTTGGTGCTGTTGGTGAATGGAGCGCAGAACCGGGTGAAGGCGGCGGAAGATGAGCCGCTATTGTGGGTTTTGCGCAACAAGCTGGGGCTGACGGGAACGAAATATGGCTGCGGCGAAGGGCAATGCGGGGCCTGCACCGTGCTGCTGGATGGGCGAGCGACGCGGTCGTGCCTGACGCCTGCCGGCGCGGCGGTGGGAGCAAAAATTACGACGGTGGAAGGTTTGGAGCAGCAGGGGAAGATGTCGCACGTACAGTGGGCTTTTCTCGAAGAGGGCGCATTTCAGTGCGGGTACTGTACGTCGGGCATGGTGATGGCGGCGACGGCGTTGCTGGCCGAGCATCCGCATCCGTCGGATGAGCAGATTGTGGAGGCGATGAACGGAAATGTGTGCCGGTGCGGGACGTATCCGCGGATTGTGGCGGCGATCCGGCTCGCCGCTGCGCCGACGGTCTCGGAATCGCCGACCGTGGAGGAAGGAACTGCCTATGTTCACGGATGAAGTAAAAGCGGAGGCTGCACTGCATCAGGTCCGGGACCGCATCCGGATGTTCGAGCTGGATCGGCGGGAATTTCTGCGGCTGTGCAGTGGCGGGCTGCTGGTGGTAGCCGGTTCGGGCGCGGCGGGAGCTCTGGCGCAGGAGTCGGGGCGGATTTCTGGCGGGCACCAGTTGCCGCAGGAGGTAAGCGCGTGGATCCACATCAGCGCGGACACGGACGTGACTGTGTTCACGGGCAAGGTGGAGATTGGGCAGAATATCCGGACCTCGCTGGCGCAGAGCGTGGCGGAAGAGCTGCGGGCGCCGTTTAGCGCGATCACGATGGTGATGGGGGACACGGATCTGGTGCCGTGGGATGCGGGGACGTTTGGGAGCCAGTCGACGCCGAGGATGGGGCCGCAATTGCGGACGATGGCGATGACGGCGCGCGAGATGCTGATTGAAGCGGCGGCGGAGCGGTGGAAGGCAGATGCTACGGCCCTGATCGCGGACGATGGGAGGGTGACGAATCCGGCGACGAGCGAATCGCTGCGGTACGGCGAGATTACCCGCGGCCAGAAGCTGACGCGGACCATCACTGGGGATCCACCGCTGACGCCGGCGACGAAGTGGAGAATTGCCGGGACCGCGGCGCCGAAGGTGAACGGGCAGCTATTTGTAACAGGCAAGCACACTTATCCGTCGGATGTGGTGCGGCCAGGGATGCTGTTTGGGAAGGTCGTGCGTCCGGCCGGATACAACGCGACGCTGGCGTCCGCGGATACCAGCGCGGCGGAGAAGATTCCTGGCGTGCGGGTGGTGCGGGACGGTGATTTTATCGGCGTGGTGGCGGACGATGCGTGGGCGGCGGAACAGGCCGTGCTGAAGATTGACGCGAAGTGGAAGGTGCCGGCACAGATCTCGAATGCGGAGCTGTTTGCAGCGCTGAAGAAGGGCGCGGGCGACGATGGGCAGTCTGAAATTGCCGCGGCGCTGGCGGGTGCCGATGTGAAGCTGGAGCAGACCTATACGGTGGCGTACATCGCGCATGCTCCGCTGGAGCCGAGGGCGGCTGTGGCGGAGTGGGCGGATGGGAAGCTGACGGTGTGGACAGGGACTCAGCGTCCCTTTGGGGTGAAGGAGGATCTGGCGAAGGCCTTCCGATTGCCGGCGGCGCAGGTGCGGGTGATTATGCCGGACATGGGAAGCGGGTACGGCGGGAAGCACACGGGCGAATGCGCAGTGGAGGCGGCTCGGCTGGCGAAGGCGGCGGGCAAGCCGGTGAAGCTGATCTGGACACGCGAGGAGGAGTTCACCTGGGCGTATTTCCGGCCGGCGGGCGTGATCGAGATTCGCAGTGGGGTGCGGCATGATGGGACGCTGGTGGCTTGGGAGCATCACAATTACAACTCCGGGCCATCGGGAGTGGGCACACCGTATAAGGTTGCGAATCCGGTGACGCAGTATCACGAGTGGGCGGACGCTCCGCTGGCGCAGGGGTCGTATCGGGGACTGGCGGCAACGGCAAACCATTTTGCGCGCGAGACGCATATGGACGAGCTGGCGCACAGGGTGGGGATGGACCCGCTGGAGTTTCGGCTGAAGAACCTCGAGGATCCGCGGCTGCAGGCGGTGTTTACGGCTGCGGCGGAGAAGTTTGGATGGGAGAAAGAAAAGTCGACCCCGACGCGTGGGTTTGGGATTGCAGGCGGAACGGAGAAGGGCGGATACACGGCTGCGTGCGCGGAGGTGGAGATCGACGCAGACAAAAAGGTGCTGGTGCGGCGGCTGGTGCAGGCGTGGGAGTCGGGGGCAGTGGTGAATCCTGACGGGCTCCGAAACCAGATTATGGGTGCGATGGTGCAGGCGCTGGGCGGGGCGCTGTTCGAATCGATCCAGTTTGCGGGAGGCAAGGTGACGAACGCGCACTTTGCGGAGTATCGGGTGCCGCGCTTGAAGGACACGCCGCAGATCGAGGTAGTCCTGATCGATCGGAAGGATCTGCCGTCGGCGGGTGCGGGGGAGACGGGGATTGTGGCGGTGGCTCCGGCGGTGGGGAATGCGATTTTCGCGGCTACCGGAGTGCGGTTACGGGATCTGCCGATGGAGCAGGGGATGGGGATTGCGTCTGGAAAATAGAAAAGCGCATGGCCGGTCGCTGATTGCCGCTGCCGTACATCTGAGAGATTGGAACGACTTTTCTTGTGGCGAGGGGGACGCGCGTGGGGGCAGGCTGGGGTCGGGTTGTGGGAGTGGTGCGGGCTGGGGTTCTGGTGGTTGGGCTGGGGTGGATGGCGAGCGCAGGAGCGCAGCAGATTGCGTTCACCTTTGATGATTTGCCGGCGCATGGGCCGCTGCCGCCGGGCGAGTCGCGGATCCAGGTTGCGACGCAGGTTCTCCGGGCGCTGAAGAAGGCGCACGTGCCGCCGGTATATGGGTTCATCAATGGGCTGGCGGTGGAGGAGCATCCGGAAACGGCGGCGGTGCTGGCAGCGTGGCGGGCGGCGGGCAATCTGCTGGGGAACCACACCTGGTCGCACATGAATTTGAATCAGCACTCGCTCCAGGAATTTGAGCAGGATACGGAAAAAAACGAGGGCCTGCTGGAACTGCAGATGAAGGGAATGGACTGGAAGTGGTTCCGGTTTCCTTTTTTGGCGGAGGGAGACACGGCGCCGAAGAAGATGGGGTTCCGGGTGTATCTGGCGGAGCGGGGATATCGGATTGCGGGAGTGACGGCGAGTTTTGCGGACTACGAATGGAACGAGCCTTACGCGCGGTGCGAGGCGAAGCACGACGGGAAGGAGATTCACTGGCTGGAGCGCAGCTATCTGAAGGCGGCCGAGGAGGACATTGGGTATCGGCGAGCGATGAGCCAGAAACTGCTGGGCGCGGATATTCCTTATGTGCTGCTGATGCACATTGGGGCGTTCGACGCGCGGATGCTGCCGCGGTTGCTGCGGGTCTATCAGGAGCGGGGGTTCACATTTGTGACGCTGGAGGAAGCGGAGAAGGATCCCTTCTATAAATACGATGTGGATCCAAAGCTGCTGCCGGGGCCGGACACGCTGGAGGGAGCGATGCTGGAGAAGCATCTGCCGCTGCCGCAGAAGAAGGACTTTTCGGCGGAACTGGAGAAGGTGTGTAAGTAGGGGAGGGCGCAGGGCACCGGACACGGGGTATCGGGCTCAGAAGACGGCGTTCAAAAAAAGCGGATCGCCGGAGAGATTCGTGGTATCCCACCCTGGTGCGCGGAAAAGCGTCGCGTACAGGATGGGGCACCCGGCGGTTGTTGCCGGGATGGCAAGGGAAAGAGTGGAGACGCTTCGCTGGGGATGACATTGTCGCGCGGCCCACGTCTCAAAATCGAGACGCGGGGCCAGCCGCATGCGCTGCGGCCTGCGCGGTACAATGGACGGAACGCCAGCTACGACACGTTGGAAGGATGAAGGCAGCTGAGAGGCAGCTTTTTGAGGCGGGTCGGGGTGGGGTGTTGAGACGTTGATCCCTATGATGCTTCGAGTTTCTCGGTATTCTGCCACGCTGGCCGCCGGCGTGGCTCTGTCGTTTGTTTCCGGCGCCGTTGTTCCCGGCTTTGCGCAGGGGCGCGGGGCGAGCGTTCCTGACATCACGACCCGCAGCCAGTCGCCTTATCAGGGGACGGTGGTGGAAGACATAGTTGCGATGGTGAACGACCAGGCCATCAGCAAGTCGGATTACGACCGGGCCCAGCATGAGCTGGACCAGGAGGCGCAACAGCAAAGCTGGTCGCAGCAGCAGGTGATGGAGCAGCGGCGGGATCTGCTGCGGTCGCTGATCGATCGACAGCTATTGCTGTCGAAAGGCAAGGACCTGGGCATCAACGGCGAGACCGAAGTGGTGAAGCGTCTGGACGAGATGCGCAAGCAGTACCACATGGACTCGATGGAAGATCTGCAGAAGGCCGCCGAGGCGCAGGGTGTCTCGTTCGAGGACCTGAAGGAGCAGATCCGGGAAGGCGTGATCACGCAGGAGGTGATCAGCCAGGAAGTGGGTCACAAGATCGACATTGCGCCCTCGGAGGTGCAGGCGTACTACAACGCGCATCTGGCGGAATTCCAGCGGCCGGAGCAGGTGAAGCTGAGCGAGATTCTGATCCCGACGCCGAATCCCGATGACGCGGCGCAGGTCGCGGAAGCGCAGAAGAAAGCCGATGCGGTCGAGAGTCGGCTGACGACGGGCGCGGATTTTGCGACGGTGGCGAAGGCCGATTCCGGCGGTCCGACGGCGCAGGAGGGCGGGCGCCTGGGCGATTACAAGCGCGGAGATTTGCCGAAGGTGATGGAGGATGCGACGTTCGGGTTAGAAGCGGGAAAGTTCACAGCACCGATCCGGACCAAGCAGGGCTGGTTGATTCTGGAAGTGACGGACCACACGAAGCCTGGAGTAACGCCGCTGCTCGATGTGCAGAACGACATCCAGGAAAAGATCGGGATGACGAAGATGGAACCGGCGATGCGCGCGTATCTGGCAAAGCTGCGCGATGAGGCTGCCATCCAGGTGCGGGCGCCTTATTCGGATTCGGGTGCGACGCCGAACGAGATCAAATTTATCGAGGGAGCGTATCAACCGCCGCAGCCGAAGAAGAAGAAGCATGTGGAGCGGGCGCGGTATCGGCAATTGCCGTCGCGGAGAGAGAAGCAGACGGCAACGAACAGCGCCACGGCTCCGGCCGGGGTGCCGACGCTGGACAAAGTGAATTCGCAGAAGGGTGCGCCGGTGCAGGTGGCGAGCGCAGCGCCGGGCACCGAGAAGCCTGGGAAGAAGGAAAAGATCCGGTTTGGGCAGGCGCCGCGCGAAACGTTGCCGGCGGGCGAAACGAAGCAGGTGGATGCGGGCGCGTCAGGCACGGGCGGTCCGGCGGAAGGGCAGCCTGCGGATCAGCAGGTAGCGGCCAATACACAGCCGCCGAATGTAGTGACGAACGCGGCGGGCGAGGTGATCAGCGGAGATCAGACGGAGAAGACGAAGAAGTCGCGGTACTCCGATCGGATGAAAGAGACGAAAGCGAAACAGGATCAGGAGAAAGCGGCAGGGAAGAAGCAGAAATTCGTGCCGCCGACGGAGACGACGGCTCAGCAGGCGCAGGACAAGCAGGCGCAGTCGGCGATGGGTCTGAACGGAGATACGACGAAGGTGAAGAAGCCGAATCCGGCGAAGAGCGGGCCGAAGCGGCGGTTGGGCGACAAGGATACGCCGCAGGATGGAACGAGCGCGCCTGCGACGCAGACGCCGCCTGCGACGACGCAGCCACCGGCGACTACCCCTCCGGCGCAATCGAATCAGCCGCAGATGTGAGAGGCATCAGGGGCTCAAGCCCCTCCGTTTCAGGGGAGCCTGTCGGCACGACTGAAGCCGTGGCTTGATACAAAAGCGAATCCCTGCGATTTTAGAGTTGCGAATTTCTGCGGACTTTAGAGTTGTGCCCTTGTAGGAAAGGGCCGGCATGGCGGACGAGAAACAGGCGCGAACATGAAAGACATTATGGTGGCCGATCTGGCGAGCCGGGAGAACCGTGAGATTACGGGGTTCTTCTCGGCGGCGCTGAAGCAGGTGCGCACGGGCCGGGATGGCGGGCGCTACATGGCGCTGACGCTCGCCGATCGCACAGGGCAGATTGACGGGCGGATGTGGGAGATCGACGACGCCGGCGAATTTGATGCGGGCGATGTGGTGAAGGTGCTGGGAGAGGTTTGCCGGTTCAACGAACGGCTGCAGATCAAAGTGAAGAAGATTCGCCAGGCGGCGGTGGGCGAGTTTGACCTGGCTGATTTTGTGCCGCAGTCGCAGCGGGACCTGGGCGAAATGTGGGCAGAACTGCAGGGGTGGGTGGCGAGTTTTCGCGATCCGGACCTGAAGGCGCTGCTCGAGGCGTTCCTGAACGATGAGGAGATTGCGGCTGCGCTGCGGAAGGCACCGGCAGCCAAGGGGCTGCATCACGCCTGGATTGGCGGACTGCTGGAACATATCTTGTCGCTGATGGCGATGTGCGAGCTGGCTGTGCAGCATTATCCGGAGGTGAACCGGGATCTGCTGCTGACCGGCGTGGCGCTGCACGATATTGGGAAGCTGCGCGAGCTAAGCTGGGGGACGAGTTTCGATTACACGCTGGAAGGGCAGCTGCTGGGTCACATCACGATCGGGATAGGAATGATCGAGGCGAAGATAGCGGCGATCCAGGGATTTCCGCCCGCGAAGCGATTGCTGGTCGAACACCTGGTGTTGAGCCATCATGGCGAGTACGAATTCGGTTCGCCGAAGCTGCCGATGACGGCGGAGGCGATCCTGCTGCATTACCTGGATAATCTGGACGCGAAGATGCAGACGGTCCGCACAGAGCTGGCGAAGGCCGAAGCGAACGGGCGTGCGGGCGATGAGATGACGGAGTGGGTGCGGTCGATGGATCGGCAGTTGCTGAACACCGGAGCGTTTCTTGGCATTACGCAGGGGACGCCTGCAACGGCGGGTACGGGTGCGGGAGCGGTGAAGGAACTGGTGGTGGAGTCGCTGGTGGTGGAGAAGGCGGGGCTTGCGTTGAACGGCAAGCAGGAAGAACGGGAGGAAGAGAAGAATCATGCCTTACCTTTTGAAGACTGAGCCGGGAACGTATTCGGTGGACGACCTGGAGCGCGATGGCGAGACGGTGTGGGATGGCGTGTCGAATCCAGTTGCGGTGAGGAATCTGGCAGGCATGCAGCGCGGCGAGATGCTGGTGATTTATCACACGGGGGATGAGAAGCGGACGGTGGGGCTGGGGAAGGTCGTGTCTGTGGATGCGAGCGATCCTAAAAATCCGCAGGTACGAATTAAGTTTGTGAAGAAGACGAAGACGCCGCGAACGCTGGCGGAGATCAAGGCGCAGAGTTTCTTTGCGGATTCTCCGCTGGTGCGGCAGGGGCGGCTGTCGGTAGTGCCACTGACGGAGAAGCAGTACGCGTGGATTGCCAGCGAGTAGCTCTGCAGGGCACAGGGCACCCGGTATGAACATCGGGCACAGGGCGTCGCGATCTGGGACGAGGGCTGCGACGGATTCACGGTTCATTCATCTACAATCGAAGCGGGAAAACCGCAGGGGCTAAAGCCCCAGTCATCTTGCGGTTCTTACGGCACGAGTCAACTCGTGCCCTGACACGAAGACTTTGTTGATCAGCGGTGGGTGCGGGATTCGACCAACCGTGAGTGGTGAAAATGCTGCGTTTTTCTACTGCGGGCGAGTCGCACGGGGAGAGCCTTGTTGCTCTTTTGTCGGGTATGCCTGCGGGTGTGCCGGTGGACGAGGAGCGAGTGAACCGCGAGCTGTGGCGGCGACAGCAGGGCTACGGGCGCGGGGGGCGGATGCGCATCGAAACGGACACGGCGCATTTTTTGAGCGGGGTGCGGCACGGGAAGACGATTGGATCGCCGATTGCGATTGAGATTGAGAATCGCGACTGGAAGAACTGGACTGAAGTGCTGCCGGTGGGTGTGGGCGATCCGGCAAAACATAAGGCGGTGGCGTCTCCGAGGCCTGGACATGCGGACCTGGCGGGGGCGTTGAAGTGGGACTTTCCCGACGCACGTTATGTTCTGGAACGGGCATCGGCGCGCGAGTCGACGTCGCGGGTAGCGGCGGGCGCGGTGGCGAAGGGTCTGCTGCTGGAACTGGGCATCGACGTGGCGAGCCATGTGATTCGCGTGGGCGCGGCGGAGCTGGAACGCGATGCGACGTGGGAAGAGATTGCGGCGCTGCGAGCGAACGACGAAGTTCTGCTGAATTGCGTGGACGCAGAGGCCGAGCAGCGGATGAAGGCTGAAGTGGACGCGGTGCTGCGGACCGGCGACACCGTCGGTGGCGTGTTTGAGGTGGTGGTGCATGGCGCTCCACCGGGACTGGGCACGTGCGCGAACTGGGATGAGCGGCTGGATGGGCTGCTGGCGCAGGCGGTGATGTCGTTACAAGCCGTGAAAGCGGTAGAGATTGGGCGTGGGGTGACGGCGGCTGAGTCGCTGGGGTCGGCGGTGCATGACGCGATTGGGTACGCGGCGGAGGCCAATGGCCGGCACACGCGATTCACGCGCGAACATAACAATGCGGGCGGCGTAGAGGGCGGCATCTCAAACGGAGAGGACATCGTGGTACGCGGCTATCTGAAGCCCATCTCGACGTTGCGGCGGCCGTTGCAGTCTGTACGGTTCGATACACGCGAAGAGACGAAGGCGGCGTACGAACGCAGCGATGTGTGTGTGGTTCCGGCAGCGGGCGTGGCGGCAGAGGCAATGGTGGCACTGGCGGTGGCGAAGCTGGCGCTGGAGAAATTTGGCGGGGACTCGCTGCGGGAATTGAAGAGGAACTTCAGCGGATATGTGGAGCAGGTGGCCAAATACTAGCGTTCAATGCTCATAAGAGCGGGCAGAACGAGTCAGCAAGTTAGCGGGGAAGAGGGATTCAACGGGAAGATGATCAGGAAGATTGTTATTTATCCGGACCCGATTTTGCAGCGGCCGACGGAGAAGGTAACGGAGTTCAATGAGGAACTTCGGACGCTGGCTGCGGATATGTTCGAGTCCATGTACAAGGCCATTGGGATTGGGCTGGCGGCGCCGCAGATCGGTGTGGGCAAGCGCATCACCGTGATCGATCTGAGCAACCAGAAGAATCCGAAAGAGAAGCTGGTGCTGGTGAATCCGGAGATTCTGCACAAAGAGGGCAGGCAGGTGGAGGAAGAGGGCTGCCTGAGCCTGCCGGATATTCGCGACAAGGTATCGCGCTCGATGAAGGTGAAGGTAAGGGCCCAGGATCTCGAGGGGAAATGGTTTGAGATGGAGGGCGAGGAACTGTTGGCGCGTGCGTTCCAGCATGAGATCGATCATCTGGACGGGATCCTGTTTCCCTGGCGAGTAAGTGCGCTGAAGCGCGACATGATTTTGCGGAAGATTCGCAAGCTACAGAAGTCCGGCGAGTGGAAATGAAGCTGGTGTTCTGCGGGACGCCGGTATTCGCGGTTCCCACGCTGAAGCTGGCGTTGCGGGCTGGCTACGATGTGCCGTTGGTGGTGACGCAGCCGGATCGGCCGGTGGGGCGGGAAAAGGTCATGACTGCGCCTCCGGTGAAGACGGCGGCGATGGAGGCAGGCATCCGTGTTCTGCAGCCGGAGAAAATCAAAAACAACCTGGAACTGCGGGCGGAACTGGAGGCGATCAGGCCGGACGCGATTGTGGTGGTCGCGTATGGGCGGATTATTCCGCCATGGATGCTGGAGCTGCCGCGGCTGGGGAATCTGAACCTGCATGGGTCGCTGCTACCGAAGTATCGGGGAGCGGCGCCGGTGCAGTGGGCGATTGCCGATGGCGAAGGTTCGACGGGCGCGACAACGATGCGGCTGGATGAGGGCCTGGATACCGGGGACATCTTGCTGCAGCGGGAGATGGCGCTGGCGCCGAGCTTGACAGCAGTGGATGTGTTTCCGCTGCTGGCGGAGATGGGCGCGGACCTGATGATGGAGACACTGCGGCAGCTGGACGCGGGAACGCTGACGCCGGTGCGGCAGGATGAGGCGAAGGCGACGCTGGCCCCGATACTGACGCGGGAGGATGGGCGGATGAATTTTTCTCGGCCCGCGATGGCGCTCTACAACCGGTGGCGAGGATTTCAGCCGTGGCCCGGAGCGTGGACCATGCTGGGGGGAAAGAAGCTCTCGGTGCATCGAATGCTGCCGACGGAAGTGCGCGGTGGGCGCGCGGCCGAACCGGGCGAGCTGCTGGTTTCTGAAGGAACGCTGTTTGCGGCTTGCGGCGAGGGAACCTGGCTGGAGCTGGTCGATGTGCAGCCGGAAGGGAAGCGGCGGATGACGGCGGGGGAGTTTCTGCGGGGGCACGCTGTAGCGAGTGGAATGAGGCTGGCGTGACGAAGCGTTCAGCGTTCGACGTTCAGCGTTCGGCAAAGCGATGATTGCTCCGGCGCGGCGGGTTTCGTATCAAATCCTGTTACAAGTAGAATCTTCCGATGCGCACAGCGACGAGCTGCTGCGGTCTCCGGAGGTCGATGCACTGTCGGCGCAGGACCGGCATCTGACGACGACACTGGTGCTGGGGACCTTGCGCTGGCAGCTGACGCTCGATGCGCGGTTTCAGGAGTTGTTGATGCGGCCGGAGACGAAGCTAAGCGCAGAGGTGGCGACGACGCTGCGAATGGGGGCGTATCAGCTGCTGCATCTCGATCGCGTGCCGGCGCATGCGGTGATCAACGATAGCGTGGAGCTGGTGAAGTTTGGCAAGGACCGCGGCGCGGCTGGGATGGTGAACGCGGTGCTGCGGAAAGTACAGCGATCGGAGTTCAGCGATCAGCGTTCAGGTACTTCCCATCCAGGAGGGCGCGCTTCGCGCAATACCGAACCAAGCATGGCGGCGCATCCGGCGTGGATGGTGGAACGGTGGGTTCGGCGTTACGGGATGGCGGCGGCGGAGGCGATTAGCCGATGGGACCAGGAGCCGGCAGGTGTTGCTCTGCGCGTGGGCAATGAGGTCGACTGCGCAGGAATCGAGACGGAACCGGGCGCGTTTCTTTCTGCGGTGCGGCGTGTGGTGCGTGGGGATGTGGGGCGGAGCGATGCGTTTCGCGAAGGGCAGGTGCGAATTCAGGATGAGGGATCGCAGCTGGTGGGGGAGCTTGCGGCTGCGGCATCTTCTGGGGCAGAACGAGTGCTGGATGCGTGTGCTGCACCAGGAGGAAAGACGGCGATTTTGGCGGAGCGGCTCCCAGGGGCAGAGATTACGGCAGTGGATGTGAGCCGGGGACGCGTGCTGGCCGCACGGGCGCTGCTGGCCGCAGGGGCGGGCCGCTGTGCGGCTTCTCCAGCTGCGCGAGTGGAATGGAAAGTAGCCGATGTGACGAAGATGAAGCTGAAGCCGGAGTGGGATTTGATCCTGTGCGATGTGCCGTGCAGTGGGACGGGGACGATGGCCCGGAATCCTGAGATACGGCTGCGGGTGACGGAGGATGATTTGGCGCGGCAGCACAGGCGTCAGGTGGCGATTTTGCGCGCGGGGTTGCGGGGACTGAAGGAAGGCGGGCGGCTGGTCTACTCATCGTGCTCGCTGGAGCCGGAGGAGAACGAGGACGTGATGGCGGAGGCGCTGGGGGCTGGGAGCGAGTTCAGAGTCGTGCCGGTCGAGCAGATTCTGGATGGGCTGGCGGAGCGTGGAGTGGTGACGCCGGAGGGGCGGGATCGGCTGCGGACGGCGACGGAGGGGAATTTTCTAAGGACGCTGCCGGGGGTGCATCCCTGCGATGGATTTTTTGCGGCGGTGGTGGAGAGGCAGGGATAGGAACAGACGCGATGCGACCCAGGAATTGCGACGGGACGGTTCGGTGGGAAGTTCGCGGCATCCCATCTGTCTCCTCGAAAAGCGTGAGGAGACAAGATGGCAGTTCGTAGCCAGTACCCAACAGGGCCGTCAGCAGACGAGCTGGCTGCGGTTGAGGTGGAGGCCGTCGAGGCGGCCGAGCAGGGTGAGAGCGACACGGTCGGGGTGAAAGAGGGTGGTGGCCATTTCCCGGACCTGCTCTTCAGTGACGCCTTCGACGCGGGCGATGATTTCGTCGAGGTCGAAGAATCGCTCGAAATACATTTGCTGACGCGCGAGGTTGGACATGCGCGACATGGAACTTTCAAGCGAGAGCAGGAGATTGCCCTTGAGCTGGTCCTGGGCGCGGCGCAGTTCGCCGGGCTGGAGAGGCTCGGTTTTGAGGCGCCGGAATTCCTCCATGATGAGGTCGATGACCTGGAGGGCGCGGTCCGCTGAAGTTCCTGCGTAGACGCAGAGGGAGCCGGTGTCGCGATAGGGAGCGAGGTCGGAGTAGATGGCGTAGACCAGGCCGCGTTCTTCGCGGACGGTCTGAAAGAGGCGAGAGCTCATGCCGCCGCCGAGGATGGTATTGAGGAGCAGCGTGGTGTAGCGGGACTCGTCGCCAATGGGGGGAGCGGGGACGCCGAGACAGAGCTGAACCTGCTCGAGGGATTTTTTGTTGCGCAGGTGAATGCGCGGCGTGACGGTGGGTGCGGAGTCGCTGCTGACGATGTTGCCGGGCGCGAGCGAGCTGAAGTGGCGGGCGACCATCTCGACGAAGCTGTCGTGCTCAAGATTGCCGGCGGCGGAGAAAACCATATTGCCGGATTGAAAACGCTGCTCGAAGAAGCGGACCAGGGTGTTCTGCTCGAAGCTGCGCACGGTTTCGCGAGTGCCGAGGATGGGCTTGCCCAGCGGATGACCCTTCCAGAAATTCTGCATGAAGATTTCGTGGACCAGGGTGTCGGGACTATCCTCGTCCATTTTTATTTCTTCAAGGATGACGCCCCGCTCGCGAGCAATCTCCTCTGCAGCGAAGACCGGATTCAGGACGAGGTCGGAGAGGACATCGAGGGCGGTGGCCACGTGCTCGTCGAGAACCTTGATGTTGAAGCAGACGGTTTCCTTGCCCGTGAAGGCGTCGAGGTTGCCGCCGATCGCATCCACTTCGCGGGCGATGCGCTGGGCGGTGCGGGATTTGGTTCCTTTGAACACCATATGCTCGACGAAGTGGGAGATGCCGTTGAGTTCGGGAATTTCGTGACGCGAGCCAGCGCGCATCCAGACACCCATGGCGACGGAGCGGACGTGCTCCATGCGCTCGGTGAGGACGATGAGGCCGCTGGGAAGGACAGTACGGCGGATGTTTCGATCGCTGGTCATTGGTTGTAGGGGGTCGTTCGGGGCCGGAATCTACGCCCGATTTTAGATGCGCTATTCTCGGATGAATAGATGACTACCGGCGGGAAACAACGTACCCCCATTTTAGACGCTCGAGGAGCAGGTTCGGATCCTGCACTCTTTGGCCTTTCGAATGAAGAGCTTAGCGAAGCTCTGAGGGAATTCGAGTTACCCCGGTACCGCATTCGTCAGCTGGAAACGGCCTTATATCGGCAGAAAGTGGCGGAGATCGAGGAAATCACGACTTGGCCAAAGGAACTGCGGGAAGAGGTGGCCGCAGCAGGTTTTCGGGTGGGTATGCCGGAGATTCGGGAGACGTTCCGGTCGGTGGATGGAACGGAGCGGTACCTGATTGCCGGCGGCGACGGCCAGACGGTTGAAACGGTTTGGATGCCGGAGGGGGACGGGGGCGAATCGGGCGACGGGTCAGGTGTCGACGACTCGCGCGATGGGAAAGCCTGGTCGCGCGCGACGATCTGCGTGTCGAGCCAGATTGGGTGCGCGGTGAACTGCCAGTTTTGTTTGACGGCGAAGCTGGGGATTATTCGTAATCTGACGGCGGGAGAAATTGCCGGACAGGTAGCGGCGGTGTTGAAGCGGAACGATGTGGAGCCGGGGCGTGATCGGATCAACCTGGTGTTTATGGGAATGGGCGAGCCGTTCCTGAACTACGACGCCTTCATGGCGGCGGTGCGGCTGCTGGCGGGGCCGATGGAGATTGCTGAGTCGCGGATGACGGTGTCGACGTCGGGCATTGTGCCGGGGATTTTGCGGTTTGCGCAGGAGAAGGTGCGGCCGAAGCTGGCGATTTCGTTGAACGCGCCCAACGACTCGATTCGCGAAGGAATTATGCCGGTGACGCGGAAGTGGAATATCGCGGACGTGATCGACGCAGTGCGGCAGGTTCCACTGCGGCAGCGGGAGCGCGTGACGTTTGAGTATGTGCTGCTGGGCGGCGTGAACGATCAGCCGGAGCACGCCGATGAGGTAGTGAAGCTGGTGCGGCGGGCGCAGTTTCCGACGAAGGTGAATTTGATCGCGTGGAATCCTGGGCCGGGCGTGCCGTTTACGATGCCGCGGGCGGAGAACGTGGAGCGGTTTCAGAAGAGGCTGCGGGACGAGGGGGTTCCGGCGTTTGTGCGGCGGCCGCGGGGCAGGGATATCTATGCGGCTTGCGGGCAGTTGAAGAAGACCGGCACCACGGGGTGACGCGCGGATCGAAACTCTATTCTCATCGTTTGGAGACTTCAGATGGTTTTAGGTGTCATCGGAGTTGGGTCCATCGCGTCCGCGATCGTTACCGGCCTGTGCCGTGGTGGCGAGCGGCACGACTTCCTGCTCTCGCCTCGCAATCCAAAAGTGGCTGAGGCCCTGGCAGCCTCCTCTCCGGGCGTTCGTATCGCGGAGAATAACGAGGCCGTGGTTCGGGAATCGTCGGTTGTGATCCTCTGTTTGAGGCCGCCGGATGCTGGGCTTCTCCGGGGTCTCCCCTTCAGGAGCGATGCCCCCGTCATCAGCGTGATGGCGGGCATTTCACTGAAGCAACTGAGTGGAATTGTCGGGCCGGTCAGCAACCTTGCGCGCGCAATCCCTCTCCCCTCCGTTGCCGTGGGTGGGGGCGTCACGCCTGTTTATCCGTTCATTGAACCGGCGCGCTCCTTGTTCGCGCAGGTGGGGACCGTAGTGGAGGTCGCCGATGAATCATCGTTCAATCTGTTTTCAGCATCGACGGCGACGGTCGCGTCGCACTTCGCCTGGCTCGCTCGCATCAGCGACTGGCTCACTTCGAGCGGGATCGATGGGCTTGCTGCCCGGCGATACGTCGCGGCGATGTTCGGTGAACTCGCTGGTTCTCTCCAGGGCGATGATCCTGATTTTGAGCGGCTTGCGAAAGAACACACGACTCCCGGCGGCATCAACGAGAGATTCCGGCAGATCATGGCGGAGAAGGGCGTCTGGGAGACGGTTGACGAGGGCCTGGATCAGATCCGGTACCGGCTGGACGGCCGATAGGACAATTCGTCGCCAGAACCGGGCAAAAACCGTGGTAAGCTAACCAAACTACTTTGACGAAAGGAAGGCACCCATGAAGATGGATCACTCGGTCGGCGACCCCAAAGCGCAGCGGCCCGGAGCCTTTCTCGTCAGCTTCCGCAGTTAGCTCCTTCAGTATCCCGAATCCGACAAGCAGGCTGTAGCGAGACCTCCTCCGGTGGAGGATCTGTCTTGAACGCCGCTGTTCTTCCTAAGAAGAACTGTTTCTGAGCCGCTTTCTAACTGTTCTCCGACGTGATTTCGGAAACAAGGCGCCCGCATTTTGGTGGCGGGCGCGTTGAGGATCTTATGAGTTCTGCTGAGCGAAATTCTCGCAACGTTGTGCGCGACGTACTCGTATTTCTGTTCCGCCACTGGCGGCGCGAGGCGTGGTGTGTGACTGGAATTGCCGCTGGCATGGTGGTGGCGACGGGCGCCGATTTGCTGTTGCCGGTCTTCTCCGGCCGGCTGGTGGATGCGGTGGCGAGCGGCGTGGCGCATGGCGCGGTACGTACCAGCGCGCTGCGGGCGGCGGAGTACGCGATTGCGGCGATGGCGGGCCTGGGCGCACTGCTCGCCGCCGCGCGGTATCTCGCGTTTCTGGGCATTGTGCGGCTGACGGTGCGGATTATGACGCGCATGGCCGGCGATGCGTTCTGGCGGGTGCAGCGTTTTTCCACGGACTGGCACGCCAACAACTTTGCCGGGTCGATCGTGCGGCGCATCACGCGCGGCATCTGGGCTGTCGACCTGATGGACGACACGCTGCTGCTGGCGCTGTTGCCGTCCCTGCTGGTGCTCATCGGATGTCCAGTGCTGCTGGGCTGGCGCTGGCCGGCGATGGGATTGCTGGTTGGCGCGGGCGCGCTGGCGTACGTCGCGGTCTCAGTGGCGTTGTCGTTGGGCTTGATTGCTCCGGCAGCGCGGCTCTCCAACGCGCAGGATACGCGGCTGGGCGGAGCGCTGGCGGATGCGATCACCTGCAATACGGCGGTGAAGTCGTTCGGCGCGGAGGGCCGCGAGGACGCGCGGCTGGCGACGGTGTTGGGAAAGTGGGGACAGCGCACGCGGCGGACGTGGATGTTCGCTTCTCACAGCGGAGCCGCGCAGATGATTGCGCTGCTGGCGCTGCGGACGCTGGTGGTGGGGTCGGCTGTGTGGCTGTGGTGGCACGACCGGGCAACGGCGGGTGATGTGACGTTTGTGCTGACGAGCTACTTCATCGTGCACGGGTATTTGCGCGATACGGGACAGCACATTGCCAACCTGCAGCGCGGCGTGAATGAGATGGAGGACATGGTCGGGTTTGAGTCGCTGCCGCTGGGCGTGGCGGATCGCACGGATGCGCGTCCGATACGGGTACACGCGGGTGAGATTGTGTTCGACCGCGTGACGTTTCGGTACGGGATGCAGGTGGAACCACTGTTCCGCGATTTCTCCATCCGGATCGAGCCGGGCGAGCGCGTCGGACTGGTCGGGCACTCGGGCTCGGGCAAGACGACGTTTGTGAAGCTGTTGCACCGGCTCTATGACGTGACGGGCGGACGGATCCTGGTCGATGGGCAGGACATCGCTCATGGGACGCAGGACTCCCTGCGCGCGCAACTGGCGCTGGTGCCGCAGGAGCCGTTGTTGTTTCATCGATCGCTGGCGGAGAACATCGCGTACGGTCGGCCGGGCGCGAAGCCGCGGGAGATCGAAGAGGCGGCGCGGCTGGCGAACGCGCATGCGTTCATCGAGCGGCAGGCAAAGGGGTACGCGACGCTGGTGGGCGAGCGCGGAGTGAAGCTCTCGGGCGGGGAGCGCCAGAGGGTAGCGCTGGCGCGCGCGTTTCTCGCCGATGCTCCGGTGCTGGTGCTGGACGAGGCGACGTCGTCGCTCGATTCGGAGTCCGAGGCGCTGATCCAGGAGGCGATGGAGCGGCTGATCGCGGGTCGGACGGCGATTGTGATCGCGCATCGGCTGGCCACGGTGCGGATGCTCGATCGGATCCTGGTCTTCGACAACGGGGAAGTCGTGGAAGAAGGCCGGCACGACGATCTGGTCCGCAAGACGGAAGGCATTTACCGGCGCCTGTTCGAGCGACAGGCGCTGGGGCTGCTGGCGAGTGAGGAGGATGATCTGCTGGATGACGTGGACGACGTCCGGGAGGCGGTGGGGTAGGAACGGCGTTCATCGTTCGGTGCTCAGCGTTCGGGAAAAGCTGGCCGGGCAGGCATGGCGGACTCCCACCCTGTCTTCTCAAAGACACGAAAAGACAGGATGGGGCACCCGGCTATCCCTTCAGGGAAGTGAGACCGCGTGCGCTTCTCAGCGGGTGGCGGTGACGGCGGTGCGGAGGGGGAGAGCGAGCACCGCATCGGAAACGCGGTCGGCGGCATGGCGGAGGACGTTGCCTTCGGCGGAAAAGTCGCCCGTGATGCACTGGACGCCGAGGGCTTCGACGCGCTCGACATCGGCGATGGTGGTTTCGGCGCCTTCAGCCGCGTAGCGCTCGCGCAGCTCGCGAGAGACGGGGGCGGTGTTCACAAGGGCGTAGTCGAAGATGGGGCGGCCAGCGTGCTCGTAGATGCGTTCGATATGCTGCGAGGCGCTGAGGTGCAGGCTCTCGTTGGCCTGGGTCATGAGATTGCAGATGAAGACGCGCGTGGCCTGGGCGGCGCCGAGGGCTGCGGGGATTCCTTTGACCAGCAGATTGGTCACGATGCTGGTGTAGAGCGAGCCGGGGCCGATGGTGATGAGGTCGGCGGCGGCGATGGCGTCGAGTGTCTCAGGAGGCGGCGGCGGATTGGGCGGGTCGAGCATGAGCTCGACGATGCGTTGACGGCTGGCGGTGATGTTGGTTTCGCCGCGGACGATAGAGCCGTCTTCCATGCGCGCGAGGACAGTGACATTGGTCGAGGTGACGGGGAAGATGTGTCCGCGTGTGGCGAGGATTTCGGCAGAGAGCTTGATGGCCTGGGCGAAGTCGCCCGTCATTTCAGTGAGGGCGGCGATGAAAAGGTTGCCGAAGTTGTGGCCGCCGAGTTCGGTTCCGCCTTTGCGGAAGCGGTGACGGAAGAGGCGCGAGATCAGGCGCTCATCCTCGGAGAGGGCGACCATGCAGTTGCGCAGGTCACCGGGGGGGAGCATGTTGAAGTCGCGGCGGAGACGTCCGCTGGAGCCGCCATCGTCGGTGACGGTGACGACCGCGGTGAGGTCGGCGATGAGGGGCGCGCGCGGGGGCTCGACGAGCAGGCCTGTGGCATGAGGAACGCGGTGTTTAAGTCCGCGCAGAAGGGTCGAGAGGCCGGTGCCCCCGCCAATAGCGACGACACGCAGGCCCGTGGGAGGGTTGGGTTTCGCGGTTTTAAGACTCACCGGATTGAAAGGAGCTTCCGCGTACGAGTCTAACGCGGGAAGCGGGAAGCGGGAAGCAGGTTCCAGAGAGCGGAGGGGACTGCATCCGTAGTTTTACGGCTGCCAGCTTCTACCTTCCCGCCTTTCTGTCAGCCGTTTTCGGGGTAGAGCAGCTCGGTGAAGCGGGGATCGTCAGCCATGTCGATGAAGTCGGGATCGCTGCGCGCCTGGATGCGGTTGGAGGCGTTGAGCTGGATGGCGCGGCCGAGATGGTCGAGGGCTTCTTCGGCCTGGCCGGTCATGCTGCTGAGCAGGGCCATGCCGTAGTGAGCGAAGTCGGCATCGGGAGAGGTGGTGAGAATGGCTTCGAATTGATCGCGCGCTTCCTCATAGGAGCCGGTGTTGAGCAGAGAGACAGCGTAGTCGTACTGCTCCTCCGGGGTAGCGAAGTCGAGGGACGCGTCTTTGGCGTTGCGTTCGCAGACGGCGAGATAGACGCGGGCGCGCTCCAGGATTTCGGGCGAGCCGTCGCGGGAAAGCTTGTCGAAGAGGGTGCGGGCTTTTTCGAACTTGCCCTGCTGCATGAACTGGATTGCGTTTTGATAATCCTGGAGCATCTGTTTATTTTCGCCAGTGGGCGCTTTGGATTTCGCTGCGGGTGAGCGGCGAGCCGTGGATGTTTCGCGTGCTTCCTGCATTCGAGCCATAGAATTTCGATCTGCCTCGAAGACGCAGCGGGGGCATGCGGCGTCTTCCCTGCTTCAGACAACGTTTTATACGCACAATGTGGCGTGTCGTCAAATGATACTGCGCGGAGGAGAGAATTGCGCCACGATTTGCTCTCAGAGGCATGAGGCGCGAAGAATGGAAGCAGGAATCGATGACGAGCGTGGGGATCAGGAGACGGGCCGGCGGGATGGTGGTGGTGATGCTGACCGCGTTGAGTTCGCTGGCGGAGAAGAAGCTGCCGCCGGCTCCTGCGGCGGATTTGAAGCCGGCGGCCAGCATCGAGGTGGGCGCGCTGGGATACAAAGCGCCGGGCGCGTTCTATCTGACCTATAAGCTTTCGTCAGCCGCGATGGGGTTTTTCGACGACGATCATTTGCTGTTCACGTTCCGTAAGGGCGGGCTGCTGCAGCGGGCGCCCAACGATCCCGCGGACGATGACGATCAACAGATTGAGGCGGTGGTGCTGGATCTGAGCACGGGGAAGGTGGTCGAGCAGGCGGAGTGGCGGATGCACGATCGCTCGGAATATCTGTGGCCGTATAAGCCAGGGCAATTCCTGGTGCGAGTCCGGGATTCGCTGTTCGTGACGGATCAGAGGCTGAAGCTGGAGCCGTTCATGACATTCAGCGCGGGGATACGGGCGATACAGGTTTCCGCGGACCGCAAGCTGATGGTGGTGGAGACCAACGAACCGGAGAAGCTGAAGAGCGAGCCCATAGAGCCGCGGCGTTTGGGGATGGGAGAGCCGGTGAAGGTGATGATTCTGCCGGTGGGAGAGAAGACGCCGCTGGTGGAGATCGACGGGCAGGGCGCGTCGCTGCTGCCGCTGATGGGGGATGGGTTGCTCGATCTGCTGGAAGGGAAGGGACAGGGGTTGTGGGTGATGCGGGACGTCCCTTTTCATGGTGAGCCGAGGGTGGTGGCGCAGGTGAAGTCGTCGTGCCAGCCTTCAGCACGACCGCTGAGCGCGAGCGTGGCGCTGATGGTGGGTTGCTATGGCGATGGGGAAGAACGCGAGGTGATTGCGGTTTCAACCGATGGCGGGGAGCTGTGGCGGGATCACTGGCAGAACCGATTTGTGTGGGGATGGTTCGATTCGGCGGTAAACGGAAGCCGGTTCGTGTACGAGTCGGTGGCGGTGACGCGGCCGATTTCGACATTCGACGCACTGTATCCGGAGGATATTCAGGGGCAGATGGCAGGCGTTTACGACACGGAGAGCGGCAAGCTGGTGCTGGTGAAGGATGCGTCACCGGTGCTGACTGCGGGGCAGAACGTGGCGCTGTCGCCGGATGGGAAGCGGTTCGCGATCCTGCGAAAAGGGGCGATTGAGATTTACGATTTGCCGCCGGTGACAGAGCCGGCGCCGAGGAAAGCGCCGGAGATGGTGGCGAAGAAGAAGAAGTGAAGAGTAGGGGGTAGGGAACAGGGTATAGGAGCGCTGCTCCCGCGGCGCGCTTGCCCGGCACCCATGTCTCAGGATCGAAACATGGGCAGCGTGGATTGCACCTAGGATGATGGCGGGAGCAGGGCGCAGCTGCTGTGCAGCATGAAAGGCTTCGCTGGGTCGTCGGTGGGCGGTGCGCGGAAGGCTTTCTCCAGGCCCTTGGTTCCCACCGGCGGCTGGAAGTTGTAGACGTTGCCGGAGCAGACGAGCTGACCGTTCATGCGGAAGACGGCAAAGGTATCGACGGCGCCCCCGCCGAAGGTGACCTTACTTCCGAAGAGGCTGCTGTGATGGTTGACTGAACCGCCGGATTCAAGCGCCTTGAGCCAGAGCACATGTTGCCAGGTAGCGTTCGATCCGCTGGCGCCGTTGCCGGTAAAGCCGATTTGCCGAGCCACTTCATCGGCGGAAAGAGCAGCGTTGAGGTGGGAGACGGGAACGTTGGGCGCAGCCTGCGATCCGGAGGGCTCGTCGGGATTGGCTGGAGCAGAGACAGATTGTGCCCCGAGCGAAATTTTAAGGAAAGAATCCATGCCGCTAAGGACGCTGTCGATGTCGGCAGAGGCGGCAGGTTTTGCCGACTCGCCCCCGGACTCGGATTTGGCGATCTTGACCTGCTGGCATTTGTCGTAGGAGGCGAAGAGGGTTTCGAGACTCCTGAGGTAGGGCGAGTTAGCGTAGTCGACACCGCCGAGGGAGTTGGGATTGTAGAGCTCGGGGACGATAACCAGGACGTTGAGCGAGCGGAGCTGGCGGGCGACTTCGTTGAGCAGCGCCGGGTTTTCGACCGTGCCGACGACGGAGTTGACCGACTCAGTTTTGCTGAACAGCGACATGATCTGGCCGGCGGCTGAGGCAGCCTGGCCTGGAACGCTGAGCGAAGCAGCGCCGCTGAGCAGGCCGCGGGCTTTGATATGGGGAGCGCCGTTGGCATCCTGTCCATTTTCAGGCTTGGCTTCGGGAGCGACGCAGACGTGGTCGGCGCGCGTCTCGAGGGAGCTCATGGTTGCCATGTCCGTGCGCCAGAGCTGGAAATCAGAGAGCAGCGTGCTATCAGACGAGACGAGGATGATGCCAGGGGTAGACTGCGATCCGCCGCTGATCGCGCAGGGAGCGTGGGAGCCTGGGGGCGCGTCGATAACTTCGCCCTGGTAAAGGTAGCGCGCAATGTCGCAAGCGATGATCTGGCCGTTCTCTTCGACCGCTTTGTAAGTGAACATCTCGGTTTCGATGGAGAAGGGACCGTTGGAAGCAAGGTCAGTGCCGGCTGTGTTGGCGAGGGCGGTGGATCCGCCGGAAGAGCTGGAGCCGCCCCCCGAGGAGCCGGATTTCGAAGACGCTTTGGATTTGCTTTGGGCAGGGCAAAGGGCGCAGGAAAGACAGAGCACCCCAACGAGAAACAAACTTGCGCGAAACAATCGATTCATACCGTAGCCTCGGAGCTTCTGACACGGAACCGCAATTTTAGGTGCGAGCTAATTTAGTTGCGCTGGATCGGTCGCCGGAGAATGGAGTGGTCCTCCGGAGGCGAAGGTTTGCGGAACGGCGCGCAGTTTCCAGCTGGGGGTTGGACCAGCATAGGCCAAAGAGGAGTTTTCGGGAAGATGAAATTATGATGTGGGCCGCGCGACGCGCGGGCGAAATGGGGGTTCAAGCTGAGGTAGGGCGCTGCCCGGATGCGGCGTGGGCTGCCCGTGCACATATCCCCCTTCAGACAGTTTCATTGACAGCGCAGTAGCCGGGATGAAATTCTCTAAAGTTTTGCCGGGGGTGGTGGACATGAATCCTCCAGGGGTGGCTGGAGCGGAGACGCAGAAGCAGCGAGGCGGGCCGTTGACGGTGGCCGAGCCTTTCCTCATCCAACAACAATGGGACGCGTACACAGAGGAGCAACATGCTGTGTGGGCTGAGCTGGTGCGGCGGAGGATGCCGCAGCTGCGGGAGCACGCGGCCGAGGAGTATCTGAACGGGTTTGAGCAGATTGGGCTGCGCGAGGATTCGATTCCGAACCTGGCCGATGTGAACCGGAGGCTGGGGCCGCGAACGGGATGGAATGCGACGCCGGTAAGCGGGTTTCTGCCTCCGGATGCGTTCTTCGAGATGCTGGGGGCGCGGCAGTTTCCGACGACGACCTACATTCGGAGCCGCGAGGCGATGGAGTACACACCGGAGCCGGATATTTTTCACGACGTGTTTGGGCATGTGCCGATGCACGCGCATCCGGTGTTTGCGGATTTTCTGCAGCACTATGGGCGGGTGAGCGCGGCGCTGATGCACGACAAGGACAAGCTGGAGCGGATGGGGCGGCTGTTCTGGTTCACGGTGGAGTTTGGCGTGATTCGGCAGAAGGGCAAGGTGAAGTTGTATGGGAGCGGGCTCATCTCATCCCATGGCGAGGGCACGCACGTGATCGAGGGCAAGCCGGAGATTCGCGACTTCAATCTCGACCAGGTGCTGGAGCAGAAGTTTCTGGTGTCGGAGGAGCAGAAGGTGCTGTACGCGGTGGAGTCGTTCGACCAGATTTACGAAGCGGCGCAGGAGGCGGAGAAGCGGCTGGGGTAGAGCCAGCGTTCAGCTTTCAGAAAACCTGCTCGCCTAACCCCATCGGCTCGGACGGTGAGCCGTTGGTGGGATTTTCGGGCGAGCGCCGGCTTCGTTACGTTGTAGCACTGCACGCGTCGAATCTGCGTAGAGCTGCGACTCACCGGGGTAACGAAAAGAGCGCAGAATTTGCAGAGAATTTATGTACGCGGATGCACAATACAAAGATTGGTCTGTACGGTGAGCGCGGGTTGACGCGCGGCCGGTACAGCAAGACGCGCAGGAGGGGAATTTGCCTCGGATACATTTTCATCAGCAACTGGCCGAGCTGAAGGACAAGCTGCTGGCGATGGCCGCGCTGTCGCAGCAGGCGGTGGAGTCGGCGGTGGACGCATGGCTGCAGCGCGACGCGGGGTTGTGCCAGTACGTGCGCGAGAACGAGACGGCGATCAACACGGCGCAGCGTGAAGTGGACGAGATGGCGTACGAGCTGCTGTCGCGCGAGCAGCCGATGGCCATCGATCTGCGGTTTATCCTGGCAGTGATCAAGATTAACGGGGACCTGGAGCGGATCGGGGACATGGCTGTGAGCATTGCGATTCGCACGCTGGACCTGCTTGACGACGATCCGCTGGACCTGCCGGTGGACATTGCGGGGATGGGAGATTTTGCGAGCCGGATGATTCGGACCGCGCTGCAGTCGCTGCTGGATGGTGATGCGCTGGTGGCGGAGTCGGTGCGCGATATGGATGACGAGATCGACCGGATGAACCGGGTGGCGATCACCGATCTCACGAAGGTGATTCAGGAGCGGCCGGAGACGGCGGATCAGGCATTGCCGGCGATTCTGATTTCGCGGAACCTGGAGAGAATTGCGGACCACGCGACGAACATCGCGACGGACGTGATTTTCTGGGTGCGGGGCGCGGACCTGCGGCATCAGCTGAGCCTTGCAGTCGACTAGTCGACTGCAAGACAGCGGAGAGCGCTGAGAACAGCCAAAACCTTCTCTCACTTGCGAGCGGTGGTCAGGAGCCAGGCGATTGCGGAGTTGAATTCGCCTTCGGTGACGTCTTCTACGACGACTGCGTTGCCGATGCCTTTGGGAAGGATGAAGCGCCGGGTTCCGGCGCGATTTTTTTTGTCGCGGCCAGCCGCGTCGAGGAGTTTGGCGGGCGTGGAGCGGAAGGGCGGGAGCGGTCCGTAGGCGAGGATGGCTTGCTCGATGCGCTGGGCGTGATCGGGGCCAACCGTGTTGCGGGCGAGGGCGATCTGGAGCGCTGCGAGCATGCCCCAGGCGATGGCTTCGCCGTGCAGAAGCTTGCGATAGCCGGTGGCCGCTTCGATGGCATGGCCGAGGGTGTGGCCGTAATTGAGGATCATGCGCAGGCCGGACTCGCGCTCGTCGATGCCGACGACGTTGGCTTTCATGCGGATCGAGGCAGCAATGACGCGCTCAAGCGCGGCGGGCTCGCGGCGAAGGATGGCGGCGGCGTTCTGCTCCATGAAGCGGAAGAGCGCGGGGTCGCGGATGATGCCGGCTTTGACGCTCTCGAAGAGGCCGGCGCGCAGCTCGCGGTCGGGCAGGGTTTGCAGAACATCGATATCGGCGAAAACGGCGCGCGGATGGTGAAAGCTGCCGATGAGGTTTTTGCCGGCTGCAAGGTTGACGCCGGTTTTGCCGCCGACCGAGGAGTCGACCTGGGCGAGCAGGGTGGTGGGGACCTGGATGTAGTCGATGCCGCGCATGTAGATGGCGGCGAGAAAGCCGGCGAGGTCCCCGACGATGCCGCCGCCGAAAGCGATGAGGAGTGAGGAGCGGTCGGCTCCGGCCTGTGCTAGCTCCGCGGCAAGGCGCTCGACCTGTGGGAGGCGCTTGAAACGCTCGCCGGCGGGGAGAAAGAGCACGGTGGGCCGGTGGCCTTCGGGAAAGGCGGCGAGAAGTTTCGTGCCCCAGAGGGCAAAGATCTCCGGCGAGGTTACGACGAAGGATTTGCCATTCGAGCGAAGGCGGACGGCGCGCGCGATTGCCGGGAAGAGGTTGCGGCCGATGGTGACGGGGTAGCGAGCGGAGCCGGTTTTGACCTGAAGGGTGCGGGGCACCAATACAGCGTATAGCGTTTAGCGGAGAGCGTTCGGGAAAGCGCCGGTGCGGACTTCGAGCACTTCATCCCTGGGGTGGAGAAAAACTTCCACTGCCGGGCAGATGCAGGCGGCGCCGGAATTCGTTGACAATGATGGCGCACTTGCGACGGAGGAGAGAAAATCCATGGCCGATGTGGTTGCGACGAACCAAAAGACCATTCTCAAAAACCAGGCAGCGATTCTTGCGAATCAGAAGACGATTCTTCGGAACCAGACGGCGATCAAGAAGAATCAGAACGCGCTGGAATCGATTTTGGTGAATCAGAAGGAGATTCTCAAAAATCAGAAGGCGATTGTGGCGGCCGTATCGAAGTAGCGGCAGTCGGTCCCGCACACGATACGTGGTCAGGAGGGGCGGGGCGGTTTCTTGACGCAGTCGCGTTCGTAGCGTGCATTGAGCCGTTCGAGCGTGATGCTGAGATCGGCAATGAGGCGCGAATTGCGGACGCTGGGCGGTTGATGGCCGAGGAAGTCGAGGGCGAGCATGGTGGCTGCGATTTTTTGCGCGAGGTCAGGGCAGTCCTGCGAGTTGTCTCCGGTCATGGTCCGTTGGGCACTTGGATTGGAGCTCGGGGGGGGCGGCTCTATGCAGTGTTGGCGGGGCGGCAAACGTTTCAGAGATTTTCGCGGGGCAAGGAGGGCGGAGCCCTGACGAACTCCGCCGCAGGTTTCGGCCCATCGCGCTGGGAAACGCGTAACGGGAGTTCCCAAAGACGGCATGCGGCAGCAAGGAAGGCGCTGGCGCGCCGGTTTTTCGGCACGACTGAAGTCGTGCCCTGATACAAAAGCCTGATCCGCCGAGGTTCGCGGTTCCAGAATCCGTGTTGCCTGAACGCAGCTCGGATTGGTCGCCTTGACTCGTTAATATCTCGCGAGGTCGGCGATGGCCTGGAAGATCTTTTCGGGTTGGGGAAGGATCGCGTCTTCCAGTATCGGCTGATAGGCGACAAAGGTGTCCATGGCGCCGATGCGGCGGACGGGCGCGTCGAGAGAGTCAAACAGTTCTTCGCCGATACGGGCGGCGATTTCGGCTCCGTAGCCCCAGCTGATCGTGTCTTCGTGCGCAACGATAACCTTGCTGGTTTTCGTCACCGACGTCGCGATGGCTTCCCAGTCATAGGGATTGAGGGTGCGGAGGTCCAGCAACTCGACTTCCACGCCGAGTTCGCGCGAGGCGCGGTTAGCGGCCTGGAGAGCGCGGGGCACGATGGCGCCATAGGTGATAAGGGTGAGGTGCTTGCCCTCGCGCACGATGTTCGCTTTGCCGAAGGGGATGGCGTAGTCGGGGCCTGGATAGGGCGCGCGGCCATAGGTTTCGCGATAGAGGCGCTTGTGCTCGAAGAAGAGCACGGGATCGTCGCAGCGGATGGCGGTGCGGAGGAGTCCGTTGGCGTCGAGTGCGTTCGAGGGGAAGACGATGCGGATGCCGGGTGTGTGCGTGAAGAGGCTTTCGCCGGACTGCGAATGATAGATGGCTCCGCCGGTGAGATAGCCGCCAATGGGCACGCGGATGACAGCGGGGGCGCCATAGGTTCCGTTGGAACGCCAGCGAAGCACGCTTAGCTCGTTGCGGAGCTGATGCATCGCGGGCCATATGTAGTCGAAGAACTGAATTTCGGCGACCGGCTTGAGGCCGCGGACGGCCATGCCGAGGGCGCGGCCGACGATGGCCGCTTCGGCCAACGCCGAATTAAAGACGCGCGTGGAACCGAATTCACACTGAAGGCCCGCGGTGAGCTTGAAGACTCCGCCCTTGCCTTTGACTTGTTTCTGCGCAAGGTATTCTTCGCGGGAGCAGTCGGCTACGTCTTCGCCGAAGACGACGATGCGGGGGTCACGATGCATTTCGTCGTGGAGGCAGGCGTTGATGAGGTCGGCCATGGTGCGCGGCGCGCCATCGGATGCGGGCTCGGTCTGGAGCTCGGGGCGGGTTGGGTCGTAGTCCTCGGAATAGCGATGGCGCAGGATGGCGGCTGGTTCAGTGGATGGGAGTGGAGCGCCGAGGGCGCGCTCGGCGGCGTGGCGGACTTCGTCCTCAGCCTGTTTCTCGATGCGGTCCAGGGTTTCGACGTCGGCGATGTTCTCGTGCAGCAGATAGGAACGGAAATTCTGGATGGGGTCGCGCAGGGATTCGGCGTCGCGCTCGGCTTCGGGACGATAGAGGCGGGCGTCGTCGGAATGGGAGTGCGCGTAGGGACGAATGACGTGACCGTGAACGAGAGCGGGACCCTTGCGCGCGCGGCAATGGGCGACGGCCTTTTCAAAGGCGTGCATGCAGGCGATGGGGTCGGTGCCATCGACTTCGGCGAAATGAAAATTGGGAAAATTTGAAAGCAGGTGCGAGATGTTGCCGCCGGGAGTGTTGACCTCAACGGGGACGGAGATGGCATAGCCGTTGTCTTCGACGACGAAGAGGACGGGGAGCTTGAGATTGGAGGCGATGCTGATGGATTCCCAGAACTCGCCCTGGCTGGTGGCGCCTTCACCGATGGAGACGTAGACGACTTCGTCGCCGTGGAAATCGACAGGACGGAACCGTCGGTAGTCGGAGGGGCTGGGATCGGAGGGCTGGGCGGCCTCGGGATGATGAGCGAGATAGAGAGAGGCTTCAGCGCATCCGACGGCCTGGAGGCACTGGGTGGCGGTCGAAGAGGACTGCGAGACGATGTGGAGTTTGGGATCGGACCAGTGCGAGGGCATCTGGCGTCCGCCGCTGGCGGCGTCGTTGGCAGCGCCGACGGACTGGAGGAACTGCTCTTCAACCGTAGTGCCGAGAGCGAGCGAGAGGCCGCGGTCACGGTAGTAGGGGAAGAACCAGTCGTAGCCGGGGCGGAGTTCAAGGGCGGCGGTGACCAGGAGGGCTTCGTGGCCGGCACCGGAGATCTGGAAGAAGGTTTTTTGCTGATTTTTGAGGATGATCTCGCGGTCGTCGGTGCGACGCGAGAGGACCATGAGGCGGTAGGTCTCGAGGAGCCTTTCGGAAGAAAGGGCGTGGCCGCCGCCATTGTGGGTGGCAGCGTGTTCGGCCGTTTTCTTCACTTCAGCGCTGGAAACTACGGTGCGCGCCATGCGGACCCCTCGCCTCCTTAGATGATCGCTTCTTCAGTTTAGAGTCTGGAACCGAGGTTTGCGGGAACGTGTTAGGTTCCAACGGCCGGAGCCAGGGCGACCCCAGATTGTATCGCGGCGAGACCAGGAAAGGGGATGGTTGAAAAGTAATGATTTGAAGGTACGGGCGGGGGATGGGAGGGCAGGGTGCACAGAGCACAGAGCAGGGAGCAGGGAGCAAGTTACAGGTGGCAGGTTGCGGAGGCAGCGAGCCACCCATGGCGGTTCTGTACGGTGCGGCGAATCGCTGATATGTTGGCAGCCTATGGCGCGATCAACAAGGCGTTGGTATGAGTGGCCGGATCAGATGCGCGCGTTTCGCGACGTGCCTCTGAAGCGGGCGTGGATCCTGTATTTGGCGGTGTTTTTTCTGTTCTGCGTGGTGGGATTCTTCACCGATCTGATGAATATGGGTTCGATTCCGTACGTGACGGCGATCATGATCGCCGCAGTGACGGGCCTGGATGCGTTGTTGTGGCTGTTCATGATGAACAAGTTGCCGTGGCCCACGGTTTTTATCCTGGTAGCGTTGCAGTTTGCGATGGGGCCGATTCTGGGATCCATAGCGGGCTGGTTGGGACGGACGTTCGCATTGCAGAATCCGTCAGAGAGCAGCGGCATACATTTCGCAGCTACGGCGACTCTGGCGGTTGCGCTCCTTTCCTATACCGCTTTTGTGATTTTTCTTCAGGCCGTAGGCAAGGAGACGCTGAAGATCCGCAATGAACTGGAACTGGCGCACGGGATCCAGAAAACGCTGGTACCGCCGGTAGCGCTGCGAACCGAGTTGTTCGAGGTCTACGGAATTTCCGAGCCGAGCGAAAAGGTTGGCGGCGATCTGGTGGACGCCCTGTTGCTGCCCAATGGCGATCTGGTGGCGTATGTCGCCGATATTGCGGGGCACGGGCTGTCGGCGGGGATCCTGATGGGGATGCTGAAGACGGCAGCACGGACGGCGCTGCTGGATGCGACGACCGGACATCCGAGCGGAACGCTGCCCCTGCTTCTGGAGAAACTGAACCGCGTGTTGCCGGATGTGAAGGAGCCACAGATGTACGCGACTCTGACGGCGTTTCGTCTGAACGCGGATGGCAGCGCGTGGTACGCGACGGCGGCCAGTCCGCCGGTGCTGCACTGGAGCGCACAGGGGGATGCGCGGTTGATGCAGGAGGAGCAGTATCCGCTGGGCCTGTTACCGGTGGAGGGGTTCACTGGAGAGGCCATAGAGCTGAAGTCTGGTGATTTGCTGATCGTGGCGACGGACGGCGTTCTGGAAGTCTGCGACAAGGCAGACCTGGAATTCGGAATTGAGCGAGTGGAGAAGGCAATTGCGGCCCATGCAAGGGGACCGCTGAAGGAGATGGCGGGCGCGATTCTGGAGAGTGCGCGGGCTTTCGGGAAACAGCTGGACGATCAGACGCTGCTGGTGATTCGGCGCCTGTGAGCGCAGCTCAAGCGCCGGAGGGGTCGGCTTTCAGTGATCAGCGTTCAGAAAAATCCGACGCTGGTGGCCAGGCGATGCGGGTGGAGTTCTGAGCAATGAGCGCTGAAAATTGAACGCTGAAAACTGACAACCGACAACCGACCGAACGCGGTTCTACTGTCCGTCGCGCATCTTTTCCTTCACGGTCTTGGCCAGCTTCTCGATCTCATTGGCTGTGTTGACGACGGAAAGAGACAGCTGATCTTTACTGCTCTTGTCCACGGCGTCCTTGAGTTGCTGGGCGAGGTCGAGGAGGTGCTCGGTGTCGTCGACGATTTGCTTTTGGCGCAGGGCATTGCGCTCGCGGCCCATGTCCTTGAGCATGCGTGCTTGTTCCGGATCGTGGGTGCCTGGGTTAGTGCCGAAGCCGGAGGCGTCGCCGCTGGCCATGCGCGGGCTTTGCTGGACCGCCGGGGCCGTTGTGTCCTGCTGCGCATAAGTGGTAACAGAGGCAAAGGCAACGGCGGCGAGCATCATCGTATAGAAGCAGCAAGTCCGGGCGATCTTGAGCATCGGTGTCTCCTTGTGCGCGGCCAGATACGATTTGGCGCTGCGCTTCGAGGGTGGCAGCATTATAAGCCCGTTTCTGCAGAGAAAAAATGAACGCATGGTGACGTTATTCTGGGGAAGAGATGTGGACTGAATTAATGGTTGTGGGGCGGCAGGCTTTCTTTGCGGGGCTGAAGGACAAGTACGTCCTGGACCTGCAGGATTTCCTCCATGACAAGCTGCCCAAGCTACTGATCGTTGCGGTGATTTCGTGGGTCCTGATGTGGGTTCTCCGCCTGGTGACGGATCGCGTCCTGAAGATCGCGGACAAGCCGTCCAGTTCTGTAGGGCATTATTCGCAGGTCAGGACACTGGTGAGCGTGATCCGGGCTACCGGCATCGGGATCATCGGGTTCCTGGCGTGCCTGCAGGTTTTGCCGGTGCTGGGGTTCAATCTGGGGCCGCTGCTGACCAGCGCAGGCGTGGCTGGCGTCGCCATTGGACTGGCGGCGCAGAACATCGTGAAGGACTGCTTCAACGGGTTTCTAATCCTGATTGAAGACCAATACAACGTGGGCGATGTGGTGACGATTGCCGGCGTGAGCGGCACGGTAGAGACGATGACGCTGCGCAGGACCCAGGTGCGGGGCGGAGATGGAACGCTATATATCGTTCCCAACTCGCAGATCACCACGGTGGCCAACCTGACGCGGGACTTTTCGCTGGCGACGATCAACGTGGCCGTCGATTTCTCCGCCAATCCCGACGAGGTGATTGCGCTGCTGAAGGAAGTCGCGATGGGCGTGCGCAACGATCCAGCGTATAAGGACGTGTATTTGGCCGATCCGGTGCTGCTGGGAGTGGATGCAATCAAGGGATCGCAGGTGATTTATCCGGTGCAATTGAGGACGAAGGCGAATCAGCAATGGGCGGCCTTGCGGGAGACGCAGCGGCGAATCCGGCTGGCGCTGGACGAACATGGGATGTTGCCGGGGGATCCGATGCGGGTGTACACCAGGGGCGGCGCGCAGCAGTCGGCAGTCGGCGGCCAGGAACATCAAGAACCCGCGAAGGCGGATCCGACCACGATCAAGGCGCCGGAGACGAATCCGTTTACAGGCGAAGGGTGATCGCGGAGTTCGGGAAAGCCTCAGGCCGCAGCGGAAGGAATCTCGTCGAAGGTCAGGTTTTCGGCCGTGCCGCCCGTGTCTTTGCGCCACTGGTCGAAGAGTCGGCCATAGCTGAGGGTGAGGAACTGGGCGTGATCGATGCCGAGCTTGTGGCCGATTGTGTCGATCCAGTCCGGGGGCCCTTCGAGCTCAGCGTAAACTCCGATGGGCGTCTCATCGAGAACACAATGACCGGTAGCGTCGGCAAACTCGGTACGCCATTTCTCATACGTGAACGACGGCTGGTAGCCGAGCTGAGTGAAGATGTGGCCGATCGCTTCGCCGTCTTTCACGGTGGTTTCGGTCTCTACACGATGCTTGTGGCGCGCGTCAGGATCGTTGTTGGGCGGCAGACATTTGTGGGTGACGATCCAGCGGTCTCCGTACTTGCGCACACGGAGGATGGTTTGTTGCGCGCGGAGCCGGCGGTCGGCGGTGTCGTAGAGGATATTGCGCTCGAAGGTGCGCGGCGTCTCTTCGTGGAAACCGGCGCTCTGGAGGCGCTTGATGAGCGTGGCGGGATCGGCGACGCGGAATTTGACTTCGACTTCGAGCATAGGAACAGCGTACAGGGAGCAGGGTGTACGGAGCGTGAGAGTTTAGAGTTTGGGGATCAGGAAAGCGGTGCGGAGTGGAGACGCTGAGGCTCAGAGTCGAGGTTGGGGATCTGGAGAGCGAGGTTTCGCGCGCTGCGATTGCGCGGTGCGCAGAGATTCTGCGCGCCGGCGGGACAGTGGCGTTTCCGACGGAGACGGTGTATGGGCTGGGGGCGAATGCGATGGACGCGGGGGCTGTGGCAAAGATTTTTACAGCGAAGGAGCGGCCGGAGTGGGATCCGCTGATCGTTCACATTGACGATCGCGCGATGCTGACAACGGTGGTGGCGGAGGTAAGTCCGGATGCGGAGCGGCTGATGGAAGCTTTCTGGCCGGGGCCGCTGACGTTGCTGCTGCCGAAGCATCCGCGCTTGCCGGAGGCGGTGACGGCGGGGTTGGCGAGGGTGGGCGTGCGGATGCCGGCGCATCCTGTGACACGGGCTTTGCTTCGGGCGGCGAAGATGGCGGTAGCGGCGCCGAGCGCCAATCGATTTGGAAGGACGAGCCCAACAAGCGCCGATCATGTGGCGGAGGATCTGGACGGGCGGATTGAGGCGATTCTGGATGGCGGCGTGACGACGCATGGCGTGGAGTCGACAGTGGTGGATGTTAGCGCGGCAGGTTGCGGGATCTACAGACCCGGGGTCATCACCGAGAAGCAGATACGCGCAATCTGCCGTGGGGATGTTTGGGAGCAGACTGGTGAGGGGGAGTCAGCGGGGGCGGCGCCGGCTCCGGGCATGGGTGTGCGGCATTATGCTCCGCGAGCGCGGCTGGTGTTGGTGGAAGGACCCGGCGGGTCGCAGGTGACCGAATTGGCTAAAGTGGTCGGACGGTGTGAAGCAGAGGGTGAGAATGTGGGAGTGATGCTTCCGGATGCGTTTCTCGCGTCGTTGGAGGGAAGGCGGGTGCAGGTTTATGAATGGGGGTCGTGGTCGGATGCGGAGGAGCTGGCACGGCGGCTCTTTGCCGGATTGCGCTGGCTGGATGCGGCGGGTGTGACGGTGATCGTCGCTCCGATGCCGGAAGCGAGGGGGATTGGGGTGGCGGTTCGGGATCGGCTGCGCAGGGCGGGAAAGCGGCAGGATCAGGGATGAGAAAGCCACGCAACACGGCCTGTTGCTGTCGCATGCGATCGGCGCGAGTAGGCCGCAGTTATGCAGCGTACCTAGCGGGCAGTGTAGAGCTGGGTTTGGTTCTCGCCGGCTTTATACAGGTACTTGATGCTGGATTTGTAGATCAACATGCGCGTACCGGATTCACCGAAGCGCGGACCGCGTAACGCCGATGAGGATGTGCAGCGAACCTTGATGGCGTTGCGGTCGTACCACTCGATGGAGCCTTCAATTTTTTCGCCATCGTCGAGTACGAGGACCATGGGCGTTTGAGTCTGCACCTGTTTTTGCAGATAGAAAGCTTCGGCGTGGGAGCTTTCCTGGGGAGTGGAGACGCGCGTAGAGGCGGCGCGAGCGAAGAGAGCCGGCTCCTCATTGCGCTGAAAGCGGCGCATGCGGCGAGCGCTGTCGGGCAGAGTGGGGCGAATGAGTTTGCGCGGGCCGATGACATCGAGGTCTACCGTGTTATTGGGGGGAGCCTGCGCGGGGGCCGGCGGCGGAACAGCAACAGGACCGGGTGCAGGGACTGCGACGGAAGCGAGTGCAGTCGCGGCGCGTTGGACGGAAGGCTTTACGGCCTGCGGACGCAAGGTCCGCACTCCTGAGGCAGGCAACTGGGACATACCCATAATCCTTTGACGGACAAGCTGTGTTCATGGGATGCAGGAAACCGGGGCCGCGTCGCATGAGCATCAACACCGCTGATGAAATGTTGAAGGGATCATACCGTGGATTCGTTGTGGGAATCCAGGGAGGCCTGCGCCAGGTGACGACAGGGTGGCGTTCAGCGATCGGAACTCGACAGCTGAGCGGCGAAGCTGTCGAGGGTGAGGGAGCGGAGGAGATTGCGGCGCATGCCGGATTCGACCTGGCGAAGGCCGCGGGCGGCGGACTCGATCCAGTCATACGTTACGGAAGTAGCCATGGAGGCCAACTCCTTTTGTAAATCGATATTGCGGACCAGATGTGGCGTTTCGGATTTGAGGAGAAGCAGGTCTTCGAGGAGCGAGGAGGCGGCGCGGAGAAGGGCTTCGGTTTTTGCCTGACCTTCGGCACCGGCGCGGTAGGTTTCCGTCACCTTGAATAAATCGGTGGCGTCCGTTTGGCCCATGGCATTGCGCAGGAGGACGAGGGCGTCGGCGCGGCTGGCGAGATAAGCGGGAAGATCGAAGCCGAGGGCGCGGCCGATGGCGCCTTCCGCGAGGCGGGCAATGAGGGCGCGCTCCGCTGGGCGCGCATCTTTGCGGCGCTCGGCGACGATTTTCTCAATCTGGCCGCTGGGGATCGCGCCGAGGCGGGCAATCTGCGCGCGGGAACGGATGGTAGGGAGCAGCTCGCCGGGATTTTCGGCGAGCAGGATGATGGTGGCGTGGTCGGGCGGCTCTTCGAGGACTTTGAGGAGGGAGTTGGCAGCCTCTTTCATGAAAGAGGCCGCGGTGAAGATGGAGAAGGCGCGGCGCGCTTCCGCGGGTACGCGGTAGATTTCGCGGGTGAGGACGCGAACCTGGCCAATCTTGATGAGCAGCTGCGGCGGGTCGGGCGGAATGACAAGCACGTCGGGATGGGTCTGGATCAGGATGCGGGTTTCGCGCTTATCGGCGTCGCGCATGTCTTCGCGGGTAGCGATAGCTTCGTCAACGCGGGCGTCGAGGTCGAGGGCCAGGCCGATCCTTACGCAGTTACTGCAGACGCCGCAGAAGTCGGGGAGGCCGTCGGTGGCCTGCGGGTCGAGGCAGTTAGCGGCCTGTGCCAGCATGATGGCCAGCGTGTATTTGCCGGCGCCGCGTGGACCAGTGAGGATGAGCGAATGCGGAAGGCGTCCGGCGGCGATGGCTTCGCGCAGGTGCCGAACGGTGGGCTCATTGCCGATGAAGTCTTTGAACGACACGAGTATCAGGTTACAGGTTATGGGCGACAGGGAGCAGGAGACAGGTCGCAGGAAACCCCCACCCTGCCGAAAGCCGCCAGAATGGGACACCCGAACTTCATCTCACACCACCGAGTTGGTGCGGATCACCTCTTTGTAGAAATCGTAGGAGAGCTTGGGCGTGCGTTTTTGCGTGGTGAAGTCGACGTAAGTAATGCCGAAGCGCTTGCTGAAGCCAGAGGTCCACTCATAGTTGTCGAGCAGACTCCACAGGAAATAGCCGTGGACGGGGACGCCCTCAGCGATGCCGCGCTGGAGCTGAGTAAGGTAGTTGCGCAGATAATTGACGCGGTCGCTGTCGAGGACGCGGCCGTCGGGATGCTGAGGATCGGTTTGGAGAACGTCGTTCGAGGAGTAGCCGTTTTCGGTGATGAAGATATTTTTGACGTTCCACAAACTGGAGACAAGTTTGGGAGTCCAGTAAAGGGCCTGCGGATTGAAGTAGAGCCATTCGGACGATGCGTGCGGATAAGTGCTGGGCCGTGGAACGGATTCGAATCCGGTGGGCGAATCGGAAGGCACCACTTCCTGTGTGGTGTAGACGTTGATGCCGAGGAAATCCAGCGGCGAAGCGATGATCTTGAGCTCGTCGGGCGTGAAGTGCGGTGCGTCGGCGCCGAGCGATTCGAGGTAGTGATCGGTGTAGCGGCCTTCGAGAATGACGGTGATGTACTGCGCGTTGAATTCGCGGATGGCCCTCTCGGCGGCGCGGATGTGAGCCGCATCTTCAATGGCCGGCATGGCGCCGGAGATATCCTCGGCGAGGCCGACCTGGACGGGGCGAGTAGCGGCGGCGCGAACGGCCTGCACGGCGAGGCCATGTCCGAGGACAGCATTGTGGCGCGTCTGCATAAATTGCTGGCGTGGCAGGCGTACGTCGGGCGGCGAATCGGAGCCTTCGTAGCCGGCATCGATGTAAGACCCGAATTCGTTGATGGTCATCCAGTGGCTGATGCGATCGGAGAGCTGACTGACGGTGTAGTGGGCGTAGTCAGCGAAGGCGCGCGGGATGGCGGGATTGGTCCAGCCGCCTTTGTCCTGGAGAGCCTGCGGAAGATCCCAGTGGTAGAGCGTGCAGAATGGCTGAATGTTCGCGGCGAGCAGCGCGTCGGTGAGGCGCTTGTAGAAGTCGATGCCCTTGGGATTGGGCGTGCCGGTGCCGGTGGGGAAGATGCGGGGCCACGCGATGGAAAAGCGGAAGCCTTTAACGCCGAGTCGCTGCATCGAGGCGATGTCTTCTTTGTAGCGATGGTAGAAGTCGTCGGTGACATCGGCGGTCTGGCCCTGATAGGTTTTGCCGGGGGTGTGGGCAAAAGTGTCCCAGACGGAAGGGCCTCGGCCATCTTCGTGGACGGCGCCTTCGACCTGATAGGCGGCTGTGGCGGTGCCCCAGAAGAAGTCCTGTGGGAAGCTGCGCGCGGCGGGGGCGGCGATGGCAGGAAGGTTTTGTGCAGCGGCGTCGACGAGGGGGGAAAGTGCGGGAGCGGCGGCCAGGGTGGCGGCGGATTTCAGGAAGGTGCGGCGTTGCATGAGTACCTCGTGGGAAGACAGCTCTCAGTGTTCGGCGTTCCGCGTTGGGAAGGCTCGCCGATCGGCATTCAGCCTATCAGCTAAAACGTTTGATTGGGAAGTTTATTGCTCAGGCCGCTCATTTGGGGAGCTGCTGTTGGCCGGTGATGGTGAAGTGGGCGGCTTGGGTTGAGATCGAATCGCTGGGTTGGGTACCCCCGATGGAGACGGTGTAGTCGCCGGGCAGGATGACACGATTGCCCTTTTCATCGACCTGGGCGATGGAGCGCGGATCGAGGGTGAGCCCGACGTGGGTTGAGCTGCCGGGGTCAAGATGGACGCGCTTAAAGGCGGCGAGTTCATGGCGCGGTGTTTCGAAGCCTCGGGGCTGGGTGACGTAGAGCTCAACAACTTCGTCGCCGGCGAGCGAGCCGGTGTTGCGGACTTCGGTTTCAACCTGGATGGGTTCGCCGGCTTTAACTGTGCTCGGAGCCTTGATGTTGGAGTACTGGAAAGTGGTGTAGCTCAGTCCGTAGCCGAAGGCGTAGAGCGGTTTGCCGTCGAAGTAGCGGTAGGTGCGGTTGTGCATGGAATAGTCGGCGAAGGGCGGTAGTTGCGAGTCCGACGCGTAGAAGGTGAGGGGCAGGCGGCCGGCGGGATTGTTGTCCCCGGCAAGGGTTTCTGCGATGGCGGTGCCCCCTTCTTCGCCGGGATACCACGCTTCGAGGATGGCGTTGGCGCGTTGCTGTGCCCAGTTGACGGCGAGGGTGCTGCCATTTTGGAGAACAACGATGAGGGGTTTGCCGGAGGCGGCGACGGCTTTCAGCAAATCTTCCTGAACGGCGGGAAGGTTGATGGAGGTGCGATCGCCTCCGGTGAAACCTTCGAGGTGAACAGGCATTTCTTCGCCTTCGAGGTTCGGCGAAAGGCCGACGCAGGCAATGATCACATCGGATTTCTGCGCGGCCTGGACAGCCTGATCGCGAAGAGCGGCAGAGGGCGGGATCCAGGTGAGGTCGATGCCGGCTGAGCCTGTGCCGTGCAGGTACTCAAGGCGGATCGCGTGGGAGCCGGCGTCCGCGAAGTGCATTGACGCGTCGTAGACCGCGCCGCGCTCGGCCTGCATCTGCGCGGAGCTGGCGACGATGAGCTTGTCGTCGAGGTAGAGGCGGAAGCCCTCAGAATTTTCACAGGCGTAGCAGTAATTGATGCGTACGCCGATTTTGTAATCGCCGGGCGCCGGCGGGGTAAAGCGGCCCGTCCAGCGGACCGAGTAGTTGTTGCGCTGAAGGCCTTCGACGGGGACGACTTTATCCCAGTTGAAATTGATGTTGCGGTCGGTGCGAGTAAGAACGGGAGCGCCACTGAGGTCGGGGGAGGAGAAATATTCGCCGGTGAGGCCATAAGTCGAACCGCTGGGGCCTGAGCCGGAAGCCGGATGGAGCGCGGTGTGCTCGATTGGGATGGCATAGCCCTCGACCAGGGACGAGCCCTGGGCGTAGTTCACGTGCGCGGAGGAGAAGCGCTTCTCGATGCCGTTGAGCGGATAGACCGGATTGGGCGGCGGCCCGTTGTAGTTGCCCTGCAAAGACTGGACGTATTCAGCGGTGGGGCCGATGACCGCGATGTTCGCGACGCCCGATTGCAGCGGCAGGGCGTGGTCCTGATTTTTGAGCAGGACCATGGATTCGCGCGCAGCCTGGAGCGAGAGCTGACGGTGCTCCGGTGAATTGACTTCAGCGAACGGGATCTGGCCGTAGGCAAAGCTTGACAGCGGATCGAACATGCCCAGCGCGAAGCGGGCGCGGAACAGGCGGTGGAGCGCGGTGTTGATTTCGGCTTCGGCGATGAGGTTCTGGTGGACCGCATCGACGAGGGCGGGGAAGGCCTGCCCCTGGCCGTAGCCGCATTCGAGGTCGGTGCCGGCTTTCACCGCATCGGCAGCAGCGTGGGCCATGTCGGGCGCGTAGTGATGGCCGGTGTAGATGTCGGCGGCGGCAGCGCAGTCTGAGACAACGTAGCCATCGAAGTGCCAGTCGTTGCGGAGGTGGTCAGTGAGGAGCATTTTGTTGGCACAGGCGGGGGCTCCGTCGATGGCGTTGTAAGCGCACATGACGGATTGCGCGTGCGCTTCAATGACAGCGGCGCGAAAGGCGGGCAGGTAGGTGTCTTCGAGGTCATGTGCGGAGACGTCGACGTTGGCCTGATGGCGGGTGAGCTCGGGTCCGCTGTGCACGGCGTAGTGTTTCGGCGTGGAGACGACGCGCGGGTGATGGGGGTCGTCGCCCTGCATGCCGGTGACGAAGGCGACGGCCATACGCGAGGTGAGGAAGGGATCTTCGCCGTAGGTTTCCTGGCCGCGTCCCCAGCGGGGATCGCGAAAGATGTTGATGTTGGGCGCCCAGAAGGTGAGGCCGAAGAACTGTTCGTGCTGCCCATTGCGGATGGCTTCGTCGTACTTGGCGCGGGCTTCGGTGGAGATGGTCTGGCCCATGGTGTGGACGAGTTGATCGTCCCAGGTGGCGGCCATGCCGATGACCTGGGGAAAATTGGTGGCGTATCCAGCGAAGGCAACGCCGTGTAGTCCCTCATTCCACCAGTCATATTTAGGGACGCCGAGGCGCGGGATGGCAGGAGCGTGGTCGCGCATCTGCTGCACTTTTTCCTCGAGGGTCATCTGCGAGAGCAGAGCGTCGACGCGATGATCGATGGGGAGAGATGTGTTGAGCCAGGGTTCCTGAGACGCGGAGGGTTGCTGGGCCGGAGCCGGAACCGCAACGAAAGCAGGGATAGCAAGGCCTGCCAGCAAAACAAACGCGCACTTGCGAAGGCGAATCATGGGTGTTGGCCTCCCGAGAAAATGTTCTTTGAGCGAAGCGACAGTATAGGCCCGGACGCGGGCAGGGAGCAGGGCACAGGGTGCAGGAGCGGATCGGCCATTTTGTAATTCGCTTTCGCATTGGTGCGCGGGTGTGGATACTGGCAGGAAACCCTGAGGAGGATGGAGTCTGACCACATCGCCGACCGCTGCTGTTTTAGGGAAAGTCGGATTGCCTGCGCCGGTGCGCGAACTGGCGGGGCAATCGTGGGACGTCATTATTGTCGGGGCTGGACACAATGGGCTGGCCAGTGCGGCGTATCTGGCGCGGGCGGGCAAACGTGTGCTGGTGCTCGAGAGCCGGGAGCGCGTGGGCGGAGCGTGCACGATTGAGGAGCCGTTTCCCGAGTCGCATCCGGACGTGCGGATGTCACCGTGCGCGTATCTCGCGGGCTTGCTGCATCCGCGGGTGGTCGAGGAACTGGGACTGCCGGCGCGGGGATTCCACTGGACGCCTGCGGTGAATGGGCTGTTTGTCCCGTTCCTGGATGGATCGAGCATCCAGCTATGGGATGACGATGAGCGGTGCGAGGCGGAGGTGCGGCGATTTGCGCCGGGCGATGTCGAGGGATGGAAGGCGATGAATGCCACGCTGACGCGGCTGCGGGATAAGTTGCGTCCGGCGGGAGATGCCGATACCTGGATTGGAGACGCGCCAACGCCAGAAGAGATCGACGAGCGTCTCGCCGGGGATGAAGAGGCGCGCAAGCTGCTCTACGAGTGGTCGATGGCAGAGTTCGTCGAGCACTATTTGCAGGAGGAACGGTTACAAATTGCGTATCTCGGGCAGGGCGTGATTGGCACGAACGCCAGCCCGTTCGACAAGGGGACGGCGTCGATCCGGTATCATCACGCGTCGGGGCGGCTGGGCGGGATGCCGGGGATGTGGGGGTACGTGCGCGGCGGCATGGGGATGGTGTCGTTTTATTTCTGCGACGCAGCGCGGGAAGCGGGAGCGGTGGTGGCCTCAGGCGTGGGTGTCGCGGAAATTTTGCCCGGGGAAGGCGTGCTGATCGAGAGCGGGGAGAGGATTGCGGCGCGTGTAGTGGTGTCGAACGCCGATCCTCGCGTGACGCTCCGCTTGCTCGGCGGGGCCGCGGATGCAGCATGGAAGGCGCGCGTGGAAGGGGTTCCCATTGAAGGCTGCACGGTAAAGCTGAACGTGCTGCTGCGGGAACTGCCGAACTTCAAAGCGCGACCGGGCCTCGATGAGCCTCACCATTATGGACAGATCAACGCGCCGCTGACGAAAGCAGAGTGGAAGGCCGGGTTTGCAGCGGCGAAGCGAGGCGAACTGCCGGAGGCGCTGTGGTGCGAGCTGTATTTCCAGAGCGTGCACGATCGCAGCGTGGTGCCGGAGGGCCTGCATACGATGAGCGTGTTCGCCCAGTACGTGCCGTACAAATTTGCGCAAGGTAGCTGGGACACGCGGCGTGACGAAGTGCGGCAGCTGGCACTCGGATCGCTGGGGCGTTTCTGCTCGAACATTCAGGATGCGGTGATGGAGGCGCAGGTGCTGGGGCCGCCTGACATCGAGGAGAAGGTGGGGCTGACGGGCGGCCACATTTTCCAGGGAGAATGTTTGCCGCCTTATATGGGTGCGCGACGGCTGACGCCGCGCACGCCGATGGAGGGTGTGTATTTGTGCGGGGCGTGCACGCATCCCGGGGGCAGTGTGATTGGCGTGAACGGCCGCAATGCGGCCATGGCGGTGCTGAAGGACTGGGAAAGCGGCGGGCGTGGCTGATCCACCGGTGTCCGGGCCTGGCGCAGGTGCGCAACCGCGATTGAAAAAGGCGCTGCGCTTTCGCGATCTCGCGGCATTCTATGTGGCGACCGGACTGAGCGTGCGCTGGGTGGCGACCGCGGCAGCAGCGGGGCCAGGATCGCTGGCGATTTGGGTCTTTGCGCTGATTGGATTCTTTTTGCCGCTGGCAGCCAGCGTGATGGAGCTCTCCTCACGCTATCCGCAGGAGGGCGGGCTGTATGTGTGGACGCGCGAGGCGTTCGGGGACTTCTCCGGTTTCATCAGCGCGTGGATGTACTGGATGTCGAACCTGCCGTACTTTGCGTCCTTTTTATATTTCGGGGCGGGGTCGTTCCTGTTTGTCGCGGGAGTGCGCGGACATGCATGGTCAGCGAGTCCGACTTATTTCATGAGCTTCGCGGTGCTGTGGCTGGCGATTATCACCGGACTGAATATCATCGGGCTCGAAGAAGGGAAATGGCTGAGCAACGTCGGGTCGGTTGGGGGCTGGCTGCCCATTGCGATTCTGGTGGTGCTGGCGGGCGTATCCGCGAGGCGATTCGGGGTGGCAACGCATTTTGACGCGGCGGCAATGGCGCCGCACTTGTCGCTGAAGAATGCTGTGTTCTGGTCGACCATCTTTTTCGCGTTCGCCGGGTGTGAGAGCGGATCGTTCATGGGCGAGGAAATCGAGAATCCTCGCAGGACGATTCCGTGGGCGCTGCTGGTTGGCGGCACGGTGATGACTCTGGGATATTTTTCAGGAACGGCGGCCCTGCTGACGGCGCTGCCGCCGGATGCAGTGTCTGGCGTGGACGGATTCATGCGCGGCATGGCCGTGTTGTGCGGACGGCTCCATCTCGGATGGATGATTGCGCTGATGGCCGGACTGATGGCGCTGAATGCGATTGGGGGAACGGCGTCGTTTCTGTCGTCGACTTCGCGGCTGCCTTTTGTAGCTGGTGTCGATCGCTATTTGCCGCCAGTGTTCGGAAGTGTGCATCGGCGGTTTCGCACGCCCTGGGTAGCGATTGGAGTTTACGGAATATCGGGGATGGTGGTGGCGGCGCTGGGACAGGCAGGGACAACGGTGCGCGGTGCCTACGATGTGCTGGTCAGCATGGGAATTATCAATTACTTCATCCCTTACTTATTCTTGTTTGCGGCGATGGCGCGGTTGCAGGCGCGCAAGGCCGGGCCGGAAGTGCGGCGGGTTCCCGGAGGCCGGCCGGTCGCCATTGGGCTCGCGGTGCTGGGATTTCTATCAACGGCGATGACCATTGTGCTGTCGGTGATCCCCGCGGACGAAGAACCGAACAAGCCGCTGGCGGTGGCAAAGGTACTGGTGTCGACGACTGCGCTGATTGTGGGTGGGGCGATCTTGTTTGCGATTGGAAGCAGGAAGAGAAAACAGCTGTCGGCTGCCGACGGCCGGCGGTCGGAAGAACCGGCATAGTTTCACGTCTTCGCAAACCAAAAGCTCAGGTGGCCTTCTCTTTTTCCTTCTCGATGCGCTCGTGGAGCAGTTTTTTGGCGCGCTCCAGCTCTTTCCTACGCGTGGCGCTGAGGCCTTTACCGGCGCGGTTGATGAAATAGGTGAGCATGCGCATGCCGGAGGCCGGGCCTTTAGGGGAAACCTTCTTCGACGCAAGCGAGCGGGCAATGGCGGCCGCACTTTTCGTGAAGAGGTCGCGGGGCGGATGGGTGGAATCGGTCGTGACGGTTTTCACCCAGCGCTTGCCGGTGGATTTCTTAGCGGCCATCAGTGTCTCTTGAAGTACTGGACCTCGCGCTCGTGTTGTTCGGCTTTCTCCCGGGAGGAAAAAGTGCCGAGGTTACGGCGCTTGCCGGTGGAGGCGTCCTTTTTGCGGGAATAGAGGCGGAATTCGCCGGATTTGAGTTTGCGAATCATACAAGAACAGATGCGGGGAGAAGGGCGGAGGGAAGCCTCCGCTGAGCTAAGAACCAATCAGCTGAAAAGCGGTCAGCGAAGGAGCGGTCGGCGTTGCGTTCGCTACACGCCGGTGATCTGGCCTTCTTCGTCGACATCGATTTCTTCGGCGCGGGAGATCTTTGGCAACCCGGGCATCAGCATCATGTTGCCCGCGATGGCGACCAGGAAGCCAGCGCCCGCGGAAAGCGAAACATCGTTGATGTGGAGGGTCCAGCCGCTGGGTGCGCCGAGCAGCTTTGGGTTGTCGGAGAAGGAGTACTGTGTCTTCGCGACGCAGATGGGCAATCCGTCGTAGCCCCAGCCGGTAAACTGGCGGAGCTTGGTGCGCGCGGTGTCAGTGAGAGAGACACCCTCGGCTCCGTAAATCTGAGTGGCGACTTTGTTGAGTTTTTCTTCATACGGATCGGAGAGCGCGTAGACGGGATGCGCTGTCACCGCAGGATTACGGTCGATGACGTCGACGACGGCACGGGCCAGCACTTCTGATCCTCCTCCGCCTTTGGTGAAGGGCTCGGCGAGGGCGCTGGGGATTCCCAGTTGCGCACAAAAGCCGCGCAGCTGATCCAGCTCTTCCGCCGTGTCGTGGGGAAAGCGGTTGATGGCGATAAGAGTGGGCAGGCCGAAGCGCTGGAGATTCTGGGCATGGCGCTTGAGGTTAGGGAATCCTGCCGCGAGGTGACCTTCACCCTGATTGCGCAGGCTCTGGACGGTAGTGACGAGGACGGCGGCGGCGGGCTTGACGCCGGAGATGCCCATGACAATGTCGAGGTATTTCTCGGCACCGAGGTCGGCGGCGAAGCCGGCTTCGTTGACGACGTAGTCGGCGAGGCGAAGGCCGATTTGCTGAGAGATGAGGCTGCTGGTGCCGTGGGCGATGTTGCCGAAGGGGCCGGCATGCACGAGCGCGGGCGTGCCTTCGGAGGTCTGGACGAGGTTGGGGAGAAGTGCGTCGGCGAGCAGGGCCATCATGGCGCCGGTGGCGTGCAGGTCGTCGGCGCGGACGGGTTTTCCGTCGCGGGTTCGGCCGATGACGATGGCGGCGAGCCGGCGGCGGAGGTCGGCGCTGTCTTTGGCGAGTGCGAGGATGGCCATGACCTCAGAGGCGGCGGTGATGACGAAGCCGGAGCGGCGGTTGGCGCCCTGGTGCTTGCCATCGACGTCAACGACGATGGTGCGGAGGGCGCGGTCGTTCATGTCCATGGCACGAGGCCACCAGATGCTGGCGGGATCGAGATTGACCTCGTTCCCGTGGAAGAGGTGGGCATCGATGAGAGCGGCGAGCAGGTTGTGCGCCGAGGTGATGGCATGAAAATCGCCGGTGAAGTGGAGGTTGACTTTTTGGCTGGGCTCGATCTGGGAGAGACCGCCGCCGGCAGCGCCGCCCTTCATGCCGAAGACCGGGCCGAGGGAAGGCTCGCGGGATGTGATGACAGCCCGCTTGCCGATGCGCTCCAGCCCCTGGACCAGGCCGATGGATGTGACGGTTTTGCCTTCGCCAGAGGTGGTGGGAGTGGTGGCGGTGACCAGGATCAGCTTGCCGCGCGGCGGCCGAGCCGGGTCGTTGAGGAGGTCGAGATGGAGCTTGGCATACCAGGGACCAAGCTGGTCGTAGTCTTCTTCGCGCAGGCCGAGTTTGCGGGCGATAGCAGTGATGGGCAGAAGGAGTGGTCTGGCGGCGGGAATTTCAGACGAGTAGGTCACCGGGTATTTTCGCAGAGGGCGAGGTTGCCGGCGCTGTGACCGCCCTCACCCTGATGTTGGGGGGACGGGCGATGGTTCAGCAGCCGTGGTCGGAACGGTGTTCCCGCAGCTGGCGGTGAGAGACGACGAGATCTGCGCGAGTTTCGTCGCACTCGCTTTTGGTTTCGATGAAGGATCGATGATCAGTGCCTATGAGGAAGAGGAGGCGGGAGGTCAGGCTGGAGAGGCGGGTGGTAAGAAACCATCCATTTTCTTCGAGGTCCCTGCGGATGGAGCAGTAGCGTGCGTCGAAACCCATGCCGGTTCCCCCCGTCAAGAGGAGCCAGCGCCGGGCAAGGCGGATAACGGCTCTTGATATTGCGTACTGCGATCATACCGCCTTGGGAGCACGGCAGCGCGAATCAGGCATTGCTGTGGGTGTGGAACAGGGCCGGTGGATGCGATCAGGAGGGATAGACGGATAGTAATGGCACAGACCCTACACTCCGGGGGGATAGCGGATGTCTCCATCGAGCTATTGTTCGGGCCGGGAAACCAGGGCAAGATTCGGCGTATGGCATTCGCAGAAGGGCAACAGGTTCGAGTAAAGGGCGGGCAGGTGAGCGGGGTGGTGGCACGGAAACTCGCTTATCTGCAGGACATGTATGTAGTTCACCTGGACGGAAATCAGACGCCGTCGAAGAAGCTGGCGCACGAATCGGACCTGGAACTGCTGCTGCTGGCCGACGAGCGGCGCAGCGCTTAAAGGGCGAGCGGCGGGCGCGGCTCGGGCTTGAGCACGTAAACGCGCAGCAGCCACCAGACTGGAACAGGGCGACGACGGCGAGAACGATGTGGCCGATTCACTGAATTGGCGTTTCCGGCTTGCCGAGTTTGAACATCCCGCGATGGTAACAAGGAAGTGAAGTTGAGGCGGCGACTCCACAGGGGGTTGGCGGCGTTCGACTGTCCGCGTGGGAAATTGCTCCGATCTTCTCGCAGGCCAGTTGCGCGCCGGGCTATAATCGGCGCGCCTGCCCAGTCGCAGGCAAATCTCTCAACAGAATTATGAAACTGGAGGACGGACGCGATGAAGATGATGGTCACGTGGACGTTCAAAGCGGATGGGGTGCGCGGAGCGGTGGAGCGCTTCCTTGCCGGACACGGCGCAGCGCCGGAGGGAACGAAGCTGCTGGGCCGGTGGCACAGTTCGGATTTCAGCGGCGGGTTCGCGCTTTATGAGAGCGACGACGCCGTGGCAATTTTTGCGGGCGCGGCGGAGTGGGCAGAGGTGATCGACATTCGCCATATTCCGGTGGTCGAGGATGCAGAGGCCGGACCGGTGCTGGCGAAAGCGTTCGGGAAGTAGGAGTTCCGGTGCGAGCACCAGAACAACGACTTATTGCATACAAAATTCAATTGAACGCAATCTCCGCAGCTGCCGGGGCCCATGCCCCGGTAGCTGCGAAGAATTGACGCTCAGTAGGGCTGCACGCCCGTCCAGTTACCCGCCGGGGAATAGTCGCAGACGACCATTGCCCAATCGGGGAAGGACCCGCCGAACGGCGAGTTTGTTGTGCATTGTTGTACGGCGCAGCCGACAGCGGTTGTGGTGCGCCAAACGAGTTGCGTGTAGTGCCCGCAAGTCTGGCCCTCCGCACAGGTATTCCCGCTGTAATTGTAGTTCGCTGATTCGGCACTCCAATCCGATACGGCGTCGGGCCCAGTGACCGTAACCGGCGTGGTTGTCGACCCGGCGGCATAGATGTTTTCGCCGTATCCACCACGATTCGGGTTATGCGAGAAGTTGCACTGGGACGCCCAGTTCTGCGCGATGGTGGCGGCGCCCACATCCCAGACGAAGGGAAAGAGCGCCCCCCCTGTGGTGGCAGACGGTGTTGGGTTATCGGTTCCGAAGGGTCCATTGGCGCGCACGTTGTTGCTCGCCGAAAGGATGTTGCAGAGAACGGCGTTTGAGCAACCATAGGGAACTAAAGTAGTTGTTTGCCAGTCGGAGGTGGGGGTGCCCGGGTTCCCGGTACTCGCGATCGCAATCCCATTCATGAGCCAGACCCGGAGTTGCCCGGTGCTGAGTTCACGCCACAGGATGTCAGCCTTGCCGTCTCCATTGAAGTCACCAACGCTCACAATGGTCCAGCCATTGCCAACGCCAACGCAGCATTGAGTGCTCGAATCGGGGGCGGGGCTGCCGGGGCTCCCCTGGCTCGCAATCGCAGCGCCGTTCATGAACCAGATTTCGGCCTTCCCAGTGTTTTCGTCTCGCCATAGAATGTCGCTCTTGCCATCCCCATTGAAATCGCCAACGCCCTGAATGCTCCAGTTGTCGGGGACGTTGCCGAGGTTGCCCCGGCTCGCCGTCACGGTGCCGTTCATGAACCAGATTTCGGCCTGCCCGGTCGTACCTTGTTGCCACAAGATATCGGCTTTGCCGTCTCCATTGAAATCGCCGATGCCCAGAATGTTCCATGGTGGGGAGGGAACGTCGCCAAGGTTCCCCTGGCTGGCGATTACGGTTCCGTTCATGAGCCAGATTTCGACCTGCCCGGTGCTGCTGTTAAGCCACAGGATATCGGCTTTGCCATCGCCATTGAAGTCGCCAATGCCCCGAATACTCCATTGGGCGGGGACAGTGCCGGGGCTTCCCGTGCTCAGCAGTGTGCTCCCGTTCATGAGCCAGATCTTGAGCTGCCCAGTACTGGTGTTCAGCCATAGAATATCGGCTTTGCCATCCCCGTTGAAATCGCCAACGCCCTGTATGGTCCACGGTGCCGGGACGGTGCCGGGGCTTCCGGTACTCCCGAGTGCGGCCCCGTTCATAAGCCACATTTCGATCCGGCTGCTGATGCTGTTCTGCCAGAGAATGTCACTTTTGCAGTCGCCGTTAAAGTCACCGGATGCGGCAAAAGACTGCGGATTGGGATTGGGATTGGGATTCGGGTTCACGCAGGCCGCGGATAACATTGTGGGCAACAAGAACAGGGCAAGGAGCAGCAGGCTGGCGAAACGACAAGTCAGGGCAAGTGCGGACGGCGCTGCACGACGCATTCCTTCTATGTTCATCGAAAGGCTCCTCATTCCGAGCGGGCCCCGGCATTGGCGCAAGGTCCCGGCTGTGGGTTAAGCAAAGAGTCACACTGAGAGGGGAATGCTCGGTGTCAAAAAGAGGGTTGATTTTTCGCAAACGTCGCATGCGGGGTCAGCAGCATGGGCAGTTACCGCTCATCGAAAAGCGTGCAGGGATTCTCCTTCGGCTTCGTGGGGCACACCGCCGCCTCGGTCAGCACGAGATGCCTGTTGGGGGATGGGTATTCTGTACACCTGGTGAGCAAAGCCTGTCAATGAAAGAAGCATATTTTGAAGGCCCATCACCAGTATCTTGCGGCTGGCGGCGTCAGCCTGATGCACGACGAGGATCAATGCGGTTGAAGAACGCGCTGCCTGGACTGGTCACCCGCGATTCCACGAGTGTTGTGCGACCCACACGGGTTCCGTGTGCGGCTCCGTCGGATTAAGGGTGCCGAGCGATGCGGTTCGACGGCCTCGTGGCTCCGTACCGGCTGCACGCGGTTCGTTACGTTAGCTCCGGCGGAGGTAGCGCTCCTTCGCAAAGCAAAATGCACATAAGAATTGAACGATCGAATCGGACGGCAAATTCTTCTCTTGACGTTGTATTGCAGGAAGAGTACAAACTGGTTGGTATGTTGCTGGCACATAAATCTGTGAATCGCACAGCGCCGAGACAGCGGAATCCTGAGCGCACGCGGCAACGCCTGCTGCAGGCAGCTTTTCGCGAGGTGTACAGATACGGTTTCCAGAGTGCCGGCCTCGATGCAATCCTGGCTGCCTCCAACGTCACTAAAGGCGCGCTCTATTACCATTTCGAGAGCAAAGACGCTCTTGGATACGCGATCATCGAAGAGGTCATCGCAAATTTCCCCCGTGACAGGTGGCTGATCCCTCTCCAGCAGAGTCATGAGAAGGACCCAATCGACACTTTGATCGGCATCGTTAAGGCGATACCGGCGCGGCCAAATGACATAAAGCGGGGTTGCCCGCTGGTTAATCTGGCGCAGGAGATGTCGCAGCTCGATAACCAGTTCCGCAAGCGACTGGAGAGAATCTTCCGTGCCTGGCACGAAGGCATTGCCGCAGCCTTGCGCAGGGGCCAGCATCAGGGAACTGTCCGCCGGGACCTGATTCCGGAAGAAACTGCGAGCTTCCTGATCGCGATGGTTGAGGGCTACGAGGTTTTGTCCAAGAATGCCCAGGATACTCAGGTGTGGACTATGGGACTTAGAAATATCGTGGACTGGCTGAATTCTCTGCGTGTTGGGTGCAAGCCCGAGCAGATCTGAAAGCGCCGGCTTCTGGGAGCGGCCAATACCTCGACGTACCGCCAGGTGTGCATGTCAACGAAGCGGGGTCCGAGCGCCATTATCGGATAGAGCGAGTCAGGAAACCGCAAACGGCAACGAAGAGCTCATGAAAGAGTCGATGGTCCCGAAGCCGCCGCTGCTCGGCGAATTCGAACGACCAGGTGAAGGAAATGAACTCATCGTCCAAAGGAGTTGGATATGACGATCCTGGGATGGCAGGCCTTACATTCGAATCTGGAGAGATCCGGATCGGGAAGTCTGGGGCAGGTGTTATCTGATGAAATTCCAGGCCCGGATGCTGGACAGGCACGGTCTGTATTTGGAGTGGATCCGGTGCCGGAATCCGGGAAAGGGTCCTGGACAGCGCCCGCAAGGTATCTGAACCGCATGACAATCAAAGCGGGCGACAGGATTGTATTAGTCCCCGTACGCGACATATTGTGGATTCAAAGTCACGGCAACCTGCTTCAGTTGCACCTGCAAACTGCGAGTTACGAGCATAGAATGACGATCAAAGACCTCTACAGACGGCTGGACCCGGAGCATTTCCTCCGCATTCACAGAAACGCGCTCGTTAATCTGGACCATGTGGTGGACTTCGATCTTCCCCGGCAAGGAAATGCGTTCGTACATCTGCGCAACGGTAAAGCTCTTCCAATCAGCAAAAATGTACGGCTGATACTGAGACGCGGGCTCCTGTCAGAGTCCTATGCCGCGGTGGGCGCCGATGATCTATAGCATCCTCCATTTTTCACACTATCGGATGGATGGCCTACATAACACCATAGCCTAATGCCTGGCGTCGCCTTTATCCTCACTTATGAGCCGTCCATCACAGAAATGCCGGTGTCTAACACAACGAGCTTTGGCCGATAACTTGCAGCTTTTGCAGGCGAGCTGCAGATCTGACCGCATGTACTCTCCGGGAGACCATATCAAACCTGTCTGCGGTGTAGGTCGGTAATCAAGATCTTTCTTTCAAAGAGAAATATTCCTGACACTGGAGAATCGCATGCGAAAGACGGTTACGATCCTCACCCTTGTGTATCTGACCATGATTGTGATGCCGGAAACCAGCCACCGCGCGCAAGCGCAGGTGGACGCCCATCCGTCAATGGCGTCTCTCGATGAATATTTAATGCCGAAGGATGGGGAAATCGCGCTCGCCCGCAGCGCGGCCCCTGCTTCCATCTCGGGCGATGCCACCGTAATGGTGCTCGAACGCCAGGGATACATCACTGCCATGCAAGGCAAGAATGGCTTCCTTTGCTATGTCGAGCGGTCCTGGGCCAAAGATACCGACGCTCCGGATTTCTGGGATCCGAAAATGCGCGCCCCCAATTGCTTCAATGCCGCGGCGGCCAGCAGCATTGCGCAAATCTATTTGATGAAAACCGGTCTCGTGCTGGCAGGTAAATCGAAGGCGGAGATCGCGCAGACGATAGCCGCCGCCCTGGATCGCGGGGAAATACCGCCGCTGGCGCCGGGTGCGATTTGCTACATGATGTCGAAGGATCAGTACCTCAACGATCAGGCGCACGCCTGGCATCCGCACGTGATGTTCTATGAAGTGGGCGATGTGGCTAAGAGCTGGGGAGCGAATCTACCGGGCTCGCCGATGATCGCTGTGCATGATCCGGAATCGCGGGTGACGACCTTCATGATCGTGGTGCGCCACTGGTCGGATGGGACCCCAGGGCCACAGTAACTGGTCCCCGCATACTTAGGGCCGACGAGATGTCATGCGTCGCAAGGTAATTCTGCGCCACACATGGACTCTCAAAACCTACCGCCCCCGCAGGCGCTGTGACACTCACGTTCTGACCACTCCCGGGCCGCATCGCGTTGCGGTAAGTGCAATCACAGATCCTCAGGGTTGCCTCATACCCCGAGCCCCGAATCCCCGATCACGGCAATTAGCTGAGACAAGCAAGCCCATTGGCCACCGGCTCGTATGAATCCGGCGATCACGTCTTCGATCCCCTCGTTTCAGCTGGCCGCTTCGAATTGCTGCATTAGTTGACGCATGTTCCTACGTGATCCCATAGCAGCAGCGTGAAACTGTCACCTGTCCCCCTTCTAAGGCCGCTTATCCCAGAAGTATCGTGATTGGACCCGAAGGCCTTTGGTTAGTGGATTGCACTTAGGTGAACGCACAAGCGGCAACAATTGTTATCCACGCCGCTCTGCTGAACGCTCCAAACCGGATACCGGCTGTCTTCAATTCCCAGCGGTATCGGGATTTCAAAATAGCTGACCGAAACAGGATCTCTCCCCGCGGGGCCTGTTTCCTCGTCCTCGCCGGGCCGTAAGTGGCTCGCCCGGAATGTGGTGCAGATGCACAACGAGCAAGTTATGGAGGAACTGTAATGACGCAACTCAGGCTACGGTGGATCATGGCCACGGTCGCGGTTGTCCTGTGGATCTGCGCAGGCGCGAGCTGGGGTCATGGCCAGGCTACCAACAGCGGTACAGTGGTCGGCGAGATAACCGACCAAAGCGGCGCCGTCATTCCGGGCGCCACAGTAACGCTAACCGACGCGTCGTCCGGATTGAAGATGACGAAGACCACCAATGACGACGGTAGATATGTTTTTCCAGCGGTGCCTCCAGGGAGCTATTCAGTCACTGCCAGCAGGTCCGGGTTTTCGGTCGCGAGGACGGACGGGCAGACCGTTAACATCGGTGTCCAGCTGACGATCAACCTCTCATTGAAAGTGGGCAGCAGCGCAGAAACGGTTGAAGTGCAATCGATCGGCACCGAGTTGCAGACACTGAACTCCACGGTGGGGCAGACCATACCGCATGAGGCGATCGACTCGCTGCCCAGCCTGCTCCACGACGCGAACACCTTCACGACGATGCAGCCGGGCGTGGATCCCACCGGCAGCGTGGCCGGAGCGGTGAACGACCAGAGCACCTTCCTGCTTGACGGTGGCCAGATCTCCAATGACATGGACGGCAGCATGGCCGTTTACACCAACAGCTTCGCTGGGGACCCTACCGGCATGATCGGGGCCAACGACCCGACGGGTGTGATGCCCACGCCGCAGGACAGCGTCGAAGAAGTGAAGGTGAACACCGCCAATCAGACGGCGGACTTCGACAACTCGGCCGGCGCGCAGGTGGAATTTGCGACACCGCGCGGGACCAACAAGTGGCACGGCGGAGCCTACGAGTATTACCTGGACAATGGGTTTAACGCTAACACCTGGACGAATAATCAGAACGGGACCCCGCTCAACCAATATCACTACAGCCGGTTCGGGGCGAAGGCAGGCGGGTTTGTCCTGCCGGCATTCTGGGGCGGCAGAACGTATCTGTTCGGATTCTTCGAAGGGTTCCGCTATCCCCAGTCGGAAACGATCGGCAGGGTGGTTCCATCGCCCAGCCTCATGGCGGGCACCATCTATGCCGCGGATTCCAGCGGCACTATGCTTCCTTACAACCTGAAGTCAATCGATCCGCGTGGCATCGGCCTCAATCCCGATGTCGCGGCTGTGTGGAACAAGTACGAGCCCAAGGGGACCATTGCCGGTAGTCCCGGAGCCAGCCTTTGCGGAAACCTGACGAACCAGGTGTGCGACGGGTATAACGCGGTTGCGTTCCTTGCGAACATGTCGATCCCGCAGAGCAGCAATGACATGGCGTTTCGCGTCGATCACGCTTTCAGCCCGAAGTGGAACTGGTTTGCCAGCTATCGCTACTACAAGCTGAACCAGCTTGCCGATGAGCAATATGATATCGGCGGGTTCTTCCCCGGCGACACGCTGGGCAAGCCGGCGGCTTTGGCGAACCGGCCGCAGCAGCCCTGGTACTTCGTTACCGGTCTGACGACCAGCATCACCACCAACCTGACCAACGACTTCCACTATAGCTTTCTGCGCAACTACTGGTCGTGGTCCGATGACAACGCGCCGCCACAGCTTCCCGGACTGGGTGGGGCAATCGAGCCGGGCGGAGAGAACTCGACGTATTCGCTGATTCCGTTCAACGTGGACACGCAGAGCATCCGCACGCGCTTCTGGGACGGGCAGGACAACTTCTTCAGCGATAACTTCTCGCTGCTGAAAGGCAATCACCTGCTCCAGTTCGGCGGCCAGTATCAGCACAACTACAACTACCACCAGCGCAGCGACAACGGCGGCCACATTAACTTTACGCCGACGTATGAACTGGGCGACGAGCAGGGATCGGGCAGCGTGAATATGTCCGATCTGGGCGGCGGCTACCCGTCCAACCTGAACACGGCCCGTCTGGCAGCCGCGGCTATGGGCATTGTGACCGACTCGCAGGTTACCTACACCCGCAGCGGCCCCAACCTGGCTCTCAACCCGCCCCTGACGCACGCATTCGATCAGATGCGTATCGACTACTACAACGGCTACTTCAGCGACAGCTGGCACATGAAACCCAGTCTTACCCTGACTTACGGCATGGGCTACACGCTGGAAATGCCGCCGGTGGAGCAGACTGGCAAGTCGACGGTGCTGGTGGACTCTTCGGACGAGCCAATCGTGACAGAGGATTACCTGACGCAGCGAAAGGCCGCCGCGTTGCAGGGAAATGCCTTCAACCCGGAACTTGGGTTTGCGCTGGTCGGCAACGTGGGAGCGGGGAATAAATACCCGTACGATCCGTTCTACGGTTCGTTCAGCCCGCGCATTGGCGTGGCGTGGAATCCGAGCTTCTCGAAGGAGACGGTGATTCGCGGCGGCTACGGGCGCATTTATGGACGCCTGAACGGCGTGGATCTGGTACTGGTGCCGCTGCTGGGCACTGGCCTGATGCAGGCGGTGCAATGCAAACAGAACTTCATGCCGAGTGCGTCGAACCCGAGCGGCTCCTGCGGTGGAGGCAATCCGACGGCGGCAAATGCATTTCGTATCGGCATCGACGGCAACGCCGCTCCGCTGCCAGCGGCGGCTCCGACCCTGCCCCAGCCGGCCTATCCGGGCTATAACCTGGTTGCCGGGGCGGCCGCCGAAGCGATGGATCCTCACTTCCGTCCGAACGTCGTTGACTCGCTCGATCTGACGATTCAGCGGCAGCTGGGCCAGAAGTCGCTGCTTGAAGTGGGCTACATCGGCCGCATTATTCATCACGAATATCAGCCGGTCAACCTCAACGCGGTACCCTACATGATGTCCCTGGGTGGGCAACAGTTCCAGCAGGCGTACGCCAACCTGGAGAAGTATCTGGGCTGTGCGACGTCGGCGGCTGCCTGCGGCGCCAGTGTACCGGCAGTTGGAACGGCCGCGTATACCAGCTACATCAGTTCCGCTCCCGCGCAGGCGTTTTTCGAGTCGGCGCTGAAAGCATCCGGCTACTGCAACGGGTACGCGAACTGCACCGCTGCTGTTCTGGATCAGGAAGGCGCGGGTGGCACCGGGAACCTGCTGCAGCAGCAGGTCTGGAGCCTGTGGTCCGATCTGGACAATGGGAACCTGAGCATCCCGCGCACGATGATGAACACGCCGATTCCTGGGTCCACCTTCGGATCGGCCGGCACGATGAGCAGCGGCATCGCCGAGAACGCCAGCCTGGGTTACGGCAACTACAACGGCGGCTTCGTCAGCTTCGGCACCCGTGGCTGGCACGGCCTGACGATGCAGCACAACTTCACCTACAGCAAGGCGCTGGGCACCGGCGCCGACGTTCAGGCCACCAGTGCATACACCCCGAACGATCCCTATGATCTGCAGAAGATGTACGGGCTGCAGAATTTCTACCATAAGTTCGTCTACAACACGTACGTCGTGGCGCAGGAGCCGTGGTTCAAGAGTCAGAACGGTCTGCTGGGCCGCGCGGCAGGGGGCTGGGAGTTTGCGCCCATCTTCACTGCCGGTTCCGGAACGCCGCTGAACTGTATCCCGACGTCGGGTAGCCAGGGCCAGGCATTCGGCGCCGGGGATGGTGCCAACTACGCCGACAACGAGCAATGCGTGTTCACCACGCCCTATCATGGCGGACACTCGGCTCATTTCGGAGTTGCCGGCAGCAACGGCATCGGAACTTCAACCTCCAACACGCCGGTGAATTACTTCGCCAATCCAGCGGCGGTCTTCTCCCAGGTACGCGCGCCCATCCTTGGCATCGACAACCAGAATCCGGGACAGGGTCCGATTACAGGGATGCCTTACTGGAACATGGATGGACAGATCAAGAAGAACATCCGGATCGCAGAATCGACGACCTTCGAGTTCTCGTTCATTGCGACCAACATGCTCAACCACCGGCAGTTTCTTGATGCGGCCAACGGGACTCTGTGCCTGTGCACGCCTTCCACCTGGGGCGTGCTGAACTCACAGCTGAACCCACCTCGCCAGATGGAATTTGGCGGCCGATTTACCTTTTAGCCTTGCAAGCAGCCGAGGCGGAAACGCCGCGGCTGCTCGCCAAGCCACAGTCAGGGCGGGGCCCTCCATGAGGGCTTCCGCCTTCCCGTTGCTCTCATTCGGGAGTCCACTCCGGCCCCCCAAACCACTCACATGATTTCTCGACCACGGAATGCGGAGCTATAACTTCCCGCTATTTGTCCCTGCCGGCAGGAAACCTGATACTGGCAATTTCCGCCCCGGCCCTTACTCGCGGAATTCCTGTTCATCGCTCTTGTCGTCAGCATGCCAGGTTGTGGAAGACAGGAATGCCCCGGCTAATCGCCGGGGCATTCGCAGTTCCTACGCAGCTTTCTTGTGAGTCTTGTGCCACTCTGCCCATCTCTTTTTTTGTGCCGCTCTGATCTTCGCTTTGGCAGCATTGCTCATCGTGCGCCGGGTCTTTTTCTTCTTCGCCCCATAGCTGAATGATGCAGGCGACTTTTGTCCAACGGTGCCCCCCAGGAGCCTCTTCACTTCATAGAGCCGAGATATCTCGGCTTCGACTTCTGCAATCAATGCTTTCGTATCCATTCAGCTTCTCCAATAGTCGAGCGATTGTAACAATCACAATGCTATCGGAAATCGCATTGCCGGTGAAGGTCGGAACAGGCGGGAAAATCACAGTCGGAAATGTCGGTTACGGTCCGGCTGCGGCGAACCCCCTGGCTGAGGCTGGTTGGATATTCTGTAGAGTTCCAGACGCTATAAGTCGAGATATTTCCGGCACGGATCGCATGTTTGCAGCCTGGGCAGCTACCATCGTGGCAGACCATTTGGCTTCCTGGACTTAAACGCCAACCCCCACGATCGTGGGGGTTGGACCCTGCTCCGTCGGCGGTTATGATCGACACAGAATCTAAGCGGCAACCACGCGCCGCCGTTTTGTCCTGCGGCCGAAAGGGAAACGATCATGGACTCAGCGACGCCAATCCGAGTCCTCTGCGTCGACGATCATTCGCTGATGCGCGCGGGGATTATTGCCACTCTCGACAGCCAGCCCGACATCAAACTGGTGGCAGAGGCAGCCGATGGCGCCGGTGCAATCGCGGCGTACCGCGAGCACAAGCCCGATGTCACGCTGATGGACCTCCAGATGTCCGGAATGGGGGGCATCGAGGCCATCCAGGCGATTCGTGCGGAATTTCCGAAAGCACGCATGCTGGTTCTCACCACTTACGACGGTGACGTGCAGGTAACGCGCGCGCTCAAAGCGGGGGCGTCGGGCTATTTGCTCAAGAGCATGCTCCGCCACGATCTGCTCAACGCGATTCGCAAGGTCCACGTCGGCCAGCGTTACCTCCCGCCCGAAGTCGCTGTACAGGTTTCCGGCTATATCGACGCCGACGCGCTCACACCGCGTGAGATCGAGGTGTTGGGTACGATCTCCGAGGGGAATTCAAACAAGATTGTCGCCGACAAGCTCAACATCACCGAAGACACCGTGAAGGGTCACGTGAGCAGCATCATGTCCAAGCTGCATGCGAACGACCGAACGCACGCCGTTCTTATCGCGCTGCGGCGGGGCTTTCTGGATTTCTGGCGTTCCGACGAACGCTGAAGATATTTCATTTGTTGAGCCCGCAGAAGGAGCCGCGTCCCGCTCGCGCCCGGTCATTTCCCCACTAAAGTAGGGCTGTTTTCCTCCCTTAACGGGGCTGGGGCATCGTGACGATTCTGGCTAGGATCGGCTCATGATCGACAAAGCGATCGATCACGCGAAAGGCCGTACCACTCGACTTCAGCTGGGAGCAGCCCCACTGCACCGCGGAGATCGAAGCAGGAGGTCCGGCCTTTCGCGGGAGAGGTGACTTATGACGGCCCGAGGAATTCAGGTGTTGGTGGTTGAAGATGATCCGGTGATGCGCAGCGCTTATGGAGAGATGCTTCGGATGTGGGGATTTCAAACCCGAGCCGTTCACAACGGTCTGGCCGCTCTGCTCGAGATTCGCAGAGCGGAGCCAGACATTGTCCTTTCCGACCTGGAGATGCCTGGCATGAATGGATACGAATTGTTGTCGGTGCTGCGGCGGCTTTATCCGGAAATTCGGACCATAGCAATGAGCGGAACTTACAGCGGCGAGAGGGTTCCGCCAGGCGTCGCGGCGGATGCGTTCTATGCAAAGGGAACGGGGCAAAGCTCCCAGCTGTTGTCGATCCTGATCGAGTTGGCCAGCGCGGCCAGTGGCGGAACCTATTTCGTGGAGCGGGATCTGAACCAGCGGCCGAGCCATCCGCCAGCTGCCGGGCGATAGGCCGCCGCAGCCTGAATCTTCAGGTTCACCTCTGTGCCCCCTTCGCTACGTTTGGAAATTCGCAGCTGCGCGCCGATCTTTTCGGCGCGCTCGAGCATGCCGGGCAGCCCCCAGTGTCCTGGCACGCCGCCTTTGTCGAGGATATGCGTATCGATGCCGCGGCCATCGTCGACGAACTGGATCCGAAATTCGGTGTGACCGTAATACAACTCGGCGCGGATGTTGCGTGCCTCCGCATGATAGAAGGCATTCAGAAGCGCCTCGCGTCCAATCCAGTACGCTTCTTCATAGACCAGAGGATGCAGTTCTCGCGGCGTTCCGTGAACCACGATGCAAAACGCAGTCCCTTGCCGATCGCGCCCCAGTTCGTCGCCCGCTGCGCGCAACGCCTGGGTGAGAGCATGGGGCGGTTCCACACCGGCGCGAAGATCGGTGACCCGCTTCCGGCCCTCGATCATCACCTGATCGGCGCTGTTGAGGGCTTCGTCCATGACCACGCGCGCGGAGTGGCCGGGAGCGATCTGGTTAGCTGCGGCCTGAAAGCGAAGCACCAGTGCCTGAATCCCCTGCAGCAGCGTATCGTGCAGCTCGCGCGCGATGCGTTCACGCTCCGCCAGGCGTTCGCGGAGCCGGCCCTGCATCTGTTCGGCCAGTTGACGCAGGCGCAACAGATACAGAAGCCAAAGAACACCCACAGCTACGAGAAAGCAAGCGGCCAGGAACCAGTAAGTCTGAAACCACGCCGGAGGAACGGTAAACTCCATGGCGGCGCCTGTCTCATTCCAGACGCCGTCGTTGTTGCATGCGATCACGCGAAAGCGGTAGTGTCCCGGACTTAGCTTGGTGTAGAAAGCGGAGCGCCGCGCTTCCGCGTCCTGCCACTCGCTGTCATAGCCCTCTAACCGGTAGCGAAAGCGCACGCGTTCTGGAACGGAAAGGCTCAGCGCGGTGTATTCGATCTCGATATCAGAGGGAAGCGCCGCCAGTGTCACAGGAGCGTTCGTCTCATAATCGCGATCGTCGACGACCATGGACTCAATCGCGACTGGCGGAGGCAGAGGATTCCGGTCGATGTGTTCCGGATCGATCCACGCCGTTCCACTGGTTCCGCTCACCCAGATGCGTCCGTCTTTCGACAGAATCTCTGAGGGGAGAGGTCTAATCGGCGAGGCGCTGCCGGGAAAGCCATCGCGATAGTCGAACACCTCCCCGCGCAGATCGTGATGGACGTCGTGCAGCCATTGCGCGATTTCCGCGCCTGTTATATGCACGACGCCGTTCGCCTGATTGATCCATAAATCACCGTCTCCGGTTTCGACGATTCCGGAAACACCTCTGAACCCGCCTGCAATTTTGGTCGGGAGCATATGGAATTGTTTGCCGTCAAAGGACGCCAGCCCACGCTCTCCGCCAACCCAGATATGGCCGTTGTTTCCGCCGAAGGCGGCAACGGTTCCGATGTTGAGGCCATCGGTCGCGGAGTAGTTGTGCACGGCGGTTCCCTGAAATGCGGCAACCTCATTCACTGTGTATCCGAACCAGATTTGCCCATTGCTGTCTCTCCACAGGATCACGGGTGTGCGCCGCGGCAACGCCGGCAGGGCGCCCCACTGCGTCCACACGCCGCTGCTGAGGCGAAACACTCCGCTTTCCGCGACGGAGATCCAAAGGCCTCCGTCGGGCCCGCGAACGATGGACTGAACGCCCCACTGCAGTCGCGGATCGATTTGCTGCGGCAGGGAAACACTGTCGATCTTCCCGTTGACCTCATGCAGCAGGATGCTTTTGCCCCCAAACCAAAGGCTGCCGTCGGTATCGCGATAGGCGCAGGTGATGTCGCGGTTCTCTCCCAGGAACGTGACCGCGTCTCCGTGAGAGCGCATGAGCGGCTGTCCAAGATTGCCCGCCCACAGGCTGCCGTTCTCACCCGCGACCAGCGCCAGATCCTGGCCTCCGCTCCCGTAAGGAAACGCGCCTGGAACCAGGTTGCCGGAACGAAACCGGTCGAGACCGCCCCGCGTCGCAACCCAGATGTTGCCTTCGCGATCCTCGATGGCATACGTGACGCGATCGTCGCTGAGCCCGCGGCCCTGACTAAACCGCTCCAGCACAGGACTACTGGCTGCAATCTTTTTTCCGCTGAGCTCATCCGGCCTGGTTACGCGCTCGATGCCGTCTTCCTGTGTCAGGATCCACAGCGTGTTGTCGCGATCGACCAGCAGGCCGTTGGCTGAGAGATCGATCTGCGCCGTCCGCGCATCGTCGACGGACTGCGAGACGTTCGCGGGAATCCCAAGAATCCTGCTTCCTTCCGTGATCCACAACGAACCATGGGATTGCGCCATCAGCGTGGCATGCGATCGATAGAGACGAAACTTCCGCTCGTGCGGCGGCAGGAAGAAGAGTCCGTTCAGGGTGGAGGCCCATAGGCGTCCCTGATCATCAGCAACGAATCGCTCCACGGCCACCGAAGGCAGACCCCAGTCCGAGCCGGCGGCCTGCCAGTGGTGGCCGTCAAAGCGGAAGACTCCTCGCGAGGTACCGGCCCATATAGCGCCCTCCGGATCGCGGCCCAGCGCGTAAACCGGAGCCAGAGGCAAACCGTCGCTCTCTTCGTAAACCACCAGCTGTCCGTGTTTCAGGAAGGCGACGCCGTGCGGGACCAGGCCAAGCCATAACCCGCCATCAGGTGTCGCCAGCAGAGAAGCGATGGTGTTGGCGGGCACATCGCGATTCAGAGGCTCGTAGCGTTCGAAGCGGTCGCCATCGAAGCGAACCAACCCGGTCTGGGTGGCCAGCCACAGATACCCGTCTGTCGTCTGCGCAATTTGAGTAATACCGCTGGGCGCGCCGTCGCCGATATTCCACGCCGTATGGAAAAGCTGGTCGATGCTGCGGTTCGGATTCAGCGCGAATGCGTGGACAGCCATCGTTGCCCCCAGCAGCCAAAGCAAGCCACGGGCGATTCGTCTCGTACTGTAAATTCCCGTCCTGTCGGCCCGCTTCATCGGCTGGTTGTCATCTCTATTAGCCCGCTGGTCCATTGAAACAGCTGGCCACAGTTTACAAACCCCACGATCGTGGGGGAACGGCGCGTAAATCGGATTTCCTCCTGCCGAATTCGCCATGTGCAGCGCGTAATCCCCCTGAGGGTTGCGCCCGCGGGCCCACGAAAGTGGGGACAACCAGCCACTCCATCTTGCGATGTTCCAAAACGCGTTCGATGGGATTCTGCAGATGCGCTTCACCAGGCAACACAAGGTGGCCACAGCGTCCGATGTGCAGTCGGTAATTCGCAATGGAAAGGAATTGATTATGAACCTACTGAATCTGGCACCGCGCTGGTTCGCTTTGGGAGCAATCGGCGTTTTGATTATGATGAGTGCCCCCTCAATGCTGGGGGCGCAGGATACAACAACGACCAACGTCCAGCCTGGAAGCCCCGTCGTGAAAACCTCGGTGCGCAACGCCGAAGTTGTTTACGTCGAAGGCAACGATCTGGTCCTCAAGCTCGAGAGCGGCAAAGTTGAGCACCTCGTGGTTCCTGACAGCGATGTTTTCACTATCGATGGCACCAACGTTGGCGTGGGCGATCTCAAACCTGGCACCAAACTCACCCAAACCATCAGCACCACCACTACGCCGCACTACGTCAACTCGGTCAGGACGATCAAGGGGAAAGTGTGGCACGTCAGCTCTCCCAATCAGGTGATCATTTCATTGCCCGACGGCACCAATCAGATCTTTCGCATCCCCAGCGACGCGAAGTTCTCCGTTGGCGGCCACGAGCGGCACCTGCACGAGCTGAGAAAGGGCATGACGATCGAAGCCACCATCGTGACCGATGACACTCACCATGTGGTTTCGCAGAACAAGACTGTGATCGGCGAAGCGCCGGCTCCGCAGTTGCCCAGAGTGGTCGGGGTGCTCATGTTCCCGGTGCAGCGTGAAGTTGCTGCATCAACGGAACTGGCCAGCTCGGTTACGACGGAACACGTGTGGTCCCAGGTCACCCTGCCCCAGACCGGCAGTCCGTTGCCGCTGATCGGCCTCACGGGACTCGTGACCCTCGCCTTTGGCTTCGCTCTCCGGCTGGTGAGGGAAAGAAGCGAGGGCTAGCCCACACCGCATACGACGAAGGAAAACGCAGTGCTCCTTCGTCCGACTACCCGATGAACCAGTACCTAACGACCAAGGAGAAATGTCATGAAATCAGCAAAGCGTTATCTCTATAGTTTCTCGGCTCTCGCGGCACTGCTTGCAGCCATTCCATCCACGCAGGCGGCCACCTTCGCATCGGCAGACGACGTTCAGGTGACCACTACCGTAACGGCCAGCGTCGACGACGGAAAGCGCATGCCATCCATCAACCGAAACGACGTCATTGTCCTGCAGGGCAAGGATCGTATGCGAGTGACCGAATGGGTGCCGGCGCAGGGAAGCCGGGCCGGGCTCGAGTTGTTCGTTCTGATCGACGATGCCTCCGATGCGCAACTCGGATCGCACCTCGACGATCTGAAGGACTTCATCAATCGCCAGCCTTCCTCGACTTCCATCGGCGTTGGCTACATGCGGAACGCTCAGGTGCATGTCGTGCAGGATCTCACGCTCGATCATGCGCGCGCCGCTCGATCCCTCCGTCTCCCCATGGGCAGCGCGGGCGCGTACGGTAGTCCCTGGCTTTCCGCCTCCGATCTGATGCGGCGGTGGCAGGCGACGGATCATCGCCGCGAGATCGTCATGGTCACCGACGGCATCGACCGTTCCGGCAGAAACGCCAACAGCCTGTGGCGTGGCCTGCACCTGAACCCGGATGTCGACACCGCCAGCTCAATCGCCCAGCGGACCGGCACTGTGGTGCACAGCATCTACATGCCGGGCCGTGGGCGTTGGCACCGCAACTACTGGACCGCGATGAGTGGGCAGAACGACATGACGCGGTTCTCCGAAAAAACAGGTGGGGAATCGTACTACCTGGGCCTCGGTAACCCGGCCAGCCTCTCGCCCTACCTCAATCGCCTGGAGAAGGTACTGAACAACCAGTACCTGCTCACCTTCAACGCGGCGCCCACCAGGAAGCCCGGCCTGCAGTCCGTCAACCTCAATACTGAGGTTGCGGGCGTGCGGCTGGCTTCAGCGGACGCAGTCTGGGTGCCGGCGCAGGAGGAAGGCGGAAACTAAAAGACGGCAGCAGGAACCGGCAATCTCCGGGTTGCCGGTTCCCATAATTTTCCTGCGCTGCGGGAGAAGGGAATCGACTACCAATGCCCGATCGCGTGGAATCCAAAAGCAAAACCGAAGCCGTCGCGAACAGAAAGACCAGGAAAGTCCGGATCAGGACGTGGCTTGAAGCACTGCTTCTTGCTGCCGGTGTGGTGCTGCTCGCACTCTACGGAGCCTCTCGTGTCGACAGCCTTCTGACCTCCCGCACTTTGCTGAAGGCGATGCCCGCGGTCCAGTCATCGGAGTCATCGATGGCGCGCGCTGGCAATGCATCGCTGGGCGCCTCACTGCCCGACGACCCCGGGGCAACCGACACAGCCGGCGAGTCCATCGACAGAGGGACAGAAAACCTCCCGCTGGCCGTTCTGCGCATTCCAAAAATTCATCTGGAAGTTCCGGTCCTCGATGGCAGTGATGCACTCACCCTCAACCACGCGGCCGGACGAATCGAAGGAACCGCCCTGCCCGGCGAACCCGGCAACATCGGCATTGCCGCGCACCGCGACAGCTTCTTTCGTGACCTGGGCAAGCTTCGCGTTGGTGACTCACTCATGCTGGAGAGCGCCAAAGGCACCGAGATCTACATTGTGGACGGCACGCAAATTGTCATGCCGTCGAATGTCTCCGTTCTCAACCCGCGCCCGGCACCGTCGCTCACCCTGGTCACCTGCTACCCATTCGGTTATTTCGGCAACGCGCCGCAACGCTACATCGTTACGGCCACCCTGGCGCAACCCGCCCACACCGAGCCATCGAGCGCATCACCGATTTCGCGCTGATCAGCGATTCGACCGCAAACCCTTCTTTGTAGAGCGGAGAAATCTTGCGGACCCCCGCGCTCTTTGGTTTCACATCATTGGGTCAGCCGTTACGAGCGGGTTGGGTTCCGATCCTTCAAAAGAATCTCCCATTGCAAAGGCACTCCGCTCTTGCTTTCCCCGCTGAGCTGAATTCCATCTTCAGTTAGCCTAGGTATCTCGGCCACACCATTGACGCGGACTTGACCTATCGCGTCCCGTTCCATGCCGGGGAGAGTTATAACAACGCTCCAGCGTCCCGCGGTTGTTGGCGCGTACCACCCTGAATAACCGCCAGAAGATCTGTTGAAACCCAGCAACGGCGACGAAAATGTGTACTTAGACAACGGAAGGCCCGGGTGAAGCCTGACTCCTTGCGTGTTGAACTCGAGACCCAGTAGCTTGGTCGCGATATAGAGCGGCCATGCATGCGGATGCATGTTCATCACTGGGAAATCTGGCCCGGTGTCACCAGGATTCTTCGCCAGCACAGAGTTGTAAGCATCCGGTCCGCTCCAGATGCCGAACCAGAAGTCGGGATAGATCGCTGCATGGCGTGCCAGGGTATTCTTTTTCCACTCATCCCACGCCATAGCCCCGTTCACCTGACCCAGGGCCCAGATGAGGGTTCCGTTAATGGAAGCAAAAATTCCTCCATTCGTCCCGACTCCGGGTTCATCCTTCATCGTGGGATCCGGCTGGCTTTGCAGAAGTGCGCCGATCGGGGAAGGCTTCCGCGCCAATTCGTCGATCGATTCCACCAGCGTCTTTGCCTGGTCGGCAGTGGCACATCCGCCAAGCAGAGCCCAGGGTTGCGGTTCCAGCCACATCTGCTTGTCACCCGACCAACCCAGGCCTTCGCCAAGCCAGGCGCGCCGGAACCACTGGCCTGTCCACTGTTTTCTTACGGCCTGACGCTGGGCCTCAGCCCATGTGCGGGCTTCGTCAGCGAGGGGGGAGCGCCCGGCGAAGTCCAGCATCTGAGCGTAGTAAGCGAGCACGTAGGATGCCATGGCGGCATTCAGAACGCTTTCGCCCTGCTTGGTGACCTCGATGGTCTGCGCGGGCGGAAAACGGTTCACCACAATGCTGTCGTTCCAGTCTCCACTGGAAAGACGCATCAGGCCATGCTTCCCAACTCCAATATTCATCGTGATACGCCGATAGGCGTGCTCCAGCAGTTCACAGACGGTCCGATCGTTCTGGGTGCGATCGTGGCCCGGATACGCGGGAATTCTTTCATCGAGAAATTCTTTGTCGCGTGTGGCAAGAACATACTCACTCGCCACCCAGAGCAGCCACAATTCAAGATCGCTGGGCCGATAGAGGCAGGGCATCGGAACTCCGCTTCCCACGATGCCGTACGGGATGGAGCCATCGGGCTGAATTTCTTTGAGGGTATAACGAATCACCTCGCGAGCGATTGTGGGATCGGTGAAAATGAAGGGCAATACATGTTGTAATGGGTCCCGCGCAGCCCCTTGCAGACCGGCAATATACTGATAAGGTGCTCCCTGTGAAACGATATGTTCGCGAAAAAAGCTATCGTAGGTAATTTCGCTCCGCAGATAGTAACTGCTCCACGCGGTTTCTCTCTCTGCCCACGGTTCTGCGTCAACGCTGAGTCGAATGCCATTGCTTTTCCAGTTAGAACTTGAGCGGGACCAGAGGGACGCCGGATTCTTCGAATGCCGTTCGACGAGCCGTTCAAGTGAAAACCCTTCCGGGAGATATCCATAGAGGAAATACAGGGTGCGGCTTTCACCGGGGCGCAGTGTCAGATTGCGCTCAAGCAGCAATGCACTTCCCGGACCGCTTGTGCTCAGATCATTATCGAGACGATCGGACATACCCGCGGGACGAGCAACGCCGCCCCTGAAGAAAAGCTCTCCGTTCGTGGCAAATCCATCCGCAGGGCGATCCAGCGAAACAAGAAAGGTGGCTGGTGGATGCAGATCGTCCATGCTGGCGCCTGGCGCGAGGGGCGGGACGGGTCCTCCATAGAAGCCGTTTGGATTCTCCTTCAGCTTCGCCTGAACCTTTAGCCAGATTTGCTCTTCTTCTGCGCTTCTGGCTTGAAATGACTGCTGTTCAAGAAGGCCTCTGCTCCCTTTTATGGTCTGAAAATGATGGGTGAACCGATCGCAGAATTTACGCCGGAGTGCGGGTGCCGTTGTGGCATCACCCACAATAGCGGACTCCATCAAGGTCCGGTAGGAGAATTGATAGTTGTGGCATCCCCAGTACTCTACCCATCGCGGATGGGCGAGACGATCGGAGCGATTGGTAACGGTGACCTGTGAAATCAGCACAGGGTCATCGCCAAAGGGAGCGAAGATCACCTGGTCGATTTCATACTTGTGGTCCGTCACACGCTTACGCAGGTATCCAATGCCAAAGATTCTGTCGAAGGACTCGGCCTCGCCGGAATACCAGGTGCTGAGAAAAATGTCCTCGTCCGCGAGGAAGCCGATGCCACCGCCATAACGGTTCTGTTCCGGACAATAGTCGTTAAGGAACTTGGGAGAACCTTCGTCCTGCCGAACCTGGACATATCCGTAATTCGAAACTGCTGCCACCAGTCGGTTGTTGCCCAACTGGTGTGTATGGTCGGTCGGCGAGCGCCATGCCTTGTCTACGGGCGACATTGCCTTCGGATCCGAAATCTGATTACAGGTGTAGTGATACGCAGGCAGCCCGAAACCGTCGCTGATCCATTTGCCAAAATAGCCTGAACCGTACTCGCTGATCGCATCTGCCTCAGGATCAGCGCCGGTCGGTGTCAGCGCGGCGAGGTTTGAGCCTGCGGCTGCCTTCGGCACAATAAAGCGGTCGCAGAGTCCCAGCCCAGCCCACTCGATAAAAGTGCGTCGGTCCATATCGCCCTCCTTCCGAATCAGGGTTTCTCATTGCTCAGTGAAGGGGGCGCATCTTCCGGCGCAGCTCCCCACTGCTCATTGGGGTTGGGACCGACGGTCACCTTCAATTGGCCTCCTGCCGTAATTGACTGGAACGGGATCCAGTTCTTCTGCCATGGCTGGCCATTCAACCGCACGCCCTGGATGTAAGGCGCATTGTCCCCGGCTCCATCGGTTTCGATGGAAAAGCTCTTACCCGCATAGGGCTTCTGCAGGCGGATGACGACCCTGGAAAAGGTGGGGCCTGCGAGCTCATAGGCGAGGCTCGCCGGATCCACGCTGTAAATGCCCATCATACTCAGCACCGCCCAGGATGACATTGCGCCGCAATCGTCATTACCCGGAACGCCGTCTGGCCCATCGAAATAGTTTTCCTGGAGTACTCGTCGAACAACGCGCTGCGTCATCCACGGCTGCCCCGAGAAATGGAACGCGAATGGCGCCTGCAGATCGATTTCGTTGTAGGGGTTGTAATACGGCGTGTACCAGCCCGGCTCGGGATAATCGAAAAATTCCTTCATGCGGCTGTTGAAAAGGTCACGGCCCACCGCGGTCACGAGCCATGCCATGTCAGAAGGAGCAAAGGACTGATACTGCCAGCCGGAGCCTTCCACAAATCCAAGCTCATACTGAGCGGGATTGAAACCGGACACCCAGGTTCCGTCCGCCCTACGCGGTCGAAAGTAACGATCCTTCGGATCGAATACGTTTCGGTAATAGAGCGCGCGATCGTAGAGCAGCTTCGCATCCTTCGTCTTGCCCAGCACTGTTGCCAGCCGGTAAAGCGAAGCATAGGCGAAGGCATCTTCCTGAATTTCAGAAACTGAACCGTAATTGATCTTGTCGTCCGGCACAAAGTGGACTTTGTTAATCCACGCCATCGCTCCCTCTCCGAGGTAGGGTTGCCCAGGAGGCGGGACCTCAGTAGCATCCTTCAGCATGCCTTCCCAGGCTTTCTCTATGTCAAAGTCATGCAACCCGTCCAGCCATGCAGTTGCTACCGCGATGGTGAGCGGGCTTCCGACCATGTCGTTGGTATACAGGTTGATCTGCGGCCAGCGATCGATCCATCCTCCCTGTTCATACATAAGCACCACGGATCGCGCCATATCTTCCATACGCTGCGGTTCAACCATCGCCAGTAGTGGCATTTCGCTGCGGTATATATCCCACCCGGAGAAATTCGTGTAGATATGGTGACCGGCAGCGACAGTATGAATCTGTCCGTCGAAGCCCAGATAACGTCCGTCGGAATCGTCGAAGCGCGAGGGCATCAGCAGACTGTGATAAAGCGCTGTATAAAACACTTTGCGCTGGTTGGCCGTACCGCCAAAGATATCGATGACGCTTAGTTCCCGATTCCATGCGCGCTTAGCGGCCTCTCGAATCGCGGAAAAGTCCTGCCCCTGCGTTTCGGCAGCCAGGTTCTTCTCGGCCCCTGCCACGTCCACATAAGAGATTCCGATCTTTGCGGTAATCGTTTGAACCCCGGTTGTGGCGGGCCAGCTTGCGTACGCACCCACCCACTCCTCGTGGCCGTTCTGCTCTGCTGACCGGCTGCCTTCAACAACCGTGCCCGGACCGTCATAGTTAGCGCCAGTCCAGGTGCCAAACGAAGAAAACGGTCGATTAAAGGTCATCACGAAGTAGACTTTGTAAGTTGGCTGTTTGTCGCAGAAGGCATGGTCTTCCACGTAGCCCTCAATGCGGCGATCCCCGACCACATGCACTGAGGCAGCGGCGGTTTGATTCAGCGTATGGCTGAGTGGAACAAGGATATTAGCCGCTTTCCCAGCGGGAAAGGTAAACTGAGCGACGCCCGTGTGGTCCGTTGCACTAAGTTCCGCATTGATAGCCCACTGCAGTAGCTCAACCTGGTAGTAGCCGGGCATGGCCGACTCTCTCTTGTGCGAGTACGGCGACTGAAAATCGACAGCACGCGTCTCGATGGGCCCGGTTGTTGCTGTAAAAAATACATCACCCTCGTTGGCACAGCCCGGACCGCTCATGTGAGTCATGCTGAACCCTTTGATCAGGGTTTCTGTGTAGTGATACCCAAAACCGTGATCTTCCGTGTCGGGGCTAAGCTGGGCCATGCCGAAGGGCGTGGCGGCGCCTGGAAATAGGTTGATGCCCTCACCAGGTCCAAATCCGGTGCCGACAAACGGATCCACGCTCGCCGTCGGATCCGGCCCCGGGGAGCTTTGCGCATGCGCGGTTACCAGGGTGAGGACCAAAAGCGTAGCCAGCACAATCAAGTGTGCAGACGGTGGGCAGTAACTCGTCCCCGGCCTCTGAAGACTGTTCATAGTGTCGACTGCTCCTTCAACATAGTTCCGAGTAATCGGGTCGCGTTGTTACCAAGCAATTGACTCTGACTGCCGAGAGAAAGCGACCTTAACTGTACGAATCCGCTTCGCGGAGTGAATGATGTCCGCCAGCATCACGGTCGTCAGGTTGCGATCTCAGTGAGCGCGACCGTCCTCTTTTCGTGGGCGGAGCGGATCGCAGCGAAGGCAAGTTGCGTTGCACGCACAGCATCATCCACGCTGCACACCACCGGACCCCGGCCGAGAATCTCATCGACGAAACGTTCCAGCGCATGTGCGTGACCTTTGTCCGGCTCCGCGGTGAACTGCAATCGAGGATCGTTGTGTGCTTCAGCTTCGGCACACGCGGCGCGCTTCTTGGCCAGCCAGCCCGATACTCCGCCTTCCGTGCCGATATGCGGATGGCGATCCTGCACCATGGGATATCTAACCTGTGCCGCGACATCCTCAATCCCGGCCGTGCGGACTTCGAGCATGTGGTCAACGGCAAGATAGCCGCCGTTACCCATGAATTCGTAGAGTTCCTTGCAATAGCCCAAAGACCCATTGCTCCCCATGACAATCGTGGCCAGTGCGCCATCTCGGTATTTGATCGTGACGGCCTCGTTCAGCATTCCCGTTTCTACCGCAGTCACTTCGATCGGCTCACTGGCGAGAAACCAGTTACACACATCGGTGAAATGGGTCATTTCGAAAAGCATAGGTCCATGCGGGGCATGAGTCTTATCGAAAACCCAGCCTTTCCAGCTGTACCAGTCGTCGTTGATCCGGACCGAAACAGAGGGAGTTCCGTCGTCGGCTAATGCGGGGAGATCAGCGCCTTCCCGGCGCCAGCGCCATGGGCAGGGCTTCGGATTTGTCATGTGCCTTCGGAAGATACGTTGCGCATCGAGCATGGCAGGGCTGGCGCGCCGGTTGTGGCCCACGCAAAAGGGAATCCCGCTGGAGTTGACCACGTTCTGAATCTCGTATAGTTCGTCCAGCGTGGTCGCCAACGGTTTTTCAACGTACACAGGCTTGCCCGCCCGGGCCGCCAAACTGATCACCGGCAGTCGAAGCTTCTCCGTTGTGGCCAGACAGATGACATCCACCTCAGGATCGTTGATCGCCTCCTGAAAATCTTTACGGATGTGCTTCGCGCCAAACACGTCACGGCACTCAGCCAGCACGGAGTCATCCAGATCGACGCAGGTATGGAGCGTCATTCTCGGCGACTGGGTGATATTCGGGATATGCTGCGCGCGCGCGACAGCGCCACAGCCAATAACGGCGAAGCGAAGGGACTCGGTGGGAGAAGGCCTCGTCACGCAGGCTCCTTGCCGGATGGTGGCACCTGCCTGATTATGGATTGGCTCTTGCCTGTACGCGGGTCGAGCTGAGCCATATAGTCGCGCCGCGAGATCAGGCCGAACTGCCGCATCACTTCCTGGGCTGAGAGGTCCGGGGAGCGCGATTCCAGCATGAACAAGCAGTTGTGCTGATTAAAACGGACGCGCACGGCGCGGCCGTAATGGCGGGCGACATCCCGCATCTTGTCCTGGTTCAGATCCGCGAACAGAGTCATTGCGTCGAAATTGATCGTAGCCATCATGACCGGGGAGCCAAAGCCGAAGCGCAGCGTCTCAGAGCGATATCCTCCTGCAGCCAGTTCCATGCCGTCCCGATCGAGGATGCGGCTCCAGGGAGAGTAGGCAAGCACCACAGGCACGTTGTAAGTGAGCGCGCACGAATCAAGAAGAGAGCCTCCAGGCGTAAAGCTGGGAATGACAAAGAAGTCGGCTCCCGCAGCGATTTGCGGATCGAAGACGGTCTGGGGAAAGTAGAGGTCGATACAAATGCCGCCGCCCATTCGCAGGCCTTCCCACAAAATGGGTTGTGTGTCGCCCGGCTCGACTCCAGAGGTCTTCTCGCCCAGGGCGGGCACGCGCTTCTGATAAAAGCCGAGAGATGTTCCGTCTTTCGCAACCACGTAGAAGCGATTGGCAAGAGCTCCGCCGGCCCGCACCAGCAGCGGGAGCACCAGGGAGATCTTCAATCGAGCGGCAGCATCGCAGAGCGTTGCTGTGGCTTGGCGCCAGTCGTCAACGGCAAATTCATCGAGGGGTGCCGAGTCGCTCTTTCGATGCAGAAGGTTGACCGTTTCAGGCAGGACGGCGAGATCCGCCCCCTGGGCGGAAGCGAGTTCGAGCCATCGGGCAGCCTCATCGAGGGTTTCGCGGAAGTTGGCGAAACCTTCGTCCCTGAACGCGATGGTTGCGATAGTTTTCTCGTTCACTGGACGTCACTTCCGGAGTTGAATTGCAATCTCGAACACAACCACAGACTTCGCCGAGTCAATACCAGCGTGGCTAAGCCGATGATCGCCGGACCGCTGCGGCTACGACAGCCATCGATCGAGATGCTCGGCCACGAATGCGTCATCGTTCAAAAGTGGATACGAAATGTAGATGCGATCAATCTCACTCAATTGTCCATCCGAGAGCCGTTCGCCTGGATCCAGACACCAGCGCCCGGCGAGCAACCCTTGTCGGCGCAGGATTTCGTGGATCCCCGGAATGCAGCCGCGAAACTGATGGGTGGCGTCGAAGATAGCGGCATTCGCGTCGGTGATCTCAGCGCCGCGAGCGAGAACCGTGTCCAGGCGCGCGCCGTTGTACTTGGCATCGTGGACAGACTGGAGCAGTTCTACAGCACGCCGGGTCCATACGGCCCACTGTCCCAGCAGACCGCCAACGAAGTGAACGGTGCGTTCCCCGAAGCGGAATTCGGTCAGGAGATCGGCGACGATGTTATCGTCGTTGCCGGTGTAAAGTGCAATCTCAGCCGACCGTCCGCTGTGGGCCACCCCGCGCAGGACCTCCGTCGTCTGGTACCGGTCGAAGGACGCAACCTTAATAGCGACCACCGATTCAATCTCAACGAATCTCTCCCAGAAATCTGCGTTGAGCGGCCGTCCTCCCACCGCCGGCTGCAGATAAAACCCAACGATGGGGATAATGTCTGCAACAGCGCGGCAGTGCTCGATCAGTGCTTCGTTGGAAGCATCGGAGAGAGCGGCGAGACTGAGCAATCCGGCGTTGTAGCCCAGCCTGCGGAGCGTAGCCGCTTCGCAGCAAGCTTGCTTGGTGCCGCCACAGATGCCGCCAATTCTGGCCAGCACTTTCCCTGACCGCTTCTCGAAGGCGTCCATCTCCTCGACAGCAAGTTCCAGCACCGGCTCGAAAAGGCCGATGTTTCTGTCGCGAATCGAAAACTGCGTCGTGTGTACCCCAACCGCAACGCCGCCGCTTCCGGCATCGCAGTAATAGCGAGTAAGTGCCCGCTGGCGTCTCTCATCGAGCTTGAGATTTTCATTCAGAGCCAGAGGATGGGCTGGAATCACGAGTCCCCGCTGCAGAAGTGCCCGAAACTGATCGGTGCTGTCAGGCATCAGAACTTCCCATCCGTAACCTGGAATTTTGTTGCCTTGTTCAGATGTGCGCCGCCGGATTCCACCCAGACTGCAACCGCTTCCATCAACTCATTGGCTGAAACGGCAGGGTAGCCAAGCGCGGTGTGACAAGCGCCCGCATTGTTGAGCAGCGCCATTCCTCTGGACTCGCCTTTCAGATGAAGCTCGTGCTGAAACCGTTGAGCAAAAAATTTCGCGGCGCGCGTGACCTGGATGGTTTCCGGTCCGGTCACATTCAGAATGCGTGCCGGTGATTCGCAGAGTTCCAGAGCGCGAATCGCATAGGAATTGGCGTCGCCCTGCCAGAGAACATTCACGGCGGGCACAGAAATGTCGACCGGCTTGCCCTCGTACACCTGACGCGCAATATCGACCAGAACGCCGTAGCGAAGATCGATCGCGTAATTGAGCCGGAAGATCAGGCAGGGCGTAGAGAATTTTTTCGAATAAAACTCGAAGATGCGTTCTCGCCCGAGGCAGGATTGCGCGTACTCTCCAACCGGCGCCGGGGCATCCGACTCCACGCAGCCACCGCGCTCCGGTGAAACGAACGGATAGACGTTGCCGGTGGAGAACGCGACGATACGCGAACCACGAAAGTGTTGCGCAACCTGCGCCGGCACCACGGCATTCATGGCCCAGGTTGCATCTGGATCGCCGGTCGAACCGAATTTGCGGCCCGCGAGGAACAGGACATTCTCAACTAATGGCAGAGCGGTGACCTGGTCCGGATCGAGGAGATCGCAGGAAACGGTCTCGACACCGGCGTCGGTGAGTTCACGCTCGGCTGCTGAAGACTGAAATCGGGATACGGCGATGACGCGAAGCTTCCGATCGGCGCCGCGCAGCGCCCTGTGCAGCCTGAGAGCCAGGGTGGGTCCCATCTTCCCGCCGGCCCCGAGAACCATAGTGTCTCCCTGAAGCCTGCTCGCAGCGGCAATATCCGCCTCACTGGGCTCGGTTAAAAGATCGTTCAGCTGCTGATCGGACTCCGGTCGGATCATGGAGATATGCAATCCTCTGTTTAGTGTGTGGGCGCGGCTCACAGCCGCTGGCAATCACGCCAAGTGGTCCTTAGTTTCGGCATGCGAAAATACAGTTTGGAATACGGACCAAGAATATTCTCCGATTTTTGGCGATGTCAAGCGGAATGCTCAGCGTCAAACACCCAGCCAGCACGCCGCCTGCGCCGCATGAAGAAAAGGAATGCTCCAGTATTCGAGCGTATTCCACTCGATGGCTGTGGACTCCTCAAGGTAGGGCGAATCATCCGTTCGTCCGATAAATCCTACAAACATCGCCTCAGGGATTTGCGGGATGCGGAAAGAGTAACCGACCGGCTGGCGATAGCCAATGCCCGAAAACAGCGATCGATTCTGTACGTTGTGTCCGAGGCACCAGTGAAGCAGCTGCTCGGCAGGGCCACGCCACGCCGGGTGGTGCAGCAGCACCGCCGACTGGGCCAGCAGATGAGCATGGCTCATCAGCACAGAACTCGTTCCGTGCACGATACCCTGGCCGTTGAACGGATGCATGAACGTTCTCACCCCGCGCCCGTTGCCGGCATCTCGAAAAACCTGGCGGTCGCGATGTGGCGGATCGAAATACACGCCATAGGGTGTTAAGGAAAATGGATTAGTTACGCAATCTACTAACAGGTAGTTTTCGATGTAACGAAAAATTGCCGCGCGAGCCTGCTCCGCAAGCGGCGCGTCCGGCAGCAGCGAACGTAATTCCCAGAACCGCAGCAGCGCAAATACCGGATCCGCGGCAAAGGCAACCGAACGAAACCCGTCGGCTGCGTTGGCCTCAGTGAAATACCCCGATAATCCTTCTGTCGCGTTCGTCTGACGTCGCATCAGTTCCCGCGCTGCTTCATTCACCACTGTCACATCAATCGACCGGTCTCCAGCCGCCAGCAGTTCCAGACTGCCGCGCAATTCAGCCGCTAAAAACAGTGTTCGCCCGTCATGGCCGTGCCGGCGCGCGAAGTCCGCCGCTCGCCTGGCAAGCTGCAGGCACGTTTCGGCGTGGGGCGAGGGCAGATGCCTCGAGGCGCGCGCCTGAACGTGAACAAAAGCCCACTGAATCAGAGGATTGTAAGTAGTCCTGATCCGCCGCTCGTCGCCTGAATCGAGCACGTTGTCGGTCCAGCGATTATCGCTGGCGTCGCCGTAGGAGCCAGGATGGTTTTCAAACCACCAGTTGTTTTCATACGTAAAGCCGCTTCCTGGTGGCGAACCACCGCCGGCGACGTCCTCGTAGACCTGACCGTCCGAATTGATCATGCGATGAAAGAAGCTGTTGCCCCAGGACACCTCATCGAGCAGCGAATCGGCTGTCACCCCTCCCTCTACGAGGCCATTGCTCAGTTTTTCCCGCAGTGTGAGCAGCGCATCGATGTGGTAAAGGGTAAAGGCCAGCCACTTGCGAAAGTCGCCGGCATCGTGCCAGCCACCCGTCGCGCGCATCGCCGAACCATCGCTGTCGAGGATTCCGTCGTCGAGGTGGCATGCATCGTGGACGCCGAAGACAGCGCACCCACAGCGTTGCGCGCCGAGAAAGGTCAGGTATCCCGCAATGATGCGGTCGTAAACTCGATCGCGGATTGCGAACGGGGGAGAGATCTGCCAATCGGTTTCAACCTGATAACTGCCCGGCGTGTCGAAGTGGCTGAAGTCCGCCTGCCAGATCCAGCCCCAGCGGCTTGAGACACGCCGCAATTCTCCTCGATAGAAGGGCTGGTTTCCCCCATCCAGAGTCAGCTTGCCGCGCAGAAGGTCGTAGGGCTCCGGAAACCGCGCCGAAAAGCCCGGTTCGTGTTTCACGTCGCGCGCCATCCGAAAGCAGTTTTGGCGTAGATAAAACGGGATCGCCTCCGGAAGCCCGTTCGTGTCTCCAGGCAACAGCGTTAAAACCTTCGGGCTTCGTGGCAGATAACCTAAGTGGCTCAGGCTGAGTTCAATGCCCATCGGCGATGCGCTCTCTCGTTATCGTTTTCGCGCTCCACCATCACTATGCCAGGGCATCATCCCGTGGGTGACGCCGCTGCGTCCCAGCTGGAGTGAAGCTTTGCGGGCCGCTTCCTTCACCTGTGTCGCAATCGTGGTTTCTCGCTCGGGTGCCACCTCCTCCAGCGGCAGCGTGATGCTGATGGCTGCAGCGGGCCGATCGTCCTGACCGCCCACGCCGGCCGCCAGCACCCAATACCCAGGCAGCAGCTCCTCGATATTGCGCGCGTAGCGCATCTTTTGTACCACGGCGATCTCCTGCTTCATGCGCGACGCCGACGTGATCGTGCTGCTCGTGTATTTCTCGGTGCACGCGGACATGATGCGGTCGACGTCTTTCGTTGGCATGCCAGCCAGAAAGATCTTCCCCGACGCCGTGGCATTCAGGGGACGCCGCAGGCCCACGTCGGCAAACGCATCCGGCGCACCCGAATAGCCCACAGAGTGGATAAACAGTACATAATCGCCATCGAGAACCCCAAGCTGCACGGTGCCCGGAAATTGTTTGGCAAGTTCCTGCATGGGGAAAAACGCCGCCCGGTAAACAGGAGAGTGGCGCAGATAGCCTGACCCGATCCACAATGCATGGCTGCTGAGCATGTAGCGCCGGTTTCCCGGATCCTGTCGGATCAGATTGGCTTCGATCAGCGTGGTACACAGTCGGTGGGCCGAGGCCTTGGGGATTTTGAGCTGAGCAGCGATCTCGCTGAAAGACAGTTCGAACGGTTCGTCCGCCAGGATCTCCAGCACCTTAAGGCAGCGCAGGGTAGAGCTCATAGCGGTGGAGGCCTTTTTCATACACAAACCCTCTCATGCGGGGTCTTGACAGTGCAATGTAGTTTCGGATACCGTGGTCCGCAATACAAACAGCAGTTTCGCATTGCAGAACTACAATATCAAGAGCTCACTCCGATGCGCAAACTGGAAACCATTTTCGGAGGTACGGCACCATGAGGGCAGATACAGCGCACACGACATTGAAGCATTCCTCCCTTCTGATGTTGGTCATTTTCTTCCTGGCACTCTATGGGCTGCCCCGCCGCGCCGGTGCGCAGCAGGTGACAGCGACCATCAACGGAACCGTCACCGACCCGTCCGGCAGTGTGGTGCCGAACGCACAAGTAACGGCGACGGACATGGATCGGGGCACCGTTTGGCCGGCTAAAACCGATGCCGCCGGTTTTTACAATCTGAACGATCTTCCTGTTGGGCGGTATGAAGTGCGCGTCGCCGCATCCGGCTTCCGCACGGCCGTACAGACGGCCATCGAGCTGCAGCTTAATCAGGTGGTGGGGGTGAACGTAAAGCTGGTTCTCGGCGCCACCACCGAAACCGTCAACGTAACTAATGCCGCCCCCTTGCTGCAGACAGAGACTACCGATGTCGGTACCGTCATCGACTCGCGGACTAATGTCAGCCTGCCGCTGGCCAGCCGCAATTACCTGCAGCTCACGCTGCTGACGCCAGGTGCGGTTACGGTACAACCCACCGGATTCGAGAGCGGCCAAAATGCCGGACAGGTCGCGCGTCCGGAAATTAACGGAAACCGCTTCGACGCGAACAGCTACCTGCTCGACGGCATGGACAACAACGATGCTGGAAGCAATTATGTTGCATACTCCCCGCAGCCTGACGCCATTCAGGAGTTCCGAGTCCTCACGCAGAATGCTCCTGCCGATTTTGGCAACTATATGGGGGGCGTTATCAGCGCTTCCATCAAAGAAGGCACAAGCTCTTTTCACGGCACCGCCTTCGAGTTCTTCCGCAACGACGTTCTGAATGCGAACCAGTGGATGAACAAGCTCATCCCGGGAGACATTACACCCCGACAGAAGGTGCGGTGGAACGAGTTTGGGGGTACCGTTGGAGGGCCGATCCTGAACCAAAGGCTCTTCTTCTTTGCCGACTACCAGGGCGAGCGCTTCGACTTTCCCAGCACGACATCCGTTATTTCGGTGTTCACTGCGAAAGAACGTACAGGCGATGTTTCGGAGCTGGTAGCGGCAGGCAAGAACATCGTCGATCCGAAAACGGGGCAGCCTTTCCCGAGCAACGTCATTCCGCAGGGAAGTCTCAGCACGGCGGCTTTGGCGATTATCAATTCGAAGTATTACCCCACGCCTATCAACGGCGCGCTTCAAAGTAACGCAAACAAGACGACTGCAGTCAAGACCGACTCCGACCAGGGGGACGGACGTTTGGATTACGCCGCAAGCGACAGGGACCACTTCATGGGCCGCTTCTCGTACTCCAACATGACGAACCCAACCATCAATTCATTTGCGCTCGACTACAACCCATTCAACGTGGTTTCAACATGGAACTTCGTCACCGGGTATACGCGGACCATCTCAACCAGCATGGTGAATGATGCGCGTCTCGGTGTGAACTACGTCCAGGTCGGACAGAACCATACCTCGTCAAACTTCTCAGGCGACGCAGGCACCTTGTTCAGCATCCCTGGTTTGACCACAAGCTTCCTGCCCGCCATGAGTTTCAGCGGGGGGTACGTGAGCAATTTCGGCACCAAGGACAGTGTTACCGACAACTACGACACCTCGGTTCAATATTCTGACGTTCTGAATTGGGTGCATGGGAAGCACAATACGCGCTTCGGCTTCCAGGGCTGGCGAATCCGTACCAATGGTTTGTTCAACAGCAACAATGGACAGGCCGGATCCTTTGGCTTCGGGACCACTTATTCGGGAAGCCCTGAATCGGACTTCCTGCTCGGTTTGCCCACCTCAATCGGCGCCGGCAATACCGGCTCGGAATGGGGACAGCGCAACAATGTTTTTGCCGGCTTCGTGCAGGACGACTGGAAGGCGACCGAGCGGTTGACCTTCAATCTTGGACTTCGTTACGAGACCCACACACCCTTTGTTGAGGCGCATAACAGAGAGGATAACTGGGATCCGCAGACCGGTGCTTTCGAGTTGCCCAATCAAAACGGTAATAGCAGCGCACTCTACGACTCCTACAACGGTTACGGAAATTACCAGCCTCGCATCGGCTTCGCTTATCAGGTGATGCCAAAAACCACGATTCGTGCCTCTTACGGATTGTCATCGTTCATGGAAGGCACCGGTTTGGGACTGCGTTTGCCTGCTAACCCCCCCCAACCGATTGCAGCCAGCGCCAATTACAGTAGCCTTGCCTACCCTACGACAACGCTGGATCAGGGCTTTACGCCAATCGCTGTGCCTGCCGGATGTACGACAGCCGGTCTTCAGAGCGGAGCCCCCATCTGCTACAAGGGCGCCATCATCTATTCATGGGATAAGAAGGTACAGCCGGCTCACTCGAATCAGTGGAGCCTGTTCGTGGAACACGAGTTCTCGCCGTCTGCCGTAGCTCAGCTTGGGTACGTAGGCCAGTCAACCAAACACCTGACCAACGCACAGTTACTTACGCAGCTTGTGTGGGACTCCCCGGGGGTAGTTAGTCCATCGCCGTTCTTCGCGGACAACCCACAGTACATTGATCAGGTGGCGTATATCTTCGGCACTTTTGCTGAGGCGCATCAGGGCTATCACGCCTTGCAGGCTCAGATGCAGGGGAGACTGAATCATGGCTTGTCGTATCAGCTTAGCTATACCTGGTCGCGTTGCATGACCAACTCCCAGGGGTTCTGGGGAGAAGGTGGGCAATCGCAAGCGCCGAGTTCCTGGTGGCAGAATACCTACAACCCGGAAGGTGAGACCGGAGCCTGCTATTACAACGTTAAGGGCGACTTTACCGGCTACGTGATCTATGACCTGCCCTTTGGCCGCGGCAGGCAGTTCGGCGCCAACATGAACAAGGCCGCCGACGCGGTGGCGGGTGGCTGGAAGGTGAGCGTAATACCGACCTTCCGCGGCGGCTTCCCGCTCACGCTTAGCTCAAATGGCGACCACTCCGGCACCAATTCCTTCCAGAACCGGCCGAATTGCATAGCACCACCCCATGTGCTGCATAAGCAAGCGATCGGCAATGGCTTCTATGGGTATCGCTGGTTTGATCCCAAATCGTACCAGGAGCCCAGCGATGGCTATTTCGGTAACTGCAGCGTGAGCTCGGTGTATGGTCCGGGTGAGCAGAACATAGACGGCAGCGTTGCCAAGATCTTCCCGGTAACTGAGCGTCAGAATGTCGAGTTCCGCGCCGAGTTCATCAACGCCTTCAACCACACCATCCTCGATGCGCCAAGCAATGGAGGCATCGACATTTCGAACCCGGATGGCGGCACAATTGGTCAGATCAACAAGTCAGAAGGGGCGCGCAACATCCAGTTCGCGCTCAAATATAACTTCTAGCCGCCGGTTTCGCTTGGCTTGATACAACCGATTTTTCTAGAGCGCCGGCCTTCCAGCAAGTCTCGATCTGGGAAGGCCGGCTCGCTTTGTCGAGACTGCGGCCACTCCGCCGCTGCAACAACTAGCCGCTCGCGCACGACAGAAAGCGAATCCGGCGAAAATGGAGTTCTGTAGTCCTGCCCTCCGGCACCGCCTGGCGATGCCTCGCTGGACCGGGCCGCGGAGGACCCCGGGGCCCGAACGTGAACACCGGTATGAGTTCCTGATTGATATGCAAAATCGAGATCTCATTGCTTTCCTGAAACCGACCCCCAACCAGTTCAGTGGGGTCGACTCTGTCGAACTCATCGATGTCCTCGGGCAGGTAACTGATATCGAGGCAAACCCGCATCGTCTCACCATCCGCCTCGATCTCCCCGCAGGAATCTACAGAGGCCGATTCGAAACCATTCCACATGCTTTCGATATGGCTACCGCCATGATCGAGATGGTGCGGGTCCCTGATGGAAAGCGGGTGCCCGTCGGTCCCTGGGATCTCGATCACATCCACAACGTCATGGCGATGCCCATGATCCGTACCTTCGTCAACGGAAAGCTGAAGGGCGGTCTGTGGTTCGATATGCCCGGTCGGGAGCAGATTGCGGCAGGGAAGCTGGCCGCAGACTTTGGCTTTGAGGCGCAGGAAGGCCGCAACGAGCTCATTTTGGAGTTGATCGAACGCGACCGAGACCGCATGAGTTGGCGAAAGCTGGCGTACCTTGAGCTTCGTACCGACGATCGCCGCACACTGCCTCTACAGCCAGCGACCGAAAGGCGTCCCCGCCTCTTTTTCTTTTCCGATGAATTGCCCCAGTTGCGCGAGCGCTGGCAGGGAAGCGCCGAGTTTCGCCTTCTCCAGGAGCGGCTGCGTACCGAAGACCTGGTTTTTCTCACTGACAACAGCCAGGGAACGCTGGAGGTTGCATGCCTCGTCTTCGCGCTGACTGGAGATAAGGTCATCGGCGAGCGCGCCCGGGCTCACATCGTGGAACTGGCACACGCTCCTACCTGGAGCGGCCGTCCCGATCCTCTGCTTATGGGGGGTGACAACGATCGGGTCATCGGTCTGCGGCTCTATCACGCCGCTCTTGCCTGGGACTATCTTCGGCCTCTCCTGAATGACGACGATCGCCACGCGATTGTATCTAAAGCCGAAGAGTATCTGCAGAAGATCTACGATTTCACCCTTCTGCAGCGCGCCTACATGGGGTATCCCACGATCGACCCGCATTCCCTGGGCGCGTGGAACGGCGCAGCCATCGCCTGCATGGCGTTTTACGCGGATCTTGCGATCGCGCGTCATGCGCTGCCCCTCTTTCACGGTTTGTTCTGCGACAGCCTACAGCTGTTTCCGGTCAGTGGCAAGGCGGCCTGGGCCACCTACTTCCCGTTTCATCTGGTCCTCTATCTTGCAGCGGCGCATGTCTTCGGAGGTTCCCGGCCGGAGCTTTCTTCCAGTCCCTTCCTCGACAATCTTGGCCAGGCATTGCTCGCCGCATTCGAAGTGCCCAACAGTCAGGAGATGCAGCGCGGTTTGCGGACGCGCGAACACCGCTTCCTCACCGCATTCCTGTGCCGCTTTCATCCCACCCCCGGCATCGAGTCCATCTACCGCGCCTTCGCGGAGAAAGAGCGGCAGGCAGCCGGTGATCTTATGCTGGGAATCTTCGATCTGCTCTACGCCCCGGATCCGGTCGGGCCGGTCGCCCCCTTTCCCGATCGGCCGCTCTTTGCCCGCGATGTCGGCGACCTGATTGCGGCGGCGCGCGGAAAGCACACCATCGCCGTGTCCCTCAGCGGCGGCCCCAAAGCTGGACGCCAGGCCATTTTCAGTCTGATGCCGCACAACCGCGAGTTTCCGCCAGCGCTCGGCGCACTCGACGTCACAGTCGATGGAACGCCGGTGTTGTGCAACGTGAACATGAGCGTCTACGGGCTCAACAGCGCACTGACGAACACAATGTGCTTCGAAGACGGCGGTGCCCTGACCAACGGGCAATACCTCAATGGCGAGATTCCGCCTGAGAGCTCTGCCCTCGTTCGCCGTTGTTTCATCGATGAGCGCTACGTTTATGCACACGTCGTCATCACCCACGCGCTCGATCCGAAGCTCCAGGTGCGACAAGCCGAGCGGATATTTCTCTTCGACAGGAAAACGGGAACCATTCTGCTCTCTGACGCCTTCCGGGGCGAGCGGCCCATTCGCTTCGCCACGCATCTGCATTGCTCAGGATCGGTAAAAGATCTGGGCGATGGGCAATACCGCCTCACCGGCGGCCAGGCGAATCTCATCGCCGGCATCAAGGGTGGCAGCAAAGGCCTGGACGACAAAGAAAAAGGAGAATTGTTCGTTCAGATTTTGCGCACGACGCCTTCAGCCCGAGTCGTGGTGGAAGAGCCCACCTGGGTGCCGGGTTACATCTACGGGCTCAATAACACGGGTCGCGAGGACATCAGCGAAGGTCGCTTTCCGCGCTATCAGCGCTGGCGGCTCGAAGCGCCGGAAGCTGTGTCCCACGGGTCGTTCCTCGTGGCCATCAGTCCGCAGCCCGGCCAGGTGCGTTACTCCGACGGCGTCGTCCTTTTGCCGCAGGCGGGAGGCGTTTGCTCGGGTCGGGGTCTTTTGCGCGCGCTCGACGCGGAGTGCGAATGCGAATGGCTGATGTGGGACGAGGCAGACCGCCGCATTGTCGCCATGGGGTTGCGGTCCCTGCGACACGGCGAAGGCCGGCTGACCTTTGCCGTGCCCGTGGATGTCGAATACAGTCTGGTGGCTGGGAAGGGCACAATCTACGCCCAGGAATCGTCGCAGCCTGAAATGAGTCGCGGTTTTGACGTGGGTCCTTCGCGCCCCATTGGTGAAGAGGGCTCGAAAACGCACAACCGGAATCGCGCCCTCTTTGCGCGAGCCCACGACACAACGGAGGAGGTCGAGGAAAAAGTATGAGCGGAGGCAATGCGATCGAAGTAGCGGTGCTCGGGGCCGGCAAGATGGGCGAAAACGTCATTGGGCACCTGAGAAATAGTCCCCTGGTGCGGGGCATCACCGTGTTCGATCGCCATCCGGATCGCATGGCATCGCTGCAGCAGGCCCATCAAGTGAAAACCTCAGACAGTCTCGAACAGATTCTCAATGACCCTGCGATCAGGCTTGTCTTCATCACCGCTTCCAACAACGCGCACCGTGAGCTGACCGTGGCCGCCCTTGAGGCAGGGAAGGCCGTCATGTGCGAAAAGCCGATGGCCACGACGCTCGCGGATGCTGAAGCGATGGCCAGTACGGCGGAGAGGACGAAGGGCTACCTTCAGGTCGGCTTCGAGCTGCGCTACTCGCATCTCTACACCACGGTAAAGAACTGGATCGACCAGGGACTTCTCGGCCGTGTGCTGAATACTCACTGCTTCTATTGCAGCAGCGCGTGGGGAAAGCACGATGTCTGGCGTGCGAGCCCCGGAACCAGCGGTGGCATGTTTGGAGAGAAGTTGAGCCACTATGTCGATCTCACCCGCTGGTGGATCGGCGACACCGTCGAAGAGGTCTACGCGACCTGCGCTCCCAACGTCGTCCCCTATCTCGAAGTGCACGACAATTATCACTGCACGTATCGCTTCCGCAGCGGTGCGGTCAGCCACGTCACCTTCATGATGGGACCAGCGGCCACTTTTCACGGCGATCCACTTCAGAATGCAGTTTCCCAGCAGGCGGGCGATGGGCATGTTCTTCGCTACCTGATCTATGGTGAAAAGGGAGCTGCCGAGACCGATGTCTTCCCGCGCACCATTAAGCGCTGGAAATTTGGCGAGGACGATTACGGCCAGAGCAGCCAGTGGGTGCAGACCGAGACCTGGACGCCCGATGCGGACTTCAGCTACTTCCACAACACGCACGACCAGGCGCTGGATATTGTCAGGCGCGTCGTGGAAGGAGAACCGCCAAAGACCGCTCCTCGGGATGCTCTGGAAACTACGCGCCTTTGTTTTGCCACGGAACTTTCGGCTAAGGAAAAAAGGCTGGTGCGTCTTGACGAACTCACTGTCAGCTGAGGCATTGCCACTGCAGCAAAGTTTGTAAGGAGAACGATGAGCGAGGAATCGAGCCAGCGGGTGGACATGTCAGCCAGCGAGCCCCCTGCGAACGGCGGACACACCGTCCCCGGCGAGCTCGCGAGCTTTTATGCAGACCGGAAACTGATGTGGCGCAACGTTGGCTGGATTTCCTTTGGCAACTTCGGCATGGCGCTCTCTATGACGATTGTCGTGCCGCTGATGAACCTCAGGCTCAAGGCAACCGGCGTAAGCGATTCCAGCGTCGGCCTGCTCACCTCCGCCAACCTGTGGGCGGTGAGTTTTCTGGTCATGTATTTTTCCTGGAAGAGCGATCACTGCACCAGCCGGCTCGGACGCCGCACCCCGTTCGTCCTCCTGTCGCTTCCGTTTCTCCTCACGGCGCTGATCCTGTTTCCTCTGTTTAGTGAAAAGTGGATTCTGATCGCCCTGATGATCGTCTATTACTTCTTTAACGACATGAGCGCCTCCACTTATCCGCTCCTGTCCATCGACTGCGTTTCGCCGAACGTTTTTGCCCGCGTGGCCGGGTTGGTCGCCGTCATGATCAGCGGAGCGGGATTCCTGTCTTCGCGCCTGGGCTCGAAGATGGCGGACCTTCATGAAACACGCGTGTTCATCCTGGCAGCGGTCGCCATGACGACCACCACGCTGCTGGCGCTCTGGCGCATCCGGGAGCCACCCATCTTCCATCCCGCCAAAGGAAAATTCAATCTGCTGGCCCCCATCAAAATCGCCTGCCAGGACAGGCGCATTCTTGTCCTGATGGTGGCGGTGGCGTTGCTCAACGCCTTTCAGATGATTTTCCAGACCTGGGTCTGGTTCTATGCCAAAACAAAGCTCGGCCTCACCATCGGCGAAACCGGCGTCGCCATCTCGTGGGGGTTTCTTCTCAAAATCGTTGTCTCCTACCCGGCAGGCTGGCTCATCGATCGGCTCGGCAGCTACGTCGCTCTGTGCATCGAGTGGCTTCTGATGCTGGCTCTGGCTATCTCGTCCATTTATGTCTCGAACCAGGGCGGCCTCATCCTGCTGATGGTCCTGTTTTCTTTGTTCATGCCACTGCAGGTGGCGGGGGACACCATTCTCTGGAAGACCATGGACAAGGCCGACACCGGATCCTACACCTCCACCGTCGCCCTCATTCGTAACTTCTGCACCGGCACTGTTATCGCTATATCGGGCTACCTGATCCGGTGGACGGGAAGCTATGTTGTCGCCTTCTGGTTTGGTTTTTCGCTCAGCTCGATCGCTTTGATCGTTTTCTTTATCTACAGGCAACTCATGCGCAACGGTGGACCGTCGCCGGCTGCCGCTCCAGCAATGGCAAGTGCGACCGAGCTTCCCGCAGGATCCATCTCAGACTGTGCCGTCGTTCGTGCATGAGACAGCGGACAGCGCAGTTCGCTGCAACCCTCCTGCCGCTTCAATGGGCTGGAGGGCCGACATAGCGTTATTGGAGAATTATGGAGATTCACGTATTGGGTTCGCCCGCTGAACTGGGAGAACGCGCGGCGCGCGATATCGCAGCCATCCTGCGCAGCGGTCTGCGGCAGAAGCCGAACCTGCGCGTGATCTTCGCTGCAGCGCCAAGCCAGAGCGAGATGCTGGCGGCGCTGCTTCGCGAACCCGGTATCGATTGGCCTCGCGTGACCGCATTTCACATGGATGAGTACATAGACCTTCCCGACCGTGCACCGCAGCGCTTCGCTGCCTGGCTAGAGCGAGCGTTCTTCGATCATGTTCCCCTCGCGGCAGTGCATCTCATTCAACCTGGCTCGGACCCGGAAGCAGCCTGCCGCGCCTATGCCTCGTTGCTGATCGAAGCCGCTCCCGATCTCGTGTTGCTCGGAATCGGCACGAATGGCCATCTCGCTTTCAACGATCCGCCTGCCGATTTGCATGATCCGTCACTGGTGAAAATCGTCGAGCTGGATCAAATGTGCCGCGAACAGCAGGTCCTCGATGGCTGCTTTGCCGCGCTGGATGAGGTTCCGAAGCGTGCCATTACGCTCACGATTCCTGCGCTGCTTGCTGGACATGAATTATTTTGTTCCGTGCCCGGCCGCCACAAGGCCCCCGCCGTGAAAGCCATGCTGGAGTCGCCCATCAGCGGCGCCTGCCCCGCCACCGCGTTGCGAACCCATCCGCGATGCACGGTTTATCTCGATCGTGAATCCAGCCTGATGAGCCAGTTCCATGAGCACAGCGAAAATCGCGGGGTGTGATCCGCGCAGCGGAATCCCCCTCCATGTGACCGTGGAGGATGGAATCATCGCGCGTGTGGAAGAGACCGAGGGCGATACCGATCTCTACCTCTCCGCTGGCCTGGTCGATCTCCAGGTGAATGGCTGCGCCGGAATCGACCTGAATGCGGACAGCATTGCAGTGGAAACAGTCGTCGCGCTCGTCGATGCCATGCTGGCCCGCGGCGTTACCTGTTTTGCTCCCACTCTCATTACCGCGCCAGAGGAAGAAATCTGCCGCGGCCTTCATATGATCGCCGCAGCCAGGCGAGCGCATCCCAGGGCAGCCGCGTGCGTGCCGTTCGTTCACGTAGAAGGACCGCACATCTCCGCACTCGATGGCTATCGCGGCGCCCACCCTGTACATGCCGTGCGTCCCCCATCGATTGAGGAGTTCGATCGGTGGCAGCTTGCGGGCGACGGAATCGTAGGCATGGTCACTTTGTCGCCACATTTCAGCGAATCTCCGGAATATATTGCCGCGCTGGTCACGCGGGGCGTTCATGTGGCCATCGGTCACACGCACGCCTCTGCCGAGCAAATCCGGCGAGCCGTGGATGCAGGAGCGCGACTTTCGACCCACCTTGGCAATGGGATCGCCCCACAGATTGCGCGACACCATAATCCGCTTTGGGCCCAGCTTGCCGACGATCGCCTGACAGCGATGCTGATTGGCGATGGCTATCACCTCCCCGGAGAGGTGTTGACGGCGATCCTCCGGGCCAAAGGTGTGGCTCGATCGATCCTTGTTTCCGATTCGGTAGCCCTGGCCGGCATGCCCCCGGGAACTTACACGGCTTCCGTAGGTGGTCCAGTGGAATTGCGACCGGATGGGCGGCTCTGTCTCGTTGGTTCGGAGTTGCTGGCAGGTTCCACCGCTTCCCTGGCGCAGTGCATTGGCACAGTCGTACGACTGACCGGAATTCCGCTCAGCGATGCGCTGGCCATGGCGACGGTCAATCCGGGCCGCTTTGCCAACAACAGCGGTCAACTCGCCATCGGATCGCGTGCCAATCTCATGCGCTTTCGCTGGAATGCTCAGGTGGAGATTGAGGGCGTGTGGCTGAACGGAGTGCGAGTGGCCGGAATCGACGACTGACGTGAGTGCCTGCGGACGAAGACCACACGAAGGGAGGAAACGACTCAGCGATGGACAGGGAACTGTTGGCAGCGGCAATTGGAAGATCTCCGGAGAAAACCCCTCTGAGGGCCAGCACCCTGGAGTCGGTGGACTGCGGGAGTTACAACCGCGAAAAGGTTGAATACTTCACGGAAGCCAACGAATCCATCCGAGCCTGGCTCTGCATTCCAAAAAACCTCCGATCGAAAGCTTCGGCGATCTTTTGCCACCACCAGCATGCCTGGAATTTTGCTCTGGGGAAAAGCGAGGTGGTCGGACTTGAGGGCGATCCGGATCAACAGTATGCCGCTGAACTGGCTGAGCGCGGCTACATCACCCTGGCTCCGGATGCCATTGGGTTTGAGGAAAGAAACTGGAGCGGAGGCACATTCCAGGCCGCATATTTTGAATTAACCTCTCGCCTCGTCTCCGGTCGCACCCTGTTGGCAAAGGTTTTGCACGACGCATCCGTCGGCATCGATTATCTGGAAAGCCGCGACGAGGTTGACTGCGGCAGAATCGGCCTTATCGGCCACTCCTACGGCGGACGAATGGCAATCTGGGTGCCGGCGTTCGACAAGCGCATTCGAGCATCCGTCTCGAATTGCGGATGTGTGAGTTACAAGGATTCTCTGACGCGCGATGCGGGCATCCAGATGGAATTCTGCGTTCCCGGCATCATGAACATCGCCGACATCAGCGACGTCGTCGCCCTGGTCGCTCCCACGTCGCTGTACCTCTCGGCCACCGACCAGGACCGTTGGAGCCGCGGCGCTCAGCAGATCTTCGACGAGGCGAAGCCGCACTTCCCCGCAGACCGTCTGCAATTGAAAATCTGGCCCGGCGGTCATGCTTTCACCAGGCCCATGCGCGATGCGGCGTATCAGTTTCTGGAGCGGCAACTGACATGAGATTGATTGGAGCAGTCGACATAGGCGGGACCAAGATCGCTGTGGGTGCCGTGCGCGACGACGGAAGCATCGCTTTTCGAACTGAACTTCCGACCGAACCGGGCAATGGATTTTCCGGCGCGATGCACCGCATCCAGCGCGCCCTGCATGAGGCCATCCGCGTGTGTGGGAACCTCCAGGGCATCGGTGTCGGCTGTCCCGGCCCGCTCGATCCTCTGACCGGAATCATCGGAGATGTCGGAACGCTGCCGGGTTGGCAGGGCGGGAACCTGGTCGAGACCCTCCAAGCCGAATTCGGGCTCACGGTGGCGGTGGAAAACGATGCGGATGCAGCCGCACTGGCAGAGTCGGCCTGGGGATCCGGAAGAGGAGCAGGCAACTTCATCTACATCACCGTCAGTACCGGCATCGGCGGAGGTATCGTGCTGGGCGGTCAACTCTATCGTGGCGTTGCCGGCGCCCACCCCGAGCTTGGCCACCAGGTTATCGATTGCAACGGACCGTTGTGTTACTGCTCTGCCCGCGGTTGCTGGGAGAGTCTTGCGAGTGGAACCGCCATGAGCGAGTGGATGTTCGAGAGAGCGCCTTCGCTCGGCCGAATGAGCGCAGCAGAAATTTGCGAGGTCGCCGCTCAGGGGGACGATCTGGCGCTCCAGTCAGTCAGGCGCGAAGGCTATTACCTCGGCCTGGGGCTGGCAAACCTCGTAACCCTCTTTACTCCGGATGTTATCGCTCTGGGAGGAGGCGTCATGAAGAGCAGCCATTGGTTCATGGAGAACGCGTTGAGTGTTGTCCGTGGGTTGTGTACCCAGGTGCCTGTGGACAAGACCCGGATTGTACTTGCGGCACTCGGCTCGGAATCCGGATTGTTAGGGGCAGCGCAAGCCTGGTGGCGACGCTATCCCGGATGAAGCCCCTTCCAGGAATCAGACTCGAATCACAAAAACGAAAACCAACACCGGAGGACAAGACGGAATGACGACGAATCTGGAGAGAAACATCTTCTCTCAGGGAGATTCTCTCGCAGCCGTTCTGCTGCACCAGCGCGGACAGGGCGCCCCGGCTCTGCGTGAGGCGGCGTCCCTGCTTCGATCCGGCAAACCCATCCTGATTACCGGCATCGGTGCTTCATTCTTCGCATCACTTCCGCTTGAATACGCTCTGTCCGCCGCCGTCAAGGACGCGCGAGCCATCGAAGCGGGCGAGTTGCTGCATTATCGGTCCAACGCAGTTCGCGACTCTGTGGCCGTCCTCGTCTCTCGGTCGGGCGAATCCGTCGAGATTGCCCGATTGCTGGAAGCTCTCAAAGGTCGAACCACGATCATAGGCGTCAGCAACGAGCCGCAAAGCCAGCTGGCGCGGCATGCCGACATCAGTATTCATGTTGGCAGCCTTGCCGATGAGATCGTGGCCATTCAGACATATACCGGCACTTTGCTGACACTCTATCTGCTGGCCGGCCATATCACGGATACCGTGGAGGCGAACGAGGCAACCGCAGAAAAGTTGTTGCCCGCGTTCGCCACTGCGGTGGAAAGCCACATGGGTCGCCTCCACGAGTGGGACGACTTTCTGAACGTTGGCTCTCCGATCTATCTCCTCGCGCGCGGACCCTCCTGCGCTTCGGCGCACGAGGGAGCGCTGCTGTTGCATGAGGTGGCCAAGAGTCCAGCGGTCGCCATGGCAGCAGCATCGTTTCGTCATGGGCCGGTGGAAGTCGTGGATCGCCAGTTTCGTGGTCTGATCTTTACCCCCCACGGCAGGACCCAAAAACTCAACCTCTCCCTCGCTGCAGATTTAACGCGTTTCGGCGGACAGGTCCGCGTGATCGGACCGCCTCACCCAGAGTTCGAAACCTCATCGCCATTCTGCGAACTGCCTGTCGTTCCTGAATCGCTCGCTCCGCTTTTTGAAATCGTTCCCGTGCAGGCGGCGGCGCTTCGTATGGCGGAACTCCACGGTATTCGGCCGGGAAGTTTCCGGTACGCCCCTCAGGTCACAGTGGATGAGGCAAATTTCAGCGGCAGGTGCTCCGATGAAAAATGACATGCAAACAGAAACGATGCGGAAACAACACTGGAATGCCCGCTGGTTTTGGTACTCGATGATCTGCGTGCTGTGCTGGGGCGGATGGGCTCTACTCTCCAAGCTGGGATCTCGGGAGATCACTCCGGAGACGATGCAATTTCTCTTCACGCTGGGCACTCTCCCTGTGGGGCTGGCGCTGCTGATCGGCCGTCGCGGCAAGCTGGAAAAAAGCTCGCGTGGAATCGCCTACGGGGTGCTGAACGGAGTTCTGAGCGGAGTGGGTGGTCTCACCTTGTTTGCCGCTTACCATACCAACGGCAACACTTCACTCATTACCGTGGCGACATCGCTTTATCCCATGATCACGGTGATTCTGGCGATCTTCATTTTGCGCGAACGCTTTCGCCCTGTTCAGGCGCTTGGACTGGCATTCGCCGTCGCTGCCATCGTCATCTTTTCGCTGTAGAAAGGCCGGCATCCTGTGCATGTTGCTCCGTGGCTCGTGTATTCCGCCATCACTGTTCTCGCCTGGGGGGTAGTGGGCCTGCTCCAGAAGCTCTCGACCAACTACATCTCGGCTGAATCGTCGCTGATCTGGCTGGTGGTTGGATTCCTTCTGCTCGAGCCGCTGGTCTATCCCGGGGCTGCAGGTTTTCATTACTCCCGAATCAATCTGACGTGGGCGTTGCTGGGTGGCCTGCTGAATGCCTTAGGCGCCTGGGCTCTGTTCGCTGCACTCAAGAGCGGAGGAAGGGCCTCCATCGTGGCTCCCCTGACCGCTCTTTATCCTCTCGTTGTCATCATGCTCGTTCCGTTTGTGCTGCACGAATCAATCACGAGGCTTCAGGTGGCGGGGGTCATCTGCGCGCTGATCGCCGTCGTACTACTTTCCGCCTGAAAGCAAACGCCGGATGCTCATTTATTGGCTTCTCGGTGGGAAGGCTGGCTCAATATCGTATGGGCAGCGGCTTCCTGAAAATGCGATTTATGTGTTCTTGTCGGGTTGCCAGGAGTGAGCCGCGTAAGATCCAAAGTTTGCGACACGGGCGGGGAAGTCCATCGATCAAGTCGACGTCGGGGCTCGGTTGCCAAGTCAAGTTGTCCCCATCGGCTGTTCATTTTTGAACAACTTTGTCTCGACTTGGACGCCATTTTGGCCTTTGACTTGCTTAAAACCCGTGATTTCAATGGGCGGTAACGGCCGATCAACTGCATCCCTGGCAGCCGGGATCGTTCCGCCAAAATCTGCTCACACGGGAGCCATCATGCTGCCTGACTTGTGGCATGCGCTGCGTCAGTTACGTAAATCTCCTGGTTTCACCCTGACCGCTGTGCTGACGCTGGCTCTCGGCATCGGGGCCACCACCGCCATCTTCACGCTGGTGCAGCAGGTCATGCTGCAATCCCTTCCCGCGACTCAACCGGAACAGCTATGGCGCATCGGTGACCAGCCTCGCTGCTGCAACTGGGGCGGATACAGCCAGGGCAGCGACGACGAACCGAACGACTGGAGCCTCTTTCCCTGGGAAGCCTACCGGCTCTTCCGCGCCAACACGCCGGGCTTTCAGGATCTCGCCGCACTCCAGGCCGGCAACGCCGCGCTGGGAGTGCGGAGTTCCGGATCGCAGGCGCCTCCCGACACGGCGAATGGGCAATATGTCTCAGGCAATTTCTTCCGCACCCTCGGCGTTTCTGCTTGGCGCGGACGTCTGTTGACCGATGCCGACGATCAGGAGGGTGCTTCGCCCGCGACGGTCATGAGCTTCCACGCCTGGGTACAGAAATACGGTTCCAATCCATCGGTCGTGGGCGCTGTATACGAGATCAACGGTCATCCATTCACCGTCGTTGGCATCGCGGGGCCGGGCTTCGTCGGCGCTAAGATGGCGAGCTATGGTATGCCCGACTTCTGGCTGCCGCTCACGACAGAGCCGATCGTCGACGGCACAACGTCGCGCCTGAAAAACTCGCACGTAGACTGGCTCGACGTGATCGGCCGCGTGCGCGCCGGCGTCAGTCCGGCCGCTCTCCAGGCGCAACTGCAGGCCGAGCTGCATGGCTGGCTCGGCAGCCATCTGGCCGATATGGGCCCCACCGAAAAACCGCTCTTCGAGAAACAAACGCTGCGCCTCACTCCCGGCAACGCCGGATTCTCCAGCATGCGCCGGGACTATAGCCAGGGCCTGCTCCTGCTCATGATCACCGCCTGCTGCGTGCTGCTGGTTGCCTGCGCCAACATTGCCAACCTTCTGCTCGCGCGCGGACTGCGCAATCGGCAGCAGACCGCGGTGCGCGTCGCCCTGGGAGCCTCCCGCGGACGTCTGGTGAAGAAGGCCTTGCTGGAAAGCATTCTGCTGGCTTTTATTGGCGGCCTCGCCGGAGTCGCGGTGGCGTGGGGTGGCGCACGGCTGATTCTCTATCTTGCCTTCCACACGCAGGTCAACAACACGTGGGTACCGGTGCAGGCTTCTCCTTCCGCTCCGGTCCTGCTGTTTGCGCTGGGGATCTCTGTGCTCACCGGCGCGTTGTTCGGGATGGCGCCTGCGTGGATGACCTCCCGCGCCGAACCGATCGAGGCGCTCCGAGGCGCCAATCGCGCTGTCGGCAATGGTCGCCACTGGGCGCAGAAAACCCTGGTCGTCGCGCAGGCGGCGGTCTCTTTGGTTTTGCTCAGCGCGGCGGCGATGCTCGGCGGCAGCCTGCACAACCTGGTGCATCAGGACTTCGGGTTCACTCCTGACGACCGCACCCTGGTCTCGATCAATCCAACGCTCTCGAACTACAAACAGGAGCAACTTGTTCCGCTCTTCCGTGAGATTCAGGACCGGCTCAGCGCCCTGCCTGGCGTGCGCAGCGTCAGCGCCGCAACCTACGCGCCGATGACAGGCGATCAGTGGGGCCACGGCATCCGCGTGGAAGGCAAGCCGGACCCAGGGCCCGAGGACGATACGATGGCGGACTGGACCCGCATCACTCCTGGGTTCTTCGACACCGTTGGAGCCCGCATGGTCGCGGGCCGCTCCATCACCGCAGAGGACAACAGCACCACGCGGCCCGTGGCGGTCATCAATGAAGCCTTCGCCAAAAAGTTCTTCGGAAAACAGAACCCCATCGGGCAGCACTTCGGGCCGCAGGTACGCAGGAACGCTGGTACCTACGAGATTGTCGGTGTGGTGGACAACATGCACTACGTCAGCTGGGGTTTCAGAGAACCGGCGCGAGCCATGTATTACATTCCCGAAGCCCAGACCGTGCATTTCGCCGAAGCGGATACCGAGAGCTACGAGCTCTGGTCGCAAAACCTCTACAGCATCGTCCTCTGGGCCCCCGGCCACCCACCCAATCTGGCGGCCCAGGTCAGGCGCGTGCTCGCCGACGTCGATCCCACTCTGGTCATGTACAACGTGATCCCCTACCCGCAGGTGATTGCCGGAGCCTTCGATCAGCAGAATATGATCGCGAGCCTCACCTGGTTGTTTGGAGCGGTGGGATTGCTGCTGGCCGCGATCGGCCTCTATGGCGTAACCGCCTACGGCGTGGAACAGCAGACCAGCGAGATCGGCGTACGCATGGCCCTGGGCGCCGATCGCCGTTCCGTGATTGCCATGATTCTGCGCGGAGCCTTTTGGCAAGTCGGCATCGGTCTCGGGATCGGAATCCCCGCGGCGATTGGAACCGGCTACCTGATCGCCAGCCAGTTATTCGGCGTCAACCCGTGGAATCCGCTACTGCTCGCCGGCGCCACCGTGCTGCTCGGACTCGCCGCACTGGTCGCCGCCCTGATCCCCGCCCGAAGAGCCGCCAGCATCGACCCGATTCAGGCTTTGCGAAGCGAGTAGCTGCTCCGGAGCGATCTCGACTGTCGGCCCGCATCATGGACGTGTCTCGGCTATGCTTTTTTGTGTGCCTGCACTTGAACGGCCCCGGCACGGCGGAGTGTCCTTAAGTGTGCAGCAGATGGTGGGAACAGTCTTCGCGATGCTCACGAAAAGAGACGTTTCGGCGCGGGCCGCAAAATGAAAATTTGCTGCCAAATGCTACCAACCAGCTGGTGAGGTCTCCCGTAAGGTATTTGATTAGGTGGTAGGCGCAGCAGGATTCGAACCTACGACTTCCACCGTGTGAATTTTTAACGTCAACACTTATAACCCTTATGCCTGCTTGGCTTTTCCGATTTGGGTCCTTATCAGAAACGACCTTTTGGTCGATTTTTGGTGACGAGTTGGTGACGAAATTTGACGGTGAGGCGACTAACGCGCTTGATCCCATAACACTTTGGCGTGTCTGTCGCGCATGCGCACCGCTTCCGGCACGCTCTGGCAACCGAGCTGTTGGAGGTGGCACCTCGTTTGCAGATGTCACGACGCGCTCGATAACACTGCCGATGTGTTCCGAAGGCATACGCCAAGTGGCCGCCGGTAGTCGGGCGCGAATTAATGAGCTGCCGCAGACGGCCCAACGCGGCGAACAGCGGGACAGGCCAGGCAGTAGGCACCATTCGAACGGAAACGGGAAAGGCCTGCGCGAGAATGGGCTGCCGCTTCGGTGTTACGCCGCAGAATGCGGTGATGAGTGCTTTGACGATTTTGCATAAACCCAATCCTGCGGCCCCGGCCAGCGTTTTGCTGGAGCAGGTCCGGTTTGGCGTCGTTGCTCGGTAGATGGTAGTTCTCCGGTGTCTGGACTAACCGGCGAATTACTCCTTAGATAGGGCCTCGTCTGGCGAGACCAGCGAGCGTCCCCACCACCGGTCACCCGACTTCCTCACATAGTGCTCGAAGACATACGACCAGGGGACGAGCGGAATAAAAATCGCGATCATCCCGATGGCGAATGTGTTCGCGCCGAGATCCTGGCTCCATTGCCCCCCGGCGCCAGTGCGGCAGAGCCACGGCGAGCAGCCAGGAGGCCTTCCACGTGAATTCCCAGAACAGCACGGGCAGCATCTGCAATGGGTATCGAAGGCCCAGTATGGACAGGACGGAGAGAGCGAACAGCATGCAGACCTTGACCCCGGAATCCATTTCCATGGAATCGACTTGGTGAATCATCATGGACCACACATGCATCCCCAATCCAATCCCAACGACCAGAACGAGATAGAACAGGCGGAGCAAATTCAGCCGTAAGGCGGAGACGGTTTTCATATTTCACTGCCTTTCATGACTCTCTCGGAAATCAGTTCTCCGGCTTCTCCAGTGACCTCTGGTGGAACCATTTCGACATGGTTTCTCATGCGGTTGATTGTCCCATTGTCCAGCAGAATAGTGGCCATCCTGTCACATTGTCGGCAATACTTCCTTTTCGAAGGTCAGCGGCCCCGGCAGGGCGAAGTATCCGTATGGCCGGTCATACGCCCACAACCGAGTGCCCGAGGCGATGCGTACCAAATCTTTGGAACGGGGTGCGAGAAAAGCCGCAGATCATCAGTCTCACCATGGCGAGCGCACACCGTGACTACATGGGCCTTGTGCGACGCAGCAGACTCATCGAGATGAAAGACAGCGAGCAGATCAGCCTTCTCGCGGTCGTGAGAGCCTGAAAATTGACGGCTTCGGCGCGCGTCGCGGATCGAAGGATCAGCGAATCACCAACCTGGAAGATCTGCATCGCGCCATCGTGCACGTCGAAACCCTCAGATGGGCGCGGGCCGCCGAAGGACAGTTCTCGTGCTTGCCCTACAATCTCCTCGTAGCGTAAAGGGGCCGGCGGCTTTCCTGATGAGAGTACGGCTGAAAGACATTGCCGAAGACCTGAACGTTTCGAAGATGACGATCTCGAAGGTTCTGCGCGGCCAGACCGACATCAGCGACGCAACGCGGGCGCGCGTTCTGCAGCGGGTTAAGGAACTCAACTACATTCCGAATGTCAGCGCCAGCAGCCTGCGCACCGGGCAGACGCGAACGATGGGGCTGATCCTGCCTTCCCTGGGTATTCCGTATCTGGCGGAGATTGCGGCGGGAATCAGCAGAGCGCTGACTCCGGAGAAGTACGGGTTGATCGTTTCTTCCTCAGAAAACGATCTGGACGCGGAACAGAAGCAGATCGATATTTTTCTCTCTCTGCAGGTGGACGCGCTGCTGCTGGTTTCGCTGCAGGAAGCAGCTTTGTTTTTCGAGGAGCTACAGAGGAGAACGGAGATGCCGGTGATCTTCGCGGCCAGTCGGCCTTCCGGCATCACCGAGAGATACGTGGGTATCGATGAGGAAGAAGTGGGCCGGATTGCCTGCGAGCACCTGATCCAGAGCGGCTGCCGGCGGATCGCCTACATTCGCGGGTTCCACAGCGCTGCAGGCGACATGCGTTCGCAGGGATACCGGCATGCGCTGCGGCGGAACGGAATCGAAGTGCAGCCGGAGCTGGTAGTAGAAACGATGAACCTGCAGCAGAGCGAGTACCAGCGCGGCCTGGAGGCCATGGGGAAGCTGCTGAGCCGGCGAAAACGGCCGGATGGGGTGATGACTTACAGCGACATGTTGGCCGTGGGCGCGATGGATGCCGCCAGCCGCGCGGGAATGACGATCCCGGAGGACATTCGATTTGCCGGATGCGGGAACGATCCGCTGCTGTGCACGATGGGGACGCCGCTGACGAGCATCGATACCGGCGGGCAGGACTTGGGGGAAAGAGCCGGCAAACTGGCGCTGCGTTTGGTCGGCCATCCAAAAGGCAAAGGGGCTCAGTCCATTCTGCTGAAGCCGAAGGTTGTGAGGAGACGATCCTCGGAAGGGACCCGCTGAAGGGCGGGCAGGGAGACATCGATGGCGAAACGAAAGCAGGAGAAGGCCGGATTTGACCTCGTCGTATTCGGCGAGTTTTTCTCCGACCTCATCTTCTACCGGCTGACCCGGCGCCCGCGCTTTGGCGAGGAATCGAAGACGGAGTCGTTTCTGATCGCACCGGGCGGAGGACTGGCGACGACAGCGATTGCCGCCTGCCGGCTGGGCACGGTGACCGGCATCGTGACGCGCGTGGGCGCCGATGCGGAGTCGCTGCCCACATGGAACCAGATGATGCAGGAGAAGCTGGACATCTCGGCCTGCGAATACCGGAGCGACCTGCCTACTGCTCTGACCGTATGCGTCGCCTACAAAACCGATCGGATGATGATGACCTACGAACCGATCAACCGGAGCCTTGAAGACCTGCTGGATCGTCGCGCTGTGCAGAACAAACTCGAGCGGGCGCGGCATGTTCATCTGGCCTGTGCGCTTCGGCATCCAGCGCGCTGGCTGCCGATCCTGCGTCGGCTGCGCGAACGCGGGATCACTCTGTCGGCGGATTTCGGATGGAATCCGGACATATCGGTCAATCAACTGGTATCGATCATCCGCTACTGCGATTTCATCTTCCCTAACGAACATGAGGCGCGCGCCATCACTGCGGCCAGGACGACGCTGGGAGCGCTGGAAAAACTGCAGGAGTGGGTGCGAGTTCCGGTGATCAAGCTGGGCGCGCGCGGAGCGCTGCTGATGGCTGACGGGCGGGTGTACCGGCAGCCCGCGCTTTCGCTGCCGCTGGTGGATGCCACGGGGGCCGGCGACGCATTCAACGGCGGCTTTCTTCACGCGTTCCTTCACGGCCTGGGCTGGGATGAATGCCTGCGCGCGGGCAACATCTGTGGGGGCATGGTCGGGACGCAACCGGGCGGATCGCAGGGGCTGCCCGGACCGCAGGAATATAAGCGCCGGCTGATGGAGATGTGCAAGGGAAGCGCCTGATTTCGAAGGGCTCCCGCGATCTTCTGTTGACAAGCAATTCCGCCGCTGTGTAAAGTTCATCTCCAAGTAACGTTATCGGTAAAGTTCCCCGGATTTGCTGGATTTTGCGGCTCGCATCTCCAGGCGCTGGCCGCTCCGTATTTTGGGTCATGGGTAGCGAAAGCGAGCCCAGGTCCGTTGTGCAAGGGGATTCCCGGGACGCCTCCGCCAGAGAGCGCGCAGGGAAGACCCCGAACATGATGGACTGGTTCGTGCAGGCGGTGCCATAAGTGGACATAACATCCCCGCTGCCCATCCCCGGCAGAAATCGCAAGGAGGTCCGTTTCGATGTTTGTTCTTGACTTCATATCAGGATCGGCCTGCCGCATAGTGCGGCGGGCATGTTTAGCGCTGGCCATCGTAACGGTGGCGCTGATCGCCCCGGCAGGTGCACAGATCGACACCGGCGCGATCGCGGGCATCGTGCAAGATAAGAGCAGCGCGCGTCTCCCCGGAGCCACGGTGGAAGTGACCAACGACGCGACCAACGTCACGCAGAAGTACGTGACCAACGCGGATGGCCTCTATCAGGCGCTCCAGCTTATCCCCGGTAACTACACGGTTACGGCGAAGCATGAGGGTTTCGCCACCCAGATAAGGCAGAGCGTTACCGTCAGCGTGCAGAGCCGCGTTCAAGTGGACTTCTCGATGGGCGTTTCGTCGGTGCAACAGCAGGTGGTGGTGAGAGAAGTGGCCGCGCAGCTGCAGACGGAGACCGCTGAGGTCAACAATGTTCTCAGCACGAAGACTCTGAACGACCTTCCGCTCAACGGCCGCGATTACGATCAGCTGGCGCTGCTGCAGCCGGGCGTCTATCACAATCCAAGCGGCGAAGTCGCCAATCCGGCTGAAGGCCGGTTCAGCTCCAACGGCAATCTGGAGCTGCAGAATTATTTTTCACTCGACGGCGTGGATAACAATACGGGCTCTGAGAACCTGCAGGAACAATCGGCGCAGGGCGTGATCCCTCCCCCGGACGCTCTCCAGGAATTCGCGCTGCAGACCCGCACCTATTCGGCGGAGTTCGGCACGTCGGCAGGCGCGGTGGTCAACGTATCCACAAAATCGGGAACCAACAGCTTTCACGGCGATCTGTGGGACTACGTGGAGAACAGCACCTTCAACGCCAACACGTGGTTCAACAATTACGGCGGACTGCCCAAAGGGCACTTCGATCAGAACCAGTTCGGGGCAACGATCGGCGGACCGATTGTTCGTGACCACACCTTCTTTTTCGCCGCCTACGAGACGCTGTTGAGCCGGCAGGCGCAGACGGTGCTTTCGACAGTGCCCACTCCGGCGATGAAGACCGGCGACTTTACCAGCGTGCTCTCGTCTCATCCGTTGACCGCGGTGGCGCAGGGGCAGACCGGGTGCATCACCGGCAATATTGTTTCGCCGAGCTGCATCGATCCGGTAGGCCAGGCGATTCTGAACCTCTATCCTGACCCAAGTCCCCAGCTCGGGAACGTCAACGTCTTCACGGGTGCGCCGAACTATCAGTTCGTGACGTCAGTCCCGAACGATACGCGGACCCTGGACGTCCGAATCGACCACACTCTGAATGCGAGAAACCAGCTGTTCGGGCGCTACGCGAACGACATCTCCGACTATGAGTCGCCGCTGTGGACCTCGAACCCAATCGCCGGCAACGGGGAGTTCTCCACCAATTACATCCTTCACGATCATTCGATCGCACTGGGCTGGACGATGACGCCCAACTCCTCGCTGGTGAATACCGCTCATTTCGGATTCCTGCGCGACTTCTCGCACAGCAATCCTGTGGGTCTTCCGCTGGGCGTCTCCGATGCGCCGAATTACGGGCTAAGCGGAATTCCCGTCAATCCTGAGACGGCAGGAATTCCGCCGAACTATATCTTTGGCCTCACGACGATCGGCTCCTCCATTTACCGGCCGCAGTTCCAGGTGGCCCAGGTTTACCAGGGCATCGATGATCTGTACAAACTGATCGGAAAGCACAGCCTGCAGTTCGGCTACGAGTTCCATGAGAACTCGCTCAACTTCTTCGATCTGGAAGCGCCGCAAGGGGTAATCCTGGCGGAAGGAGATTACACGGATACGCCCGGGTTCGGCATCGGTGACTATCTGCTGGGCGATATTGCAGAAGCCATCAGCGAAACCGCGCTGGAGGTGAATAACTACATTCGGGGCAACTCGTTCTACGGGCAGGATACGTGGCGGGTGAATCCGAATCTGACGCTGAATTTCGGACTGCGCTACGAACTGTATCCTCCGTTCTGGCTGGACCGCGACAATCGTACGGCGAACTTCAGTGCGGAAAATGGCGGAGAGATGGTTTCGGCCACGTCGAATGGCTGGTATGGCCGGACGCTGATCCATCCGGACCGGTCGGATTTCGCGCCGCGCGGCGGCTTCGCCTGGCACGTGGTGAAACCCGTGGTCCTTCGCGGCGGTTATGGCGTCTTCCATCAGTTCATCAACCGCATCGGATCGGAATCGATGCTGCAGCTGAACCCGCCGTTCCTTCTGGACGACTCTTTGTCTCAGTCTTTCGGGAGCACGACGCCGGTATTCCAGCTGAAGAATGGATTTCCCGCCGCGGCGCTACAGGCGCAGGGAGTGGTTCTGCCGTCGCTGCAGTTGCGTGCGCAGGATCCGAACGAGCGCACCACATATGTTGAGCAGGCCAGCTTCGGGCCGGAGATCCAGCTGAGCAACACAACCCTGCTCGATGCGATCTGGGTAGGCAACTGGGGCCGCAAGTTGAACCGGTTGCGGAATGCCAATCAAGGCGTGGTGACCGGCTTCAGCGGCGGCAGCCCGGAGGTGACCTTCCCGTATGCCAATCTCAACACCCAGCAAACGGCGCTGGATGGAGCGGGTCAGCACTCTTTTCTGGAACTGGCTACCAATGACGGCAACACGGATTACAACGCCCTGGAACTGAATCTGAAACGCGACTTCAGCCATGGCCTGATGTATCAGTTCAGCTACACCTGGTCGCATAACATGGCGGACTTCGTAGATAACCTCACCGGCGGGTCGACACCACAAAATGCCTACGACTACGGGCACGAAATGAGCAACTCGGCTCAGGATGTGCGGCACCGTTTTGTGGGTGGAGCGACCTGGCAACTGCCGGTAGGCAAGGGTGGGCTGACGCTCAACAACGACTCCGTGGCGGCTAAACTGCTGGGCGGCTGGCAGGCTAATGCAATCGTCAGCCTGCAGACGGGAATTCCGTTCGACGTTACGGCGCCGGATGTCAGCGATACGGGCTCGAACCACGCGTTCTACGCCAACTGCGTGGGCGATCCCTGGACGGGCGCCTCGCAGGACCCTAAGCAATTTGCGGGCAGCAACGCTCCGGGTTCCTACATCAGCCTCTCGGGGTTTGCGCAGCCCGGCGTGGGGACCTTCGGCACATGCCGGCCGCGCGCCTGGCATGGCCCGGGCATTGAGGAGGAAGATCTGAGCCTGTTCAAGAGCTTCCCTCTGGGAGAAACGCGCCGTCTTGAATTTCGCGGCGAGTTCTTCAACGCCTTCAACCATCCGAGCTTTGCCAATCCCTCGGGAGACATTTCCGCTCCTGGCGCCTTCGGCAAGAGCACAGCGACTACCACGAATCCCCGGGTACTGCAGCTGGTTGGGAAGTTCTATTTCTGACGTGAACACCCGCAGGTGGGTGCGCGGCTTTCGGTGCGGCCCGCCTGAATCAAGCCACGCAGCGCGCCGAGCGGATCGGCCGGAGCATGCTGCCCAACATCGGGGAGGTAGTACCGACGATGAGATTGCTCAACTGCCGCAACTGGCTCGCGTTTCTGCCCGCCTGTTTTCTGTTGTTGCCAGCCGCTGCGAATGCGCAGTCTCCGTGCCTGGCGGAGGGTCCGGCGCGCCAGGATGCCCGGCCGATCGCCGAGAATCGCGGTGCAGCCGCGCTCGAAGTCGCTTTGCGGAAGCTTCACACGCGAGCCAGCCTGCTAATGGTGACCGCCCATCCCGACGATGAAGACGGTGCGATGCTGGCCTACGAATCGCGGCTGGCAGGAGCGCGCGTCGACCTGCTCACGCTGAATCGCGGCGAAGGCGGGGCTAACGAAATGTCATCGGACTTCTGGGACTCGCTGGGCCTGGTTCGCACCGAGGAACTGCTGCAGGCCGACCGCTATTACTGCGCGACGCAGTACTTTTCGATTGCCGCCGATTATGGGTTTTCGAAGACTCTGCAGGAGGCGCTGGATAAGTGGGGCTCGGACCGCCTGTTGTATGACGTGGTGCGGGTCGTCCGCATGACCCGGCCTCTGGTTGTGACGTCGGTCTTCGTCGGAGGTCCTTCGGACGGCCACGGGAACCACGCCGCCGCCGGAATGTTTGCGCAGAAAGTCTTCCTGGCGGCGGGCGATCCGAATGTCTTTCCCGATCAGATCCGCGCAGGTCTCCGGCCCTGGAACCCGCTGAAGGAATATGCCCGCGTCCCGTTCTCGCTGGAGAAGGGGATGGTCTCGCCCAAAGGGCTCTACGACTATGCGACGCACCACTGGATGCCGGCTGGGGTGCAGAACTACATTAGCGGGAAGTTCGAGCCGGGAGCAGTGAGCGCGACGGTGAATATTCCCGTGGGCGCCTACAGCAGCATGAACGGGCTGAGCGCGCAGCAGATTTCGAGGACCGGCCTCGGATTCCAAAAGTCGCAGAATGGCGGCGGCGATGTTCCCCTGGCTGGACCCGAGGAGTCTGCCTATCACCGCTTTGGTTCGCGGCTGCAGTCTCCGGAGGAGGAAGACTCTTTCTTTCAGGGCATCGATATTTCGCTGGCCGGTATCGCTGACCTCGCCGGAAACCAGGAGCACGGATTCCTCTCCGAAGGGTTGCAGAAGATGAATAGCCTGGTGGCGCAGGCGACGAGACAGTACTTCGCAACGGATCCATCGGGGATCGCGCCGACCCTCGCACAGGGTCTCGAGCTAACGAATCGGCTGATGGACCAGGTCAAAGCGAGCTCTCTCAGTGAGGACGCAAAATACGACGTCCTGCACGAGCTGAAAACGAAGCAGGGGCAGTTCAACGACGCCCTTGCGCTGGCACTTGGCCTTTCTGTCGATGCCAACGTAACTCCGGACCATCCACCCACCGGGCCCTTCGCTCGCTTCTTCGGGGACATGCCCACATTTCAGATGGCGATTCCAGGACAGCAATTCCCGGTGAAGGTGCTTGTCGCCGATTCCGGCCCGGTACCTGTTCAGATCGACAAAGTCGCGCTGCAGTTTGAGCAGGAGGACGGATCGTCGGCCACGGCGGACGGCGCCACCTCAGGCGCCCTCAAAGGCGAAAGCGTGCTCGACGCGCGCTTCAACGTGCATCTTGCCGACAATGCGGCTTCCACGCAGCCCTACTTCGATCGGCCCGGGCTGGAACAGCCCTACTACGATGTGCGTCAGTCGCAATACCGGAACCTGCCGCTGGCGCCGTATCCGGTGCGAGCCGATGTAACGGCCAGCTACAGCGGCGTGCAAATTCATCTGGGTGAAGTGGTGCAGGTGGTAGCACGCGAGGCCGGTGCGGGAACAGTATTCCATCCGATGCCGATCGGGCCTGCGATCTCGGTGAGTATGGCGCAAAGTGACGGCGTAATTCCGCTCGATTCGGCATCGATTCCGATCAGCGTCAAAATCCACAGCAATGTAAAGGGGGTTGCCGAGGGTGCCGTTCGGCTCAGCCTGCCGACAGGATGGACCTCCGCGCCGGCCAGCGCGCCGTTTTCGTTTGCGCAGGACGGGCAGGAGCAGGTGGCCACTTTCCAGGTGACTCCCGCGAACCTGCAGGAGCGGAGTTATCCGATCGAGGCGGTTGCCAGTATTGGCGGGCGTGAATATCGCGAAGGGTATGTGCAGGTTGGCTATCCAGGGCTGCGGCCGTATTTCGAATACAGCCATGCGAGCGATCAGATTTCGGCTGCGAATGTGAAGGTGGCGCCAGATCTGCAGATTGGGTACATCGAAGGCAGCGGCGACGATGTGCCGCAATCGCTGGTGGATCTGGGGATCCACGTTCATTTCGTCACCAGGGACGAACTCGCCAGCGGCGATCTGTCAAAGTACAACGAGATCCTGGTGGGCGTTCGCGCTTACGCCGTGCGTGACGATCTGCGCACTTACAACGGCCGGCTGCTCGACTATGTGAAGCACGGCGGCGCCGTCGTCGTTCAGTATCAGACGCCGGAATTCGACCATAACTTCGGGCCGTATCCTTATGTCATGACCTCCGATCCCGAGGAGGTGACGGACGAGCATTCGGTGGTGAAGATCCTCGATCCGCAGAATGCCGCCCTGCGCTGGCCGAATGTCATTACCGCGAAGGATTTCGACGGATGGATCGAGGAGCGCGGCTCGAAGTTTCTGCAGAGTTGGGATTCGCACTACCTGCCGCTGCTGGAAACCCATGATCCCGGCCAGAGTCCGCAGGAAGGCGGGATGGTTATTGCGCGCTATGGCACCGGCGTGTGGGTGTATACGGCTTACGCGTTCTATCGCGAATTGCCGCTGGGGGTCCCGGGAGCCTACCGGCTATTTGCCAATCTGCTCAGTCTCAAGAAGAACCCGGATTTTCATGCCCGCGGGCCAAACGGAACCAATGCCGGCCCTGATAGCGCTGCCGTGCAGAAGTCTCTTCTGAGCCCGTTGCCTTGAACAGCGTGAGATCCGATTCGCTTCCCGGGCAACGCGCCGCGCCTCGGGCCTCGCTCGAGCGGGGCCTGGGCCCATGGGGAGCGATTTCCACCAACATTCTGAACATGGTGGGTGTTGGCCCCTTCCTCACCATTCCTCTGGCGCTGGCGGCGATGGGCGGACCGCAGGCCATGGTGGGATGGCTACTAGGAGCGGGGTTGTGCCTGTGTGACGGCCTGGTCTGGGCCGAGCTTGGCGCGGCACTCCCCAACTCAGGCGGTCCGTATTACTACCTGCTGGAAGCCTTCGGGAGGAACGGTCCAGGACGGCTGATGAGCTTCCTCTTTCTGTGGCAGACGCTGCTGACCGGTCCCCTTTCGATTGCCTCCGGCGCCGTCGGATTTTCCGAGTACATGAGTTTTATCGCGCCCGGGCTCACTCATCCCGCGCTGGTTTTTGTTGCGGTTCTGGTTTGCCTGGCGAATGCGTGGCTGCTCTATCGCAATATCCGCTCCATCGATAGGCTCTCTGTGGCCATCACCGTTGTTGTCATGGCTACCTGCTGCTGGATCGTGATCAGCGGCGCGCTGCATTTTCATCCGGCGCTGGCATTTCATTTCCCCCCCGGCGCTTTTCATATGTCGGGTTCGTTTTGGGCTGGTCTTGGAGCCACGACGCTGATCGCGGTGTATGACTACGGCGGCTACAACAACGTCTGCCTGCTGGGCGGAGAGATCGAGAATCCACGCAGGAACATTCCGCGCGCCGTTATTTTTTCGATTCTGCTGGTGGCCGGGCTCTACCTGCTGATGAATGTCTCCATCATCGGCTCGCTCGACTGGCGGATTGCACAGCACTCTCACGCGGTGGTTGCGGATTTCATGCAGCTGCTTTACGGGCACTGGGCCGGGGTGCTGATCTCCGTGCTGGTGCTGGTGGTCAGCTTCGGCGCGGTCTTTGCCAATATGCTCGGCTACTCCCGCATCCCGTGGGCGGCCGCTGTGGAGGGCAGCTTCTTCAGGCCGTTTGCCAGGCTGCACAAGACGGGGAAGTTCCCCACAGTGTCCCTGCTGTTTATGGGCGCCGCCTCGGCGATTGCTTCCCTCTTCTCACTGGCCGAACTGATCAAGGTGCTGATCGTGGTTCAGGCCATTTTCCAGTTTGCGGCCCAATGCGTCGCGGTGCAGCTGCTGCGCAGGCGCGGCCTGAATCGCGACACCTACCGCATGCCGCTTTATCCGCTGCCCGCAATCATTGCCCTGCTGGGATGGATCTACATCGCGCTCAGCAGCGGGTGGCGCTACGTGGGCATCGGCATGACGATGGTGGTGGCCGGAACCGGGATTTACTTTCTCAAGGCGCAGCATGAACGGAGCTGGCCATTTCGAGCGTTATGAAAACCTACGACGTTGCTGTAATAGGAGAGATTTATGTGGACCATGTCTTCACCGGCTTTTCCCGGTGGCCACAACCTGGCGAGGAAGTGTTCACGCGGGAGTATGTGAAGGAACTGGGGGGCGGGGCGGCGATCACGGCCTGCGCTCTCGGACAACTGGGACGCTCGGTAATCCTGGTCGGCCTGGTGGGCCGGCAGGAGATGTCCTGGGTGGTGCAACGGCTGGCGCAGTTTGGAGTGGAAACCGGCGGACTGCTCAGCGGGGATCTGGGAACCGGCGTGACAGTCAGCATCTCCGGGCGCGTGGAGCGTTCGCTTTTCACCTATGTCGGCGTGAATGCCCAGCTGCAGGAGTCGTGGGCCGCCGCGGCCATGCTGGAGAGCGTGCGCAAGGCACGGCACGTGCACCTGGCCTTTCCCGTCGCATCCCGGCTGGCAGCGTCCCTTCTCGATCGCGCGGACGAAGAGAACTGTACCGCATCTCTGGACGTTGGCCACCAGCCGCAATGGCTGCTGGATCCTGCAAACCAGGCAACCTGCGCGCGCCTTACCCTGCTGCCGAACGAGCGCGAGGCTAACATTCTGGCCGGCGGGGATGCGTATGACTATCTCCGCTTCGCGCAGACGCACAACTTTCCGTGCGGGGTGGTGAAGCTGGGCCGGCAGGGCGCGGTGATGTGGGATGGCGCCACAGAGGTGCGCGTGCCGGCCTGCAGCGTGGAAACCATCGATACAACCGGGGCGGGCGATGCGTTCGACGCAGGGTTCATCGACGGACTGCTGGATCGCGAAAGCAGCGAGGAGTGTCTCCGCCGCGGATGCATCTGCGGCAGTCTTTCCACGCGAGCCGCCGGCGCGCTGAATGGGCTACCCGGCCGCAAGGATTTCGCCCGTTGTTACGAGGAGACTTATGGGTAAGGTAGGCTGCATCGGCGGTGGCGGAGTCCGGACGCCGCTGGTCATTTTCGGCATCAATGAGTCCGCCCGCGAACTTGGCATCGACGAGGTGGTTCTGTACGACGTGGATTCGGAGCGGGCGAAGATGATGGCGGCCATGGGGCGGGCCGTCGTCGAGCGCGAAGGAGGGACGTTGCGCGTGCGGGAGAGCTCGCGCATTGAAGATGCAGTGGAAGGAGCCGATTTTGTGCTGAGCAGCATCCGCGTGGGCGGCGTTGCCGGACGCACCCACGATGAGCGGGCTGCCATCGAGCACGGATATCCAGGGCAGGAGACGACGGGGCCGGCGGGCATGGCGATGGCGCTGCGGACGGTACCGGTCGCGATCGAGCAGGCGCAGATTGTGCACAAGTTTGCGCCGCGGGCGTGGCTCATCAATTTCACCAATCCGGCCGGTCTGGTCACCCAGGCGGTGATGCACCACACCGACGCGCGAGTGGTGGGAATCTGCGACACCCCCTCGGAGATGCTGCATCGCATCGCATCCGTGCTGGGCGCGGAATCCGAGGTTCGCTGCGAATACCTGGGTCTGAATCATCTGGGCTGGGTTCGCAAAATCGAACTGCGCGACGACGACGTAACCGACCGCGTTCTGAGCGACGATGCGCTGCTGACGCAGCTCTATTCCGCTCCCCTGTTCGATCATCAGCTGATTCGCGCCCTCGGCCTGATTCCCACCGAATACCTTTACTTCTACTATTCGCGCCGCAGGGCATTGGCCAATCAGCGATCCCGCGGCAGCACCCGCGGGGCTGAAGTGGAGCGGCTGAACCTTGAGCTGTTCCGCCGGCTGGGGAGCCTGCTGAGCGCCGGTGATGGGCCGGGCGCGGTTCGCGCGTACATCGACTATCTCAACGCGCGTTCGGGGACCTACATGCTGCTGGAGGCTACCGGCCAGCAGGAACTGCACTCCACGGCAGGTGCCGACGAGGACCCGTTCCGGGCCGCCAATGGATACCACAGGATCGCGCTGGACGTGATGCGCGCTTTGCGTGGGCGGCAGAGCCGGCGAGTCATCGTCAACGTGCGCAATCAGGGAGCCATCGAGGGCATCGAGTCCAACGACGTGGTTGAGGTGCCGTGCAGGATTGCCAACGACTGTATCCTTCCGGAGCCGTGTGGAGCGCTGCCGGCGGCTGTGCGCGGGCTGGTTCTGCAGATGAAGGAATACGAGCGAGCCACGATCGAAGCCGCGGTGGCGGGATCCACCGCTCTGGCGCGCAAGGCAATGCTGCTCAATCCCGCCATCGGCGAGTGGGAGCCATCCGAAGGGCTGCTGCGCGCCCTGAACTGGCCCCCGTCGTGACGGCGGCCGCTTTCGACCGTGGGAAGGCCTGACGGATTTGCTGAAATTCGGCCGCGTGCAGCTAACTTTACCGGTAACGTAAAATCCAATTCAGAGGAGGACCTATGGCCGCCACACACGATTTTCCCCAGCAACCCCTCAGGCACGTGGATGAGTGGGACGACTTCGTTGCCGGCCGCTATCGCGAAGGCAGGGAACAGACCGACTTCCGCAAGTACGAGGCCAACACGCCCATTGCGGAGTTCTATCGCTTGAATCACGCCGGTCAGACTCTGGAGTTCGTGCTCGGCAAAGAGCGCGAATACGGCGCACTCTCTCGCGGGACGCGAGGCATTTGGGAAGCCGCCGACTACCTGAACACCCTGGTGGACGACAGCGATCCTGATACGGATCTTTCCCAGACCGAACACCTGCTGCAAACCTCGGAGGCGATCCGCCGCGACGGACATCCGCGCTGGATGGTGCTGGCCGGGTTTATCCACGATCTGGGCAAGGTGCTCTGTCTCTACGGTGAACCGCAGTGGGCGGTGGTGGGCGATACGTTTCCGGTAGGCTGCGCGTGGTCGGACGATATCGTCTTCCCGGAATACTTCGGGCTGAATCCCGACTCGAAGGTCCCTGAGTATCAGACGGCGAACGGGATCTATGAGCCGCACTGCGGTCTCAGCAACGTCCACATGTCCTGGGGGCACGACGAATACATCTATCGCGTGACGCGGGACTATCTGCCCGAACCCGCGCAATACATGCTCCGCTACCACTCCTTCTATCCCGCGCACCGGCATGGAGCTTATCGGCATCTGATGTCCGATCACGATGTGGCCATGTTCGAATGGGTGCGCAAGTTCAACCCCTACGATCTGTATTCCAAGGGATCGGCCAAACCCGACGTAAAGGAATTGCGGCCTTACTACGAGGATCTGGTTTCCGAGTACTTCCCCGAGCAGATCGCCTGGTAACGAGGCGTGCTGCCAACTCCAATTGCGGGGGATGCGTTGGTTATGGAGTATGCCGGGAACGCCCGGAATCGATGGTCGGCCGCTCGTCTGCGGCTCCGCTTTGCGATCGTCGCTTCTCTTGCCGTCGCACTCCTTGGCAGCTCGCCGCTGTTTGCGCAGGCGTGGCCTCCGGCCGGAGGCGAGGGGCCGTGCCGGGTGACGAAAGAAGCCAATGTGCCGGCGAGGATGAGGGACGGAGTTGTCCTGTACGCAGACGTGTATCGGCCGGTGACAACGGCTTCGGTCCCGGTGATTCTGATGCGCACGCAATACAACAAAGAGGCTGCGCAGGTGCAGCCCTCGCGCTTCCAGACACCGGCCTGGTTTGCTTCGCACTGCTATCTCGTGGTGATCCAGGATATTCGCGGACAATACGCTTCGAAGGGAACCTTTTATGAGTACGCTCATGACCGCGACGACGGTTACGACTCCGTGCAATGGGCCGCTCATCTGCCTGGAGCCGACGGCCGGGTCGGCATGTACGGCTCGTCCTATGTGGGAGCCACGCAATGGCTGGCCGCCACGACAACGCCTCCCGCGCTGAAGACGATCGTTCCATCGAACACGGCGTCGGATTACTACGACGGATGGACATATGAAGATGGAGCCTTTCGTCTGGCCTTTATCGAAGGCTGGATGATGGAGACGATTGTGCACTCCGCCGCTCTGAATCGCGGCGACAGCAAGCTGGCGGCTGCCCTGCATAACGACTCCAAAGACCTGGCGAAGTGGATGCACTTCACACCCTACGATCGGTTCCCGCCTTTCCATCCTGACGATTCTGCGATTGCTCCTTACTTTTTCGACTCCATTCGACATTCCACTGACGATGCTTACTGGAAGCAGTTCAGCATCCAGTCGCGCTACGACAAGGTGGATGTGCCCGTGCTGGCCTTCGACGGCTGGTACGACGCCTTTGTGAACGGCGCGCTGGCGAACTTTAACGGCATGCGCCGCAACGGTGGAACCGAGGCTGCGAGAACGAATCAGCGGATCGTGATCGGCCCGTGGGGGCACGTTGCGTGGGGCCGGGCGACCAGTCCGGTGAGCCCTCGCCTGAAGGCGCTCGGCCCGGTCGCGGACAGCCCGGTGAACGAACTGATGCTCGCCTGGTTCGATCACTTCCTCAAAGGCGAGGACAACGGCGTGGCCACCGGGCCGCGCGTCGACTACTTCGAGATGGGCGAGAATCGCTGGCACACGGCCAGCGACTGGCCTGTCCCCGGCACGCAGTACCAGCCGTGGTACTTCGCCAGCAGCGGCCACGGGGCTTCGATCATGGGAGACGGCACGCTGAGCGAGACCGCGCCGGGCAGCACCGCCCCGTCTGCCACTTCGGCCGCTTCCGACGAGTTTGTTTACAATCCATCCAATCCGGTTCCGAGCACTGGCGGGCATTCCTGCTGTTCCTGGACCACGGGCCCCCAGGGGCAGTTCGACCAGTCGGCGATCGAGCAGCGCAGCGACATCCTTGTCTACTCGAGCACGCCTTTGACGAAACCGCTGGACGTGACCGGTCCCATTACGGTGACCCTCTACGCGAAGTCGACGGCGCCGGACACCGACTTTACCGCGAAGCTTGTGGACGTCTTTCCGGACGGGACGGCGATCAATCTGGCCAATGGGATTCAGGTTGCGCGTTTCCGCCAGTCGCTTTCCCAGCCCACCCTGATCCATCCTGAGGAGATCTACAAATACACAATTCACGTGTGGCCGACCAGCAATCTGTTTTTGCCCGGTCACAGAATCAGGGTCGAAATCTCATCGAGTGACTATCCGCAGTTTGCGCCCAATCCCAATACGGGCGCTCCGTTCGGTGCCAGCTCAAGATGGCGAAAGGCTACTCAAACCATCATCCACGACCGTGAGCATCCTTCCTGTATCACCTTGCCGGTGATTCCGGCCGACCTCCGTTATGGAGGGAGTGAAGAAGCACCTAAGTCATAATTGCATCCGGGGGCTATCTGCTGCAGATCAAGCGTATTTCTGTCTTAAAACTCTGCCCCGCCTCGTTGAGCCTCCGGCGGACTCATGCCACCCTTCTGTCACAGGCGGGAGCTTCCCCATGGGATGCTCAAGCGCAGCTGGGGCATCCCGACATCGGAACGACGATGAACATCTACACGCAGCCGACACCGGATCATCAGCGGGCAGCGGTCGAAAGGGCGGGCCAACTGGTGACGCATGGCGACGAGTTCGCCATGTCGGCAAGGCTGATTCGCCAGCTGACGACGCTGATTCAGTGATTTGCATGGTGGGCGCAGCAGGATTCGAACCTACGACTTCCACCGTGTGAAGGTGGCACTCTACCGCTGAGTTATGCGCCCCGAGGTGGGCCCGGGAAGGGGCTGACGGGACCGTTTAAGGTTATCACGGCATGGAGTGCGACGGAGGGCGGCGCGTTCGTCTTCGAATACCTGCAGCAGCCCGAGGGCTGTACTCTTCCGGCTGCTGCGTCTCGATGATGCCTGTCGCCGCTAGAAGGAAACCCGCAACGCAAACTGCATGACGCGCGGATCGCCTGCCAGAGTGGTGATGCTGCCTACGCTGCCGCTGGTGATGTTGCCGTTGGGCTGACCGAACTCCGGCGTATTCGTCACGTTGAAGCCTTCCCAGCGCGCCTGAATATTCCATCCCTCCGTGATGGGGAAATTGCGCAGCAGGGCGGCATCGAAGACGTCGATATGCGGACCGCGCAGCGTATTACGGCCCACGTTGCCGATGGCGCCTACAGCGGTCGTCGTATACGCGTCGCTATATGACGATGGAGCGTGCAGAGCGCAGGCGGAATCTTTGCCGGCATAGAACCAGCAGTCGGGATCACCCACAGTATGGGGCTTTCCGATCAGGTTCGGAGTCGCGGTGGTGTAGCCGTAAGGGTCGAGCACCGAGTTGTGGTTGCCGTCGTTCTCATTGACCTGGAACGGATGGCCACTGTAATAGGTGTAGACCCCGGAGGTTTCCCAGTTGCCGAGGATCCACGCAAGTGGACCGTGTTGGAGCATCGTCTGGCCGCGGCCGAAGGGCAGATCGTAAACGTAGCTCACAGCCACTCGGTTGGGGATGTCGAAGTCGCTGGGACCATACCACGCGCCATAGTTACGGCCGTCCGGGGCATCGCCGGAGTTGCTTTCCAGTTCTTCCGGCGTGTTGTCGAGACTGCGCGAATGCGTGAAGGCCGCGCGCAGCTCGAGACCATTGGTCATGCGGCGGGTGAGGCTGGCCTGGAGGCCGCCGTAGTTGCCGGCGGCGATCGGCGAGGTCCACTCGATTTGCCCGAAATTGGGATAGGGAACGACGCCGGTGCTGACGCCGCCCGCGATGAGCGGTTGGTTGTAGTTGCGAATGACGTCGAGATGCGTGGATTTTGTGCCGACGTAGTCGACTTCCGCAGCCCACGCCGATCCGATAAGACGCTGGATGCCCGCGCTCCACTGCTGCACGTAGGGCTCGGGATCGGAAACCGGAATGGAGCGGATGTGAAATGCGGTGAGGTTGGTGAAGTCGACCGTGCTGGGGTCGAGAAAATTCGACGGGAAGCCGGTTGAAGGGTTGAGTACAGGAGCGGTGTTGCTGACCAGTTGCTTGTTGATGAGGAAGGGCGGATTCTCACCCAGTTCATCTTCGCTGCCGATGCGCTCGAACAGTGTGTAGTAGATGCCGTAGCCGCCGCGGAAGACGGTCTTTTCATCGGGGGAGTATGCGAAACCAAAACGCGGTCCGAAGTTGGTGGTGTTGGGTTGAACGATGGTCCGATTCTGCAGTGATCCGCTGCTGGCGAACACCAGCGAACCTGTAGCGGGATTGAAGTCTGCCATACGGTTCTGGCCTTCGGTAGCGGGGGTGGCAAAGTCGTAGCGCATGCCCAGGTTCAGCGTCAGTTTTGGCGTTGCCTTCCAGTCGTCTTCGATAAAGCCGGAGGCCATCCACAAACGCTGATCGACGAAGAAGACGTTGGTCAGCGAGGTGGTCTGCGTGTAGCCGAGCAGGCCGTCGGCATAGGAGAAGCCGGTGCCGGAAACGCATTTGCCCGGAGCGCTGTGCTGGCAGGTGAAGACGCCGGTGTAGCTGAGATCGCCGCGGGTACTGGGCTCATCCTGAAAAAGGTTACGCATGGGCAGGTAGAGACTCACGCCGTATTTGAGGGTGTGGCGGCCGAGGACCGTCGAGAGCGTGTCGTTGTACTGGTACTGCATGGGAACCTGTTGCTTGGGGAGGAAATCCGGCGAGCCCTCGAAGGCGAAGTTCGAAAAGCTGGTGAGCGGAATGCCGCCGCCAATAGCAGGATTGTCCGGAATGCCGGGAACGAAGTCGCCCGCCATCTGGCCGAGCGAGAAGGGCTGTTGCTCGGCGAAGGAGAAATCGCGCACCCATCCAAAGCGGAATTCGTTCACCATTTTCTGATTGAGGATGTGTGTCCAGCCCAGTACGGTGCTGTAGGCCTTCAGCGTTTGATTGCCCCAGGCTGAGGTGGAGCTGCCATCGGCAACTCCGCCGAGATAGCCGGGTATGTCGCGCTGCCGCGAGGAGTAGTTGTAGCGCACGAAGACCGTATCCGAGGATGATGCGTGCCAGTCCGCGCGTGCGTCGTAATTATCTTCGAAGTCGGTAAGGGGCGCGTTGCGGATGTAGTTGTTCAGGTCGGGAGGACTGCCTGCGGTGGTGGTGTTGGGCAGGGGAAACAGTGCCATCAGCTTCTGCATTGTGGGATCGAGGCTGCCCATCGGGACAGAATTGTTGGTGAATGGCTGGCAGTTGCTGCCGGAGAACGCTGGCTGGCAGGTGGTGGGGTCGTAGATGGTTGGATATTTCACGCCGACCGCTGCTGCCGTCGCGGGGCTGAAGTCGCCGATGCGCTCGTTTGGAAGCGGCACCGTGGAGGTACGCAGCACACCCTGCTTGATGCGCGTTCCCTCGTAGTCGAAGAAGAAGAAGAGATGATTCTTCACGATGGGGCCGCCGACGTTGGCGCCGAACTGGTTCTGGTTATATTTCGGCTTGGTCAGCCCGTGGCGATCGGAAAAGAAATCGTTCGAGTCGAAGTAATTGTTGCGAACGTACTCGTAGCCGAGTCCGTGAAACTGATTCGCGCCGCTTTTGGTGTTGACCGAGACTACGCCACCAGGGCTGCGTCCATACTCGGCCGAGTAGGGGTTGGTGATCACGTTGAACTCGGCAATGGTATCGAGAGAGGGATGGGCTGACTCGGTGCTGAGTTCCTGCACATTTTCTGAAAACGTATTGTTGTCGATCCCGTCGAGGATGAAGTCGTTCTGCAGGGAGTGGATACCGTTGACATTGAAGTCGCCGACGCGGCCTGCCGAGGTTGCGCCGCTCTGCTGGGTGAACCGGGCGATCTGCACTCCGGGAACCACGCGGAGGAGGTCATCCCAGTTGCGCAGAGCCAGCGGAGTCTGCTCGATGGTGGTGGGGCCGATTTCTTCGCTGATGGAAGCGTCGTCGGGCGAAAGCAGCGGCGCTGCGGAGAGGACCTCGACGGTTTGCTGGGTGGAGCCCACCTGAAGATGGAAGTCTTCGCGGGCGCGCTGACCGACGGTCAAAACAATCTTCTCGGTGATTGACTCAAAGCCCGCGTCGCCGACGGCGACGGAATAGGTCCCAATCGGGACGTCCTGCATGGAGTAAGCACCGGCTGAATCAGTCTGAACGGTCCGCGAATAGCCGTTGGACTCGTCGGTCAGAGTCACACTGACTTTAGGAAGTGCGGCGCCACTGGGATCGGTTGCCAGTCCGGAAAGGCTGGCGGTATTGATCTGGGCAAGGGCGAGGGGCACTGCGGTAAGCAGCAGAAGGAGGGAAGCAACTCGGGAAGACAGCATAGACATGGCGCAATCCTCTTTTCGGGGTTGAGCAGAAAGGGATTTTGTCGGAAGAAATCTGGAGACAAGGTTGGCCCGGTGGCTGGGGCCGTGCTGTTCCTACTGTCTATGGCGAATATTACTAAATGGTTAACAAATTGTGAACGGATTTCTAAAAAGGGACAAATTCAACAGGCGGCCGGCGACCGGGCAGGGATCCAGGAACAACGAATTAACTGAGGAATGCAACCTGATTTATCCGGAAATGGAGAGCCACTGCGGAAAAGCGGCCTGTAGCTGCGCCGAGCAGAAAGAGACGCCCTCTATACGGCGGGCAGGGAATGGTGCTCATGAGTCACGCGCCACGAACCGTCGATCTTCCGATAGCCCACCGTTAATCGGAATTCCAGTTCTTCGCGCTTGCCCTTCGGGTCGATTCCGGCGCATCGTCCGATAGCGGAAGCGAAGGCGACGTCGCCTCCGACGGTGACGGCGATGTCGTGACATTCAAAGCGCACAGGCTCTTCGGACCAGGAGAAGAATCTCTCCCAGGTTTCCCTGTAGGCCTCCAGGCCCCACGTGAGCAGTGGAGGAGGGACATCGAACATCAGGATGGCGGGGTCATGGGCTGCGCAGATTGCGGAGATGTCCTTCTCCCGAACCGCTTTGGCCCAATGATCGAGGAGCCCTCGAATCTCCCGCTCGTCAGGGGAGAGGGTTTTGTCCATTTCGGTGGTCACGAGTTCCTCGGTTGGCGGATGGTATGTCTTCTGTGGATGGACGGATGGCACTTAATTTCGTGAGGCCGGATGGTGCTTGCTCAGGCTCGGTCAGAGCCTGAGCCTGGGCTCCTCGGAATCTCTAACTCAGTTTGGGATGAAGTTTTTCGAAGCCGGTGGCCTTTTGGTAAGCGCGGGCGAAGGCGCAGAGCTTCGCGTCCTGATAATGGCCGGCGAGGAAGGTGATGCTGACCGGGGTGCCCGGGCCGCCGATCTGGTCGTCGTTGTCGTTGTCAACGGCCGGTGGCGCGGGGGCGTCGTTGCCGCGCAGGCCATTGGGCACGATGCACGCTGGGTGACCGGTGAGATTGGTGACGGTGAGCTGCGCACTGTTAGTGGCGGCGACGATGACATCGGCCTGTTCGAAGAGTTTTGAGACTTCGCGAATGGCGAGGGAGCGAGCGCGATTGGCCTGGATGTATTCGACCGCGGGGTAGAAGCGAGCGACGCGGAAATTGTTGGGCCAATCCTGAGGACCCTGCGCGGTGAGCAGCTTGTCGCGTCCGGAGAGGGTGAGATCGTCGAAGGCTGCAGCGGCTTCCGCCTCGAGGCCTGACACCATCGCACCCCACGGCAGCTTGGGCAGCTCAAGAGGAATGAGGTCGACGCCCATCGCATGAAGTTTGTCGAGAGCGGCGAGGTCATACTTGCGGTCGTAAGCGCGGCGGGCGCGGTAGGCTGCGGCTTCGCGGGCACGATGCTCGCGCTGCTTCTTCTCTTCGTCGGTCTCGGTGGTTGCGGCGGCCTTTTCCGGCTGCTCAGCCGGGTCGGCGTCGAAGCTGTCTTTGATGTAGCCGATGCGGAGCGATTTCCAGTCGAGGTCGGCGTTCCAGTTGAAGGCGGCGTCGCGGACGGAGAGATCCTGGCTATCGGGACCGTGGATGGCCTCGAGAACAGCGGCGCAGTCTTCAACGGCGCGGCAGATGGGGCCGAGCTTATCCATGGTCCAGCTCAGTGCCATGGCGCCGGTGCGCGGAACGAAGCCGAAGGTGGGGCGGAGGCCGGTGACTCCACAGCGGGTCGAGGGAGAGGAGATGGAGCCGAGGGTTTCCGATCCGATGGAGAACGCGACGCAGCCGGCGGAGGTCGCCGATGCGGGTCCCGCAGAAGAACCGCTGGAACCCTGTTTAGGATTCCAGGGATTCCGCGTGCGTCCGCCGTACCAGACATCGCCCATGGCAAGAGCGCCGAGGGTGAGCTTGGCGATGAGGACGGCGCCGGCTGCATCGAGACGCTGGACAACGGTGGCGTCTTCATCGATGGATTGATGCTCGAAACCGCCCGCGCCCCAGGTGGTGGGATAGCCCTTCACGGCGAGCAGGTCTTTCGCGCCCCACGGAAGTCCATGGAGCGGGCCGCGGTATTTTCCCTTCGCGATGTCGGCGTCGGCCTCGCGCGCCTGGTTGTGGGCTCGGTCGTCGGTGAGGGTGATGCCGAAGTGGAGGACAGGATCGTAGCGCTTGAGGCGCGCCAGATACATGTCTGTGAGATTGGCGCAGGAGATTTTTTTACGGCGGATGAGATCGGCCAGATCCATCGCGGAAAAGAATGCGACGTCTTCAAGATTGGCGGGAGCGGTGAGGGTGGCTGGAGCTGTGGAGTAGACGGGTTTTTCGCGCTGGGTGTTGACGGTGACGCCTGGCGGCAGGGGATCGAAGACAATCGCCGGCGCGACCGAGTTGGGGATCTTCAACTTGCGAATGGCGAAGTAGCCGCCGCGCTGTTCCGCGAGGTGATCGATCATGGCGGCTTTGTATTCGGGAGCGATCGTGATGCCGGCGAGTGCGGCAGCCTGATCGATCATCTCGTTGGTGATCTTCGGCAGCTCGGGAGTTTTTTGATCGGCGTTCGCTGGTTCCTGGGCCTGGGCCTCGGGGGTGGTCTGCGTTGCGAGCGTATAGAGGATGCCCGGGAAGAGAGTGGAGGCGAGGCCGAAGCGGCCGGTGACGGTGAGGAACGCGCGGCGATCGAACATGGGAAACAGAATAGCGGATGGAGGATCGCGGTCGGCACATCGCAGTCAGCAGACAGCGAAACGCCTGTCCGTTCTGCTCAGGGTTGTGGGGAGCGCGCGCCGCGTTGCCGGGCGATGAGCAGCGAGCCGAGATTGCAGGCGATGGAAAGTCCCATCATGAGGCCCTCAAAGAAATCCACCAGCTTCGCGGGAAGGCCGAAGGTGAGGTTCAGTGCGCGGGGTCCGAGGGCAAGGGCCATGCTGAACATGCCGATGCTCAGCAGGATGCGTGAACGACGGCCGCGGGATTCGAGGGTCGAGAGGCACATGACAAGTTCTCCTTCAGTCATTTTGCGGTTCAGGCTTTGTTGGCTGAGGTGCGGGCGGTTAGTCGGTGAAGTGGTACCAGGCCATGGCGCTGAGCTTAACGATGACCATAATGGCGCCGACCGCAAACAGCTCCCATCTATATATGTGCTCACGGATCAGGTGATATTCGAAGAGAGCGAGGGCGAGGACGGCGCCGGCGATGCCGCCGAGGGAGGTCGAGCGGCGGCGGTGGTCGAGAAAGCGCTCGTCGATTTTTGGGCCCGGAATGGCGCCCACGAAAGGCAGTTTCATTGCTGGATCTCCGAGGAGGAATGGGCTTCAGTTTCGTTTGGGGAAATAGGTTCAAGAGCGAAGATTCGCTCAAGAGGGGTCTGAAAGATGCGGGCGAGGACGAGGGCCAGGGGGAGCGAAGGGATGTACCGGTCGCGCTCGATCGAATTAATGCTTTGGCGGGAGACTCCGACGAGGGAAGCGAGGTGCTCCTGGGTCCAGTTCACGGTCTGGCGGAGTTCTCGAACGCGGTTGTGGACGGTGGGCTCCATTTGAGGAAGGCCGAATGGAAAGTCAGCTTGACATAAACTAGCAAGGGTGAGGAGCAATGTCAAGCCAGCTTTACGTTTCGCTCGGGAGGCGAGCCCAAATCCCCGTTGCCGAGACAGAGTTCTGATTCGCTACGCGACGCTGGTTTTGCCAAGTGGCGTTT
>DASXDF010000061.1:0-126022 GCA_036490815.1 Acidobacteriaceae bacterium
CGGACTCCGTGGGCCCAGTCCGGGAGAATATATAGCCCGAACTGACCGATTCCTGAGTCCCCAACCAACTCCCTGAACCAGAAACACCTCCGCCGAGCAAAGAACATTTCGAAAAGTCAGTTTTTCAGCAGCCTGCTAGCGCCGAAGTCCGGGCGTTGTTCGAGCAGTACCGTGCGCACTTTGGTCGGACTGATTTGCCGGGCATCCTGCTGTGCTTTGCTACCCACCCGCCGCTGCTCCGCGGCATGCTGGAGATTGCAGAAAATCTGCTCTTTGTGGATGGACTCCTGACTCGCCGCCAGAAGGAGATGATCGCGACATTTATCTCCGCACAGAACTTATGCCCGTACTGCGCCGACAGCCACGGATATTTTCTTCGTTCGCAGGGCGGCTCGGCCGATCTCCTTTGCGCAATTCAAACTGGCGAGCTCGATTCGCCACTGCTCAGCGCAGGGGAGCGGGCCCTCCTGCGAATCGCCGGCAAGGTGAATGCAAATGCGTCGGCCATCCAACGCTCCGATATTGAAGCAGCGATGCAGGCCGGTTGGAGCGATGCGCAGGTTGCCGAAGCTGTACACATCGCCGCACTCTTTGCGGCATTCAACCGCATCGCGAATGCCTTTGGGCTTCCTTCGCCCTGGCCTGCGGGGATCTAACGCTGACCATGACCGAACCCTCCAATCCGCGGCGTCCCAAACGCGGGACCTGGCAGCCAAAACCCGAAATCGCCTCGTTACTGCGCGTCTCCGGTAATCCCATCAACGGCGTCGGCGAAGTCTCCTCGCGCAGGCCTTCTCCTTTCTTCTGGCATCCGCCGGATCAGCATCCGTGGAGTGACCTGCAAATTGTTGCGCGGCAGAATTCCCGCAAGTGCCCCGGTTCGACAGAAGCATTCGAGGCCGCGTACTCCCGCCCCGAATTGCTTCCCGTCGCGCCGACGCGCAACGACGCTTCGGCACAGAACCTGACCGGCGAGGCGAAGAACTTCGCGTTGGCTCACGAGTCCGACGATGTCGGCATCGCAGCCATGAATCCGTTCTATGTCTTTGAGGGCTACACCATCGAGCATCCGTGGGTCGTGATCCTTGCCCTTGCACACGATTATGAACGGCTGCGCGAAGTTCCCTCCGACGAGACCAACGGTATGGGGGTGTGCGACGTCGGCAATCAGTATGCCAAAGGGACGCGCTCGTCTTACGCTCTGGCCAACTGGATTCGTTCGCAGGGATACCACGCCGATCCCTATCCTGGCCCGATGGCTGGGGCGCTGCTGCTGATTCCTCCGGCAATTGCCGCCGGCCTCGGTGAACTCGGTAAACACGGATCGCTCATCAGCCCCCGATTCGGCTCCGGCGTTCGTCTCGCCGGTGTGACCACCGATATGCCGCTGGTGCCCACCGCGCCCCGGCGCTTCGGCGCCGACGAATTCTGCGCGACCTGCCAGGTTTGCACGCAGGCTTGTCCACCCGGCGCCATCACGCCACAGAAACAGATGGTGCGCGGAGTCGAGCGCTGGTATGTGGACTTCGACAGATGCATCCCCTATTTTGCCGAAGCCGCTTCCTGCGGCATTTGCATTGCGGAATGTCCGTGGACACGACCCGCGGTGCGGCCGAAGCTCCTGGCCACCATGGCTCGGCGCCTGGATCACGGATGAGCACCATCGCTGCTCGGCAAGCCGGCGAAGGCTCGATTCGTTACGCCGGATGGGGCGTTCTGGCTGCCGCGTTCACCGGCGTGATGGTGAGCTTTGCTCCCATCGTGCCCTACACTTTCAGCCTGTTTCTCGACCCGCTGCATGCCGCGTTCGGATGGAAGCGTGAGGCCATGGGCGCCCCTACGGGCTCGCTGCCATCACCGTCGCGCTCGGCTCTCCCCTCATCAGCACTCTCCTCGACCGCTTGCGATTGATCCACATGATCTGCTCGAACTTCTGTGTGCGCGGTTCCCAAGTCCAGTGGCGCACCGAACTGAAACCCAGCGTTCGCGAATAATGTCTCAACTCACATAGTCCGATCGCCATTAGACCTCAGCTTATCTCCCCACTGGACATTCGTTTGCACTTACCTGGAGTGCGGCGTCTCGTTCTAACGCAAACGCGCGAAAGCCCTTCTACCCGCGCGCGTCCAATTCAGTCTTGAACTGCTACCATCCGAAGTTCAGAGTCACATCCGGCAGTATTCCCGTGCCTTCTCACCGCACGCCGTCCAGCGCCTGCGGATCTAACCCCAGCGCCCTCAGAATCGTCGGCACGACCTGCAGCGTTCCGACCTCCGCATCCACCGTGTGTGGCCTGAACGCAGGATTCGACAGGGATCTCAATCGAGTCTGGCGATGCTCCCGAAGATGGAAGAGCCAGATGTCGCGGACCCGTTCGACACGAAGGTAAAGCGCCTTTCTCCAATCACCTGCCGCCAGGACCAAGGTCCAATAGACACACACTGACGTAATTACGTAATCTTCCCAGAAGGTCGCTTGATGGAACATCGGATAACAATCGTCGACGACGAAAGCGATGTCCGCGGTTCCCTTCGGCGTTTGTTCAAGGTAGCCGGTATGGATACGCAGAGTTATGCATCGGCGGAGGAGTTTCTCGACGCGCCATCCGGCCGCAGGTGCGATTGTCTGATCCTCGATCAGGGGCTGCCGGGGATGAGCGGGCTGGAGCTGCAGAGCCGGCTGGCTGCCGGCGACCGAAGACCTCCCATCATCTTTGTTTCGGCTCGGGACGATGCCGAGACGCGAGCGCGGGCCATGCAGGGAGGCGCGCTCGCTTTTCTCGGAAAGCCGTTCAGCGACGAGATTCTTCTGCGAGCTGTTCAAACTGCATTGCAGTTGGCCGGGGCATAACCATAAAGGATTGCGACGATGCGCGCAGATTGCTCAAACGGAAGGATGAGTTGCCGTGCAAAGACATTTCATCAAGCAAGCCAATACCCGCGGGTAAGAGCGGTTTCCACCGGTCGTCGAATCCGCAGAACGTACCGTCCAATTGCCAGAAGCGGTCTTCCCTGCCCTCGCTTTCCGCCGGCTGTCTCCTCCGCTTCGAGCGGCGACGCTGACCTCTCTCTGCAACGGCTTCAATTGCACGGCGATTTTAATCACCGGTTCATCGCGCATCTTTGGGCGGTATGGAAATGCAGCACCCGTCGCGGAACGTCATTCAGGCGATTCGATGAGTTACGGAGGAGGGGATCGTGCCTGCCGTAAGCGCACAGTTCTTTGCAGACAGTCCCGTCCTGAACCTAAGGGATGTCGTCCTTTCCCAGGGGGATACGCCGCAGGCGTTTCACGAGAAACTCGCCAGAGTCATCCTCGACGAGATGTATCAGTTCGTCGGCCTGCTCGACGCCGGCGGCATGACCCTGGAGATCAACCGGGCCGCACTGGAAGGTGCGGGACGCCGGCTGAGCGAAATTCAGGGCAAGCCCTTCTGGGAAGCGCGCTGGTGGCAGGTCTCGAGTGAAACAAGGGAAAAACCGCGCGAGCTGTGTGAGAGAGCGGCTCGCGGCGAGTTCATCCGCTGCGACATCGAGATCTACGGACGGTCGGCGGGCGAAGACACGATCGTTATCGACTTTTCGCTGATGCCGGTCCGCGATCAGCGCGGCAAGGTTGTATTCTTGCTGGCCGAAGGCCGCAACATTACGGAAAAGAAGGCCGCCGAAGCGGAACTGGCGCGGAAGAACGAGGAACTCCAGCGGCTTCTCGAGCAGATCCGCCGCCTCGACCAGCTGAAGAGCGATCTGTTCGCGAACGTCAGCCATGAGCTGCGCACGCCTCTGGCGCTCATCCTCGGACCCGCCGAGTCAATGCTCGCTGACGGCGCGAAGCTGACCGAGGTGCAACGACGGGATCTGGGCGTGATTCGGCACAACGCCGCAACGTTGCTCAAACACGTCAACGACCTGCTCGATCTGGCAAAGCTCGATGCCGGCAGGATGACGACGGATTACGTCGACGTGGATCCCGCGCGCCTTTTGCGCACCGTGGCGGCGCACTTTGATGCTTTGGCTCCGCAGCGGGCGATTTCGTATGTCATCTCCGTTCCCGAAGTTGTTCGCGCGGAGATCGATGCAGAAAAGCTGGAACGGGTTCTGCTCAATCTGCTCTCCAATGCTTTCAAGTTCACGCCACCCGGCGGACGCATCCGGTGCACGCTCGGGGTCAGAAACGAAGGCTTCGTTCTCGCCGTGCAGGACAGCGGACCGGGGATTTCTCAGGCGATGCGCGGGAAGATCTTCGAACGCTTCCGCCAGGCACAGGGGGGGGAACAACGCGCGAGTTCAGCGGAACCGGGCTGGGGCTGTCCATCGCCAGGGACTTCGTGGAACTGCACGGCTGCAAAAGCCGTCGAGAAGGCGGCTGCCGGATCAGTCCGGAGTGTCCAGTCCAAATTGCGACTGAGGTGAACGTCCGGCCCAGGTTTGATTCTAGAGAACGACCAGAGATGCAGGACAAAAGGGAAGGTCGTATGCCCCGCAATACCAGCAGGCCGGTGCTTAAGTTCCGGATCGGTTCCCCGATCGTCCGGCTTACTTTTGACTATTAGAGGATAGTAAGGCGGAGGTTTGTTCGATAACTTCGAAGACGTATCCCCCCGGTTGGCAGGAGTCCCCGGACTTACCTGCACGACCCTCAACGACGACCGGTAGCCTTGAACGGTCTGATTGCCGCAAGGAGATTTTTTATGAGCGAGTACGCTCCGAGTCTCATCTCGAACGGGGAAAGAGTGCTTTCCCCGATGATGCGCGATCTGCGTCAGCTGCAGATCGATGACGACCTGCATGCTGTTCCCTGCGATGGCGTGGGAACTGCAGGTCTGGCTGCACAACCCCTTCCCCGCAAACCCCTCGACATTCTGGTAGCCGATCCTTATCCGGTGGTGCTGGCAGGCGTGACGGCTCTTCTCGCCAGCGATGACCGGCTGAGAATCGTCGGCGAGGCGCGCAACGGCCGCGAGGCAGTCGATCGATTCTTTGCGGCCAAGCCGGATGTGGGCATCCTCGAAGTGCGCATGCCGCTGCTCGGCGGGATCGAGGCCGTGGCCGCGATTCTGCGGGAGGTTCCGCACGCGCGGTTGGTGATGTTCACGACCTGCCAGAGCACGGAGGATGTCTATCGCGCGGTGCGCGCGGGCGCCCAGGGATACGTCTTCAAGAATGCGCCGGTGGAGGAACTGATTCAGAGCATCTGCGCGGTCGCCGCGGGGCGGCAGTGGATTCCCTCCGCAGTCGGAGCGCAGCTGGCACGCCGCATTGTGGACCGCGAACTCACCACACGCGAGCGCGAAGTGCTGGTCGGTATCACCGACGGCAAGAGCAACAAGGAGATAGGAGTGGCGCTGAATATCAGCGAGGCTACGGTCAAAGTGCACGTGACCCACATCCTCGAAAAACTGAAGGCCAGCGGCCGCACGGAAGCAATTCGGCTCGCCGTGCAGCGCGGACTGGTGCACTTTGATATTGCCAGCGCAGCGTGACGGGGCCTGACTACGACGATGGTCGGAGTCGCCCTTCTCCCGGGAGCAGGGCTCTGACTACAGACTTGTTACCGAGGCTGTACCGCGGCAGCTGCCTAATTGTACGGGGCATCAGCGCTTACTATGATCGCCCATACATTACCAAACACAGCACGCTGTACGGCGCGTGCGGGTCAGGAGAAATTTCATGACAACAGCAACACTGACACATACGGACCAGGAGATTCAGGCGGACGTAATGGCTGAGTTTCGCTGGGATCCGAGTGTTCCCGCGACCGAAATCGGCGTCGCCGTGAAAGATGGCGTGGTTACGCTGACGGGAACTGTCGATACCTATATCAAGAAGTGGCGGGCCGAGGAAGTCGCTCATCACGTCAACGGTGTAATCGCCGTGGCGAACGAGATCCAGGTGCACTGGATCGTAGGGCGCACGGATTCGGATATCGCGGCGGCTGCAGTTCATGCCCTGAACTGGAATTCCACGATTCCGCAGGGCAAGGTTCTTGTAACGGTGGACAACGGCTGGGTGACCCTCAAAGGCGACGTCGAGTGGCAGTACGAGCGCCAGGAAGCCGAATGCGCGGTAAGACGTCTTCTCGGCGTCAAGGGCGTCAGCAACCTGATCAGGGTAAAGCCGGGGGCTACGCCTTCCGATTTGAAGAGGCAGATCGAGGACGCGCTGGTGCGCAACGCGCAGATCGATGCGGAGCGCGTCACGGTCGAGGTACAAGGCAGCAAGGCGATCCTCAGAGGCAAGGTGCGCTCGTGGGCGGAGCTGCAGGAAGCCGAGCGCGTTGCATGGCTGGCTCCCGGGATTACGTCGGTCGATAACCACATCAGCCTGGTCTGAAACGGAGCGGGCAAAGGGCGATCCGTCATCGGGGTGAAGGCGGCGAGCCAATGGAATCCCGTACGGCTTTCTGCCATGATTCACAGTCTCCTGCTCCGGCGCAGGCTCGCGCGGGGAGCGCCGGGGCGAGGAGACGTTTCAGGTTCGATGATCGGGCACGAGAGGTTCCTCATGAGACTTCGACACGCATGCAGGAGTTTTCCGGTTGGGCGAATTATCATCCTGGCGTATCTGGTGGCGCTGCCCTCGTTGTCCGCCGCTACCCGTGAGAGCAGTGCATCGCTCAGCGAGTTGCTGTGGGATGCGCGGGATGAGGCAGTCCAGCTGGCGAGTGACGCAGACCAGATGCAGGTGCTGATTGTGAGCGATGCCAACTGGCTGACACACGACCTGATGCTGCACAAGATTCAGGGCCATGTGGACGATATGGCGCTGATCGTCAGGAAACTGAGCGAAACAGAGACGTCAGGTTCGGATATGCAGCAGCGAGCCGTCGAACAGATGCTGCCGCTGATCCGCGAGTTATCGGAGAACACGACGGCGGCCATCCACTATCTGAATCAGAATAAGAACCGGCCCCCGTCGGATACCTACAGACAATATCTGCAGAAGAATGCGGAGACCGCCAGTGAATTGTCGTCGATGGTGTCGTCGCTGGTCGACTATGAGCAGAGCATGGCCGAGATGGCGCAGCTGAGGCGCAAGCTGGCCAGCGAATGAACGCACAAGCGGACGAAGCGGCGAAGGCGCATGCAGGACGCGGGAAGCGACGGCTGGTACCGAACAACCTCCTGACACTCTCGGCCAGGCTCCGTCAGTTGCACCTGAAATGGCAGCCTCTCTCGCTCTACAAACGATTCGGGGAGACCGTAGTTGCCGCTATGAATGGGAAGGCTGGAGAGCTATGTGTACTGATGGAACAGCGTTTCCAACTGGCGGTCGCGGAGCGGCCGAGGTCTGCATTCCGATGGCGCAGTACGAATCCATGCAGCTGCTCTCGTCGATCGTGAACTCTTCGGAAGACGCGATTGTGAGCGTGACCATGCAGGGCCGGGTGACGAGCTGGAACTGGGGTGCGGAGCGGATCTTCGGTTACACCACACAGGAGATGATGGGCCAGCCGCTCTCGCGCATTATCGGAGGCGCAGCCGACACCGATCTGCGATGGAGGCTGGCGCGAATTGGCCACGGGGAGAAGATCGCCGGCTATGAGGCAGCGCGGTACTGCAAGAGCGGTAAAGAAATCTCTGTCTCCGTAACAATGTCGCCGCTGCGCGGCGCGACCAGTCAGATCGTCGGCGTGGCCGAGATCTCTCGCGACGTCTCCGGGCGGGAGACCGCAGAGAAGAACTACCCCGTCCACGAACGGCTGAAAGCGATGGCGCGTCTGGCGTCGCGCCTCGCACACGATATCAACAATCCGCTGACCTCGGTGACCAACCTGCTGTTCCTGCTTGAAAAGGAAGTCAGGTCGCCGGAGGGCGCGCACTACGTGTCGGTCGCTCACCGCGAGTTGCGACGTGTTGCACGCATCTCGGCGCAGGCGCTTAACCTGTACCACGTCAGCGGCGAGCCGGCGTCGATCTCAATTCACGACATCGCGGAAGATGTGCTCGCGCAGCATGAAGACCGATGCGAGACGTTGGGGATTCGTGTGGTGCGGGAGTATCGGGCAGTGCCCAGGTTCCACTGTTATGCGGCCGAGTTACTCCAGGTGCTGACGAACCTGGTGGGCAATGCCGTCGACGCGATGCCGTGCGGAGGCCATCTGCGGCTTCGCATCCGCGAATGCAGAGACAGCGCCGCCAGAGGCCGGTGTTTGCGCATCACAGTCGGCGATACAGGGCGCGGTATGAACGCGGAAACCCGGCGGCGACTCTTTGAACCGTTCTTTACGACCAAGCAGGCGACTGGAACGGGCCTCGGCCTGTGGGGCTGCGCGCATGTTGTCACGCGGTACGGAGGCCGGATCCTGGTGCGGAGCCGTCAGAACGGCGGGTGCAGCGGTTCAGTTTTTGTTTTATTGCTCCCGCTGTGACGAGCCGCTGGCAGCGGAGTCCTCAGGCGTAAAGCTCCGACGGCTGTGGGGCGGGATGGACAGCCACTCCGCCATGCGCACCAGGTCGGGCAAAGACCCTGCCTGCATTTTGCGCATCACCTGGGCACGGTGGGCCTTCACAGTTTTCTCGCTGGTCCCGGACTGGGCACCAATCTGCTTGTTCAGCAACCCCTCGACCACTCCCTCCATCACCGCTGCTTCTCTTGGTGTGAGAGACGCGAAACGGGCACGCAGCGCGGCCAGCGCAACCTGCCGCTGCCGCGCGACCGAGCTGCGCCGGATCGCCCGATAGATGGCGGCAAGGAGGTCCTGATCGTGAAACGGCTTGGTGAGGAACTCCAGGGCGCCGGCTTTCATCAGGCGCACCGCCAACGGGATGTCACCATGGCCAGTGATGAAGATGACAGGAATGGGGAAGGGCGACTGCAGGAGCTGATTGTGCAGATCGAGTCCGCTTATGCCGGGCATTCGGACGTCGAGGACCAGACATTCCGCGGCATCCTCGCGTTTGGATTCAAGGAACTCCACGCCACCGGCGAAGGTACGCACTTCCAGGCCCACCGAGCGCACCAGTGAGCTGACCGAGTTCCTGACGCCGGGCTCGTCGTCGACGATGTACACGACGGGGCGGGGGTTTGTCATGTCAGAGAGGGATACTGCAGGGGAAGAGAAAAATAGAACACGGTGCCGCCCGCCGGGTTGGGAGCGGCCCACAAGCGTCCGCCATGGGCTTCGACAATCGAGCGGCTGATGGTCAGGCCCATGCCGAGACCGCCGGGTTTGGTCGTAAAAAAGGGTGCAAACAGGCGATCGGCCGAGCCTGGATCGAAGCCCGTGCCGGAGTCCTGCACTCCGATGACTACCGTATGTTTGGATTGCCTGGTCAGGGTCAGCCGCAGATCGCGATCGCCAGCGGGTCTCTGGCTCATGGCATCGACGGCGTTGAGGATCAGGTTGAGCAGCACCTGTTGCAGCTGTACAGGGTCGCCGACGATAGCCGGGATATCGGGCTCCAATTCGATTTCGACGCGGATGCCGTGACGCTCGAGATCCTCGCGTGTCAGCAGGATCACGTCGCCAACGAGCTGAGGAAGGTTGACGGGCTCGAATCGTGGCGGCCCTCTCTTCGCCAGGTTGCGAATCCGATTGAGAACATCGGCGCCCCGGTGCCCCTCGCGCAGGATCGCTTCGAAGGAGTCGCGGGCTTCCTCGAGATTCGGCGGTGAATGGCGGAGCCAGTTCAGCCCCGCCAGTCCGCTGTTGACGACCGCGGAGAGCGGTTGACTGATCTCGTGTGCGATGGCTGTGATCAGTTGGCCTAAAGTGTTCACTCTGGCAATGTGGGCCAATTCCGCGCGCGCTTCCTGCAGCGCCTGGGCTACTTTTTCCTTCTGGCGCATATCGCGTGCGATGGTTCCGAGAGCAACGGGGCTACCGCTGACCTCGTCGCGCACGATAAAAGTATGTTGCAGCATGGGGATGATCTCGCCGGTTTTGAAGTGGCGGAAGCGGATTTCACCCTGCCACTTGCCTTCACGCATGACTGTGGAGAGGACCAGGGGAAGCAGGTCCTTCCTGTCCTCTTCGGCGATGTAGTCTTCGATTCGCGTGTCGCGCACAGCCGCCAGGTGGTCTAGTCCGACCATCTCCCTGCCAGCCCGGTTGAGGATCTCCGCGTGGCCATCCAGGGAGGCGAGGCCGACGAAGTCCATGCTGTTTTCCACCACCGAGGCGAGCTTTCGCTGACTCTCCAGACTGCGCCTGTGACCGATGGCTTCCGTTGCGTGTCTGGCGTAAAGCTCGATCAGGCGAGACTCACTTCCCGGAGAAGGCCGGGGGCCGGGGAAATAGGCTGACATTACGCCGATGGGCCCACCGAGACGATTCAGCATGGGCGTGAAGTGCACCGAGCGAAAGCCGCGCGCGGCCGCGACCTCGCGGTAGGGAACGAATCTCACGTCTCTGAGAACATCCTCCATAACGAGGCGCTGCCCGCTGAGCATGGCAAGCCACGCAGGCGAGCCGGAGTCGTATAGTCCGCCGTAGCCGGTAGGAATTGCGGGCCTGAGACCGGCCGACGCAACCAGATCGAGCGAATCGTCATTGGAGTTGTACAGGTGAATCTCCTCCAGATCTGCAGACTGAACGGCGAGCACGGACTGCAGCAGGTCCCCCATGATTATGGAAACATCTTTTGTGCCAAGCAGACGGGTGCTGAAGTCGTAAAGGCGCTGCATGGCGTCCAGTTCGGCCGCAAGAGAGTCTTTTTTCGCCTGTGAGTCGCTTCCGGCGGGGTCGTTCTCGAACATTTGCGAAAGTACCCCAATGACTGCCGCTCTTTTCCAGCCTGAGTCGGCAGTCCAGCGCAGTTGAAATCAGGTCAGTGCGCCGTCTTCTTCCTCAATTGGTGATGTAGAGTTCCAGTCCGCAGATCCGAACAACCCAGGAGGGGCCGAGGAGGACCGATTGATTCGCGAAACGGGCTCGGCCGCATTCGGTTTCGGCTGTTCGCCGTCACATCGCGAGCCGAGGAGGTCACCCTGCGAGACAGGGATCTCTTCGACCGCCGGTCAGGTTGTTCTGCGTGTGTCCGTCGCAGTCTGCGATGAAGCCGCGATCGCGCGCACGAAATCCGTTTGTCCAGGAGCCACTCTCGTGGGCATTATAGGCGTCGGGGGATACTCAGGAGTGCTGTCTGTTGACGGGACGAAGAATAATCTCCGCGCAGATCGATCAGGCCGCATCCTCGATGGCCATACGCAGGGAGAGCACATCGATCAAACCCACATACTGCACACCGTTGATGAAGAAGGTGGGGGTTCCGCTGACGGCGCTGCGCACGCCTCCGAGAAAGTGCTCGCGGACGGCGGGCGCCCAGGCGTGGCCGGCCATCTCGCGGTTGAAGCGGTCCATGTCAAGGCCGGACTGGCTGGCGTAGAGGCGGAGATGCCGGTCGGAAAGCTGCCTCTGTTGCTCGAAGAGCGCATCGTGCATCTGCCAGAAACGTCTCTGCCCGCCCGCAGCTTCGGCCGCCTCGGCTGCATGCTGGGCGTGAGGGTGGACGGTGGAGAGGGGAAAATTGCGAAAGACGAGGCGCAGCCGGTCGCCGAGCGACTCCCGGATGTCCCGGATCACGGGATACGCCTGGCTGCAAGGCAGGCACTCAAAATCCCCATATTCCACCAGGGTTACTGGTGCGGAAGGCGAGCCCAGGAAATGGTCGCGATCGCCAACGGGCGGATCGAGTTCGACGACGAACTCATTGCTCACGCGGCTGCCCTCCTGGCGGCACGAAGCGATTCCAGGGCGCGGAGGATGCCGGCCGCCCCCGGATTGACGCCGATGGGAGAGACATACGTCCACCGCAAGATACCCTCCGGATCGAGCAGGAAGAGGGCGCGCTCGCAAAGGCCGTCCTTTTCCCGATAGACACCATAAGCGCGGGCGACAGTACCTTTGGGCTCGAAATCGGCCAGCAGCGGAAAGCTCAGCATGCGATCTCTGCTGAAAGCCTGATGGCACCAGACGTTGTCCACGGAGATGCCGAGGATCACCGCATTGTGCTCTGCAAATTCAGGCAGGAGTTCGTTGTAGAGCACCATCTGGTCGCTGCAAACCGGGCTCCAGTCTGCGGGATAGAAGGCAAGGACGATCGGATCGCCCACGAAATCGTCGAGCGAGACCGACTGGTCGGGAGTGGTTCTGAGCGTAAACGGAGGGGCCTTTTCTCCGACGCGCACTGTCCCGGACGAACGGGAAATGACATCGACAACGCGGGACGGAATGGGCGCCGGGGGAGCAGGCAAAAGCCGCCCGCCAATGGGAACGAACCAGCCCTCGCCTGGGTCGCTGGAAGCCTGCGCATGAGCGGCAAGATCCTCGCGCAGATGAGGCAAAAAAGTGCGCATGAACTGCGATCGCGTTTCCATCGGAGACTCCTTTTCACAACCGGGCTTATGATGCGTGATCTTCGCCCGCGATCATGCCGCGGATGCGCAAAGGCAGGAGGCACGCGCAGAGAGGAGTTGGGAGATCCCACGTGCCTCCTGAGCCATCCCGCACGTCGAAGCAAGGGACGGCAGCAAGCGCGCTATGGCTCTTTTGTGCTCGGGAATTGGAGCTTGTCCTCCATCTTCTCGAGCGTGGTTCGCGACTTTGCATATTTCACGAGGTCGGCGGTCATCTCGGCCAACCGATGCGCGGTTTCTGCATTCTCTTCGAGATAATTCACGTAATCCGGCGTAGTCGGCCGCACCCGATTCACGTTCAGGTGGTTGATCGCTGCCGTCGTGTTGGAAGCCAGTTCCCGCAACAGGGGGAGTATGCGATCGACTGCCTGTTGCTGCCACTCCGATCCGGATTGATAGGTGGCGTTCAGGCGCTCCACGATTTTGCCCAGCGTGTTCACGTCATCACGGATCCGGCTCAGCATGTCGGCATGGGTTTGCCAGCTCACGTCGGAATGCAACAGGGACTCCATCTCATCGGCATCGCGGCTGAGCTGAGCCGCTTCCTGGGCGGCCTGGGAGAGAAGATCGGTGACCTCGGCGCTGTCCTCGCGCTCTATCGCCTGCAGTTTCGGTGTGAGGCAGAGGATGAGAGTGATTGCCACCAAAGTTGCATGGATCGACCGCCAGGGGTGAGTGACATGCTTCATGTTCGTACTCCTTTCTATCCGAAAACCTGTGCGCACGGGATCGATGTGCAGGCCTGCATCGCGCTAGCGATGTTCTTTGCCGGACAGCTTTTTGAGTAAGCCGGCGATGTCGTCTTTCAGGCGAGCGAAGAGCGAAGTCGTATCCCCCGTTCCCTTCAGTTGTTTCTGAAGATCGGAAATCTCCTTATCGAGCGACTTATAGTCAGGGGAATCGCTGCCGATATAGCCAAGCTCTTCGCATCGCTTCAGCTGAATGCTCGCCGCCGTCAGCAGCGCATGTGCGGTGGCTTTGTCGCTTTGCTGAAGTTTCTGAGCAGTCCCGACAGCGGCCTGTGCAAGGATGAGGGGAATCGGGGTGACATGGTCGATAACGGCCAGCGTATTCAGCGCCGTTTGGAGGATGCCGCTGGCATCGCTGTTCCTGCCCGTGTCCAGCAGACGAGCCGCTTGTTTGAGAGCATCGGGATAGGTGGCCAGCGGCAGGTTGAACGTACGGACGCGCAGCTCGCTGGTCAGGTTGTAGAGCAGGACGCGGCCGGCTGGAAAGTCGCGCAGAGTAACCGCGGTCTCAGCTGCGGCGATGAGCCGTTTCACTTCCTTGTCATCGAGCGGAGCGACATCGATCACTTCGACGACGACGTTGACGGGAAGGAGCGCCGTCGCCGGATTGCGAGCCAGGAGGATATTGATCTTGCCCGTAGCATCCTCAATCGCAGACAGTGCTTTGCCTTTGTCGCTGGATGTGATCGCGTCGACGGCTTTCCGCGTATCGTCGATAGCGGCCATGGCATCGGGATTGAGCGTGCTTTGCGCCTGTTGCTTTTGTTCATCGCGCTGCTTTCCAACATCGGGGTTCAGCGGCTGCTGCTGGGTGGGAGGGGTGGCCTGCGCGGGTTGAGAAGGCGCAGGATTCGAAGGCTGAGGGTTCTGCGTTGCAGTTGGATGAGAGTTACAGCCTGCGGTGATCACCGCACAGATCACGAGGAAGACGGGGAGCAGGATGCGTGGGATTTCGGGAACGGTTTTCATGACAATTGGCACCTTCCGGACAACGTCGACAGATGGCTGAACAGACCGCCCAGCGACTCTATCTGTGATGGATGGGATGAAGCTCGACGCGTGGTCCGGCGGGGCGGATCCACGGATGAACATAAGGGTGAACGTAAAAGCCGCGATTGAACCAGACGCGGTTCCACGGTGAGCGGTCGATGATGATGGCATGCGTTCCCCACACAAAGCCGGGACTGATCCACCCCCATGGTCTGAACGCGGCGCCGACGACCACCGCCGGACCGAAGTGGATCGCGGCTGAGATCGCGAATCCGGACGGCGGAGGTGCAAATACAATCGCCGGATCGTAGGTGGGCACGTAAATGTAATCAGAATTGGTCGGTAGGATTTCGATATACCCTGCCGAGTTGACCACCGCGTCGTAAGGCGAGGAGCGGAGATATCCGTAGTCGTACGAGCGCTGCCGCAGTCGCTGGACTGCGTCCATCACATCCGCGCGCTGGTTCAGCACAGCCTTGCCCAGTTCCTCGGTCCACGCCATGTCCTGGGCCATCATGTTCAGCACAGATGGGAACGGAAGCAGGGCGAGCACCGAGGGGTCCCACTGCAGATTGTCGACGCGGATCGCATCGGCCAGCGAGCTTCCCTTCAGGTGGCTGTGCTCATTCGCCCACTGCGCCGCTTCCGGAATTTGGTCCCAGTAGGTCGATGCTGTGAGCACATGGGCCAACAGAGGATCCGGATAGAGCGCAATCCGCGACGCCAGATGGTCCAGCTCCAGCTCGGTGAGTAGCGGGCCTGCGGGAAGGGACGTCGGCGGTTGCTCCGTCGATGGCACCGGCGGAGGCGGTGGTGGCTCATATTGCGCGCGCACCGAGGGTAAGAGAAACATCGCCACGATCTGCAGAGTGATCGAAAGCGACACATGGCGCATGCGAGGCCTCAGCCTCCCGAAGATAGAACGGGCGATGGGCGGCGAATCATGAGGGGCGAATTCTGATGGCATCGTTATCCTGTCCCGCGGAACGGCGCGGACTCTGCCGTTCTCAGCTTCACGCAAACATCCTGGCAAACGGGCAAGCCGATGAGCAATTCGTCAGGTGGAGAGTTTGTTGCCACAGCCATAGAGCACCGCTGCCGACCTGCGAAGCGCCTATGGATCGGTTGCCCGCATGTGCTGGCCGCGCCTAGGCAAAAAGTGGTAGGCGCCGGTCGGCCAATCGTGGCAGTGCCGCACACGTTCACGGCGATAGGCCGCTCACGTACTCACGACCAATTGTCCGCGCCCCGTGGACCTGACACGATGCTCATTGAGTGGCCACGCTCCCGTGCTGCAGCGGCGCGGGGCGAGCGTTAAGCGTGGGAATCGGCAGCGTTAGGCGACAACATGCATGAAGGAGACATTCCATGGCAGCGCAAAACGAGAAGGCATTGGCCCCTGCAAAAGAGGAACAGGGATCCTCAGGAACTATGTCGCTGGCACGCCAGCTCAGAGCTCCCGAGGCGTCGTTGTTGATGAATCCCCTCGATCTACTGTGGTTCAGCCCGTTCGGAATGATTCGGAGAATGAACCGGGAGTTGGAGCGGACGTCGGGAGAGCTGGGCCTTTTGGGCGGCGACGCAGTATGGTCGCCGACTGTTGAAGTGAGCGAGAGCAACGGCAACCTGCGGTTGCAGGCGGACCTGCCGGGACTGTCGCCGGAAGACGTCAAGGTGGAGATCGGCGACAACGACATCGTCATTCAGGGCGAGCGTCGCGTTGAGCATCAGGAGAATCATCGCGCTGTTCGGCGCACCGAGCGAGAGTACGGCCTCTTTTACCGCACCATTCCGTTGCCGCAAGGCGCGCAAGTCGATCAGGCGAAGGCCAGCTTCCGCAACGGTGTTCTCGAGGTCACGGTTCCTGTTCCGCAGCGGGCCAGCGACCGGCAGCCCATTCCCATTGAATCGGGGAGTGGACCAGCGACTGGATCAGACCAGGCGCCGAGCGGAGAGAGCAAACCGGCGGAGCCACAAAAACAGGCGGCGTGAAGCTCCCCGGGTCACGACGGGCGACGCACGGAACACACCTACATATAAAGGAAGGAGCTTCTTCTGTGAATTTTCTTCAGCGAACTGGATTCATGATGGCGCTGGCCCTTAGCGTGATGCCGTTGGCCGCGCGGGCGCAAAAGGTAGTCACCGACTACGATCACTCGGTTCACTTCTCGCAGTATCACACCTATTCGTGGGGACAGCTTCATTGCTCCGACCCGCTCTTTGAGCCGCGCATGAAGGATGCAGTCGATCAGGCGCTGCAGGCGAAAGGATGGCAACTTGCGCCGGATGGCGGAGACGTCACGGTATCTGCTGTCGCGATTCTGAAACACCAGAAGGAATACACCACCTTCTATAACGGCTTTGGAGGCGGCTGGCGATGGCACGGCTGGGGGCCGAGCTGGGCGACGACCAATGTGGAAGAGGTTCCCGTGGGATCCCTGATCGTAGACCTGTACGACACAGCGGGAAAGGGTCTGATATGGCGCGGCGTGGCCCGCAGCACGCTCTCCGACAAACCAGAAAAGGACACGGAGAAGATGCGCAAGGCAGTCGATAAGATGTTCTCCCACTTCCCTCCCCCTGCGGCGTGAAATGCATTCTGCGCACCCGTGCCAGGATAGTTCCCTGGCACGGGTTGGCTGTTGAGCTGTATCCAGAAGGAGAGTACAGGTGAACACTTTTGCATCCACTCACGGTCGTCCGATCAAAACACGTAGCGAGACGGGCTGGTCCATTTTCATGGGCATCATCCTGATGCTCGCTGGTTTCGCCGCCATTTGGATTCCCTTTTCTGCCGGTCTCGCCGGCACCATCTTCTTCGGATGTCTGGTGCTGGTCAGCGGCATCGCGCACTGGGTCTATGCCTGGGTCGAAAGAAAAGCTGGTGGCATGATCTGGCAGATCCTCATCGGGCTCGTCTACGTCCTTGCCGGTGTCACCATGCTGCTGCTGCCGGTCAACGCTGTCTTCGCCCTTACCCTGGTCCTGGCGTGCTACATCGCCATCGAAGGCGTGTTCGAACTGGCGTTCTTCTTCTGGCTGCGGCTCCTGCCCGGGTCTGCATGGTTCCTGGTCGACGGCATCATCTCATTACTGTTGTCGATTCTGATTCTCATGGGCTGGCCCTCGAGTTCGCTGTGGGCCCTCGGGACTCTCGTGGGAGTCAGCCTGTTATTCAGCGGGGTCGCAAGGCTCACGCTGCCGATGATGCGGTCAGGACTTGCCATCGCGGCTTAAGGGAGAGATCGACCCAGCTGCCGCAATTCCGACAACAAACCCGTTCCACTCGCTCTTCCGTTCCGGACGCGACGAATCGTGTCCGCGGAAGAGCGATTCATTTTGCGCTTATGCCGCCTTGCTGGAGGGTGCCTGACCTGATGAAGGGGTAGAACGGTTCGATTGCCGCTTCAGAAACGCCGCGAAGGCTTCTTTGAGCCTCTGGAAACTCGACGCCGTATCCCCGCTCCCGCGCAGTTGCTTCTTCAGGACTTCTATCTGGCTCTTCAGCGTTTCGTACTCCGTATCCTTCCGCCTGTAACCCAGAGCTTTGGCGCGATTCAATGCGAAGCGCGCACTCTCCAGCTCTTCCTGTGCCGCATCCTTGTCCTTGGCGGCCAGCATCTGTGCGTGCTCGACAGCCTCCTGCGCCAGCAGCAGGGGGATCGGCATCACCCGATCCGACGCTACCAGCGTGCGCAGCGCCGCCAGCAGTGCCTGGCCTGCAGCCTCCCGATCTCGGTCGAGCAGAGCTGCGGCATCGCGCAGCGCGGTCGGAAAATCCACCAGCTGCAGGTGCCAGGTCCGGATCCGGATTTCGCTGCGCAGCGCATCGAGCAGCGACCGAGCGCCCGGATAATCCTCCAGCGACACGGCGGTCTCGGCCAGATCGGCGAGCCGCCGGATTTCCCCCATGTCTGCAGGCGCCGCATCGAGGATCAGTGCCTCTGTCCTAACCGGGATGCGCGCCAGCTTCGGGTTGCGCGCGATCGCAACATCCACCTTTCCCGTCGCCTGTTCGATCAACTGCAGAGCCTCTTTCGTCTTGCCGGCGGCGATGGCATCGATGGCCTTCACTACCGCATCCATGGCGTCGACGGCGTCCGCATCCAGAGTCGAGGTTGCCGTGTGCTCAGCTGCCTGACGCCACTTATCAAGTTCCGGACGAGCTTGTTGCTCCGCGTGGCTGCGTTCATCTTCCACCGCCGGTCGTGTGTCGATGTTAGTCATAGCACTCCTGTGTGGCAGCGCCCCTGCGAGAGCCGCCGGTTCGAGTTGCGTTGTCGTTCGCTGCCCGCGCCTTTCGATCGTAATGGTGGGCAGCCATCTGCGAGAAATTCCACGGACAACCGTATTCCATCGCCCGCCAGGAAAAACGACTGGCTGCGACGAGAAGCGAGACATCCGCGATTCGTCGTATCCGAAGATGCGCTCGTGGCCGACCTATTTGCCAGGTTGCTCGCCGCCCTCGCCGGCCACCTGCAGATCGTTGGTGACGCTGAAGACACCCGGGACAGTGTTGGCCTGGATGCCAGCCATCTGCTTGTCTGCTTCGCTGTCGACGACGCCGTATAGCGTGACATGACCGTTCTCCACCTGAATCCGAATCGGCTTCACCGGATTGATGGCGTACTTGTTCAGCGGCGGATAGCCGTAGACTTTGCGAAATACCGCGAGACGGATCTGATCGTCATTGGGTGACACAGGATCGGTCTGAATGTTATCGATGACGTCCTTCACACCCTTCGTGTTCTCGGCAATGGCGAGCGCATCCGATGCATCGACCGGCCCATACGCTTGGCCGCCGAGAATGACGACGCCGTTGTGGACCTGAACCGTGATCGCGTCGAAAGCCGTCGTGCCATAACCCACCATGTCGTATTCAATTTTTTTCTGGAGTTGCTGTTGCAATACCTCGTCCGGAATGTCCGGCCCGACGACCTGAATCTCGTCGCGCACCCCGACGACGCCTTTGGCATGTTGTACTTTGCGTTCGGCCTTGACTTTGTGGGCAACCAGATCTGTGGTCCCGGTCAGGGTGACAACCCCGTTCTGGACGGTTGCCTGGACGCCTCTGAACTCCGAACCGCTAACCGCCTTCTGCACCTCGGCCTGAATCTGGTCGTCGTTTTGCTGTGCGAACGCCGCTGGAAGCGCGAGTAGGATGGCCAGAGCCATCAGGGCAAATGGTTTCATCGGATTTTCCTCCCGGTCGTCTTCAAACTTGAGAAACAACTCGATCCCGACCTCAACGGCCGGCCAGATGTCGATGTGCAAAGGTGACTGCCATGGCTCCCTCGCCGACGGCCGAAGCGCAACGCTTGACCGACCCATGGCGAACGTCGCCGGCCGCGAACAGTCCCGGCGTGCTCGTCTCGAGATAAAACGGCTCGCGGCTCAGCGGCCAGCTGTCCTGCGGTCGATAGTGCTTTAGTTCGGGTCCAGTCACCATGTAGTTCTGTTCATCCAGCTGGACACCTGCTGCCCGCGCCCATTCTGTATTAGGCGAGCCTCCGAGGCACAAAAACAGCCATCGTGTCTCGACCAGCCGCTCTTCGCCGGTTTCGTTGTTGCGGACCGTGATCGCCTCCAGCGTGCAATCGCCGTGCAGCGCTGCGACGTCGGTGTGCGGGCACACGACGACGTTGGGAGCGGCGAGAATGCGATCGACGAGGTATTGCGAGAGCGTGTGTTTGAGGCCGCTTCCGCGGATTAGCAAGGTCACCTTACGGGCTCGGGAGGAAAAGTGCATCGCTGCCTGCCCGGCGGAGTTACCACCGCCCACGATGTAAACATCCTCGTGCGCGCACAGGCCGGCTTCGCTCGATCCGGCGCCGTAGTAGACGCCAGCGCCTCGCAGCCGATCCTCGTTCCACAGGTTCAGGCGCTGGTATTCCACGCCGGAGGCGCAGATTGACGATCGCATCCTGATGCGGGTTCCGTCGGCGAGATAGCCAATGCCTGCCCCGTTGGCAAACTCGGCGCGGACACCCTCGCGCAGCAGAAGAATCTCCGCTCCGAAACGAAGAGCCTGTTCGCGGGCACGGCTGGCCAACTCCGCACCGGCGACGCCCTGGGGGAACCCAAGATAGTTCTCGATGCGCGAGCTGGTGCCGGCCTGCCCGCCCACCGCCGAGCGCTCGATCACCAGCGTCTTCAGGCCTTCCGATGCGCCGTAAACTGCGGCGCTGAGACCGGCCGGCCCGGCGCCCAGGATCGCCAGATCGTATTCAGCGGACGATGGTCCCTGCAGCCAACCCAGCTTCGCACACAACTGTTCGACGGTCGCGCGTTCCAGCCGCGTGCCATCGGGAAACACGCACAATGGCAGGCGATCGTCGCTCAGCGATTCATGTTTCTGCGTGCGCCCAACCCTCTTCAGCTCAATCCAATGAAACGGAACCGAGCTCCGATACAGGAAATCCCGAAGCGCATATGCCTCAGCGGATCCTATCCTGCCAAGCAGCCGCAGCACTTGCCGGACTCCTCCGCCGCCGCATCCGTTCCTGTCGGACCTAACCACCATCACCGGGGTTTGTTTCATGGCGCATCACGACGCTTCCTGCGATTTCGCGACAAATACAGATCGGGCCTCGACCGGCACCAAACCGCCACACCAGAGCAAGCCTGCCAGCTTGCTGCATCCGAAAACAATTCTCCTGATGCAGGAAAGCGGAGAAGGAAATACGTTGTAGGCGACATGCTCCGAGATGAAGACTTCGTTCTACGACCAGAGGCGTAGGGCGGACCTGAGAATCTCTATCTCGGAACCGACTTGCTCAGCGATGGACCAAAACGCGGGTCAACTGCCGGAACAGTGCATCCAATGTTGTTGCCGAGTTACGAATATTTCGTCTGCAGGCCGCACCGTCCTGCGAATCCAACTCCGTGGGAGGCAACGGTCATGGATGAACCTTTTTCTTCACCCGCGCTGCTCTTCGACCTCGATGGCACCCTCATCGATAGCGTCTACCAGCATGTCCTCGCCTGGCACGAGGCTCTGCAGAGTATGGGGCTCTTGCTCGCGGTCTGGCGCATTCACCGCCGCATCGGCATGAGCGGAGGTCTTCTCGCCCAGGCGCTCGGTCGTGAGATGGGCCAGCGCGTCACCCATCAGCAAGCCGAAGAGCTCCAGAGGCGGCACGCCGCTGCCTTTATGAAATACCGCGATGACATCCAGCCGCTCCCTGGCGCTCCGGAATTACTTGCAACGCTACGCGAGGCGGGTATTCCATGGGCCATTGCGACCAGCGGGTACAGAGACGCCGCGGCCCCGGCTCTGGAGAAGCTCGGGGTGGGGCGTGAAGATCCCGTGATCACTCGCCAGGAGGTCCATCGTGCAAAGCCAGATCCCGATCTGTTTCTAGCGGCTGCAAAACGTCTGCAAGTGCCCGTCACCCGAGCGATGGTGGTTGGCGACAGCGTGTGGGACCTTCTGGCCGCCCGTCGTGCAGGCTGCCTGGGCATTGGTGTCCTGTCAGGCGGCTACGGAAGAGAAGAACTGCAACAGGTCGGCGCTTATCGGGTTTATCAGGATCCTGCAGACATGCTGGTCCACCTCGATGAGATTGGTATCCGTCGCGATGAATGAGATTGTTCACGCGGTAAGGCCGTTCCAGGCCGTGATCGGACTCGGTCCGAAAACAGAAAACCTGGAAAGGGGAGAAATATCCATCACATTGCAAGGGAAAACCGCCACATAAGATCGCGTCGTGGTGGCGAAATTAATCTGAATTCAGAGCGATGCGTAGAATTTTAGCAGCGCGTTCGCCTCCGGCAAGACCGGATCGCCGCCAGTACCGGCGCCAGTGCTTCCGTCCGCTGCAAAACTTCGTGTGGCACCATATTCTCATCGAAAACCACTTGCAGGTTGCCAATGGGAAGATTGTCCCGGATGACTGGGCGCCGGCCAAATATATCCCTACTTCGAAAGGAAATTGAGCCATTGCGCCACCGCAGACTCGAGCCCGGTTCGAGGTCCCTCATCCTGATGACTGAGCCGACCAACGCTCTCATCGCACTGGCACATGCTCGGTAAAGGAGCATCCTGCTGTTCGCTCATACGAGCCACATTCTGAATGCGCCGATGCGCGGCGGCCGTGCATGCTGAGCCCTGGTGGGCTCCAATCGCATCAGGTTCGCATTGGCATCAACGGTGACGATCAGCAGTTGATTGATCCGGGCACCGCTCCTCCGATACGGTGGCTTCTACGATGTACCCCGGTTCATTCTGCTGCGCTACCGCGGGAAAGCTCTTCTTCAAAGCCCATTCGACGAAGACCTCGATGAGCATCCGGACGATTACATCGTGTACGAATTGCCGAATGAGACTAAATGGTCGATGCTGCCGCGAGGATCGTGGATTCCCGATGGAACCCCTCGGTCCCTGATTGGCCACATACGGATTAGCGGGTTTGTGTTCTATCCAACGAGCGCGGGACCCTTGATTCCGGTCGTCTGGAGCCTCTCTTCTTCAAGACTCCGGGCTAACGGCATTGGCATTGCTGCTCACCACCTTGGAAAGAGCATTCGCCAGATGAGGCTTTTTTATGCCGATGCGGTCGTCAGGTCGAATTTTGTCGGCTGGGGCAGATGCAGAGCGATGTCTGTTCGCGCCTGTCAGCCTCTAGCGTCAGGCCACGTTGGCGGGAGAGCTCGACGGCTGTGCCTTCTCTCGAAATTTCCTCTTTGTGCCCGCCATCGCAGAGGCAAGTCAACACGTCGAAGGCCGCTCACTTATTTTTATGGATGAGAGATGGAGCCTGTGTCCAGCCAATCTCTGGATTCCCGCCATGCTGCAAGGCCTCTGGAGACGGGTCTGCATCGCCGCCGATCGGAGAGAGGTCGGTGGTGTCCGACCGTCTGGCTGATGAAATAACGAAGGTCACCGGCCGCCGATTAGAGCCAGGAATAGACCTCCAATTCCATGCCAGAGTAGTTTGCTGGATCAGAGGTGCCTAGAAAGAAACTCACGTTGCCCAGTCGGCTTCGGACGAAATGCGCGGCGTCGATCGGCGAGTTTTCGAAAAATGCCAGCGGGATGACGAAATCCAGTTCCCCCTCTCCGCGCAGGAGAACCCAACAGCGCTTGCATCAGCCTGGATCTGGAAGTTTTTGTCCTTTACTTGCCACTGATGACACTTTCTGCGCCGCGACTTAGCCCCATTTGAGAGAGCAGGGCGCTGAAGCGCGACTCCTTACGAATCCTGTCGAGTAAGGGGTCAGTCTGCGCGTACACCAAATAGGTGGAGTGCTCCTGGAACGACTGGCTGATCCAGTCCATCGCCTGTCCGTTGTCTCCCAACCCCAGGCTGATCATGGCTAAGCTGAAGGCAGGCACGTATTCGTGGCTGGAACGCTCGCGAAGCTCGAGCAGAATTTTCCGTGCGCCTGCCGTGTTGCCCGACCGGGCCAGAGCGTAACCGAGCATGCCGTCGACATACGCGTCCGGACCTGAAAGCCCCTGGGCCTTGCGGAATTCCCGAATCGCGGATGAGAAGTCCCCCTGCGCGGCATAGACCATGCCAAGTCGCGTGTGGGCACGGGCAAAACCATCATCAAGGTCGATCACGCTTTTGTACGTATTGATTGCCTGTGCGTATTGATGGCTCGAATAGAGAGCCCAGCCCAGCTCGGTATTTACGATCAGGGAGAGAGGATCCAGGTTGTGCGCGTTCCGCGCCTGCGCAATAGCCTCCTGGGAACGTCCCATAGCCACCAGAACCAGGGCATACCAGGCATGAGCCATCGCGTAGTTGGGATCCAGAGCAATTGCCTTGCGGAACTCCTGTTCGGCTCTGGGCAAGTTCCACTCGTCGAAGAAAAGTACCATTCCCATGGATGCGTGTGCTTCGGGAAGCTGATCATCGAGCTGGAGAGACTTTATCGCAGCATTCTTGGCACTTGGATAAGCCTCGCGCGAGGGCTCCACTCCATAAGAATCGAGGAGCACATAGGCGTCAGCGAGGCCAGCGAAGCTCAGAGGGTTCCGCGGGTCCTGGATTGCGGCCTGCTCGAAGTATTCAATGCTGCGCCGAAGTCCCTGAACGGTCCGCTTGTTCCAGAAAAAGACTCCGGTGATGTAAAGCTGATCTGCGGAAGGAATGCTGGCAGAAGAGAGTTTGATGCGGCTCAGTGCGCGGCTTGAAAACATTGGCGACGCGGAGAGTCGTCCGGCATCGGCGACAATCGTGTCCTGGACGGCGATCGGTTCCACCTGGGTAGCAACAGCGGGATGATGTCCGGACAATCGGAGGATGCCAAGGTAAATTGCCGGCACAGTCACGAGAAGTGCGATTGAAGCGAATCCAAACGGAGAGGGGACCCAACGATTCCCGCGCCGCGGCTGTTCGTTCGGAGCCGCTTCAGAGATAAGCGGTCGCGGGGCCACGGCACCACCCTGGGACGGCACAATTACTGGCAAAGTCAACGGTTCAAGGGGTCCGCTCAACCCCAGTATTGGGGGGCCGGGGGCATCAGATTCAACGACTTCACGCACATTACCCACGAAGCGATATCCACGTTTGGGCACCGTCTGAATGTATTTGCTTTCTTTACCGGTATCGTCGCCGAGGGCTTTGCGAAGTGCCGAGATCGTGACCGCTAGATTACCCTCCTCGACGAAGGAATCTTTCCATACGGCCTGAATCAGCTGGGATTTCTCGACGAGATGGCCGCTTCTTTCGACCAGCGTGACGAGAATATCAAAAGCCTTGGGAGTGACCGCAACAGGATGCCCCTCGCGCTCGAGAAGACGCTCTGGAGGGTCCATTCGAAATGGGCCGAACTCATACAAGTGCTTGGCAGCTAACGACATGGGGAATTCAAATCTTTTTTAGGAAATTTACATCGCCGCTAAAGTACATGAGCCAGTGAGCGCTTGTAAAGTCGCTCCACAATCTGGAAACTCTGTATGATTTCGTCTTCCCGACGACGCTGCAGATGGTTCAGGCACTCCATGAAATACATACCGGCACGAGGAAAAATCTGGCCCATGAATAGAGCGTATTCCGCGGTCGCCCTCGCCTTTCCTCCAGACAACCAGCGCCGGACTAGCAGCACCCGTTCCCCGGAAACCAACCAGAACAGCCGTCGCCGTGCGCGAGAATCGCTGCTTCCTTTTGCCGGCTACCCGCGTGCGACGAATTGCAGGAGGCATTATGTGTTGTGGTTCAATACTCAGAAAAGCGTGGCGCAGCTTGCTGTACGCCTCGTCGATGGTCACCCTGGCAGCCGGCTCGCTTCACGGCCAGGTCACGGGAGCGTCACTGACCGGTACGGTCACTGATCCGGGCGGCGCATCTCTTCCGGAAGCCACTGTCTCCATCACCAATACGGCTACCGGAGTCGTAAGCCAGGCTGTTGTTAACAAGAACGGCCTCTATACCGCTCCCAACCTCCTTCCCGGACCCTATTCGGTCACCGTCACAGCAACGGGATTTTCGTCGCTGACGCAGACCGGAATTGTGCTGGCGGTAGGAGAACAGCGAGAGCTGAATTTTACTCTCAAGGTCGGACAAGTGACCGAGAAGGTGGAGGTCGTGGGAAATCTAGCTCACGTACAACTGGAGACCTCAAGCCTGGACAACCTGGTTTCAGCCGCTACCGTCGTCGAATTGCCCCTGAACGGTCGCGACTGGACGCAGCTGGCTGCGCTCCAGCCCGGCGTCAGCTCGCTGCAAACTCAGGTTGCCGGGGGATCGCAAAGTCCCGGCGCCCACCGCGGCAATCGCGGAAATGGCTCGCAGGTCACTGTTTCCGGTACGCGCCCACAGCTTAACAACTACAGGCTCGACGGCATCAGCATTTCGGATTTCACGGGAGGTTCACCGGGCGGCACCAATGGCGTTACCCTGGGGGTCGATGCAATCGGCGAATTCTCGGTGCTCACCGCCAATTACTCGGCGGAATATGGCCGAACTGCCGGCGGAGTGATCAATGCCATCACCCGCTCCGGTGCCAACGCCTATCACGGGAATGTCTATTGGTTCCTGCGCAATGCCGCCCTCGATGCGCGCAGCTACTTCGATCAGTCCTACCCTCCGTTTCGCCGCAATCAGTTCGGCGGCTCGGTCGGCGGACCTGTCCGCCGGGACCATACCTTCTTTTTCGGAGACTACGAAGGATTTCGCCAGCTGCTCGGCGTCACGAACGTCAACAATGTACCATCGCCGGATGCTCGCAATGGCATCATTCACAATTCTGACGGGACAACCACAAATGTTACGGTCGATCCCCAGGTAAAACCCTTCCTGGCGTTTTTTCCTCTGCCCAATTCCGGACTGAACAGCCCCGGCAATACCGGTAAATGGGTTAGCAGCATCAACGACATCGCATACGAAAACTTCGGAACAGCTCGCGTCGATCAGACCTTCTCTTCCAGGGACAGCGCATTCGGAACGTGGCTTTATGACCCTGGATATAATGATGCCCCGGACAAATACCACACCGTTTTGATTCAGGACACTTCTTTCCGCCAAACCGCTATTCTTGGCGAGACGCATACGTTCACGCCTGCCCTTGTCAATTCCGCCCGATTTGGTTACAACCGCGTTCGCTCGCGGGATACCCATGGAATCGACGCCATCAACCCGCTCGCTAAGGACACCACTCTGCACAGTTTCGTGGGGCAGACAGCGCCGCAGATCACGGTGGCGGGGCTGACTGCGTTTACCGGCGGACTCGGAGCCACGGGGGGGTTTCCCCGCATCTGGAATTCATTCCAGTTTTATGACGACGCCTTTCTAACCAAAGGAACGCACTCGATCAAATTTGGATTCGCCTTCGAGCGAATGCAAATGAATAACCAGGAGACGCCCGGAGAGCCGTCCGGCCGGTTTACTTTCGGATCCCTGACAAATTTTCTGACCAACCACCCCAGCACGTTTGCCGGAGGTCCTCCGGGAACGGCCACCATCCTCGAGATGCGCCAGAGCCTTTTCGGTGGATATCTGCAGGATGACTGGCACGCGACGCATCGCCTCACTCTCAACTTAGGGCTTCGCTACGAGATGGTCACCGTTCCCGATGAGAGGCAGGGGCACCTCGCCAACCTCCGATCATTCACCAACACCATGCCGTATTTGGGCAACCCCTATTTCAAAAATCCGACTCATGATGATTTCGAGCCGCGCTTCGGGTTCGCATGGGATCCCGTCGGCTCAGGGAAGACATCGGTTCGCGGTTCACTGGGGCTGTTCGATGCGCTGCCCTTGAATAACGTCGTACAGGAACTCGAAGATGGATCGGCTCCCTTCGACACCACCATCACGGGAACAAATCTTCCCCAGGGCGCTTTCCCCACCGAGGCGGCCAACCTGTCTGCCGTCGATCCCGCGAACACGCAATATACGTCGATCGAGTTCAATCCGCACCGCAATTACGTCGCTGTCTGGAATTTGAATATCCAGCAGCAGGTATCGTCATCGACTACCGCAACCGTGGCATACGTCGGCAACCACGGCGTCCATATGGCGGACCGGGCCGACGACGTCAACATGGTACTGCCGTCCGTTCGCTCCGACGGACGCCTGATCTGGCCCTCGCCCGCTGGCAGCGGTACAAAGATTAATCCGGCGATCGGTGCGATTCGTGCCGTTTATTGGAGAGGCAGTTCTCTTTACGACGCTCTCGAGGCCCGCGTCACCCGCAATATGAGCCACGGACTGCAGATGGAAGGCTCGTATACCTGGGCCAAGAACCTGGATTCCGGTTCATCGAACGTCGCCAGCGACGAATACACCAATTCCATCTCCAGCCCGCTGTGGTTCTGTTCGGCCTGCAGGCGGGGGCTCTCGGATTACAACGTAGCTCACTTATTTGTTGCGAACTTCCTGTGGGACACGCCGTCGGTGAAACGGCTCGGCGCCTTTGCCCAGGATGCACTGGGCGGCTGGGAACTGGGAGGAATTGTCAACCTGCACACCGGAATTCCGTTCACGCCACGCCTGGCCGGCGATCCGATGGGGCAGAACAGCTCGGATCCGTGGGCATTTCCCGACCGCGTGAAGGGTTCCGGCTGCGGCTCTGTAACGAACCCAGGACAACCCTACAATTACCTCAAGCTCAACTGCTTCGTTGCGCCCAATCCGCTTACGCTGTTTGGCAACGTAGGAAGGAATACGGTTATCGGTCCCGGTCTGGCCGACGTTGACTTTTCGGCAATCAAGAACAATTACGTTCCACGTATCTCTGAGACTTTCGATGTACAGTTCAGAGCCGAATTCTTCAACATTTTCAACCGTCCTAACTTCCAGTCCCCGCTGGATAACTCAACTCTTTTTGCCCAGGATGGAACGCCAGTGGCTGGCGCAGGGCAGATCGACGCGCTCACGGTCCCCAACCGGCAGATTCAATTTGCCCTCAAGGTAATTTTCTAGATATTTGCCCGACGGGTTGAGGAAACTCACTCGCCGGCTTCTCGCACGAGGAGAAAATGAAATCAGGCGTGTGCTCTTTGGTGCTGGTCGCCGCTGCAGTGGCAGCGTCCGCCCAGCATCCAGTTCAGACCAAACACTATGCGATTGCAGGCGCACCCGAGGGCGCCACGGGCGAATATGACTCGCTCCGACAACTTAAGGTCCTCGATGATTTCGACCAATCGCATTTTCTCGAGCGATTTGATCACGCCCTTCTCAACAACGACCGGACCGCCCTGGACGGCATGATTTCTGACCGCGTGATCTGGGTCGCTGAACGATTTGGCAAGGGAGAGGATCTCGACAAAGAAGGAGTACTGGCCAGCTTCGGATCGAAGGAAAAGGTAAAAGTTTCTTCTCACACTCGCGATCACGTTCTGCTCCGCGTTTTTGGAGACAACACCGTCATGATGACCGGGAACAGCACCTCGATTCTCTCCTATCAAAAGGCAGCGTCCCAAAGCAATCGACTGTTCGCCACCGTTTATATGAAGATAGGCGGCAGGTGGCAGTGCACTATGCACACCATCATGGATTACAACGGCCTCCTGCCCGGCTCCCATCTCGCAGGTTCCAGATAAACGACCCAAACCCTTACTTGTATTGCCTATACGGAGACTATGGAATGTTGACGCGCAGAGATTTCTCCAAATCGCTCCTGGCAAGCAGTGCCCTGCTGGCCTCCGGGCCAAGCACCTTTGCAGCCCAGATGCAGGAAACCCACCGGCATTCTGACGCCCACCAGGATATCGATCTCCTGATTAAGGGTGGACGTGTAGTCGATCCGGCGCAGCGCACGAACGCCCTTATGGATGTGGCCGTCAAAGATGGAAAGATTCTGGAGGTTGCCGTCGATATACCGGAATCGCGGGCCAAACGAGTGTTCTCCGCTAAGGATCGTCTCGTTACTCCGGGTCTCATCGATATTCACGTCCATGCATACGATGGTGTTACAGCCTGCATGAATGCGGACCACTACTGCATGCCACGCGGCACCACCACCTGCGTTGATGCAGGGTCCATGGGTTATCTGTTCACTGAGCGATTTGTTGAAGATATCGTCCGTAACCGTGCCACCCGCGTCTATGCTCTGGTTCACATCGCCGCTCTGGGTGCTGTAACTGGCCTCGATTATGTTCAGGACAACCTGGACTGGGTCGATCCTGAGCCCGCTGCGGAAGCCGCCAACGCGTATAAGCCTGCCATCGTTGGGATCAAAGTGCACCTGCAGGCTTCCAAGTCCCGGCATCCCAAAGAACTGGAGCTCGAGTTTACTCGCAGGGGTATCGCTGCCGCCGAAGCTTCTCATCTGCCGCTCATGGCTCATCTGAACGATACTTATTATCCTTTGGGCGAACACCTGAAGCTGATGCGCAAAGGAGACGTCTTTACCCATTGCTTTAATGATTTTCCAACAACTCGCATCATCGACGCGAATGGGCACATCCTGCCCGAGGTTCGCGACGCGCGCGACCGAGGCATCATCTTTGATACGGCCATAGGACACGGCCATCCCCACTTCCGCTTCAACGTCGCGGAGAAATGCCTGCAACAGGGATTTCTGCCCGACACGATCAGCACCGACCTGAACGACGAACACGCTACAGAGTACGTCTTCGACTTACCCACGACGGTGTCAAAGTTCATGGCGCTTGGGATGGATCTCAACACTGTTCTCGAGCGTGTCACTGTCAATCCGACCAGGGTCTTCGACTATGGTGTGAAGCTCGGGACACTGTCACATGGCAGTGAGGCCGACATTGGCATCTTCGCTCTGAATGAAGGTCAATATGACTTTGTTGACGGAGGAGGAACGAAGCGCACAGGGCACCAGATGTTCGTAAATAAAGCCGTGGTGTGCAGGGGAAAGCTGTACGTCAATCAGGTGTGATTTAGCGCTGGAAATACCAGTCACACCCCTATAGCAAAAGGGACGAACGGTCTTAGGCCCGTTGCCTTTTTTGCAACAGAGGAGCGACGGTCCACCCGGTCACTTCTTCAATCTCCAGCAGCCGGTTGATCTTGGAAAGCCGCTCCGACTGAGTGATCGACCCATTCTTGAACTGTTCGGCACCCCACCCAACCGCCAGATCTGCGGCCCAGCAATCCTCGGTTTCACCGCTTCGCACGCTCAGCACAACTGACCAGCCCGCCGTACGTGCCTCCTGCAGAGCATTTGCCGCCTCAGTTAAGGTTCCCGTCTGATTGACCTTCAGAAGCAGGCTATTTGCACCACCTGTGGAAACCGCCTGCCGGATGCGTGAGGCATTCGTGCAGAGAAGATCGTCGCCGACGATCTGAAGGCGATGCCCAAGCCTGGACATCAGCAGCGGCCATGAGTCCCAGTCGGATTCCGCCAAACCGTCCTCAACGCTGAAAATTGGATAGCTGCCAGCCCAGCGTTCCAGCCGCGCAACCATTTCTTCACTCGTCAGTGACTCGGTGCCGAGGCGGTATCGGCCATTCGAATAGAAATGACTCGAGGCGACATCGATCGCCAGAGTCACATCGTCGCCGGGTCGATATCCGGCCGCCTCAATTGCTTCCGTGGCCACATCGAGCATTTCTTCCGGCGTTTGGAAGGGCGGGGCGAGGCCGCCCTCGTCTGCTCGGAGAAGACGCATCTGGTACCGATTTCGGGCTAGTTCTGCAGCCGAATAGTAAATGTCATAGACGGTGGACATGGTTTCATGAATCGTACGCGTGTGAATCGGCACAACCATAACATCCTGCACAGGGACCTGCTGGCCTGCGTGCATGCCCCCGCTGAAGAGATTCACGATGAGCCTGGGCAGAGTCCGCGGCTGCACCGGAATCAAATGGCTGAAATATTCCCATAACTCAATCTTCTCGGCGGAAGCTGAAGCTCGCGCGAAAGCAAGGGAGACGGCAAGAATGGCGTTGGCCCCGAGCCGTGATTTATCCCTGCTGCCATCCATCGCGATGAGGCGCTGATCCAGGTCGGCCTGCGACGCAGGCATAACGCCCGCAAGACTGTTTTGTATCTCACCATTAATTTGCTCTACGGCCCTCAGGCATCCGTGTCCTCCATAACGATTCACCTCCCCATCACGGAGTTCTTTCGCCTCGGCCCGGCCCGTCGATGCCCCGGAGGGAACCGACGCTTCCCCAAAGCCGTCATCGAGCCAGCATTTAGCAAGGACGGTGGGCCGCCCTCGGCTGTCGAGAATTTCGCGGCCACCCACCCGAACGATCCTATGCATTCGCTTCCTCCGAAAAATGGTCGACCAGGTTCAACAACGATGTCGGCGGTCGTTCGAACAACTGTAGCGCCACAAGTTTGATCCGCTCACGCTCCGGCTTCGCGAGGTATTCCAGTGTCGATTGGCCCGCAACTCTGGCCAGGAGGCATGCCAGTGTATGTCCGCACGCTCTTGGTTCCAGATCGACTGAGATCGCGTTCGGTAAGCCTTCAAGATAGCGAAGGACGAATTGCCGGGTCGAATCGGCAAATTCGCTCGCAAACTGGCGGCGATTGATTGCTTTGGCCAGCAGATGAGTCAGACTGAAACCAATATCAAAGGCGGGGTCGCCATAGTGAATCACTTCGTGGTCCAGCAATACGAATTGCCCGCAGTGAACCAGGATGTTTTTGGGGCTGAAATCGCCGTGTACCAGACAGAGCTTGTGCTTCAGAGCCTGCCGCGCCAGTTGTTTAATCCGGCTGCGCACGTCGGGAAATTGTCGCGCCGTGAACTCGTAGTATGGACGCAGACGCAGCGATTCGAAGTACTGCGTATCACTAAACACCCTGGCAAGCTGCGTATTGTTGTACGATCCGCGATGAAGCCTGGAGAGAATCTCCGCAAACTGCTCGAAGCTGCTGGCCTCCGGCGGCAATGTGAGCAGCATTTCTTTCCAGGTGCTGTGAGGCTGCGGAACCGCACTCATTGCGATGATGTGGTTGTCGTGATCTTCAAATAACAGCTGCGTCACAGTACCTTTGGGAAGAATCTTGCGCAGATATTTCATGCCCATCGCTTCGACCGAGATTCTCTCCGGCGGGCTGAACCAGTCCGTTGCCACGCGCAGGCACTGGAGCGCCTGCTTTACAACGAATGGTGAACCATTCTCCGGTTGCACCAGCACAGTTCGATTCGAAACACCGCCATGCAGGGGTCGGATTTTTGGACTCTCGACAGCGGAAAGGTTCCCACGGCCGACGAGATAGGCTACAAGATCAGCCGGCTTCTCGATATTGATTGTCGATCGCATGCTTGAACTGCAGATCCAGGTTTGCCGACCGCCCTGAGTCCTGACTACATGTCATGCTCTGAGACAGTACCACTGGTTCAGGAAACGCGATACGGCTCAGGGCTGTGGAATTTCTTTGACGGTTGCACCCAAACGATCATCAGAGCACCGAGGAATAGCAACGCGATACTCCCTACAAAGGGTAGAGTCCAGTTGTGCGTTAAGTCGATGATGTAGCCAAAAACAAGCGGTGATACAACGGCGGCAAGCGGCGATCCGATATTCATGATGCCACTCGCAGATCCAGAAAACTGCGGTGCAATATCCATGGGAATGGCCCACATGGGACCGATGGTAAACTCCGAAAAAAAGAACGCCCCACTGAGGCAAAAAGCAACCCCGTTCAAACTGTGAAGCCACAGCACGGGCAACATGAACGCCAAAGAGGCAAGGTACGCGCCGAGAATAAGATCTCTCCGCGCCACATCCAAGTTCCCTGTCTTCTGAAAAAGCCAATCGCTGACCATGCCTCCTGACATATCGCCAAGGACTCCTGCAAAGAATACGCATGCAGAGAACCATGCTGACTTTTTCAGATCCAGATTGTATCGGTGAACGAAAAACAGCGGTACCCATGCCAGGTAGAGCCACAGTGTCCAGCCGTAACAGAAATACACCGCGGTCGCAGGTGCCATCCGTCGAATCAATGGGCCCCATGGGGTATGCGCTCCAGTCTCGGTATGCGGACTGTAGGCTGGAAGGACCTCGAGGTTCTGCTTGGTGATCGAAGGATGATCCGCAGGGTTTTCGCGAAAGTACCAAAACCATACCGCCCCCCACGCCAGACCAGCGACTCCGGTCACTATGAAGGAACCTCGCCAGGTAACAATCGTCATGAGCCATACAACCAGTGGTGGAGTGACGGCGTTACCCAGCCGGGCGCTTGCGTGCGTAATGCCCTGCGCGAAGCCGCGCTTCCGCGCTTCAGTCCACCAAGACATGGCTCTGGTTGCTGCTGGGAATGTCGCCGCTTCACCGATGCCCAGTAACACGCGAGCGGCAATCATCGTCTTAAACCCGTGCACTGTACCAGTAAGAATCGTCGCTATTCCCCATATCAGGGCCGATACCGTGAGCGTCCATCGAGCGCCGATTCGGTCACTGACCCAACCGCCCGCGATCTGCGACAGCAAATAGGGGTATGCAAATGCAGAGAACACCAGGCCGATCTGTGTATTGGACAGGTGAAACTGTGCGCCGAATATCACAGCAGCCGTGCTTACATTCACTCTATCCATATAGGTGAATGCGTACATAGCACAAATCAGGGCGAGAACGATGGCTGGAGAAGAAATCGCCCTTCCTCTCATTGATTGGCCTTCAGAACTGGTGGACGTGCTCGGCCGCCGGATCTGCGACGCAGGTTTGGAAATGACGTCACCTGGACACGGCCTGCTTCTCAACCGTCGCGGCAAGCGACCGGAGCGCGGCCGTGACTCCTCCCGGCTCATGGGGAACACCAGCCAGTTCCAACCCCATCTCGATTCCGCCAAGGGTACCTGCCAGCATGAGGTCGTTGAGGCTGCCAAGATGTCCAATGCGGAATACCTTGCCAGCCAGCTTCGACAATCCCGCGCCCAGCGACAAATCAAAGTTGCGAAGGATGATCTGGCGCAGGCGGTCAGCATCGTGTCCGGCAGGAAGCGACACCGCCGTGAGTGAGTTCGAGTATTCCGCGGGATTGGCACATACATTCTCCAGCCCCCACACACGAACAGCAGCCCGCGTAGCCTCGGCGTGGCGTTCGTGGCGTCGGAAGACGTTGATCAGCCCTTCTTCGTGAAGCATCTGAATTGCCTCGCGCAGGCCATACAGCAGTGTGGTCGCCGGGGTGAAGGGAAAAAAGCCATCCGCGTTGAATTTCACCATGTCCTGCCAGTTCCAGTAGCCCCGAGGCAGGCGGGCAAGAATGCTGGCGTCCAGCGCCTTCCTCGAGATCGCATTAAAGCTAAGGCCGGGGGGCAACATGAGTCCTTTTTGGGAACCCGCAATGCTGACATCGATTTCCCACTCATCGTGTCGGTAATCCACGCACCCGAGCGACGAGATGGCATCGACCATCAGCAGCGCTGGATGTTGCCGGGCGTTCATCACCTGCCGAATTTCCGGCAGCCGGCTCGCGACTCCCGTTGAGGTTTCGTTGTGCACGACCAACACGGCTTTGATGGCGCGGGCGGTATCCACAGCGAGGACTGCGTCGAGCATCTCCGGCGACGCCCCACTCCGCCAGTCCCCCGGTAGATAGTCGACTTCAACTCCGAAGCGCAACGCTAACTGGCGCCACAGTTGAGAGAAGTGCCCCGTCTCAAACATCACCACTCGATCTCCCGGAGAGAGCGTGTTGACGATCGCGGCCTCCCATGCCCCCGTCCCGGACCCCGGATAAATTACAACCGGACCCTTTGTCTGGAAGACCGTTCCGATCGCCCGGAGAACTTCCGAGCCAAGTTTCGAGAAATCGGGGCCGCGGTGATCGATAACTGCCTGGTGCATCGCCCGCATCACGCGTTCGGGAACATTGGTGGGGCCCGGAATCTGAAGGAAATGCCGCCCTGAACTCGTCATTCATCTCCTGGAACACGGTTAGAAGTTGCGTCAAATTGCCGTCGCGCAAGCGGCAGCGAAAGTCACTGCGGCTCCGTCGTAACTCCAGCCTCCTGTCCTGTCCGATCACGAACAAGTTTAATGCGGCCCGAATTGTCGGTTTCCAATTCAGGCGACCGGATCAGACCCGAAAGCATGACCGCGCCGCTCATGCCCTGCTGCGGTCATGACAGACGCGAGTACGAACACGCTAATCGCAGTTAGCGCCATCGCGCTGGCATAACTCGTATGCTGAGCATAGATCGCCTCGATGTAAACGACGGAACTGGCGATCACACCGGCACTTTGGTAGGCAAAGCCCGGCAGGAATGCGCGGACTGAATCCGATGATAGCTCCGCCAGGTGCGCTGGGATCACCCCCCATGCCCCCTGAACCATGAATTGCATCAGGATCGCGCCAGCGACCAGCCATGTCTGACTGGGAGCAAAAGCCCATAGCGGAATCACCAGCGCGGCCATGATGAATGCGCTGATAATGGCGCGGCGCCGTCCCCACTTGTCCGAAAGGTGACCAACAATAACGCCGCCCGCGATGGCGCCAATTCCTGACAGTGCCGTCACTGCCGCTCGCCGCATTGGTGTAAAGTGCCACTGCCGTTGCAGAAAAGTTGGATACATATCCTGGGTCCCGTGCGAGGCAAAGAGCATCATGGTCATGAATGCCAGAAGATAAAGGAATAATTTCCAATGCGATGCGACTTCGCTGAATTGCTCTCTCCAGCTGAGACTACGCCGCTTCGTCCACACCTCAGGCTCCCGCACTTTAAAGCGGATGAGCAACACCAGCAGGATGGCTGGTGCACTGCCAAGGAAGAACAATGGCCGCCATCCCAGTCGGCCGTAAAGAAAGAAGTAACTGGTCGCCGCCAGAACATTACCCGCAGCATATCCTTCCTGCAACAGGCCGGAGAGGATACCACGTCGCCGCACCGAGATGTTCTCCATCACAAGCGATGTCCCTACACCCCACTGTCCCCCCATCACGATGCCGAACAGAGCACGAACGCACAACAGCATGGAGTAACTTGGGGCGATTCCTGTAAGAATCTCCGCCACTGCGAAACACGCGATATTTACCATGAGCGGACGCCGCCGCCCATATCGGTCTGCCAGGATGCCGAACACAAATCCACCCACCGGACGAAAGGCGAGAGTCATCGTGATAACCAGAGCGATGGCCGCGTCAGATTTGTGAAAGTCATGAGCGATCGCTGTGAGGCAGAATGTGACTAGAAAGAAGTCGAAAGCGTCCAGCAACCAACCGCAGAATCCGGCTATGATTGCTGCTGCCGGTCCTGCTTTTCGAAGGGGCGGCTCTCCCGCAAAGACTGCGTCGCTCACAATGCCTGGACTATTCACCATAAGGACTCGGGCTGTACTGTGCTCCTCTTGACCAACCAATCGTCTCAGCCATTGACTTCAATGATCTCCGCGCAAATACCGTTCAGGACGACACCGGTCTTGCTTGCCATCCGACAAAGGCTACGGCCGACACTAAATCCGATTGACGTACAGTTGACCGCGGCAGGCGGCGGCTACATTGACGAGCTTCTGACGCGCTGTTCTCTTTGCTCCGATTCCGTCGACCAGGTCGAATCGGCCTTCGTGCAGCTCAAAGATGCCAACGTCGCCTTCGCTGCCGGGCTTCAAGGTGCCGATCGGTATGCCAAAGTCAAACACTGCCGCCGGCTTTACCGTCGTTAGTTCGACCGCCTTCTCAACGGTCATGCCCAGAGCCATTAGCTTGGTGATGATGATCGGAAGGTCGGTTCCCCCAACATGCGGCCCGTCCAGATCAGTGCTGATCGTGTCGGGTAGAAATCCCTGCTGCAAACATTTCTCGGCGACATCGAAACTGAAGTGTGGGTGAGCAGAACCCGCCGCAATGTCAAACACGACACCACGAGCGCGAGCCTCTACGACTTCCGGCAATAGCTTGCCGTTGGCATCGAGCGGTGAGTCCTGCGGGAATGCATTGAAACAATGCGTGAAGATATCTCCCTTGCGCAGCTTATTGAGGATGGCTGGCAAGGGCCGGTAAGTGTTGTTGATGTGCACCATCATCGGCAGGTGGGTCGCCTCCGCGGCCTCCAGACCCTTGTCAAGAAACACCAGCTCGTTATCCTTTGGATTGGTCGATCTTTCTTTGGAAAGATGGACCTTTACGCCTACGACAGCGGGCCGATTATTAGCAATTGCCTTGGCACACAGTCGCGGGTCTTCCCATGCCATGTTCTCCATGGCCCGCGGAAGACCGGTCTCGGCGCCGATACCGCCGATGTGTACCAGGGCAAACACACGCGTGATGGTGGTATCCACGACGTCCATAACAAACCGCCGGATGGCCACATATCCGGTTGAGCCTGCATCCACGCAGGTAGTTGTGCCTCGCCCCAAACAGTAATGGTCAGCAGGAATACCCTGATCCACGCCGTTGTAACAATGAACATGAAGATCGATCATCCCGGGCGTCACGATCTTGCCCTTCGCTGAGAACACTACGCGCGCATCGCTTTCGGGGATGTCCGGTGCCACCTGCACCACCCTGCCGTCGTTCAGCGCCACGTCCGCGACTGTGTGCATCGACTGGCCTGGATCGATGACAGTCCCGTCTTTGATCAGGAGATCGTATTTCCTCGCAATTTCGTTTGTGCCCTCATAGCTCTTCTCCTTCGCACCGCTTTGCGCATCGGCGGCCAGGGCCCCGGTTATGGCAACCTCGCGGCCAGCCAGCAGAGCGGCTCCCCCGGCGAGCACCGATCGTGAGAATGTGCGTCGTGTAATCATGAAGATCTCCGGGGGTGGCTTTGCGCCGCCGTGCAGAGCGGCTTGTGGAACAGCATTGGCGATGCAGAACGCTCAAAAGATGACTTTGAGAGCGAATTGGATCTGGCGTGCCGTCGTGAATCTGGTACCAGGAATCCAGCGCCCGCGAAAGGATTGCCATGCAACGACCGACTGGAACTGCCCCCTCTCAATGGTTGCTGTGTAGTGATAGGGTGACGCCGGCTTGCAGAACCGTCCGCTGAGTTGAATCGCGGCCGTTCGTTCAGGGGCAGCCGCACATAGTTTCAGCGTTTTCCGCCTCGCTCAGTGTGGAAGACTCGAGATCTACTCTGGGCACGCCACCTGCGACTTCAATCGGTTCGGCGACGGCTCCGACATTGAGATTGAACCTGAGCGGCTGCTGGTGGCCAACGGTGAGCACAATGCCATTTTGGACGACAGCGAAGAATCGAGCCGCCGAGGCGGTCCTCTCGTACGCGCCCGGCTCCAGGTTCGGGGCCGTATAAGAGCCAGCGTCATTCGCAGTCACGTTGATTTGGGTCCCAGTCTCCTGATGCCTGATCAGGATGTGCGCTCCGGCAAGGATGGCACCAGACTTGTCGGCGACTGCGCTGGACATCGTTAGGCCGGAAACCTGAGCGTCACCATAACGAGGTACCGCTACTGCCAGTAAAAACAGACAGAGTATCGCGAGAACTCGATTCGGCTTTGGGTGACCCTTCACGACCTGTCTCCTTTTGCCGGCTTTCAGGCAGCAACGGGAGACTTACAGATCTGAGCCACCTCTGTACTTTAGTGGGACCAGGAAAAACCTTAAAATTTCTTAAACGTTGTCGATACAGAACAGAGCTGCCTCCGCGCACCAGAAAATCCAGCTTCTACAGGGACAGTTGGCGCATGGCAACGCGGGGCCGCCGGACTGTGATGGGCCGAAGAAAACGTCGATTTGTACCGCATGGCCCGGTTAGTCTATCGACGCGTACGCCGCGTTGGTGAGGAAATCAGGAAACTGCGTCGCCATCACGAGTTGCAACAGCAGTCGGCCCGCAGCTTCATTTTGGCTACTTTCGTAGGCTCCCTCAGCCATTTCGTTCCGAATCCTCGCCAGGATATCGCTCAGGACCGACTCGACCAGGGACGCGGTGACCGTCGATCCATCCTCGAGTCGAGCCTCGTTGCGCACCCACTGCCACAACTGGCTTCGTGAAATCTCCGCGGTCGCTGCGTCTTCCATCAGATCATAAATTGGCACGCAGCCCGTTCCCCGCAGCCATGAAGCCAGGTATTGCAAGGCTATATCAATGTTGATTTCCACCCCACGCCGCGTCACACTGCCTTCGGGCACCGCCAGCAAATCGCCAGGCTCGATGGTCGCAGGAGACTGGGCGCGGCCGATCTGATTGGCCTCGTGCATGTGTTCGTCGAACGCCGCACGCGCCACGGGAACCAAAGCCGGATGCGCAACCCACGTTCCGTCATGTCCGGCCCGAACCTCTCGCAACTTATCCTGCCGGACCTTATCGAGAGCCAGATGATTTGCAGCGGCGTCGCGCCGTATCGGAATCTGTGCGGCCATCCCGCCCATCGCATGGATACCGCGCCGATGGCAGGTTTGGATCAGCAGGTCGACGTAGGCCTTCAGGAAAGGTTTATCCATCGTAAGTGAAGCACGGTCCGGAAAAACAAGGTCCCGGCGGTGGCTGAATTTCTTGATGAAGCTGAAAATGTAATCCCACCGTCCGCAATTCAGCCCTGCCGAGTGCTCCCTGAGCTCAAACAGAATTTCATCCATCTCAAAGGCGGCCGGCAGCGTCTCGATCAGCACCGTCGCGCGAATCGATCCCGGAGGAATGTTGAGGTATTCCTGTGCGAACAGGAATACGCCGTTCCAAAGGCGTGCCTCCAGATGACTCTCCAGTTTAGGAAGGTAGAAATAGGGGCCGGTTCCGCGACGAATGAGTTCTAAGGCGTTGTGAAAGAAATACAAACCGAAATCGAAGAGCGACGCGGATATCGGCTCACCTGCAACTTGCAGGTGCCGTTCCCCCAGATGCCATCCACGCGGCCGCACAAAGAGCGTCGCGGTCTTGTCGTTCAGTCGATACTCCTTACCTTCCGGGCTACGCCAGGTGATGGTGCGGCGCACCGCGTCACGCAGATTGCGCTGTCCATCGAGCATGTTTCTCCAGAACGGTGCACTTGAGTCCTCAAAATCAGCCATGAACACATTCGCTCCGGAGTTGAGAGCATTGATCACCATCTTGCGATCCACCGGTCCGGTGATCTCGATGCGCCGATCGAGCAAGTCCTCGGGAATCGGCGCGACCTTCCATTCCTTCTTGCGGATCTCTTCGGTTTCCTGCAGGAACTGGTAGCGCAGTCCGTTGCGCAGAGCGCTTCCCCGCTCCACCCGGGCGTCCAGCAATCTTCGGCGTTCCGGCTCGAAACGGCGAGCCAAGTCGGCCAGAAATTTCAGCGCGTTGTCGTTCAGGATCTCGCTGTCGGTATCGTCCAGCGGGCCGACAACCACAGCTGCCCCGCTGCTCTCGGCTGCAGGAGCAGCAGCCTGCTTTTCCCCCACAACACATCCCGCTTCTTTTTCCAGAACGCGGATGGAGCCGCAGATATCCTCCTCCCCGTAGCCCTCTTCAATCGCCCAGCGATAGCGCTGTTGCGACGCGCGCGTGAGCGGCAGAGAAATGTTCATCTCCTCGGCCGAGCAAAGCATCAACCGCATATCCTTTTCCAGCCACTTCACTGAAAAATTAGTATCGAAGCAACGGCGCAGGATGTTCGGAGCTTTCGCGGAAACGAGCGCCGATCGCGCCGCGCTGTTCTCAATCACATCCAGCATCAGCTGCGGCGCAACCCCGGCGCGGACGCTCAGAATCAAGCTCTCGTTGAGCGCCTGCATCAGATTGCCGATGATCAGATTCTGTGACAGCTTCACGTGCAGCCCCATGCCGTGGCTGCCGCAGTAATAGAACTGTTTGCCCATCGCCTCAAGGTAGGGTTTGACTTTGGTGAATACCCGCTCGTCGCCGCCGATCATGAAGGTGAGTGTTGCTCCTTCGGCTCCGGCACGCGATCCCGTACAGGGGGCATCAAGATACTCGACACCTACCTTCGAGAGCCTGTCGGCGATGCGCCGGCTGCGCGAGGGGGAGATGGTACTGCAGTCCACAATGGTCATCCCCGAACGGGCTCCGTCGGCCAGTCCCTGTTCGCCGAAGATCACCTGCTGCGACATTTCGCTGTCGCCGACGCAAATAAAGACGCAGTCACAGAGGCGGGCTACTTGCGCCGGCGTATCTCCGACTTCGGTACACCCCTCTCCAACGACCTGCGCTTTGCCAGGCGTGTGGGTCCACAGCACCACTTCGTGACCGGCACGAATCAGGTTACGCGCCATGGGGGCCCCCATAATGCCCAAACCCAGAAATCCGATTTTCGTCATGCTCTCACTCCCTTTCAGATTTCACACATGGACCCCGGCATAGGCGTAAAGCATCGCCATCAGTCCGACAAGTGCCGCAAGAATCACGCTGTGCTTAAAAGTGAATCGGAAGAGCCGCGCCTGTTCAGCAACCGGCATTCCAGTGGCCGCCGCAGCCACGGCAATCGTTTGCAGGCTGATCATCTTGCCCATTACTCCCCCGACGGAATTCACTGCAGCCATCAGGAACGGGTCGAGCCCAAGTCGGTTCGCTGTGACTACCTGCAGATTTCCAAACAACGCGTTGGACGATGTATCGGAGCCGGTGAGGAACACTCCGAGCCAACCGAGTAGTGCGCTGAAGAATGGAAACAGCGCCATCGTCGATGCGAAAGCAAGGCCCAGCGTCGCGGTCGCGCCGCAGTAATTCATCAGGAAAGCCATTGCCAGCACCGACGTAACGGTGACCGTGGGCAAAATCAGCTGTCGCGCCACATCCACGAGGAGCCGAAGAAACTGCAACGGGCTCATCCTCACCGAGACGGCCGACAGCAACGTCGCCACCATGCAGGAGGTACCGGACGCCGAAAGCCAGTTGACGTTGAAGATCGCAGGGTACGGTGTCGGCGCCGAAATGACAGGAGGAACCCGCCTCACCGTTCCATCCAACAGCGGCCAGGGAAACGTAAAACCCAGATGACCAAACCATCGCTGGACCGGATGCATTCCCCACACCAGAACGCACAGCACCAGGAATCCATACGGAAGCCACGCCAAAAAAATTGCTCCAGCGGTTTCCTTGTGCGTTGGCTCAGCCGAGTTCGCTGCAGACCCCTCGGCGCCTCCCCCATCTTCCTCTCCGGATCGATGAGTCGAAGGCCTCAGGCGCAGCATAACTACCATCGCCAGAATCGCGGCGATCGAAGCAAGAATATCGGCCAATTGCGGTCCGGCATAGTTCGAGATCAGGAATTGCGTTGTCGCGAAGATCGCACCCACGGCGAGCGCAGTTTTCCAAACGCTCCTGAGCGCACTCCACCCACCAATGGCCAGCACGAGATAGGAGGGGATAATCAGCGACATCGGAGCGCACAACCGCCCAGTCATCGCGCTCAGCCGGTCGACCGGCAGGTTCGTGATCCCTGCCAGCGTAACGACGGGGATGCCGATCGAGCCGAACGCCACCGGCGAAGTATTCGCCAGCAGACACGCACCGGAGGCGCGAAACGCGGAAAAACCAAGTCCCGCCAGCATTGCCGCGGCGATCGCTACCGGTGTTCCAAAGCCCGCCGCACCTTCGATGAAGGCTCCAAAAGCAAACCCAATCAGCAGGATCTGCAGGTAAGGGTCCGTCGTCAGGCGGCCCAGCGAATGGCGAATAATCTCGAACTTGCCCGAGTCGACCGTCACCCGGTACAGTGCGATCGCCCAGAAGACAATCCATGAAATCGGAAACAGACCGAACGCCCCTCCATTTGCCGCCGCACTCAGCGCCGGAACCAGCGGCATATGGTATGCACACGTCGCGACAAGAATTGTGACTGCCAGTCCGCTCAGCCCGGCCACCCATGCAGGCCGCTGCAGCACTCCCAGCAGACCCAGCAGAACGAAAATCGGAGTGGCGGCGATCAGGGCGGATGAAAGCAGGCCCCATCCGAACAGAACGTAGATCTGGTCCCACTTTGCGCCGGACAGCAGCAGGGCGCTGCAGGAGGCACAATCCGTCAAGCCGACAGGAATCACCATCCCCGCCTCTTTTTGGGCAAGGACGAGGATGGACAGAGCAGATCCGATTCAGCGTTCTCCATGGACCCCATGAGATTCGCAGAATACTCGCTGCTCGTACTGTAGTCGGCCTATTAAAATTATTAAGATTCGGAGTCGCCCCCCGGGTCATATCCGTCAGGCGCGGAAGATTCTCCGTGACTTCTGTCCGCCCACGGCAGTTCCCGGGCGATTCACTCCTCGAAAACGGGTCGCGCCGCGCCAATGTTGACCTCAATTCTGGATTTTTAGAAAACTTTTGCCGCTTTCCAATTCTTCCTAAAAGACCACTACGATCCGGTCTGCGAAGCTAAACTCATGAGCCGACTCGATCGACATCGTCCTCAACCATCTGATCCGCAGCCTTCCGGGCCAAAACTGCAAGGGGGCTTTCGCCACGTGAAGAAGCGCGTTTGGGTTTCCATGGCCTGCTGCCTCCTTCTTTTCGCGGTTGCCTGGGTCTCCGGGAACCCGGCCAACACCCCCTCTCCCGTCATCGACAACGAGCGAGTCACGGTTTGGGACCTCAACCTGAAACACGGCGACTCCCGTGTACTTTCGAGACAGGAACTCGATGTCGTCAACGTCTACCTGTCCGGCGGGGAGGTCAGCATTAGCAGCCATGGTAAGGCACTCCAGAACATCCAGCGCACGACGTTCGACGTGGAATTCGAGGCGGCGGGTTCCGAAAAGAATGAGCGGGTTGCGGGCGAGGGGCCCCTACATGTGATCCAGATCGGCCTCAAAAACTCTCCCAGCCCGCAATACACACAAACCGGGAGCTATCCGCTCGCATTCCCGCGTCCCGGGTCGAAAAAGATCTTTGAGAACGCTCGCGTGATCGTATGGGCCTATACCTGGACACTCGGCGCGCATACGCCGACCCACTTTCACAACAAGGACGTTGTGGTCGCGTACCTGGGCGACGGCATGCTGGATTCAGTGCCTGTAGATGGAAAGAGCGAAATCACTCACCATACTACCGGTGAAATCCGCTTCAACAAGGCGAACCGAACCCACTACGAGGTGCTGAAGAGCGGTCATCTGAGTGCGGCAATCGTGGAACTCAAATAGCCGCAGACGACACTCCGCTGCAACCCAGGTGCGCCCGATCTCTTCAGGTTATTGGTCGAGCGCGCCTGGATTGACGACGTTTCGCGGATTGCCCTCCATCCACATCCGCAGGTTCGTGATGGCGGTTTCCAGCAGCCGCTCCCTGGCCTCGCGCGTGGCCCACGCAATATGCGGAGTAACGATGCAGTTCGTCGCACCCAGAAGCGGGTTATTGGCACCAGGCGGCTCCGTGCTGAGAACATCCAGCCCAGCGCCGCCCAGGCGCCCGGAATTGAGCGCTTCGGCTAGGTCGTCCTCAACAACCAATGCGCCTCGCGCGGTGTTTATCAGCAGTGCGGTAGGCTTCATCCGCGCAATTCTCGCCGAATTGATGAGCCCGCGAGTCGACGCCTGAAGGGGACAGTGGAGCGAGACAATATCGGCTGAGGAAAAAAGCCGATCCAGTTCCACCCATTGGACGCCGTCGGGCAGATCCGCCGGTCGACTGCGACCCGTGGCAACCACGTGCATGCCGAACGCTCGAGCGATATCTGCCACACGACGACCGATGCGCCCGAAACCGACGATGCCCAGAGTCTTTCCAGCCAGTTCCACCATCGGAGTCTGACGGAAGCACCAGTCAGGATTGCGCGACCATTTCAGCTGACAAACCGCATCGTTGTGCACGCCCGTACGGTTCGACAACTCCAAGATCAGCGCGAACACCATCTGTGCGACTGAATCGGTTCCGTAGGCAGGAACATTCGTCACCACGATGCCGCGGGTAGCCGCGTATTCTGCGTCAACGATGTCGTATCCTGTTGCCAGAACTCCGATATATTGCAGATCCGGCAGAGCTTCGAGCGTCTTCCGCCGTAGAGGGGTTTTGTTCGTTAGCAGGATTTCAGCTCCGGTTGCGGAGCTTACAATTTCAGATTCGGCAATGCGGTCCTGAATCAACGGCGCAGCAAGCGCATACAGTGGATCCCATGACAGGTCCCCGGGATTGAGCGCAAATCCATCAAGAACAACCAACTTCATGCTCGCATTTGCCCCGGCTTTGCCCTGAATCACTCTGCGGACCTCTCTAAATACTATTTGATGGTCTTTCGATGGACGCTTCCAAACCGAGCAGTAAGGGTCCTGGCCGTCGCACCTCGATGTTCCTCGGATGACTGATACTAAAGAAGCGCTCGATTAGAGTACAGGCCAATTTGCATCGTTTAATCGCGACAGCGAGATCAAGAAAGTGGTCGGCTACTCCGACAGAAAGTGGAAGAATTACAGAGAACGGGAAACCGCTCTGATTGTTCCCTTGCTCTCGTATGGAGGTATCGAGGGATGAATTGCGGAAGCGCCTCGACGGGCTACACCCCGGCCTGCAATAAGGAGCTACATTACCTGCGCGATGGTCGTGTGGTGCGCATCGTCCTCTTTTTGTCTGAAGGACCGGTTGCATTGAGATCACGGTTTGAAAAGCAGTCGCAAATGGAAATCCTTTTGGGCGACTTCTCTGCTCCGCTTGCCGGCGGACCCTCTCGCATAGCTCGCATCGCTGCATTGTCGGAGGTCGATTACGATTATTTTTTCACAGGATTCGCGACCATTTTTTCTGGATGCATGCCGGGGCAGCCTACTGAGAGAAGAATCCGCCCTCCTGAATTACACTAGTCCGCATGAACAACTCCGATATCCTCTCCCACGTCTGCTCCGAGATAACAGTGCTTCGGCAAGTCCGCGCTCTTCTTGCCGGTCAGAACGAACATGTCCGGCCGAGCAAGAACGCGGGCAAGAAGCGGACCATGAGCGCCGCTGCCAGAGCACGGATCGGTGCTGCAACCAAAGCTCGGTGGGCTGCCGGGAAGATGGGTATGCAGAGCAAGGACCGAATCCGGAAACAAGCAGTCACGAAGAAAGCCGCTTGAGGCCATGCTTGCCGGTCATTCTCGTGATTGTCTCCACAGCGATTGCCTGCCCGCTGGCAGGAATCCGCGGCATGCGTATTGGTAAAGCTCAACCGCAACAGTGGGCGAAACGGAAGATGGCTGCATAAAGAGCGCGATAGAGGTCTCGGCATGATCCGCCCGCGTAACTGACAGCTCTACCTTCGCCTCCATAGGGATGATCATCGCTGGGTTTTCTGTGACGATGCTTTATTCCGAATCCAACGTGAACTGGACATGGGAACAAGGGAAAGATCACTGGATTCATTGCCCGAGTCCGACGGAAAGATTGCGATCCGGGAATGCGGCATCGATGTTCGGCTGGAGCTTCTCCGGATGCGAAGCCGCGATCACAGCAAAGATTTGGTTCTTCTCATCCCGCATGACATCGCAAACTATAAACAAAGGGCCCGGCATTCAGTGGCGGGGAAAAGTCAGTCCTGCGGGAAGAGGGCAATTCTCGCCTTGAATTCCTCGATATTTCGCTTCGTGGTCCCTGTCGATTCAATGTCTTGAGGGGTTTCAGACTCGAGACGGCGAAGATCCGCCTCTTCGTTCGCAAGCGATACGCGGAGCGCCTGAAGGTACGTAATGTCGTACACGCGCTCGCTAGAGTACCACAGCCGATTTCATGGCCAGCTTCTTCCCCAGTGAGCTTGGCGTCCATGGGACGATGCGGCTTCCCAACCGCAAAGAAGGAACTGGCGCAGGACAAAACTACGCTCTGAGAATGAATGGCCAGTGAAACAAAAGCCCTGACTTTCGTCGCGGGACACATAGCGCTCGGAGTCGGGCATGACGCCTCATGGCCGGCGTAGCGTTGTGCATCCCTGAACAGCGGAGGCTCGGAATGTCTGAAAAAAGAAGCTTTCGGCGCCGAGCGTTTACCGGATTCATGTTGGGGGGTCTTGTTCGGACTGATCAGCGTAGTTCGGATCATTGAGCGGCCCGGTGGCCGGATCTTCCGAGTGGTCGACGTGATCACGCTCATCAGCTCCGGGATGTGCTTGGGCGTTGGATTGACGTTTTTCATCCTTTCGCTCGGACCACGAGAGCAATAAGGCTTGGGAAAAGAAAAGGCGGCAGGCCTGTTCAGAGGCGGTCATGCGGCGCAAAAGAGAGTGTCTTTTAGCTTCACCAAACAAAAGTTCTGCGTAGATTTCGACTGGGTGGGAACGGACACATTCGACCCCGCTCCGCCCTTCGTCGGGTTCCCCATAACCCCGACAGGAATTGCTACGTCCGAGAGTGAACGAGTGTTACGGGTTCAAGTGCATCCGGGTCACCTGTGGGTTTATGGGGAAGGGTAGCATCGTTTTTCCTGCGCAGCGACCGCAACAGATGTGCTCCCTTGATCTTGCGACCCGACGCGTTGACACAGGGGTTTCCCGCCCGCGCCAAACATTGTGGACATGAATAGTCGAGGGCGTCGTGTTTCATTTGGAGAAAGCCTAACGCGGCTCTCCTCAAAAAGCGATCCGAAAATGGGTGCATCAAGTGCCTGTTCGGATTCTCCTTAGTAGATGCCAGAATGAGCGTCATTTCGGCTGATCTTCGCCGGCCGCCTGATACCAAGCCTCTTTCCTCTGCGGGAAGATCGGTTCGCTGTACCGCATGAGGTTGGCAAGAACGCGTTGCGCGACAAGGGGCGCAGTCGTTTTCGCGGCCGAGGTCATGGTCGCTCGTCTGCTCGTCTGCTCGTCGGCAATCGCCGGCCATTTTCAGCGTGCGGATCGCGACAATGAGCGCGGTTTGGGTGCATACGAGTCTCCTATCTCCCGGCAATAGAAGATCGCTGCATTGTTTTAAAACCTGAGGGTTCGGTTTGGCCGCCGGATGGGCTGTCTTGCTTCACAGAAACCTCGTGGCTCTCGCAGGTGATGAGGTGCGCCACTAGGTCGGGGGCTTCATCCCGTAGGCGTTCAGGACCTGGTGGGCTTCGATGAGGACGGGGCAGTCGCAGAGGGGCCATTGCCGGCCAAATTTGAGGCTACGGCATAACGTCGGGGCTAGACACTATATGCGGCGGCAGGAGTGAGAAAAGGAACTAATCCAAGACAAAAAACTGGGGCGGTGCATAAATAGGATTTCAAGAGAATGGACGGTGCTGTCACCACGTCCCGCGCTGATTCGCGCATCCACATCAGTGAAGTGCGGAGTTGGTTACGACAGCCTGAAGCATGACATAAGAACCGGAGATTGCAAGTCTCCAAAAATCAACTCGTTTTGATTTTCCATGCGAGCGGCGGCCTTGGTTCTTCCGCGCACCGATGGCCGTGTTCCCACTCTCTCAGCGAGCCGTCATATTTTGACACGACTTGACCGATGCCGCAGAGAGGGCACACGGATCGAATCATCATGTGCCCAGCGATTCTGATCAGCGTGTAATCGAAATGCTGTACGGGTTCGGCGGGAGCGGCCATGTCTCTTTTGGGGAGAGAGCTTCAAATATTGTGAGCCGATGAGTTCTGAGGAGCGAAACGCCATTTTGCGCCAAGAAAGGCCGCCCGGATTTCGTGATCCCACTCCTCTCGCTGTTTAAGAAATGGGGCGCTATTGAAGCGGCGCCCCTTGCGAAACTCGCCACCGTTGCCGATGGAGGCCACTACTGCCGTCGCCGTTCGGGGGGCCAACGCCAGGGATGGCCATCAGACGACGGCAGGGTTCGAGTTCTCCTGCTGCCTTCGCGATCTGTCCGTCGGCCTCATCGGTCTGGCTCTGCAACTGTCTCAGTTCGTCCCGCAACTGCGTCAGCAGCATGCGCAGCAGCCCGGAGAGGCCGTTATCGGCATCCTCCAGTACGGCAGGCAACGAAGCTTCGGCATGGCGGCGGACCATACCAATTAGTTTCGAGGCTAGGACCCTCCCCGACTGGCGAAAGTTCCGTATGGCCGACAATACTGCAAAGGAGCTACGCACCCTTTCGTCGAAATCGCCGGATCAATGCATCGAACCCGAGGCCAAGAAAGTACCACCACAGTGTGCCTCCGACGCCCCACGCTATGACGGCTATTGTCCCGTAACTGCCACCATAAACATGTATACGGAGGCGACGAATGAGAGGGGAAGGTCGGCCACGAAAAGAATGGTGAACAGCAGACCTTGAACGCCGTCGGCGAGGGCTTGGTGGAACGCGGCGTAAAACCGCCACATCGCCAGATACAACGATGCATGGATGGCGGGAAGGACGTACTTGGCTCGCCGAAGCTTTGTTGACTTCAACGACGCTGTAGGATCGATGGATTCTCTTCCGAAACCCGGCCCTGCCATTGCGTTTTACTCAACTTCTCCCCGAGTGCAATGCCGAAAAACGTTCAACGAGTTCGGCCACTCCATCTTCGCAGGAAACTGCCCGGCGCTTCTGGCCGAAAGACCGGCAAACCGGAAGTGTCGGGCATGCGTTCGTAATGTCCCTTTTGCCGACAATACTCCCCTAGTGATGCTCTTATCGTTTCGTCGAAGGGGACGAACTGTGGCTGAACTCTGTCCTTCCTTGCGCACCTGATTCTCGCGCATCTGGAAACCGATGTCTGCAACGTGTCTCTCCATCCTTCTGGAGCAGGACGTTCGCACTTCAGCGAGGATTCAAATATCGGGGTCTACATCCACCGACTCCCGTGTGAGCACGATGCGTCCGATGCAGAGGCTGTCGAAGCTGCTGAGTGACTGGCAAACCGGAAGTGTCGGGCATGGGTTCGTAATGTCCCTATTGCCGACCATCCGGCGACCAGGTGGTGGATTGCGATAATCTTCGATAACGGTGATGAGCCCACTGGAAGACCTCTGCCGAACACGCACAAGCCGTGATCGGAAGGGAACCATTCCGGACAAGTGGAACGACGTGCTGCTGCGTCGGGACTTGGAACGTCTCATCGGCGAAGGTCTTGTAACACCTGTCACCAGTGTTCGTGAGATCCCTGCTGACTTCCGAGAAAAGATCTGGTACGAGGAAGTCGGCACAGGAAACCTGTACGTGTATGTCGCAGCTTGGGAGCGCGGTTCTCCAGAGTTTAGGCGGCACGCTGTGTCTCCCAAAGATGGGACACGGTCAATTCAGTAGGACGCTCGGGCGTATTACCGGCAACCCGGAAGTTTCGGGGCTCGCACCCTCTCGACCGGCGGAATGTCCGTATTGCCGACCAATCACCCGGAAAGGAGGTCCCCTGCATGGTGGGATTGCGGGCGGCAACTCAATCGTGTAATTGTCGAGACGGAAACGGTCCGCTACCGGAAAGCAAAGCAATACGGCGTTTTCCCGCATGCGGTCCTATGCTCGAACTGCCACCGTCCGATCGAAGGAAGTGCGTCATGCCCCGCACAAACAGCGGCTTGACGCACCATCACCGCAAACCCGGTTCACTCGGCGGAACGAGATCGAGAGAGAACATCTCCCGCATCCCCGCCAAGAAGCACACCGCATGGCACATTTTGTTTCAGAACTTTTCGGCTGAGCAGATCGCCAGCGAGATCAACCGGCTCTATCTTGACCTCGACTACGAGATCGTCGTGCGGCGAAAAGAATAGGCCATATCAGCAGACGTCCGACCAGACGCTTGCTTTTTTTGTGCCGTCACGTAGACGATCTCCGCACGAATCTTAATCAGCTCCTCTTCTGCTTCAGGACGATTGCCGATCCATGTCTTGTCCGCAAGATACTGAAGGTCGCTTTCAAATCTTTGCAACCGCGAGATCCTCGCATCAAATTGCGCGGCCGTTTCCATCACTGCGTTGCCCATATAAAGATCCTAGTCGCGGCCTGTGGATTCGCCACCTTTGCAATCTGCGACTTCCGTGCCATTGTTAAAGGGTCGCAAACCCAATCACCGGCCTTAAATGAGCTGGTTGCCGTTATCGGCGGGACGTGGGTGACAGCACCGTCCATTCTCTTGAAACCCTATTTATGTATTCCAGCTATCGTTCTTTCTCTGTTTTTAGCCCCACTTCTGACGCGCGCCGACACCTATAGCGTCCAGCCCGTTTTGGCATCTTCGGCCTCTCTCACAGTCAAATTTCAGCCGGAAATGTCCCGTTCGATACGCAAGGGGGCAGCGAGACGCGACCACACTCACTATGAGTCGCGAAACACCCGCGGGCAATGCGTCAGCTTACGCTTCGCCTGCATCCGTAGTTCGGTGATTCGATAATTCTTTTGCGGGGATATTGCAGGAGTGCGATGATTCCCATTTCTCAACCGAGCCATCGGAGTATGAAGCGACCGCCGAATCGCCGCACTGCGGGCATTCCGATCGAACCCGCATCCAAATCCCCTCGCGGACGAGTGAGTGAACGAACTGGCTTGATTCGTACATCGTGCCGGTTTATTGTGAGCCCAAATTGCAGAAATTAGAAGCGCTGAATTCGATGGTTGGACGCGCCAAGACAACCCTGCGGTAACCACCGATCAGGCAGTTGCTCGCTCGGCATGTACCATCTGCCACCATCCCTTGCACTTTTCGGTGGAGTAGACCCTGCCGTCCACGACGAACGTATATTTGCCGTCCGGAAGGTCGAGAGCAGCTTCGACCACGCGCATTTGCGAATAGCAGGTCGAATTGTCGGTCGGGCGCCACGCGATGACCTCACAATCGGCATCGCCTTTCAGCCCGTAGAGTCTGCCTTTAACAAGTACCACCGACATGCGGAAAGTTACCAAGGCGGTTCCCCGCCGTTCACGTTTGGTTGTTGCTCGGCTTCATCTCTCCAAGGTCGTTGGCCCTTGACGTTCCCTCAACTCCGTCCCCGCGTGCGTGAGTTCTCTCCCCTTCCCATGGAACGCCTCCCCTACTTCCACCTCTACACCTTCGTGCGGTGCTTAGGCGGCGGACCATGCCCGTAGTTTGATTCCAGAATGTCGAGCGCACCGCTGAAACGCGCGCTCCGCATTACGTCATGCTGCAGCGGTAACTTCCGTTCAACTTGGGAGAGATATCCTACCCTTGGTGGGGCAATTCACATTTCGTGATAGAAGACGCGGTGTCGCTACTACCTCCACTGGCTATCAATCTTCGGCGGATGCAGCAATGTTTGCATCACCACACAATATTGTTCGGTCTTTGCGCGCAATGCCAACAGTTGCTCCTCAGTTGCCTGCGGCGCCCGGACATCGAAAATGACTCGTATGCTCTGAAATTCAACGGGGACTTCTTTCGACGTTCCTAGGGTTCCTTGCAAGTCCAAGTCGCCCTCGACAGTGACCTCGATGCTGTCTGATGGCACTTCCATCGCGGCAGCCACCATTTGGCATGTGATTTGCGCACAAGCGGCCAACGCCCCCAGCAACAGATCGCCGGAGCAGGCTCCGGTTCCTGCTCCTCCGACGCCTTGGTGGGCTTGCGCGCCGTAGACCGCGCGTCCCAGATCTATCGAGCAACTTATAGGCGCGTCGGTTTGACTTCCGCGCGCGATCAGCGTGATTCGCGAACTCGCCGGATCTTGCCGGTAGCGGTCTTTCAAAGGCCGCTGCAGCGATCGAACATTCATAAATCAACTCCTTGAAATCTCAGGTATTATAGGCGCACTCAGTGTACTGTCGCGGGGGCCCGTCGTGGGCTCAAACCCAGCTCCCCATTGAGGCAATTGCATCACGCTTTCCTTGCCGAATCGCCGTTCCTCGGACGTCCATGAATACACCAGACCACGAATCACCCGCGTCGTCTGTGTTGTCGCTGGGCTCACGCTTTGGGAATTACAACATTCTCCAGCGGATGGGCGCCGGTGGCATGGGAGAGGTCTATCGCGCCTGGGATACGAGTCTCGAACGTGAGGTTGCCATCAAGACTCTTTCACTGGAAAACTGCTGTGAGCCGGAGGCCTTGGCGCGTTTTCACAAGGAGGCCCGTTTAGCGTGCACACTCAATCATCCGAACATCGTTACCGTCTACGAGTTGGGAGAAGTCAACGGCACGAGCTACATTGCGATGGAACTCCTGCGTGGCGAGACAGTGCGTCAGCTTCTCAGCGCTGGCCCAATTCCATTTCGCAAGGCTGCTGCCATCGCAGCGCAGATTGCCGATGCTCTGTCCAAAGCACACGAACTCGGCCTGGTCCATCGTGATATAAAGCCAGAAAATTTGATAGTTTCCAGCGATGCCGTCACTAAGGTGCTGGATTTTGGCTTGGCAAAGCTCAGACGCCAGAATCTGGCGCGCAGCTCGAATTTCTCTAGCACTACGTTTACCAACCACGGAACAGTCATGGGAACCGTAGGCTATATGTCGCCGGAACAAGCGACCGGGGGAGGACTTGACTTCAGGTCCGATCAGTTTTCCTTCGGGGCCGTGCTTTACGAGATGGTCACGGGGATTCCCGCATTCCGCAGAGCCACCGATGCCGAATCTATAGCAGCCATTCTTCGCGACCAGCCAGAACGCGCTAAAATGCAGCACGTCCCGCAGCCTTTCATTTGGATCGTGGAGCGCTGCCTTGCCAAAGACCCGAAGAGCCGCTATGCCTCGACCGCGGATCTGGTGCGCGATCTCGTCGCAGTTCGGGACCGGCTCAGTGAGAGCCCGACTCGTCAATCAGAATTCCGCATCAATACCCTCCCGACGCAACCTACCGCATTCATTGGACGCGAACACGAAACAAGAGATCTCTCTCAGCTGTTAGGCCGGGATGATGTACGGCTCGTGACCCTTACCGGTCCGGGTGGTATCGGAAAGACAAGACTCGCGCTGCAGGTGGCGGCCCACGTCGCGAATCAGTTTCCCGGCGGTGTTTGCTTCGTCCCGCTGTCGCCTGTGGGCGAGACCAGTCTGATCGCTTCCACCATCGCAAAAGCCATGGGAATGCGCGAACAGGCGAATCAATCGGCGCTGGAGAGCCTAAATGAGTTCATGTCCGAGCAGGAGCGGCCTCTTCTGCTTCTGCTCGACAACTTCGAGCACCTGCTCTCAGCCGCACAGGTCGTGTCACAGCTTCTCAGTGCGGGCGCGAAGCTCAAGATAATGGTCACCAGCCAAGCACCCCTGCACGTCTACGGCGAACACGAATTTCCGTTACCGCCGCTTGCGCTACCTGACCTCAGGTCCATTCCCCCGATTGAAGTGCTCGCAGGTCTTCCGGCGATCGCTTTGTTTGTGGAACGGGCAAAAGCCGTGAAGCCTGATTTCGTGCTGAATCACGAGAACGCCTCGGTTGTGGCTGCGGTCTGCGCCCGTCTCGACGGCTTGCCGCTCGCCATCGAGCTGGCCGCAGCACGCATCAAGCTGCTCTCCGCGTCGGCCATGCTGGCACGTCTCGAGAGCCGACTGAAGCTGCTGACTGGTGGTCCCCGCGACCTGCCGACCCGGCAACAGACACTTCGTGGCACGCTCGACTGGAGCTATGGCCTCCTCAACACTGCCGAACAGACTCTTCTCCGGAGGCTTTCCGTTTTTGTCGGAGGGTGCACACTCGAAGGCGTGGAATCCGTGTGCGACACCAAGGGAGATCTGGGCCTTGAGGTCTTCGACTGCATGGCTTCCCTGGTGGATAAGAGTCTTGTGCAGCGAGTGGAGAGGGCAGATGAAGAAACGCGCTTTACCCTCCTTTTCTCGATCCGTGAATACGCGCTCGAACACCTTGCGACCAGCGGCGATGCGCCGGCAACACAGAGGGCGCATGCCGCCTATTACCTCGTGCTTGCTGAAGAAGGTGCGCAGGAGGTCGCCGCTCAATCCGAATGGCTCGACCGCCTTGAAGCCGAGCTTGATAACTTCCGCGTAGCTCTCGATTATCTGATCACCACTGGCGAAGCTGACTGGGGTCTTCGCCTCGGCACCGCTCTGTTTCGGTTCTGGGAAACGCGAGAGTACCTTGTTGAGGGCCGCGATACAATTGTCCGGCTCCTTGCCCTTGAAGGCACCGCGGCCCGTCCGAAGCTTCGTGTGCGCCTGTTGTTCGCTGCCGCGGTTCTGGCTGGGGAACAGGGTGACTACGATTCTGCGCGACGACTTTTTGAAAGTAGTCTCGAGTCCTGTGTGGAACTCGATGATAATCGAGGCGTGGCCGTCGCACTAAACGCAATGGCAGTGAATTCTCGCAATCGCGGCGAACTTGACGACGCATTGTTGCTCTTTGAACGCTCTCTCCATATGTGGAAGGATATAGGGGATTCAGCTGACATCGCCCGAGCCCTCAGCAATCTGGCCAACGTAGCGAAGTTGCAGGGCGACTATGGGCGCGCCTCCGCGCTGTACGATGAGTGCCTCATTATGTTCCGCAGCGCTGGCGACGGCGCGGGGGTCGCATGGACCCTCAACCATCAGGGCGATGTCGCTCGTGAAAGGGGAGACTTTGTCGCCGCGCGCTCATTCTCCGAAGAGAGTCTGTCAGCCTTTCGCCAACTGCGGGACAGTTGGGGGATTGCCAGTGCCCTTTCCGATCTAGCCGGTCTCAGTTACGACCAGGGCAATAACCCGGAGGCGTGCCGCCTGTACGCCGAGAGTATCAGGCGATTTCAGGAACTGGGCCATAAGCGAGGCGTTGCCAGAGTGCTCGAATGTCTCGCTGCAAATGCCGCCGCACAATCGAACGCGGAGCAGGCTCTTCGCTGGGCGGGAACCGCCGCAGCACTGCGCGAGCGACTGGGGGTCCCACTTACGCCGGCTGATCAGCCCAAGCTTGAGAAGGCATTGGAATTTGCGCGCCGTAGCCTGGACAGCAAGGTGAGTCTGACAGCATGGATGGAGGGCTGGGCAATGCCGGTGGAGCAAGCCGTAGAGGAGGCGATGAATTGCGGCGTGGCATTTGGGCCCGACCCTTAATAACGCTCAGTCAACCTGCCAGGCTGGGGTCGATCAGGCGCCGTACGGCTGAGATCCGATTTGCGGGAAAACCTCCGCGCCGCGCATGTTCGCGAATGGCTTCCTCGTCCGGTGCCAGATATACGCAGTACACCTTGTCTCCGGTCACGTAGCTGTGTAGCCATCGGATTTCGGGTCCCATTTCCTTCAACACTCCCACGGATTTTCTTGCGATCTCCTGCAGTTCCGCCTCTGACAGATTGCCTGCGCCTGGGATCTCTCGCTCGATCACATATTGAGGCATGGCCACCTCGCTGGATCGTCATGGTAGCAGATTTCCTGCCCGTAAGCAGGGCCTCCCCACCGACTTCCAGGCACTCGTCATGCAGCCTGCCGTGGAAGCTCTCCACATGGCCGTTCTGCATCGGACGCCCCGGGGTAGATGTGCACCAGCGCAATCTTCTGCTCCTCGGCCCAGCCCAGCATTCGCCGCGAGCAGAACTCCGGCCTGTTGTCCGAGCGCAGGCTCTCCGGATGTCCGTGCTTCGCGATCACTTCCTCCAGCACCCGTGTGACTCGCCCGCTGCCCAGGCTCACGTCCGGCTCCAGCGCCATACACTCCCGCGTGTAAGCATCGACGACACTCAGGATGCGCGCCATGCGCCCGTTCGCCAGCCCATCCACGATGAAGTCCATCGCCTACTCCTGGCTGGCCCTCGTCAGCCGCGCCGAGGCCAGCGGATCGCGCACCCGCCGCTTGCGCCGGGCGACGCCGCACCATCAGCCCCGCTTCGACATACAGCCGGTACACCCGCTTCACGTTTCGGAGGGATGTTCCCTGTTCCGCACATTGAAGACTCGCCGACAGCGAGCGCTTCGACTGCGCCCGCGCATGGCGGCAGCCACGGCACCCGGCGCGAGAATTCATGCTTGTCGTTGGACCGCCTTGTCGTGTTAGATTCACATCACAATTTTCCCCTCGCCACCTGTGCAGTTTTCATCGACCGCAACCGAGGTTATTCAGAAAATGAAAAGCGTTCGCAGGACCTTCTCTTCCAGTGCACTCCTGGCTTTTGTATGCGTGATGCTGGGCGTGATGAGCAGCCAACCGGCCATGGCGCAGGGCGCGGCGGCGCCGATTGGATACTGGGCCAATCAGGCCAAGGTCAACACGCTGGTCGTCCAGCAAAACGGCGCCTGCGGATTCACCAACAAAGGCAAGGTCCTCTACTCCGGCACCTGCAGGTGGCAGGCCTCGGCCAGAGGAGGAATTCTGGACCTCCAGTACCCGATGCCTCTCAAGCCCGGCCACATTCGCTGGAGCATCGTTTATATCAATCAGACAACCATCACGGTCGCCGGAGAAAAGTTCTTCAAGCAGGCGCAGTAAGTCGCCAGGTTCCTGGAGACTGCGGAGTCACGCGTCAGCACTAACTTCCGCCCAAGGCGCAGCCCCCGCTCATCCGTTGCGGCCAAAATCTCCGCAATTCCCGAACACATCGCAGTTCACCCCCGGACCCGTAGAAGCCGAAAGTTCCGTATTGCCGACATCCATGTAAGTCGTTTGTCAAGGGTGGGCACAGGTGTTTGGGGCGCGCTCGCGAGAGCGCGCGGTGCGAGATGTCAGGTTTCGCCGTGCGCACGTATGCCTCTCGGCTGGTGGTTCCTGCTCTTCGCAGAACCGGACATCCATTTGCTGCCTCAGGCCCCGAAGAACCATCGCAGAAGATTGAGTTGGTGTTCTCTGCCAGTCCCGAAACAATTCGTAGAGAGCCTTGCGAGGGTGAACTCGTTCGCTCAGTCGGCAATCGGCAGGACCTGGCAGTCTGCGCATCGATGATCCTGTTTTGTTTTAGCGGGCAGTCCTTTATGCTGCCCGAGCCTCCCGCTGCTCCGCGGGGATAAACTCGCGATTTTCTCGATCCACCGCCAGCAGCCAGGCCACCATCTTGCGGGCCACGGCCAGCGTCGCCCTGTTTTTGTTCCCCTTCTCCATCGCCTTCTGATGGAGCAGAGCCAGCTCCGCGCTCTGGCGCGGCGCCAACTTCGCGGCCTCGACCAGCACGTGCTGGATATGTTTGTTGCGCTGCTTCGACAACGGCATGCGCATTACCTTGTCCGCCGAGCTGCGCTCGTCGCCGCACAGCCCGCAATAACTGACCGCCTGTTTGATGGATCGGAACCGTGCGATATCTCCCATCTCCAGAGCCCAGTTCAGCGCCGTGATCGGCCCCACTCCCGGCACCGTTCTCAGCCGCCTGATTCGCTCCTTCAGCAGCGGATCGCGTTCCAGCGAGCTGACCAGCGCGTAATCGGTCTTCTGGCACCGCTCGATGGTCTCGCGGCTGATCCGCAGCAGCGGCCGGATACTGTCATCGATCTCGTTGTTCATCGTCATCAGCCTGCGAAAATAGCCCACCTTGTGCAGCCGGCTCTTGTTGTGCTCGACCCCGGTTTCCATCAACAGACCCGAGACTCGATTCCTGGTCTGCACCATCTGCCTGACCAGCAGATGGCGATAGCGCAGCACCCGCCGCCGGTCGCGAATCTCCGTCGAGGCCATGTGGCACTCGGGCAGGAAATCGCAGCGCAGGCAGTCGGCGATCTTGCTGGCGTCGATGGTGTCGTTCTTCTTCCTGGCCAGAGCAATGGCCCGCAGCATCAGCGGGTGAGCCACCTTGACCGCGCTGGCATGCGGCAGCAGATGGTCATAGATCCAGCCGCTGAAGATCGTCGCTTCCATCGCGATGGTGCGTGGTTGCGGGAGCGTTCGCACCCATGCTTCCAGCTCGCGCCGCGTCGAGCCGATTTTGCCTTCTCGATACACACAACCAGCCGCGTCCTTCACGCAAAAGCTGATCGTCTTCTTGTGCACATCCAGTCCGATGTAATACATATCGTCTCTGAGGAGCCTCCGAGGTTGTTCTCTGAATCAGCTTGCCGCTGAGTTCAGCTTATGCAACACCTCGCGCTCCTCCTCGACTTAACATTCAAACAATCCGCCCGTGACAGCATCGCTAAGACGTTACACTGACCTCATTAGAGATCGGGAAATGAAAGTCGCCTTATTTTACTGGCCTAACGAGACAGTCTCACTTTAGATAGCGATCGGCCCATCTGGAGATTCGGAGATGATGCGAGCTTTTCTGGATGGATCACGCTTTGATCTTTCCAGGGCCATTTATCCGCGCATATTCTCCACAACGTTGTGGCTGTTTGCGTGCGTCCTGACAGCGATGCTACCGTTGCGAGCGCAACAGGCTACCGCATCGCCCGCTCCACATGCGCGGATGATCACCGTCGAAAAGGACGTTGATCTTGAAGTGCTGGACTGGGGCGGCGCGGGCCGCCCTCTGATTCTTCTTGAGGGACTAGGCGGCGTTGCTCAGGATTACGATGCGTTTGCCAGACAGTTCACGGCGCACAATCACGTCTATGGCATCACTCGAAGAGGTTTTGGAAATTCCAGTAAGCCTGCCCCGTCGATCGCAAACTATTCCGCAGAACGGCTGGGAGAAGATGTCCTCATTGTCATCCAATCATTGAAGCTGAATCGGCCCATTCTGGCTGGACAATCCATAGCGGGCGAGGAGATGAGCTGGATCGGGACGTTCCATCCGGATCAGATCGCAGGGCTCATTTATCTGGAGCCGGTTGACAGCTATTCCTTTTATGACCCGGCTCAAACGGACATGGTGATGGATATGGTAGCGGTGAGGAATGAGATCAACGCATTTCAGGCGAGCGAGCCATTATCTCCGACGGTTCTGGGACAGATACGGGATGATGCTGAAGCGCTCTCGAAGAGCGCGGGAAGAATGGCATATAACGTGACCGAAGCTGGCGGGCGGGGAGATCCTGCTCCGCCGCCTGTTGGCCTTGCCATACGTTTTGGAGCGGAGAAATTTACCACTGTACCTGTGCCGATGCTTGCCGTGATGGCTTGTCCGCATGACTATCGCCAACTTGCACGCACTAATCCCACGGCTGCCGCCCATCTCAAGGCCAGAGACCGGGAGAGATGCACGGAGCAGATCCGGTTTCTCAAGGAGAAGAATCCGTCGGTGCAGGTTATTGTCGTGCCGAATGCGGATCACCAGATTGTTCGTACAAACGAAGCGGACGTGATCCGCGCGATGCGCGCCTTCCTGGCAAAGGTGTAATTCCAAATCTCCGGCGCGAACGAGGTAGGACGGGAGGAGAGCCTAGATGCTCAAACTTTTTCTGGCGCTCATTTTTCCGCTCCTGACGGTCTCTGGCCATGGGCAGGCTGCAATACCGCAAACCCCTGCCGGCTATGCCTTGCAGGCATGGCTCGACGCGATGAATGGCGGCATGGTTGCCAGGGTGCGCGAGTATGTGAAATCCATGGATTCAACGCAGAGTGTTGACTGGCTCGTGAGTTTGAGCCAGCATTCCGGCGGCTTCGTACTTCTCTCGGTGCACAGTAAGAGCCCGCGGCTCGTGAGCTTTCAGGTGAGGGAGAAACACACTTCGAAGGAGGCGGTGGGGAGCATCAAGGTTGATCCCGCGAAGGCGTCTCCGGTCACAAGCTTTTCCCTTCGCCCTGTTCCACCAGGTGCGATTGTGGATGACATCACACTCGATGCGGCGGAGCGGGAACGCGTTCTGCGTGGTACGGCCGTGGCCATGAAGGAAGAATACCTGGACCCAAAGGTGGCTGCGGAGATGGCGGCTGCCTTACTGCAGGATGAGCAGCAAAGCGATATAGAGGCGGAGCTTGATGGTGGGGTTTTTGCTTTCTCGCTTACGAAGCAACTGCGCACGATAAGCCACGACAAACACGTGGATGTACTGTATACCCCTTTCCGACTTCAGAAGGGCGCGTCTGTATCCGCCAATGCTGCAAACGTTGCTCATGCTGAAACAGACGATTGCGGAATTACCAAAGCGACGGTACTCGATGGAAACATTGGATATCTCAAAATCGATGCTTTCCCCGATATTGCGCAATGCCGCTCGCGAATTGCGGCGACGATGCGCTCTATTAATCACGTGGATCGCCTCATCTTCGATCTTCGGCAAAACCATGGTGGCGATCCTCATACTGTCGCGCTCGTTGCTTCTTATCTGTTCGACCACCCAACTCATCTGAACGACATGTATGACCCCCGGTCCGGGAGAACGGAGAGTTCATGGACTCAATCCCCAATGCCGGGCAATGCACTCGCCGGCAAGCCGGCATTTGTTTTGACCTCCGCCATGACCTTCTCTGGCGGTGAGGAGTTTTGTTACGACCTTAAAATGCTGCGACGCGTGACCATTGTCGGCGAAAGGACAGGCGGCGGTGCGCACCCGGTTCACCAGCATAGAATTGACGAATATTTCACTGTTGCTGTTCCATTTGCAGAGCCGGTCAACCCAATTTCAAAGAGAGACTGGGAAGGAATTGGAGTGACTCCTGACGTATCTGTGAAAGCCGATTTAGCACTGAATACAGCAAGCAACTTACTCCGTCACGAACTGCTTAATCGGAAGTGATCCATAGACTTGAAGCAGCTAACGGCATCCGAAGGCGCAACCGTCCTCAATTATTGCCAAATCGCCGAATATCAAATCCGGCGCCCAGTCTGGAAACGCGCATTGCCCTGTTATCGACAACTGACAAGCAAAGGCACTTGTCAGCCATGCCCGTTTTTCGTCCAACTGACGCTGCCGGATACTGGCTTCATTGCAAGTTCAGTTTCGACGAGTGCATCGTCGATTTAGCACCGACAAAACTCGATCGGGCCTGGATTGCCGACTGTACTTGGGAAGCAAATCGCAAAACTTGCCGAGGACTGCCCTTAGCCTTCCTCTTGGTTGCGCCGGTCGCCGATTATCCTGGGGCAACATCCAGCGGCCCCGAAGGTTTGCCTTCGACCGCACACTTACTTGCGCTCCCGCTGAGTACCCTTACGCTTCGGTCGCCGCCGCTTCTGCTGATCATTGTCGGGGCAATCGTGCCCATAATGGCGTTCGCGCGGTCGGCGCCCGCTTCGCAGCCAAACATCCGCCACCACCTCGGCGATGATCCGGTCTGGGCCCACGCGGAATTTGACGACGGCGGATGGCCGGAGGGCCAAAACGGTGGCTTCCTCGCGCCCGAGTACGACTCCAATGGCTCCGTCTGGGTGCGTTCCCAGGTGGTGGCGGTGCCGGCCGTTTCCGGTCTGCTTGCCATCGAGTCGCAGACGGTCGACGCTGCTCCCCATGTGCAGGAAATCTGGGTCAACGGCCGCCTCGTCGGCCGCTACGGCGACTTTCCCCCTTCTGCCACGTCGCTTATCTCGCCGAAATGCTGGTCTTCGATATTCCCGCGGGCGTAGTTCTGCCCGGCTCCCTTGCTGTGATCGTTCTGCGTACATGGAATGCGCCGGACGACCGGACTGAGAGCCAACCAGGTGGTGGAAGGTTCAAATCGTCTCTACCCGACCATAAACCTGCTGATCCGGTTAATTCCATTTTCGCGGTTCCCGCAAATTCCAAAATTCATAGGACGGGGTTTTGTATCCTGGTTGTGTCCACACAGGCCGAGTCGATGTCTTCTTCCGTCGCTGCTTCACTTCGCTTTTCGCCGCCCTTTCGGTGCAAGGAGTTCTGACCTCCCGATTACCTTCCTCGGGTTCTCCAGCTTGGGCGCGTCGGAGATGTCCTCAAAGGCCGCGTTCGACTTCCACGTGCTCAGGTTATACATCCGAGAATCCCGCAGATGGTTGACGCCTCCGCTCCACGCGGCCAGCATCCGCTTGCCGGTGTCCCTGAATCCAGCCAAGTTGTCCATCTTCTCGCGGACTGCCGGAGCGGTGTCGGCAACGGCATCGCTGATGCGCTCGACCATCTCTTTCTGCTCCCTTTCCGAAATTCCAAAAACTGTTGTGATGAATCGAGCCAGAGCCTTACCGGGGAGCCATGTCCTCTTGCCCATCACGCTGATGCCCGGTGGGTTGTTTTGGTATCCGGCATAAACCGAGGTTGTGAAGAAGTCGTATGCGGGTGCGAGACCAGGGTCGTTTCGCGAGGTGTAAACCAACGCTATGTTCTTTGCGTGGCAGTCGGCGTTTCTCAGCGCGTATGTCAGGAGCAGTATTTTGCTCATTTTCTGGAATGTCTCATAACGGTTTTGCCCCGGCACATGGGCCCGAACCGCCTTTGCGATTCTTTCCCAGGTGGTTTCGTACTTCTGGGAAGGCCGTAGTCCCAGAAGGGCACAAAAGTCCTCCAAAGCACGGAAGGGCTTGCCCTTCTCATCTACGTCGAATCGAAACACCACGAGAACATGACCATCCTCCGAAAGTTCGGTTTCGGCCGTTGGAAGCATCTTCGCCGCAACCTGCATGCACAGGTGCTCATTGACCGTTGCAAACGGAAGCCGTGAAGATGAGCCCTTCACGATGTGTTGGTGGGTCAGCATAGTCGCCTTCGGGTGCTGCCCCAGTCGATCCTCCTTGTGTTTTTCCACATCGAGGAACTTCGGCAAGATGCCTGATACGCCGCTCCTGGCGTGCTCCCGGACAAGTTGAGCAAACGCCTCCTCGGAGTTGTCACCCTTCAACAGGTCAGCGACTTCGACTGGTTTGGCAGGTTCGTCTAGTGCCGCGCCCGGTGGAGCGACTTTCAGCCGTCCCACCATGTTGCGCCCGATGACCGAGAGTAGGGCTAACGGGCTGGCTCCAATATGCGGCCCGAACTCCTCCTGCAAGACCTGCAACAGGAATCCTTCGGGCAGGTTCATGCGGAAGATGGGGTGAAGTTCGTCGTCCCACGCGTAAGATTCAGTGCGGACGGGCATCGTCAAGGAGACGAGGTCTTCAGGTTCAGTATCCGGAATGTAAGCAAAAACGCTCCGGAAATCGCCAACCTGCTCGAGAACGCCGACGTGCTTGTCGAGGACGTGGACATTCAGCTTCATGCTCCGCCCCGCTCACGTCTCAACTCATCGAGAGTACCTGCTGTTCCGGCCTCGGTGAAGGCTAGTTCCATCCCGAGGACGCCGAGAAGGGCCAGCAGTTTACGCGTCCCGAATTCAGTCAACTGGCCTCTTTCCAGACGGGACAACAGGGCCTGGGAGAGGCCAGATTGCTCCGCTACCAGTCCCTGTTTAAGCCCTAACGCCTTTCTCCGTTCGGCGACAGCCTGACCGAGTTCCTGTAGGGTATGCATGTTTTGTAGTATACGTCAAAATAAATCGCAGAAGGCCATATTTTTGACGTATACGTAAAACATATGCGGAACTCTTCGTTGTTCTGCTTTCCCTTCCTCGATCCTTGCGAGCGTGCGGCGGAACGTCTCCAGCAATGTGACATAAGAATCCGCCAGATCCGAGGGGATGGTTACTTGCGCCGCAGAGATGGTCGCGAAGTGCCCCAAAATCGATGCATCCCCACCTCCAATAACCCCTCAGAAGATTTCTTCTCCATCACATTGGCCGCGCCGACAGATTCGCAACGATGGTTCTTTTCCCACTCGTGAACAGACCCGTCGCCGAGTGACGCGACCTGCCTCGCTCCGCACTTCTTGCACTTCGTAAGGATGATCGCGTCCTGACGCGTTTTAAAAGACGTACGCTCGAAACGCATTTCCGGCATTTTTATAAGGACGCCCATATTCGCCTCTGACCCGAAAGAATATTACTGCCGTAACAGGGTAACCATTTTTGCATAATGAAAAGCCTCCGATCAAGTTTCGGGAGAATCCGGTCGTGAACTTCGAATGCCGAACTGGGAGACACGAGCACGGGCATGTCCGGTGAAGCTCAGAAGAAGCTCGTGACCTTGAGCACACCTGAGCGATTAGCAGCGAGATCGTCGTTTTGCCCGGCAACTGCTCGAGATGATTGGTAAAAACCAGATCTGAGGCTGGACGATAGTTAAGAGCAGCAATGTCCGAACTCCAGCATCGCGGTCCTGAGCCGGTCTTCTACTTGCGCGATCCGTTCCTGTAACGGAATATTCATGGAATCTCACTCCGTCGCACGCGGCCTTGGTTCTCAATGGTGAGTCGACTTTATTACTGTCCACCAATGTCTCTCTCTTCAAAAACTTCACTACGCTGCCCGACGAATATCCGCAATTCCGGGCCGAGGTCTTCAATGTGTGGAATACACCGGCGTATGGCGACCCATCGGGATGCCTCGATCAACACCATCAGCGGTTACATTCTCGACGCGATCGCTTGGCGCCTCCACGCCCGATGCGCGCTTCATTCATGTTGCGCTGAAGTACTATTTCTGAAGACGAATAGCTGTTCCGGGTGCGGCCGGCGGCAAGGGCAGCCGGTAAGCGCCGCTAACTACGCAGGGGACGATAACCTGCGGGGTAGACTTCGTCCGGGGCAATCTCGCAGATCAGAAAGCGGACATCGACGATGGTCTATCAGGAGCCGACGCGCAGAGCATTCCTGCGCGGGGCTGCCGCTCTCGGCGGCACAATGATCTCCCTGCCGCAGGCGGGCTCGATCCACGCTGAGATCGCTCCTGCGCCAGGCGTCGGCTCACCAAACAGCGAGATTTTCCGCCAACCGGACGCTGTGATCGCGTACTGCGGGATCAATTCCCCATTGCCGCTGAGCCGGCAGAGCAACGCTTGGTCGAGGAGCGGAATCCTTGTCGAGATTGAGGCTTCAGCCGGCGAGCAGGACATCCGGCTCACCAGCCCGGTGACGGCGCTCTCGCATTTGCAGCTGCGCTGGAACGTAGCCATGCCAGCCGATCTGCGCTGTCTGGGCGACGCCTGGGAGCGCAGCTACGGCGATCTCGAATGGCGTGGCATCGTGCCGCAGCGCGTGATGCCCTGGTATTGTCTGGCCTTCGACGGCAAGGTCCTGCGCGGATATGGGGTAAAAACGCAAGCGGCCGCGCTCTGCTTCTGGCAAGTCGATCAGGATGGTATTTCTGTCTGGACGGATATCCGCAATGGTGGCATGCCGCTGCAATTGGGAAAGCGGCAGCTCGAAGTGGCGACCATCGTGTCTCGCATCGGCGAGCCCGGCGAAACGACGTTCGCAGCCGCTCACGCCTTCTGCCGATCGATGTGCGCGGCTCCGCGATTGCCGTCGGGCACGATGTACGGAAGCAATGACTGGTATTACGCCTACGGCAAAAACACCGCCGACGGCATTCTGCGCGATGCGGACCTCGTCGCCAGCCTCGCTCCAGCGTCTGGCCCGCGACCCTTCGTGGTTATCGATGACGGCTGGCAGGATCCAAAGCGCTTTCCGAACCTGACCGATCTTGCGGCTCGCATCCGCTTACGCGAGCTACGGCCTGGAATTTGGATTCGCCCGCTCCGCGCTCCGTCTGATGCAAAGCCGTCTCTGTTGCTGCCGAACGCGCGGTTTGCATCCCACGCTCAGCACCCTCTTCCCGCGTGGGACCCGACCATCCCTGAAGCCATGGAGCACGTGCTCGACTCCGTCAGGCAGCCCCTCTCCTGGGGCTATGAACTGCTCAAACACGACTTCTCCACCGTCGAAATGCTGGGGCGTTGGGGTTCTTCGGCGGGCCCACAACTCACCGAAGGTGACTGGCAATTTCACGATCGCTCGCGGACTACCGCGGAGATTGTTGTTGCCTTCTACCGCTCCCTGCGCGAAGCCGCGGGCAACAACGTGACGATGCTCGCCTGTAACACGATCGGTCATCTCTGTGCCGGAATCTTCGAATCAGATCGCATCGGCGATGACACGAGCGGAACAACCTGGGAGCGCACACGCCGCATGGGCGTCAATACTCTGGGCATGCGGTTACCCCAGCACCGGACCTTCTTCTGGGTCGATCCGGACTGCGTGGCTCTGACCACCGATATTGACTGGAGCTATACCCGGCAATGGCTCGATATCGTCTCGCGCAGCGGCGTATCACTCTTCATTTCGCCTGGACCGGGCGCCGTTGGGCCCGAGCAGGTGGCGGCGCTCAAAGATGCATTCCACCTTGTCGGCGAATCTCACGGATACCCGGAAGACTGGCTCGACACGACCTCGCCGCGGCAATGGCAGTTTAGCTCCGGAAGCAGCCGGCCCACGCGTTATGACTGGTGCGGTCCAGCCGGTTCGTTTCCGTTTCCGGTGTAGCGCGCGACGGAAATGCAGCGGCTGCGTCTTCCCGGGCTGATTCAATTTTGAGGTTGCGGAGGGTACGCGTGCTCGTCGGATCACAGTCGGAAAGTTGGCGCATTGCAGTCTGCGGGAATCCCGAAACCCGCAATATACGTTGGTTGCTGCGGGGGTGTCTTGCCCTCGTGATCGCGTGCTCAGCGATTTCAGTCGTCGCCCAGCTAAGGGACCCTGCCCGCGCAGGCTCAAACCTGCATCGCAGTCAGGCGGCTGTCGATGCTTTGCAGAAATGGTACGACCCCACCAGCGGACTTTATCGCACGACCGGATGGTGGAATTCTGCCAACGCCATTACCGCCCTCGCGAACTACAGCCGGGTCAGTGGTTCGCGCGAGTATCTCCCCGTGTTTGCCAATACTCTCTCCGCGGCCCAGTCTTCTCCCGACGGCCACCTGGCTTCCTCAATAAGTATTACGACGACGAAGGATGGTGGGCACTGGCCTGGATCGACGTGTTCGATCTCACCGGAGAGACCCGCTACCTCCAGGCTGCACGCAACATCTTCCTGGACATGCAGAACGGATGGGAGACGGCAAGCTGTGGAGGCGGAGTCTGGTGGAGCAAAGACCGACACGACAAGAATGCCGTCGAGAACGAGCTCTTCCTGGCCGTCGCCGCCTCACTTGCCAACCGCGAGCCCGGGGAACCGGCGCGTATGCAGGATCTCGACTTGGCGGAGAAGGAATGGCGATGGTTTCGGAGCACCGGCATGATCAACGCCACCCATTCGGTGAATGATGGCGTCGATATCTCCGATCCGGCCCATTGTATGAACAATGGCAAAACCACGTGGACATACAATCAGGGAGTCATTCTCGGAGCGCTCATCGAGCTTAACCGCGCGGCGCCCGATCCCGGCCTGCTCCGCACCGCTTCTTCCATCGCCGCGGCTGCCATCGCTCACCTTACGGATAAAAATGGGATCCTGGGCGAGCCGAACGGCGCGCATACGGGTTGTGACGTTCCGCAGTTCAAAGGCATCTTCGTGAGAAATCTGATGCTCCTGAATGAGGTAGCTCCACAGTCTCGCTACGGTAGCTTCCTCCAGGCCAATGCCGATGCGCTTTGGCAGCACGACCGCGATGTATCCGGCGAATTTGGATTTTGGTGGCAGGGTCCGGTCGACCAGTTCGATGCAGCCCGTCAGAGTTCGGCCCTTGATCTGTTGGTTGCGGCAGATTCTGTCGGCTTAACTCCGCGATCAGGCATTGCGCCGGCGTCGCAATCACCTCTGGCCCACGATTGAATTCCCCTTGCTATAACTCGACCGTCGATATTGTCTATCTCGGCGACAACATTACCTATGGCGTCCTGCTCGAGCAACCAGACACGGAATCCGCGCCAGCCACCGCTACTGACTGGGTCGGCAAATGCTGCCCGGATCGCCGGTATTTTTCTCCACCCAGGACCACAACGGCCATACAACGGAGGATTTCCTTCCCGCTACCGGGACGGATTTCCCCGCAGCGGAGCGTACGGCAAGAACCCCCCTGGCGCTCCTTCCGGGAAAGCCGATGTTCTTTGTGATGTTGGGCACCAATGACAGCGCGCAGTCCGGTCCCCCTCGGCGCGCCGGTGGGTCCCAAACAATTCACGAATAACCTGATCCAGATCTTTACGGAACGCCTTGGGGAGTTCCCCGCGGCAGTTATCGTTGTGCATCGACCCATCTGGTACTCACCGAATACGCACAATCACTCCGATTACGAACAGCCGGGGCTCGATCGCCTGCAAACCTACTTCCCCGCGATCGACGCGGCAGTGAGCGCCTTCGCGCGAACCAACCCCGGGCACATATACCTCGGTGACGCGGACGCGTTCGCGCGTTTCTCCACTCACTACCAAAACGGAGATGAACCCGGAACGTGGCGTCGCTGGAACGTTTTATCTGCACCCCAACCGAACCGGAGCAAAAGCGCTCGGATACTACTGGGCCTCCGCCATGAGCAAAGTGGTATGGGGTGGTTGTGATCTTAGGTGAGCGGTATCAGTATTTCACCTTCATCGCCTCGCACGTTATAGATGCGAAATAGCTTTGGTGCGTCAGTGCCGAAGCCGAACGACGAATCAAATGGCCTGGCGCTCGTGTCACCTCGCTGCACGTCGAACCGGGACACATTTAGAGAAATCCACTTGGCCGCAGAGTTGCCATGCCGTCCAGGTGATCCTGACGAAACGGAGATTTTCAAGAGCACCCAATGGCCGTTTTCCGTCAAGGTGGCAGCCCGAAGGAACCACGTAGCCGGCAAGCGTCAGGGTCAATTCGCGTCGGTGAGTCCATTGGCGATTTACCAGTTGTTGAGAATAAGAGGAACCCCGAACCGTAGTGGGTAAAGAGACCGCGCGTTAAGGATCTACGCACCGCCGACTGCCTCTCGAGTGCCTGGGAAAATTAGACCGTTGTTTACACTTCCCTGGAACGTTACCAATGGGCATCCATGGAATCAGCAAGATCTCCAAACGGTCCCTATCGAATCGAATTTCCAGATCGCTTACTGCGGCTGGTCCAGTAGACGCAGGGTGACGATCTGGTGCGGGTGGATCTGGACATGAAACGTGTGCGGGGTGTCGGGAACAATGGCCGCTCCATCCCGCTCGACGGCGTCGGTCTGGACGACGCGAGTGAGTGTCAGCAGCGGAACGTTCATGGTGAGGGTTCGCGGCGCGCCTCCCAGATCGATGAGGCGCAGGATAGTTCCTTTGCCATCTTCGGCGGGCTTCCAGGTATCGACGAGCACGTCGGGATCGTTCACCGAGAGGAACTGAGACATCCTGCTCGGAAGCGGCTCGGGCCCGTCAAGAGCTTTGTCCTGGGAGCGGATCTGATCCTGCTCGAGCGGGGTGACCTCCTCCCATCCAAGGCGGCTCAGCGTGGGGGCATCGGTCTGTGCCGCGCTGGTAATCACGTAACGAAAGCGGAAAGCTCCGCCCTGCTCGGCGCGGTAATTCGTGTGCCAGTAGTTGTTCATGATGTAAGAAAAGATGGCGCCGGGTCGCTGTCCGAAGCTGTCGGGCCACGCGCCGCGATTGATGTCGCCCAGAGTGACCAGCGGCGCGTCGAGTGGGAGGACCGTCGCGGAGACACCGTCCTGTTCGACGGAGACCCAGTGCTGGACGGAAAACCATTCGCGGCCTGCGCCGGGGACCATGTCCGTGGCCGGATCGACGACGCCGTTCTGAATCTCGTAACGGAAACTCGGGTGGCTCATGGCGAAGGGGAAGGCGAAATAGACCGCTTCCTTCTTCAGCTCGGGTTGCTTGTCCACCTCTTCGATCAGCTCGATCTTCTTCTCGTGGTTGAAGAGCCTAAGCGTGGTGCGGATTGATGGCGTGTTGTCCGTTGAGGACTCCATGACGACGCGCCAGCCCCAGGGAGTCTGCTGTTCAGAAACGAGGCGCCCATGGGCGGCGGGATGGATGTGAAGGACGGGCTTTGGCGAAACCGCGCGATACTGCAGTATGCTGTTCGGCTCTTCGTCGCCTCCACTGACGTAAAGGTACTGGCCGAGGCGCCAGGGACCCGTAGAGTCGACCAGTTCCCTGCCGAGTTGCTTGTCGTAGAGGCTGCGAATGCTGCCTGTTGAAGGGTCCAGTTCGACGCTGTAGAAGGGCGTGTTGAGAGTGGTGGCCGTGGCGGACTGAAGCGCCGGCGGCGAGGCGCTGCTCTCGCGCAGGGAATAGACCTTATATCCCATGGCCGGGACGTCCTGGGCGCGGAAGACCACGGGGCGGTAGTTGGGCCCGTCGCTGAGCGTCACGGATGGCACGGCCTGGCCGGTAGCGGGATCGGCGATTACCCAGCCGTGATCGAGGTCGATGGTTACGTCACCGTCACGGTCCCAATTGAGGCCATTGAAAACGATGAGGCTGTTGACGCCGGCCTGAATGCGGTCGGCCAGGCTGGCCATGCTGCTGCGCATAAGATCGTCGCAGAGGCCAGAGGCGGTGGTGGCGCGCGAATCCTTGACGCGCAATTGTTGGACGGCTTCCTGGCTGGCGGGATCGGAGACGCTGTTCCAGGAAGTCCAGGTATGCTCGTCCATCAGGACCATATCGGCCCACATGGCGCTGAGCCGGCCGCGATCGACGGCCAGACGCCGGCTGACGAGCGTGCTGATGGTGGCGAGCTTTTCCGCCGTTGGAGCGCGGCTCTCATTCCGGCGCTCGATGGCGGCGAACCGCGCATCAGAGCCGATGCCATCTTCCCAGTAGGGGCCGCCGTCCCCCTGGATGGTGGGCAGGCTATTGCCAAATTGCAGGGCGATCGCGGCCATCGCATCATGGAAGCCGGAGTACTCGATGCGGGGAAACGCGTAGAGGACGTTCCACTGTCCGGCAAGGTCGGCCTGTTGCGGGAAGAGGTCGGTGTTCTCCACCTGGGTACCGAAGACAATGGCAGCGCTGGCGCGGTAGTCAGGGTGCTCGTACATCTGCAGGAAAAGCGGGAGAATCTCTTCACCGGTTTCAGTGAGCGGGGGCAGTCCGAACAGGAACTGCATCTGCATGTAGTGCCGCGAATACCACATCAGCACCTTGCCGCCGTCGGGCCCCTTCCACCAGAAGGGCGATTGCTGGTTCAGATGGCCCATCAGCAGGACCGGCGCGCGATCGTTATTGCTGCCGGCGGCAAAGAAATGAACCCCGGCGGCGGCGAGGATCGAAGCGTACGACCAGGAATAGGACGGGACGTCGGTAATGTTCGCGTAGTTGTATGGTGTGCCATTGATCCGGCTGAAGTCGGCGCTGGGATAGAGAGAACGGATCAGCGTCTCTGCCGTGGGAAAGCCGGTGAGTAGGTTGCTCGACTGGGCGGGAATGTAGATTTTCTGGTCGCGAATGGCCTGGACGATGCGCTGTTGCTCCTGCGGAGTGCGCGAATGCAGGAACTGTTCCAGATTCCAGTCCCCATCGGTGCTGAAGCGGAAGCCGGGATGCTGGTCCGCCAGATCCATCGCTTCGTCGAGGATGCGCGCCTGGATGGCGGCAACCTTGGCTTGATAGTCGGTGTAGCCAATGTCAAGGTGGACGTGCGGCACCAGATACAGCGTCCATTTTTTCGCGGGTTGCAGGGTTTGGGTGAATTGCTGCTTGCGGCCGTTCAGGTCCACCTGGATTTGCGCGGGGGAGTTTGCAGGAAACTCCGGGACGAGAAAGCGCAGACGCTGTTCGCCGAACGCGTCCGCCGGGTCAAGGTGGCCGGTAAAGGTGTGGCCGGCGAGGCGCAGGCTGACCCGGCTCGATCGCAGAGGCTGTGTATAGCGGACGAAGACATCCACGCGTTCGTCGAGGGCGCGGCTGCGGCTCTGATAGAAGATGGTGGGATCGGCGTAGGCGGTAACGGTGGGCCGCTGGGCGAGCGGCTCCAGCTGGATGGCGTCGTAATTGAAGCCCGCGTCGGGAACGCCCTGGGCGCTGGACGATATGGGCTGCAAGGCGATCTCGTTTTCCCTCCGGTGCAGCCAGGATCCCGGGAAGTCGCAGAGGACCTCGGCGCGCGAGTAGGCCGGGAAAAAGGCGTCCATAGTGTCGCCCATCTTGTCGTCGAGCTTGGGGTGAAGGACGAAGCGGCCGCTATGGCCATTGATTGTGATCGCCACCTCGGGAACGCTGGAGTGTTCGATGAGGATGGAGAGGGTGAGACGGTAGGCCGGTTGAATGGCGCCGGCCAGCGAAAATGCGATGATGCGCGGCGCGGTTTCCGGCGTGACGGGCTTGCCAGGTAACGCCGCGGGCGCGAACGCATACCAGTCGCGGCTGGGCTGCTGCTGGCCGACATCGACAACCACAGCTGCACGGGGCTGTTCCTGGTTGAATTCGGCGGAAGAGGCGTCAAAGCTGCCCACTTGCCAGAGAGGCGGAGCCTGGGCTGCAGCCAGCAGATGCAGAGAGAAGAATCCGATCAGCACAACGGAGGGGATCCGGAAGTTCACGCACACTCCAGGACCGGAGAATCCGGGTTCGTCCAGGATACTCTCTGCCCCGGCTGGAAAGCTGGCGCTGACAACCGTTAAGTCGTAGTGGGTATCTGCACGGTTCACGCTAACACGCGGCCATGTCCGGTAAAAGAAAACTGTTCCCATTGCGGGAGCAGGTGGCTGGCCAGTGTCGGGCGTGTGGTGCGCCTGTTCTACCGGCGCCGCGGCGGCGGACGAGCGCAGCCAGGCGACTTCTTGGGGGAGATTGGGGCGTCCGCGGGGCTGGCTTCACTGTTCCTGATTGTGACGCTGCCTGCGAGCCAACGTCGTCAAGGTATGGGAATGGTTGACGGAATGTCCCAGGCTCCACGACCTGGACCGCTGCATCGCTGAGGCAGATCTTCAGCGAGAATGTGGCCGCCGGGTTGGAATTGAGGGACGGTCGGCGAGGTCCAAATCTAAGGTTGCTGGAGACAGATGCAGGGGCCTGTTTTGTCCCTCGCTTGTTGATCCGCGGCTCCAGCCTGTGGACTCAAACGGACCACTACCCATTCAGCAATTCTGAACGAATGGCCGGCAAAGTTCCGACCGAACGCGAAACTCCGAGTTGCCCATTTCTCGGCCAGGTGGCTTTCTGAACCCTGGCCAACATTTCCGGACCTATTTCCCGTCGTAATCTGGTGTCAGCACACATGGCAACGCGAACGAACCTCGATCTGGACACGTTGCGCACCTTTTCGGTTGCGCACGATCTTGCCGGATTGGCGCAGGCAGCAGAACACCTTGGCCTGTCACGATGCAAGCCGGGCATAGGCTGTCTCTTTCGGAAACGGAAGCCCGCAGTCAGTCCCGAGACTAGAATCCTGGGCGCGATTACTCTTGGCGGAAAAGTGCCAAATCGATGCCCTCCCCGATCACGCGATGCCCAGCATCGTTTGGGTGCAGATGGTCGCCGCAGTCGTAAGCATCAAGGAATCGTGTGGGGTGAGCCGGGTCATGGGTCATCTCATCCTGATCGATCACCGCGTCGCAGCCGCTGCTCTTGCTTCGGATGAAATCATTGAACCGTTCGCGCGTGACCTCCTCCGCGGACGTCCAGTAACTGGCCCCTTTGAATGGCGTCAACGTCGAACAATAGAAGCGAATATCGTTCCTGTGCGCAGCAGCGATGAGTTGCTCGGTACCCTCGATCAGCGCCTGTAAAGTCGGCGGGGGCCGGGTCGAACCGAGATCGTTGATCGGGTCATCGGCAAAGATTACCCAGCGGACGCCGGGTTGCTCGACCACATCGCGTTCAAACCGGCTCTCCGCGCTCGGCCCCGAGTCTTCGCGCAGCAATCGATTGCCGCTGATGCCTTCATTGAGCACGCCTACCCTGATGCCCTGGTTCACAATCCGCTCGGCCAGGATCTCCGGCCACCGGTCGTTCGCCGAATCCGTCGCTTTGTATCCCTCGGTAATCGAAGCTCCGAGCGTCACAACAGCTCCTGCCAGACCTTTTCCCTGCACGTCGACGTTGGTCAGGAAATAGTAAGAGTCTTTGGTCGTGGCCTGCGGCCATTCGATCCGGCCGCTCACATCGCCGCGCGCCAAGTAGTTGGTGCGGTGCGCCGAGGGATGCCAGGTGACAGGACCCGGATCGTTCAGCAGATAGAAACTCACCGCCACTTCCGTCATCGCTGGCAGCTTCATCGCAATGGGATCGCTGACCAGCGAGGAGCCCGGAGCCACAATGGCCACGGTCCGCTGCGCAAATCGCACCCTGTGGTCTGTGCAGGCAACGATCGCGCTGCCCTTCGCCACGAACGCCAGATGCACATCATCGATTCGGAGCGGCTGGCTTCCGGACGCATTGGAGACGCGAATGCGAACTTCCGACCCGGCAACGCTGGTCCGCACGATCTGGCGGAGCGTATGGCCAGCCAGAGACGGCACGGCCTTTCCTGCCATTGGCGCCGATGCCCAGGTTCCGACCCAAGTGCTGCCCTCTCCGCGTTGCCCCGCCGCAAGCGCCGAGCCCGTGATAATCAGGACTAGAACAAAACCGGTTTTGTGGCGAAAAGCAGCACCTCCTTGTGCAGGGCGGGACCCTTGACCTTCCTGCTACCGGTCTGCCAGCCCGATCCGCACTGGCCCCAGCTTCTTCACGTCCGAAGCCGGCAATCCGCTCACGGGGGCGAATTTCTCTTTGGCGCCTGGCTGGTCGCGGCGGCTCAGCAGATACCGGGTCCCGGCGACGACAGGGATCCGCAAAATCGCCTCCCTGTCCGCCCTCAGAATTGAGGCCCCGGTGTTCGACAGGACATCGACCGCCTGTCCCGGCCAGGGATTTCTTACCCGGATCTGCTGCGTTATACCGGGTTCAAGAACGACCGTCGTGACCGCTCCACCATGAACCTGCACATCGACCCGCGTGCGCGCCCGCACAAATACTGAACCGTCAAAGTTCCATCCCGGCGGGATGGCGGGCGCGATGCGGATCAGCCCGTCGTAGTCCTGCACCAGAGCCTCCTGCAACGCATCCGCAACGATCCCCGTCTCCTCGATGTAGAACTCGCCGTAATGGGAATCCCAGTTCGCAAATCCGTTCACCGAGTGCTGCGAACGCTCGGTCACGGTGACAAGGGTGGATCCGACCTCGCTGCCGAGTTCGAGTCGCGCAGCCTGAATGGGATCGAAGCTCCAGTCGGCTACTGCACGAAACAGACGGTGCTCGTAGGTTCGGCGCGCCAGTGCGAACAGAGGCGATGTATCCCCGATGAGATCATAGGGCCAGACCGGCTCCAGACCGATATTTTCGGCATTGTGATTCTGCGCGCCGGGCTGCCACGACTCCGCGATCACGTCCTGTCCCAATGCATCCGCTGAGAGGGGCAACACGGTGCGAGGGCCGGAGAATCGGGTTCGCGGAAAATCCGGAATCGTCGGCATCGCCGCGCGCAGGTGGCGTACCAGGTCCGCGTCCCGGCCCAGCCGCTGAGCCGCCTCGATCGTGGCCGGATAAAGCGCTTTCGCCGCCGCAATATCGGTCGTCGGATCGCTCACATCCCACTGCGTCTCGTGCGCATTCGATGGCGCTGTATGCAGCAGCCCATCCGGGCCAGGCTTCTCATACGCCAGCAGAAAGCGGGCGGACGCGGCCATCACCGGATAGTTGCTCTCGAGGAATCTGCGGTCCTGGGTCGCCAGATACTGTTGCCAGATCCACAACGAGACCTCAGCTCCGGTCGAGAGTGTTCGTGCGTTGTAATAGGCAGGCCAGCGTGCATCGCAGTCATGCGCGAGGCTGATCGGCGTCCAACTGGACTCATATTCGATGCCCGGCCCATTGAAGCGCATCGTCTCGGGAACGCACGTGCCCGGACGTCCCTCCATATGTTGTTGGGTCCAGGTTTCGATGACAGGCAGATTCTCCCGATAGAGGTTGAAATATGGCCCGTTCAGACCGTAGAGGCCGGCGCCGATGTTGGCTGCCACCTGCATTCGCAGATTCCAGTGCCAGAACGCAGAGGAATCCCAGTGGTGCGCGTCCCGTGCCGACGACAACATATCGGCGACGCCTGCCTGGGTCCCCGGATACTCCACGCCGCGTTCTGCCGCCGCCGAGAAAAGGTAAACATTACGGAGGTTCTCCATATAATCGCCGGCCCCATCCGCGGACGTGACCCGGATGATCGCCGCCCGACTCCAGAAGGAGTGCCACCAGGCGCGATGCGCCTCGGGCGCGCCGGCAGTGAGATTCTCCTGAACCAACTGGCGGGCGTTCCCGGATCCGTCGTAATGCGGCGCGGCCACCAGAATGCGGAAGTGCCCATTTGGCATCGGTTCAAACGACAGTGTGATGGTTAGCGGAGCAGTCACAGTTGCTGATACATGTCTGGCCTCGGCGGTAATTCCGGCCAGCGAGCCGAACCGCCGCCCCGAAGCTCCCGGCCGTTGGTTGTCTCTCCAGGACTCCGCCAGAATCCCCACCGCGCCACTCGCCGCTGCATGCGCTGTTCTTGGCGCCCATAACTCCAGTCGGGCCGTCTGCGGCGTATCTGGATTCGCACCACGAACGTCGACAACCAGAGTATCCGTCTCCGGCTGCACGTAAATGACTGCCTGCATGCCTGCGCCCTGCTCGCGAATCTCGCCGTCATATAGATCGAGTCTTCCCGAATAGTCCCCGGCCGTCGTCAGCGCCGAGAGGCCGGGGATCACCACCTGCCCCCCAGAGAGCCGGTCCGGCAGAGTATCGGCCCGATTCAGCTGCGCCGTCAGTCCGCCCGCTGCCCAGACCGCGGCTCCAAGATGGCCATTGCCCAGTGGCATGGCCTCGCTGGGATCGGTATTCGCTCGTCCAAGAAAAATATCCGAGCGATGGAGAACGCCTGCCACATCAATATGGAAGCGTCCATCGTGCCAGGCCGTCGAAGAAGCTGAAGGGCGCGCGGCCGCCACGGTGGTGAAGGTCCAGGTCCAGGCCAGCACCCCTGCCAATAATCGAAAAACTCTCGTTCTCATCTTGACCGCCGATCGCTGCCCGCAGCAGCTTCCCGCAAGAGCCCATGGTCGACTGCGAATTTCCCGGGCGCTCCCGTCATCCTCCGCCCTGTTCGGCAGCGGTTTCTGCGTGCCCGCTTTCTGTGGACATCGATGGTGGAGCATCCTCCGGAGCGCTGCCCCATTGCTGATTGGGTGCGGGCCCCATCTCCAGGATCAGGGTTCCTCCGCCGGCGATATCGGTATGTCGAAACCAGGGCTTGTCGAGCGGCCGTCCGTTCAGCCGCGCCGACTGGATGTACTTGTTCTTCGCCGAAACGTGATCCGCAATGATGGTGAACTCCTTGCCATTCCCCATGCGAATGGCGGTTTTCGCGAAGATCGGACTGCCGATCTCGTACACCGGGCTTCCCGGGCAGACGGGATAGAACCCCATCGCGCTCAGCACGTACCAGGAAGAGGTCTCGCCCCCGTCGTCGTCCCCCGGAATGCCCAGGGGGCTGTCGCCGTACCAGATGTCTATCAGCTGGCGCACCCGCCGCTGCGTCTTCCAGGGCTGTCCGGAAAAGTCGTACAGGTAGGGAATATGGAAGCTGGGTTCGTTGCCCTGCGCGTACAGTCCGACCAGACCCGTGGCATCTGGAAACTGACCGAGGAACTGGTACTTCGAGGTCCCGTACTGCTCCACAAACAGTCGGTCCAGCTTTTGATTGAAAGCATCGCGGCTGCCGAAAAGATGGATGAGGCCCGCCACGTCATACTGCACGCCGAACGTGTAAACCCACGAGTCCATCTCCGTGAAATAATCGCGCCCACCCTGTCCTCCGCCCAATTTTGGATCGAAGGGCTCGACCCACTGGCCGTCGGCACTCTTCGGTGCCATGAAGTCGATCGCCGGATTGAAGACATTCTGATAGTTGTGCGCCAGGCGGGTAAAGTACGCGGCGTCCTCTGTTTTGCCCAGTGCGCGAGCCAGCTGGGCCGCACACCAGTCGTCGTAAGCGTTTTCAATGGTCACCGAAACTGCCTGGCGGCGCTCCGGCGTCACCTCCGGAAAAGTCTCCTTCTCGCCGTAGGCCAGTGCCGGGAAGAATCCCTTCTCAAAGTAAATCTTGTCCAGCGGTGTCAGCGGTGCGCGGCTCCACGGAAGCAGCGTGGCCTCGGTCGCATTTTTGCGTATGCCTTCATACGACTGCTCGACATCGAAATCCCGATACCCCTTTTCGTACAGGTCGAGGATGAACTCCGCCGCATGATGCCCGATCATCACTGCCTGTTCACCGGCGACCGACGGGAAAGAGGGCATCCATCGGCTCTGCTGATACATGCGGATATAGGAGCGCGCCATATCCTCCTGCCGGTGTGCATCCAGTAATGTCTGCAGCGGATGCAGCGAGCGGAATGTATCCCACGACCCGTCATCGACATAGAAATCGTGGCCTTCGGAAGAGTGAACGCGGTGATCGTAGCCGCTGAAGTATCGTCCATCTTCCGTGATGTCGGTCATCCGGCCCAGCGAGCGATAGAGCGCCGTGTAGAAGATCGTGCGCTGTCGTTCCGTCCCGCCCACGGTTGCCACTGCACTCAGGGCCCGATTCCAGACGGCGCGAGCCTCCTCCTTCACGGCGCTGAAACTCCATTGTGGAATCTCTCTTTCGAGATTGCGCCGCGCCTGATCCGTGCTGATGTACGAAAGTCCGACCCGCGCTTCGATCGTCTCTCCGGCATTCGTCGCCATGTCGGTGACAAATCCGATGTCATCGCCGCTGAGGTGCCCCTCATGGCCGAACGCTCCGTTTGCCCAGGTCTTCCATGAAGTCTGCGGAGAGGAAAACTCAATATAGAAATACTCGCGGGCTGTGCCACCGGGATCGGCCAGCCCGGCGACATCCCCGCCCACCGGCTCGCTGCCCTGCACGATGTTCGGTCCCACCACGGCGAATTCGCCATGGTCGCCGAGACTCAGCACCAGATGACTGTGTTGGCTGGCGGGATAAGTGAACCGGTAATACGCAGCCTCCTGCGTTGTCGTCGCCTCAGCCTTGATCTTCCATGACTGCAGGTCGGCTTCATAGTAATAGGGCGCAGCGCTTTCAAAGTCGTGATCGAATTCCGATGCATAGTCCGCAGGCTTCGTTCCTTCTGTTCCATCCGACGCCATCAGGAGGGCGGGGCCAGCGGGAAACCCATAAATCTTTTCGGCAAGATAGCGGTCCGTGATGCCCGGCGTCGTAACCGGGGCCACACGGGCCATGCCATACGGATACTGTACGTACGGAACAGTGGCCTTAAGCAACTGGCCGATGCCGCCGATGTTGGGGTCCACGTAATCGACTGGCTGTTTTGCCGTCTGTGCCGCAGCCCCTGCCATGCCAATTCCCAGAATGCCCGCAAGAGTCAGGCTACCCGCGCAATTCATCCTCATCTCACCCTTCATACCTTCGTTTTCTGAACGTTGATCGTTCCCACCGCGACCGTCGCAACGGGCGCCGTCATGGCCGCAGATTGAACTCGGTGCTCAGACTGGCCCGGGAAGAGTCGCCCACCCAGACGGTATAGCGGCCCGGTTCCACCGCCCATTTGTTCTCCGCATTCCACACGGCTAGCTGCCTCTGTGGAACCAGGAAGGTCACCGTGCGAGTTTCACCCGGCTGCATATCGATGCGCGAGAAGCCCTTCAGGGCCCTCTCCGGCGTCTCCACGCTGCTCACGTTCTCCCGCACATAGAGCTGTGCTGTTTCGTCGCCTGCCCGTTCACCGGTATTCGTCACATCGACGGTGACTCGAATATCGCCGCGGCCGCCCGGTGCGGGTGTCTGGACGGCCAGCCGGTCGTAGCGGAACGTCGTATAGCTCAGGCCGAATCCGAAGGGAAACATCGGCTTGCCGATGCTGTCCTCATACTTCCAGACTCGCGACGGATCGGTATCGTAGTAATCCGGCAGCTGCCCCACATTGCGCGGAAAACTGATCGTCAGTTTGCCGCCCGGATCATTGTCGCCGAACAATGTTTCCGCGATTGCCTGGCCTCCGAATTCGCCCGGATACCACGCCTCGAGAATCGCCGGAATGTGCTGCTCCGCCCAGTCGATCGTGAGGGGACGACCATTCTCCAGGACCAGGACCACGGGTTTGCCGGTGGCCGCCACGGCCTCCAGCAGCGGCTCCTGATTGGCGGGCAGATCGAGACACGAGCGATCGAAGCCTTCCCCGGAGATGCCCAGCCGCTCACCCAGTGCCAGGATCACGACATCCGCGCCGGCCGCCGTTTCGACCGCTGCCAGAATATTGCTCCCGGGATCGAAGGTGACCTCTGATCCGGGCAAAAGATGGCGAATACCCTCGAGGATGCTGATGCGCTCTCCATTTTTCTCGTCTTCGTAGTCGCCGTAGCGCGCCACGTCCGCATTGGGACCAATCACCGCAATCCGCTTCGTGGATTTCGAGAGCGGGAGGAGGTGTCTTTCATTTTTCAGCAGCGTCATGGATTCGCGGGCCGACTCGAGCGAGAGCGCGAGGTGCTCGGGAGAGCGATAGACCCTTTTCTTGAGGGCTGGATCGACAAAAGGATGATCGAAGAGACCCAGCTCGAACTTCACTCGCAGGACCGGGCGGACCGCGCGGTCCAGGTCGGCCAGAAGCAAAGTCTGGTTCTTCACACAATCCGTCAGCGCGTTCTGAAAGACCGCGTGATCGAAGTCATAGAACTGCATGTCCACGCCAGAGCGAACGGCCATGCAGGCCGCATCCTGGGGACTGGCGGCCACATGGTGTACCGTGTACAGCCGCCTGATCGCGCCCAGATCGGAAAGCACAAATCCCGGGAAGCCCCACTTCTGCCGGAGAATCGTCTTCAGCAGGAAGGGATCGTCCGTGATCGGAATTCCGTCGATCTCATGATAGGCAGCCATCACCGCCATGGCGTGCCCTTCGCGAATGGCTTCGGCAAAGGGCGGCAGCATGATGGTTCGCAGCTCGCGTTCGCCGATGTGGACCGGAGACGTGTTGGTGCCGGCCTCCGGCGATCCATGTCCGGCGAAGTGCTTTGGCTCGGCTACCACAGAGTCGGCGCTGGCCAGGCTGTCTCCCTGCGCCCCTTGCACATACGCGAGGCCCATCCGGCCGGTCAGGTAGGGATCCTCACCGAAATCCTCCTCCACCCGGCCCCAGCGCGGATCGCGCGCCAGATCCAGCACCGGAGCGAGGATCATGTCGATGCCGTTCGAGCGTGCCTCCGCCGCGATCGCGGCGCCCGTCCGATGTGCGATCTCCGGGTCCCATGTGGCCGCCAGGCCAATCGGCGCCGGAAATACCGTCCCCGTGTTGTAGCCGTGCAGCCCCTCTTCGATGAACAACGCAGGAATGCCCAGCCGGTTGTGGGCGACCACCCACTTCTGAATCGCATTCGCCTGCTCCGGAGTGGGATACAAATCGTGGATGGACCCAACTCCGAGGTCGCCCCACAGTTGCTGTGCCTTGTCCGGCAGAAATTCAGCATCCGAAGCCGCGTGGGTCGCGTCTGTTTGCCGGCTCATCAAGGCCCCCGCTCCGGAATACATGTCCAGCTGGCGAACTTTCTCCGCCAGTGTCATCCGCCTTATCAGGTCATCAATCCGCTGCTCCACAGGCACCCCGGCCTGGCAGTAAAGCTCCGAGCACCGCTCCTGCGCGCATGCGGGCGCAGGGGCCGCGAACATCAGGAAGCTGCAAAAAAGAAGGCAGGCTGTGGCGAATTCGGCCTGCCAGCAGGCTCTGCCAGGACAAGATTTGAACCCTTGTTGGGGTTGGCCTGAAGTCGCGGGACTTGCCAGCGCCCATGAGGTTACCCCCGACTGGCATTTCCAGGACCGATCCGAAGATGCCTTCACGCTAGGCAAACCCTCTATCCCACGGGTGAGTTTCAGCGGAGCCTTGGGCCGCCGGGTCCGGCTGGTGACGGAACCACAGTAAAGCCCCGCAAGACGAATGGCAACGTTAGGAGGAAGTCCTAACAGCTTTTCAAATAACTGAAAAACAGGTACTTGCGGTGGGAAAGGGAACCTAACCGTAGGTACTCCCGCAAACGCATTCCATGGTACGGCAAAGAAGCTGGCAACTTGCCGCTCTCCGGGCACGAAGACCGCGGAAAGCCAAGAATGCTACCATTTGGCTTTCCCGTGGCTACGCGCTCCTCATTTTCCGACGAAGAAAGGCCAGCTCACGCCAGAGCTGCAGAAAAAGAGGCCGATACCGCTGCGATCCGCAAGCACCTCACCGAAGTCGCAGAAGGCGCGGCCTTCCGCAGCAGCCATCGCAGCGCCCAGTTTCTTCGCTATGTCGTCGAACAAACCATCGAAGGCCACCTCGACAGTCTCAAGGAGCGGGTGATCGGAGTAGAGCTTTTCGGCAGATCGCCCACCTACGACACCGGCGAAGATGCCATCGTCCGCGTTACCGCCAGTGACGTCCGCAAGCGGCTGCTCCAGCACTACGGGCAATATGGCGCAACAATGGGGTTGCGCATAACGCTCCCCCTGGGATCCTATGTTCCTCTCATTACGCGTGAAGACGGGTTGGCAGTAACCGCAAGGTCGCCAGCCGGGCCGGGAGACTCTCCCCATTTGCCAGCGTCCGGGATGAGAACCGACCCGGAACCGAACCACTTGCCCCCCCGCGCATTCGGTGAGGAGAAAGCCGAGAAAGACGAGCGCCACAGTTCACGAGCGAAATCCCCGGTGATGACTGCGGCTGCACTTCTCTGCGCTGCTGGCCTCTTTGTCGCAGGACAGCTGCTGGGGCGCTATCAGGCGCTCACTCCAAATCCACTCCTGACCAGATCTCCCTGGCGTGTCTTCCTCAATTCACCGCATCCCACTCGCATCGTTTTCAGCGATCCGGCCATGGTCGAGGTCCAGGAACTCACCGGACATCAGATCTCCGCTTCCGACTATGCAAACCGGCAGTATCTGCCCGATCCGAAGACGCTCTCACCCGAGGTAAGCCGTGCCTGCAGCGTGATCCTTGGTGCTGGCATTTCAGCAGCGGTCGATCCTCCGATTGCTGTAGAAATTGCGGCGTTGGGACAAAGTCTGGCGAAAAAACTGCAGGTAGGCTCCGCTCGCGATCTGCGCATGGCCGACCTGCAGACCGATGACAACTTTGTCTTTCTTGGCAGCCCTCGCTCCGATCCCTGGACCGTGCTCTTCAGCGATCAGCTGGACTTCCGCTTCGTCTTTAACCAGGACGCCGGACAGGAGATCATCCACAACTATCGGCCTCGCGGCCATGAGATGTCGGATTATCTGCCCACGGCCTTGGGCGGCGGAACCGGCGAGTCCTATGCAATCGTCGCGCTGGTGCAGAACCTGGATCAGAAGGGCCAGGCGCTGCTCCTTGCCGGAGCCGATGCGGAAGGCACGGAAGCGGCGGGCCGCTTTGTGACCGACTTGCCGCGCTTCACCACCGCTGTCGATCAGTGCGGCGGGACCAATCGCGCGGCTTCGAGCCATTTCGAATTCCTGCTGCGCCTCAATACCATGGCCGGTTCGCCGCACAACACCGATGTGGTGGCTTGCCATCTTCTGGCCGGATCTTCCGGCCATTGACCCACCCGAGGGACCCCGGCGGATTTCCCGTTCAGCCGTCCCCAACCGGCTAATCCTGCGCAACGGATTCGCCTCCCCGCCGTCCGGAACTCCGCATGCGAGCGGCGTGGACGATCCCTGGACTCCCAGCAAGGCTGCCCCGGCACATGCCTCTATACGGGCTCCTCCACCATCAGGATTCGATCGACCCCTGGATGCTCGATTCGCTGCACAATCCCGCTTGGCCAGCGAATCTCCACGTGGTCGATTGCTGCCTCGGCGCCCAGCCCGAAGTGTGCCCGGCGATCGCTCGACGACATGAACCCCACGCTCGTGGTTACGTGGTTGTACAGCATTCGGCTGGATTCGGTGCAGACCCTGATCGTGGCGCCAATCCCGTCGCGGTTGCTTTTGTGCCCGCGCAGATCGAACATGATCCAGTGATTTTTGACCAATGCGTTATTGATGAGAATGCGAGGCTTCCGTCCGAGCGAAGTCACCACCAGATCCATCCACCCATCGTTGTTTAAATCGACAAAAGCCGACCCGCGCTGGCGGCCGGGAAGAGCGAAATCCGGACCCATCGTTTCCGTGACATCGATAAAGGTTCTGCCCTCGACATTCCCGAACATCGTATCGTGCTGTCCGAAAGGCTCGGTCCCCTCGACGTCCAGCTCGCCATTCGCGGAAAAAATGTCCTTCCAGCCGTCATTGTTGTAATCGATGAAACCCAAGCTCCAGCCGGACAATTTCCTGGTCAGCGGGCCCAGCCCCGTCGACCAGGTATCTTCGCTGAATGATCTTCCGTCTTTGTTTCTCAGAATGGCGAATATCTGTCCGGCCAGATCGTTGTAAATGATGTCGACCCGGCCGTCGTTGTCGAAATCCCTGGCGTCCGAGCCCATGCCCGACACGGTATCGCCCTCATCGTTGTACGCTACCCCATAATCAAGGCCCCTCTCCCTGAAGCTCCCGTTGCCCTGATTGATAAAGAGAAAATTCGGTTCCGTGTCGTTGGCGATGAAGATGTCCATCAACCCGTCGCCCGTGAAATCCGCAATTGAAACCCCCATTCCCTTGCCCCGCACCCTCCCGATGCCGCTTGCCTCCGTAACATCCTCGAAGCGGTTGTGGCCAAGATTGCGATAGAGCCTCGACTCGACGGCTGGGTAGACCGTCGGGCTGCAGTACTCATCGTGCCCTTCGCCCGTAAGGCACCGCCCGTCTGTCTGTGGAGTCCACGCAGTGTAATTGGTGACAATCAGGTCCAGGAGCCCGTCATTGTTGTAATCGAACCAGGCCGCTCCCACGCTCAGTACATGCTCTGGTTTATGTTCGAGTCCCGATGCGAAGGTCACATCGGTAAACGTCCCGTCGCCGTTGTTGTGATAAAGAGCATTCCTGCCTGCACTGCAGACGAAGAGATCCTGGTAGCCATCATTGTCGTAGTCGGCAACAGCTGCGCCAAAGCAGTAACCGAGACCGGCTCCGGCCAGGCCGGCGTGGACTGTTACATCCTCAAATGTTCCGTTTCCGTTATTGCGCAGCAGGCAGTTGTAATAATCGGGCGAGGTCTTCTGCAATGCCGGAAGGTTCGCGCCGTTGGTAAAGAACAGGTCCATCACCCCGTCGTTGTTGTAGTCGATCGCCGCAACTCCGCCGCACATAGGCTGCGGAAAATACTTTCTTCCTGTGAAGTCGTTATTGGTTCTGTAAGGAAACTGCGACCGGCCGGAAATATCGGTAAACCAGCGGTGATCGTCCTTCGCCAGCTCCTGGCCGGGCCCAGCGTCGCCGGCATTCTTTCGCGCCTCCGGCAATCGCTGCGCGAGGAAGGGTGGCGGACACCCGGCCGGGAAGAGACTAGCGGACAGGGCTCGGCGCACGAAAAGTCCTGTCACACCGGCGGCCATCCGGCCCAGAAAAGTTCGCCGCTTCATCTCCGCCCTGGCATGGTGCAGTTCACTTGTGAGCCGCTTTCGTGGCCGCCAGAAATTCCCCCAGATGTGCTTTCGCCAAATCGGGTTGATTCAGCTTTCGGTACAGTGCCGCCAGGAGAAAGTGAATCTGTGCGTCGCTGATTTCTCCCCCAGGCAGAGTCAAAGCCAGCTCTCCTTCCCATGCGGCCGCCTTGAAGTCTCCCTCGTGGTCCAGTCCCTTCGCCAGTTCGTAGTGCGCGCCGCGCGACCCGGGATCGATGCTGGCGGCTCGCCGTTCTTTCGCAACACCCTCCTCGGTCCGCCCGAGCGAAAACAGAAATCTGCCGTCGGCCACGAGAATCTCCGCGCTCTGCGGCGAGTTTTGAGGAGACAGAGACTCCGCCTGCTCGTAAAGCACCAGAGATTTCGCCTCGTCTCCCAGCGCTTCCTGAGTCATGGCGAGATAAAACACGGGCAGGGGATTTCCAGGCGCGAGGGTTTCGGCCGCCTGCAGGGGCGAAACCGCCGATCTGAAATCGTTCTCCGTGTAGAAGAACACTCCAAGATAGAACTGCGCCTCTTCGGACTTCGGATCGGCAGTAATCGCCGTAATCAGACAGCTCTTTGCAATGTCCGGACGCTGCGCAAGGGTAGCCAGCCGGGCCTTGAGGACGAGAGCCGGAACCGTGTAGGGGTTCTCATGCAGCGCAGCATCGACTTCGCTCACCGCTTCGGAAAACTTCCTTTGCTCAAAATCCCGTTTCGCATTCTGGTAGTGCTGCGACGAGCCCACTGCAAGCTGAATTGCGAGAACCCACATCATATGAGCTTGCCCCGGCTTGCCGACACCTCGCACTCATCACCTGAGCTTCCGCTGCCCGGCCTGAATACTCTATGCATCATTCGTGCCCAACTGCCTCACGTCCGTACGCCGTCAAATCCTCTCAGGGGCGAATGCTTTCACCAACTCGAAGGCGCTGATCCGGCCGCCCGGAAGGACCACCACTCTGCACGATTGTCAGGATCTGATCGGCTTTTATGTTTCTGAGCACCTGCCTGACCCCTGTAGGCCATGCAAGGTCAATCCGATCCACCATGGTTGCGCCTCCCAGTCCGAAGTACACCCGCTTGTCGCTCGACGAATTGTAGCCGACCGCCGTCGTAGCTTCGTTATATTGAACGCCATTCGCGGTGGTAATCTTCACCCTCGTTCCCAGCCCGTCCCGATTGTCGGCTACGCCACGCAACTTCAAAATGATCCAGTGATTGTGACTGGGGGAGCGATTCATCAGCAACTGGGGACTCCCGTTGAGAACCGTGACCACAATATCGATTTTTCCGTCGTTGTCCAGATCGCCAAATGCGGCCCCGCGGTGCGCCGCCGGAACGGAAAAGGAATCGCCCGCCTGCGCACTCACATCGCGAAACTTCATGTTTCCGAGATTGCGATAGATCCAGTTGGGAAGCGGATAGGGTTTATGATTCACCTCCATGGAATTGTCCAGGATCGCCGAGCCGGCGGCGAAAATATCCTTTTTCCCGTCGTTGTCGAAATCGAAGATTCCCGTCCCCCATGCGGTGAAGCGGGTTGTCATTGCGGCCACGCCGGTCATATCTGTAACGTCCTCAAACTGGCCCTTTCCCAGATTGCGGTAGAGCGGAAAGCTGTCGCCGTACATCGCAGTCTGAAAGATATCCGGCCTCTCGTCATTGTCGATATCGCGGAAATCGGCCCCCATACCCGCAACGGTTTTGCCGTTTTCGCTATACGCCACGCCGGCCAGCAGCGCGACCTCGGTAAATGTGCCGTCGCCGTTGTTGTGCAGCAGAAAATTGGGTGACGAATCGTTCGAAATAAAAATGTCAGTGAACCCGTCGCCGTCATAGTCTGCAAATGCAAGCCCCATGCCTTTACCGATATATCGCGCAATATGCGACGGCTCCGACACATCCGTGAACGTGCCGTCGCCATTGTTCCGGTACAGAATATTCGGCGTTCCGCGATACTCATGAGGAGAGCAATAGTCCACGATGTCGCCGGTTCGGCAACTATGGGCCGTGGAGAGGGAGTAATCGAGATAGTTCACAACCATTAGATCGAGCCGACCATCGTTGTTGTAATCGATCCATCCAGCCGCGACTGACCACGGTTTGCCCTCCCTGATCACGCCGCTGACCCCAGCCTTTTCCGTTACATCCGTGAAGGTTCCGTCTCCATTGTTATGAAAGAGCTGATTTCGGTTGAATCCTGCCACATAAAGATCCACGAATCCATCATTGTCGTAATCTCCCGCCGCCACGCCCATCGAGTAGCCCGCACCTGACAGTCCCGCGCTTTCGGTGACATCCGTAAAGGTTCTGTCCCCGTTGTTGCGGAAGAGTCTGTTGTGAAAGCGGGGAGCGCTCTTTTCCAGAGATGGAATCGCCGCTCCGTTCGTAAAGAATATGTCCAGAAGGCCATCGTTGTTGTAGTCGAAAACCGCTACCCCGCCAGCCATGGTTTCTATTGAATAGCGCTGAGGGCTGATACTGTTGACCAGCCGAAACTGGATATTGGACTCGTGGATTATGTCTTCGAAAACAATGGGTGATTCAGCGGACGGCTGCGGGGCAGCCTCACGACTCGCCTTTTGCGTGTCAGGGGAATCGATCCCGTTCCTGATAAGGAAAGAGCGCAAGAACGACGGCCTTCCTGAACCCAGACGGTCGATTGCCAGAGCACCCAACCCCGTTGAAAAATCGCGTCGCGAAATCGCCAACCTGACTTGTCCCCTAACAAGTATGCCGTCTCACCGCAATAGGTCTCGTCTCTTGCTCCGCATCCCTCCAGCCGGCAGATTGGAATTTCAGAACTCGAATCGGGCTACAAACTCGCCGCTCCTTGGAGCATAATTTCCCCCTGCTCCGGTAATCGAGCCCCCAAAGACACCAAAAGGTTGGCCGTTGGATATACCAAACGGGTTGGAGGTATTTGGCAGGTTTGGATATACCCAGCGGTTGAAGACGTTGAAAAAGTCCGCGCGCAGTTCAAATTTCATCTCCTCCCTGACCGGTATGACCTTGCCGACGCCCAGCTGTTCGGCAGGTTGGCGAGGGCCACGGTAGTCGCCGTAGAACGGCTTCGAAGTGGCGTAGGTACCCGCGGCCGGGTTTGCCCAGGCGGCAGGATTGAGAAATTGCGTCGCAGAAGGATTGGTGCCGTGATCGTTGAGGTTATGCAGGAAAAGCTTCTGGCCAGGAACCCGATTCGCCCACACCCCATTTCCAAATGTGACCGAAGTGAGAGTGCTCGTTGAGCTGGGTGTTTGTATCGGGAACCCGCTCTGGTAATGGAAAATGCCGTCGGTTGTCCAGCCCGCCAAGAGCGCGCGCTTCCATCCCTTTTGGTCAGAGCTGAATGCCGGCACCTCGTAGTTGAAATAGAAGTTGAGCATCTGCGGCTGGTCGATCGGCTCATAGGACTTCGCGTCCTTCGGGGGTTGACTTGGGTCCTGTACCGGCATCGCTGTGGTAAAGGTCGGCTGGTTGGTCGCGGCGATCGACCCCAGGTTCTTGGACCACGAGTAACCGAGGCCCCCCGACAATCCGTTGCTGATTCTCTTGGTGACCTTTATTTGGAACGCGTCGTACCACCAGTTGCCATCATGTTCGTAGTAGTCACCGATATTACTGTTGAACTGCGGGAAGGGCCGTAGTGCCTGCGCTAGAGTAGCGGAGTCCGGGAAGGTGGAGTAGGGCTTGACGAAGCCTCTGGCCGCTACGGCCGGAGAAGAGATGGGCTGGGTCAACAGATCGAAGTCCGTCGGATTGGCCACATTCAGACCGAATTTCTGTGAGAGCCGCGATGGAGTGAGTTCGTTTGTAGCATTCCCCCTCAGCCCATCGGAATTGAGCCAGGCGCCACGATCGTCGATGAAGGAAAAGTTGACCGTGAGATTCCTGGCAATTTCACGTTCGATGCCAAGCGTCGATTGCAGAAAACGTGGCGGACGGCCAGGGTTGGGAGCTACGAAAGGCGGGGGAGCGTTGAGTTGTCCAGCATTCGGAAATGCGCCGGGATCGAAGTGCGTAGCCGTGATTTCGGCCGGCGTATACGGTATGCCATTGGATAATTGGCCAGCGGCAATACCGTACGAAGGACCGTTTAGAAAGACCTGATTGAAACCAAATCCCTGATTGCTGTAGATCTCCTCATTCATAAATAGCTGTGGACCAGAGTAATATCCGGACGCCGCATGGAGTACGGTTTTGGAATCCAGTTGATAGCTGAGGCCAAGGCGAGGCTGAATCATCCAGGGATAGAATTTCTCGAAGCTGCAGTTGCAGCGCCCGGATCCATAACCCTCGTATTCGGTCCCTCCCGGCAGTCCGCCAGTCGACGGATTGGCGACTGTGGGGCTGAACTGGGTTTCTCGGTCGAACTGTTCGTGCTGCATCTGTTCAAAATCCCAGCGCAATCCGGGAGTTAACGTCAGCCTGTTTGCGACCTTCCAGGTGTCCTGTACGTAAATCCCGCTTTCCATGCGATGGAACCACTGAATATTGTCGTTTCCGATGCTCGCGCTTGACAATTGGCCAAGAACGAAGCTGGCGAAACCATCGCCGAGAGTCGCTCCATAAAGGTTCTGTCCCTGAGCGGATGGCAGTGACGTCTGATCGCGAGCGAAGAGGTAAGTTCCTGCTGACAGATCGTTGTGGGTACCAAAGAGCTGATGCCGGAAATCGCCACCAAATTCGAGAGTGTGGCGGCCATGGACCCAGATCGCCGACTCAGTGTCATACCAGTTGTTGTCAATGAAGGGCGCGTTGTTGATTCCCATCTGCGGGACAGAGGAATTGTCGGCGCTGAGTCCGGAGAAGACCGGGAAGGTATTCGCGGCGCCGCCCGGCATATCGGCCGCCGTATTCAGTCCAAGAGTGGACGCCTTAAAATTCTGCACCACCGAATCCTGCAGGGCGTCGTGGCGGGTGAAGTCCATCCCGGCGTGGAGCACAAGGTTCGGAGTGACCGTGTAGTCCGCGTTGAGATACAGCTGCGGGGCCGGGGTCAGGTTCCACCGGGTCTGAGCTGCTACGCCGTTGATCCCGTCGTCCGCATTGTCCTTGTCGGAATACTCGGCGATATAGTAGCCGGAGAAGTGCCACTTCTGGCCAATGTAGTGATCGAGCTGAATGCTCGTCAGATATTGGTATTTGTTGTTCGGCTGTAGATTCGGGTAGTTGTTTGTAAGCTGATTTGCCGTGGCCCCCGACGGAGCAGGCAAGTACTGAAGAACCTTCTGCGCCACAGGGTCCCATGTGCTGGGCGCGCCGATAAAGTTGTTCGGGAACGGATCGCGAACCACGGCGGTCGAACCATCGGTGCAGGCCGCCGTCCTTGTGGTGGCCGGGTTGTACACCGTGCCGTTGACCAGCGGCCTGCCGAGGCAGTCCACGACCGGCGTTCCATTGCTATCCACAATAGGCCCTCCCAGCAGGGAGCTCAGATCGCCATTCCGATAAGCTGTGGTCGGAACCGTAATCGTTCCCTGGTTGAGGGTTTGGGTGTTGTGGTACTCCTCATACGAGAAGAAGAAGAAGGTCTTATTGTGTCCGTTATAGAGGTGTGGAACGAACACCGGTCCGCCGAATGAGCCGCCAAAATCAAGCTGCCGCTGCACGGGGTTATACTTCTGCCCGCTGGAGGTGTAATTGAAGGGCTGGCCCGCGTCCAGGTCCTCATTCTCGAGGTAGTTAAAGGCGGTCCCATGCAGTTGGTTGGTACCGGATTTTGAGGTGTAGTTGAAGATCCCGCCCCCGGATTCACCAAATTGAGCGGAATAGTCGTTGATCATGACGGATTCAGAGCCCAGCGATTCGACCGAGGGCTGCTGCTCATCGGAAATGGCACCCTTAACCGCCGAAGTGTCGTCCAGCCCGTCCATGAAAACGCGGTAAGTGGTTGCCGGCGAGCCCTGGATGTGGATGTCGTTCCAGCCCCCAGCAATCGTTCCCGGCAGCAGGGCGGCAAAGCCCATCGGGTCGCGCACGGCTCCGACTCCGGCAATGTTGAACGGGAGCTCGTTGAGATCTCTGGTCGTGATCTCAACATTGTTCTGTGCGCTGTCGGTCTGGAGCAAAGGCGCATTCCCCGTGACCGTAATCGAGGTTGCGGCCTGTCCCACGGCGAGTTGCAGGTCGACGGTCGCCGTTTCCCCGACCGAAACCGTAATCCCGTTGTGGATCAGTTTGCTGAAACCGGGGGCCAAAACCGTGACGGAATACTGGCCAGCCACCAGTTCGGGGACCGTATAGGCTCCCGCGCCAGTCGTCACGGTAGAATTTTGGATCCCCGTCGCGGTGTTGGTGACGGTGACTCTGGCCCCCGTTAGAACGGAGCCCGATGGATCGGTGACAATTCCCGATATCGTGCCGCGGTCGAGTTGTGCAAAGCACAGCACGCTTCCGCAGCAGAGCACCGCGCATATCAAACCCCGATTGAAGGACTTGAACCAATCTCTCCGCGTCATCTTTGCCTCCGTGCTGCCTCGCAAATCTGATTTTTCACTGACAGCTTATGTCCGCTGTTTCATTCTGCCGATCACCGTACGCCTGCAGGACGACGCTTTGGCAAGGTTAGAAATGTTCTTAACATTCCGTATGTCTTTGAATTTGCATGGCTGTTTCCGGCTGGGCGCGTGTAACGGTAGCCACCTGGCGCGGCGAGGCAAGGGCCACATCAATGATCTGTTCGCTACCAGCGGCTCAGCGAAGACGCAACAATCCGGATGAGTCAGGCGAAGGCGCTCAGTTGCCGGCGAACAGGCGAGCCGCGCTCCGCCGAATCGGTACACGAGCGGCTGCCGATCACCCGGGGGGCCGGGTCGGTCGATGGCCCGGCCCAGCCCTGGCTGGCCGATGATCAATAGCCGGCGTTGAATCCCGTCTGGATGTTTCCGCCCCCCGAATGCCCGATCCGGGGCGTGCCGCGAAAGAGATTGCCCGTGATAATGGCGCTGCCGACTCGGTCGCCGAGGGCGATATGCTGCTTGTCCTGGCGGAACTCGCATCCCCGAATCAGAATGGCTCCGGATTCTGCTTCGATCGCCGGGCGATCTCCGTCCCGTCCCCACTCGACGAAAGTGCAGTCGCTGAAACCAACGGTGCCGCTGCCCGCGATTCTGGCGATCTGCTCGCACGGACCCCAGAAAGCGCTGTTGCTGAAACGCACTACACCGTGATGTGCCGGACCGACCTCGACCATCGTAGGATCGGGGCCCCGGAAAGATGTGAATTCCCCGTTGGCAATCAACAAAGCATATTGCGCGCTCTGCTCGACAAAGACCGCCCGATTGCAGTCGTCTGCTCCGATTCCGAGGAAGTTGCCGTTGCATTCTCCCGTATCCGTGGCCACGAACTTATAGCCGAGGTGATACCCGTAGCAGAAGGTATTCAGAACATACTCCCAGTCGGCCCGGCCGAAAATGAAGGCTTCCCCATTCTGCATCTGCCAGTCATAGACCGGACTGTGCGAGCTCCACCAGGGATTGAAATGGACGTTCTCTATGCGCCCGATGTCATAGATGGCGTCGACGAAGATTCCGCGCCGGATGGGCTGACCCGTAATATTCCGTATGTTGTGCCGCTCGTTCTTGCTGGCGTCAATGCCCTGATAGGGGTTCAGCAGCTCCACGTCGAAGATGGCCGGATTCTTACCTCGCATCGCTACTGTCCAGGGATAGGGCACTGGTGCCGAACCGGTAACCTGATCCGGATAATAGAGGGTGACTCCGGTGAGCGAACTGTTCGTATTGAGCGTTAGGAATGGCGTGCCATTTTCATCGCCGCTCCCTGCTACAACCAGCAGAGCGGTACCGTCGTCGCCGGGTTTTACCCCTCCCCGATCCCGCAGCCCCACATGCGACGGCACGCAACTGTAGGAGCCACGCAGAGTCACACCGTCGGGGATGTCGATCGAACCGCGGAAAAGGTATCGTCCCGGCGGAGCGTAGACGTTTCCTCCCCCGGCATGCGACGCGGCTTCGAGAGCACGCCGAAAGGCGCCGGTGTCATCGCTCACCGCATCTCCTGCCGCACCAAAGTTCCTGACGTTCTGCGCGCCGAACTCCGGGCGGCGCTCTGCCGGGCTCGCCGGCGAGGGCAGGCCGAACGTGCTCATGACACAGGCTGCAGCCCCACGCGAGAGCAGGCGGCGGCGCGGCAACAATGATTCACGGAGATCCATTTTCATTCCTCCCTGGCGCTGCTGAAGTTTACCGGCCGGGAACCAGCCGGGATGGAGAAGCGGTTGCTGTGCCGTTACATCTCGCGGATTGAAATCAGCGCCCACGCGGGCAGGCTCATTCTGATGTGCAATCTTCCCTGAGAATCCGCCCGTACAATCTCCTTGCGGGTATTCCAAGCCTCCTCGCGCAACAACTCGGTCTGTTTTCGGTTGGCTGGTTCGGGTTTTCCCATCGCCTCCCACGCCGCGACTGCATCGCCGTGATCCCGGTCGAGGGTTTCGATCAGGAAGGAAGCACCCGGAGCAAGATGAGTCAGACTGAGAGTAAACAGACGCGCACTCCCGCTGTCATCGATCCCGTCGGCGGCCTCAAGGGTGTTGCAGACAGGAAGGGACTCTTTCATCTCCGGAGGATAGTTATATGCCATGGCCGAGATCAGTCCGGTGTTCGTGAAACGGGTTACGATCCCGCCCGCGGACTGGGCCAGCACCTGGTCGCCGAGGTCGTTCATCATGCGATAGGCGTGAAATGCGGGCTTGGGGATCTCCTGATAATTGATCAGTCCAAATCCCCCATGAAAAATCGAATCGGTATTCCTGTTCTCTTCGAAAACATCGGTAAAGACCCAGTAGGAGAGTGAGTCGACCAGGCCGGTGCTTTCCAGGTTCGCTTTGGCCACAAAAGCGGCGGCCGCCAGAGAGTCGTGCGCATGGTCCACCGGAGAGGGACTCGAGTTCCACTCCGTCAGATGAATCTCCGCCTTTGGATACTCGCTCTGATTCACCATGGCCCGGATGGTCCGCAGATCGTCGCGGGTGGCATCGATGCCGCGGCGATAGTGCTGCTCTTCCCGGATTCCGGGCTGATCGATGGCAAAGTCCTGCGGATAGGGGTGGGTGGAGACGAAATCCACCGGCAGATGATTCTGCTTGCAGTAATTCAGGAAATCCGTAATCCAGACAGGGCGCCACGGGATCGAGAAGGGATCGAAGGGTTTGCCTGAAGCCTCGGCTGTCTGCAGCGCTTCCCGGTCGAGGTTGAAGTTGCTGGTTGCCGGTCCGCCGACGCGTAGTTGAGGATCGATCCCCTTGATCGCCTGAACCGTGCCCCGATACAGTTCGAAATATTTTTCCTGCGATCCTCCACGAAAGAACGACTCATAGAGATTGGGTTCGTTCCAAACCTCGAAATACCAGCGACGCACCTCGTCGATTCCATATCGGTCGATGCAGTGCCGGACAAAGGCGCGAACCAGGTCCGCCCACTTGCCATAATCCGATGGCGGACTGCCGTCGGCTCGCCACCAGAAGGTCGTGTTGTGAACTGGGGCCAGAGCACCGGGGGAAAAGCTCAGCTCCACAAAGGGGCGCACACCCTTTGCCAGCATCCGATCGTAGAGGTCGTCGACATACTGAAAGTTATAAACAGCATCCCCGTGCGCATCTTCGCGAAAGATAAACATATCGTCCTGAAAAATTCCGTGGAAGCGCACATATTGAAAGCCGCCATATTTGGCGGCCATCGCCAGTTCTTCCTGCCAGGTCGATCGAAGACCTTCATTGGCCCTGCCTGCGCCGACCACCTTGCTCCAGAAATGAACGAGGGACTTGCCCGGGCCAGTCGCATCGGCGGTGAGATGAATGCCGATGTCCTGACCGGGGTGCGGGCCGGATGGAAAAGCCTGACCCGCAACCATGGCTGCAACGAGGAATAGTATGCACAGGGAACCTGCTAACTCCGCCCGCCTGCGGTACCTGGGCATTCCGGGTTTTCTCATTTCTCCTTGTCCTCTCATGATCCTGCAGAGTGAAAGATGGGAAGGTTTTGAGCCCACGTACAAAGCGTCGGCCGCCCAGACAGCCCGGATCGCTTCTTCGTCGTCCAGTCCCTCTGGCACCTCCGCGCCTGGTCGGTTCCCGCGATCACCGCGCCCGAAGAATCGCTCACCGTCCCGGAGAGGATGCCCATGCCTGTCGATTGCCCTGCGGCCAGAGCAGTGGTTAGCCCGACTGTCAGACACAGCGTTAGAAAAACCCGCGCTGCTTCCGACAACAATTCAGCGTGACTTGCCAGGTCGCTCCACCTTTCCATTCGTTGGCTGGCTGGCGAGATCATGATTGTTGCTGGCCCCTTCGCTCTCTTGTACGGATTCCCGCAGAGACTCCTGGTGCTGGCTCACATCCGGGAATGACACTACCCCCGCGCAAGGCGGTTTTGGCAACGTTAGGACCGTACTTAACGGCGCCACATCTTCTTGCAAAATATCGAGATCGATGGCGCGATCCTTTGTAACCGTAGTTACGCGCACCGGGCTCGATGAAAACTCGGTGCCTTCGAGACAATTGAGATCAGTGCCGCGGAAATGGTATGCCACAGCGTCGACTCAGTGTGCATGATAGAAACGCAGGCCGTCAGGCGGAACCTGCGATCAGATTTCGCAGGAGAGCCACTGCCTGGGTACACCTCATCCACCGGCCGCGCAGGCTTCTCCCCTGCGCTCCGAAAGACGCCCGCTGCATTCTTCTCTGGGTTAGTGTCCGGTTCCGGATAGCAGATGGCACGCGGCCATCTCCACGGTGCTCGGCGATCCGGCCATCGTGCGGAGCCGCAGAAGCAGTTCGAAATCCTGGGCCCCTGCGCGCGGCGAGATACCGCAGAACTCCAGGGCGGCAACCAGATGCTCGCGGTCGGAGACGATGTGTCCCGCGGCTTCGGTGCCCTCTCCGTCCGCCCCTGCCAGCAGCAGCACCTGCCCAGGCTGGTTCGGTTTGTGAACGAGAGCCAGGATCGCAAACGATTCCCCCGTCGCGAATCCCCGGGCGGTGGGTATATAAGCGATCTGCTCCCCGGGCCGGGGACGAACGTCACGAATGATCTCCTGGCTCATTTCTTTGCTGAACACGAACTGAAAATCCAACTGACTCTGGAAGATCTGAAACCAGGGGTTCGAGCGGGGACTGCCGATCAGGATCAAATTATCGTCCGCGTCGAGGTCCGTGATGCGCAGGCTCCGCGCCGAACGGACCAGAATCCGCGAACTTGCCGGAGCCAAACGTCCGATGCTGACTGCCAGGGGTGTGTCCACGGATGCTGCATTGTCCGCGTGCTGATAAAAGAGGTAGAACGTCCGCTGCGTCGGCGAAAGCGCATCGGGATCCGCAACATAATGCTGGTTCGCGTAGTCGGAAACCGTGATGTCGGTTCCGGTCAGTTCCTGGAGCTGCTCGATATTGGGATCACTCGTGATCAGTTGGGTGGCGTGCCCGGCACGAAATACGGCGCTCCACGGCAGAAGAGATGCCGTCGCAGCTACAGGCTTCCAGCCGACGGCAACCCCCACAGCGATAATCGGGACGGCAGCGGCCATAACCCAAAGTATTCGTACACGCCACCGAGTTTGGGGTAATACCGGCGCCGAACCTACTTTCAACGCCGGCTCGGCCGATGCCGCCATTGGCGGGGGAGGTGAAATTTCGGAGGAAACCGGAGCGGCAAGAGAAAGTTGCTCGATCTCCGGGATGTAGGAGCCCGGCTGGAGTCGGATACGGAACCGCGAAGCGTCGCCGTAGCGCCCGTAGTGTTGCAGAAGGCGGCGGCGCACGTCACTGGCGGTCACCCGGACGATCGCGTCTTCGCCAGTATTGTAGGTGGGGATGCGGTGAAAGAGCTCGATGCCAATGGTTCGCTCCTTCAACCGATCGACAGCCCCGTCGAGGACTCTTTCGACCACAAACCGGAGGAATTGCTGACTGCGGTGACTTCCTTTGAAGGCGGGACCGTTGGTCAGGTCGTCGAGGTGCTGTCGCAGGGCATCAGTTTCCCCTTCGCTCTTTAACAGCTCAGCGAAAGGAGCAGGCGGGACTGGGATGTGCGTGCCGGATGACATTCCCGAACCGGGATTGTAGCACTCCTGTCGCGCCGGAGCCGGGTTCTCTTCGCACATTCAAACGCCGGTCGGCCCCGACCCTCCCCTACATTCGGATCTGCGCCCTGAACAGCTGAATACAATGAGATTATGTCGGCAGCATGTGCTTTGGCCTTGAAACCGCCACCTTTTGCACCATCCCGGCATAATCGTCAAATCCCTTTCCCACCGGGATCGATCGGCGTGAAGCCGGGTGCCGCGATCGTGATCTCAGGCCATTAGGAAGCACTCGAGTTCACCGCCAACAGCGGTTATCATCCGCCGTTGCGGTTTGATTACCAGGGCTTTCCTCCGCATACCTATCAGCTCACTTATCCGGCCCAGGTTCCCCGGTGCAGTGCCTGAGCCCATGGCTCACGCCAACAGTGGCTTCGCCAAGAGCTGTGATTTTGGCCCCATGAACATTTCAGGAACTCGATGGTCGTTGGGCCAGTGCGCAAACCATTCTCATCGAATGCCGGTGGTACCCTTCCAGGAGCGATTCCAGGGGGGCTCATATGAGGTTGCTGGAAGTGAGCACAGGTGTGCTCGTGATGACAGTCCTCGCCGCTGTATCCGTAAGTCCGGCTCAGTCTGCACTGGACAGTGACACGCAACAACTGCAGCGGCTCGAACAGGTCTGGAATACGGCGCACAAACAAGGAGACGCGGACGCCCTACAGCAACTGTGGGCAGACGATTTAGAAGTCGATGTACCACGCATGCCGGTTATGACGAAAACAGAGGCGCTCAATTTCGCTCGTTCTGGCCGCATGAAGTTCCTGCGTTACGTCACCTCCGATATTCGGATCCGCGTCTACGGCGATGCTGCGGTAGTGAGCGGTCGCCTCCGGCGCACCCGATCCATGAACGGGAAAGAACTCTCAGATGATTGGCGCTTCACAAAAGTGTACATTCGCGAAGCGCATCGCTGGGATGTGGTGTCCTTCCATGCCTCTGACGCAGCCCAGCCTTGATAAACTGGATAATTCCGCTTCCAGCTGCTTGGCAGGAACTGCATCGGAGCAGCAAGCGGATGGAGGTTTGGGCGTCTTTTGCGCGCTGATCCGCGAAGCGATTAGAAATCCTGCCAGACAGCCCAAAACCAGATGGAGAGCTACTCTATGACTCCACCCCGATCCGGACGGCTTATCACAATGCAGTCGAATCGCTGAATGTCCCGTCCACTCCGCCTTGCGTGACCCTGTATCACCTGTGCGCTGCCCGGTGGCCCAGATTATGCGGCCGCTCGCTTGATTCCGTAACAGCGTGTCAGCCAGGCCCGAACGGGCTCGTCGTAGAACTTCAGAGCGATCCAGGCCACAAAGATCACAATGGGCAGAACGACGCAGATCCCAGAGAAAATTACACCGGTGCTCGGATGATGCGTCCAGGCATAGTTCGCGAGGACGTAGACGAATGCGATATGAGTGATGTAGAGCGGGTACGAGAGTTGGCCGCTGAACTTGCAGAGTTGCATCATCCCCGTTCCCGCTTCCGAATGGGCCCCCCACAGGATGATCAGTGGAAAGAGGAAGAGAACACACGCCACGTCATACAGACCGTTGAGCGACCAGATACCGACTTTCGGAAAGACTGGTATCTGGAAGCACACCAGAAGGACAAACGAGAGAAACAACAGTCCGATCTTTGGCAGCCGGACGCGGTCGTGAATGCGATAGAGCCACAGCCCAAGAACGAAGGAGACTGTGAGTCGAAGGGGCGCCATCCAGATCTCCGGATAGTCCCATCCTCCGTCGAGCAACCCCTTGTGATTCGCGACTACGGCTAAAGCCAGACCTGAGAGGCCAACAATGATGGCCAGGGTCACGGTGCGAAGCCGGCGCAGGATCAAACCATATGCGATATTGCCGAGATACTCCTGCATCAGGGACCAGGCGGGCCCATTAAGCGCCTGACTCTCGTTATGCCGGCCACCGACGGGCGTCGTCGGGAGCAGCAGCAGCGACAATACGTACGCCGGGACCAACATCGGTAAAGAGGTGTGATTCATTGCCTTACCGAATGGATCGAATATGTAGCCCAGCAGACCAATGGTGGCCCCCAGCAGGACCAATGGATGCAGGCGAATCAACCGAATGCGGAAGAACTGCAGAGTCGTCATGCGCGTCCATCGGTCATCGTAGGCATACGCCACAACGAAACCAGACAGGGCGAAAAAGAAATCGACGGCGAGATACGCGTGTTTGACCAGGGCCCACGGTCCATGGAATCCGAACGAGTAGTTAGACAAATGGAAAATGACGATCAGAAATGCCGCGGATCCTCTCAGGCCGTCCAGCACTTCAAAATGCTCTTTTCCGCTACTTGTCCGATCAGGACTGGTTGCGGTTTGAGTCCTGTCGATAGGCGAAGCACACATGATCCGGGGATCTCCTGTCTGAATGTCTCTCGGGTGGGGCAGTGCAGAATGCCGGTCATGCAGATTCACCGAACGACGAGGAGTCCCTTGAGTGGCGTGTTGTCCGAGGAACCTCCGACGAAGACCTGATAATCCCCCGGCGCAAAGTTCCAGCTGTTATTCGCTGCGTCAAACGTCTTCAGGACTCGAGAATCGATGCCAAAGGTCACAACCTGTGATTCGCCTGGCTGCAGCTTGATTCGCTTCCAGCCCACCAGCCGTTGGTATGAGGATTCGTCCACGCCTTGTGGAAGCCTGGCGTACACTTCCGCGATCTCGGCGCCTGCCCGCTTGCCGCTGTTGCCTACAGTGAAGCGGACGGTCCTCGCGGCCGAATCGATGCTCAGTCCGGAATACTGATACGTGGTATACGAAAGGCCATACCCAAAAGGAAACAGCGGCCGCTTGTGCTGCGCCTCAAACCACTTGTAACCGACTTCAGAGCCTTCATCGTAACGAACGGCATAGCTGGAGGGATGAGTCGCCGAATTACCCGTAGCCTGTCCCCGGTCCTGAGCCGGCGGAGACGGAATACTGGGCCTCGGAAGGTCGTTATCACTCCTCGGAAAAGTGATCGGGAGCTTGCCCGACGGATTGACGTCCCCCACCAGAACGTTGGCCAGTGCCCTATGTCCCGCACTGCCTGCGTACCATACCTCGACAATGCCAGCCACCTTGTCGATCCAGGGCATGGTGACCGCCGTACCGCTTTCGAGCACCACAATTGTGTGAGGATTCGCTGCCGCAACCTGCGCAATCAGAGCGTTCTGGTTGCCGGAGAGCGCCAGGCTCGGCAAATCCATGTCTTCCGATTCCCATTGGTACGCGAAGACGATGACCAGGTCGGAATTCTTCGCAAGCGCCGCAGCCGACTCAAGGTCCGTTCCTGCATTGAAATCGATTTTCGTTTTCGGAAGTTTCGCTCGAAGCGCCTCCAGTGGAGAAGTCGGGAACCAGATGTGCTCCTGCCAGACGGTGCCGCCTTTGCCGGGAGGCATAATGGCATTGCCGCCCGGAGGGTCCACCTGCGCCGATCCGCCGCCGGAGATCATGCCTGCGTCGGCATGCCCGCCGATGATGGCGATGGTGTGAACCCGAGAGGGATCGACGGGCATGATCGCTTGGTCGTTCTTCAGGAGAACGATGCTCTCCTCTTCCACCTGCCGCGCAACTTTCAACCCCCGTTCCACATCCGGAACGCTCTTTTCGGGCGGGTTGTCGACGACCCCGGACAGGAACTCCGCATACAGGACTCGTCGAGCATGGTCGTCGATTTCTGACACCGGCACCTTGCCGGCTTCGACGGCGGCTTTGAGTTTTGAACCGAAGTAGTCAGCCATGGGCTGTTCCTGGTCGAGGCCGGCTGATGACGCCTCGATCGTGCTGTGGGTTCCTCCCCAATCGGAGATCACGAATCCTTTGAAGCCCCAGTCCTTCTTCAGCACGTCGTGCAAAGTGTACGGATTTTCACAGCCGAATGCACTGTTGATGCGATTGTAGGAACACATCACTGCACCGGGATTGGCGATCGAGATGGCGATATGAAACGCGAGGAGATCAGACTCCTGCATGGCCTTTTGCGAAATGATGGCATTGATGAAGAAGCGACCCGTCTCCTGGTCGTTCATCACATAGTGTTTGATATCGCCGACGACGTGTTGCGCCTGTTCGCACTTCATCATGTTGCCGTCCATCGTTCCGGCCAGAAGGGGATCTTCGCCCGTGTATTCGAAGGTGCGCCCGTTCCTGGGTTCGCGCACGAGATCCACACCCCCGCCGAGAGTCATGTCGAATCCCTGGGCCCTCAGTTCCTGGCCAATCACCGTGCCAAAGGCGCAGGCGGATTCCGGGTTCCAACTCGAGGCCGCCCCAAGATTCGAAGGCATCGCCGTGGAGTAGCGCCCGTTGGCTCCGCTGTCTCTTACTCCGTATCCGGCGTCCGAGATGATCAGGGGAGGAATACCGAGGCGATTCACCCCTTCGACGTATCCAGCACCCCCGTTGGCGAGAGGCGTGAGGCGCATGGTCCACTGCGGAACGTGCGCCATCCCATTGCCGTGCAGCAGCGCGAGCTTCTCATCGAGTGTGAGCTGCCTCAGGATCATCTCGGCCCGCTCTTCAGGGGATAATTGAGGGTTCATCCACGGCCGCCCCGTATCCTGCGCGGGGAGGGCGCCCGTTCCGGAAATCACCGCCGTGAGCGCGATGAGTAAAAGAAAAACCTGCGAACTGCACTTGCGGATCTGCATATTCCTCCAGGCCCCGGCACGCTTTGGCGAGAACCCGATCCTGATTCACCCGGCGATCGTCCGTAGGGAATTCACTAAAGCAGGATCGGATTGCCGGCCTCGGTTAAGGAAGCCACCACGGGTACAGCTCTCTAGGCAAATCAGGTAATCGCATTAGAATCAGTAAGACTGTGAACAGCGCGAGGGCCGGAATGTGGCGCGTATCATACAAGCCCGGTCGCAGATTCGGATCATTGGAACCCCTGGAATGATGGTTATTTAGGCGCGCTCGGTGGGCCGGGAATGATGAATGCTTCCTTTGTGGTGTGAAAGTCCTGCAGGTACGTGACTCCGTTATCGACAAAGGTGGTAACACCGGCTTCCGTATGCTTTTCTGCAATCGACCGAGCAGGGATAGTGATCGGTTTCCTCCCGTCAGCTTTCAGCGTCAGCTGTACCTGCGATTCGGCTGGATCCGTCCAGGTCACTTCATATTGGCCCGGCGGAATCTGAAGATCACCAACCCGAACGACAACCGGTAATACAAAACCCTGTGAATTTTTCGCGGCCGCGAGCGGCAGTGAGCATGAAACCAGCAAAAACAGAAGTGCAATTCCCCAGCGACGCTTCATGAGTCTCCTCCTGGACTGAGACGGAATGTTTCCAGACTCCAGTCCAGAGGAAGACTAGGTCGACTCGGCAGTCGCGGGAAGCTGCATCGTGCAACAAATCAAACGGGGATTACACGAAACCTGATTCATGAATGGGATAACCCAGATGAAGAGGGCTGGATGCCGGGATGTATGATACTGTCTCCGGCGAGAATCGAGGTCCTACCAGGTCTCGACAGCGACGATGTTTGGAGGCCCGGGATGGCCTTCGATGACATCCGCTTCAATGACCGCTTCCAAATTGAGCTGCTCCCAGTTTTTTGGTGCTTTATGGAGCATGGCATCGAGATAAGTGGGATTGGATATCACTTCGCTGGCCGCTTCTGTACCTTCTCCGAGAATCCCAGCCAGGATAATCACCGGTTGCCCGGTGACGTTGTCGTGGATTCTGGCGACAATGGCGTAATCCTTCGCCAGCTTCGTATGCGGAACCTTCCATTCAAGAGTCCAGAATCGCGGCTGTGCGCTCCTGCGATCGACCAGTCTCCGCACCTGGTTGTCGATTGTGAACCCGAACGGCAAATCCTGGGTGATACGCATGGTCCAGACGTTGTCGAAGGCGCCAATCAATACGAAGGGGCTCTCCCGAAGTTCGGAGAATGGAGTCTGCGATGCGGATACGACGCGAAATGCGTCGTGTCGGCGAGCGAGAGGAACAATGGACCTCGCCAGAGTGATCACATCCGAGGTATCCAAACCACCGCTGACGGGCATGCCCTGCGATAGATTGAACTGCGCATGATCGATGGCGTCCATTGGCATACCCAGGCAGTATGTGATCCTGTTGGACGCTGAAGTGATGGGCTCCCAGAAACGCTCAAGACTGGTCGGCTTTCTGGAAAGTCCAATCCGTCCGAGGCCAAAACCTGCCAGCAACGCGAACGCCAACGCAACACTAATCCATATCCAGCGGGGATGATACCTCCCTGCAGCCGACTGACCCACAGCTTCCGACGGACCCGCGACAGAGATGGAATGCTGCAATAGCGCCGGCACTGAATCGGCGACGGCTGCATCCGCCATCGCGAGATTCGATGGAACAACGGGCTCCCGGAACGCAGGCACATAGGAGCCCACCAGCATTTCGATGATCAGTTCTCCCGCATGCTCGGGGTTGTAGTAGTACTGGATCAGCCTCTTGCGTACTTCTGCAGCCGTCGTCCGAACCACCGGGTCGAGGTTTACATCGTAGCTGGGCTCGCGTCCAAAAGCCTCAATGCCAATCGTGCGTTCTTTCAGTTCACCTGCGTTGCCAAGCAAAGTTTGCTCAACGGTGTAGGCAAGAAGCACCGGGTAGCGCTTACTGTTCGTGAACAAGGAGTGCGCGAGCAGCCGATTCAATTGCTCGCGGACGGCAACGGGACTGGGCGAATGGTTGCTGACTTCCTTCTTCGATTGCGGGGACAACAGCATATTTAACTCAACCGGCGCTTCTCGTTCTTGATTCTGTCCTGGCTATTCGCGTCCCGCAAAATGCAGTGGAGATCCCTTAATCAAACGATTTGGCGCGAACAATCACCCGGCAAGACCCGATTATTTCACATTCGATTGACTCCCGGCGTACCCTCGACAAGCGCCCGGTGGGACCCTCAATCGGTGAAATTTGGCCATTCAGCCGATTCCAGGGCCAGGTCCGCGCGCCCCCTTTGCCTCTTGAAGGCATACTTCATGCCGCCTCCTGTGATTCCCAAAATCCGCGACATCCAATCTTCCGCAACATGTGAGCTGGTTTTAAACTCTGCGAAGGGCTCTTTCCTCTTTTCTGAACGATGATGCTAACGTGCTCGCCATCCTCCTGCCGCGATTCGCCCTTACGCGGATCGCGCCGTGCTGGAGATCGACTCGGCACGCGCCGTCCAGCACGTTGCGATTCCGAATAGAGCAACGGTACCTCGGCACATCTTCACAACCTATTGCGATACTAGTTCGGGCGGTTGCAGCGCATCTTGGGGCCCCCTACCATGCACGATTTTCTGAAAACATGAGGACTCGCTTTGTGGTCCGGCGGCATTGACGCGGATCTGAAACTGAGGCTCACGGTAGTCTGGAAGGCCAAATGTCGTGACCCGAGCGTGAACGACAAGGCGCATTAGCCCTCAACTTCCAACTTTGAGCACAAGACCGCACGGTCAATCCATCCACCCGGACGTAAAGTCGGCGACGCTTTCCCTTTGACCTCGGTCAACTCAAAGTGATGGCTGGCCGTTACACGTCAACTTGACAGTCCCCGAGGAGTCACGCAGAGTGGGCGATACAGGTTTGCCGATCTGGTTACGATGAAATGATTCGGCTATTTGGTACTCTTCCGGTCCAGAGCCGCGGTTCATGCTGTCCGGAATCATCGAAGGAGAGATTTGTGGCCGCCCGCGCAGACCGTAAAGTGTCCATGCGGGCGGACCGTCAGAGAATTTCAGATTACAAGGCTGCAATACCATTGAAGCCGGCGGTCTTCGGAAGTCCCACAATATCTCCGAGTTTGGTCAGGGTTCCGTCGGAGTTGATGGTGTAGACCCCGAGAGCGCCGTCGCCGGATAGAAGGTTGAACAGATACTTGCCGTCTCCGCTGATGGCCATGTCGAGATTGTTTGCGCCATCAGGAAGAGTGCTGAGAATCGTGCCGCCAACCGGCGTCAGGGCTCCGCTCGCGGCGATCGAAAGCCCCGCAACGGTGAACGTGCCGGCATTATCGACATACACCCACTTACCGTTCGGGGTGATGGCATTCCAGCAGTTGCCATTGCCAAAGGTAGGGATGCTTTGGCTGATTGCGGCGAGCGTACCGTTTGGGTTGATCGTATAGGAAGAGATGCTCGACGTATCCGTCCCGTTGCTGGGCTGATTCTCGGAGACAATGAGCTGCCCATTGGGTGTAAACACGGTCGCAAAGACACCCGGAGTGACGCTGGTGTTAGCGACCACCGTCCCAGGAGTTCCATCCGGATGAACTGGAAATACGTCTATGCTGTTCGACGCCTTCTCAATCACGACAAGCCAGTGACCGTTGGGGCTTACTGAGATCGAGGAAGCACCTGAGTTCAGGCCGGTGAGAAAGACCGATGAATTCGAGATCTCGTGGAGTCTGCCGAGACGATCGTCCTTGAATGCGACGACAGCCCCCGATCCACCCGCATCGAGGACGTATACCGTGCCGTTATGCTCCGCCACGGCAACCGGAAATGCGCCCCCCGAGGATTCCAGGTCCACGAGAACAGGCATCCCGTTAAGGAGGTGAAAGCTTGAGACAGTTCCACTGGCAGAGTTTACAGCGAAGAGCAGAGTGTGATCGCCACTGAGAGTGAGAGAGCCTTGCGACTGAAGCGGATCGGTTGTTCCGCCGCTCCCGCGACCCCCGGTGTTGACCCGATCCCGCAGGATGAACTGCCCATCATATCCTCGTTGATACGCCAGGACCTCGTTCTTCGTATTGTCATTCGTTAGAACGAAGACAGAGGTGCCAATGCCCGCAGAGGCATTGGCCGCATACATCGTGGAAGTGCTGGCTCCGAGACCGAGCGCGATGGCCAAAAGACCAGGAATTGACTTCATCATAGCGTTGACTCCTCAAGGGGAATTTTTCCACTTGCGCAATCGCTCTCTCGGCGTCGTCCGAGGGGACGATGCCCGAAGTTTGCGTCATGACTTTGCGCGACAGTTTGAGGTTTGAACAGCGAAAAGGTTACAGGGCGCGAATGGTTAAAATTCGACGCCCTCAGACCAAAGACCAGGAGTTACAGTTCGTCGCTGTAACCTTCATCAGGATGGCGTTTCTAATGAAGCGCATGACCCGGTTCACGGAACACATCAGCTCTTTGTGTTCCTGGGTCCGTGCATTCAATTGCGCGTCTGGGCGAGTGCCTGGCGCGAAATAAATAATCAGAATTTAGAAAATGAAGTACGGAGGAGAGTTGAAATGAATAGGTTTGGAATACTGGCGACACTACAGGCGCGGCCAGGTAAAGAGGCTGAAGTGGAACAATTTCTCCGGTCTGCGCAACCCCTTGTCGAAGTCGAAACGGGTACGACTGCGTGGTTCGCCTTCAGGATTGAACCTGCAACATTTGGCATCTTTGACACGTTCAGGGACGAGGAAGGGCGGAGTGCGCACATCAACGGCGAAGTTGCTAAGGCGCTCTTCGCGAGGGCCGAGAAACTTTTTGTTACGCAACCACAGATTCAGACCGCAGACATCATCGCCGAAAAGTAATAGGCCTGAAACGCCTGGTGCGCTTCTTAAGAGTTCGCCGCCGCAAAAAAGCCTTTGCGGCGGCCCTCTTCAAGCTCGCGCTTGAGGTAGTTCCAGAGTTCAGGACACCCACTTTCAATCTCCGGCCCGACACGGCCAATGACTCGTTCGTAGGCCACGCCATTTTCCAGCCAGCTTCCGCCACCGTTATTGAGATTGAGGAGAACCGGCATGCTTCGATCGATTGCCTTCGCGAACCGTGCCTCCGGGGTCTCTCCGGCATCGAATTCCGTCCACAGAGTGAGAAGGAAGTCTCCGACGTCAGGGGACGCAAGGCCGAAGATCCGCTCGACGGCTCGAAGCTCAGCTCCCTTGCGTTCCTCCCAGCCGTCCGGTGCGAAGACAAATTTATCTCCAGCGTCGATCTCACCGATGTCATGAACGAGCAACATCGCGACCACGCGATACAAGTCGACCTTAAGCGACAGAGTTTGAGCCAGGGACAATGCAAACAAAGCGATCTGCCAGCTGTGCTCGGCGGTGTTCTCGTATCGGTCTTCGCCAAGAGGCTTCACCTTGCGCAGGATACCCTTCAGCTTGTCGATTTCCAGCACGAAACGAATCGCAGCGTGGACGCCGGGCATGTTGTCTTCTTTGATCATGGTTTTATGGCATCAAGCACATTATTGCGAGTGAGGAGTTCGGGTTTGAGGCCCAGCTACGCCCCGCTTGGAAGAAACACTTCCCGGTATGCGAGCCATTGCAAGAGAGAGCCGTGCCCAAAGTTCCCTGGCGCAGCCCGCAAGTCGCTAGCGTGCTGGAAGATGCTCCAGCGCGTCCTCTGCGGATAGGCGATCCCCATGACTATGACTGATCTTCTCAAAAACAACCGTCCCCTTCCTGTCGAGCACGAACGTAGATGGATAGGCGGTCTCGTGGGGCGAATCCCAACGCAGGCTATAGAGATTGGTCATTGTGTAGTCCGGGTCCGTTACGAGAACGATGTTGGCCGGCAATTCGGCCTGCTTTTCCAGGAACCCCCTGGCCCGCTGATCCAGATCCGCGGGAGGCCCTGGATACACCAGGAGAACTCTCGCGTTTTTTGCGGCAAAATCCGAGGCATGGTCGATGAAGTCATGGACCTGCTTCACACAGTAGGGGCACTGATAGCCTGGGAATCCCCGCAACACGACCAGTACGAGGTCATGTCCTCGCAGGTCGGCCGACATCCGTACTGCTTTTCCTGTGGGAGTCAACAGGGTAAAGTCAGGGGCTTTAACGCCAACGACCGGAGTTTCTGCGAAGGCAGGCACCCCAATGAACAAGGCACAGGCAAGAGCTACGATCAGGCGCATCGTCCGGCTGAATCGGCCCAGGGCAAAGATTTCGGATCTGCGGAAGCTGCGATCGTACGCGGGCATGGAAACACACTCCTCGTCCGGAACATTCATCTGACAAAGGACCGTCAGAAAAGTTACAGCTTTTTACATCGCCCGATGCATTATGTGATCCAGACTGTAACCGTTCATTTGTGCGCCCGCCACCAGAACGCAATAGGCGAGAGAGTACGTCAGTTGTATCCCTGCAGTTGGCCAGTCCTGACGTAAGGCCGAGCCGAACGTCAGGACGAGCATAAGAGCCGCGCCCAGAATCAAAGCACGCCGAGTCTGGAAACCGAAAAGTACCAAAGCGCCTACGATGGCCTCCAGGACCGGCAGCAAATAGCCGAATCCATATACGGACCAGGAGGGCAGAGGCGTCTTCTGGAACATCGGCACCAACGACTCCGCGAAACCTCTAAGCCCTCCGACCCAGCGAACGACACCGTGAAGGCAGATATTCAACCCCAGCGTAACGCGCAAAAGAGCGTATCCGCGGGTTGCATCCTTTCTCCAGAGATTCGAGTCGTCGGACATTCAGTTCTCCTCCTGTATTGAAACTACATGACAAGAGTTGAGGGGTTCTCTCCGTTTTGAACGCTCGGGCATAACCAGCCCAACTCTGAGGCGTGGGCAAAGCTCTCACGAAGCAGCTCGGCCTGCTCTTTAACCTTCAGCTTCGTTTCCTCAAAGGCTTCAATCACGGCCTCTGCTACCGTGGCACCGGAACGCAATGCGTTCAACAGCAAAAATGTTTCTCGCGCGATCCGGCGATAGTACACGGAGTCCTCAAAGCGATGAATGGCAAGATAGACGCGCTGCCGCCTCATGGGAGGAAGTTTCACACGTGTACGTACTTTACGCTGACTCGCTGCACTGCTTACGATGTCGATCTCAGGTGCCCCCTTCTTTACCGAAAGCACCAGGGTGTCCACCGGATAGCTCAGCTCAAGCAGTTGAAGATGGGGCTGCAGGAGAAGCTTTGAGTCCGGCCCGACTGAAGAGACACCTCCGTCCGTAATTGGGACTAAATGTCTCCCATCGAAGGCTTCGACGTACGCCCACTCAAGCCTTGCGACATCACCCGCGAGACGATGACGCCTTCCTGTGAACTCGGGATGCCTTTCGAGAAATGTCGGGAGCTTCGCACCGAGGTCCCGCAGGGTCCAGGACGTGGAAGGGTTCTCAGCTAGGTAAGCCAGGATCAGTGCTTCAAACTGCCTCGGTCCCAGCAAGGTGTTGAGGGTCGGGAAATCCTCGGAGACTACGCTGATGAGGCGAAACCAGTACTGGCGATTGTAGATTTCGAGGCGCTCGAAGGAAGAAAGGCGCCCATTCGGTGCGATGTAGCTCGTTGCGATCTCATCCGTCGATCCACCATTCTCGGTGGTCTTCCGCATCTCGTAATCCGAAGTCAATGGCCTGCGGACATCTTCGGCCATGCGCCGCTGCAATTCGAGCAGGTTCACAGACACACCCCCTCGGCCAGCGGAAATTTCTGTACGGCAGGGGATGCTCCCGCGAGAAGAAAGCGGTTGGCCTTGAGCGCCTCGGCATGCACCTCCTCAAAAGAAGGGATATCATCATCCCACTCAAGCAGTGTGGCTGTTGGCCCGCAGCGTTCGATTGCGCGTGCATACAACTTCCAGACGGGATCCAGCACAGGATGGTCGTGCGTGTCGAGGATGTACTTCTCGAACTTCGAGTGGCCTGCGATATGGATCTGCGCAACACGTTCCGCCGGGATGCTGTTGACGTAAACCATGGGGTCGAAATCGTGATTCTGCGAAGAGACGTAGATATTGTTGACGTCGAGAAGTATCCCGCAATCGGCCGCATGAACGACCTCACTCAGGAACTCCCACTCGGTCATCTCCGAGTCGTGGTACTCGGCATAGCTGCTCACGTTCTCGACGGCTACAGGAATCTCAAGGTAATCCTGAACCATGCGCACCCTTTCAGCAGTAGTACGGATGGCTTCAAACGTGTAAGGAAGTGGCAGGAGATCATGTGTGTAGCGACCGTCCACGCTGCCCCAGCAAAGATGGTCGGAGAGCCACGGAGTCCTGGTCCGCTTCGTCAGTTCCTTGATCCGCTTCAGATGATCACGGTTCAACGGTTGCGCACTGCCAAAGTACATGGACACGCCATGTTGAACGACTCGATATTGATCGAGAATCCGATCAAGAATTCTCAGTGGCCGCCCACCATCGACCATGTAGTTCTCCGAGATAATCTCGAACCAATCGACTATCGGTTTCTTTGAGAAGATGTGGTCATAATGCGGCACTCTCAGACCGATGCCGACACCATAGTCGCTATATCCATTGAAACGATTGGCTGGCATGTATGCTCCAGGGACGATGATTCCGCAAGAAGTGCAGGAAGTCTGGGAGGAGCCAGACCTCCTGCGCGCATTGAGTTAGCTCTTCGGCGGCTTGGAGCCGTCGGTCGCACAGGCGCCCTGGCCCTTGCAGGAGTTTTTGCCCCGGTGCTGCTTGTCGCCGCCGCCCTGGCCTTTGCAATCGTTCTGGCCCTTGCAGGAATGCTTGGGGAGGGCTTTCTCGGAGACGACCATCACTCCCGCAATTGCCGAGGAGTTGGCGGTTGCTTCCGAATGGCCGGAGATGGGTTGGGCGTTGAGGCGCGCGGTCGTGCCGCCTAGGAGACCGGCGAAAGCTGCGGCCAGTGCGAGGTTGCTTACGGTGGTCGGTTTCATGAAGAGTTCCTTTCTTCGGTTAGCCCAGGCGTGGGGCCTGGGACGTTAAGTTCGATCTGCCAGGATGACCGGAAAGAGCCGGAATCGCAATCGGGAAACAATTGGCCTGCCGTGCCGCATGTTTGAAGCCTGAGGCGGCGGTTCGTTACAGACAAACTGCAAATTCAGAGAGGCATGGTGGTGGCGCCCAGAATGGCTCCCTGATGCGGTTCCTGAGCAAACAGGATCAGGTGATGGCCTGCTCCACCATCAGGCTGAAAGCCATCAGGCAGACGAACATCAATAGACTCCTCCACGTCTTCCTTAATCGTTGCCACACGCGTCAACGAGCGTGCCACGGAAACGTGCTGAAGGAGCCTGCCGTTATTTTCTCCACGCAGAACATTCGAACGGTCGGTGTCATCCGTAAGCACGGCGACGATATCCAGCGGCTTTGGCAGATGACCTGTGACCGCAAACCTCACATTCACTCCAGAGGCGGAGGTATGGGAGGAAACAATAGTCAGAGCGAGATGGTCTCGCTGGGCATCGTCACGGAGAGCGCGCTCGAGAGCCCGGCCGTCGCTGCCTACGAACTGATCACGTCCATTCACGACCATTTGCGGCGTGTAAGGCCCTTCCGGGGAGAGCCGTAAGGCGTACGAACTCTGCCTGTTCGTAAACACCGAAGCGGAATATGGATCGTTCCAGCCTTGATTGTTCCAGTACGTTACGTGCTCGCTGATGCCCACAATCAACTGGCCCGCGCTGGTTTGCTTCAAGTTGATCTCCCGCAGCAGAGCATCGGCCGGAGGACAGCTCGAACATCCTTCTGATGTGAAGAGCTCCACGACCGCTACGGAAGCGGGCTTTTCTTCAGGGCCGGTCTCGGCAGGGGCAGCGAAACACGCAACCGCACTGATACCGAGGAGCGCAAACGAGAGAGCAAGTAAGGGACGAAGCTGCATAGATCTGCCTCCAACCGGAGCGCTTCTCATCTGACACCGCGACTCTCCAACGGTTACAAAGGTGATTTCGAAGGTAAGACTGTAACCGAACTGCGCGCCAGGTCTCTAACGACAAGAAAAGACGCACTCGCGCTCAGGAGCGAGGCGTCATACCAGGGAAGAGATCATGAGTCAGATCCTGCGTGCCTATCGCCGATTCATTTCGGCATTCTCCTCACTGCAGCCTGCCATGCTGCTGGCCGTCAGGCTTTATTGGGGATTTCAGTTTGCCCAGACCGGATGGGGTAAGCTTCACAACCTGCCGAAGATCACGGCATTTTTCGCGAGCCTCGGCCTCCCATTTCCAGGCTTCAACGCTCCCTTCATTTCCATGCTGGAGTTCGCGGGCGGCATCCTCTTGATGCTCGGATTGTTCTCGCGCCCGATCGCATTTCTTCTTGCCTGCAATATGTTCGTGGCCTACTGGACAGCTGATCACGAGGCACTCGTCTCGATCTTTTCCGATCCAGGTAAGTTTTACGGGGCAGACCCGTACCCGTTCCTTTTTGCTTCGCTGCTGGTTCTGATCTTTGGGGCAGGCTACTTTACTCTGGATGCAGGAATCGCCAGGTGGTGGAGGAGGAGGAGGGCGTGAGCGCAGCTGATGCCAGGTCTCCGGCGCGGGACGAGGCACAGATGATTGCCGCCATTCTGGCGGGCGACCGGGAGCTATACCACAGGCTCATCCAGCCCTACGAGCGCAGTGTCTATCGCATGGCGCTGTCCTTTGTGAAAGACGAGACGGAAGCGGAGGACGTGGCGCAGGAGGCCTTTCTGAAAGGCTTTCGCAGTCTTGCGAATTTTCGCGGAGAGTCGAAGTTCAGCACCTGGCTGATCAGCATCACTCTCAACGAAGCGCGAAGACGGCTGCGTCGGCAGAGCGCGGTCCGGATGGAGTCGCTCGACGAACCCCCCGAGGATGGGGGCAAAGTTTCGCCGGCGCTCTTGCGGGACTGGCGGGAGATTCCCTCCGAAGCGCTGGAACGGCGCGAAGTACGAGCGCTCCTTCAGGAAGCGATCGGGCAGCTTTCGCCGATCTACAGGGAAGTACTGGTATTGCGTGACATCGAAGAGCTCAGCGTTGAGGAGACGGCTGGTACCCTGGCCATCAGCATCTCTTCGGTAAAGGTACGACTACATCGGGCCCGTATCACACTGCAAAAGGAGCTTGCGCCTAAACTGAAGTTGGCGAGCCCGAAGAAAAGGAGGTGGCTCTCGTGAAACTGGAATGCAAACACGTTTGGGACTACATCTCCGAATTCCTCGACGACTCGCTGCCGCCGGAAACAAAAGAACTGGTGCAAAAACACCTGGAGAACTGCGAAATCTGTTCCGCCATTCTCGACTCCACGCGCAACATTCTTATCCTGACCGCCGATGATCGCGTTTTCGAGCTGCCCGCCGGCTACAGCGAACGTCTGCACGCACGGCTGGCGCGGGAGATCCACGGCACGAATACCGGTTCAGAGAAACCCGCGCAGGACTAAATGGTGCCGTGAAGATAGATGTGGAAACCCCATTCCACCGCAACGAGCAGCAGAGTCAGAACCGCCAGGCCGATCTGCCATGACTCCGAACGCAGCTGCTTTGTGGTGGCAGGTTTCATTCTCCACTGGGATGCAGGCCGCGCGCGCAGCCTGCGAACCCGCTGGATGGCATAGAGATTCACGGCGGAGCCGGCGATGGCAAGGATTTCCATGGGGATGCGAAGCGCCGTTCCATGCAGCGCGGCCAGGAATTTCATGCCCGCCGCTGCCGCGGCCAGCGCGCCCACCCCGATCAGCAGCCGCAAACCGCTGATGGCCACGAATGCGGTGCATGCGCTTTGCAGCAGGATAAAAAACAAACTGGTGAGTCCCACCGCGAGGCCGCGGCTCTCACTCCGTTTTGCTTCCGCCAGGTTAACTTCCACTTCCCGTTCGGGCATCGCGTCCTCAGTGTATCGAAGTGACCCCGGGCGGGGCAGCATTTTCCCAGGACGATTCATCAGTATTCGTGAATCGGGTCCTTTCTTCTGAAGATTGCGTGCCGCGGTCTTCTGCAGTGAAGAGTTTTGCCTGGAGTCTGAGTGCCCGCCGGGCGTGGGCGAGATGTATTTGAGGCGACGGTCAATTCCTTCTGTCTGGATGCAGGCCCTTGTCCTCCCATACCCCGGAAATTCCGCTCCGCTCTCTCAAATGAATGTCGCGATGTCCTCCAGGGGCAGCTTGGTGATTGCCGGTACGGTAGCGGATTCGGCCGGGTACCCAACCACGAGGATTAGAAACGGACGTTCCTGCGGAGGTCGAACGAGAAGTTCGTTGAGAAATCCCATTGGACTGGGTGTGTGCGTTAGAGATGCCAGGCCGGCGTGATGTATTGCGGTGATCAGTATTCCAGTCGCAATCCCAACCGACTCCTGGGCATAGTAGTGTTTGACCTTCCTTCCATCGGGAAGGACACCATATATCTCCGCAAAAATGACGATCAGATAGGGTGCAGCCTCCAGGAATGGCTTGTGCTCATTTGTCCCAAGAGGAGTGAGCGCGTCCAGCCACTCTTGCGGCGCCCTGCCATGATAGAAATCGTGTTCTTCTTTCTCGGCAGCTTCTCGAATCTTCCTCTTCACCGCGGGATCGCTCACCGCAACGAAGTGCCAGGGTTGCATATTTGCCCCGTTCGGAGCCGTTCCAGCCGCCCGCAGGCAATCTTCAATGATCTCTCGCGGAACAGGACGTGACGAGAATTCCCGGACAGTGCGGCGACGACGAGCTTCGGCATGGAATTCCGACGCGCGATGCCTCATTTCTTCGGTCGAATATTCCCGGTAATCGGGAAGCGCTATGAACGCTTGTTCCGCCATCGAATCCTCATGAGTAAGAAAACGGCGAAATCTTCGCCGTGACAAAAGCTTTATATCGGTCCGGTCTCCACGCGCGCCTGGAGCGTCGCAAGATCAGCGCATGCCTGTTTATTGGTACCTGTGGGGCACAGCGACCGTCAATGGCGTGGTCCAGACCAACCGACGCAGTATACGGGCTCGGTCTTCGCATCGGTCAGCGACTCCAACAGTGACCACATCTACTCCCCGCACCAGATTCAGCATGGTGTCGGGCTTCAGTTCCCGGTTGCCGGCGTCAGACGCTTCTGCGGCAGAGGCCCCTATCGCCAGAAGCTCTCGACGTTTCGGCACCGGTGAGGGCAAAGCGTTCGCACCTTTCACGCTTGCCGTTAGCAAAACCTGCAGCACCGCCGACATATTGAACCATTTTCCGGCGCAAACGTGTTTTCACGTAACTTTCAACGGCCTCGTTGACCTAACCATCAGAGGTGTCGTCGAACATGGAGAAACTGGGCGGTAAGGTGGCGGTCATCACCGGAGCGACCTCCGGGATGGCGCTCGCATCGGCGAAGCTGTTTGTAGAAGAAGGCGCTTACGTTTTCATCACGGGCCGGCGGCAGAACAAACTGGACGAAGCGGTGAAGGCAATCGGGCGAAATGTAACAGCAGTGCAGGGGGACTCTGCGAATCTGGCCGACCTGGACCGCCTCTATGAGACCGTCAGGAAGGAGAAAGGTCAGATTGATGTATTGTTTGCGAGCGCAGGAGGAGCCCAGGGTGCAATGCTCGGCGGGATTACCGAGGAGCAGTTCGATCAGACCTTTGCGCTGAATACGCGGGGGACGTTGTTCACGGTGCAGAAAGCGCTGCCGCTGTTTCGCGATGGGGGATCGATCGTCCTCAACGGGTCGATTGCCGGTCTCAAGTCGATGCCTGGTTTGAGCGTCTACAGCGGCAGTAAGGCTGCGCTGCGCGCCTTCGCCCGGACCTGGGTGCTGGAGCTGAACAGCCGCGGGATTCGGGTAAACGTATTGAGCCCCGGACCGATCGACACAGCGATCCTTGAATCGGCTCCAGCCGAGCGCAAAGAATACTTCCGTTCCATGATTCCCCGCAAAGAACTGGGGCGCCCGGAGGAGATTGCCACGGTCGCGCTGTTCCTCGCTTCCAACGATTCGAGCTTCGTGAACGGTATGGAGATCTGCGTCGACGGCGGTACCTCGCAGATCTAGTGATGGTCTTAACGGTACTTCTAATAATCCGAGAATCGACGCATGAAGGGTCCGCAGACGGAGCCGAGCATGGGCATTCCGGCTCGAGGAGGGCCGGAACGCTTCGCCTGGGGAGATTCGTGGAGACGCAGAAGCTGTAGCGTGAGCGAGAGGTTGGCCCTGGATTCCTCTTCAGATTCAGCTTCGCCATAACGCGATCAGTCGGGTGTTACTCCAGGTAGGTCCGATGCAATTGCCTGGGGTTGCGACACCCCCGGACGGCAGCGGTGCATCCCGTCCCGCCGGCGAACCCCACACTCTGCCGTCCCAGCGGCAGCAAGTTGCTTTCGATTGCAAGACCTCGCTCGTCGACTGTAGTCACCGAGCGCGAAACCTGAACGTCGATTGAATTGCCCCTTCACTGTCGCGTCTTGGCCACAAGCTGGTCGACTAAGCCCTTCTCGAATGCAGGATCGAGTTCTGACGAGTGAAGCGCAGCCGTGTACTCTGACAGGGCGCCCGCCGAGTCGCCTGTCGCGGCCAGGGTGTCACCGAGGACCGTGAGGGCCTCGGGATTGCTCGGGTCAAGATCAAGTGCGATGCGCGCTTCGCTCATCGCGCCTCCGGTGTTGTGCTGGTGTGCAAATCTTCTCGCCGCCCGAACATGTTCCAGCGCCGCGGCAGGCCCCAGCCTGAATTCGCCTCGATAGGCGTAGACTCCTCGGTCAATGACCGCTGAGGGTCGAATCGACCTGAATTGCGCATAGGGGTTCTCCTTACCCGGTATGTCTGCTCCCGCCAAAACTCCATCGCTGATCAATACCGTGCCTGCCACGTTCGGATCGTTACCGAACCGCATGGTATCGAGTCCTGCCCATAATGCCGATCCTGTCGGCAACACGCGACAATCGATCCCGTAGTCGCGGAAATCGACAGGGCCTTGCGCGAAATAGGCAAAGTAGCAGGGTTGAGACGGATCCGTTTCAAGATATTGTCTGACTGCTTTGAGCTGCTGGCCCCAGTCGACGTTGGAGTCGGAGAGGTACAGGTGTGATTTCGACGGACCTCCCCACGCCTCATTTGCGTAGGCGAGCAGTCCCGGGCGTGCGGCTGCTGTGGTGACGAACTGCCAGATCAGCAGAGCCCCGAATGCATAGATCGACTTTGGATATTTGGAAACGAGGTACGCAGCGCAGCCCGCGATCAGAATGTAGAGCATGGGAAACATTGGAAACAGGTGCCTGTATCCGATGCCCAGATCAGAAGATGTGCACAGCAGGAAAATAAAGAGGGGAGGCACCGTCAAAAAGAGGACCTCGCGGCGCCTGTGCCACTGTCCTCGCAACATAACCGCAATTGTTAACCCGAGCAGGATCAGGAACGGTAACGTGCTCTTGATAAGGAAGGCTGCTGGAAAATACCAACGCGAGGCGACGGGATAGTCTCGCCCGAAGAAGTAGCTCGGGAGAGAGGCCGCAGATATCTTCGTGTCTGCCAGGCCGTAGATGTAGGCCTCAGGTAAAAGGTGAAGTTGGCCGACGGTTGTCAGCACCCAGCGGCTCAGCGGCGAGCTAAGCTCCTGCAAGTACTGCCCGCTCGTTGGATTCAACTGGAGGGAGCCAGGACGAGCCGCATAGCGGAAATGATAGAAAGCCCAGATGCATCCCACCCCGATCACCAGAGCAATGGAAATTGCGGCGATCCATTGCCAGGGTGAGGCAGACTGGACGCTGTCGGCTTTATTCTTCGATCGCCAGTAGTCGACTGCTGCGATCAGGATGAGGATCGGAACAACGAAAACGCCCGTGAATTTGGCGGTCATCGTAAGGCCTACGGCCAGTCCGACGATGATCATTCTGGCGAACGTGGGACGTTGCAGATATCGATAAAACGCGTAAACCGCGGCCAGCATTGTGAGCGCGGCTCCAACATCGGTGGTTACGAGGGCGCCGTGAGCCAGGAAATTTGGATCAGCACAAAACAGCAGCAGGGCGAAGAGGGCCGCTTTGTCACCGAACATCTCCCTTGCACAGAAGAAGACCAGCGTCGCGAGGAAAACGGTGAGCAGCGAAGCCATGATCCGTGCCGGTACCAGGGTCTGATCGATGCCGTTGGCAGCCAGGAAACGCTGCCCCAGAACGAATCCCTCTTTCTTGAAGTCATCCCCGGTGAATACCGGTTGCCGGATGTTTCGGTGCAGGAGCGGGATCGCGTCCCACATCTTGATCAGCGGCGGAACCTCAGGGTTGTACCCGAAGTCTCCATGCTCCCAGGAAAGCCATCCTGAATAAAGATGCTGCGACTCATCCCAACTCACGGAATCGCGTTTCGCCATATGCACGCAAATGGCAAAAAAAAGAAGGATTACGACTGTTGCTGGAGCGACTGTGGTCCAGAATGCACGGCGGGGCGCGAAGTTAGCGGCGGGAGAAGGAATCATCAGTTTGTCGGTCTTGCGTCAGTAGAACTTCAATTCGCACCACAACGATACTGGCTCCGCTCCGGTCTGCATAGCGGAGTTTCGGAACGATGAGCAGGCTTCCAAAGACCGATCTCCGCGAGGTGCCCTCGACTGACGCATTACAGCGCAAATTGCTCATCCAGACCGATTCCTCACTCCCGATAATTGGTTAGTGAGTATCAATGTAAGATCGGAGCCTTTACGGTGCACAATTCGGCGAGGTTTTGGCTTCTAAGATTTTGGTCGCCGGTGGCGGTCAAATGAACCAAACCGCTTCTGGAAACCGGGTCGTGGACAGGAACTGAGTTTGGCGATTGCGGAGAATGCGTTCGGCCTCTCTCATTCGATGCGAACGCCTCATTATCAACCCTGATGCAACGCCATCCATGAGCGTACGGACGATTTGGCGCTAGCGCTAGTTTAGGATTCCGAGGCACCTCCAGACGCAGATAGCTGACCTGAGCCCCGTTTACGGGGAAGATCGTGCTCTGCTTCGGTCGGTTTTGGGTCCGCGGTCTCCCGTTCCCAAATGCGAGGCACCCTGGGGCACCCATTTCAGTGGAAGAACGCGCTTCCAGCACATAGGCCCCGCAGCCAAATCCTTCGCTTCAAAAAGCTTCCGCCATTCCGACATTACCCTCGTCCTCAAAACCACGTTTGCGGTATTCACCAGGGTTGGCCCCGACAACTCGCTTGAATGCCTTACTGAACGCAGCGTCGGACTCGTAACCGACCGACCGAGCGACGTCTATGAGCTTTTTATCACGCTGTTCGAGTAACTGCATCGCCTTCTGCATCCGCCACTCGGTTACATATTCCAGTGGTGTTTGTCCGAGTAGCTCTTTAAAACGTGCTGCGAATGCGGAGCGAGACATGCCTGCCGCTTGGGCCAGGGATTCGACTGTCCAGGGTGTATTCACTCTGTCGTGAATGGCAGTTAGAGCAGCGCCTATTTGAGAATCAAAAATCGCACGAAGCCATCCTATGTTTCGTTCCGATCCCGGCGCGATATGCGCCCGAAGTGCCTGGATAAACAGAACCTCGGCTAGCCGAGTTGCGACTACTTCAGATCCCGGAACTTGTTCTGCCATCTCCGACGCCAGCGCCTGCATTGTGTTGTGAAGAGCCAGCGTATGGGGCTGATCGGCCTTGATCAGAATGAAGCTCGGCAACAACTGCGAGATCGGCTTGAGACTCGTGCGATCGAAGCTCAAGGACCCACAGATGACTGTCGTCGGTGCGCCACCGCCTCCATAGTGAGCGACGTTGCTGCTGTCGGTGGACGCGATCTCGCGGAAACTTTTCTTCGCACGTGTTCGCGGGCTGTCGCGCAAAACAAACGACGTCCTCCGGGCCAGCAAGATGCAATCACCGCCGGTGAGGGGAATCGGTTCGGGAATACCTTCAACACTCAACCAGCAGTTGCCGCGCGAGAGCATGGCGAAATGCGCAAGATCTGTGGGTGAAGTCTTATTGGCGGAAAGCATGACTTTTTCTTCGGTCTGCGCCTCGTCTCTCAAGCCCCACGGGGCTGTGGCTTCGAGCCTGTGCTGACCGAAAGCGGTTACGTGCATCGTTCTGAAGATGTCGGTTATCGGATCCAATGTGGCCTCTTAGTTTGGACGAATAGACAAAACATTCGGACTCGCGAGCAGTTCTCGTCCACCGCCAAAGAAATCTACTCCACTGTAGTCGATGCTACACATCTACAAAAGGAGCCATTATGGGAAAGCTTGAAGGTAAGGTTGCAGTCATCACAGGAGGATCGAGCGGCATGGCGCTGGCGAGCGCCAGACGCTTCGTTGAAGAGGGTGCCTACGTTTTCATCACCGGTCGACGACAGGAACAGCTCGACGAAGCCGTCAAGTTGATTGGCCGGAACGTCACCGGCGTGCGCGGTGACGCGGCAAATCTCAACGACCTCGACCGTCTGTTCGATACGGTCAAGCGGGAAAAGGGCAAGATCGACGTCTTGTTCGCGAGCGCGGGCAGGGGCGAGTCTTTAGCGCTGGGCAAGATTACCGAGCAGCACTTCGATGCGGCCTTCGGCCTGAATACGCGCGGAACGCTGTTTACGGTTCAGAAGGCGTTGCCGCTGTTCAACGATGGCGGATCGATCATCATGACCGGATCCGTTGCTTCGGTGAAGGGTTTTCCTGGTTTCGGCGTGTATGCGGCGAGCAAGGCGGCATTGCGCTCCTTCGCACGCACTTGGCTCAACGAACTGAAGGGCAGGAAGATCCGGGTGAACGTGCTGGGTCCGGGGCCGATCGCCACACCGATGCAGGACCAAGTCCTCACCAGGGAGGCGAAGGAGATGTTCGAATCCCTGATCCCGCGGGGAACGATGGGTCAACCTGAGGAAATCGCGACGGTCGCGCTGTTTCTTGCTTCAGACGATTCGAGCTTCGTGAATGGGGTGGAGTTGAATGTCGACGGCGGCTTGTCGGCCATCTGAATCGGCGGATCTCCTTAAGCTGTAATTGGCTCATAAAGCTGCCAATCTCTTTAGCCAACTGCACAGGCTCATCAATCGGAATCAAGTGGCCGCTTCGCTTGATGATCTTGAACTCGGCATTCGGGAGGTAGGTCAGGACTTCGGTCCTGTGTCGTTCGATTGAATCGACCTGGTCGAGTTCGCCCGCCAACAGTACCGTTGGAACGTTGATCTTCGCGACCTGAGGCGAGATGTCTTCAAGTATTGACTCCATCGGGTATGCCATCGTCGCCTCGCTAGAGCCGGACATGCTGTCTTCGACAATCTGCTCTAGAGTCTCTGGCGAAGGAGGACGAGCAGTCAGACGTCCGCTGACGATGGTCTTAAGAACGTTCTCACGGTTGTCGTACGCATGAAGCTGTCCTTCACGCATTTCTTCAGGATTGCGACAAGGCGTAGGCTGGGCGGGAGCCACTAGAATAAGGCCTAAGAGCCCCTCGGGCCTCCGCGATGCGGCGAGCTGCGCGACCTTGCCTCCCATTGAATGCCCAACTAGGACGTATCGTTTGATTCCCAGCGCCTTGACCAGTGAGAGAGCCTCGTCCGCAAGGTTTGCCATTTTGTAGCCAGCTAAGGTCTTGTCGGACTTTCCCCAGCCACGCGCGTCATACGCTACTGTTTTGAACTGTCCCTCAAGCTCGGCAGTAACCTTGCGCCAGGTGCGTGAAGTTCCACCCCAGTAATGGAGGAATATAAGAGTCGGCTCCGCCGTCCCGTGAACCTCCGCGTGGATGGAGAGTCCTTCGATTTGATAGTTCATGTGTTGTCTCCTTCTTTGCTGCGCCGATCCGTTTGATGGATGAAGTTTGAGCATTCGATCGGGAGGTCGGCTATTCGAAAAATTGTGCATTCGCGACGATGTCGGCAAAATTGGGGGGCGTGTACCCCTCAACATACCGAACGCCGAAATCCCGAACGATGTTGTCAAAGGTGGTCGCCGGCTTCCGACGAACGATGTTGGAAAGACACTCTTTGAGTCCGTTCTTAAGCCCCAGCCGCGGAAATTCGGCTAGGATCGCGCCTTGTTTGTCCTGCGGAATCCGATCAAGCCCGGCCCCCAGAACGTCCATCGTTATTCCTGAATGGGCCAAAGCAACTTCGGGCTCTTTGTGAAGAGCGATGGATCGTGTGGTATGAAGTGCGATGGCATCCCATACAACCTGCATCCGTTGCGTTGAGAGACCCCGGCCCCGCAGAAACGACCGCGCCGCATTGGCACCGTCCACCTCGAAACGATTTTCCGACGTATAGCGGTCAGTCAATCCCAGATCATGCAGAATCGTGGCTACTGCCAACAACTCGGGATCCGGAGCACGTTCTGCACATTCCGAAAGCAATACGCTAAATAGCCAGGAGCGCATCGAATGGTTGAATAGAAACGGTTCTGACGCGCCGCGTGACAAATCGATCGCATCGCGGACCAGAACTGTGTCAGGCACCCTGATTCCTGCAAAAACCATCCTTACCTCTTTCCTTCAGACATCGTTCGTGATCGGCAGCAGGCTTTTCACTCCGCCATTAAGTTCTGAACAGATTGAGGTCAGTACCCGACCGTGAACCGCTGGCGCGAGTGCTTAGGCTGTTCCAACTCATCCACGAATGCGATCGCATAATCCTCCATGGATATGCGGCTTTGGCCGTCAGCGCCTACCAGAAGTTGGTTTTTGCCGAGGCGGAACGTTCCAGTGCGTTCACCAGGAACGAAAAACAGGCAGGGCGATAAGAAAGTCCAATCGAGTTCCTTCTCCTCACGCAGGACATCCAGGAACTTCACACCTGCGAGCGTCTCGGGCTTGTACTCGGCGGGAAAATCCGGGGAGTTCACAAGGGTAAGTCCGGGCGCGACCTCCAAGCTTCCCGCTCCTCCGACGACAAGCAGCCGTGGCACTTTCGCCGCCTTGGTTGCGATGATGACCTTCGCAGGGTCGGTAGTGAGGAACTTCACGCTGTGTATCGCTGCATCATGCCCAGCAAGCACTGCCGCGAGTGCGTTCTCGTCTTGCACGTCCCCTGCCATGGGATTCACATCGTCCTGTCGACCAAGTCTCTCAGGGTGTCGTGCGATAGCGGTCACCTGATGCCCACGGCGACGTAGTTCCGAAATCAGGCGGGTTCCAATGTTTCCTGTTGCTCCAATTAGCGCGACTTTCATTTTGTTCTCCTTCTACGGGTGCGGATTTTGCCGGGTATCGGCAGTGATTCTGGGTCAACATACAAATAGGATGTTCTGTTTGTTATAATGGTTCAGAAATTATGGGATACGACAAAGGAAAGCTTTCTCGCGAACAGATCATCGAAGCCGGTGCCGGAGTGGTGCTGGCTAAAGGCTATGCAGCGACAACGATCGCGGACCTTTCGCACGCGGCCCATACCAGCGCCGGTAAGCTTACCCACCATTTCCCGACCAAGGTGAGCCTCTTCGAAGTCATCTTTGGGAGTTTGATGGAAGCCATGGAGGCAGGACCTTTGGCAACCCTGGCAGATAACACACTCTCCCCGAAGAAAAGAATCCATGGGTTTCTGGATGGCATGTACCAGCTCTACGCCAAACAGCCGAACCCCATTGGCTGCCCCCTGGGTCATGCAGCAGGCGATTCCGATGGAGTGTCCCCTGCGATGAAGGAGAAGGCGCTCAAAATTCTCCAGCGGATCACCAGCCTTTTTGACGCGGCATTCCGGGATTTGGGAGAGGCCCCTGGAATGGCACGGGTGAAGGCAAATCTCTTCGTCAGTGCGTGGCAGGGTGCCATCGTGATTGCACGGGCCGGCGAAGGGCTGGAGCATATCGGCAGAGTCTTCCGCTATCTCAAGGACATCGTCCCTCTCTCCTGCTAATCCGGGAATATTGGTCCAAGCGCGGTTCGTCGTGCAGCTTTAGCTATTCGGAGAATGGCGCACCAGCGACAAGGTCTGCGAAATTCGGGGGCGTGAACCCCTCAACATATCGAATGCCAAAATCCCGAAGAATGTTGTCAATCGCCGTCATCGGTTTCTGACGAACGACGCTGCAAAGGCATCCTTTGAATTCGTCCTTAAATGCCATCCGAGGAAATGCGGTTAGAATCGCCCGCTGTTTCTCCTGCGGGATGCGATCAAGGTCAGCGCCAAGGACATCCACCGCGATTCCCGAATGGGTCATCACTACCTCGGGCTCTTTGTGGAGAGCGAGTGTTGGCGTGGTGTGAAGTCCAATCGCGTCCCACACAACCTGCGTCTGTTGAGCCGAGATGCCGCGATCTCTCATAAATTCGCGAGCCGCATTCGCTCCGTCTACCTCGAAGCGATTCTCCCCGTTGTACCGCCCGGTCAAACCGAAATCGTGCAGGATCCTGCTGCGCGAAGGATCACACGGCAAGCCAAATTGTACGTGCCGTTCGATCTATTCCATTTGTGAATAAGTTCTATTCCGCAAATCGTCAGACCGAGCGGCTTACCCAATCATCAGATGCTCAGTTCGCAAATGGCTGCCATCCCACGCCGGTCAGTACAGCGGACGAATTTGGAAAAGAGGAGAAATATGATGTCGGCATTGAAGGGCAAAGTAGCACTTGTAACGGGGGCTTCCCGCGGAATAGGCGCTGCGATCGCCAGGAAACTTGCAGCGGGGGGAGCGGATGTTGTCATCACGTATGCCAGGGATGCGAAAGCTGCTGATGCAGTCGTGAAAGAGATTCAAAGCAGTGGCCGCAAGGCGCTTGCGATCCAGGCAGACGCTGCCGATGCTCAGGCAGTCCAGTCTGCCGTGGAGCAGACTGCAAAAGCGTTCGGGAGGATCGATGTGCTGGTCAACAATGCGGGTACCGCAATCCCGAAGCCCTTTGAAGAAACCACTCTGGAAGAGATGGATCGGGTCATCAACATCAATTTTCGCGGTGTCATGGTGGCGACGCAAGCTGCGCTCAAGCATATTCCGGATGGAGGTCGCATTATCTCGATCGGCTCGTGCGTCGGCGAGTGCAACTTCACACCCGGTCTCACACCGTACGCCGCGACCAAGGGAGCGGTGAAGATGTTTACTCAAGGCCTGGCCCGCGAGGTAGGACGCCGGGGCATCACGGTGAACAATGTCCAGCCCGGTCCGATCGACACCGATCTCAATCCCGCGGCCGGCGACTGGGCGGCTCCGCAACTGGCGAACACAGCTCTGAACCGTTATGAACATGTGGATGAGGTCGCCGCGTTGGTTGCGTTTGTTGCTAGTCCGGAAGCGGCGTACATTACC
>DASXDF010000062.1:0-226290 GCA_036490815.1 Acidobacteriaceae bacterium
CTTCGCGTCATCCCCATCGCCTTCGCGGCGAAAGACGGTTCCTTCGCCATACTTCGGATGTCGGACGCGGGATCCCTGCTGCAGGCCGGTCTTTCCAGTGGCCTCGGGGATGTCCAGCTTTGGCCGTGAGATCTTCTGTCCGCGAGCAGCAAAAAAGCTGGCGATATTGTCGATGGACTGCCCCGGAGCGGTGGTTCTGCTGAACTTCGAGCGGCCAGCGCTCGTGGACGAGTTGCCTGCTCCAGACCTTGAGGCGCTCTGGTCCTCGTCCTCGTAGCTGTAATGGCGTTCGCCTGCTTCGGCGTTACCACCACCAAAGCGGTTTGCTTTGGGATAGGGCGTTGCATAGGCGTTGCCATAATCGGAGCCCGAGAACTGAGGACGAGCGGGAGGACTGCCGAGGTCCTCGACCAGGCGCGAGGGAACCTCTTCGAGGAAGCGCGAGGGGATGCTCGACTCCGGCATGTCGTTTCCGTAGCGGCGACGGTAGCGGGCGCGAGTCATTACCAGCGTATCCATCGCGCGGGTCATGCCGACATAGCAGAGACGGCGCTCTTCTTCGAGGCCAGTAGGATCGGTGAAGGTGCGCGAGTGAGGAAAGAGGCCCTCCTCCATGCCCGCCAGAAAGACGAGGGGGAACTCCAGCCCCTTGGCCGCATGCAGCGTCATCAGCGTCACCCGCGCCTCAGGATCGTACTGATCCACATCGCTCACCAGCGCCGCATGATCCAGAAACTCCGCCAGCGTCTCGCCGCGCTCCTGCGCATCCTGCGCCGCGTTGGCCAGTTCCTTCAGGTTCTCAATCCGCGAGAAAGCCTCCGGCGTCCCTTCTTCTTCGAGCGATCGAATGTACCCGGTCCGGTCGATGATGAACTTGATCAGCTCCGGCAGCGTAGCCGCATCGCCCGGCTTCCTGAATCCCGGAACAGCGTCAGCCTCGTCGCCTGCGCTCTGCGCTCTGAGCTCTGCGCTCTGCGGCGCAGCCGCATGCTGCACCCCCGGCTCCTCATCGAAGATGCGAAACTTCGCCGGCTCAAAATCGTCCGCGCCCCCGGAGATAAAGTCGTCGCCCGCAGAGTCCTCATCGCTATGGTGCGTCAGCGCCAGCGTCCCTTGCGCCGCCGCGCCAAAATCGAAGCTCGTATCCAGATCCGCCAACGCGGCAGGATCTGGCGCGATCAGAGCAACCACCGGCGCAATGTCTTCGCTCAGCTTCTCCGCAAATCCCGGGCTCATCATCGCTCGCGCGTCGAAGATGATCCGCTGAAATCCATCCAGCGCCGACAACGTCCGCGATGGCAGCAGCTTCTGTTCGAGCGCGCGATCCACCGCCGTCCACACACTCGATCCCGTCTCCAGAGCAATCCGCTCCAGCGTCTCCATCGTTGTCTTGCCGATCCCGCGCGCCGGCGTGTTCACCACCCGCTGCAGCGCAATCGAGTCGTGCGGATTCTGCACCAGCTTCAGATAGCTCAGCAGGTCCTTGATCTCCGCGCGCTCGTAAAACGAGAAGCCCCCGACCATGGTGTACGCAATTCCATACCGGCGCATCGCTTCTTCCACCAGCCGCGACTGCGAGTTCGTCCGATACAGCACCGCGCACTTCCCGCCGTCCGACTCCTCGCCCGCCTTGCGCAAATATTTCTGGATCGAATCCGCGATGAACAGCGCCTCATTCTCTCCATCCGGCGCCTCGTAGTACCCGATCATCGCGCCGCCCTCGCGGGAGGTCCACAGCTTCTTGCCCTTGCGCTCCGTATTGCGCGCCACCACTGCCGACGCGGCTTCCAGAATGATCTGCGTCGACCGGTAATTCTGCTCCAGCCGCACCGTCTTCGCGCCCGGAAAATCCTTCTCGAACTCCAGAATGTTCCGGATGTCCGCGCCGCGCCAGGAATAAATGCTCTGATCCTCGTCGCCCACCACGCAAACGTTCTTCTCCTCGCCCGCCAGCAGCTTCATCAGTTCGTACTGCGGCCGGTTCGTGTCCTGGTACTCATCGATCAGCAAATAGCGGTAGCGCCGGTTGTAGCGCTCCCGCGTCTCGCCGGAAACCTTCAGCACCCGCACCGCTTCCAGCAGCAGATCGTCGAAGTCCAGCGCGTTCGCCTTGCGCAGCTCCTTGCGGTACCCCTCGAATATGTGCGCCACCTTCTCCGCCGTCGGGTCCGCCGACTGCAGATAGAACTCCTGCGGGTCGATCATGTGGTTCTTCGCCCACGAAATCTTCGAGAGCGCCACGCGCGGCGTCAACTGCTTATCGTCCAGCCCCATCCGCCGCATCACGGCTTTCACTACGGCCTGCTGATCGTTCTCGTCGTAGATCGCGAACGTCTTCGTCAACCCCTCGTTGTTGATCCGCAGCGCTTCAATGTCGCGGCGCAGCAGCCGCACGCAGAACGAATGAAACGTTGAGATCAGCGGCCTGGCCAGCGACCCGTGGCCCATCAGCTTCTCCACGCGCTCGCCCATCTCCGCCGCGGCCTTGTTGGTGAACGTCACCGCCAGAATCGAATCCGGCGCCGCCCCGCGCTGCTCTACCAGATACGCAATCCGGTGCGTGATCACGCGCGTCTTCCCCGAGCCCGCGCCGGCCAGAATCAACACCGGCCCATCGACGGCTTCGACGCCTTCACGCTGCTGCGGATTGAGTTTGTCCAGGAGAGGCTGCAAGGGATCGGCTCTCCTCTATTTTAATCGCTCACCACGCCTGTTAATTTCTCTGCATGCCCTTGTTGGTCGCGCGCGGCCTGACCAAAAGTTATGCAAAGCAGGCCGCTCCTGTCGTCGATGGGGTTTCCTTCTCGCTCGCGCGGGGCGAAACCCTCGGCCTGGTCGGCGAATCCGGCTCCGGCAAGAGCACCATCGCGCGCATCGTCCTCGGCCTTCTGGAGCCAACTTCCGGCGAAGTCACCTTCGACGGGCACCCCATTACCGGCGTTCCCCAAAATAATCTCCGCCCGCTGCGCCGCCGCATGCAACCTGTCTTTCAGGATCCCTACGCCGCCCTCAACCCCCGCATGCGCGTCGAGCAGATCGTCGCCGAGCCGCTCGTGATCCACGAAAAGCACAGCCGCGCCGAACGCCGCCGCCGTTGTCAGGAGCTGCTCCGCCAGGTCGGCCTCGACGACTCAGCCCTGCCGCGTTACCCGCACGAATTTTCCGGCGGCCAGCGCCAGCGCATCAACATCGCCCGCGCCCTGGCTCTCCGCCCCGAGCTCCTCGTCCTCGATGAGCCCGTGTCCGCCCTCGACGTCTCGGTCGGCGCGCAAATCGTCAACCTGTTGCGCGACCTGCAGCGCGACTTCTCCCTGACGTACCTCTTCATCTCGCATTCCATGCCGCTGGTGCGCTACCTCTCGACCAACATCGCTGTCCTCCGCGGCGGCAAGCTCGTCGAATACGGCACCCGCGACCAGGTCTGCGAATCGCCCCGCGAAGACTACACGCGGCAACTCGTAGCCGCCACGCCAGAAATACAGTCATGATCCGGCGATAGTGGCCGCGTCTCTACGGAACCCTGCTCCCTGCCCCCTGCTCCTCGCTCCCTGTACCCTGTTAAGAGTGCACTCCAGCATCTTTCACTACATTTTTTTAGCCTTCGCCGCCGGCCTCGGTGGCCTCATTAACTCCGTCGCAGGCGGCGGCGGCTTCCTCGTCTTTCCCTCGCTGCTCAAGGCCGGTCTGCTGCCCATTGAGGCCAATGCCACCGGCACCGTCGCTCTCTGGCCCGGTCAGTTCACCGCCATCGCCGGCTACCGCGAAGATCTGCGCAGGAATTATCGTCTCGTCATCCCGGTTGTCCTCGTCGCGTTCGTTGGCGGCCTGGCCGGTGCGCTCACGCTCCTCAAAGGCAGTCAGAATTCCTTCCTCCGCCTGGTGCCTTACCTCTTCCTGCTTGGTTCGGTCAGCTTCGCCCTCAGCGGCCCCATCTCAAAGATGGTCCGCCGCCGCCTCGAAGATCACGAAGTGCATCCCGAACACCGCCACCCCGGCGCGCTCATCCCTCTGCTCCTCGCTTTGCTCGCCATCACGTACTACATCGGCTACTTCGGCGCCGGCGCCGGCCTGCTCACCATGACCGCGCTCGCCCTCTGCGGCGTCGAGCGCATCGCGGAGATCAACGCCCTCAAAACCGTCATCACCTCAACCGCCAACGCCGTTGCTGCCATCACCTTCATCATCGGCGGCGCCGTCGAGTGGCGCTTCTGCTGGCTCATGATGATCGCGTGCGCCATCGGCGGCTATGCCGGCGCGCGCAATTCCCGCCGCATCAGCGACCGCATCCTCCGCCCCATCATCATCGCCCTCGGATTCACCATCGCGATCTACTTCTTCCTGCACCGGACGGCGTTATGACCCCTTTCTCCTCCGCAGTGAACACCATTGGGCTCGTGGCCGCATTCTGTACCACCCTCTCCTTCGTGCCCCAGCTCATTCGCGTCTGGCGCCTGCGCAGTGCCCGCGAAATCTCCCTCATCATGTTCCTGGTCTATGCGGTTGGCGTCTTTCTCTGGCTGCTTTATGGAATTCTTATTCATTCCATGCCCGTCATCCTCGCCAACGCCGTCAGCCTGGTGCTGACGTTCGCCATGCTCGCCCTCAAGCTGCGCTTCGACCGCAAATAAAAAGAGACACTCCGCGCCCGCAATTCATCCGAGCGCGAAGTGTCCCGCAGTTGATGTGACTTGCAGCAATAGCCAGCATCCGCTCTACTGGCTACTGGCTACTGGCTACTTGCTACTTGCAGCAGTGGCCCGGGCAGCACGATGACTGACCCTGGCAGCAGCTCGCGCCACAGCATGTACCCGGGCAGCACTTCGCACCCGGCTTGCAACATGCCGCGCCAGTCAGAGCCAAAGCGGACAAAGCAAATAACGAGGTCGCGATCAGAGTAATCAATTTCGCTTTCATGGGAATCTTCCTCTCAGTGTGGAAAAACGACTTGGTTGTGCGCGAACGCGCAGAGACACGGCGAAACACAAAGGGGCTAAATGCGCAGATCGTCTTTCAGACGAAACACTGAGGCCTGATAGCCCAGGCCAGCCGTCAGCTCCACGACCGCCTGCGGCCCGGCAGCCCTCCCAGGCTCGACCCCGGCCGGCAAAATTGCGATCGTCTCGCCTTCGCCTGCCCTGGTGGCCTGCGCTTCGGCCTTTTCCGGGATCTGCTCCGCACAGCGTGCGGTCGAGCAGCTTTCGCCGCTGCTGCCTCGCGGACAGCAGGGCATGCGGCTGCCCTGGCAGTGCATGGCCGGTGTAATCGCAGTCTCAGCGGAAGCCAGCGTTGCCACCCAAACGAAGGTGAGCGCCAACCCCAGCACCCTGCCCATCCGCCGATGAAGGAATCCCATCACCGCCTTAGTCTAGGCGGGCGCCGCAAGCTAAAAAGTGATCGTCGTCACGGCTTCGTCTGCAACAGGATCATCTTTTCAGACGCCTCCCGACGCACCGACCGCACGATGTGCGGCGTCACCACAATCGCCAGCTCAGCGATATCCAGATTTGAATTCTTGTTGGTCGTGCTCTGGAATCCCGGCAGCTCGCTCACCCCGGGAATCCCCGTGATCGCGTCCGATTCCTGACGCGACAGCGAGCTCACCAACAACGCGCTCTCCCCAATTCCCACTGCCGTAATCGCCGTGTACTGCCGATTGGCCAGCACCGGAATGTTGTTCAGCGATGAACCTGCCAGCGCCGAAAGCGTCAGGTCGAATTTCATCGAGACCCGGTCCGTCCCCTCGATACGGGGGGTCACCTTCAGCGTCAGGCCAATGTCCTGGTACTCCACCTGCGGGATATTCAGCGACGCCGCCGACTCCAGCGCCGATGCACTGATGCCGAGGTTTTGCAGCGTGCTCGAAAGCCCCGCGTTTGAGAGTCCGGGGATATTCAGATTCGATGACGCCCCCAAACTTGAGTAGCTCGACGTCTCGATGGGATAGCGCTCGCCCGCCTTGATCGTCGACTCCTCGCGATCGAGCACCCTGATCTGCATCTGATCGAGCGCCCTCACGTCGGAGGAGTTCAGCTGCATGTTCATCGAACCGCCCTGGTAGATCACCCCGGTCATCGACAATCCCCCGCCGAACACGCCAAACGGCGAGGTCAGAATGCTGTTGCTGATCTGGCCCGACGCGATCAGGATGGCCAGAATTGCCCCCCAGTCTCCGGGCGCCGCCAGCCCGCTCGAGATAATCTCCTGCACCAGGCTGGAATTGCTGTTCAGAATATTCCGCGCCTCGGAATACACGTTGAACAACGTGGTCTGGTTCGGCAGAATCAGGCCCAGATTCACCGCCTTGGTGCGGTCGATCTCATACATCCGCACGTCCAGCTGCAACTCGCTCCGCCCATCCAGCAGCGTCTTCACCGTTGTGTTCAAAGCGTTCAGGTCTTCGGATCGGCCGCGAAATGTCAGCGCACTCTGCGCCGCGCTGGCCGTCGCCGTCTTCAACGCAAACACATTCTTCGCCGTGTTTGCGATCTCCGTCAGCTGCGCCGCCGCCATGCCCGGCAAATACACCGTCTCTACCGCCATGCGCTCGAACTTGTCCCGGTTCGCCTGCGTGTCTTTCGCCACCAGCGCGCGCCCCGGATCGAGCGGAACGATAAACGTCCCGGTGGCCAGCTGCAGTGCCCGCTCCGCCTCGGTAAAGTCCACGCCGTCCACATCGAATCGAATCGATTGCGAGCCCACCGTATCATCCACCGTGGGTTGAATCCCGAACGCCGGCAGCACCTGCGCAATGACGTTCCGCTCGCTCCCCTTCACATGAAAGCTCAGCCGCCCCAGCTTCGGCCGCAGCTCGATCGGCGGCGCTGCGTCAATCGATTCCGACCGTGTCGCCGGTTCTCCCGCCACTACCGTCGAAGCCAGCTCGTCCATGTGCTGAGCCACCACCGGGCTGCCTGGATCCACGCTGTACGCCTCGGCAATCTTTGCCCGCGCGTCCGCATAGTGGCCGAGAATCTTGTCCTTGTCCGACTGCTGGATCAGCGTCGTCACCAGATGCTGCTTCGCAATCTGATCCGCCATCGAATACCTGGGCTCGCCGGGATCCAGTTCCGCGGCGTGCGTAAATTCATCCATCGCCGCCCGAATCCTGTCGCGGTCCACGTCCTTCGCGCCCTCGACGAACAGCTTCTGCGCCTCCGCTCGGTCCCGCTTCGAAGCGTGATGCGCCTCGCCAGCAGAAGCCTTCGCATCCGCACCGGCTGGCGGCGTTGCTGGCGCCACTTGCGCCGGAGTCGTCTGCTGTTTCGCCGCGGGCGCAGCCTGCCCGTCGCTCGGCGCCTGCTGCGCCTGCCCTGCAGCCGCCAGCGCTGCCGCAACCGCAACCAAAACGCCCCTACGAAACATGCTCCGCCACTTTCATCGCGATGTTCGATGCCTCCAGCAGCGCTTCCAGCGTCGTCGTGCACGCCGCGGGCCTGTGCTCCATCAGTTCTTCGAAACTGTACCGCCCCGTAGCCACCGCAATCGTGGGCAGGCCATTTACGCGCGCCGCGTCAATGTCCCGCGAAGTATCGCCGATCACGCACACCGTCGCGCCCTCGGGCCGCCCCAGAATCGCCCGCGCCTGTTCCGCGGCATGCGCAATCATTTCCGCTCGCACCTCAAAGCGATCGCAGAACCCTCCGAACCGAAACCACCGCCGCAGCCCGGCATTCTCAATCTTGATCCAGCCAATCTCCTCCAGGTTTCCCGTCGCCACACCCAGCAGCGCGCCCTTCCTTTCCAGATGCGCCAGGGTTGCTTCCACTCCCGGCATAATCGACCACAGCATCTCCGCGCGCCGCGCGCCCACATGCCGGCTCATCGCCTTCAGTACATCCTCGCGATGCGGCCTCCATACGCTGTCTTCGATGCAGGCCAGCTTAAACGCATCCCGCAAAATCCCAGGATCGGTATTGCCCGCCAGGTTGACTCCATCCAGAACCAGTTCTCGTCCCAGCACCGTGCGCACGCCCTCAAAGAAGGCGTCGATATGCACCCGGTCGCGGTGCCGCATCAGCGTCCCATCAATGTCGAACAGATAGGCCCGCTGCTCGTCCCAGCGGAACCCTTCGTCAACGTAGACGCGGGGCTCCCTCGAAGTGCTCATAGCTACAGGGTATAGGGTCAGGGCCTCGCGGCGCGAGACGTGTCAGTCCGGATGGAACCGGAGGGAAGGGAAGACGCAACCGCATCGTGCCCGGTGCCCGGTGCCCGGTGCTCGCTGCCCTGTGCCCAGTGCTCGATGTTCACCGCTCGGTGCCCTGAGCTCTGCGCTCTGTCCTTCAGGCGCGCTCGTTGCGCTTGCCGTCGTACGGTCCGCGTTCGCGCTGCGGCGGGCGCCGCTGCGCCGTTCTCACCTGGCCCGGATCAATCTTCAGCTCCGTCAAAATGCGGCTCAGCGTATTCCGATGCACGCCCAGTTCCTTCGCCGCCTTGCACTGGTTGCCCCTGTGGCTGGACAGAACCTCGAGGATGAAACGCCGCTTGAATTCGCGCACCGCTTCGTCGTAGGTGATACCCCCGGCGTGCATCTGGGTAACCAGGTTGTCCAGCTCGCGTTTCACAGGAACCTCTTTCACAAATCCCGGTCCTTGCCGGGGCATCTACCAAAGTCTTTCAAAACCCAACTACGCAGCCGGCCTCATCCACTCAGGCTGCGCTTTCCTCAGGACGACAACCCCGCTCCTGATCCGATCTCCCAGTTCGACAGGAGCCACAACCGCGGCACGTCGCGCCATCGACAGAAACTGCGGAGCGAAACGCGACTGCCGGAACCACGTCGCGCTGGGCCAGAATGCGGCAATCACCATCACCGCAATCGTTACCAGCGCGCATCCTTTAATCAGACCGAAAGCCGCACCTGCCAGCCGATCTGCCCAACCCAGCCCTACCGACTTCACCGACCAGCGGACCAGCCTTCCCGCTATCCCGGCCACAATCATCACGCCCAGCGCAATCGCGATAAACGCCAGCGCCTGGCTTGCCGATGGCGAATGCACCCACTGACCCATCCATGGCGTCAGCTTCTCGTAGTCCCAGCTTGCCACCAGCAATCCCAAAATCAATCCCGCCAGTGTACATACTTCCAGCACCAAACCAGCCTTCGCAGCCGATATCACCGACAGGATCACGACGATCAGGATCACCCAGTCGATGATTGCCATAGCCATCTCCAACTACACCGCCAGCGGCCTGCCCGAAAGCAGACGGTACGCATCCAGATATTTCTGCTGGGTGCGATTCACAACATTTTCGGGGAGGGCCGGCGCAGGTGCCAGTTTATTCCAGTGAATGCTTTCCAGATAGTCCCGAACATACTGCTTGTCGAACGAAGGTTGCGACCGCCCCGGCGAATACAACTCCCGCACCCAGAAACGTGACGAATCAGGCGTCAGCGCTTCATCGGCCAGCACAATCCCCATCGACGTCAACCCAAACTCAAATTTCGTGTCTGCCAGCAGGATACCGCGTGATTCGGCATGCATCGCAGCTTTGTTGTAAATGGCCATGCTCAGCTCGCGCAGCTTCTCCGCCGCCTCGCCGCCAATCAGCGTCACCATCTGGTCGAAGCTGACATTCTCATCGTGCGTCCCGCGGAAGCTCTTCGTCGCCGGCGTAAAAATCGGGCGGCTCAGCCGATCGCCTTCCCGCAGCCCCGGCTCAATCCTGATCCCGCATACCGTCCCCGTCGCCACGTAATCCTTCCAGCCGGACCCCGCCAGATACCCGCGCACCACACATTCAACCGGATACATCTGCGCCCTTGTCACCAGCATCGAGCGATCCTTCAGGTCCTTGCGGTACTTCCAGACTTCCTCTGGAAATTCCTTTACGTTGGAAGCGACCAGATGGTTCGGCACAATATCCCGCAGAAAATCGAACCAGAACAGCGAGAGCTGCGTCAGGATCTTTCCTTTGCCCGGAATCCCGGTCGCCAGCACATGATCGAAAGCCGAGATGCGATCGGTGGCCACCATCAGCAGGTACTCACCCAGCGCATAGATGTCGCGAACCTTGCCGCGCGCAACAAGAGTCAGGTTGCGGAAATCTGTTTCAAGCAGCGCTTTCAATTTCGACGAACCCTTCCTGCGGCTTCACTGCCTGTGTTGAGCCGTTTCCATTTCGCAGGACGCCATTCGCCGAGGCTGTGCCGCGCTGAACATGGAATCCCGCGACGTGTCTCGGAGGAGACGATGGAATCAAGCTGAAATCCGATTGTGCGATTGAGCCTGCGCTTTGTCAACGCTGCGTGAACCGCCATTTTATGCTGCGTGCGCGCGGATTAACTCTGCACGTCGCGCCTGTCAAGAAGTTTTTTCCAGCCGCTCAGATGCCTGTCGCGGATGCAACAGATTCCTGCTCAACGCCCGTCCATCCGCTGAACGCTGAACGCTGAACGCTGAACGCTGAACGCTGACCTACTGCCGGTACGCAGTCGGCTTCGACGCCGTCGGCCGCACGCCCATCCCATTCAGCCGGCTCCGCGCCTGCGATGCCTCCGGCGTCTGCGGATAGCGCGAGATCAACCCACGCAGATCGCGAATCCCCGCGTCCCGCTGGTCCAGCGACAGCTCCGCCTCGCCTTTGCGCAGCGCCGCCGCCGGCGCTTTTGGATTCCCCGCGAACTGCTGCAGCACCACGTTGTACGCCTTGATCGCGTCCGCATACTTTCCCTGACGATAAGCAATCTCGCCGATATAGAACTGCGCATTGCCTGCCAGATCATCCTGCGGATAGTTCTTCAGCACGTCGCCGAACTCGCCCGCCGCCAGGTCGTAGCGCGCCGAGTTGTAATCCCGCAAACCGCCCTGGTAAAGATCGTTGACCGGCGGCGCCTGTGGTTGTGGCGCCTGCTGCTGTTGCTGTGGCTGCCCCTGATCCCCGCCCTGCAACTGCCCCGGCTGTCCCTGCGGCTGCCCGCCCTGTTGCTGCACAGCTGCCTGCGTCGAGAGGTTCTGCAGCTGCGACTGCACCCCCTGCACTTCGGCGCTCAGCTTGTCGATCCGCGTCCTGAGCGCGTCCATCGAGTCGTTGATCCCCTGCATCTGCGTCGAAACCTGGTCGATCTTGCCGCCGCCCGCTTCGTTCTGCGACTGCACCTGCTGCTGCAGCGTCGTCACCGTGGAGTTGATTCGACCCAGGCTGTCCGACATCTGCGTCACCACGTGCTGCAGCACGCTCAACTGCTGATCCTGCGTTTCCTGCAGGTGCTGCAGTGCGTCCTGCAGCTGCTGGACCTGCGTCTGGAGCTGCACCATCTCTTTATTCACGGCATGCGCCGGAGGAGCCGAACACAGAAGAATAAAAAGGAAGACGGTCGAGAGCGAAGCCACAATCTTTCGCATAAACACAATCCCCGCTGAGCGCAGGAAGCGCTCTCTTCATTATGACAGTTTGCCGCTGGCCAAAGTCGCGCGTCAGGTTCCCGTAATCCCCATCGGAACGCACAGGGCCCCACAAGGCAGAAGGTCCCGGATCACGGCAGCAAGCCGCAATCCGAGACCTCTATTGGCTACACCCTATTCCCTATTCCCTGCCTTTACTGATCCAGCGTGAACTGCGACCGCCGGTTCTGCTGCCAGCACTGCTCGTTGTTTTCTGAGCAGAACTGCTTTTCCTTGCCGTAACTCACCGTGCGCAGCCGGTCCGGGCTTACCCCGGCGCTGGTCAACGCCTGCTTGGCCGCATTCGCGCGATTCTCGCCCAGCGCCAGGTTGTACTCGGTCGATCCGCGATTGTCGCAGTATCCGCCGATCACTACCTTCAGGTTCGGGTGCTGATTCAGGAAGTTCGCATCCGCCTGGATCGTCGTCTGTGCATCCGGACGAACGTCGTAGCTGTCGTAGTCGAAGAACACCGGCTTCACCGACTGCTCAAACGCGTTCTCGTCGATGCCCGTCTCCGTGATTGGAGCTGGAGCCGGAGCGGCGCCCGACACCGCCACCGTCGCGGTCGCATCCGCCGTTCCACCATCGCCCTGCGCTACCAGGTGATAGCTCGTGGTCTGCGTCGGCGACACCGTCTGCGTTCCCGACGAGGCCACCTGTCCCAGTCCCACAATCGATACATTCGACGCATCCGTCGTCTTCCACGTCAGCGTCGCGCTTCCGCCCGGAGTGATCGTGCTCGGGGTGGCCGTGATCGTCGCCATCGGCGCTGGAGCGGTTGCCGGCGGCGCAGGCGGTGGCGGCGGTGCCGGGTTGTGCTTATGGCATCCCGCTACTGTCAACATCGCCGCTAAACTTGCGGCTACTACCAACGACGTGCGATTCGAATATTTCAAGTTTCTCTCCTCCTTTAAGGAGCGTTTTTCGGGGGTTGATACCAGGGCAAAATAGGATCCACTAGCTTCCGTCACGTTCTCATTTCCAACTCCAGTTCGGCATCGTGTTGCTGCCGCCACCGTGGGTTAGCTGCTGCTGATCGGTTCCATCCGCCAGCATCATCCAGATCTCTGTATGTCCATTCTGCTCGCGCTGAAACACAATGTGACGGCTATCCGGTGACCAGGATGGGAAATCGTTAGCACCAGAGTCATGTGTCAGCTGCGTCCAGCGCTTGCTGGCGATGTCCATGACGTAAATGTCGTACCCGCCTGGCGCGCCCGGCCCGTACTTCCGGTCCCACGCGAAGGTCAGAAACTGCCCGCTTGGCGACCACGAAGGCGATATCGCATACCCGCCATCCGTCATCCGCGAGATATTCGCCCCATCGGAATCCATGATGTAAATCTGCGGCAGTCTCGTCCGCCCGCTCACCCACGCCAGCTGCGAATTCGTCTTCGGGTTCCAGACCGGCGAAACATCCGGCCCGCGAAACGCCGTCAGCCGCCGCGCTCCGTTGCCCGATGCGTCGCTCATGTAAATTTCCGGGTCGCCCGACCGCGCCGAAGAATACGCCAGCTTCGTTCCGTCGCTCGACCATGCCGGGGACAACGACATCCCACCCCACTCCGGAAACGCCGTCAGCCGTCCCAGATCGAGGGAGTACATCCGGATCGACCATCCGTTTTTGCCAAGCGAGCTGAATGCCACCCGCGAATTATCAGGAGAAACATGCGGCGACAGCGAAACCGTCCCCAGATGGGTCAGTTGCCGCGCATTCATCCCGTCGTAGTCCATCACCCAAATTTCTTTGTTGCCCGTTCGCGACGAGACGTAATAGATCTTCGTTTCCGCGATTCCTGGAATCCCGCCCAGCTGCTGGATGATCTCGTCCGCAAACCGGTGCGCGATCTGCCGCGCCGAGTCCGCCGTGGCTTCTCCGCCATACTGCTTGCCCAGCACCTGCGGATTCTGTTGCCCCTGCGCCGTGTTGTACAGAAATCCCTGCACCGCCAGATGCCCGCCATTCGCCGTCAGCGCGCCAAATGCCACATATCCCGCGCTCACCGGCGTGGCCGACCATTGCGCCATCTGGATCTCCTGCGGCGAACCCGGCGTTGCCGTCGGAATCATGCTCTTCGACACCACGTCGAAAATGCCCGCATAGCGCAGATCGTTATAGAGCGTCTGGTCGAACGCCGACTTCAGTCCGCCCGTCTGCGGATCGGCTGACCCGGCCTTGAAATCCGCCGCCGCGATGCGAATCTTGGAGACGCCCAGGTTCGTGCCCGTGCGTACCCAGTCCTGTGCCTGAAGCCCGGAGGCGCCGACGGCCAATAGTGCAAGGAATAGAAAAATTCGAAAAACAGCAGGTTTCCGTGGGGGACTCAAGATCATGCTTTATCCGTTTCCATGATTTCCGTGATGTGAATCTGAAGCGGGGGCCGGACGGCTCGGCGGTCGGACTCGCGCCCCGCACTGTCTGAAGCGCAAATGCCCGGGAAGGATGGCGCTGCCGGTTTGGGAAATCGATGAATCGACACGTCAAAAACGATCTGCCCAACCTACTTCGCCGGCTGATCGTAGGTAAAAGTGTACTCCACCGAAACGCTCCGGCCTGTGTACTGTTCAGGCAACGGTCCGAAATTTCCAACCCGCTGTACCGCCTCGCGCGCCGTCTTGTTCAAGGTGGCTGAAGAGCTCGGCTGCGGCAGCGTGATGCTGGTGAAACTGACACTGCCGTCACGCTCAATGGTGAACGTGATCGAAACCTGGCTCCCGTACCGCGTGCTCGAATCAATCTGATACGTGTACCAGTTCTGGCTCACCAGCCGCGTAATCTTGTCGACATACCACGGGAAACGCGACGCAAAATCCCCACCCTGCACCTGAACCGGGCTATTGTTGCGGTTCTGCGAGGTGTTCATCGCGTGCGTCAGGTTTGAGGACGCCTGCTCTCCATAGGTCGCCCGATTCGTCTGCGTCTGCGGCTGCGAACGCTGGGGCGAAGGAGGCTGCGGCTTCTCCACCGGCTTCAGCTTCGGCTTGTGCGATGCCAGCGGGATCGCATCCGGCGGCGTGATCGGGATCGTCTCTTTGCTGGGCGGCGCCGGCGCAGGACTCGGCGTTTGCGTCGCCAGCACGTTCGGCGTCGGCGGCGTGATCGAAGGCAGCGGAATCGATGGTGCGGAGTTCACCAGATTCGCCTGGATCGCTCCCTGCGGCCCGTTCACCCCCCACTCGTTCGAGTGGAAATGCGCGTTCGCGAACATCAGCAGCGCTACCGCTCCCACCAGCCCCACATGCAGGAACAAAGACCCCGTCATCGCGCCGCCAAACGGCTCCCGCTGCTCCGCGATCGACATAATAGAGTCCCGCATCCGCTCCCTGCTCCCTACTGCGTTCCTTTTAGTTTCACCCGCCCCGGCCCCCAATACAACCCCGCGCCCCCGTTAGGAAGTCCAGCGGGTATCTGCGGTTGCATGGGAAAGACGCTGGAAGGCGTCGCTCGCAGCCAGCAGCCGTCAGGCGGAGCTCGAGGAGCGCTTCCACCAGCGGCGTCAACGGCACGACCGTCGCGCGGAAAAATTCCGGCCCGTAAAACAACTCCACGCGGCGAACAGGCAAAATCGTCCCCACCCGAGGTTGGCTCAAACCGCGGAACGGCCTACATCGGACGAGAGAACGAAAGATATTTGAGAAGCTGCCTACGCGCTCTTGCTGCTTCTCGCAGGTCTTTTGGAGGGCGGTGCCTGGTCGCCCCCCTCCGCCCGCGACGGCGTCTCCCGGCGCCTGCCTTCCCGCGCCGTGCCGGTCCTCAACTCCTCAAGGTTCACCTCGTACTCCACCATCAGCTTCTTCAGCGTTCGCTGAATCGTGGGAAACAAGCTCGGAGGAAAGGGTTCCCCTTCCACGGCATCCGTCTTCAGCCCCGCGTCCGCCCACAAGCGGAACTGGCTGTCCTGCTGCAGGACATGTCGCAGGTATTCGTACACGCTTTGCGGCATCTCCGTGCCGTCCACCAGGTACAGCTTGGTCTCCAGGATGTCTTTTGCTCTCGCGTGCAACGGCAGAAAATACGTTTTCGTGAAGTATTGCTCCGCACGTCCCTGTTCTTCCTCGGTTAACGGGCAATTCTCGAGAATCTGGTCCTTGATGTCGTTGGTGGTGAAAATCTGCCAGATCAGGCTGAAGAGCGGTCCGTAGAATTCCTCGATCTGCCTCTCGATATAAGCGCGCCGGAATTCCGCCCTCTTTTGCCGCCGCTCTACCGTTTTGTTCCCAAACCAGAGGCCCACCGTGACCGCCGCGGTCGTCATCGCAGCGATGAGGGTTACGTCACTCGGGCTGATCAGTGCGAGATACTGATCCATGCGCGACCCTACGACGAGGATGGCCTAGTCTACGCGCGTATCCCTGCTCCTGGCAGCCTGAATTGCCGGGACAGTCCGGCGCCCGAGGCCCCAAATGCCGCCTCGCCCCACCCCCGGTCCACGTTGACGCCCACTACGAATTCCCGTATCCTGAAGTCCTTGCGCAGTGTGCGTCCTCGCGTCTGTGCGTTTCAGCCGCAGCCGGGGATGGTCGAATCCGGATAATCTGGTCGTTGCAGCACCCGGGACCTCCACAATATCTGCGCCAACTCACGCGTACAGCATCCGAAACCGCGGAAGAGTTCTGATCCGTGGCTGGGCTTTGCGTGGGCAATTTTTAGGTTTTTACAGTTACGCCGGAGAAGAGAGTTAGCGATGTCGACATTTATTCCCAGCGGGAAAGATATCCCCCGCAAGTGGTTCGTGGTGGACGCCAGCGGCAAAACCCTGGGCCGCCTCGCCACCGAAGCTGCCAGCGTTCTCAGCGGCAAGCGCAATCCCCGATACACGCCCTTCCTCGATATGGGTGATCACGTCATTGTCATCAATGCCGCCAAGGTTCGCCTCACCGGCCTCAAGGCCCAAAGCAAGCAGTACCGCCGCTATACCGGCTTTCCCGGCGGCCTGCGCGAGGAATCGTTCGTACGCCTCATCGAGCGCCGGCCCGAGAAGGTCATTGAAGAAGCCATCAAAGGCATGCTCCCCAAAACCAAACTCGGCCGCAAGATGGCCGGCAAGCTCAACGTTTATCGCGACGAGAAGCACCCGCACGCGGCCCAGAAACCCCAGCCGCTCGAAGTCAACGCGTAAGTTTTTGAACGGGCACGACTTAAGTCGTGCCGATCAGGCACCAGGAAATCCGGGGCTTTAGCCCCTGCGGCACGAAAAAGAAGATTAAGGATAAAGAATGGCAGATCTGGTTCAGTACTACGGCACAGGGCGGCGCAAGTCCGCCATCGCCCGCGTCTACCTCCGCCCCGGTTCGGGCGAGTTCAAGATCAACGGCAAAGCCTTTGAGACCTACTTCGTCACCGAGCAGCAGCGCGTCTCGGCCAAAAAGTCCCTGGTCGTCAGCGATACGGCCGCGACCTTCGACGTTGTCACTACGGTTTCCGGCGGCGGCGTTGCCGCTCAGGCCGACGCGGTCAAGATGGGCATCGCCCGCGCTTTACTCCAGTTCAATGCCGAGTTGCGCAAAGCCCTCAAAGCCGAAGGCCTGCTCACTCGCGACGCCCGCGTCAAGGAACGCAAGAAATACGGACAGAAGGGCGCCCGTAAGAGATTCCAGTTCAGCAAGCGTTAATCGCTTGTCTGACGAAGTTTTGAGTTGGACGAGGAACTCGGGATTGGGTTTTCTAAACTCCAATCCCTGAACTCCAAACTCTGATTCACGCAGTCAAATCTTCCCCTCTGGGGAAATCAATTCCGGCCCGAAGATGCACCGCCGGAATGCAGTCCAATAAGGAGGTCGTTTGGCCACTATCACCATGAAGGAGCTGCTCGAAGCGGGAGTCCACTTCGGGCACCAAACCAAGCGCTGGGATCCTCGCATGAAGGAGTTCATCTTCGGCGAGCGCAACGGCATTTACATCATCGATCTGCAGAAGACCCTCAAGATGTTCAAGGAAGCCTCCCGGTTCGTGACCGAACTCGCCGCTTCCGGCAAAGTCATTCTGTTCGTCGGCACCAAGCGCCAGGCGCAGGACGCCATCGCTGAAGAAGCCACTCGCTGCGGCATGTTCTACATCAACCAGCGCTGGCTCGGTGGCCTGCTCACCAACTGGGTGACCGTGCAGAAATCGGTGAAGCGCCTTCAGGAACTCGACGATATGGCTGGCGACGGCCGCTACGACCTGCTCACCAAGAAAGAAGTCATCAAGCTCGAACGCGAGCGCAAGCACCTTCAGGCGAACCTGGCCGGCATTAAGAACATGCGCCGCCTGCCCGACGCCATCTTCGTCGTCGACTCGTCGAACGAAGCCATTGCCGTCAAGGAAGCTCGCAAGCTCGGTATCCCGGTCGTCGCCGTGGTCGACACCAACTGCGACCCCACCGTGGTTGACTACGTCATCCCCGGCAACGACGACGCCCTCCGCGCCATCCGGCTCTTCACGTCGAAGATTGCCGACTCGGTCGCCGAAGGCGCAGCCGCGGCCAACGACAAGCAATTTACTCCTGAAGCCGCCGGCGTAACCGGCGACATTCAGGCCGTGGCCGAAGGCGAGCCCGGGACCGAAGCCGCTGCTGCGGCTCCGGAAGCGGAAGCCGAGCCCACGGAAGTGGTCGACCTCGAAGCGGCTCTGGGCGGCGGCATCCGCAAAGCTCCCGCCATCGTGGCTGCCCTCGACGAAGCCGAGGCAGCGGAGAGCGGTTACTAGGTCCAGACGGTCTACGTTTTCAGAAGCGTGGCTGCCGTCAACCGGCCGCCACGCTTTTTCTGTGCGTGAGAAATACATCGGGTGCCGAATCCGGCACGGTGCACATCATGTGCAGCGATAGCTGCACTGCGGTAGAAGCTCCATTACGTGCAGCGATAGCTGCACTGCGTAGAAGCCTCATTACCTGCCGCGGGAGCGGCACTGCTGTAGAAGCTACATTACGTGCAGCGATAGCTGCACTGCGGTAGAAGCCCCGGCCTTTAGGCCGGGGACCAAAGCCGTAAGAACTTTCGGGCCTTTAGGCCCGGCACGCCTTGGATCAGGGCCCGACTTGAAGACCCTGCCCTGAGCGAGCCTGCGAGAGCGGGCGAGTCGAATGGGGGCCGTAACCAGGGCAAATAAACCGGGGCTTCAGCCCCTGCGGCTTTTTGAGTCTTTGAAGAACAAACACCCCACGAGACCCCGCACATTGCGCGCCGTCCCGAGGGATGAAAAGATAAAGGAAAAGGTGGAACAAGGATGTCTACGGTGACTGAAAAGATCGATGCCAAGCTCGTTAAAGAACTGCGCGAGAAGTCCGGCGCGCCCATGGGCGACTGCCTCAAGGCCCTCCAGGAATCGAAAGGCGCCATGGAAGAGGCATTCGTCATCCTGCGCAAGCGCGGCATGGCCTCCGCCCAGAAAAAAGCCTCCCGCTCCACCAACGAGGGCGCGGTCGGCCAGTACATCCATGCCGGCGGAAAAATCGGCGTCATCGTCGAAGTCAACTGCGAGTCGGACTTCGTCGCCCGCACCGAAGATTTCCAGGAGCTGCTCAAGGACATCGCCATGCATATCGCCGCCACCGATCCGCGCTATATCCGCCGCGAAGACGTGACGCCGGAAGACCTCGCCCGCGAGAAGGACATCTACCGCGCCCAGGCCGCCGCCACCGGCAAACCCGCGCCCGTGATCGAGAAGATCGTCGAAGGCAAGATGAGCAAGTTCTACGAAGAGGTCTGCCTCCTCGAGCAGCCCTTCATCAAGGAACAAACCCAGTCCATCAAGGACCTCATCGCGACCAAGGTAGGCAAGTTAGGCGAGAACATAACCGTCCGGAGATTCGCAAGATTCAAAGTAGGCGACCCCACCTGGACCGTATCTCAAACCAAAGCAGCCGACGAAGCCCCCGCCGCCGAGGGCTAGCCGCCCCGGCAATCGCGCTTCGCGCCAACCCTGAAAACAAGAAAGCCCGGCCTCGGCCGGGTTTTTCTTTGCCATCCCTGCGCGTCTTCAAACTACTACCACGTCTCCGACTTTTTGCCCCTCTGCGCGGATCTGCTTTTGTGTCAGGGCACGACTTTAGTCGTGCCGCTACGGGCCTGAAATACACGGGGCTTTAGCCCCTGCGCCTTTCCTCCACATCACGGTCGTCCCGACAGCTCCCGCCGAAATTCGCCCCTCTGCGCAGATCTGCTTTTGTGTCAGGGCACGACTTGAGTCGTGCCGCTACGGGCCTGAAACACGCGGGGCTTTAGCCCCTGCGCCTTTCCTCCACATCACAGCCATTCACGAGAGCTCTCACCGATCTGTGCCCCATCGCGTGGATCCGCTTTTGTGTCAGGGCACGACTTGAGTCGTGCCGCTACGGGCCTGAAATACGCGGGGCTTTAGCCCCTGCGCCTTTCCTCCGCTTCAGCGTCTCGAAACACCATGCAAACTCCTCTCCCTCTTTCACGAGTCCCGCCCGGGCTGGATTCTTCGCAATATATTCGCGATGTATTCGAGAACCCTCATCATTCCTGACCCGAACGTCCGAGAATCCTCGCTGCCAAACCTCACCGTTGTATCCGAGCTCTTTCTTCACCCGCCAGGAATATCCACCTTTGATGAACCGCATCGCTTTCTCGATCGACATATCAGGGCCAACTGTCATCAGCAGGTGAACGTGGTCCGGCATCACGACGAAGTCTTGAATCTCAAATCGTTTTGCAGCCACGCACGACCGCAGCACCTCAACCAGCAAAGCCGCGCTGCGATCTGACTGCAGCAATCGCTGCCCCATGCTCGTCCTGGTTGTGACGAAGAAGGTCCGCAGATATTGCGGAGCCTTCGCCATTTCTGTGTTGCGGGAAGGAATGGCCATAGCAGGGGCTGAAGCCCCGCTCTTCTTGTACGCCGAATCGGCACGACTGAAGTCATGCCCTGACACAAAAGCTCGACTGCAGCCAAACCGAAGTCATAATACGGAATTCTGCTCGCGAAGAGCTATGCACGAACGTACGGAGGGTTCACCTTCTCGATCGGAGCGACCAGAAAGCCCGACAGAAACGGGCTTTCTTCGCCATGGTTCTTGTGTCAGGGCACGACTTCAGTCGTGCCAATCAAGGCCGAAGGCGCCACCTTGCTGCCGCAGGCCATCCAGGCCTTCCAGCTTCCCGCTTCCAGTCTCGTCCCCCGCAATTATCATCAACAGCAAGGAGCGCCCCCATGCCCAACCCCACCCAGGTCACCCGCAGCCGCTTCGAACTCTCCCAGGACGGCCAGACCAGCTACCTCGAATTCGAAACCGACAGCCAGGGCTGGCTCACCCTCTGGCACACCGAAGTTCCCGAGCCTCTGCGCGGCAAGGGCATCGCCGTCGAGCTCGTCACCACTGCCTTCCAGTACGCCAAAGACCACAAGCTCAAAGTCGACGTCGTCTGCCCTCTCGCGCAACACGTTGTCCGGTCGCACCCCGAGTTCCAGTCTCTCGTCCACTCCCGCTAGTTCCCGCGCGAAGCGCGCGCCGCCTGGACGGCTAGTCCCCCAACTGCATCATCATCCCCATCGTGTCCATGATGATCCGCGTCTCCTTGATCCGCCCCTCCACCAGCCGGTCAATCACGATGCCCCACACCCGCACCGGTTTGCCCGTCGCCGGAATCCCCATGAACGAGCCCTGGTGCGTACCCGTCCATTCAAAGCGGCTCACCACCTTATCGCCCTCGCTGATCTGCTCCACGACCGAGAACACAAGGTCAGGAAATCCCGCACGCATTGCCCGAAGAATATCCTTCAGCCCCTCGAGTCCCGGCCCCTGTCCAGGCAGCGGCACCTGCTCCACCACGTCCTCCCACGCGAACTCGCCCGCCCGGTCGATCTCTCCTCCCGTAATCACCTCATCCACAAATCGGCGCACAATCGCTGCATTTTTCTCTGTCATCCAGATCCTCTCCTTAAAAAGCATCAGGATTATATCGGTGCGCCCGTCTTGCTGCTTCGCTCTGCTTAAATTGAAGAAGCGTGCCAACACGCACTCATGACCGAATCCGAAATCCCGCCAATGCCTTCATGGACCCGCCGCAAATTCCTTGGCGCCTCAGCCGCCGGCGCAGCCTCTCTCGCCTTCGCCGGACCAGCGTCAGCCGCCGTCCCGCAATTCACCGGCAGATTCCTCACTCACATCTCCGTCGTCCGCGTGAACCAGATTGAGGTCACCCCCACGCGCTCCATCGGTGAGGACGAGGCCGCCGACAATCGTCCCGAGCGCATTCGTTCCCGCCGGGAAGCCTTCGCGCGCGGCTGCCCCAACGGCAAAATGACGTGGGCTATCAGCTGGCTCGCGCTCCACGACCCGCGTCCTCAATATCAGGAAGCGCGTAAGCTGCTCGCCTCGTATCACGATCGCTATGGCGACGAGATCACCTTCATCCCCGGCGGCTACTTCGCACCCATGTACGACACGCGCGACCACATCCGCCAGACCATCCACGACGCCCTCGCCCAAATCTCCACCATGGTCGGCAACCGGTACCGTCCGCAATGCCTCGTCGCCGGATTTATGGACGCCGAGAATCAGCGACTGCTCGCCGCAGACGAAGGCATCCACGTTTGCCAGGGCCAGATATGGAGCCAGCACGGCATCGATCACGGCGACGGCGATGGCGGCATCTGCTACCCCTATTACCCCAGCCGCGAACACTACCTCAAGCCTGCGCAAAACAGCGCCGACTTCATCGACTGCGTTTGCCTCGATGGCTGGACCTGCGATTTTCTTACCGCGCGTCGCGACGGCTTCGAGGGCCACTTCAACAGCCGCCTCGGCGTCGGCCCCATTGAAAGCGTCGGCAATCTCGGCACCACCGCCGGCCGCAAAGAAATGCTCTCGACCACCGCCGTCCACTTCGACCGCGGCCACGCGCTCAATGGATTCGGCTGGGTCACCTCAATCTGGGAAACCTCTATCGGCCACGACGACGACCTCACCTGGTGGCTCCAGGCCGTGCGCGACCGCTGGCCCGACACCCAGGTCATGACCGAAGGCGAGTTTGGCCTCGCATGGCGCGCTCATAATCGCAACAACGCCGCTATCAATTACCGCTTCGACGAAAAGGGAACCGGCGCACCCGGCTCAGAATCGCAACTCGAAATCGAGTGGTTCATGAACCGCGCCTTCCGCCTCGCGCTCCTCCACGACTGGACCACCAACAGTCCACCCATGGCCATTGACTTCACGCGCTACGATCTCCCGGCGCACGAGCCCCAAGCGCTCCAGCGCGAGTGGAGCTTGATGAACGTGCTCAATCAGAAAGGCACGCGCCCTCAGGACAAACCCCTGCGCCTCAGCCAGTTCAGCGCCCAGGATCAGCGCATGATCTTTACCTGGTATCCGCAGCTGCGGAAGCGGGCATGAACACCATCGTCAACGCCCGCTCCCGCCATCTTCCGGCTTCCAGCTAACTGCTCCCTGCTAACTGCTCCCTGCTGCTTTTTAATACTCCCACTGCCGGCCGCTCAGATGCGCCATCGCCCGTGCATACCCGCGACGGAATCCCTCCCGGTACGCCTCCCGCATCTCGTACGGCACGTGAGGATGCCGATACTCATCGCGGTTCTCGACATCCGGCCTCCGATGGTTGTCGAAATCTCGGCGCGCCCCTTCGATGCCATCGCGAAACCCGCGCTGGTGCATCTCGTCGAATTCATTCGGGACCGTATTCCAGTCTCCGCGCGGCGGCGGTGGCGGCTGCATACCTGGCCCGCCTCCCAGATGCTGCATCGCTCGCGCGTACCCGCGACGAAATCCGTCCCGATACACCTCGCGCTGCTCGGGCGGCAACTGCGGGTGCCGGTATTCTTCGCGATTCTCCACGTTCGGCGGCCGATGATTCTCGAAATCCCGCCGCGCCCCTTCAATACCGTCATGAAAGCCTCTCCGCTGAATTTCGTTCAGCTCCTGCGGAGGCGCGTCCCATTGCACCTGGAAAGAAATCTGTCCTGGAGCGACAGGAGCCGCCCCGCTCGCCCTGGCAACACGCGGGCCTGCCGCCGCCACCATCAACGCCAACACCGGTAAAACAACTCGCTTGAGATGCATGAATTCGATCTCCCTTTTTTTTGTGTTTTGGATATCCGACCCGGTCGGTTTTCGAGCGTCTCGGGAGAGCCTGTTCGTCCGGAGCCTGCCTGAGGGAGCCTTCGCAGGAAGAAGGGAGTGGAGCGGTCGGCAGAATCCAGAATACGCGTGCCGCAGCATTTCGAGCGAGTTCGATCCTTACCGTGCCGGCCAGTTCCACTTCGGCGTATTGAACAGCGTCGCGCCGTCCAGCGTCGTCTCTCCGAACCCCTTCACCAGAGCAAGACGCGTGCACACCGGCGCGGCCGCTAATTCCTTGATCAGCGGCTCCGCATGCGAAACCACAATGATCTGCGTGTGTGCCGCCGCCGCCAGGATCAGCCGCGCCAGCGCCGGCAACAGTTCCGGATGAAGACTGGTCTCCGGTTCATTCAGCACCATCAGTTCCGGCGGACGAGGAGTCAACAACGCCGCTGTCCACAGCAAGTAGCGGAGAGTTCCATCCGACAGTTCAGCCGCGGAAAGGGGCCGCAGCAACCCGTGCTGCTGCAACTGCACCTCGAACCGGCCGTTCTGGTTCTCTATATAAAGCCGGCTTCCTGGAAACGCATCTTCCAGGGTCGTGGCCAGCGCTTCGTCCGAGCGTAGCTCAATCACCGTCTCGAGCGCAGCTGCCAGATTGCCGCCCTCGTGATCGAGCACCGGACTAAATGTTCCAATCTGGCTCGCTCGTGCCGGCGACCCGGCATCGGTCCGGAAATGATCGTAAAAACGCCACCCGCGCACGGCTTCGCGGATCGCCAGCATCTCCGGCGCTCGCTCCGGATCGGCGACGCTTGCCAGCATGCTGTCCGTATCGGCCAGGTGCTGCGTCAGCATCACCGGCTCTTCGTCGCGCGTGGTCGAGAGCCATACAAAATTGTTTCTGCGATCCACCAGCGCCGATGCCTTCCGATACACCGGGCCATGCCAGATACACTCCCGCTTCACTCGCGGATCCAGCTCAAACATCGTCGCCGGCGGCGGCGGAGGAGGATACCCCAGATCGATGCTGTAGCCATAAGTGTCGCCGCCAAATCCAAGTTTCAGACTGGCCGCCTTACGCTTCGCGAGGCCCTCCACGGCGTACTGCCCCTGCCGAACGCTTCGCGCAATCGTCTCCGGACCCGCCCAGAACGTCGAAGTCAGCCCGCCTTCACGCGCCAGCGACGCCACCACGGCGTTTTGTGCCGCATCAGCCAGCAAGCGCAGCGAACGATACACGCTGGACTTGCCGCTGCCATTCGCGCCAGTGATCACACTCAGCTGCCCCAGCGGCAAAATCAGATCGCGCAGCGATCGATATCCCTGGACAGCAATCGTGCGGATCATGACCTACCCTGCCTCCGCCAATCCGTACCGCCGCTGCCACGTATCTTTCAAGCGTGCCGCCACCCGCAGCCGCTCCTCCGGCGTCGATTCCTCGCTTGCCCTCTGCACAAATCGCGCCGACTCCACCTTCGCCAGCTCCAGCAGCCTGCGATCCCGCACCAGATTCGCCACCCGAAAATCCGGCAGCCCCGCCTGCCGCGTCCCAAAAAATTCTCCCGGCCCCCGCAGCTCAAGATCCAGCTCCGCCAGCTCGAACCCATCCTGCGTCCGCACCATCGCCGCCAGCCGCTCCTCGGCGTTTGCTGAAATTTTGCCGCCCGTCATCAAAATGCAGTACGACTTCGCCCCGCCACGCCCCACACGCCCGCGCAACTGGTGCAGCTGCGCCAACCCAAACCGCTCCGCATGCTCAATCACCATCACCGTCGCATTGGGCACATCCACGCCCACTTCAATCACCGTCGTCGCGATCAGCACATCGATCTCGCCGCGCTGGAATCGCCGCATCACCACTTCTTTCTCATCCGCATCCAGCCGCCCATGCAGCAGCCCCACGCGCAAACCAGAAAGCTCCTGCGTCCGCAGCCGCTCATACATATCCGTTGCCGACTTCAGTGGCAGCTTTGGAAACAGCGCTTCCGTCTTCGCCTTTGCTGCGTTCTTTTTCGGAGAACGCTTCCCGCTTTGAAGGGGCACGGCTTCATTAGCCTGCCCTGAGCGAAGCGCCGCGAGGCGCGGAGTCGAACGGGTGCCATAACCAGTCGGCGAACGTTTCCTGCTTTGAAGGGGCACGGCTTCAGCCGTGCCGTAACCAGCCCGAGAAGAACCGGGCTTTAGCCCCTGAGGGACGGTTCTCTCTTCCGGTGCCTCGTCGGGCAAAGCAAAATCCAGCTCCGGCTGATCATCCTTCGGACCTTCGATGACCGGATACACCACATACGCCTGGTGCCTCTTCTTTACCTGCTTCCGCACAAATTCCCAAACCTCATCCGAGCGATCATCCGCCACCTGCCGCGTCACAATCGGCGTCCGTCCTGGCGGCAATTCGTCCAGCACGCTCAGATCGAGATCCCCATACAAGCTCAACGCCAGCGTTCGCGGAATCGGCGTCGCCGTCATCACCAGCACATCCGGCTCTGCATTGTCCTTCTTCATCAGCCGAAACCGCTGCAGCACGCCAAACCGATGCTGTTCGTCGACCACCACAAGCCCCAGGTTCGCAAACTCCACCTTCTCCTCGATCAGCGCATGCGTCCCAATCACCAGGTCCGTTTCGCCCTGGTAAATTCGCCGTCGCGCCGCCCGCTTCCGATCCTCATCCAGCGACCCCGTCAGCAGCGTGATCCGGTATTTATGCTCTGCCTTCTCCAGTACCCGCTTCGCCGACAAATAATGTTGCGTCGCCAATATTTCGGTCGGCGCCATCAGCGCCGCCTGGTGCCCGTTCTCAATCGCGATCAACATCGCCTGCAGCGCGACAATCGTTTTCCCCGACCCCACATCGCCCTGCAACAGTCGCCGCATCGGCACGCCACGCCGCATATCGCCCGCAATTTCTCCCAGCGCCTTCTTCTGTGCAGCCGTCGGATGAAACGGCAGAATCTCCCGCAGCGCCGCCCGCACCTTCTCGCTCGTCTCGAACGCGATCCCCGTCTTCTCCTGGAATTTCCGCCGCTTCACCTCAAGCCCCAGCTCCAGATAAAACAGCTCCTCAAAAATCAGCCGCCGATGCGCCGGTGTCCCCGCACTCTGCAACTTCCCCATCGCCGTTCCCGCCGGAGGAAAATGCACTTCGCGCAGCGCCTCCTCGCGGCTTGGCAATTCCAGCCTCTTCAGCACCGACTCGGGCAGGGAACCGGGCAGCGTTTCCGCAAACCCGCCACCCTTCAGCTCCTCCAAAATGTTCCAGATCGTTCGCCGGATCCATCGCGATGCGAGCTTGCTCCCGCCCAGCGACTCATACACCGGCGTGATTCGCCCCACCTCGAGGATCCGATCCAGCGCATCATCCTGCCCATCCGGCAGCACCTCAAACTGCGGCTGGATCATCTTGAATCCGCGCCCCGACTTCGACGCCTCCACCTTCCCATACAGCGCCACCATCTGCCCGGTCCGGAACCGTCCCTCAAGATACTTCCCGTGGAACCACATGCACTTCAGCGATTGCAGTCCCTGCCCCACCGTCATCTCAAAGATGGGCATCCGCCTGGTGCGCAACAGCGCCGCCCCGCGCACCTCGCCGATCACGCTCGCCGTCTCCCCTGCCTTCAGTTCATTCAGCGCTCGCGGATTCAGCCGATCCTCATACCGAAAAGGCAGATGCATCAGCAGATCCTCAACCGTCAGAATCTCCTTCTCTGCCAGCAGTTTGGCCAGCGCGGGCCCGATGCCCTTCACAAATTGCACGGGAGTTTCAAGCGTGAGCACTGCAGCGATGCTAATGCATCAAGGCGCGGCGAGCTCGATGCGTTCAAAGGTTCGAAAGCAAAGGTATTCTGTGGGCACGAATGACGACCCTGATCGTGCGCGACGAGAGCCCCGAGGATTTAGCCTCCGTCCGTTCCGTCAATGAAAAAGCTTTTGGCCAGAAGGACGAGGCCGATCTGGTCGATCGCCTGCGCCGCGAGCATGTCGTGCTGGCGTCGTTTGTAGCGGAGAGGGAAAAGCAAATCGTCGGGCATATCCTTTTTAGCCGGATGTGGATTGAGACCACTGGCCCGTCCGTTTCTGCGGTGGCATTAGCACCCGTTGCCGTCTTGCCGGAGCGACAACGGCAGGGCATCGGCGCAGAACTGATCCGTTATGGACTGAATTGGCTCCATCAAAAGGGCGAAACAATCGTGATCGTTCTTGGCTCGCCAAACTACTATCCACGTTTTGGCTTCTCCGCTGAGAAGGCTCGCCATCTGGTAAGTCCATTCCCTCCAGAGGCTTTCATGGCCCTGGAACTGCAGCCCGGTGCTCTGGATGGCGTTGCAGGACGTGTGAAATATCCAGAGGCGTTCGGAATTTGACCGAAGGGCGCGTCCGTCCCCAGGCCTGTGGATTTTTCCCCCTTGCTGCCGCCCCTACCGATAGGCGAATATAAGGCGAAGACGGCAAGTCCCGCCCTCCGCCATGCCCTCCGCACAACTGCTCCGCCAGCAAATCGAAGCTGCCCTCTCCGACCGCATCCCTTCCGCGCTCACGCCCGCGCCGCGCGTCATCCGCCCCACTGCCTCTACCGGCATCCCCGCCCTCGATCAAACCCTCAGCGGCGGCCTTCCCATTGGGGCCATCACGGAACTTGCCGGACCCGAGTGTTCAGGCCGCACCTCGTTGGCGCTCTCCTTTGTCGCGTGTCTGACAAATGTCGGACGCGTCTGCGCCTGGGTCGACGTGTCCGACACGCTCCACCCCGAGTCCGCCGCCGCCATCGGTGTCGACCTCGACCGCCTTCTCTGGATCCGCTGCGGTTCCCCCGCCCAACAACTCAACCTCCCCGGCATCGTCGAGAAGGCGCATGCGCCGGTGCCAAAAGTCCGACGTCCGAGCAGGGAAGTCATGCCCGTGATCGCGCCCGTCGGACAAATCCCAAACTCTAAACTCCAAACTCCAAACTCTGACCATCTGCAACCTGTAACCTGCAACCCGCGCTCCGCTCCACGCCCTGCTCCCTTGCGCCCTGTCCCAAAGCCGTACTCAAGGATGGACCAGGCCCTCCGGGCCACCGACCTTCTCCTCCAGGCTGGAGGATTCAGCGCCATCGTCCTCGACATGGGTTCCGTCGCCCCTGAGTTCGCGCTCCGCGTCCCCCTCGCCACCTGGTTCCGCTACCGTGCCGCCGCTGAACGTACGCACGCCAGCGTTCTCCTGCTCACCCAACATGCCTGCACTAAATCGAGCGCCGGCCTCGTTCTCCATTGCCAACCCAGCCAGGTCGACCTCGGTTCCACCACAGTCCTCACCGGCGCCGAACACCGCATCGAAATCGCTCGCGAGCGCTTTTCCAAAGTTGTCGACTTCACCTCCCGCAAGCCGCCCCAAAGCGACCACAGCATTCTCTGGTACAGCACCACTCCCTGGTCTTCCACCCAGTCCGCTAACCCAGCCAAAACAGGCCGCCGATGATCACTGCCCTCTACGCCTGCCTCTACGTCCGCGAATTCCCCGCGCAGGCCATGCTCCGCCTTCGCCCCCAACTGAAAGACACCCCCGTCGTCATCCTCGAAGGAACTCCGCCGCGTCAGACAGTTTGCTCCCGCAACGCCCGCGCCGCCGCCCTTAGCATTGAACCCGGAACCACCCGCGCCGAACTCGACGTCTTCCCCGGAGTCACCCACCTCCCACGCTCCCTCGCAGAAGAAGCCAGTGCCCACACCGCCCTCTTCCAGTGCGCCGGTCAATTCTCCCCCCGTGTCGAATGTCTGACACCGAACCCAAACCTGTGCCAAATGTCTGACACCATCTCCGACACGCACTTCTGCGCGATTCTCGACATCGCCGGCACAGAAAAACTCATCGGCCCTCCCGAAAAACTGGCCAAAAAGCTCCTCCACGCCGCCCGCGCTCTCGGTCTCCACGCCGCCGTCGTCATCAGCGTCAATCCACACGCCGCCATCTGCCTCGCCCGCAGCCTCACCCCCCGCACCACCTCGAACTCATCACCGCTCGCTGGATGGAGCACTGCCGTCATCCCCCCGGACGAAGAAGCCATCGAGCTCCAGCAACTTCCCCTCACCGTCCTCAACCTCACCCCCGACCACGCGGAAACCTTCGCCCGCTGGGGCATTGCCACCCTTGGCGCTCTCGCCGCACTGCCTGAAAAAGAACTCATCGCCCGCCTCGGCCAGCAAGGCCGCCTCCTCCGCCAACTTGCCCGTGGAGAAGCCCCACACCTCCTCGTCCCCTCTGACCCGCCCTTCACCCTTGAAGAGCGCATCGGCCTCGACTCTCCCGTCGAAATCCTCGACTCACTCCTGTTCGTCCTCGGCGTTCTCCTCGACCACCTCATTGCCCGCGCAGCCGCGCAGATTCTCGCCCTCGCCTCCGTCACCGTTACCCTCGCCCTTGAAGGCGGCGGCACGCACACCCGAACCGTCCGCCCCGCGCTCCCCGGCAACGACCGTCGCCTCTGGCTCAAGCTCCTCCATCTCGATCTCCAGGCCCACCCGCCCTCCGCCGCCATCCTCTCCATCGCGCTCACGGCCGAACCGGGCAGCACCAGCAAAGTCCAGCTCGGCCTCTTCTCTCCGCAACTCCCCGAACCCTCTCGCCTCGACGTCACCCTCGCCCGCATCCGCGCCATCGTTGATCCCGCACAGGGCAATACGCGCGTCGGACGCGCCGTCCTCGAAGACACGCATCGCCCCGATGCCTTCCGCATCATCCCCTTCACCGTCCCCATAACCGCAACCAACGCCCCCGTCCCAATCCCGCAAGCACAAGCCCGCACCGCCGCGCGTCGCCTTCGCCCGCCCGAACCCATCACTGTCACTCTTCACCAGCGTCGCCCAACCAGCTTCGTCTTTCGCAATCAGCGCTACACCGTCGAGCGCGCCTGGGGTCCGTGGTTTTTTTCCGGCAACTGGTGGGGCGTCGAATGCTGGTCCATCGAAAAATGGGACCTCGTCGCCCACTCCAGCTCCGGAGCCATAATCAGCTGCGCGATCGCCCGCAACCCCCTGCGCCCCGCAACCATCGACGACTGGCGCATCGAGGAGCTCTATGACTAACCAAACCTGACGCCGTGCCAGACGCAGAATTTGCAGCATGGCCGCCTGAACAGACCAATGCCCAACAAAACCAATGCCCAACAAAACCAATGCCCAAACAAACCTATGACCACAGCCAACTACAAGCGCGAACCCACCACCCACCACCAGCCAACCGCAAAATCATGGGGGCGGCCAGGTTCACCCCACAGCAAGAAGCCTATCCCCCTGCTCCGCGCTGCTCGTACAACTCATTGCTGGACTCGAATCTTCAGTACCGTCCTTTGTCCCGTTTCGGAACGCCGGCCCGCACCATCGCCAACAGAATGCACCTCCCGAATCCCCCAAAAATCCAGGCCTTAATCCCTGAGAAAAATATGTGACCAACACCGTTACAAACTATGTTGAGCTCCACGCCGCCAGCGCCTTCTCTTTTCTCGAAGGAGCCTCCCAGCCCGAGGACCTCATCGAGCGTGCCCTGGAACTGGAAATCCCCGCCGTCGCCCTCCTCGATCGCAACGGCTTCTACGGCTCTGCGCGTATGCATACCTCTGCGGAGCGCAACAAAATCCGTGCCCACGTCGGTGCAGAAATCTCCACATCCGCATTTGACCCCCGCCTCAGCCCCTCTCCGTGGCTCCCCAATCCGCAGCTTCTAAATAAGGATCTGGCCAGTCCCCGCCTCCCCCTCCTCTGCGCCTCGCGCACCGGCTATCAAAATCTCTGCCAGCTCATCACGCAGTTCAAAATGCGTGAGACCACCAAAGCCGAAGGCGCTGCCACCCACGACGACCTCGCCCAATATTCAGGTGGACTCGTCTGTCTTACCGGTGGCGACGAAGGCCCCCTCGCCGCAGCCCTCACAGCAGGGGGCGAAACCGCCGGCCGCGCGCTCCTCGAACAACTCACCACCCTCTATGGCCACGACAATATTTATGTCGAGCTCCAACGCCACCAGCTCCGCGATCAGGAAGCCCGCAACCAGGCCGCACTCCGCCTCGCGCGCTCGCTCCAACTCCCCGTCCTCGCCACCAACGGCGTCCGTTACGCCAACCCCTGCGACCGCGAAGTCCTCGACCTCTTCACCTCCATCCGCCATCACGTCGACCTCGACCACGCCGGCCGTCTGCTTGCCACCAACAACCACCGCTACCTGCGCAACGCCGCAGAAATGTCCGCGCTCTTCCGCGACATCCCCGATGCCATCACCAATAGCAACGAGCTGTCGCAGCGCCTCGCCTTCCAGCTCAACGATCTTGGCTATGAGTTCCCCCACTACCCCGTCCCAGACAACGAATCGATGGACAGCTTCCTTCGCAAGCGCACCGACGAAGGCATCCTCCGTCGCTACGGCGCAAAAAATGATCCTGCCCTGCTAGCCCGCGCCCGCAAGCAGATCGACCACGAGCTCGCCCTCATCGCCAGGCTCGGCTTCGCCGGCTACTTCCTCATCGTTTGGGACATCGTCCGCTACTGCAAACAGCACGACATTCTCATCCAGGGCCGCGGCTCCGCTGCCAACTCCGCTGTTTGCTATGCCCTCGAAATCACCGCCATCGACCCCGTCGGTATGGAGCTGCTCTTCGAGCGCTTCCTCAGCGAAAATCGCGGCGAGTGGCCCGACATCGATCTCGACCTCCCCTCCGAAGAAAAACGCGAGCAGGCCATCCAGTACGTCTACCAGCGCTACGGCGAGCTCGGCGCCGCCATGACGGCCAACGTCATCACCTACCGCGGCAAGTCCGCCGCGCGCGAAGTTGGCAAGGCTCTCGGCTTCGATCAGGAATCCCTCGGCCGCCTCACCTCGCTCGTCTCTCAGTGGGAGTGGCGCGGCGAATCGGACACCATGGCCAATTCCTTCCACCACGCCGGCTTCGACATCGAGCACCCGCGCATCGCCAAATACCTCGAGCTCTGCGTCCGCCTGCAGGATCTCCCCCGCCACCTCGGCCAGCATTCCGGCGGCATGGTCATCTGCCAGGGCCAGCTCAACCGCGTCGTCCCACTCGAACGCGCCTCCATGCCCGGTCGTACCGTCGTTCAGTGGGATAAGGAAGATTGCGCCGACCTCGGCATCATCAAAGTCGACCTCCTCGGCCTCGGCATGATGGCCGTCATCAAAGACTGCCTCACCCTCATCCCCGAGCATTACAAAGAAAACATCGACCTCGCGCAGCTGCCTGAGGATCCCGAAGTCTACAAAGTTCTCCAGCGCGCTGACACCGTTGGTATGTTCCAGATCGAAAGCCGCGCGCAGATGGCCTCCCTCCCGCGCAATTGTCCCGACCGCTTCTACGACATCGTCGTCCAGGTCGCCATCATCCGCCCCGGCCCCATCGTCGGAAAAATGATGCACCCCTACATGCGCCGCCGCCAGGGCAGGGAAGAGGTCACCTATCCCCATCCATCGCTCGTGCCCGTACTCAAACGCACCCTCGGCGTGCCGCTCTTTCAGGAGCAGCTTCTGCGCATTGCTATGACCGTCGCCAATTTTTCCGGAGCGGAAGCCGAAGAGCTCCGTCGCGCCGTCGGCATGCGCCGCTCCTGGCAACGCATGAAAGATCTCGAAGTCAAACTCCGCGCCGGCATGACCGCCAACAACATCGCCCCAGCCACGCAGGACGAAATCGTCCAGGCCATCAGCTCCTTCGCTCTCTATGGATTCCCCGAGTCCCACGCCGCCAGCTTCGCGCTGCTCGCGTATGCATCGGCGTACTTCAAGGTGAAATACCTCGCCGCCTTCACCGCTGCCATCCTCAACAACCAGCCCATGGGTTTCTACGCGCCCGCCGTGCTGGTGAAAGATGCGCAACGCCACGGATTAAGAGTCCGCCCCATCGACGTCCAGGTCTCCGACTGGCCCTGCACCGTCGAACATGAGTTGTCATCCCGAGCTGACCCCGAGTTCGCTCAAGCTAGAAAAGGGGAAGCCGAGGGACCTGCGATTCTATCCGCTAAACGCTATACGCTATCCGCTGCCCCACCAAACTCTAAACTCCAAACTCCAAACTCTGCTCTGGTTCTTCGCCTCGGCCTCGGCTATGCGCGGGGACTCCGCCAGCAAGTCGGCGAATCCATCGTTGTATCCCGCCGCACCAGCGGCCCCTTTACCTCCGTCGACGATCTCGCCCTCCGCGTCCCCTCCCTCAACAAAAAAGAAATCACCCTCCTCGCCAACATCGGCGCGCTTAACAACGTTGCCGGCATCGGCCACCGCCGCGACGCGCTCTGGCAGGTCGAACGCGCCGGCAAGCCGGAAGGCCCGCTCCTCACCCACTCCGGCGCGCTCCTCGCCGACCCCCAGGACCCCTCGCCCCTCGCGCAAATGTCCCCCGAAGAGCGCCTCGTCGCCGACTACTCCGGCACCGGACTCACCACCGGCCGCCATCCCATGAGCTACCGCCGCGCCGAGCTCCGCGCGCAAAAGGTCCTCACCGCTGAAGACCTGCGCCGCTGTCGCGATGGACAGTGGGTCCGCGCCGCCGGTTGCATCATCGCCCGCCAGCGCCCCGGCACCGCCAAAGGGTTCGTCTTTCTCTCTATGGAAGACGAGACCGGCATCGCCAACGTCATCGTCACGCCGCAGATGTACGAGCAGAATCAGGTCACCGTCACCCGCTCGCGCTTCTTATTAGTAGAAGGTCCGCTCCAGAATCAGGACAATGTCATCCACGTAAAAGCCGCCCGCCTAACGCCGCTGAGCGATAACGCCGTCGAAGTCAGATCGCATGATTTTCATTGAGACGCAAGATACAGTAATTGTGCCAAGCTTCGTATATTTCAAACCTACAGCGCTTTGTCTCTGCTGCTGCATTACGACCTATGCAGGCTGTCCGGCTCAGGACACAACTGCTCCACCCAAACCATTAGCGGTGCCAGAAAAGGTCATGGCAGCTCGACTGCAAACTATCGTCGCGCTCACCGTGTCGAAGACTCCTGCAAACAGGTGTTCGAACGCAATGGTGATGCTCAAAGTCAGATCGATGAAACAGGCAAAGTCAAAGATGCCACTTTTGAAAGTGGGTTCGACGAGTTAAGAGCGCCGTCCCTCACGGCGGTCAAGCAGTAGATTACAAGCCTTACGAAAAGAACAGCCACGCTGTCTCAGTGGAAACGCGCATCTCGATCTTTTATCTGGGCGACAGCGAATCTTTCCCCATGTATTCACCCGACGGAAAAGGCGGAGTCAAAGGCGGAAATCTTCTACCATTACCGCCAGGATGTGGACCCCAACCGACCATCAAAAAGCACCGGAATAAGAGGGCTCTCCTACAGGGGATCGAATGACGAAACTGAAAACCCACTTCTTCGACCCCGCCACATACCTCGACGACAAACCGTCCACCGCCGCCTGGATGACCGAAGCACTCGAAAGCGGAGATCCCGCCTTCATTGCCGAGCCCCACGCGTCAGCGTCTGCACCGCGGACCTTCTGAACGCTGAACGTCGACAATTGAACGCTGTTCCTTCGACTCCACCCCTCGAGCACGCCCTGCGTCCCGCCCCGAGCCCCCTTCGTCAAACCACAACACTCCAAAGGTTTCTCCCACCCGTAATTTGCGCGCCAACAGCAAAAAGCTCATCCTACTCACACGCTGGCCATGTCCGAGACCATCCAGGAACGCCTCGACAGCCTCTCCGGTGACCTGCTCCCCATCCGGCAGCTCGCAGAACGCCTCCTCGATCCCGCCGCCCAGCTTGACCCCGACTCCGGGAACATCTCCCTGTCTCACAGACCGAAGCTCGGCCCTGAAGCCTACGCGCTCGTCCTCTACCCCGGCATCACCGAGCACATGATCCTCTATTACCTCAACTCGCGACCGGGCGGCCTCCGTGGCCAACTGATCTTCCCGCCCGCCTATTTGCGCATCATGAATGTCCTTAACGGAGCCGAGCTCTACCAGCTCCGCCTGTACGGCCTGCCACCCAGCATGTGCGCCCCCACTCCCCCGCGCAACCGTTCCGCAAGGCAGCCGCTCGACCTCGGCGCCGCCAACTTTAACTGGAGCCGCCAATATCGCTCTTCCCCCTCCCAGTTTCACTTCGGCAGCGGTCCCTATTCCTACGAAGAGAACCTCGCCTACTTCCTCAATGCCGACGACACCATCGAAGCACGCCGCGTCGGTGGCTCCCTGTTCGGAACCTGGCCCTCTTTCGCCCCGTTCCTTGAAGCAGAAATCAGCCGCGCCGAATCCCTCTTCCCAGCCCATGAAGCCCGCACCGAGAAACTCCAGGAATCGATCGTGCTGAACCTGAATCCCCGTTTCCGGGACTGAACCACAGCAGCGGCTTCAAAACCCGCGCGCTCGACTCGCCGGCCCACCATGTCCGGCGCTGTGGTTTCATCGCGTCAGCTCAGAGAAATCTCCCCGCTCCCCACCACCCAAACCCCATCCCTCCCAAACTCCGCCTCCATCCGCGCCACCGACCCCGCTACATCGATCCCCCGGCACGCATCGCGAATCACCACTGCCTCAAAACCACACCGCCGCGCATCGATGGCCGAAAACCCAACGCAAAAGTCATACGCCAGCCCCGCGAAAAACATCCGCTCCAGCCCCCGCTCCTGGCAATAGCCCGCCAGTCCCGTCGGCGTGGTACGGTCGTTTTCAAAAAATGCCGAGTACGAATCGACGTCCTTCCTAAATCCCTTCCGCAAAATCAATTCCGCCCGCTCCAGCCCGAGATCCGCGTGCAACTCCGCCCCCCGCGTTCCCTGCACACAATGATCCGGCCACAGCCGCTGCTCTCCACCGCCCACCTCGACCAAATCCAGCGGCTTCTTTCCCTGATAGCGAGATGCAAACGAGCAATGCTCTCGCGGATGCCAGTCCTCGGTCAGCACGATGTGCTCAAAGCGCGGCGCGATTTGCCGAATTATCGGGATCACTTCATCGCCGCGCGGCACCGCCAGCGCGCCGCCCGGGCAAAAATCATTCTGCACATCCACCACAATCAGCGCGTCACGGCTCGTGATCTCCATGTCCAGTTATTATGCCCGGTGCTACAACTGGATTGGACTTTCTGTATGCCCGCTATTCACCGCATCCTGTCTGCCCTGCTGCTTCTGGGCTGCTCCTCGCTCGCCGTCGCTCAATTCAGCGGCCCTAAGCCGGTCATCCCGCCGCCGCTCAAGCCGGTGCAGATCCCCATGCCGCCACCCGCTACCCAAAAGGCGCTCGCCCAGATTCCTCCCGTCACCTACGACGATCCCTGCGAAGCCAACGCCGCTAAGGTTGACTTCGATACCTGCTACGCGAACGAGTTTAAGCAGGTCGATCAGGACCTGAACCGCCTCTATCGCGGAGCCATCCTCGCCTTCGAGGCCGACATCGTCGACGCCCACAAACGCTCCGACGCGGGCCAACTCCGCTACGACTCCACCGCCATCGGCAACCTCAAAACCACTGAGGCTGAGTGGGCCAGATATCGCGACCTCCAGTGCAGCGCCGCCGGCCAGCAACTCCAGGGCGGGTCCATTCAGCCCATCGTCATCAACCGATGCATGATTCTCGTCACGCGCCATCGTATTGACGAGATTCGCGCCGCCTACGAAATCGGCGGCCGTACTATCGAATAACCGACGGGTCTATCACCCACACCCACCAGGCCTGGCGGCGGAACTTTGCATAGCGATGGCCAGGTTCACCCCACAGCAAGAAGCTAGCGCTTTCCGCCGGCACTTTGTCCAGATAAATGACCCCACGCAGGCCCCGAAGTAACTCCCCAAGCCCGTTTTAGAAAACGGCCCAGCCCGGATCTCCCCGATTCACATCCGTGATCGCCACCACAGCCGAGCCAGGCCACATGGAAGGGGCACAGCTTCAGGAATGCGCGCCCCCAATGGACGCGGGATTGAGCCGCGCCGCTACTGCCCCTTCAGCTTCCGGTTAAAGAAGTCCGCCGTCAGCCCATACGCCGTGATCCAGCTCCGCTCCAGCAGGAATCCGTGAATCTCATCCGGAAATACATGCTCCTCAAATGGAGTTCCCTGCGCCCGCAGCGCCGCCGCCAGCCGCACCGTCTGCGAAAATTGCACGTTGCGATCGTCATCGCCCTGGATCAGCAACACCGGCGACCTCCATGTCTTCACGCTCGCCAGCGGCGACGACTCCCACGCAATCCGCTCCGCCTGCTGATCCGAGTCCGGATCATATTTCGGCTGCCAGTTCTCCAACTCCAGATTCCAGTCGTGCACGCCGTGAAAATCCACGCCCGCCGCAAACATGTCCGACGCGCGCGACAACGCCAGCGCCGTCAGATACCCGCCATAACTCCCGCCCCACACGCCGATCTTTGCGCCATCCACATCCGGCCGGCTGCGCAGATACAGCCCCGCACCCTGCACGTCGTTGAACTCGCTCGCTCCCGCCGCGCCATAATTCAGTGCCTCACGAAAATTCAAACCGTACCCAATCCCGCTCCGATAATTCACTGACAACACCACGTACCCCAGGCTCGCCAGGTATTGATTCATCCCGTACGCATTCGAGTAGTAGTCCATGTAGTGCCAGCCCAGCAGCATCTGCCGCCGCGACCCGCCATGGAAAAACACCAGCGCCGGATGCCGCTTCCCATCCTCTGCCGACCCCGGCACAAACAGCTGCCCGTGAATCTTCATCCCATCCGCAGCCGAGAAAATCACCTGCTGCGGAGTGAGCAGCTTCGCGCCAGGAAAATCCGCCGGCACCATCTGCGGAGCCAGGTCCTTCAACGTCCCGCCCGCTCCCACCACCGCCGGCCGTATCGGCACATGCACATCCGAACGCAGCACTGCGACCGTTCCATCCGGAGCAATCGCCGGCACGATCTCGAGGCCATCGCCATGCGTCAGTTCCCGCGGCGACCCGCCGTCCGCACTTACCTCCCAAAGATGCCGCCGGTCGATATCGTCCTGGTTCGACGAATACACCAGCGTCTTCCGGTCCTTGCTGAACGCCACATAGTCCACCTCAAACTCACCCGGCGTCAGCTCCGTCGCCTCTCCACCACTCGCCGCAACGGAATACAGATGAACCCAACCGCTCCCCTCCCACGGGAAAACAATGTGCCCACCTGCGCTCCAGTAGAGTTGATGCGCTTCAGTTTCGGTTTCGTGAAACACGCTCCCCTGGCCCTCATGCGCGCGCCAAATCTCGTGCCCCGCGCCCGTTTTCACATCGGCCACACGCAGCGACCACGGCTGCGCACTCCGGCGGGGCTTAAAGTCCACTCCCGACGTATCCGGCGGAATCCTCACAAACGCAATCTGCGTGCTGTCCGGCGACCACACCGGCTCGCGATCGATCTCCGTCGATGGATCGAGATACTGCAGCGTCTGATCCGCAAATGAAAACACGCCCACAAATCCGTGATCCCCGCGCCCGCTCGTGAACGCCAGCCACTTCCCATCCGGCGACCACTGGAGCGATCCCAGCCGGCCCCGCCCATGGAAAAGCTGCGCAGGCTTCGCCGCCGTATCCCGCAAATTCAGCGTCCATATCTGATCCTTGTCCAGATACGCCATCGTCGCCCCATCGGGCGATACCGCCGGCGCCTGGCCCTCCGCCAGTTTCCGCGCATCGCCGCCATGTGCGCCCACGATCCAGATGTCCTCCTCCAGTCCCGCCGGCAGCATCGCAGGATTCGCCGCCGCCTTTTCCGGAAACTCAAAATCCCCGCCGCGCGCGTAGACAATCTGCTCGCCATCCGGCGTCCACGTTATGTCCCCAACATCCACGCCATCGTCCGCATCGTCGCTGGTTACGCGATGCGCCGTGTATGCCGACCCGCTCGCCTCAGCCACCCAGATGTTCCGCTTGCCCTGCTGGTTCGCGATCCACAAAAATCGTCCACCCGCGGGCGACGCCTGCAGTGCGGAGCTGAACGGCGCGCTCAGGACTTGCTGCAGCGTGAAACTCTGCGCTCCCGCGCTCAGAGACAGAAGGCAAATACCCACAGCAACAACGATGCGTCGGATCATCCATGGTCCTCGATAAAAGAGATGGCCCATTATCCGCACGAACCTCTGCGAATTCAAATTCTGCGGTTCTATACTCAGCCATGGTGAGCACGCCGCCCAGTCCGCAGCAGAAGCCTGGCCGCCAGCTCGGCCTCTCCTTTGAGGCAGCGGCGCCTTTGCCCGTAGCCCGCCACATCTGGAAAGTCGGCGACCTCGTCGGCGAAGTCCGCCTCCACGTCGAGCGCGAATACAGCGACCTCTGGGTCGAAGGCGAAATCTCCAACCTCCGCCCCGCCCCCTCCGGCCACATCTACTTCACCCTCAAAGATGGCGATGCGCAGCTCCCCGCGGTCCTTTTCCGCAAGCAAGCCTCGCTCCTCCGCTTCAAGCCCGCCGACGGCCTCCACGTCCTGCTCCGCGGCAAAATCTCCATCTACGAGCAGCGCGGCCAAATGCAGCTGGTCGCCGAATTCCTCGAACCCGTCGGTGCCGGCTCGCTCCAGATCGCCTTCGAACAACTCAAGCAGCGCCTCGAAGCCCGTGGCCTCTTCGACCCCGACAGCAAGAAGCCACTCCCGGCCTTTCCCCACTGCGTCGGCATCGTCACCTCGCCCACCGGCGCCGTCATCCGCGACTTCGTCAACATCGTCAATCGCCGCCACGCCGGCCTCCACGTCCTGCTCTATCCCGCGCTCGTTCAGGGAGAAGCCGCCGCTGCCGAAGTCGCCGCCGGCATCGCCTACTTCAACCGCAGCCACACCGTCGACCTCATCGTCATCGCCCGCGGCGGTGGCTCCCTCGAAGACCTCGCCCCCTTCAACTCCGAATTCCTCGCCGATGCCATCTTCAATTCTGAACTTCCTGTCATCTCCGCCATTGGACATGAGACCGACTTCACCATCGCCGATTTCGTCGCCGACCTCCGCGCTCCCACACCTTCCGCCGCCGCCGAGCTCGTCACCTCCGCCCTCCACAACATCGCCGACCGCGTCTACACCCTCGATCAGCGCCTCCTCCGCGCCGCGCGCTATCGCCTGATGCAGGCCTCGAACGCCTTCGCCCGCATTCGTGTCGAATCCATCCTTAGCCGTGAACGCGACCAGCTGCGCCGCCGCCAGCAACGCGTCGACGACCTCACGCTCCGCGTCGAATCCCTGTGGCGCACGAAACACCGCCGCCTTGCCGATAAACTGCAGCTACTCGCGAACCGCCTTCTTCGACAGGATGTCGTTGCCCGCACCACCCTCGCCCGTGAACGCCTCGCTTCACTCGAAGCTCGCTTCACCCGCACCCAGCGCGACCACCTTCGCGGATTCCGCGATCGCGAATCCTCCCTCGCCCGCCATCTCACCGCGCTCTCCCCGCTCGCCGTGCTCAGCCGCGGCTACGCCCTTGTATACGACGACCGTGGCGTGCTGATAAAAGATACAGAGAACATCACAGAAGGTCAGTCGATCCTCACTCGTCTCGCTCGTGGCCGTCTCCGCAGCCGCGTAACCCAGGTCGAGAAGGAAAAGCAGGGCTCATGAGAAAGCTGTTTGGCACAGACGGTATTCGAGCAGTCGCCGGCGAAGCCCCCCTCGATGCCAGGACCATTTACGCCGTGGGTCTCGCGCTCGCCCATCAGCTCAATGGCTCGCATCACCATCCCCGCGTCATCCTCGGTATGGATACACGCGAGTCCAGCACCTGGATCGCCGCCACCATTGCAGCCGGGCTCACCGAAGGCGGCGCCAAAGTCGAAAACGCCGGTGTCGTCACCACCCCCGCCATTGCCTTCCTTGCGCGCCAGCATGGATTTTCCGCGGGTATCGTCATCTCCGCTTCCCACAATCCCTGGCAGGACAACGGCATCAAAGTCTTTGGCAGCGACGGTTACAAATTACCCGACGAAACCGAGCTCCGCATCGAGGCCGAGATCTTTCGCCGCCTCGAAAGTGTCGACGCCGCCCCGCCTACCGGAGCGGCTCTCGCAGTCAATGAGAAATTCCGCGAGGACTACGAGCAGTTCCTCCGCTCCGCTTTTCCCGGGCTCAATCTCCACGGCCTCAGTGTGGTCGTCGATTGCGCCAACGGCGCCGCATCCGCCATCGCTCCTGAGCTCTTCGCCCATCTCGGCGGAACCATCCATCTCACCCACGCCGCGCCCGACGGCCGCAACATCAACGCCAAATGCGGCGCACTCCATCCCGACGTCGTCGCCGCCGAAACCAAAAAACTCAACGCCGACCTTGGCGTCACGCTGGACGGTGACGCCGACCGCGCCATGCTCGCCGACGCCCACGGCAACGTGGTCAATGGCGATGCAGTCATGCTTCTCGCCGCCCGCGATATGAACCAGCGAGCGCTGCTACGCAACGGTACCGTCGTCGCCACCACCATGTCCAATATGGGCCTCGAAGCCGCCCTCCGCCGCGATGGCATCCGCATGCTCCGCGCTCCGGTCGGCGATAAATATGTTCTCGAGCGCATGCAGCTGGAGCAAGCCTCGCTCGGCGGCGAACAATCCGGACACATCCTCTTCCCGCATCTGGCCACCACCGGCGACGGCTTGCTTACCGCCCTCGTCGTCCTCGACGTTGTCCGTCGCTCGGGCCGCCCGCTCCACGATCTGATCGCCGACCTCAAGGTCTTCCCCCAGGTCATCGTCAACATCCGCGTCCGCGAGAAGAAACCTCTCGACCAAATTGCCACAGTCACAGATACAATTCGTGCCGCCGAAGCCGAGTTAGCCGAATCGGGCCGTGTCGTCGTGCGCTATTCGGGCACCGAAGCCCTCGCCCGCGTCATGATCGAAGCCGAATCCGAAGAAGCCATGCGCCGCCACGCCGACCGCATCGCCGCCGCCATCCAGGCCGAACTCGGCGCCTGACCGTATACGTCCCAAAACGGGACAAACGCAACGAGCCCGGCACAGAAAACCCCTACCACCTGGCCTCTCAGCGCTATACTGACCTCGAAGAAGTAGTTCCCGGAAGGTGGTGTCCCTCCCGGGAGGTTGGTGCTACTTCATCAGCAGCACGAAGACCACAAGGATCACGATTGCCATTACAAAGCGCCAGTCAATGGCCAATGGAATGGCAATGCGTGTCGGCGTTTCGTGTTAGGCAGGTTTTCTGTCCATGGCTGCGGGTGCGCAGCGCGGCCTGCCTCCTTCATCGGAACGGCCCGTAGGTCGTTTTCAGGCGGACTGCAGACCGTCGGCCCAATCTCCCGGGCCGATCTCCGGCGTCGCCGCTTGCACCCTTTGTAAGAAGGCGGGCTTAGTTTAGGTCGATCAGCGTTTTCTTCAGCGCTGCTGCTATTGCTTTCCCCGCCAAAAAGTAACGTTCCGTTCGGCTACTTCAAATCCCGCCAGTTCCCGCCCACACCCACATCCGCGACCAGCGGCACGCTCAGCTCGGCCACATGCTCCATCTCATGCCGCACCAGCGCGCTCATCGGCTCAATCTCATCCTTCGGAACATCGAACACCAGCTCGTCATGCACCTGCAGGGTCATCCGCGACTTCAGCTTCTCCTTCGCTAACCGTGCATCGATCCGAATCATCGCCAGCTTGATCAGGTCCGCCGCCGTGCCTTGCAGCGGCGTGTTGATTGCCGTCCGCTCCGCAAATCCCCGCTGATTCGCGTTGCGGCTCTGGATGTCCGGAATCGGCCGCACCCGCCCAAACATGGTCCGCACCTTCTGCTCCCGCCGCGTCTCCTCCAGCATGCGATCGATGTACGACCGCACCCCTGCATAGCGCTCAAAGTAGGTTTCGATATAAAGCCGCGCCTCGTTCTGCTCAATCCCCAGCTGCGCCGCCAGCCCAAACGGAGAAATCCCGTACACAATCCCAAAGTTCACCGCCTTCGCCCGATTGCGCGTCTCCTTGCTCATCGTTTCCGCGGGAACCCCGAACACTTCCGCGGCCGTCAGCGTGTGAATGTCCTGCTCGGTCTGATACGCATTCACCAGCAACGGGTCCTGAGAAAAATGCGCCAGCAACCGCAGCTCGATCTGCGAATAATCCGCCGACAGCAACACGCAACCAGGCGCTGCAATAAACGCAGCGCGAATCTCCCGCCCCAGCTCCGTCTTGATCGGAATATTCTGCAGGTTCGGATTCGTCGACGACAGCCGCCCCGTCGCCGTTCCCACCTGATTGAAGGTCGTGTGTACGCGCCCTTCGCGATCGGCCAGCAGGGGAAGGGAATCGGCGTAATTCGATTTCAGCTTTGCCAGTTGTCGATACTCCAGCACCAGCCGCGGCACATCGTTATGCTCCGCCAGTTCTTCCAGCACATCCTGCGCCGTCGAAATCACCTTGCCCTTGCCGTACTTCAGCGGCCGCGGCAATCCCATCTTGTTAAACAACACATCGCCCAGCTGCTTCGGCGAATTGATGTTGAACCGGTGTCCGGCAAGCGAAAAAACTTCTTCGCCCACCCGCTCCATCTCCTTCGACAGGCCCGCTGACATTCGCGACAACTCCGCCGAATCGATCCGCACGCCCGCCTTTTCCATCGCCAGCAAAATCGGCACCAGCGGCAGATCGATATCCTCATACACGCGTCGCTCGCTCAGCGTATCGACCTCGTCCCGCATCATCTTCGTCAGCGTGTGCGCCAGATACGCCGCCTCCGCCAGCGCCCGCTCCCCCATCTCGCGCGGAGGTCCGCCTCCAAATCGCGCCGCCACATCCCCCAGCCGATGCGTCGCATGCGTCGGGTTAACCAAATAGGAGTAGAGCATCACGTCGTCCGTTGCGCCCCGCAGCGCAACGTCATGCGACTCCAGCACACGCAGCGCCGCCTTCAAATCGTGGATCTGCTTCGGAACCTTCGCGTCCTCCAGCAACGCCCGCACCGACTCCAGCGGCGCCAGCATCGCACCCTCCGTACCAACTGCCACGCCAATCCTGCACTCCGCCGCCACAGGAGCCGTCGCACACTGCGCCTCTGCCGCGTCCACCAGATCCAGCAACGACATTGTCTTCAACTCCGGCTCGCGCTCCTCCAGCGCCTCGGTTTCCTGCTCGCTCACCTGCTCCGCCGCTGCCTCCAGCTCACTCGCCGGCAGTGCCAGCGCAAATCCTTCCCTCGTCGCCTGCGACAGAAACGCCGCCAGCTGTTCCGCCGTCGGCTCCAGCACATACTCCACCGCCGTCGTCTGCACCGCGGGCGCCAGCTCCCGCAACAGCGTCGTAAATTCCAGCTCTGTGAACAGGGTCCGGCACGCCTCCACATCCGGCTCCTGCGTCCGCATGGCTTCCGGATCGAATTCCAGCGGCACCTCGCAATGAATCGTCACCAACTCCTTGCTCAGCATCACCGCCTCGCGGTTATTTTGTAACGACTCGCGATACGTTTTCCGTTTGATCTCCTCCGCGCGGTCGAGCGCCGCTTCCACGCTGCCGAATTGCTGGATCAGTTCCACCGACCCCTTATCGCCAATTCCTGGCGCTCCAGGAATGTTGTCGATCGAGTCGCCGCGCAGCGCCATCACGTCGATCACCTTCTCCGGCGGCACGCCCAGCACCTCAATCACCTTCTCGCGATCGAGCACCAGGTTGTCCTTCATCGGGTTCAGGATCTTCACCCGATCGTTCACCAGCTGCATCATGTCCTTGTCGCTCGACACCACAAACACCGGATACTCTGCCCTGGCAGCCTTATCCGCCAGGGTTCCGATCACATCATCGGCCTCAAATCCCTGCGCTTCGAGGATCGGAATCCTGAAAGCCTCCAGCGACCGCCGCACATACGGCAACTGCTGTGCGAGGTCCGGTGGCATCGCCTCACGATGCGCCTTGTATCCCCCCGTCTCCACCGTTTCGAACTTCTGCGTCTCCGCGCTGTACTTCTTCACCGTCATCCCGCGTGCCCGCTCGTCGCGAAACACCGGCCCGCTCACGTCGAACACCGCGGCAAAATACTCCGGCCCAAAATCCCGGCGCAGTTTGTTGATCATGTTCACAAACACATACGTCGCCGCCGTCGGCACGCCCGTTCGGGTCGACATGGGCCGCGACCGCTGCATCGCGTGATACGCGCGAAAGATGAACGACATCGCGTCCAGCAAAAAAATCGTTGGTTGCTTCGCTTTTTCAGCCACGAATTCGAGTGTATCCCCTCACCACCGCCTCATCGGCCCCGCCCCAGCCGCATCCTCGCTGCCCTATAATGCCCCGAACGGAGAATCACCCATGATGCGTTGCCTCCTGCCGTTGGCCCTCGCCGCGGCCTTTCTTCCCGCGTGTTTCGCGCAATCCGCTCCTGCCCCCGCCGAGCATCCGCTCACCGCTCTGCCCTACTCGCCCTCGCTCGACGTGGCCGACATGGACCGCACCGCTGACCCCTGCGTCGATTTCTATCAATACGTCTGCGGCGGCTGGATGAAGAACAATCCCATCCCGGCCGACCAGGCCGCGTGGGATGTATACGCGAAGCTCTCCGACGAAAACCGCCAGTTCCTCTGGGGCATTCTCGAAGAAGACGCGAAGCTCACCCACCGCACCCCCGCTCAACAAAAAATCGGCGACTACTACGCCGCCTGCATGGATACCGACGCCATCGACGCCCGCGGCCTCGCGCCCCTCCAGCCTGAGCTGGACCGCATCGCTGCCATCTCCGACCGCAACCATCTCGCCGCCTTCCTCCGTTCAGGCGCCGATCAGCGCGGCCTCTACTTCCTCAACGCTGGTCCCGAGCCCGATCCAAAGAACGCCGGCACGATGATCGCTAACATCGAAGTCGGCGGCCTCGGCCTTCCCGACCGCGATTACTACACCAAGACCGACGCGAAGAATCAGGACACCCGCCAGCATTACGTTGCCTACATGGCGCACCTGCTCGTGCTCGCCGGTGAATCGCAGGCGCAGGCCGATCAGGACGCTGCCGCCACCATGAAGATTGAGACAGCGCTCGCCACCGCATCTCTTACCCGCGTCGAGCGCCGCGATCCGTACAACACGTACCATCCCATGAAAATCGACGCGGTCGACACCATCGCTCCCGCACTCGAGCTCGGCGCCTATCTCAAACAGGAAAACGTCCCCGCATCCGTCCTCGCCAATGTCGATGTCGCGCAGCCGAAGTTCCTCGCCGCGCTCCAAACCGAGCTTGCCACTGAGCCTCTCGATAACATCAAGGCCTATCTCCGCATCCACGCACTCAACAACGCCGCCTCAGGCCTCTCCAGCAATTTTGAAGATGCCCGCTTCGACTTCTACTCGAAATACATGCGCGGTGTCCCGCAGATGCCCGCCCGCTGGAAGCGCTGCGAAGGTCAGGTCGACCGTTTGCTCGGCGAAGCTCTCGGCCAGGAATTCGTCGCCCGCAACTTCTCGCCCCAAACCAGGCAAAACGTCCTCGTCATGACCGAGCAGATCGAGCAGGCCATGCAGCACGAAATCGAGAACCTCGACTGGATGAGCGCCGCCACCAAGCAGGCCGCCATCGCTAAGCTGCACCATGTCGACAACAAAATCGGCTATCCGAGCAAATGGCGCGACTACTCTTCGCTCTCGATCGAGCCCAAAGACTATTACGGCAACGTCACCCGGGGACACGTATTCAACGAGAAGCGCGAGTGGGCCAAGGTCGGCAAGCCCGTCGACAAAAGCGAATGGCTGATGTCGCCTCCTACCGTCAACGCCTACTACGATCCGCAGATGAACGACATCAATTTCCCCGCCGGGGTCCTTCAGCCTCCGCTCTACGATCCCAAAGAGGACGACGCACCCAACTACGGCGACACCGGCGGCACTATCGGCCACGAGCTCACTCATGGCTTCGACGACGAAGGCCGCCAGTTCGACGGCCAGGGCAATCTTCGCGACTGGTGGACTCCCGCCGACGCCAAAGGCTTCGAAGATCGCATCAACTGCCAGCGCGACCAGTACGCAAACTTCGTCATCGTCGACGACATCCATATCAACTCGAAGCTCACCAGCGGCGAAGATGTCGCCGACCTCGGCGGTACGCTCCTTGCTTACCTCGCGTGGAAGAAACAAACCGAGGCCATGCATCTGGAATCGAAGGACGGCTTCACCCCCGACCAGCGCTTCTTCATCGGCTACGCGCAGTGGGCCTGCGAAAACAACCGTCCGGAGAATCTCCGCGTCAGCGCCGTCACCAATCCCCACTCACCCGGCAAATATCGAGTCAACGGCATCGTCGCGAATCTGCCGCAGTTTCAGCAGGCCTTCAGCTGCAAAGCGGGCCAACCCATGGTCAGCGCCAAAGCCTGCAAAATCTGGTGAGACAGCGATCGCCAAATCAGGCTGGCGTGGTAAGGCAATGCAGTGGGCTGGCTGGGAAAGCCTCACCGTACAGGTTGTGCAAAGGGCACGAGTTGACTCGTGCCCGCCCGCCGCTCGAAGAGAGAACGGCCTTTAGCCCTTGTGCCTTGCAACAGGGCGTGACTTTACAGCTTGCGAAACAGGATCTGTTTTGAAGGGGCACGGCCTTTGGCCGTGCCGTAAAGCTCGCAAAGGGATCACGGCTTTAGCCGCTGAGGGATGATTTCTTCCGCAGGCTGCGCGCACCACGGCTGGAGTTGATGGCCTTCAGTCCCTGAGCTTTTGGATCAGGGCACGAGTTGACTCGCGCCCGCCCGCCGCTCGAAGAGAGAACGGGCTTCAGCCCTTGCCGCGCTACTCGATCCACATGCAGTCCCCATACGAAAAAAATCGATACCCCGCCTCCACCGCATGCCGATAAGCCGCCAGCACCCGCTCCCGCCCGGCAAACGCACATACCAGCATCAGTAACGTCGACTGTGGCAAATGGAAGTTCGTCAGCAGCGCGCCTACCGCCTGAAATTCAAATCCCGGCGAAATAAAAATACTCGTCGATCCCGAATGCGGCGCAAACTCTGCATCCAGCAGCGCGCAGTGTTCCAAAGTCCGCACCGTCGTTGTCCCCGCCGCCACAATCCGCCGCCCCTCGCGCCGCGCAGCGTTCAACGCCGAAGCCGTCTCGGCAGAAATCGTGTACCGCTCCGCATGTAGCCGCACATCCTCCACGCGCTCCACCCGCACCGGCTGAAACGTCCCCAGTCCCACGTGCAGCGTCACCCGCGCAATCTCCACGCCTCGCGCCTCAATGGCCTCCAGAACCTCCGGCGTAAAGTGCAGCCCGGCCGTCGGAGCAGCAACCGATCCGCGCTCCCGCGCATACACCGTCTGATACCGTTCCCGATCGCCGGCCCGATCCTCACGATGGATATACGGGGGCAGAGGCATGTGTCCCAGCCGCTCCACAACGCCAAAAAAATCCGCCAGCGGCGCGAACCGCAAAGTCCGCTCCCCAAACTCCCCGTGCGCGATCACCTCGGCTCGCAGGTCCCCAAAATCCAGAACCTCGCCCGTCAGCACCTTGCGCCCCGGCCGTACCAGCGCCTTCCACTCCCACTCGGAGAGCTGCTCCGCCAGCAGCACCTGCACCCGCCCCGTTGCTTCATGCTGTGCCTGCGTGTGCAATCCCGCGCGATGCGCAAACAGCCGCGCTGGAATCACGCGGCTGTCGTTCAGCACCAGCAAATCCCCAGGCCCCAACAGAGAAGGCAGCTCCCGAAACTGCCGGTTCTGCCACGGATCGGCCCCAGGCCGAGCCCGCGTCCCGGAAGCTCGATCCAGCGCCAGCATCCGCGACCCCGCACGATCCGCCGCAGGCTCCTGCGCAATCAGCTCTTCAGGCAGTTCAAAATCGAAATCCGAAACCAGCATCCAACGCCGATTCTACTTCCGCTTTGCGATGTATTCCTCAGCCCGTAGCCGCGCCCGCTCCAGCGCCGCATTCAACTCCACGCGCACCGCCTCCAGCGCCGCCGCATTCGCATCCGCCCCTGGAGCAGCCACCGCCCGAGCCCAGCTCACCACCACCCGCGAGAAGGGAAGCGGCACCAGAAACCGATCCCACGACCGCATCGCCCACGCCCGCGCCGGCAGCAGATAAAAGCACCCCATCGGCTCGCCGGTCATCGCCGCCAGCTTCACCGGCCCAAACTTTGTCTCGTAAATCGGCCCGCGCGGCCCGTCAGCGGTAAAAACCACCGGCTCGCCCTTTGCAACCACATCGCGCATTGCTATCAGCCCCGTGGCGCCACCCCGCGAGCTCGATCCGCGCACGCTGTTATAGCCCAGCAGTCCCAGCGTCCGCGCAATCAACTCCCCATCAAAACTCTGGCTGATCAAAATGGAGCAGCGGAATTTCCTGAAGTACCATCCCGCCGGAAGCGTGCATCGATGCCAGAAACAGAAAATTCCCCTCGCCGGCGGCGTTGCCGGAACCACGCCCTCCTCGGCAATCACCTCGAACCGCAGCGTCGACCCAATCACCGCCAGCAGCAACGCCGTCAGCTTCGGAACCACCCACAGCACCACGCGTTGCCCGAAGGTAAAGTCCCCGCGCTCACTCACGCTTCCGATTGTAGCGACGCGCCCTTCATCCCCCGTCCCACCACGGTCATCCCCCACCGGCACCCGGGACCCACCCGCTCCCCCAATCGTGCTACTGCGCACAGTCGCCTATTGGGCGGAAGATGTTTCCGCCAGAATTTGCGACCCATGAAACGTCTCGTGATTTTCGCCCTGCTGCTCGCGTGCGCCATCTGCGCCATCGCCTAGCGGCAAAAACAAAAGCCAGGGAAAGGTCTGACCCCCTCCCCGGCCCGGTCTTTCTGCTCCCTATCCCCTATCCCCTATCCCCTACCCCCTGACTTCTCACTGTCCCGAAGTCGTCACCGGTACCGGCGCGCTCTTCGGCGTCGCAATGTATCCCCTGATCTGGTTCTTGTCGATGTTGTTCACCACCAGCTCATACAGCAGGTGATCCTTCCCCGTGTAGAACTGGATCGGCTCATCGAGATTCCGATCTTTCTTCTGAATCTGCTTGTCGTCCGCGTACACCACCAGCGTGAACTTGCTGTGCTTCGGATCCGACTTCTTCAACTCCAGCGCCACCGTCGCTACAGCCTTCTTTTGATTCTTGTCCAGCACGAATTCGTAATAGTTGCGGTCACCTTTATGTTTCAGCAGGTCCAGCTCTTTCGCATTCGTCGCGATCAGCCCGCTCTGCTGGCCCATGTCGCCCTTCATCGACTGCATCGCCGCTTCGTCCCCCTGCAGCTGCGTCTTCGTGGCACTCAGGTCGGTCTTCACCCCGCCTACATCGGTCTTCACACCGGTTACGTCGTTCGATACCGTGCTGATCTGCCGCTGCGCCGCCTGCAGCTGTTTCGCATCCGCCTGCTGTCGCGTCAGTAAGTCCTGTGCCTTGGCTTCCAGCTGCTTCTGCGTCATCCCCAGCGACTGTCCCAGAGTTTCGGTCGTCACCTTCAGCCGCGCATTGGTCTGGTCCAGCGCCGTCGCCAGCTTTTGATTCTGCTGTTGCGCCGTCGCCACCTGCGCCTCTGCATTCGTCAGCCGCGCCGCCAGCTTGTAACTCCACACCAGGCCCGCGATCGCGCACAGCACCGCCACTGCAAGCCCCGCCACCAGTAAACTCGCATAGCTTCTCTTCACCGGCACTTCAGCTGTCTCGTCCATAGTTGCCTCTTCGTCCCTTTCCCAACTGCTGTGCGCCAAATGTATCCCAGGATTGCTCACCCTGCAATTGCCAACTCAGCTCGCGTCCCACCTTCTGCAACTATGGGCCTTGCCGATTAGTCTATGAAGTATGCCCCGCTATCAATACCGCGAGATTGAGCCCACCCGCGAAGCCAAAGAAATTTTTACCCGCTGGGTCGATTCCCTCGACGACGAGTTCTCCCGGCACACCAATATTGCTCTTCGCGGCGAAATCGTGCGCGACACTCTCCACCAGCTCATGCTCGGACGCCCCCACGGTGGCCGCCTCAACTTCACCCTCACCACCGAGCTGCCCTTCAACGTCCTCCAGCTTTCGCTCGACCCTGCCAACGTCACCCTCGAGCCCGAGTACTACGGCGACATCGACGCCGAACGCTACGCCCTCATCAAGCCCCTCGTTTGGTTCTGGCGCATGTTTGATCGCTCCCCCGTCGCGCTCAATCACTGGCTCGGCTTCCGCCTCCGCGCTATGCTCGGCAAGCACATCTTCAAAAGCATCGGCAAAAACGTAAAGATCTACCACGGCGTCGAGTTCACGTTCGGCTACAACCTCACCCTCGAAGACGACGTCATCATCCACAACCACGTCCTGCTCGACGATCGCGGCGAGCTCGTCATCCGCAAAGGCACTTCCATCTCCGAACACGCCGCCGTCTTCTCCCACGCGCACGATCCCATCGAAGCCTGCATCATCGAGCACCGCAGAACCGAAGTCGGCCCCGGCGCCCGCGTCACCTACCGCTCCCTCGTCATGCCCGGCGTCCGCGTCGGTAAAGGAGCGATGCTCGGAGCCCAGGCCGTCGCCACCCACAATCTCGACGACCGCACCATTGCCGGAGGCGTTCCCGCCCGCAAAATCATGGGCCTCGACGAAGCCCAGCGCTTCGAAGATCGCACCGGCGAAGGCCCCTGCGTCGAACTCCCTCCCAACGAATAATTCAAACGGGCCCATCCATCGAACGGGTGCCCCATCCTGCCGGATGTTGGCAGGGTGGGGATTTTCTCGTGACCCTGCCCTAAACAAGCTCTGAGCGCCGCGAAGTGCGCGCTACTTCCCTGATACCATCAGACTCGAACCCTCCGATGGATCCCAACCGCATCATCATCGCGATCTTCGAGTTCGCGGTGCTGCTCTTTTCCCTCAGCCTGCACGAAGCTGCGCACGCCTGGATGGCCTCGCGCCTCGGCGACCCCACCGCTCGCATGCTCGGCCGCGTCACCCTCAACCCCATCAAGCACATCGACCTCTGGGGCACCATCATCCTGCCGGCCATCATGCTCTTCATCAGCCCCGGCTTCCTCTTCGGATGGGCCAAGCCAACACCGGTGACTCCCGCCAATTTCAAAAACATTACCCGCGACGACATCCTCACCACCATCGCCGGCCCGGGCAGCAACATCCTCGCCGCCATCGCCGCCACCCTCGTCCTGCTCCTCGTCTCACGTACCAGCCCTTTAGGCGCTGCCATCGTGCACCAGATCGCCGCCACTGGCCAGATCAGCGACAACTTACTTGCCTCCAGCCCCACTCTGGTCCCGCTCGTCCTCCTCTTCTATCTCGCCATCGTCCTCAATCTCATCCTGGCCGCCTTCAATCTGCTACCGCTCCCACCCCTCGACGGCTCTCACGTCTTCCGCCACTTTCTCCCTTACAAGGCCTTGCGCATTTACGATCAGCTCGGCATCGTCAGTCTCATCCTCATCTTTCTCGTCGGCGGTCGCGTCATCGGTGTCATCGTCAGTCCCGCACTCTTGCTACTCCGCCGCGTCCTTCTCGCCTTTTGACCGGTCTTTCAGGAATCATGCGCCGCTCATCCTCTCTTCTCCGGCCCTCTCTCCTCTGCGTAGTCTTCGCGTTCCTCGCTTTCCTCCCTCTCCATCCCGCGCGTGCCCAACAGCCATCCTTCCGCGTTGCCGATGGCCGCTTCCTCCTCAACGGCAGGCCCTTCCAGATCATCTCCGGAGAAATGCACTACGCCCGCATTCCCCGCGCGTACTGGCGCGACCGCCTGAAAATGGCCAAAGCCATGGGCCTCAATGCCGTCACCACCTACGTCTTCTGGAACGCCCACGAGCCCCAGCCCGGCACATACGATTTCTCCGGCAATCTCGACATCGCCGAGTTCATCCGCGAAGCCCAGCAGGAAGGCCTCTACGTCATCCTCCGTCCCGGCCCCTATTCCTGCGCGGAATGGGAATTCGGCGGCTTCCCCTCCTGGCTGCTCAAAGATCCATCCATGGTCGTCCGCTCCACCAACCCAAAATTCCTTGACGCAGCGCGCACCTGGCTCCTCCGCCTCGGCAAAGAGGTTGCTCCCCTCCAGATCGGCAACGGCGGTCCCATCATCCTCACCCAGGTGGAAAATGAATACGGCTCCTACGGCGACGACCACGCTTACATGGAAGCCATTCATCACGACCTCGTCGATGCCGGATTCACCCAGTCGCAGCTCTACACCGCCGACGGCCCCGACCAGGTTCCACGCGGCAGCCTGCCTGAGTTACCCGCAGCCATCAACTACGGCCCCGGCGAAGCGAAAAAGGGTTTTGCGACCCTCAAAAAACTGCGCCCCAGTGGCCCCTTCTTCAACAGCGAGTACTGGGATGGCTGGTTCGATCACTGGGGCGCTCCGCACGCCCACACCAACACCGATCAGCAGGTTGCCGACCTCGACTGGACCCTCCGCCAGGGCTACTCCATCAGCCTCTACATGTTTCACGGCGGCACCAGCTTCGGCTGGATGAACGGCGCCAACTCCAACGGCAAAAATTACGAGCCCGACGTCACCAGCTACGACTACGACGCCGCGCTCGACGAGAGCGGCCACCCCACCGCGAAATATCAGCGCTTCCGCGAAGTCATCGCGCGCGATACCGGCATCAAGCCGCCGCCCGTCCCCACGCCTCCACCCGCCATCGCTATCCCCGCCTTCACCCTCGATCGCGCCGTCTCGCTCTGGAACATCCTCCCCGCGCCCGTCCACTCCGATCAGCCGATGACCATGGAAGAAATGGATCAGGCCTACGGCTACGCCCTTTACCGCACCACCATCGTTGGCCCCGTCACCGGCAACCTCACCATCGGTGCCGTGCACAACTACGCGCAGGTCTACATCGACGGCAAACTCACCGCTACCCTCGATCGCCGCCTCAACCAAACCTCCGTTCCCCTCGACATCGAAGCCGCCCACGCCGACCTCGACATCCTCCTCGAGAACACCGCCCGCGTGAACTTCGGCCCCTCGCTCCCCACCGAGCGCGTCGGCCTGCTGAACGGCGTCACCCTCGCCGGCCATCCACTCACCGGCTGGGACAACATCTCCCTCCCTATGCTCACACCCGCCTCGCTATCGTTCACCACCGAGCCCTGCCACGGCCCCTGCTTCTACAGCGGCACTTTCGCCATCGACCATCCCGCCGACACCTTCCTCGACACCAGCACCCTGGGCAAAGGCGAAGTCTGGATCAACGGCCGCCCCCTCGGCCGCTTCTGGCACATCGGCCCGCAGAAAGCCCTTTACCTCCCCGCTTCCTGGCTCAAATCCGGCCCCAACCAGGTCGTCATCTTCGACCTCGAAGGCCAGCCCAACCCCAAACTCCAGGGCCTCGACCACCCCGTGCTCGACGCCCCAATCGAAAAATCCCAGTAGCCTCAGATCGAACCACTCCCGCAGCAACCCATTCGCGAATTCTGCCCCAACTGTCCCGCATACTTACTCCTGAGGAGCATCAAGCATGACCCAGTCCCACGGCTACGCCGCACAAAGCAAAACCACCCCGCTCGCCCCCTTCAAATTCGATCGCCGCGAACTCCACGACCACGATGTCCACATCGACATCCAGTGGTGCGGTGTCTGCCATTCCGATATCCATTCCGTCCGCAATGAATGGGGCAATGCCGTCTATCCCATGGTGCCCGGCCACGAAATCGTCGGCACGGTCAAGGCCGTCGGTAACGCCGTCAAAAAGTTCAAAGCCGGCGACCTCGTCGGTGTCGGAGTCATCGTCGACTCCGACCGCACCTGCCCCAGCTGCAAGGCCGGCGAAGAGCAGTACTGCGAAGGCGGCACCACGCTCACCTACGGCCAGAAAGACAAGTACGGCGACCTCACCCAGGGCGGCTATTCGAACAACATCATCACCGACGAGCACTTCGTCCACCGCGTTTCGCCGAAGCTCGACCCCGCCGGAGTCGCACCGCTCCTCTGTGCCGGCATCACCACGTACTCACCGCTCCGCCACTGGAAGGTCGGCCCCAACAAGAAAGTCGGCATCGTCGGACTCGGCGGCCTCGGTCACATGGGCCTCAAATTCGCCCACGCCTTCGGCGCGCACGTCGTCCAGTTCACCACCTCGGAATCGAAAATCGCCGACGCCAAACGCCTCGGCGCCGACGAGGTCGTCATCTCCAAAGACGTTGCCGCCATGAAGAAAGAGGCCAACTCCTTCGACTTCATCCTCGACACCGTCTCCGCGCCCCACGACATCAACCCCTACCTCGAAGCCCTCAAGCGCGACGCCACGTACGCACAGGTCGGCCTCCCCGACAAGCCCCCCGTCATCAATCCCGGCAACCTCATCTTCAAGCGCCGCAACTGGTCCGGCTCGATTATCGGAGGCATGGCCGAAACTCAGGAGATGCTCGATTACTGCGCCGAGAAGGGAATTACCGCCGACGTCGAAGTCATCAAAATTCAGCAGATCAACGAAGCCTTCGACCGCGTCGTCAAAGCCGACGTGAAATACCGCTTCACCATCGACATGTCCTCGCTGGGCGCATAAAAACAAAACAGGAGGAGCCCTGGCTCCTCCCGTTTCTTACCTACTCCCTGCTCCCTGCTGCCTAGCGCTTAAACGGATGTCCCATCCGATAAACCACACCCACAGAAATCGCGACCTGCTCCGCGAATCCGTTCTGGCCGAAATCCGTCAGGTTCGCATCGGACGCGATCCGGAATACCACCTTTGGCGACCGGTTCAGATCGATCGATCCACCAAACGCTCCCGCCACCGTTACCTGATTCTTGAAGAACCCCACATCCTCCGGCGGCACACCGTTCAAGCCCTGCGTGAAATCCCCATACGCTCCGCCCACAAACGCGTGCAGCATCAGGGCCGCATGTTCGTTGGCCTTCAGCCGATATTCCGGCCCCACCAGAAACATGTGCTCGCTCACAAACGGACCGGTAATCGGCCCCGCGTTTGATCCGCTCCCCGTGCAGCTGCCGCAGTTCGGAGCGGTTCCGCTCGTCCCGTAATACCCGCGCAGGTTCGCGCCCACACCCCATCGCGTTCCAAACTCCCGCACCACCCGCGCGTCAAAGCCGCCCAGGTTCGCGCCCTGCAGCAGATTCGGGCCCGCATCGAAATGTGAATACGCCAAACCGCCGTAGATTTCCCATGGATAGTCGTAGCGAACCCCGGCCAGCGGCGCCGGCGCTGGCAGTTGCGGATTGGGCGGCGGACTTACCACCTGCCCCTCGGCCCCGGCGAAAGAAAACAATCCGGCAGCCATCGCGGCCACCACTACGCGAACACCCCACGTACTCTTCAACAGACAAATCCTCCAGCCAACCGCTGAGCTCTTCCGAAACTGTGTCGCAAAACTCAAAGATACATGGCCGACCCGCATTCTGTCCCACCCCGCCGGGCGCCCACGCCGCTCCTGTACTCTTTCAAAAGATGACTGCCTCCGCCCCGCTTTCCCAGCAATCGTTTGACTCGCTCGACGCCATGATGCGAGCGTACGCCGCCGAAGCCGTCCGCCTCGCCTCCGCCGATCACGGCATGGACCTCGACTACTTGCCCGAATCCATCCTGCGCCTTGAAACCGTGCTCTCCGCCCGCAGCCCTGTCCCCGAGCCCGAACAGGAAGAAGCCACCCGCCTCTGGGGCGCCTATTACGGCGAAGTTTTCCGCAAAAAATTCCCCGCCGAGTGGATCATGGCCGTCTACCCTGGCCAGCTCAACTCCGGCCGCGCCGATGCCGGCACGGAAATGGCGATGCCCGCCCTCGATGTCGGTGGCTCCCAAATTTATCCGTTGTTGAAAATCTTCCGCCGCCTCACCATCGGCCCCGCCGAAGACCTCTCCGGCTTCTACGCCAAGGTCGCCGTAGCCCTCGACGCCCGCCAGGGCCATTCCTCGGAGCGATGAAGCTCGCTGCAAGTTCAATTTGAAAAATGACCCGGATGTTCGGCTCGCGAGCATCCAAATCAAATCAGGTCTTGGTCGCGCCTTTGCGGGCCCGATACAATCCGGCTTCAGTCCCTGCGCCTCGTGTTGAAGCCGGCAATTCTCAGCTTGTAGAAAAAATCTCTTGCGCCACGAACCGTGAAGGGGCACGACTTTCAGTCGTGCCCCTTCAGGCGCAAATAGAATGGGCTTTAGCCCCTGCGGGCCGGTCGCAAGAACACGAGTCGAAATTTCAATCCCGGCTTTTCGCGCACTCCCCACACCCGCAATGCCGCCGCAAATAATCCCACGAATAAATCCCGCTGGAGTGCCCGTCATTCCACTGGAAGCTGATCGCGTAATTCCCCACCGGGCTCGCTGACGCAGGCCGCGCCGGTGCCTCGTACATCGGCAGCAGGGAAGCCGCCTTCGCCTTTCCCTCGCCCGGTTGTCGACCCTGGGCCTCGCGCTCCTCGTGGCAAGTAGCGCATGGGCAGGCATTCCGCAGCCACACAAAATTCCACCGGCTCCGGTGCCCATCCTTCCACTCAATCTCCAGGCCCTCGCCAGTCGACTGCTGCACCCGCACCCTGGCCGGCGTCACCGCCTCACGCGGCAGCTCCGTCTCCGGCGCGCGCCGCGCCTCTTCTGCGCTGACCAGGCGAATCCCTTCGTGACTCATACACTTCTGCTGTTGGCTCCCAACCGTGGGCCATCTGCTACCGGCTGCTTATGCTGACTGCAAAAACGCCACCGACTGCAGGCTCGTCACTTCGAACCGCTTCCGGCACCGGATATTCTTGCAGCCCACCAGATCGTCCTGCCGCACCATGTACGACTGCGCCTTCGCGAATCGCGCCCGATCCCTCTCGTCTGCATTCCGCGGCACCTGCGCCTTGCGCATCCGCACCAGCCACCGCACCTCGTACTCGCCCGGCTGCCCGCAGTGCGGACATGTCAGCGTGTGCTTCCGTAGCTCCGACTTTTCATCGAAAAATTCGCGTTCTTCCATCGGCCCACGACTCCAGTAAAAGTTTTCCTATGGAAGTATTTCACATTGTGAAAGCCCGGAATGCTATTTTGTAGGACAACCACTCGATTACGCCGTCCCGCTATCAGGCACAAAACACTGTATTTGTATCCGTGATCAGCACAAATGCCGAAGAAGCGCGCCAAAAAACGAACCTTCTCCACCGTCAAGGCCGTCAAAGCCAACGCCCGCACCCGCGTCGGCCAGCCTAAGCCCGAGCGCGTTCTCCCCAGCACCACACGCGAACAAAAACGCGGCCAGAAACATCCCAAAACCCTGACCAAACTGCTTTCCGAGGAGCAATAAAATGGCAAAAGCTACCGGCATTGGCGGCGTTTTTCTCCGCGCCCGCGACCCCAAAGCCCTCTACGTCTGGTACGAGAAGCACCTCGGCCTTCCCCTCCAATATGGTTCCTTCATCATTCCCGCCGAGCAGGAGCGCAACTCCATCGCCTTCTCCTTCTTCTCCGACAAGTCCGAACACTTCCCCCTCTCGCAGCCTGCCATGATCAATCTTCAGGTCGACGACCTCGATGCGCTCCTCGACCAGCTCGCCGCCGCCGGCGTCACCATCGATCCCAAACGCGACTCCGCCGAATACGGCAAGTTCGCCTGGATCACCGACCTCGAAGGCAATCGCGTAGAACTCTGGCAGCCCGCCGACGAATAACCCTGGCGCCCGCAGTTGCACCGATCACGGATAGCCCATCGCCTCTCCGAAGCGAACCCTGCTTTTCTGAACGCTGAACGCTGATCGCTGATCGCGGGCTGCGGATCACTCCGTGATCCGCAGCCCCACCGCCGCCATCAGCTTCAGCGCGTTGCTGGTCTCCACAATCCCCGGCCGCAGCCGATAATCGAACGTCAGCTTGCCGTCTTCCACCGCATCCGCGAAGTGGCAGTTCGTTGCCGCCCCATCCATCGTTTCCGGAATCGCTGTCAGCGCCAGGTCGTGCGTCGTTACCATCCCAATCGCCCCGCGCCGCACCAGGTCCCGCACCACAAACCGCGTGCCCTCCAGCCGATCATGCGAATTCGTTCCCGACAGCAGCTCATCCAGCAAAAACAGCAGCGGAGCCTCACCGCCCGCCAGATCCGACAACACCTTCAGCCGCTGAATCTCTGCGTAAAATCGCGACACTCCGCCGGCCAGAGAATCCAGCACGCAGATCGACGCCCCCACCGTCAGTGGAGACATCCGCAGCCGCTTCGCTCGCACCGGCGCACCACACTGCGCCAGCACCGCATTCAATCCCACTCCGCGCAGAAACGTGCTCTTGCCCGCCATGTTCGGCCCGCTCACCACGATCAGCTGTGGCGCCGGTCCCAACCGCAAATCATTCGCCACCGCCTTCCCCGCAGGCAACAGCGGATGCGCCAACCCCTCCGCCTCCAGCAGCGCCGCCGCCCCGTCAGGCCCCCGTTTCTCCGTCAGCTCCGGCATTACGTCCGCGGGATGCTCGTAGGCATACCCCGCCAGCGCCGCCAGCGCCTCAAAGTCCCCCACAGCAACCAGCCAACTACGAATCGCCGGCCCAAACTTCGCCCGCCACCGTTCCGCCGCCATCGTCAGCTGTGCCGTATAAAACACAAATGGGTTGAAGATCGCCACAAACCCGTTGCGCCGATCCTCCAGCCAGTCGTACACCCGTTCCAGTTTCTTCACCGCAGCCGACGCCGCAACCTGCCGTCCCTGCAGTGTTGCGCTCAGCGACGACCGCAGCCCCAGCATCCGCTCCGATCCGAACTTCTCACCCTCCATAATCTCCAGCACTTCCGCCAGCACCTTCAGATCCCGCGCCGCCTTCTCCACACCATCCGCCGACTCCACCACGCGCCCCTGCAGCCTGTAACTCACCGCGTAATTCAGCAGCGACACCAGCAGCGCCCAGTCCCAGTTCCGCGTCACAGCCCAAGCCACAATCGACGCCACCCAAAGCACAGCCAGCAACGCCAGCACCCACGGCAGCACGCGCGACTGCAGCGCCGGCGTCCCATCGCCCCACGCCGCCAGCGCTTCTGGATGAACCCCCGCGCGCACATCCTCGCCCGCTGCAAACAGACGCTCCCGCAGCGTCACCCGATCCCGCATCTCACCGACCGCCGCCTGCCGCGCCCGCACTTCCTTCGGATCAGCCGCCGCCAGCAGCCAGCGCGCCAGCGTCTCCTCGCCTGCCCGCGTGCGCGCCGTCGACAGCAACTCGAACAGCGATCCCTTCCCAAACAGATCCAGATCCCGCGCGTACGGGTGCGCCGCGTCGAAGAACCGCTCGCCCGTCTCGCCCGTTCCCGCCCAGGCATCCTCGATCCGCGCCAGCCCACGCGCATAAAAATCCGTCACCCGAACAAACTTCGCCCGCCGCCGCAGCACGCGATCGTGCGCCACCACCAGCACCACAAAAATAATCAGAGGAATCAGGAGCAGACTGAAAGGTCCGTGCGTGCGCGCCAGCACTGCCGCCGCGATCACTCCTGCAAGAAAATCCGCCAGTTTGGCATACCCAACCCAGATATGCCGCCGCTGCTCGCTCTCCACGCGAGCCCGGTTCTCGCCCAGCCACCTGCGATAAGCTGCCTCAACCGATTCCACCCCTTCAGAATACGTTGTGCGTTACCCTCCCCGCCGTCAGAATAAGTCCGGGCGCCGGCGAATAACTTCCCGGTACCACGGCCACATAAGGATAAGTTGCAGCTCCGCGCTCAACAAAGTAGCGATAAGTTGCTTCACCTTGCTACAGTGGTCCGCAAGCTTCGTACCGAAAACTTGTCTGGAAGATTCTCCCGCGCTCAGGAGATCTTCATCCCGGGGGATTAATGTCCTTCCGCTCCGTCTTTGTTGCTGTCGTCGTCGGTTTTTCGCTCATCCTCTCTGCCTTCCTCATCAATCGCGCCCGCCCCCGTGTGGAAACCAGCCAGCCCACCGCCGACTTCGTACGTGCCTCCGGAAAATGCGCGGAGTGCCACGCCCGGCTGCAATATTCCGTCGTCCACGAATACGAACTCTCAGCCCACGCAAAGAAAAACGTCAACTGCCTCGACTGCCATCAGCCCGCCGAAGGACAGCAGAAAAAAGATCATCACGGATTCGTAATTGCCGCGCATCTCACCGCCGGCAATTGCCGCTCCTGTCACGAAGCCATCTATCAGGAGTTTCTGCGCAGCCGCCACGCCGCACCCTCATGGGGAGCGATCTACGGTGAAAAAGGCCTGCGCCCCGAACAGGTCGCCTTCTCCGAGCAGTACCAGCCCGGTGGCACCCGCCGTCCGCCGCATCCTTTTGTCACTGCCGAAGGCTCCTCCGCCATGATCAGCGGATGCGAGCAGTGCCACGCCATCGGCAAACCCAACGACGACGGCACCATCGGCACCTGCACCGCCTGCCATTCACGGCATACCAGTTCGGTCGAGCTGGCCCGTCTGCCCAGCACCTGCGGCCAGTGCCATATGGGTCCCGATCACTCCCAGATGGAGATTTACAACGAATCGAAGCACGGCCTCATGTTTGCCGCCCAGAGAAACCTGCTCAACCTCAATGCGCCGCCCCGCACCCTCACCACTCGCGATATGTTTGTCCCTACCTGCGCCACCTGCCACATGTCGGGCATCAACGGCCTCAAGGTCACTCACGATCCCTCCGACCGCCTGTCCTGGTTCCTCGCTTCTGCCATCTCCACCAGGCGCCCCAACTACCTTCGCGCCCAGGCCGCCATGAAGCAGGTCTGCGAGCAATGCCACACCCAAACCACCATCGACCGCGTCTACGATCAGGCCGATCAGGTCATCGCCACCACCAACGCCCGCGTCCAGCATGCCCAGGACATCGTCAACGGCCTGCGCGCCGACGGGTCCCTCACCGGCGCGCCCTTCTCCAACCCCATCGACTTTGTGTATTTCGACCTGTGGCACTACGACGGCCGTACCTCGAAGCATGGCGCTTTTATGGGCGGCGCGGACTTCGTTCAGTGGCACGGTAACTATCCCATGTTGCAGAAGACCGTCGAGCTCGAACACGCTGCCGCGGAGCTGCGGAGGGAGCATGCTCGCAAGTAGCTTCCTTCAGTCGCTCTATCGCATCGTCGCCGGCCCCCGCCTGCGCTGGGCTCATGATCCGCAACTCTGGGTCGAGCTGTTTGTTACCGCCAACCTCGCCATCCTTGCCGCCGATATCTTCATCGCCCACTCGCTCAATGCCTTTGCCAGGTCTGCCGAATACATCCCGCTCTGTTTCTCTGCGGGCGCGTCTCTGCTCCTTGCTGTGATCGTCGCCCTCCGCTGGATCGGCCGCTTCGAAAAACCGTGGCGCCGCATCGGCTATGCCATCGGATGGATCTCCATCCTCACCGGCCTCGCCGGCGTTCTCTATCACCTCGAAAGCCGCTTCTTCCTCGACACAACCCTCAAGAGCCTCACGTACGCCGCGCCCTTCGCCGCTCCGCTCGCTTACACCGGACTTGGTTTTCTTCTCATCCTCAACCGCATGGTTCCACCGCGCTCTGCGGAGTGGGCACGCTGGGTCATCTTCCTCGCAACCGGAGGATTCTTCGGCAACTTCATCCTGTCGCTCACCGATCACGCCTCCAACGGCTTCTTCCTCCGAACTGAATGGATTCCTGTAATCTCCTCCGCATTCGCCGTTGGATTCCTGGCCGTGCCCCTGGTCCTGGCTGTCACTCGTCGCTTTCTCGACTATTGCCTCATCATCCTGCTGGCGCAGGCACTGGTCGGCGTCCTTGGATTCTGGTTCCACATGCGCGCCAACCTCATAGAACCCGGTCACACACTCATGGAAAAACTGGTCAACGGTGCGCCGCCCATGGCTCCCCTGCTGTTTCCGAATCTCGTCGGACTCGCCATGATCGGCCTTTGGGCTGTCATTCCGCATCTTCCCGAAGCCGACAGAGCCCGCTCGTGGCTCGGATCCACCTACCGCTGGGTCCACCCGGAATCGGAATCGGGAAGCCGTCCATAAACCGCCTCAACCGATTCCGCACACCACGAAGATGCCGCACACCGCAACTTCCTCGCAGCAGGAGCTGTCAATTCGCTAACCGCTAACCGCTAACCGCTATTCCTTCTTCGGTTCACCCACCGCCTGGTCGCTCTTCACCTCCGGCGGGTTCCCACCCTGCAAAAACGTCCGGTACTGCGTGTCGACAATCCCCAGATTCCGCGCCAGCCCCAGCCGCGCCTCGTTCAGCGAATACACGCTGTTCACGTATTGCGACTGCGCCTGCGCCAGCGTCGACTGCGCCTCGGCCACCGGCAAATTGTCACTGATCCCCGCCGTGAACCGGTCCTCGGTCTGGCTCAGTGCCGTCGTCGCCAGATCCACATTGCTCTTCGCTACCTGCATCGTCTGGGTCGCCGTCTGCAGATCCAGAAAGCTGTCCCGCAGTTGCTGATCGATCTTCTGCTTCAGATCCTCCAGCCGCGCGTGAATCTCATCCAGCTGCTCCTCCGCCACGTCACGATCCCCGCGGAACGTCGCCTCCTTGAAAATCGGAAAGCTCAGCGTCCCCACCGCCGCAAACGTCTCGTGATAGACGCCGCCCGTCACCCCCGTCACGCCCCAGTTCCCGCCAAACGTCAGGGTAGGGAAGCGCTGGTGCGTGGTCGCCTTCCGTTCCCGGTCCGCAACAATCAGTTCCTGCTTCAGCGCCTGGTAATCCTGCCGGTTCGCGTACGCCTCAATCCGCGCGTCCGGCAGATCCATCGGATGCAGCTCCGCATAGGGGCTTGATTCCGTCAGCGTAATCGGCTGCTCCGGCGCCAGGCCAATCATCCGGTTCAGCGCAATCTTCGCCTTCTCAAAATTGTCTTCCGCGGCAATCACCGTCTGCTGCTGGCTCTGCAGCTGCACCCGCGCCCGCAGCTCGTCCAGATTCGCCGCTACGCCGGCCGCGTGCTCCTCATGCGCCTGGTTGAACGCCGTCTCGTCCGTCTTCTCCAAAGACCGCGCGTAGTCCAGCTGCGCCTTCGTCGCCAGCGCCTCCAGATACGTGTTCCCAACGTTCAGCACCACCAGCCCCCGCGACGACTGCGCGTTGTAGTAAGCCGCCCTCGTAAACGCCTGCGACGCGCGCCACACGTCGTATCCCGCCCAGTTGAACAGCGCCTGCGAAAAATTCACCTGCCCGATGGTTGTGTCCGCCCTGGTAATCAGGTGAAATTCCGACAAGCTCGCCCCCGGCGGCAGCAGCGGCGCAAACGAAGAAATCGTTGAAGGATGAAAACCCGTTGCCTCCAGGTTGAATTCATGGACGCCCGTCTCTCCATGCAGCGTCAGGTTCGGCAGCAGCACCGTCACCAGCTGCAGCTTCTCCGCGTCCGCGGTCTTCTGCTGCTCGCGCGCAATCGTCAGCGCCAGGTTATTCAGGATCCCTAGTTTGATCGCATCGTCCAGCGACAGCGCCTTTGCCTCCGGCGTATACGCCACCGCCTGCACGCTGCCCGCGTAAGCGTTCTGCGCCGAGTTTTGAGGATTGCTCTGTGCCCGCGCCGTCCCACCCGCCAACAGCACGCCCACACCCGCAACCAAAGCCAGGTCCAGCGTCTTCATCGTCCCCAAATCCATTCCAAGTCTTCTGTTTAGATCAGAATATCCTCTCCGCGTTGCCAAAAATCTCCCCGCCCCCGCGGATTTTCGCCCGCAGTCACAAAAGATTCCCCAAATCTATCCTTTTTATTCGTAGCGCAGCGCCGTCAGCGGCTCAATGCCCATCGCCCGCCGCGATGGAATCGCCGACGCCAGCAGGGCCACCACCAGAAACAGCACCGACACGCCTCCGAACGACACAGGATCAAAGGTGTGGATCCCATACAACAGCCCCCGCAGCAGATACGCCACGCCCGCCCCCAGCACAATTCCCACCGCCAGCCCCGTCAGCACCGGCGAAGCTATCTTCCGATCGTCCCTCCGCGCCTCCTTCCCGCAATGGACCGAAAAAGTTAACAATTCTTTCACAAAACCCGCTAAATCCACATTCCTGCAGCCTTTATCCGCATTTCCAGAAGCAACACCGATGTAAGCCCTCACATCGTATTTTTCAGCAACGGTACGGCGGGCCCTGTAACGCCAACTTCCGCCTGGCAATTTTCCGAGGGTTGTCTGGCCAGGGATGTGCATTGAACGGAAGCAACAAGCATCAGGAGGCTCGTATGGCATTACTGGAAGCTGCGGAGCTTCCGGTTCGAAGTCAGGAGAAACGGCTGCGGTTCGTAAAGAGCCATGCCGGCACGGGTCATATGTCTATGAGCGGCCATTCCATCCCGGGTGTCCTGATGTTGCGGTGCTCCGCGCTGTCGCATCACGCTGTGCGGGCAGCAGCGCGTCACGCCGGTCTCGCGCTCAATATCGAGTTTTCAGAAAACCGCCGCGAGTTCCTTGACGAGCTCCGCCGCTGTGCCACCGACCTCATCATCGCCGGCCCCGAAGGTCTCCCCGACATCGAATTGCGTGAAGTCATTGAGCGAGCACGTTCGGTCGAGCCCCCCATCCCCGTCCTGATGGCCGGCGGCCGCATCGCCGAGCCTGAAGTCATTCGTATTCTCCGCGAAGGCGCCAGCGAAGTTCTCCAGTCCGGCGAAATGGAGCGCCTCCCCTCCGCCATCGCCCGCGCTCTCAAGGTGCGCCAGTCCGCCGTGCTGCAAAGCCACGCCCAGCATGAGCTCGACCGCACCGCCATCATGCTGCGCGAAAATCAGAAGCTCATCACCATCGGCCGCCTCGCAGCGTCCATCGCACACGAAATCAATAATCCTCTCGAGTCGATCACCAACATCCTCTACCTCCTCGGCGAAGAGAAGGGTCTCTCGTCCACCGTTAGCAGTTACGTCGCGCTCGCCCAGCGTGAGCTTGATCGCGTCGCGCAGATCAGCCGCCAGACCCTGAAGTTTTCTCGCGAAACCCCTGGCCCCGTCCACGCCCACATCGACGACCTCCTCGAAGAGGTGCTTGCACTCTACAACCGCCGCATCATCGATAAGAACATCCGCATCGAGCGTCAGTACGACTGTCCCGAAGAAGCAATGGTCTTTCCCGGCGAGATGCGGCAGGTGCTCTCCAACCTCGTCACCAATGCCGTCGAAGCTTCCTCTCTGCACGGCCGCCTGCATCTCCGCGTCCGCTGCACGCGCAGCTGGACCGATCCCGGCGTCCGCGGCGTGCGCGTCTCTGTCGGCGACAACGGCAGCGGCATCCCGCCTGAGGTCCAGACCCGGCTCGGCGAGCCCTTCTTTACCACCAAGGGCCAGCGTGGAACCGGCCTCGGCCTCTGGGTAACGCGCTCCATTATCCAGCGCTACGGTGGGGAAATTCAGCTTCGCTCCTCCGTCCATCCTGAGCGTCACGGCACTGTCTTCAGCATCTTCCTGCCCACCAACCTGCGCCCCCAAAAAGTCGATCGCCCCGCGCCTGAGCCCGACGGCGACGACAACACCGGCGGAGCGGTCACCACTTTTCCCACCCCCGCCGGCTCCAGCTCCGCCGTCAGCTTTTCCGCGCCCGACAAACCCACGTTCCGAAAAATGCGCGGCGCCTGAAGCTTTCTTCGGCTCGGCAAATGCCGGAGCGCGCGTGTTTGTACCCGATCGCTTTTTACAGAAAAGCGGCTCACTGGCCGGCAGCATCCACTGCCGCTATCCACCCACTTGTTCTCGTTATGGCGTCGAAGCCGTCCAGAAACGGCATCGCCAAAGGATTAGCGCTCAGCGTCCACCGCATCCACTCCTGCGGCGCCACCGCCCCCATAGGCACCATCGACCCGGTGAAGGAACGCCGATCGCTAAACTCTAAACTCTAAACTCCAAACTCCGACCCTCTCAGCTATACCGCAGCCACCGCAGCATCTCCGGCAAAGTCGCCCGCTTTCCATACATCAGCACGCCCACTCGGTAGATCCGCGCCGCCAGCCACACCATCGACCACACCGACGCGGCCAGCAATACCACCGACAGCCATACCTGCCACCACGGCGGCATCTGCGTGCAGATCCGCATGTACATAATGATCGGCGTAAACGGAGGGATCAGAGACAGCACCACCGACGCAGTCGAGTTTGGATTCCCCAGCACGTAGCCCAGCAGCACCACGCTCACCACCAGCGGGGAAATAAGAACGAAGGTGAACTGCTGCACCTCCTGCTCCCCGCTCACGCTCGATCCCAGCGCCGCCGCCAGCGCGCTGTACAGAAAAAACCCACCCAAAAAGAAAATCCCGAAGAATCCCAGCTCCGCCTTTGTGATCCCCAGCGACGCCAGCCCATGCACTCCCTGGCTCGCCGCCATCGCCGTCCCCGTATAGAACACCAGCAGCGCTCCCCAGATCGCCATCTGCGTCAGCCCCACCGCGCCCACGCCCAGCAGCTTGCCCAGCATCAGCGAGTCCGACGACGTCGTCGACAGCAGCACTTCGAAAATCCTCGTCGTCTTCTCCTCTACCACCGACCGCGCAATGTTGATCCCGTAGATCAGCACCGACGCGTACAGCACGATGATCAGGATGTACGCTCCCAGAAAGCTCTTTTCCGAATCCGACGTTACCGCCGCCCCGTTCTTCACCTGCATCGTGTTCAGCTTCGTCTTCTTCATCAACGCCTGAACCTGCGGCTCCCGCATGCCTCGCGCTGCCAGTTGCTCGCGGATCAGCGCCTGGCTCAGCGCCCGTTCCATCTGCTCCTGGCTTACAAAGTTGATCGCGCTGCCCGATACCCACGTCCCCTCCGGCTGCGTATCGCCCTCCGCCCGCTCCACCATCAGATAGCCGCCGATCTGATGCGACGATATTTCGCCGTTCAGCAGCGTCCGGTCCGCCGGCGTCGCCGGTGCATACACATCCACCGTCTTCGGAGCCGATTCCCCGTCCAGCAGCGCCGCCTTCACCTCGTTCGCCAGCCCAGGGTCGCCCGAGACGATGGCCATGTGCTGCACGCCTTCCATCTTTCGCCCGCTGAACTGTCCCAGAAACGCCAGGCCCGCCATCCCAATCGGCACCAGCAGCGTCGTGATCCTGAACAGCCGGCTCTTCACCCGCTCCAGGTATTCGCGCTTCGCAATCAGCACTGTGTTCCGAAACAGCCCGTCACGCATCGGAGCGCCCTCCCACCGTCTCGATAAAAATCTCTTCCAGCGACGGTTCCACCAGCTCAAACTTCGTAATCGTTGCCGTTGCCGCCGCCGTCCGCAGCAGATCCTGCGCGTCCGCCTGGTGCTTCAGCTTGATTTCCGCATGCCCCGCGTAGCTCTTGTATTCCTCAATCGCCGCGTGCCGCAAAAACGCGTCGCTGCCCTCAAACTGGATGATCACCCGGTTGCGCTCGTAGCGCGACTTTACCTCGCGCATCCCCCCGGCCAGCACCGCCTCGCCGTGATTGATCAGGCATATCGAGTCGCACAGCTTCTCCACCTGATCCATCCGGTGCGTCGAAAACAAAACTGCGTTCCCGCTCTTCTTCAGCTCCAGCAGCGTGTCCTGCAGCAACACCGCATTCACCGGATCCAGCCCCGAGAACGGCTCATCCATGATGATCAGTTCCGGATCGTGCAGCAGCGTCGAGATGAACTGAATCTTCTGCTGCATCCCCTTCGAAAGCTCCTCGGTCCGTTTGTCCATCGATTCGGCTATCTGCAGCCGCTCGCACCACTGCTTCGAGCGCCGCCGCGCTTCGAGCGCACCCAGCCCCCGCAGCTCCGCCAAAAATACCAGCTGGTCGATCACCTTCATCTTCTTGTAAAGCCCGCGCTCTTCCGGCAGATATCCAACCCGCTTCAGCGCGTCGTTCCCAAACGGCTTGCCGAACAGCGAAACCTTCCCCGCATCCGGCATCGTGATCCCGATCATCATCCGGATCGTCGATGTTTTGCCCGCGCCATTCGGCCCCAGCAGCCCAAACATGCTGCCTGCCTCGATCTTCAGACTCAGATCGCGAACAGCCGCTTTGTCTTCATAGGATTTTGAAACGTGGTCCAGCTCTACCAATGGGTCCATGCTGTCAGGAATGCTCCGGGAATCGCAGTCGGCAGTATCAGACAAGAACGGAGACAGCATATCAGTAACTCCCTGCCGTTCAACCTCCCGCTAGTGGCAGAAGACTAACCGGATTGCCGCTGCGCCATCCGGCCGCTACCATGATCAGACTTTTCCATCCAAACGAGGGACTGACTTGAACGCACAGCCACAACTGACTCCTGACCACATCATGCAGGTCGGCATGGGTTTCTGGGCTTCCAAAACCCTGCTCAGCGCCGTCGAAATGGGCATCTTCACCGAGCTTGCCAAACGCCCCGAAAATTTCGACGACCTCGCCGGACGCACCGGCCTCCATCCCCGCTCTGCCCTCGACTTCCTCGACGCCCTCGTCGCCCTCGGGTTTCTCCTCAGAGTCGACGGAGTCTATTCCAACACCCCCGAAACCGCCCTGTTCCTCGACCGGCAGAAGCCCAGCTACATCGGCGGCATCCTCGAGATGGCCAACGCCCGCCTCTTCGGCCACTGGAACCACCTCACCGAAGCCCTCCGCACCGGCCGCCTTCAGAACGAAGCCAAAGATGACTCCACCGCCTCCCCGTTTGCCGCCTTATACGCCGACCCGGCGCGCCTTCGGGCTTTTCTGGCCGCCATGACCGGCATCAGCCACGGCGGCAATCTCCTCATCGCCCAAAATGCTCCCTGGTCGAAATACAAATCGTATGCCGACATCGGCACCGCCCAGGGCGACCTCGCCGTCCAGATTGCCCTCGCCAACCCTCACCTCCACGGCATCGGCTTCGACCTCCCCGAGGTCGCGCCCATCTTCGACGAATACGCCGCGCTCAACCGCGTTGCCGATCGCGTCCGCTTCCAGGCCGGAGACTTCTTCACCCAGGAGCTGCCCAACGTCGACGTCATCACCATGGGCCACATCCTCCACGACTGGAATCTCGATGAGAAAAAGATGCTCATCGCCAAAGTCTTCAGCGCCCTGACTCCCGGCGGCATGTTTGTGGTCTACGAATCGATCATCGACGATGACCGGTCGAAGAACGCCTTCGGCCTCCTCGCCAGCCTCAATATGCTCATCGAAACTCCCGGAGGGTTCGACTTCACCGGCGCCGACTGCATCGGCTGGATGAAGGAAGCCGGATTCTCCGAAGCCCGCGTCGAGCACCTCGTCGGTCCCAATTCCATGGTGATTGGCATCAAATAGCCCCCCATCCGACCCTCGCCACCGCGCTCCCCTCGCCGCACGCCGCGGTTCGTGCGGCGAAATTCCGCCAACCGGGAACAGCCGTCGTTTCGGCGGTAACTATAACCCTGGTTTCGCCCCTTCCCGAACCCTGAATCACCATCGTGCGGGCCAAATGGTTACTGTTTTGACCTGCATTTAACCCATTCTTGGGATAGTGGATCCACCCTCCGGAGCCTACCTTTTCATCATGAACTTTCACCCAGGACAGCGGGTTCGTATCAGGGACAAAAAGGTCGTCGGGACGGTCGAGAAAAAACTCACCTCCCTCGACGATGTCTATGTTGTGCTCTTTGAAGAGGCCTCCCGCAGTGAAGAAAAATTGGTCCGCGGAGCCGACCTCGAACTCCACGCTGAAGCCGAGAAACACAAGCTCGCCTAGCTCGCCTGTTGGCTACTCCCTGCTGCGGGTGACCCATTCCAGTCGTCCTGTGGCTTGAGCTACGCAGAAAACCCAGTTCCGCGAAATTTCCGTGTTGCCGCGGGGTCTGACCCTCCCATCGCCCCAATTCAAACCGTTGAACCTGGCACCTCCCGCAGTCGGATAAGCCCGAAGGTGTTGGTGCCCATCAATCTTTTGGGGAACTTGAGTACCGCGAAGCTTCCAGTTTCTGCGGTATCGTCGGCTTCTCGGCACTTTCATGCCGTGAAGGGTCCGGGAATCCGGTGTTTCAGCCAGTTCAATAGAGTTCGCTGCGTTCCAACGTGTTACGGACAAAACGGTCGATGAGCGACTTGGCGATTTTGCGGAAACCGGGATGCGTCGCTTCGGAGGAGACCGTTTTGAGGACTAAGCTCCATGCGTACGCCGAAACCTTTAACGCGGGTCGGCAGAAGAATCCTGTAACGGAGAAACGCTTGGATAACAGAGCAGATAATCATAGCTATCAGCCCAGTAGATGAGATTCGTTTCTAATGGGGTCCGTTTTTCGGCTGGGATTGCATGAAGCATTGGCCGTAACTGCTTGAGGTCGTAAAGCGTGGAATCACTCCCCGACAGGTTTGCGAGAAGGGCAAAAGTCAATTCGTCCTGGCTCTCATCGGCCTCAAAGGTCTGTCCAGCCAGATGCTCCTTTCCACCAGCAGCAAAAACTCCCACATTGACGACGGACTGCCCTTGAGCAATAGCCCATTCCGCCACAAAGTTGCCAAGGGTCGATATGCCGCGTGCGTCCAAGCCGCGATGCAGATGATTTCGTCCAAATCGAAGCAGAACTTTACCCTCCGGGTCTTGCTCACGATGCCGGAGGAAAAGCTCTTTCATGACTCGCTCGCGTTCATTGGACGCTTCGTATCGGGTGTGGGGATCAGAGCGAAGATTCTCAACCTTCAGAGTGTCGAGCGTACTTCCCCAAAGCGAGGCCCCGCCTATCGCAGCATCCTTAGCTGGATGCTCTGATTTCGCTATTCGTAAAAGTTCGGGAGCAAGTCTGCGCGTGTATCCGTGAGCGGCGATCCCCTGCATGTCATGGAGGCCCGCATCTGCGGGATTCAGTAGGGCCATCTCTCTAATGAGTTGGTCCGGCTGCATCTCTTCAATGTCACATCCCCAAAGAACGGACTGTTGCGATGTGGCCACGCGACCCATGTCAGCAGCTTGCCGACGGGTCCACAAGCCAGGAACAGGAGTCCTGTCCTCTGTTGCTGGGCGCTCCAGGTGTGTCGCCGCCCAAGGGCTCACCTCCGCCGCGATGTGACGGTAACCTGCTTTCCATAGCGTGGGCCACAAATCAGACAGCAGTTGCGGAATCTCCGTCTCACCATGAAGCTCCCCAAGCAGAAGGTACTGATGCTCCTCCGCTTCTTCAATAAGAACCTTTTCGCCGCCCGACTTTAGAGCCGTGGCGTGTGCGATGAGCACCTGTCTGATCGAGGTTTCTGTCGCTTCTTGAGCTGCAAGGTGATGGGTCAAACACGGAGCAAGCAACATGTACGCGAGGGTCGTCAGTGGGCGCATACGGCAGGTACGCTCGGAAACAGGTCTCGGTTCCGTCCTGATCGGCACCTGGAAGTCGGCTGTCGCCACCAGTCCGTCGTCAACTGGCCCTAACAGGCCGATGCGCATTTTCCAGAACCTGTCGTCAGGAAGAGTGACTTGCCGATTTAGCGCCAATTGAGGCATTCCGAAATTCTCAGAATGTCAGCCCTATTCTGTTCGCAATGCCTACATCGGATTCAGGCGCGAAGCGCGCCAGGCCGGAAAGATGGAGGCAATGGAAGCGATCGAGAGCAGGGTGAGAATCACCGCGGCAATAACAGACGGGTCATAGGGCGCAGTTCCGTAGAGCATCGACCGGATGAGCTGCGTTGCGCCCGCGCTGGCTGTCAGTCCCAGAGCCAGCCCGAGCAGCACCGGCCGCAGCCCATCAAACAAAATAAGACGCAATATCTGATCGCGCTGCGCGCCCACGGCAATGCGGATGCCTATTTCCGACACCCGCTGCGTGACCAAATACGAGAGCACTCCATACAGGCCTACTGCGGCCAGGAGAAGTGACAGGCTGGCGAAGGCCAGTACCAGATTTGCCGCGAAACCCTGAGTGGCCGTGGACTTGCCGAGAATCTGGTCCATGGTCAGCGCGTTGTAGACGGGCAGCTCCGGTTCGAGCGCCGAGATTTGTTGCTGGATCGGCGTCGACATGGCCAGTGGGTCGATTGAAGTCCAGGCCACGATGGTAGCCTCGCTCGTCTGATCGGGAATGCCGGAGAGGATCGGAAAATACATGGTGGCCTCGACTGGCTTGGTAACGTCGTAGATCGTGTCCCCTGCTTCGCCGATGATCTCGTAGATTGCTCCCTTGTCATCCCAGTCGACGCGGACGTGTTTGCCAATGGGGTCGTCGCCCGAGAAAAACTGATCTACGAATTGCTTGCTGACAACGATGTAATGGTCGTTGTGGAGGCGCTCGTGTTCCGTGAAGACCCGGCCGCGCAGCAGGGGAATCTGCATGACGCTGAAGTATTGCGGGTCGGCGGTAAGGGTCGTGGCGTCGTACTGAAGGGTGTAACTGGGTGCGGGTTTTTCGAGGATCGTGAAAACTCTGTCCGCATGGGGCCCTGATCCAGGCGCAGCGGACACGAGCGCCGCGCCGCGCACGCCGGGCAGCCGGCGCACTCGCTCCAGCAGGGACTCGTGGAAGCGTACGACCTTGTCGGGCGTATCGTATTGGATTTCGGGCAGGCCGAATTTCATCGTCATTACGTGGTCGATACGGCAGCCCAGGTCCGCCATTCTCAGGTGCAGGAAGCTCTTGAAAAGGAGTCCGGCTGAGACCAGCAGCATGACAGTGAGCGCCATTTCAAGCGTGAGCATCGTCTTGCGTAACCGTGCTCGTGAGGCGCTGCCGCTGGCTGATCGTGAAGACTCCTGCAGCGCCGTGAGTAATCCTTTGCCAGTGGAAGAGATCGCCGGTACCAGACCCGCCATCAGGCCCGTCGCGAGTACCAGACCGGCAGCAAAAGTGAGAACCCATCCATCGGCGTGGACGGAGTCAGCACGAGGCAGATTGCGCCAGTGCGCAGCGAGCCATTGTGTTGAAGCGAGCGACAGCAGCAGGCCGAGCCCGCCGCCGGCCACGCAGATCAGCAGGCTTTCCGTCATCTGCTCGCGAATTAAAGCAAGCCGGCTGCCGCCCAGTGATCCACGGATGGCAACCTCCTTGCGACGCGATGCAGCGCGCGCTACCAGCAGGTTTGAAAGATTGAGGCAGGCGATCAACAGCATGCAGCCAACCGCGCACAGCAGTACCAGCAGCTGAGTTCGCACACCCTTCACCAGGTCGTCGATCATCGGCCGCGACCAGACATCTTCAGCGACGGGCCTGGTGGCATAAGCGAGATGGATCCCGTACTGCACCGCGCTTACCTCGTGCGTCGCCGCTTCTACGCTTATATCCGGCTTCAGCCGCGCAACCACCTCGCTCTGGTGGCCGGCGTGCATGTCGTAGTCACCTTCCGAAAAAGTCTGCGCGTAGGGCATCCAGTATTGGATCCGCGCGTCCGGATAGGTAAACCAGATGGGTAGTACGCCAACGACAGTAGTCGGGATGGTGTCCAGATGAATTTGTTTGCCAACGATCGAAGGATCTCCGGCAAAGCGGCGTTCAAAGAGGCTCCAGGTGAGCAGAACCACGGGCTCACCTTTTGGCTGATCTTCTGCCTCGGTGAAGAGGCGACCAAAGGCAGGGGTTACGCCGAGAAGTGGAAAGAGATTAGCCGAGCCACCCGCGCTCTGCGCCACTTCGGGCAGTTCCGAATGCACGCCGGAGAGGATGCCTCCGTAGCCGCGCATCGCCGCCATGTCTTCAAAGCCGTGGGTCTGGCTGCGCCAGTCGCGATAGTCGCCTGGAGCGACTGCATTGAATCCGTCGCCGCCTTTGTTGTGGCGATAGTGCTCATAGAGCATGACCAGTTTGCCGGGATCGCGAAACGGCAGCGGCCGCAACAGCACGGCACGCACCATGGTGAACAGCGATGTTGTTGCGCCAATGCCCAGCGTCATCACCAGCACAGAGACGATGGCGAATTCCGGCGAGCGCAGCAGTGTGCGCGTGCCGTAATTCACGTCGCGCGCCAGCCGCTCCAGCCAGCCCCAGCTCCAGGCCACGCGTGTTTGCTCGCGGATCAGCGTCACATTGCCGAAGGCGCGGCGTGCTGCAAAACGAGCTTCTCCTGTAGACAGCCCGCGCTCCCGCTGTTCTTCCTCCTCCAGTTCGAGATCAGAAAGAAGCTCCCGCTCCAGGTCAGCATCCCGTTTCGCAGTTGCTTTCCAGATCGGCCACCATTGCATCTCAGCTCTCCTCGGCGGTGGGCCACAGGACCCGCGCCACGGCGTCCGCCATCTGTTTCCACTGTGATTCTTCAACCACGAGTTGCTTCCGGCCCTTTTCCGTGAGCCGGTAATACTTGAACTCGCGGTTGCGATCCGGCGCCGTCTCCCATTTCGAAACGATCCATCCCCTCTTCTCCAGCCGATGCAATGCTGGATAGAGCGAGCCATGCTGCATCTGCAGGAAATCATTCGTGGTGCCCTGGATGTGTTTCCCGACCTGGTGGCCGTGGGCGGGGCCATGCAGAAGCGTGCGAAGGATAAGCATGTCTAAAGTGCCCTGGAGCAGCCTGGCCCGTTGTTGTTCCTGTTGTTTGGTCATGGAAGACGATCGACCCTCGAATGGCGTGATGGTAGGCATTCGACTATCGATTGTCAAACGGTACATTTCCAGGGTGGCCCTCGACTGGCGATACCAGGCCAATGCGCTCATTGACAGCATTCCTGCCGTGGGGTCGGCGATTCGGAAGTTTGGACCCACGCGCTCTGAAATTTACAGTTTGCCGGTGACACGGAATTCCATTCTCAAGAAGATTCGCAACGCCGAATCCATTTCTCGTCGGACACACACACCCAACTTCCAAATGTGGAAAATTTGTCAAGCCCCAGGCCTCCAAACCAAAGTCACAGCCCAACAAAACAAATCACTTCCCAACCAAAATCGCTAAAGAAATTTGGCAGGTTTTCAACCCCGATTTGGTATTCTGATCTTTGCGTAAAGTTCATACTTCCGTTCTGAAAATAGGGAGTAAGAAACAAAAAAGGCCACCCAAACGGGTGGCCTTTTTGCGCCTGCTCGCTGGCAGCCCCCTGTCCGCGGTGCGCGTACCTTCGGTCCGCTTGAGCGGGGGAACGGATCGGCGGGCGGATGGATCTTTTGTAGAAAGGAGCAAGCGCGTGCCTCCATCCGCCCAAGCCAATCCGCCTAACCCTGGGAGCCGAGGAATTTCGAAGAGTCCGCAAGGCACCCGCGGCCGCGAATGCCGCAAAGCGCCTCCAGTGCCGCATTCCCAACAATGAATGCTGCACTCCCGACCGTGAATGCTGCATTCGCGGCGCGAGTGCAGCACTCGGAACCGAACACGTTGTGCCCTGCTTTCAATCACTTCGTCAAAAAGCCGTTGCCCGGACTAGTAATTGAGAAAGACATTACCCCTTCAAACGAAACAAAACAAATAGGATCCAGCACATAGACCAGTGGGAGGGGGCAGACCCCGGAACCATGGCGACTGACCCTTGCGGCGGACCCTTGCGACTGACCGCTGCGACTGACCGCTAACTGCCCACGGCTGACTGCCGGCAGCCGCCGCACTCCGCCTCCAGTGCCGCATTGCCGACAACGAATGCTGCACTCCCGACCGCGAATGCCGCATTCGCGGCGCGAGTGCCGCACTCGAAACCGAACGCCTTGTGCCCTGCTTTCAATCACTTCATCAAAAAGCCGTTGCCCGGACTAGTAATCGAGAAAGACATTACCCCCTCAAGCTAAACAAAACAAGGAGGATCCAGCACATAGATGATTGGATGGGGAGGAGCTGTGAACGCCCACCGTTGCCTCAGGACCGCTCACCGTTATCCGCCGGAGATTGCGGCTTCAGCAGAGGAAACAAAATGACGTCCCGAATCGATTTCGCCCCGGTCAGAATCATCGTCAGCCGGTCGATCCCGATTCCTTCGCCTGCCGTCGGCGGCAGCCCATACGCCAGCGCCCGCACGTAATCGACGTCCATCTGATGCGCCTCTTCGTCGCCGCGCGCGTGTTGTTCGAGCTGCTCTTTGAACCGCCGGAACTGCTCCTCAGGATCGTTCAGCTCTGAGAACGCGTTCCCAACCTCGAACCCGCCGATGTAGAACTCAAACCGCTCCACCCAATCCGGCTCGTCCGGTTTTTGCTTGGAGAGGGGAGAGACCGCAACAGGAAACTCATAAATAATCGTCGGCTGAATCAAGTGCTCTTCCGCGATGGCCTCGAACATTTCAGCGATCAACTTGCCGGATGAGCTGTCTCCGGGAGATGCAATATTGAAGTCCGATGCGAAGAGTCGAAAAACCATCTCTCGCACTTCGGCAGGAGATGAAAACTGCTCCATCGTCGGTGCTGGTCCTGCCTTCGGCCACCACTTAATAATCGCCTCGCGCATGGTCAGCTTTTCCCACTTCGCGAGATCGATTTCGTAACCGCCAAAGTTACAAATTGTCGTCCCGTTCACCTCTTGGGCCACAAACGCAATTAGCTCCTGCGTCAGTTCGATCAGATCCTTGTAGTTCGCGTACGCCTGGTAAAACTCCAGCATCGTGAACTCAGGATTGTGCTGCGTCGAGATCCCCTCGTTCCTGAAATTGCGGTTGATCTCGTACACGCGATCGAATCCGCCCACCACCAGCCGCTTCAGATACAGCTCCGGCGCAATCCGGAGAAACAAATCAATGTCGAGCGCGTTGTGGTGCGTCACGAACGGTTTCGCCATCGCGCCGCCCGCAATCGACTGCATCATCGGCGTCTCGACTTCGATGTATCCACGCGTGTCGAAGAACGTCCGCATCGCCCGCAACACCGCGGCCCGCTTCACGAAAACGTCGCGCACCCGGATTTCCGGCGCCTTGTTTTCGGGCTCCTGGCTCCCCGCTTCCTGCTCCGGCCTCTCGTTCAATACGCCGTTCATGAACAGGTCGACATACCGCTGCCTGTAGCGCAGCTCGATGTCCGACAAACCGTGGAATTTCTCCGGCAGCGCCAGCAGCGCCTTGGCCAGAAAAGTGATCGTCTCCACGTGAATCGTCAGCTCATTGGTCCGCGTGCGGAACAGATAACCGGTCACGCCAATGTGGTCGCCCAAATCGAGCAGCTTATAAAGCTCAAACGCCGCATCGCCCACCGCATCTTTGCGGACATAAATCTGCAGCCGCGCGCCGTTCTGCTGCAGCGTGGCAAATCCGGCCTTGCCCTGTTGCCGAATCGCCATCAGGCGCCCCACCACAGCAAGGGGCACGCGCTCGGCCTCCAGTTGCTCGCCGGTCGAAGCATCCCAGCTGGCCCGAATCTCGGGAATCGCGCGCAGCGGATGATCCGCCGGCGGCCGAAACGTGTTGGGATACGCCTGCTGTCCCAGCGATTGAATCTGCTTCAGTTTTTCCTGGCGAAGCGCGTACAGGCTGCGCTCAAACTCGGACTCGAACTGTTCCATTCCGCCTCAATCGAATTTGCCTCGTTCGAGTATAACTTTCGCGTCGCAACCACGATTCGGCGCGCGCCGGAACGTCGTCTCGGTGGTGTATAACAGTGCGGGAACGGGAGGATCATGCCGCAGGATTCGCCGCAGAATTCGCCGCAGAAAGGCCAAAAAAACAAGGGCGCCGTCAACAGCGTCGTGCGCGCCGAACGCCTCATGCAGATCGCCTTCATCCTGCCCGCCGCGGTCGTCGTCGGCTGGCTCGCCGGCGCAGGCCTCGACAAGTGGCTGCACCAGCACTGGATCTATCTCGCCGGCATCATCCTCGGCTGCGTCGCCGGCTTCATTGAGATCTTTCGCCTCGTGCAGAACAATGAGAAAGAGATGGAGAAAGACGACCAGTGAGCGAGGAAAATGGCCCCGTCGCGAACCTGACGAATTCCATCACCGACGAAGATCTGCGCGAGATGCTGCGCCGCGCCCTGCGCACTGTTTTGATCCTCGGCCTCGTTCTGTTCCTGATTTTTACCTTCACGCTGGGCTGGCAAACCGGCCTGCTCGAGCTGGCCGGAGCCCTCATCTCTTACACCGGCATTCGCGAGTGGCGCAGCCTCACCCTGGCGGTTTTTTCGAAACTCGATAACCAGCAGGCTGCGCGCCCCATGGGTCGCACTTTGGTGATGTTTTTCCTGCGTTTTGGGGTGGTCGCGGCCATCCTTTATGTTAGTCTAAGGTGTTTGCACGGTAGTGTTTACGCGCTGGTCGCCGGTATCGGACTGGCAGTTGTTGCTCTTTCCATCGAGGCGCTTCGCCTCCTTCGCAACTGACAAAGAATCTATGCTGGCCTGGATCAATTTTCTTACCCACTTACTCAATCACTGGTTCGCGGCGCCCCTCGATGCGCTGCTTGAGAAGCTCGGCATCCATCCTGCGTATCCGAGACACCCGATTAACAACACGCTCACCCTCGAGCTCATCGTCTTCGCGCTGCTCGTCCTCTTCTTCATCGCGGTCCGGCTGCGCCTCAGCGTCGAAAAGCCCGGCAACGCACAACATCTCGCGGAAATGGTCCACGAGTTTGTTGCCGGCCAGGCCGAGCAGGTCATGGGTCCGAACTACACCCGGTTCCTTCCGGTTCTGACCTGTCTTCCGGTTTTCATCCTGCTCCTCAACTGCTTCGGATTGTTTCCCGGCGTCGACACGCCCACGGCGAACCCATCGGTCCCGCTCGGTCTCGCCATCTTCACCTTCGTCTACTACAACTGGCTCGGCGTCATCACTCAGGGACCGATCAAGTACGTCAAGCACTTCATGGGTCCGGTGCTCTGGCTCGCGCCGCTGTTGTTTCCCATCGAGATCATCTCGAACCTCGCTCGTGTCATGTCGCTCACGGTTCGTCTTTACGCCAACATGTTTGCCAGCGATATGCTCACCGTCGTCTTCTTCTCGCTGATCCCGCCCGCCGTGCCGATCATCTTTCTCGGCCTGCACTTTGGCGTCGCGATCATCCAGAGCTACATCTTTATGCTCCTGACCATGATTTACCTCGCGGAAGCAACCGCGCATCCGGAGCATCACTAAAGGAATTTCCTGCCGGAGCACCGCTTCCACTCCGGCTTCAGGAAACGCCGTTCAGCGTGAGGGGGCCAGCACGGTGAGCCTCAACCACCCACTGGCGGCAATCTTACGGAAGCAGGAGAAACCAATGCGGAAACTGCAATATCTCTTCATGACGCTGGCCGCGCTCTTTATGGCGTCGCCGGCCTTCGCACAAGCATCGGGCGGCGCCGCCGCTCCCAGCTGGGTGCCCATCGGCGCCGGTATCGGAATGGCCATCGCCTCCGGCCTTTGCGGCCTCGGGCAGGGTCGCGCCACCGCCTCTGCAACTGAAGCTCTGGCCCGGAACCCCGGCGCTCGCGCCGGCATCCTGACCATGCTCATGCTCGGCCTGGCCTTCATGGAATCCCTCGCGTTGTTCACGCTGCTGATCGTGTTCGCAAAGGTAAAGTAGTTTTCCGCAGACACAAAAACTCCCTGCTGCCAATCACAGCAGGGAGTTTCTGTTTGTTGAGAACACTATTGCTGGAGAGTTTTAAGGTAGCTCGTCAGGTTCGCGAGCCTCTGGTGCTCCTGCATTTCAGGCGACGGAGCGCCTCTGTCAAGCGACCGAAGCGCAGGACCCCATATCGGCATGTCCTTCGACCCATGTGCTGAGGTTTCCATTCCGAACTGCAAAACGGAATAGACATGGGCGTCGGGGAACTTTCCACCATTCTCCCTGGCAAGCTGCACCAGGTTGGTCGGCGGTACCTTCATGGCTGCGGCGGCTGGTCCGCTTCCCTTACCGTCCACCCCGTGGCAAACGGCACAGTAGGTTGAGTACATCTGTTTCCCGGATGCAGGTGAGGTGGCTTTCACCGGCACTTCTTTGATAATTGGCGCTGTTTGGGCTATCCCGAAAGTGGCGGTGGCTAAAAGCCCCGTTACGAATGCGACGTGGATTCGATTCGGCATAATACCCTCCTTTCCGGGATTTAATGCTCCTCTTCGGCAGGAACGACTGTATGTGACGGCGGGCACAACCGTGTCCTTCAGTAACCGTTAGCCTGCTTTCGCCGGGGCTGATTTCGTATCGAAATTGGACACTGTCTGGACACGGAAAGGCGTGCCAAAAGCACTGAAGCGAACCCGTTTTTCCACCTGAGTCCATTCGTCGGGTCCTGAATGCTGCTTGTAATTTTTTCGGAGGTGTGTCAAAAATGGTGAACCATCTTCATTTCAGAGTGAGATGAAGAGCCGCACATTTGCCTTCCTTGTCAGAATGGCAATCCTGCTGACGCGGCAACCTTCCCAGTCGAAGACCCCCAAGTGAGAAACGCCGAGTAACTGCGACGCAGCGGTTTAGAGTCTGCGCGCTATGGCACAGCTCGATCCAGGCCTCAGCCTGCGATCAGCCCACTACTGTTTGGAGGTCGTACATGAGATTTTCAGCAAAGGGTTACCTCAGGCTCGCTCTGTTGATGTTGGTCGTTACGTTGTCGCTGCATGCACAGACATTTCGCGGTGGCGTCAATGGAGCCGTTACGGATCCCTCAGGCGCCGTCATTCCCGGAGCCGCCGTGGAGGCGATGAACAACGCAACTGGAGTCATATTGAAGACAGTCACTTCAAGCGGCGGCGAGTTCGAGTTTCAGGATCTGCCGCTGGGCACGTACACGGTGACGGTGACAGGCACCGGGTTCAGGACCGAGAAAGTCGCGAACGTGCCGATATCGGCAGGCACCATCTACACTCTGCCCATCAAGCTCAGCATCACTTCAACCGCGCAGACGATTGAAGTTTCAGCAAACGAGCTTGCTCTCGACACAACGTCGACAACGCAGACGACCGTTCTGGGCAGTGCGCCGCTGCAGGACACTCCGCTCAACGGGCGCGACTTCACCCAGCTGATCATTCTTTCGCCTGGATTCGCCAACTCGGGCGCGGGTGGCTACGGCTCGCTGAACGGGACCCGAGCAAATCAGATCAACTGGCAGATCGACGGCATCGACAACAACGATCTGTGGCACAACATTCCGGCCGTCAATCAGGGCGGAGTTTCCGGCATCGCGGGCATTGTGCTGCCCATCGACGCGGTCGATCAGTTTTCAACACAGACCCAGGCGGCCCCTGAATCCGGCCGCAATCCCGGGGGCAGCGTGAATCTTTCGCTGAAGTCCGGCAGCAATACCCTTCACGGAAGTCTTTACTACTACAACCGCAACGAATTCTTTGGCGCGACGAACCCATTTACCGCGCCCGATAAGCAGGAAGTCCGTAACTACAACTACGGATTTTCCGCAGGCGGCCCGCTCATGAAGGACAAGCTGTTCTGGTTCACGACTTTCGAGCATCAGCGTTTCACAATCGGTGTGCCCGACCAGTCGACGCAGCCCTCGGCCGCATGGCAAGCCGCGGCCACGAACGTGCTGTCAAACAACGGTGTTGGGGTCAATTCGGTTTCCTCGGCCCTGCTTAAAACGCTGTGGCCCTCGACAGCAACCGGAACGCTGGCGCCCGATGGCAGCAGCATCGCCCAGAAGGACTTCACCAGCACCGATCCCGAATATGGTTACAGCTACAACGGACTGGCCAAGATCGACTACACCATCAACGAAAAGAACAGCCTCTCTGCGCACTGGTTTGCCGGTCAGGGGAATCAGGTGGCGCCGGTGGGCTCATCGTTGAAGTGGTACTACGAGGTCGCGCCGATCCATGTTCAGAACTACGCGCTGGTCTTCAATCATGTTTTTGCGCCGACCATCACCAATCAGGTGCTGGCCGGTGTGAACTACTTCAATCAGGTTTTTAACGATTTCAATAATGGATTCGATGTGTCGACGCTGGGGCTGGTGACCGGCTCCAACCTGCCTGGCGCGCCGAACATTCAGATCACAGGCTTCGACCCCGTGGGCGAGACGCCTCCTGAGGGCCGCAACGACATCACCGGGCACCTGACCGAAGATCTGGCGTGGACCATCGGTAAGCATCAGTTCAAGTTTGGCGGCGAATTCCGCCAGGCGCAGCTGGACGAGTTCTACCATCGCCACGCGCTGGGCAGCTTCACTTTCGATGGATCGGAAGGTCCTGGGGGCGCCGGCGACAGCTGGGGCGGCATTGCGGCTTATGGCGCGACCAACGGTCCGCTGGTCAACTCCCTGGCCGACTTTCTCGCAGGCGATGTGAAAACGTCATCGATTGCGCTGGGCGATCCTGACCGCCAGGTGTTCGTGAATACTTACGACCTGTTCGCGCAGGATTCCTGGCAGGTTGGTCCGAAAGTCAATGTGAATTACGGGCTTCGCTGGGATTATGAAGGACCTCTGCACAATTCCGCGAAGGACTTGTCTGTTTTTCGGCCGAGCCTGGGCGGCGTCGTCTACCAGGGAAGTCAGATCAGCACTCTTTACGACCCGACCTACCTCAACTTCAGCCCGCGAGTTGGCTTCTCGTACCAGGCATCGGCGAAAACGGTGCTGCGGGCGGGCGCCGGGCTTTACTTCGACACACCGAACCTGAATCCGTTCCTCGACAACCGTCCCGGAAACGGCGCGCCCAATGGGGTGGAAGGGAATCCCGGCGGTCCCGATCCTGTTACCACGGCAACTGCCGGCGGCTACCAGATTCAACCCGGGACGGATCCATTCACATCATCGACTCCGTCGAACAGCATTTTCTCCATCGCGAAGAATTTTGTGCCTTCGCACAACATGAACTACAACCTGCAACTGGAGCAGAGCCTCACCAATAATGTTGTCGCTCAGCTCGGCTACGTGGGCAGTGAAGGGCGTCATCTCCTCTCGATTCTCGACATCAACCAGGCCGCGCCTGGCATTTACGCAACCGACACGGAACAGAACGCCACACGGCCGTATTATTCGCAGTTCCCGGACTACACCTTCATCAATCAGGTGGAAAGCATCGGGACTTCAAACTACAACGCTCTGCAGGCCACTCTGCGGGTCTCAAACGTACATGGGCTCAGTGCACAGGCAGCGTATACGTGGTCACACAGCATGGACGACGTGACTGCTTATCGTGGCGCCCTTCCGCAGGACAGCACGAACTTCAAGGGTGACTACGGCAACAGCGACTTCAACATGCACAACATCGTCGTTGGCCTCATTACCTACGACATTCCAGACGCTTCCCACTGGAAGGGGCTGACCAACGGCTGGCAGGTGAACAGCCTGATGACGTTCCATGGTGGCCTGCCTTTCTCCGTGTACAGCTCCAGCGATACATCGGGAACGGACGACGAAAACCAGCGGGCCGATGTTGTTTCGGGCGTCGATCCTTACCAGGGTGGCAGGCAGGAAAAGGTCGGCGGCGCGTGGCTGAACGAGGCCGCCTTTGTCGATGCAGCTGCCGGCACATGGGGCGACTCGCGCCGCAATGCCTACTACGGGCCAGGCTACAGCGACGTCGACCTTTCCGTCTTCAAGAACAACCACATCGGCGAACGGATCACGACGCAGTTCCGGGTGGAGATGTTCAACCTCTTTAACCGCACAAACTTTGCGCCACCGTTGACGGGCAGTTTCAATCCGTCATACACCTACGACAACGCACTGACGCTGTTCACCACCATTGGCAGCTTCAACGGCGCGCCTGGAATCGGCGCCGGCGAGCCCTTTAACACGCAGCTGGCGCTGAAAATTTTGTTTTAGCCTCCCTGAAGCCCGTGGCTCTGTCTCCGGCTGCGGGCCTTTTTTTGAATTGGGATCGGGCTATGGCACAATGATCGCGTCCCCAACATAAAAGGAAGAGAAAGTATGGGTCTCACCAGACGTCAGTTTCTGATGCGTGTGGGCCAGGCAGGCGGCTACCGAGCTGCATTCGTGATGATGCAGTCGCTCGGTCTGCTGGCGATCCCTGAAGCATCGGCAGAATCCAGCAAGCTTCGGCTGGTGGATGGAAAAGGCACCAGCGTCGTCATTCTCGGAGCGGGTATCGCTGGTCTGGTTGCGGCGTATGAGCTGGGCAACGCCGGCTATCGATGTACCTTGCTCGAAGCGCGTGAGCGATGCGGCGGCCGCAACTGGACTATCCGCGGCGGCACCAACGTTGAATTCACCACCGGCACAAAACAGACGTGCAGCTTTGACGAGGGCAACTACTTTAATGCAGGCCCGGCGCGTCTCCCTTCTATTCATCATGCGATGCTCGGCTACTGCCGGGAGTTAGGCGTACCGCTCGAGGTGGAAGTGAACTCCTCACGCGGCGCTCTGATGCAATGCGACAAGCTCAATGGCGGCACCCCGGTTACAGAACGCCGCGCCGTGAACGATACACGCGGACACGTTTCAGAGTTGCTGACCAAGTGCATCCGAAAAGGCGCGCTCGATGAGGAGATCAGCGCCGATGACCGGGAGAGGATGATCAAGTTCCTCAAGCAGTACGGCGATCTGAAGGCCGATCTTTCCTACCAGGGTAGTGAGCGATCGGGTTTCAAAGTCGAGCCCGGAGCGGGCAAGGCCATGCCAGAAGCGATCGATCCGCTGCCGATGCACGCACTGCTGGACGCCGACCTTTGGCAGGGCATGCTGGCCGAAGAAATCATCGACTGGCAGCCGACCATGTTCCAGCCCATCGGCGGCATGGATCGCATCCCCGCGGCGTTTGAGAAGAAGCTCGGCAGCGTGGTGCGCTCCGGCGCTGTGGTTCGCAGCATTCGCCAGTCCGCATCCGGAGTGACGGTGGTTTATCGCGAGAGCGCGAGCGGCGCAAACCAAACCATCCAGGCCGACTACTGCATTTGCGCGATGCCGTTGACCATTGTGCGTACGCTCGACGCGGACTTTAGTCCGGCAGTGCGCGCGGCGATCGATGGAACCAGCTACGACTCCGCTTATAAGGTCGCGTGGGAGGCGCCGCGCTTCTGGGAGAAGGAAAATGGTATCTATGGCGGGCTCTCCTATCTGCAGCAAACCGTCGGCATCGTCTGGTATCCAAGCGCGAAGATGTTCTCCGATCGAGGCGTGATCGTCGGAGGCTATTCCATCGAAAACGGAAGCGCCTTTGGCAAACTCCCCAGTTTTGAGGCGAAGCTCGATGCGTCGCGGCAGGCAATTGAAACACTGCACCCGGGTCACGGCAAGGATCTGTCCAAGCCGGTCTACGTCAGCTGGGGTCAGATCCCTTACAACCTGGGATCCTGGATCAGCGGCTTTGGGCATGCCGAATCGGGATCGCTCGATGTGCTGCTGAGTCCGGATCGGCGCGTCTACTTTGCAGGCGACCACACCAGCCATCTGGTGGGCTGGCAGGAAGGCGCGGCGCTGTCGTCGTATCGAGTCATCAACCAGTTGGGCGCACGTATTGAAAATGGAGGTAACCTTGCTTCGTAAACGAATCGCAATGGGGATGCTGGCCGGCTTTCTGACCTGTGCCGGGGCTGGCGCCGCGGCGCAAAGCGTGAGGCGCATCCCGCTGCCGAATTCCGACTTCCCGATTTCCCAGGGCGTTTGGGTTGGCGACATGCTGTACCTGAGCGGTATGCTCGACTCGTCGGTGGCCAAAAGCACGCCGGGCGATACCCAGACGCAGACGGTGCACACGCTGGAGAACATCAAGCGGGTGCTGGAAGAGCAGCATCTTTCGATGGGCGATGTGGTTCTGATGCATGCATACCTGGCCGGCGATCCGGCGCAGGGCGGCAAGATGGACTTTGCGGGATTTATGAAGGGTTACACGCAGTATTTTGGTACAAAGGATCAACCGAATAAGCCGGCTCGCAGTGCCATGCAGGTCGCGGCGCTTGCGCTGCCTGGAGCTCTGGTGGAAATCGAAGTGACCGCGGTCAGCAGTGGCGGTCAGGTACACGCGCAGCTGGGTAAGTAATCGGCCCTCGACTTTCTCGTTCAGGAGGCGCACATGAGTACGCATCTCTCCCGTCGTAATTTCTTTGGTTTGGCTGCGGCCGCGACTGCCGCAGTCGCGATGCCGATCTTGACCGAACCGCAGCTGGCGTTGGCGCAGCGCAGGCGCATGATCCACGAATTTCCGCCCGGCGCAGTACGCATCGATGCCAACGAGAATCCGCTGGGGCCGTGCAGCGGAGCATGCGCGGTGATGAGCAGCCTGTTGCCGGAAGCCGGCCGATACGATGACGAGCTCACGATGAAGCTGGTGACGGCCTTCAGCGCCGCCGAGGGTCTGAAGCCGGAATACATTCTGGCTTATGCGGGATCGAGCGAGCCGCTGCACTATTCCGTGCTGGCTTTTACCTCGAAGGATCGCAGTTACGTGACTGCGGATCCTGGCTATGAGGCGGGCATGTACGCCGCGAAAATGAGCGGTGCCAACATTGTGAAAGTGCCGCTGGCGAAGGACTACTCGCACGACGTGAAGGCGATGGTTGCTGCCGATGCTAATGCGGGGTTGTTCTACATCTGCAATCCGAACAATCCGACGGGAACGATTACGAGCCGCGCCGACATCGAGTACGGCCTGGCGAACAAGCCGAAAGGCTCGATTTTGCTGGTGGATGAAGCGTACATCCACTTTTCCGATGCGACGCCTTCGCTCGATCTGGTGAAGGCGGACAAGGATCTGATTGTGCTGCGTACCTTCTCGAAGATCTACGGCATGGCGGGACTGCGCTGCGGGTTCGCAATCGGCCGACCTGATCTGCTGGCGAAGATTCAGACTTACGGCATGAACTCGATGCCGATTCTGGCGGTGGCGGCTGCGACGAGCAGCCTGCAGGTTCCGGAACTGGTGCCGGAACGGCGCAAGATCAACACCGACATTCGCAACGATACGTTCTCGTGGCTGACGGCGAACAACTACAAGTTCATTCCGTCGCAGACCAATTGTTTTATGGTCGATGCCGGTCGTCCGGGGAAGGAAGTGGTCACGGCGATGGCGCAGAGGAACGTTTTCATTGGACGGGTGTGGCCGGTGTGGCCGAACCACGTTCGGGTCACGGTGGGCACGCGCAGCGATATGGAGAAGTTCCAGCAGGCGTGGAAGGAAGTGATGAGCGCGCCGGCATCGGCTTCCGATCCGCGACGGCACGGATCGCCGACGCTCGCTCGACTGGGGTCGCGGGATTTGCCGCCGGGAATTTTTGGAGGCGAGTCGATTTCGTAAGGGCGTCCTCTTTTGGGGGACGGTGATTGGTTTTGCGGGAGTTACAGACGCCTGGTGTTTGGGCCTGCGGCAAGCCTCTCAAAACGAGCCAGTTCGTATGCGGTTACGAATGCATGATCGGCGGATGCGAATGCTGCATTCGTGGATGCGAGCGGCCTCAGGTGTTTGGAAACAGGGCAATTGTGTTGCGGACGGGAGTGCGACATTCGCGGCCGGCAATGATGGCTTCGTGTCCGGCAGTGCCGCATTGCTCTGCGCGAGTGCTGCATTGCTGACCGCAAGGGTGGCACCGGTTGTGATTCCCGGATGGTGAAGGTGATGCGTGCTGAGTGATCGTTGATCCGGGCGCGGCTCACAAGCTACCTCCTTTCCAAAATAAAAAGTCCGCTCATGGCGGACGATATAAAGGCCCCGCCAGGCGAAGCCTTTTTGTGCAAAGAAAGAACTTTTCTTCTTCGACTCTTATATTCAGGATATCAAGTTTAAGGAATAAACCTGCCAAATTTGTTGGGGATTTTTGGCGTGGAAGATATCTGGAATCAGCAACAAAACTTCGGTACCGTTGCTGAAAAGCTTGACAAATTTTCCACAATTGCCGGATCAGGGTCTCGAAGGCAATTCGATTCACATTTGTCGTGATCGCGGCGATGATTGCCTGCGCGCCGGGTGGGCGCGGTCCCTTTCCGCGCTCTCCCCTTGACATTCGACCGGAAGCGACGTTACCCTTCAGGTCGAATGGCAAGGGGAGAAGACAGCCAGCTCGAACTGCTGCAGGGAACCCTGGATTTAATGATCCTGCAGGCGCTCGCCTTCGGGCCGGCGCATGGACATGCCATCGCGCGGGTCATCCAGCAGCGATCGGATGAGGTACTGCAGGTGGGGCATGGGTCGCTGTACCCGGCATTGCAGCGGCTTATGCGACGCGGGCTCATCGTCGCCGAGGACGGCCTCTCGGAGAACAATCGCAAAGCCCGTTTTTACCGGCTCACGGCAACGGGGCGCAGGCGGCTGACCACGGAAACGTCGAAATGGCAGCGCTTCTCGAGCGCGATTGCGCGGCTACTGGCTCCTGTACCGGATCAGAATTCCTGATCTCCAGCTTGATAAGGAAGGATTCGTGCGATGAAACGGTGGGAGGCGCGGCGAGAGCGGCTGGAGGGCGAGATGCAGGAGCACATTAACCTCGAGACACAGGAGAACATCGAAGCCGGCATGTCGCCGCAGGAAGCGCGGCAAGCGGCGGTTCGAAGGTTCGGCAGCGCTGCACTCGCAGGGGATGAGTCGCGCGAAGCGTGGGGATGGATGTGGCTGGAGCGGTTGGGGCAGGATGTTCGTTTTGCCCTGCGCAGCTTCCGGAAGAGCGCCGGCTTCACAGCGGTGGCGCTGCTGTCTCTGATGTTGGGCATCGGCGCGAGCATTGCGCTTTTCAGTGTGATCTATGGTGTGCTGATCGCTCCGTATCCTTATGCCAGACCGAATCAGATCTGGGCGCCTGCAGTGCTGGGACCCAACGACGCGGTCCGAGGCTGGCACTGGTATTCGCAGCGAGAGATGGAGGAGATTCAAAAGCTGCCGGCGTTTTCCGAGGTGATGGCCACTCAGGTCAAGCCCGTTCTGTTAACGGGCGGCATCAATCCGGAAAGCTTTTACGGAGTGTTTCTCACCGGCGGTGCCTTCAACTTTCTTGAAGTGAAGCCTCTGCTGGGGCGGACGATCCAACCCTTTGATTTGGGAGCCGGTGGGGAGCCTGCAGCCGTGGTGGTGCTGAGCTATGGGTTCTGGCAGCGCTTCTTCTCGGGCGATCCGCATGCGATCGGCCGCACCGTCACGCTCGATGATGTGCCGCGCACCGTCATCGGCGTCATGCCACCGCGCTTCGGCTGGTGGACAAACGAGGCGTTTTGGCTGCCGCTGCGCAGCGATATGAAAGACACCACCGGCCTCGCGGTCATCATGCGGCTCGCTCCCGGCGTGATGCCGCACGTGGCCGAGCAGCAACTGAACCAGCTCAACATTCAGTTCGCTGCTGAACGCCCAGGCGACTACCCGAAGGGTCAACTGCGCACGGTGCTGCTGAACTATCTGGACATCACCACGGCCAGTGGGGACATGGCCAACAGTCTGCATCTGCTGTTTGCGGCGGTAGGTTTGTTGCTGCTGATTGCATGCGTCAACGTAGCCAACTTGCAGTTGGCGCGGACCACGGGGCGCGCCCGGGAAATCGCGATGCGTTTGGCGATTGGAGCCGGCCGGGGCAGGCTGGTGCGGCAACTGCTGACGGAGAGCGTGCTGCTGTCGGTGGCGGGTGGCATCCTCGGTGTGTTGTTCGCGGTGGCGGCCACGCGGCTGATTGTCGTGCTGCTCCCGCCGGACTATGTGCCCAACGAATCGCGCATCACCATCAACGGATGGGTACTCTTGTTTTCGCTTGGTGTTTCCATGCTCACGGGGATTTTGTTCGGCCTGGCGCCGGCGCTTCGCTCGTCGCGTCCGGACCTGGTGGGGACTCTGAAAGATGGCGGCGGAGGCGCGACGGGCAGCATGCACGGGGGAGCCATGCGCAGTTGGCTGGTAGTGGCGGAGATTTCGCTCTCCGTGATTCTTCTTGCAGGAGCCAGCCTCGCGGTCCGCGGCTTTATCCAGATGATGCGCGTCGATCGAGGCTTTCAGCCCGAGCATGTCATGCGCATTGACGTGACCCTGGCACCGAAACGCTACCCCAGCTGGCAGCAGCGCAACATGCTCTACCGCAATCTGCTGGAAAGCATCCAGCAATTACCCGGCGTGGAGGCCGCGGAACTCGGCAACTCAGGCCTGCCGTACAGCGCATGGCGCTCGTCCTTTTCGATCGACGGCCAGCCCCGGATTGAGGGGCGCAAAGTGAGTGTTGCCCTGATCAGCAGCGGCTATCCGCAGACACTTGGTATTCCGATGAAAAGCGGACGCGAATTTACTGAGACAGAGATCGCGAACGGCACGCGGGTGGCGCTCATCAACGAGAGCGCTGCGAGGCTCTGGCCGGCGGGGCAGGATCCGGTCGGCCGCACCCTGCAGATCGACGAGTTGGGGAAGCCCATGAAAAACCCGCAGGTATTTTCCGCTCCCGGCATCGCGGCCGGCGCGACCGTGGTGGGGATCATCGGCGACACCAGGAACGACGGACTGGGCGAAGCGACGATTCCCACCGTCTACCTGCCCTACACGGTGTACGCGCCACCCAATCGCGAACTCGCGGTGCGCACGGCGGGCGATCCGCTGGCCATGGTGAACGCGGTGCGCATGAAAGCGCGCGATCTTGACAGAGACCTTGCCCTTGGCAAGCCAAACACCCTCGACGAGGTGATGAGCGAAGAAATCCAGCAACCCCGTTTTAACATGGCGTTGTTCAGCAGCTTCGCCGCTCTGGGACTGGCGCTCGCGGCCATCGGCATCTACAGTGTCGTTTCTTATAACGTGTCGCAGCGGGTGCAGGAGATTGGGGTGCGCATGGCATTGGGCGCGAAACGTGGCGACATTTTGAAGCTGATCCTGCTGATGGTGGCGAGGCTGGCGGCCCTCGGACTCGGGATCGGGTTGGCGGGGAGCTTTCTGGTGGAGCGCCTGGTGCGATTCCAGATGTTCGCAAAGACATCGTTCGGCGTGATTCCGTTGGCGGCGATCATGCTGGTGTTGGTGGGAGTGGCACTGGTGGCGGCATGGCTGCCGGCGGCGCGGGCCGGAAAACTCGATCCGGTGACGGCGTTGCGGCACGAAGCATGAAGTGTCCGGGTTCGCGCGGCCGGGATCCGAGTGGGTTTGCCACGGGTCAGGCGGCCGCTTTGATTTCCTCGCAGGCGGGGCGCAGGCGGTTGGCGCATTCGGCGGGCTTGAGCGAGCGCATCGCCTCCCAGGAATACGGCAACTCGCGTCCACAATCCAGGCACACGGTATAGCAGGTCTTGTTCAGCGTGAACGGACGGGTCTGATTGCGGTGAATGCATCCAAGCAGGAATTCGAGGCATGCAACGATCATCGTGTTGCTCCTTCCTGTATCGATCACGCTCATCGAGGTGCCGGCTGCGCGACCGAGTTCGTGGAGTCAATCGGGATATGGAAGGACGATTCCATCCCGATCTTCCGGGGATGGCACAAAGTAACGGAATGCCGCGAGAGTTGCCATGGCCCGATCGCCTCAGCACACTAGCCTCACAGTAATCGTCACCCGAACCGGGATAACCGATTGGACTGTTACCGGGGCGCGCATTGCTGCCGGCTACTCGTTCGGGATGACAGAGTCGAGAAACGGCAACGTGGAGAGTGGCGGCCGGTCAGACGCGATGTTGTTCGTACCAATGGAGCACACGCAGGGCGCGGAGGGTGTTCCAGCGGCTGGGCTGGCCTGGGGATTCAGCGATGGGGAGAGCGATGGCCTCGGTATAGGCGGCGTCGAGGAGCCATCGGCCGTCGGGCTGGCGCTTGCTCTCAAGGATGCTGATGGCCTCGTCGAGACGCGGATCGAGCGGAGCGGTGGAGTCGCGCAGAGAATCCCGGAAGTAGTCGAGGGCGCGAAGGACGTCGTAGTGGTAGCGCGGCGGGAAGGCGAAGGCGAGGAACTCCGGGTGGACGACTTCGCCGATGGAGAGCCTGCGGAAGAGAGCGCGCTGGAGCAGGTACTCTTCGGCGCCGCTTCGGGCAGATGCGATTGCGGGGGCGATGGGGGCTGCGGGGCCAACGGCGCGCTGGTACTGGAGCAGGCCTTCGAGCACGCAGATGGTGGTGTGGAAGGATGAGCGCGTGCTTTTTGGGGCTTCGCAGTTCCAGCCGCCGTCGGGTAACTGCTCGTTGAGGAGACGGCGCGCGAGGCTTTCGGTGGGGCGGCCGAAGTAGGCGCCGAGCGCGAGGACGCCGCCGTTGATGCACGGCTCCACTTCGCCCGAGAAGAATGGATTGCCGCCGAGCTCGGCTGGACGGAGCTCCCAGTTGGGCTGATTGCTCCAGCGCAGGCTGCCTTCGAGGCGCGCGATCGCCGATTCGATGGCGGGGTGGGTGGGGTCGACGCCGGTGGAGCGCAGAAGAAGCAGGGTGAAGAGGGTCGGCAACCAGACTGGAGTGTCGGGGCGGCTCCAGGAGCCGTTCGCTGCCTGGCTGGAGAGAATGGCGGCGCCGAGGCCCTGGCGCGGGACGCGGGCGCGTTCATCGGCGATGGCCGTTGGAGAGGCGTCGGTGAGGTCGCGCATCGCCTGCCAGCGGAGGGCGGGGTCGGCGTCGAGGAGCCAGGGCAGGGTATCCACGCGGCTATCTTAGCTTTTTTCGGGAGGGAAGTTGGATCAGCGAATGGAGGAGGAGGCGTAGATTTGGGCGGCGGCGCGAGCGGCGGAGAGGACGTTGCCGGGAACGATGCCGAGGACGAGGGTGGCGGCCGCGGTGAGGAAGACGGCGAGCAGGAGCGGGAACGAGGGACGGGAGACTCCCAGGACGGGCGCGGGACCGGTGGGCTCGGAATAGAGCGCGGCGACGACGCGGAGATAGTAGAAGGCCGCGATGCCGCTGTTGATGAGGCCGATGATGGTGAGCCAGATCATTCCTGAATGGAGCGCGGCGGAGAAGACGTAGAACTTGCCGAAGAAGCCGCCGGTGAAGGGAATGCCGATGAGGGAGATGAGGAAGAAGGCCATGCTGGCGGCGAGGACCGGGGAGGCGTAAGCGAGGCCGCGATAGTCATCGATGAGGGTGATGTGGTCGTCGTAGCCGCCGGTGTGGCTGATGATGGCGAAGATGCCGACGTTCATAGCGGCGTAGGAGACGGCGTAGAAGCTGGCGGCGGCGATGCCCTCAGAGGAGAGCGCGGTGAAGGCGACGAGGATGTAGCCGGCGTGGGCGATGGAGGAGTAGGCGAGCATCCGCTTGATGTTGCGCTGGCGGAGGGCGCCGAGGTTTCCGATGGTCATGGAGAGGACGGCGAGCCACCAGAGGATGGGAACCCAGTGGTCGTGGAGCTGGGGCAGCGCGCCATAAGCGATGCGGAGCAGAACGGCGAAGGCGGCGGCTTTGGGTCCGGTGGACATGAGCGCGACGACGGGCGAGGGAGCGCCTTCGTAGACGTCGGGGGTCCAGACATGAAAGGGCGCGGCGGACACTTTGAAGCCGAGGCCGATGATGACCATGGCGAGGCCGATGGTGAGGAGCGGGGAGAGATGATTTCCCGCGACGGCATGAGAAACGGCGGCTGCGATGGCGGAAATGCGGGTGGTACCGGTGGCGCCGAAGATGAGGGCGATGCCGTAGAGGAAGAAAGCTGTGGCGAAGGAGCCGAGGAGGAAATACTTAAGGGCAGACTCGGGGCTCTTGCCGCTTTTGCGGCGATAGCCGGCCATGATGTAGGTGGAAATGGAAGAAATTTCGAGCGCGACGAAGACGAGGAGGAGCTCGACGGCGGAGGACATGAGCATCATGCCGACGGCGCCGAATTGCATGAGGGCGAAGAGCTCGCCGAGGCCTTCGGTTTCGGGGGTGACGGCGTCGAGGGTGATGAGGACGGAGGCGAGCAGGATGCCGGCGATGAGGACGTGGAAGAAGACGCTGAAGGCGTCGGTCTGGACGACGCCGTAGTACGCGGTGCCGGGAGGAAGCTGATATTGCCAGAGACTGGCGGCGAGGGCAGCGAGGGTACCGAGAGCGGCGAGCCAGCCAAGCGGCTTGCGGTCGGCGGACTTGGGCATGGTGGCATCGGCCAGCATGACGATGATGCCGCTGAAGGTGAGGGCGATTTCGGGCAGGATGTACAGGGCGTCGTTCACTGCACACCTCCCATCAACTTTTGCGCGTCAGCCGGTGTGGGGGCGGGCAGCATGTGGGTGGAGACGAAGCCGTGGGCGTGACGCTGGGCGACGACGGTGGTCTGCGTAACGTCGATGGGGAACTGCAGGATCCCGGACTGGATGCCTTTGATCCAGTAAGGCGAGAGCACGCCCATGGTGAGCATGAGGATGGCCATGGGCCAGAGGGTGATGTGCTCGCGGAAGTTGAGGTCGAAGGCGGGGCGGTTGAGAACGAGCGACGACTGCTTGCCGTAGAAGATACGCTGGACCATCCAGAGCATGTACGACGCCGAGAGGATGACGCCGGTGGTGGCAGCGGCGACCCAGGCGGGATGCACAGGGAAGCTGCCACTGAGGACCAGGAATTCGCCGACGAAGCCATTGAAGAGTGGCAGGCCGATGAGGGCGAGGGAGGTGACGACGAAGAGGGTGGCGAGCATGGGGAGGCGCGCGGCGAGTCCGCCGTAGAGGGACATATCGTAGGTGCGGTAGCGCTCGTAGAGGAAGCTGACGAGGACGAGGAGCGCGCTGCCGGTGAGTCCTTCATTGAGGGTCTGGAAGACGGCTCCGTTCAGGCCGGCGATGGCGAAGCAGAAGATGCCGAGGATGCAAAAGCTGAGGTTGCCGAGGATGGAATAGGCGATGAGGCGCTTCATGTCGGTCTGCGCGAGGGCGACGAGGGCACCGTAGAGGATGCCAATGACGGCGAGGACGATCATGAGCGGCGCGATAGCACGGGCTTGGGCAGGGAAGAGGCCGAGGTTGAAACGGAAGATGGAATAGAGGCCGAGTTTGCCGGCGACGACCATGGCCATAGCAACGGGCGCTTCCTGAATGACGTCGGAGAGCCAGCCGTGAAGGGGAAAGACGGGAACCTTGACGGCGAAGGCGACGAGGAAAGCGAGCGAGAGCCAGGAGAGCACGTGCGGCGCAATGCCGAGATCGCCATTGGCGAGCAGGGTCTGCAGTTGGGCGAAGTCGAAGGTTCCGGCTTTGGCGTAGAGGTAGAGGATGGCGACGAGGAAGAGCGCTGAAGGGATGAAGGTGTAGAGGAAAAACTTGATGGCTGCCTGACGTCCGCGATTGGGGCCGAACATGGCGATGAGGATGGCCATGGGGACGAGCGAGAGTTCCCAGAAACCGTAGTAAAGGAAGAGATCGAGGGCGGCGAAGACGCCGATCATCGCGGTTTGCTGGAGGAGAAAGAGGAAATAAAACTCTTTGGTGTGGGTATCGATGGCGCGCCAGGAGACGAGGACGCCGATGGGGCCGAGGAACGTCGCGAGCACGATGAGCCAGAGGGAGAGGCCATCGACGCCGAGGTGGTAGCGGATGGCGGGCGAGGCGATCCAGGGCTGGTTTTCCTGAAACTGGAAGCCGCGCTGCGCGTAGTTGAAATGCGCGGGCAGATGGAGGGAGAGGACGAAGGTGGCGAGGGTGACGAGGAGCGTGAAGGCCTGGATGGCGCGGCCTTTGCGCGGCAAAAACGCGACGACGATCGCGCCGGCCGTGGGCACGAAGGTGATCAGCGTCAGGATGTGGTCGGTCAGCGGCACGTCGTTCTCCGGAACCTGAAGCTGGAGCCAGGGGAAGAGCATCCCTCAGCGGCTAAAGCCTGATTCACTGCTGAAGGGTATCGGCACGACTGAAGCCGTGCCCCTTCAAAGCCAGGGCTAATGCGACGGGTTGTCGATGGTGTGTTCATCGCAGGTAGAAGTGAGAGGTCCATCCGAAATAAGAGACGGCCAGAAGCAGGGCCGCAAAAAACGCGAGCCATCCCGCGTAGGAGCGAATGTTGCCGGACTGAATGCGGGCGACGAGGGCTCCAAAGCCCTGGGCCGTATAGCCGGCGGTAAGGGTTCCACCGTCGATGACGCCGCGATCGATGAGCACGCCGAGAACCCAGCGGGCGATGAAGAGAATAGGCCCAACAATGAGGACGCCGTAGATTTCGTCGACCCAGTATTTGTTCTTCAGCAGCGAGTAGAAGACGCGGAGCTGGGTGGCGAGGCGCGCGGGCAGCGCGGGCTTCGCGTAGTAGAGGATGTGGGCGGTGAGCCAGCCGAAGAAGGCGACGGCGATCGAGACGAGCGCAAGGAGGAACTCGAGGTGGCTGTCGCCCGCGGGTGCGGCATTGCCGGTGGCGACAACGGGATCGAGAAAGCGCGAGAACCAGTTGCTGCCGCCGAAGGCTTCGGGCCATCCCATAAAGCCACCGATGACGGAGAGGATGGCGAGGATGACGAGGGGGCCGAGCATGACCCACGGGCTTTCGTGGACGGGATGGGCGGCGTGCTCGGTTTCGAGGACAACTTTGGTGTCGGAGCGGGCGTGGACGGCGGCCAGATCTTCTTCGTGGTGGGCGGCCGCGGTGTGGGCGCGGGATTCGCCGAAGAAGGTGAGGTACCAGAGCCGGAACATATAGAAGGAGGTGAGCCCGGCGGTAAGGAGGCCGATGGACCAGAGGAGTTTCGACGTTAAGAAGGTCTGGTAGAGGATTTCGTCTTTGCTGACGAAGCCAGCCAGCGGCGGCGCGCCGGAGATGGCGAGGACCGCAGCGGTCATGGTCCAGAAGGTGATGGGAATCTTCTTGCGGAGGCCGCCCATGGCGCGCATGTCCTGCTCACCGGAGAGGGCGTGGATAACGGAGCCGGCGGCGAGGAAGAGCAGCGCCTTGAAGAAGGCGTGGGTAACGAGGTGGAAGATTCCCGCCGAGTAAGCGGCGACGCCACAGGCGAGGAACATGTAGCCGAGCTGCGAGATGGTGGAGTAGGCGAGGACGCGCTTGATATCGGTCTGGACCAGCCCGATGGTGGCGGCGAAAAAGGCGGTGGCGACGCCGATGATGGCGACGGTGGAGAGCGCAAAGGGCGAGCGGTCGAAGATGACGTGAGCGCGGGCGATCATGTAGACGCCGGCGGTGACCATGGTGGCGGCATGGATGAGCGCGGAGACCGGGGTGGGGCCTTCCATGGCGTCGGGGAGCCAGACGTAGAGGGGAATCTGCGCGGATTTGCCGGTGGCGCCGAGGACGAGGAAGAGCGCGACGGCGGTGAGGAATCCGCCCTGCCAAGCGGGATGCGCGCCGATCTGGCCGAAGACCCGGGTGAAGCTGAGGGTGCCTAAGTGGGCGATAAGGAGGAACATGGCGAGGAGGAAGCCGAAGTCGCCGATGCGATTGACGATGAACGCTTTTTTGCCGGCGTTAGCGGCTGAGTCGCGCTGGAACCAGAAGCCGATGAGGAGATAGGAAGCGAGGCCCACGCCTTCCCAGCCAACGAACATGAGCAGGAAATTTTCCGCGAGCACGAGGGTGAGCATGAAGAAGAGGAAGAGGTTCATGTAGGCGAAGAACCGCCAGTAGCCTTCTTCTTCTGCCATGTAGCCGACGGAATAGAGATGGATGAGGAAGCCGACGCCGGTGATGACGCACAGCATGACGAGGGTGAGCTGATCGAGCTGGAAGGAGAAGTCGGCGTGGAAGCTGCCGGCGGTGATCCAGGTACCCAGGTTTTCAATGTGGGGCAGGGTGAGGGAGCTGAATTTGGTAACAATCGCTGATACCTGAAGCATTGGGATCAGCGCGCCGATGAGGGCGACGGCGGTAACGACGGGCTTGGGCGCTTTGCGGCCGAGGAGGCCGTTCACCAGAAATCCGGCGAGGGGGACGAGCGGAATGAGCCAGAGGTGGAGATCGGTGGTCATAGTTTCATCAGGTCGACGTGGTCGACGTTGAGGGTGTTGCGTGCGCGGAAGACGGCGATGATGATGGCGAGTCCGACGGCGGCTTCGGCGGCAGCGACGACCATGACGAAGAAGACAAAGATCTGGCCATTGACCTGGAGCTGATGGTGGACCTGGCTCCACTGACGCGAGAAGGCGATGAAGGCGAGGTTGACGCCATTGAGCATGAGCTCAATCGACATGAAGACGGTGATGATGTTGCGTTTGATGAGAAACGCGGCGACACCAATGGAGAAAAGGACCGCACTGAGGACGAGGTAGTACGCGATGGGGACCATTACTTTGGCCCTCCCGTTTTTTTCCTCGCAGCGGAGGCAGCAAGGAGCGAAAGAATCACAGCGACCGCGCAACCGATGAAGATGGCGACGTAAGCCCAGCTCATGGACTCAGTGCTCCTTTCGGGCGAGCGCGACGGCGCCGAGGATAGCGATGAGGATGAGGACGGAGGTGACTTCGAAGGGCAGGAGCAGATCGGTAAAGAGGACTCTGCTGAGGTCGCTGGTGGTGGCGAGATATTCGCCGAGGCGGGCGTTGCCGTAGTCACTGCTGTGGGAAAGGAAGATGAAGGTAAGAAGGCCAAGGAGGGCGGCGGCACCGGGAAAGCCTGCGACGTAGGCAAGTTTGCTGCCGTGGGTGCGTTCTTCTTTGCCGGCATTGAGCAACATGATGACGAAAGTGAAGAGCACCATGATGGCGCCGGAGTAGACGATGACCTGGGCGGCGGCAAGGAACTCCGCTCCGAGAAGGAGGTAGAGAACAGCGAGCGAGCTCATGACGACGATGAGCGAGAGCGCGCTGTTAATAGGGTGGCGCTGGAGCAGGAGGTTGAGCGCGCCCGCCACACATAACCCGGCAAAAATGATGAAGAGAGCCAGATGCATTTTGTTTTTCTAACGACTGCTGGTACAGAAGACGACAAGTCGGCCCAAACAAAAGTTTAGATTACTGCGGCGGCAGCCGCAGTCCGATGAAGAAGCTGGTGACGACGATGTTGGCGACAGCGACAGGGATCAGGAATTTCCACCCAAAGCTCATGAGCTGGTCGTAGCGGAAGCGCGGCAGAGTCCCGCGCACCCAGATATAGAGAAAGAGGAAGAAGAAAACTTTGATGACGAACCAAAATATGGAAGACAGCGCCAGCGGAATGCCGTGGCTCGGTTGCGCGATCAGACTGCCGAATGGGCTGGTCCATCCGCCGAAGAAGAGCAGCGTTGCGACGCAGCCGACGGTGATCATATTGCCGTACTCGGCCATGAAGAACATGGCGAATTTCATGGAGCTGTATTCGGTGTGATAGCCGGCGGTCAGCTCGGATTCAGCTTCGGGCAGGTCGAAGGGGGAGCGGTTGGTTTCGGCGTACGCGGCCATGAGGTAGACGAAGAAAGCGACGAACTGGAATCCGCCGAAGAAGTTCCAGGAGAGCAGGCCGTGCGTGGCCTGGACGCCGACGATGGCGCGAAGGTTGAGCGATCCGGCGCGGAGGACGACGCCGACGAGCGAGAGGCCGAGGGCGAGCTCGTAGCTGATGACCTGGGCGGAGGCACGAAGAGCGCCGAGGAGGGAATATTTATTATTCGAAGACCAGCCGGAGAGCGCGATGCCGTAGACGCCGACCGAGGTGATGCCGAGGAGAATGAGGAGGCCGATGTTGGTGTCGGAAATTTCGAACAGCTGCACGCCGTGCCAGCGAACGTCTGCGCCGAAGGGTACGACGGAGATGGACATGAGCGAGCAGCCCAGCGCGATGATGGGCGCGAGGATGTAGAGCGGGCGGTAGACCGCCTCGGGCATGAGGTCTTCTTTGAGGAACAGCTTGGCGCCATCGACGAGGGGCTGGAGGAGGCCGAAGGGGCCAACGCGGCTCGGTCCCCAGCGATTCTGAATGCGGCCGACCAGTTTGCGCTCGAGCAGCACAGTGTAGGCGACGGACATCAGGAAAATGACCACGACGACGATGACCTTCGCGAGGCTGATCAGCAGAAACGGAATTAAGGTGGTGTCCATTGAGCTTTCCAGTTTTAATCCGTTACGGATCCCACGGCGCCCACTGCGGGCGGGGCGGCGGATCCTTCTGCTGTTTCGACGGGTTTGTGCGACTCGAGAACGGAGCTGAGGGTTTTGCTGTAGAGACCGAGTGTGCCGGAGGTGAAGAGCGTATCGTTCGAGGGCAGAACGAGGTCGGGACGCACATTTTCAATCTGGACGAGCGCGGGCTGCAGGTGCTGATCGTTGCCGGTGAGCAGGTCGAGGCGCGGAACGTTGTAGGCCGGGACGAGGCGCTGGATTTCGTCGAAGATGGCGAAGGGGTCGAAGGGGCTTAGTTTGGGCTCCAGATGATGCGCAGCCAACCAGACGCCGTGGCGATCGGCTTCACCGGATTGTGCGCCGCGAGCCTGGCCCATGTCGGCGCGAACGCTGTGGGGGCTGAAGGGGACAAGCTTTTTGACGTCGGCGCCCATGGCAGCGGCGAGGCGAACGATGAGCTCGAAGTCGGTGCGGACGCCGGCGCGGTCGGCAGCTTTTTTGACGAGCTGAAGATCACCGAAGGTGTTGGTCACGGTGCCCGCCTTCTCATAAAGATTAGCGGCGGGGAAGATGACGTCGGCGAACTGCGCGGTCTCGGTGAGGAACATGTCCTGCACGATGAGGAAGGTTTTGTGGAGGGCTTCGTTGTGGCGGGCGTAGCGGGCGACCGGATTTGCGCCAACTATATATAAGGCTGCGAGGGAGCCGGCTTCGGCGGCGTCAAACATCTCAAGGAGGTTGAGGCCGGGCTGGGTCGGGAGGCTGGGATATTCCTGGGCGAACTGCGCGGAGGCGGTGACGGGAACGTAGCCGGGGAGCAGGTCGGGGTAGAGGCCCATGTCGGCGGCGCCGCGGGAGTTGGCGTAGTCGCCGAGGCAGGCGAATTTGACGTTGGGCATCGTTGCGCCGTACTCGATGAGGGCAGAGAGGTCACGGCCGCGGAATTCGGCGCCGAAGACGATGACGAGGGATTCTTCTTTGCGCAGGGCATCGCGGAAGGTGACGGCGTTCTTGTCTTCATCGAGCGGCGCGTCGGTGCCGGCGAGCCAGGCGACGAGGCCAGGGTAGCCATCTTCGGGGATCTGCAGGAATTGGGTGGCCTGGCGGCGCAGTTTGATGAGGTTATGATTCGCGACGTAGAGGCGGGCCTGGTTGAGGCGGACGTTGGTGCGAATCTGCCAGGCGAGTCCGGGATGCTGCTCGGTGGGATCGTTACCGAGGAGGAGGACGGCTTTCGCGCTGCCGATGTCGCGGAGGGAGGCTTCAGCTTTCCCGTTGAGGGCCGCGGCGAAGGCGGGGTAGTCGGCGGTGCGATGGTGGTCGATGTTGTTGGTGCCGAGGATGGTGCGGGCGAATTTCTGCAGCAGGTAGGATTCTTCGTTGGTGGTGCGGTTGGAGCCGATGACGCCGATCGAGGCGCCGCCTTTTGTATCGCGAATCTCGCGGAGCTTGTTGCCGGCGAATTCGATGGCTTCGTCCCAGGAGACTTCTTCGAGGCGGCCGTTAGGGCGGCGGACGAGCGGTTTGGTAAGGCGGTTCTCGCGATTCGCGAAGTCGAATGCGTAACGGCCTTTGATACATAAGAAGTCGCCGTTGATGCCGGACTTGTCGCGATTGTCGCCACGCACGATTTCCATGCCGTCGTTGGAGCGGCGAACACCGAGGGTGGTTTTGCAGCCGTCGCCGCAGTGGGTGCAGACGGTGCCGACGTGGGACATTTCCCAGGGGCGCGTCTTGTAGCGGTAGGCGCCGGATGTAAGCGCGCCGACGGGGCAGATGTCGATGCACATGCCGCACTCTTCGCACTCGAGGTGATCCTGTTTATTGGGCGCGATGACGGAGCCGGCGCCGCGGTTCTGGATGCCGAGAGCCCAGACGTCCATGCCTTCGCCGCAGACGCGAACGCAGCGGTAGCAGAGGATGCAGCGGGGACGGTCAAAGAAGACGACCGGGGACCACTGCTGCTCTTCGCGATGCTGCTTGATCTCGACGAATTTGGATTCGTGCGCGCCGTACTTAAAGGTCATATCCTGCAATTCGCACTCGCCGCCAGCGTCGCAGACGGGGCAGTCGAGGGGATGATTGCCGAGCAGGAGCTCGATGGTGGCCTTGCGGGCCTGCGCGATTTCGGGACTTTCGGTGGCGACGATCATGCCTTCGGCGACCGGCGTGGTGCAGGCGGTCTGGAGCTTGGGCATTTTTTCGATGCGGACGACGCACATGCGGCAGGCGGCCTGGAGGGAGAGGCCGGGATAGTAGCAGAAGGCAGGAATCTCGATGCCGTGAGCGCGACAGGCCTCAATGAGAAGCGTGCCCGCGGGAGCGGTGATTTTCTTGCCGTCGACAGTGAGGGTAACGTCAGCCATGAATTCCTATTAACTCAGGGGCTAAAGCCCCGCTCTTATCGCTTTGTTTCGGCACGACTGAAGTCGTGCCCTGACACAAAGACAACTAACGTGGTAGATCACGCCAATACCTCTTCCGGCTGAGGGGCGCGGTGTTTTGGGCAGCCTCGGCCTTCGAGATGGTCTTCAAACTCTTTGCGAAACTTTTTAACGAAGGCGATGGTGGGCATCGCAGCTGCATCGCCGAGGGGGCAAAAGGTGCGGCCCAGCATGTTTTCGGCGAGGTAGCGGATGTTGTCGATATCTTTGTCGACGCCGCCGCCTTCATGGACCCGCGTCAGTGATTTTTTGAGCCAGTCCGTACCTTCGCGGCAGGGGATGCACCAACCGCAGCTTTCATGCTGATAGAACTTCATGGTACGGAGGGCGAACTCGACCATGCAGGTGGTTTCGTCGAGGACGACGACGCCGCCGGAGCCGAGCATGGAGCCGGCTTTGCCGACCTGATCGAAGTCCATGCCGATGTCGATTTCGTCAGCGGTAAGCGCGGGGGTCGACGCTCCGCCAGGAACGACGGCCTTGAGCTTCTTGCCGTTGGGGATGCCGCCGCCGACCTCGTAGATCATCTTTTTGAGGTTATAGCCCATGGGCAGCTCGTAGACGCCGGGGCGCGCGATGTGGCCGCTGAGGCAGAAGAGGCGCGTGCCACCGTTGCGTTCGGAACCGAGCTTGGCGTACTCCGCGCCGCCGAGGCGGAAGATGTGCGGGACGGTCGCGATGGTTTCGGCGTTGTTGATGATGGTGGGTCCGCCGTAGAGTCCGACGACGGCAGGGAAGGGCGGGCGGATGCGGGGAATGCCGCGCTTGCCTTCGAGCGATTCCATGAGTGCGGACTCTTCGCCGACTTCGTAAGCGCCGGCGCCGGTTTGAGTGACGATGTCGAAGTCGATGCCGGAGCCGAAGATGTTTTTGCCGAGGAAGCCCCTCTGATAGGCCTGGGCGACGGCGCGCTCCATAATTTGTAACAGGTACCGGTACTCACCGCGCAGATAGATGAAGCCCATTTTGGCCTGAACGGAGAGGCCGGCGATGATGGTGCCTTCGATGACGGAATGGGGGTCGTGCTCGAAGATGAGGCGATCTTTGCAGGTCCCGGGCTCGGATTCGTCGCCGTTGACCAGGACATATTTCGGTTTGGGAGCCTGCTTGGGAACGAAGGACCACTTGAGGCCGGTGGGGAAGCCGGCACCGCCGCGTCCGCGAAGGCCGGAGGCCTTCATCTCGTTGATGATGCCTTCCGCACCGAGGGCGATGGCCTTGCGGGCGGACTCGTAGCCGCCGAGTTCGAGGTAGCGGTCAATGTCTGCCGCGCCTTTGCCGAAGCGGTATGAGACGACGGGGACGCAATCGGGATGAGTGGAGAGCGTCGCCATTATTTGTTGGCCCCGGTTTTGGATTTTGCGCGGTAGTCGTCGATGACTTTGTCGATGGAGGCGGGGGTGAGGTTCTCGTAGAAGTCGTAATTGACCTGAGCGGCGGGCGCCCAACTGCATGCGCCGATGCACTCGACTTCTTCAAGAGAAAACACGCCGTCGGCGGTGACGCCTTTGTTGGGGACGCCGAGCTTCTTTTTGCAGTGGTCGAGGATTTCGTTGCCGCCACGGAGCATGCAGCTGATGTTGGTGCAGACCTGGACGTGGTATTTGCCGGCTGGCTTGGTGCGGAGCAGGGAGTAGTAGCTGATGACGTTGCGAACTTCGAGCTCGGAGACGCCGATGCGCTCGGCGACTTCGGCGATGACGGGATCGGAGAGGTAGCCGATTTCGTCCTGGGCGTAGAGAAGCATGGGGACGAGGGCGGAGCGCTTGAGGGGATAAAGCGTGACGAGCTTATCGAAGCGGGCGGCGAGGGGTGGGGAGAAAAGGCTGGTCATCGTTTCTCCTCCTCGGTTGGGGCCGCCGGGGCTAAAGCCCCTCCTTTTTGGGGTCCCTTCTCGGCACGAGTAAACTCATGCCCCTTCAAAGCAATCTCGATGAAGTCGATGGCCACGTGGTCCAGATCTTTGGTTGCGCCGTTGATGGCAATGGAGCCCTGAGGCAGAAGCTCGAAAGTGCCGGCGATGGGGCTGGAGGAGGCTGCGCGCTTATGCCAGCGGACCTTGCCGGTGTCGGAGTCGAAGTGCATTTCGAGGCGGGATTCAGCGGCGACGATGGCGACGGAGTTTTCCGATTCTTCGATGTGCGCGGGTGCGGCGGAGTTGAGATTCGCGGCGGCCGCGTAGGAGCGCAGCAGGGAGACGAAGGAGATCCACAGCTCGATCTGCAGGGTGGGTTCTGTCACGGTCGCGCTCACCGGTCGATTTCTCCGAGGACGATGTCGATAGAGCCGATGACGGCGACGACGTCGGCGATGAGGCGGCCGATGCACATGGTTTCGAGCGCCTGAAGGGTGGCGAAGGAGGGATTGCGCATGTGGACGCGGTAAGGCTTCGCGGTACCGTCGGAGACGGCGTAGTAGCCCATCTCGCCGCGCGGCGATTCGACGGCCTGGTAGACTTCGCCAGCCGGAACCTGGAAGCCCTCGGTAACGATTTTGAAGTGGTAGATGAGGGCTTCCATCTGCGTCTTCATTTTTTCGCGGTCGGGCAGGACGACGTGAGGCGCGTCGGCTTTGATGGGGCCTGGGGGCATGCCGTCGAGAGCCTGCTGGCAAATTTTGACGGACTCGCGCATTTCTTTGAGGCGGACGATGTAGCGCGCCCAGACGTCGCAATCGTTCGAGACAGGGACTTCGAACGTGAATTTCTCGTAACTGGAGTACGGCATGTCGCGGCGGAGATCCCAGTCGATGCCGCTGGCGCGCAGGGGCGGGCCGGTGACGCCGAGGGCAATGGCGTCTTCGGGGCTGAGATGGCCGACGTTTTTGAGTCGGTTGATGAAGATGGGATTGCCGGTGAGCAGGTTCTCGTACTCATCGATTTTTTCGGGCAGGATGTGAATAAGTGATTGCACCGAATCAAAAAAGTCGAGGGGCGGATCGAGTGCGAGGCCTCCGATGCGGAAGTAGGAGGTCATCATGCGCTGGCCGGAGACGTGCTCGAAGATGCGAAGAATTTCTTCGCGCTCGCGGAAGGTATAGAGGAAGACGGTAAGCGCGCCAATATCCATGGCATGGGTGCCGAGCCAGACCAGATGCGAATTGAGGCGGGTGAGCTCGTTGAGGAGGACGCGCATCCACTGCGCACGCTCGGGGATTTCAAGCTGGAGGAGCTTTTCGCCGGCAAGGCAGAAGGCGAGGTTGTTCGTCATCGGACAGAGGTAGTCGATGCGATCGGTGAGGGGGACGACCTGCTGCCAGAACTTGGCCTCGCAGGTTTTCTCAATGCCGGTGTGCAGGTAGCCGATATCGGGGACGAGCTTGACGACGGTTTCGCCGTCGATTTCAAGGACCACGCGGAGGACGCCATGGGTGGAAGGATGCTGCGGTCCCATATTGAGGACCATGGTGCGATCTTTGGGGCCTTCTTCGGGGCGCGGCTGAACGAGGGTCGAGGTCTCGACAAAGCCGGGAATTTCGGGGGCGCGGGGATTTTCTGGCATCAGCGATAACCCTCGACTGGATAATCCTTGCGCAGGGGGTGGCCGTCCCATTCTTCGGGGAGCATGATGCGGCGGAGGCTGGGGTGGCCGTTGAAGCGGACGCCGAAGAGGTCCCACACTTCGCGCTCGTAGAAATTGGCGGAGGGCCAGACGGAGGTGATGCTGTCGACGGTGGGATCGATCGACTGGACCATCGCGTGAAGACGGACTCGCTCCTTCAACTTGTGGGAGAGGATGTGATACGTGACCTGGAAGCGCGGTTCCGCGGGATACCAATCGACGCAGGTGACGTCTTCGAGAAAGTTATAGCCGGCGGTCTGGAGGGTACGGCAGACGGCGCGGATCTGATCGGCTGCGATGACGAGGGTAAGCTCGCCGCGATCGAATTTTGCGTTGGTAACGGCATCTGGATGCGCGGCGCGCAATGCCTGGATGGCCACATTCTGCGCGAGGCCTTCGTAGACAGCCTCTTTATTGAGCAGCGCTTCTGCCATATCTCTCTTTTGCAAAGCTGGATGTTGCGGTTACAGGTCCGCCTTATCGGAGGCCCAGTCGAGGATGCCTTTTTTCCAGACGTAGAAGACGCCGAGCACGACGAATCCGAGGTAAACGAGCATTTCCCAGAATCCGAAAAAGCGCGAACCAGCGATGTGTGGCAGCTGGCGATAGATCACGGCCCAGGGAAGCATGAATACGGCTTCCACATCGAAGAGGATGAAGAGCATGGCGACCATATAGAAGCGGACGGAGAATCGGCCGCGGGCATCGCCTTCGACAGGGATGCCGCACTCGTAGGGTTCAAGTTTTTCTTTAAGGTTGCGATGGCGTCCGATGAACCAGGACATGCCGACCATGCCGCCGGCGAGGGCGCCCACAACCACGATCTGCATCAGCAGTGGAAGGTAGTTCCAGATGTAGTGGGGATCACTCTGCATGGCGGTTCAAGGAAAAATTCCGGAGGGGTAGAACGGCCGCTGCCTCCTTTTTGAGACTAAGTCTGCGACTGTCAAGAGTCAAGTTACGGGAGGGCGGGAGCAACCGATCGCCAGGGGGGAGCAGCCAAGGAAATAGGCGGGGCTGTTATGTGCGGGGGCCGGCCTGGCGGACCGCGTCGGGGACGTCGAACTTTTTGAAGTTGTTCACAAATTTTGAGGCGAGGAGTTTGGCCTGCGCGTCGTAGGCGTTCTTGTCGGCCCAGGCGTTGCGCGGGTTAAGGAGTTCCGATGGAACGTCGGGACAGGCAGTGGGGATGCTGAGGCCGAAGGCATCTTCCGTGACGAAGTCGGCTTTGGTGAGACGGCCGTCGAGAACGGCGTGGACGATGGCACGGGTGTGCGGGAGGCTCATGCGCTTGCCGACGCCGAAGGCTCCGCCGGACCAGCCGGTGTTGACGAGCCAGCACTGGGCATCATGCTCGCGAAGACGGCGGCCGAGCATTTCCGCATAGACACCGGGCGCGAGCGGGAGGAAGGGCGAGGCGAAGCAGGTAGAAAACTCGGGCACGGGCTCGCTGCCGAGGCCGGCTTCGGTGCCGGCGAGCTTGGCGGTGTAGCCGGAGAGGAAGTGGTACATCGCCTGGTCGGGTGTGAGTTTGGCGATAGGAGGCAGGACACCGAAAGCATCCGCAGCGAGGAAGAGGACGTTGCGGGGATGGGAACCGACGCCGGGGATGACAGCGTTGGCGATGAACTCGATAGGGTAGGCGACGCGGGTGTTTTCGGTGTAGCGGATGTCGGAGTAGTCCGGATCGCCGGTACGCGAATCGAGGACGACGTTTTCGAGCACGGAACCGAAGCGAATAGCGTTGAAGATCTGCGGCTCTTTCTCGATGGTGAGGTCGACGCACTTGGCGTAGCAGCCACCTTCGAAATTGAAGACGCCGTCGGGGCTCCAGCCATGCTCGTCGTCTCCGATGAGGCGGCGGTTCGGGTCGGCGGAGAGTGTGGTTTTGCCGGTACCGGAGAGGCCGAAGAAGAGGGCGGAGTCGCCGTTGGCGCCAATGTTGGCCGAGCAATGCATGGGGAAGACATTGCGCGAAGGTAGCAAATAGTTCATGACGCCGAAGATGGACTTCTTCATTTCGCCGGCATATTTAGTGCCGCCAATGAGAACGATTTTGCGGGTGAAGTCGGCGAGGATGAAAGTGCTGGAGCGGACGCCGTCGCGGTCGGGGATGGCTTCGAATTCGGGCGCAGCGATGACGATAAATTCGGGCGTGTGGGTGGCGAGCTCGCTGGGCGTGGGACGGATGAAGAGCTGCTTGACGAAGAGGGCGTGCCAGGCATATTCGCAGATGATCTGAATGGGCAGGCGGTAGGTGGGGTCTGCGCCTGCGGCGAGATCCATGATGTAGAGGTCGCGCTCGGCCATGTGGCGGAGGACGCGCTGCAGCAGGGCTTCAAACTTTTCCGGTGGAAACGGCTGGTTGACTTTGCCCCAGTCGACGCGGTCGCGGGTCTGGTCGTCTTCAACGGTAAATTTATCGCGAGGGGAGCGGCCGGTGCGCGCGCCGGTCATGGCGACGAGAGCGCCATTGGAGGCGAGGCGGCCTTCGCCGCGGGCAATGGCAGTTTCAACCAGCTGGGGGGGTGAAAGATTGCGATGAGCGTGCAGACCTTCGGTGAGACGTTTCAGGTCCTGCAGAGTAGCTGTCGCTGCCATCGTGGGGAAGCCTCCGTGGGTGAGAAGAGGAACAAAATAATTGTCCCATTGGGCTGCGTGGATGCAAAGGAGAAAAGGAGGCGGGAGCCTACACCTGGGGCTGGGCGTCGTCGGAGGGAATGAGGTGGGGCAGGTTGCGGGTGTGGCCGACTTCATGGAGGACGGCGTCGACCTGCTCGAGGACCTCTTCGATGGTCATGGTGTACATCTCGCGGCCGTTGTCGTAGCCGGATTCGATGGCTCTTTTCAGGTAACGCCCGGCGGCCTGGGCCGCGAGGGAGTCCGTAATGGCGTGGCCGGTGCGTTTTTTCTGCTCGACCCACGCGAGACAGGGCATGGCGATCCAGACAGTGCGGTCATCGACGTCGAAACGGACGTCGACGGCGTCGGCATGGCGGGTGGCGATGGCGACGATATTGGCTCTCCAGCGGCAGTGCAGATCCTGGCCGCTGAATCGGTCTGAGGCGTGGAAATCTTCGTACATGGCACCTTCAGCGTAAGACATTTTGGGTTGAGGCGCATCCGGTGCGATGCAAATCAATGAACCGGCGTGACCTTATAGTTTGGGGGAGGGAGGGGTTGACCAAAAAATAACCTGGGGAAAGTGGTAAAGAAAAACAAATCTTCAGAGGGTTTATGCGTCCAATGTATGTCTGAAAGGCGACCAGCCCTTATCCGAGGAGTTTTTTTCCGTGACCAGTTCAGCGCAAAACACCAAACTGCGGCGATTCGAAGAGCGGCTTCGCCATCAACAACGGCAACTGGAGCGCAGCATGCTGACAGCAGCGAAAGAAGGCCGTCAGGCGATCGCCGAAGACTCGCTCGATGTAGCCGACCAGGCGGTCTTGTCCTATCAGAAGGAACTGATTTTCACGCAGGGCACAGAGGGCCACAGCCAGCTGGGATTGGTGCGAGTGGCGCTGGAGCGTCTGCGCGAAGGAACCTTTGGGGAATGCATGCATTGCGGCAAGCCGATCGGAGAAAAACGGCTGGAAGCGCTGCCGTGGACGCCCTATTGCATTGAGTGCCAGGAGAAGATCGAGACCGGGCAGATTGAGGACGTTGTGCGGGCGGCCTGACGATCTCAAAGCACCGGGCACTGCGTTTCGGGGGGGCTGAGATCTCGCGGCAAAAGGGAGCTCTTGTTCCTGACGGTGTGCGCAAGCCCGGTGTCCGATCCTGGGTGGCCCGTGCCGGGGGGCGAAACTTTTGCGCGTGGTAAACTGGGCTGTATCTTGTGCGAGCGCGCCTGAAGTGCGCCTTCGCGACTCCCGCCCAAAGGAACCCCGGGGAATTCGGTGGACACACAGACCCGTCACGCGCTGAAACAGGACAAATTCGTCAATGCAACCACCTCCAGTCTGGAATGGATTGGCGAGCATCGCAGCAATGTGGTTGCGTGGGCGGTGGGCGTGGTTTTGGTGTTGGCGATTGCCGTGACCAGCTTTGTGGTTTACGAAAAGAGAGACGCAGCGGCGAATCTGCTGCTGGGCCAGGCGATGGACATCTACGAGACGCCGCTGACGCAGCCCAATCAGCCGGCGGAGCCAGGCTTTAAGACCTACGCGACCGCTGCCGATCGGGCGAAGGCCGCGAATCCGCTGTTCAGGCAGGCGGCCGATCAATATAGCTGGCTGGGTGCCGGCGAGATGGCGCGCTACTTTGCAGGTGCGACCGAACTGGATATGGGGCAGCAAGCGGCCGGGGAAGCGGATCTGGAAAAAGCGTCGCACGCCGGGAGCGCGAATTTGGCGGCGCTGGCGAAGGTGGCGCTGGCGAACCTGTATGAGCAGACGGGCCGCAATTCGCAGGCGGTGACGCTGTTCCAGGACGTGATCGCGCATCCGACGACGACGGTGCCGAAGGCGGAAGCGCAGCTGCAACTGGCGGCCCTCTACGAGACGACGCAGCCGCAGGAAGCGCGGCGGCTCTACGCGGAAATCAAGGACCAGAATAAAGAAACTGCAGCCGCGCAGATCGCGACGCAGAAGCTGCAGGAGCTGAAGTAAGATTTCAGCGGTCAGCGGCCGGTCTGATGACACGCATCGCATAGCGACAAACTCCGCATCCGAAGCACGGCGCGCTTCATCCAACGCACGTGCCTGTCACCCGTTCCATCAACAGTAAGGTGCAACCGGTAATGCATTCGGAGTCGTCGCTCGACAATCCGATCTGGAATGCTCTGACCACCGAGCATGCGTCGCTGGCATTGGGCGGCGAGGGAGCGCGGCGCTATCCCGCGGAGATTGGGCCGCTGAGCGGTATGCCATCGCAGACGGACGCGGGATATCGGGCTTTGCGCGCGCTGGTGCCGGCAGAGGACATCGCAGTTTTGTTTTTCGATGAGGCGCCTCGTTTGCCTGCGGGATGGACGCTGGTGCGCGGAGGCCCGCTGGCGCAGATGGTCGCTGATCGGCCACAGTTGGCAGAGATTCCCGCGCAACGCGGTGTGGAGTTGCGGGTGCTGACGGCGGCGGATGCACCGGCGATGGTGGAGCTGGCGAAGCTGACGGAGCCGGGGCCCTTTCGGCTGCGGACGCTGGAGCTGGGAACGTTTTTTGGGATCCTTGACGCCGGGAGGCTGCTGGCCATGGCTGGGAAGCGGCTGCATGTTCCGGGATACGTCGAAGTGAGCGGGGTATGCACGCATCCCGATGCGCGCGGGCGCGGGTATGCGCGGCTGCTGATGTCGCGGGTGATGGAAGAGATTGTGCGCGAGGGGAAGACGCCGTTCCTGCATAGCTTCGCGAGCAATTACGGCGCGATTCGCGTGTATGAGGGACTGGGTTTCACGCTGCGGCGGACCTTTGAGCTGGCGGTGGTGAAGAACAGCGAATAGCGGTTAGCGATCAGCCGGCAATTGCCAACGATCTCAGGAGAGCAGCGTGGTGAGCTGGCCCGGGCGGGCGAGCATGGCAACAGCCTTCTTGTCGAAGGAGACAAAGGTTTCTCCTCCGAGCCATCGACCCTCCCACGCGATAACGCCATCGGCGAAATCGCCTCCGGCGTTAAGAACAGCGAGGCCGGCATCGGCGGGAGCGCGATTCACGACGACATTCGCGGAGTTGAGCAGAGCGTGGATGGCGTCCGAAATTTCGTCGCGGCCGAAGCCATAAACACGGTCAAGGACCCAGACGAACTCGAACGGGGACAGATCACATTCCGCAAGGAAGTTCTCCAGCACCTCGGCGTTCAGCCGGGAGAGAAAATAGAGTTGCGCCTCCTGCCGAACGGACAGGGGCTGCTCCAGGCTGCCAACCTACCGGCAGCATCGGCGACTTCGTCGGCCTGCTCAAGGGCCGGACGAAGAAGCGTTACTGAACCCGGGCCCTGGAAGGCGAGACCCGGGTTCCGTAACGCTAGCTCTTGATAAAGGCTAAGAGGTCGGGGTTGAGGACGTCGGCGTGAATGATGGGCATGCCGTGCGGAAATCCTTTATAGACCTTGAGCTCGGCGCCCTTCACGATTTTGGCGGTGAGTTCGCCCGCGTCGTGAATGGGAACGATCTGATCGTCGTCGCCGTGCATGACGAGGGTGGGAACGTCGAATTTTTTGAGGTCGTCGTTCTGGTCGGTTTCCGAGAAAGCCTTGATGCAGTCGTATTGAGCCTTAATGCCGCCCGACATGCCCTGCAGCCAGAAGTTCTCGCGCACGCCATAGGAGATTTTTGCGCCGGGACGGTTGTATCCAAAGAAGGGCATGGTGAGGTCTTTATAGAACTGGGAGCGGTCCTTCTCGACACTGTCGCGGATGCCGTCGAAGACTTCGATGGGCAGGCCGCCGGGATTTTTTTCGGACTTGAGCATGATGGGTGGGACGGCGCTGATGAGGACGGCTTTGGCGACACGCTTTGTCCCGTAACGGCCGATGTAGCGGGCAACCTCGCCGCCGCCGGTGGAGTGGCCGACCATGACGGCTTTTTTGAGGTCGAGGTGTTCGAAGAGAGCGGCGAGATCGTCGGCGTAGGTATCCATGTCGTTGCCGTCCCAGGTTTGGTCGGAGCGGCCGTGGCCGCGGCGATCGTGGGCGATGACGCGATAGCCCTGACGGCCAAGGAAGAGCATCTGGGCATCCCAGGCATCGGCGTTGAGCGGCCAGCCGTGGGAAAAGGTGATGGGCTGGCCTGTGCCCCAGTCCTTGTAGTAGATGGTGGCGCCGTCTTTGGCGGTGATGGTGGGCATAGTGGTTCTCCTTTTGTGAAGCGACGATGGCTTGGATTCGTTCACGGAATGAAAGATTCGCAGCGTTGGAACAATGCGCGGGGCGGCCGCTGCTGTGAATAACTGAGTTTAGAGTTTGGACTTTAAGGATTTGCAAAAGCAAGAGGAAGGGCCGCTCGGCTGAAGCCGGGCGGCCCTTTTCTCTTTAGCGAAGAGCGGAGTCAGCGCTTTTTCTTCTTGCCGGACTTCTTTGCGGCTTTCTTCGCAGTTTTCTTTGCTGCCTTCTTTGCCGGGGCTTTCTTCGCAGCTTTTTTCGCGGACTTCTTAACGGTTTTTTTAGCGGCTTTCTTCGCAGTTTTTTTGGCAGGCGCCTTTTTAGCGGCTTTTTTTGCAGCTTTCTTCACGGCCTTCTTTGCTGCCTTCTTCGCCGGAGCTTTCTTCGCGGCCTTTTTTGCCGGGGCTTTTTTGGCCGCAGGTTTCGCCGGAGGTTTGGGAGCCGGCGCCTTCTTTACGGGCGGTGGCGGCGGGGGAGCAGAGGGTTCGGCCAGGCCTTCGTCATCATCCTCCAAATCGTCATCATCGGAGGTGATGGTGGTGGAGACTTCGACTTCCTCTTCTTCCTCGTCGTCGCCGAAGCCGTTTTCCAACTCTTCAAGGTCGTCGTCCGCCTCGGGTTCGAATTCGCCGTCGGCGCTTGCATAAAGTCTGTATTGATCCTGCATCAGAATTGCCCTCCGGGCTCCGCTTCAGTTTCGACCGCTGTATGAGTATGCCAGAAAACCAGAAAAACTCCCGCGCGGCGGATTATAGCAACAGCCTGTACGGTTGCCAACGCAGGCGCGGATGAGCACGCCGCGCTGCATGAAAGAATGAGATGCAGTTGCGCCAGGAGCAGCATTCAGTTGTCAGCGCTCAGCGCTCAGAACTTCTGACAGGTTTTTCGTACCCCTCGAACGAGAATTGGGAGCAGGCGGCGGGAGACGATGCGGTTCGATCTGATCACCATTTTCCCGGAGTTTTTCGCCAGCATCCTGAGCCATGGGGTGCTGCGGCGGGCGATCGCGGGGGGCTTGGTAGGTGTGGACGTCCACGATCTGCGGAGTTTTGCGCATGACCGGCATCGGACGGTGGACGACCGGCCGTTTGGCGGGGGCGAAGGGATGGTGCTGAAGCCGGAGCCGCTGGCCGAGGCGGTGGAATCTCTGGGGATTGCAGGGAAGCGCGAGCGGGGACGGGACCAGGTGGTTCTGCTGTCGGCGCAGGGGACGCGGTTCACCCAGGCGGTGGCGCGGGAGCTGTCTGGCCTGGATCGGCTGGTGTTGGTGTGCGGCCGCTACGAGGGCGTGGACGAGCGGGTAAGCGAGTTGTTGTGCGATCGAGAGCTGAGCGTTGGGGACTACGTGCTTTCCGGCGGAGAGCTGGCGGCGGCGATTGTGGTGGATGCGACGGCGCGTCTTTTGCCGGGCGTGCTGGGGAACGAGGCGTCGAGCGAGTACGAGAGCTTTGGCGTGGCGGAACCCACTCCAGCCGAAGGCCGGCTTGAAGGGGTCACCCGAAGACCTTCAGCCGTGCATGGGGCGGGCGGGCTGCTGGATTATCCGCACTATACGCGGCCGGCGGAGTTCAGGGGGATGGCGGTGCCCGAAGTGCTGACGCAGGGGGATCATGCGGCGATCCGGCGATGGCGCCGGGAGCGGGCGCTGGAGAAGACGCTGCGGAATCGGCCGGACTTGCTGGCGGGGGCGGATCTGAGCGAGGCGGATCGGCGGTTTCTGCGAGGGCTGGGGTGGGACGGAAGGGAATAGAGATTGGTGTCTTCCCACCCTGATCGCGCGAAAAGCCGTCGCGACCAGGATGGGGCACCCGGCGTTCATTCTTCGTCCCAGCAACAACCTGTATGAGGAAGCCTGACCCTCGACTCGGTGCGAGGGCGGGGAATCAGCCGCGGGAGCCGACGCCTCGTTCGCCTGAGACTTCGACGAGGCTGCGGAGGACTTCTTCCGGCTCGGGGCGGACGCGGAAGTCGGCGTGGGTTTCAGCGTAGAGAACTTTGCCTTCAGAGGAGAGGACGTAGGTGGCAGGGAGCGGAAGCTTCCAGCTCTCGTCGCCATTGACGAAGGGGATGTTGAGCAGGATGCTGCGGTAGTAGCGCTGGAGGTAAGGCGGGACGGTCCAGACGAGGCCGAATTTTTCGGCGACGGTGCAGCCCGCGTCAGTGAGAAGCGGGAAGGGGATGGCGTGTTGGCTGGCGGTGAAGTCGGCCTGGCGCTGGGTTTGCGGAGAGATGCCGATGACCAGGGCGCCGCGCTCGCGGAGGGCAGGATAGAGGTCGCGCCAGGCTTCGAGCTCGGTGACGCAGTAGGGGCACCAGCGGCCGCGAAAGAAATTGATGATGAGCGGGCCGAGGGCGAGCAGGTCGGTGGAGCGGACGGTGCGGCCTGAGAAGTCAGGCAGAGCGAACTCGGGGGCGGTGGCGCCGGTGGGGAGGATGCGGTCTTCGCTGCCGCTGCGGAACAACTCCTCGATGGCGCGTTCGCCGACGGCGAGGCGTTCGGGCTGGACCAGGTTGCGGGTCTGGGCGGTGATGTCGTCGAGCTGGTCCTGAAGGTGCGCCATTTCTTCCAGTTTAGATGGAATGCGCGGTGGGAAAGGTGGGGATTTTTGGGTGGAGGGATTACGAGCCGTTACGAGCGTTCAGTGAAGGACGGTTACGACAGAGCGCGAAAGAGGCTGGAGTTGGAAGGGTATGATTTGTGGTTAAGACGAGCGGGACGGAAAGGGCGCGAACATGCGGATGCTGGGTCGGGGACGGATAGGGTGGGCGGGTCTGGCGGTTTTGCTGTGCGGGATGTCGGCGTGGGGGCAGGGTTATACGCCGGTGACAGTGGCCGTGACCGATGCTTCGGGGGCGGCGGTGCCGGGGGCGGAGATTCGGGTGACCCCGGGGAGTCCGGCGGGCGACAAGCTGATCACCGACGAACAGGGGCGAGCGCAGCTGGGCATGCCGGCGGGCGAGTACAAGCTGCACGTAACGGCGCAGGGGTTTGCGAGCGCCGATAAGCCGCTGGTAGTGGCGGACAAACCGCTGACAGTGACGGTGGCGCTGGCAGTTGGGCAGCAAGGCGGTTCCGAGGTGACTCCTGAGGCGGTTCCGATGCAGCCGGGCGCTGTGCCACTGGAGAGCACGGTGGAGACTCCGCATGCGGCGGCCGAGCAACAACCGGCAGCGGGGACGACACTGACGATTATCGGGACGGGCGGGCTGCGAGGCGTGTTCACGGCAGCGACGCTGCTGGAGTATCCGCAGCAGACGGTGACGATTATCGACCATCACACGAACAAGCAGGAGACGTACGGGGGAGTGCCCCTGATGGATCTGTTGGCGAAGCTGGGCGTCGCGCACGGAAAGGATCTGAAGGGTAAGGCACTGGGGCAGTTTGTGGTGGCGACCGGATCAGACGGATACAAGAGTGTGGTGGCGCTGGGCGAAGTGGATCCGGAGTTTCATCCAGGGACGGTGCTGGTCGCGGATACCATGGATGGAAAGCCGCTCGACAAGGCAGGGCCGTTTCGCCTGGTGGTGACCGAGGACAAGCGACCGGCGCGCAGTGTGAGGAATCTGGTGAAGGTGGAGTTGAGATCGGCGGAATGAGAAGTACAGCGGTCAGCGGCCAGCAGTCAGCGTTCAGAAAGGCAGCGATTGGTTGGGTCGTTGCTGTTGCGATGGGGGGATGGTGGACGCCTGTTGCCAATCCGCAGAACACCGGGCCCAATGCGGCGATCCCGAAGGCGCTGGCGCCTTACACGACCTGCGGATTTCCGGATGGGCTGCGAATTTCGCAGGTGGATCCGCTGACCCCGGGGGTGACGTCGCGCACCGTGCAGACCGCGGAGGGAATCCAGCAGATCGATATGGCGGCGGGGGAGCGGGTGATGTTCGCCTATCCGATGACGGATTTTTACGCGAATGGGAAGACCGAGCTACTGCCGGCAGATCGGTATGCGGAATTGAAGCAAACGCTGATTGCGAACCTGCATTTCCTGGAGTCGGAGCCGGGTGGTCCGTCGCCGGCGGAGGCGCTGCCGGCGGGACTGCACGGGTTCGAGGTGCACGGGGATGATCGGCAGAAGCTGGAGGGCGGCGTGCTCGGGATGTATTTGATGTTCGACGACCCTGCGCACGTTGCGACGACGATTTATTTTTTGAACCAGCAGGCGTGGCAGCGGAAGTTTCAGACGCTGGATGAGTATGAGCGGCTGCGCGATAATTTTCTGCGCGTTTATACAGGGTGCGTGCGCGAGAATCAGGCGCTGGCGCGGTAGCTCAGGGGCTCTGGATACGGTCGCGGAGATCGGGAGCGATGCGGCGGAAGTCGTCGAGATTCAGCGTGAAGATGCGCGAGCATTTTGAGCGGCGCGCTGTGTGCAGATGAATCGCGTCGTAGATACGTCCTCCTCCCCAACCGTTCGATGCACATGCCTGGATGACTGAGGCGTAGTCGGCTGCGCTGAGCGATTCGACTTTGAAGAGCGGAACAACGTTCTGCTCGATGATCTGCGCCGCCTCGCTGGGGGAAATCGGCCGAGCGAAGGGCGCTTTCGTCAGAACAGAAAATATTTCCGCAAGTCCATGCGTGGAGATGACGGGCGTCCAGCGGCGGGATCTGATGTCGCGAAAGAGCTGAGTCGCATCGGGCTGGTGAGGATGGCCCGCCACAGACCTGGCAACGATCAGGTTGGTATCGACGTAGACGTTCACCAGCCGCCCATCTTTCGCATCCGGTCTTCGCGGTCGCTTTCCACGAGAGTGTCCCAGTCAATTTCGGGAGCGGAGCCGCCGGAGAAGACAAGCCAGCCGTCCTGGTCGCGGATGAGGCCGGCGGGCGGTTCCACCGGGGTCAGGACAATGTTTTCGGCGGTGGAGTGAACACGCAGCTTGCTGTCCTCGCGAAGGCCGAGTCGATCGCGTATGGGTTTGGGCAGAATGAGGCGACCGGCTTTGTCGATGGAGATTTCCATAGCTTGATCATACCATTGAGAAATGGCATTATCCATTACCAAATGGCATTGAGTCATGGATTTTACTCAAACTGATTCAGATCGGTGTCGGGGGCGGGATGGCCGAGGGCGCGGCACATCGCGACAATCTGGCCTTTGTGATGGAAGGCGTGGGTGAAGACGTGGTGAAGCACGAGGGCAGGCGTGCGGACAGCGGTGTCTCCATCCGGGAAACGGAGTGTGGTGTTGCTGTTGAGTTGCTGATCGTTGAGGCCGGAGAGATAGTCGAGGGTTTGGCGAGTCACTTCGCTCCGGAGGGTTCTGGCGTCGGAGACGGTGGGCCATCGGGCAGGGTCCCAGGGCTGTCCTGGAAGATCGCGGAGGCGGGACACCCAACGGGATTCGCAGCCGAGCAGGTGAACGACCTGAGTGTGGAGTGAGGGGTAGCCGAAGTTTGGGAGTTCCCTGGTGTAGTCAGCGGCTGGGAAAGTGGCGAGGTGGTCGAGGACCAGGGTGAGGCTCTGGTGGGTCCAGCCGTGAAACTTGCGGATGCCGTCGAGGGTGAACATGGAGGCTCCTGCGGTGAAAGCGTTCCGGGGCTGAAGCCCCTCTCTTCTCTTGAGCTTATTCCACGGCCTGAAGGCCGTGGCTTCTACCGTCGTCCTGCTGCGCAGGACAAGAGGAGCGATGTGAGCGTTTGCGCGGGTCCGTCTCGCTGTCCCGAAAGAATCCGGAAACGGCCGCCATCTGGTCTTGTGCAGTAAATGATGTTTCTGGAGGTGGAATGCGAAGACCTTACGAGAAAAAAGCCAAACATCTCAGCAAGCCAAAGCCGAGGACGCGTTCGGGTGGTCGTCGACGGGTCAGGGACGGTAGCGGCCATCGGTCAGATTGCTGAAGGGATGGCGCGAAGCGCGTTTGCCTGGAAGGCTAGTCCAGGCCGAGCTTTTTCCAGAGCTGGTCGATGCGGGATTTTGTCACAGTGTCCATTACGATTTCTTTTGGCCAGGGGCGGGTGAAGCCTTCGGCGGCCCACTTGCGGGTGGCGTCGATGCCCATCTTGCTGCCGTAGTTGGGCAGGCGCGAGGCGTGGTCGAGGGAATCGATAGGGCCGAGGGTGAACTGGATATCGCGCTCCGGGTCGATGTTGTTGGCAACCCGCAGGGTGACTTCGGCGAGGTCCTGGACGTCGCAATCTTCGTCGACGACGATGATGCACTTGGTGAACATGGCCTGACCCATGGCCCAGATGCCGTTCATAACCTTGCGCGCGTGGCCCGCGTAGCTTTTGCGGATAGAGACGATCATGAGGTTGTGGAACACGCCTTCGATGGGGAGATTGATGTCGCTGATCTCCGGCAGAGTGAGGCGGAAGAGGGGGAGGAAGATACGCTCGACGGCCTTGCCCATCCACGCGTCCTCCTGGGGCGGCTTGCCGACGATGGTGGCGGAGTAGATGGGGTCTTTGCGGTGCGTGATGCAAGTGAGGTGGAAGACGGGGTAATCCTCGGCGGCGGTGTAGAAGCCGGTGTGGTCGCCGAAGGGGCCTTCGGGGCGGAGTTCGTTGAGCGCGACGTAGCCTTCGAGGATGATTTCGGCGTGAGCGGGGACTTCAAGGTCGACAGTCTCGCATTTGACCAGTTCGACCGGCTGCTGGCGGAGGAAGCCGGCGATGAGGAATTCTTCGACTTCAGGCGGCGCGGGCACGATGGCGGAGAAGGTAGTGGCGGGGTCGGTGCCGATGGCGACGGCGACTTCTAATTTGTCACCGTTGATGTTACTTATAGCCAAACTGGCGCCGGCGAGGTTGGTAGTGGCTCCGGCGGTTTCGGCCATGGCCTGAACCCGTGCCGATGCATCGGGGGCTGCTGCGCGCAGCGCCTCGCGGAGATGCTCGGCGGCATTTTTCTGGCGCTGCCAGTGCATACCGGTAGTTTGGCCGTCGTAGACCTGCATGCGGTACATACCCATGTTGCGCTTGCCGGTTTTGGGATCGCGGGTGATGACGCAGGGCAGAGTGATGAAGCGGCCGCCGTCCAGCGGCCAGCACTGCAGGATGGGAAAGGCGTCGAGCGAGAAGTTGTCGCGGAGGATGACCTCTTTACACGGCGCATCTTTGGCGGCGACGGTTTTCGGGAAGATGTTGCCGATGGCCGCGAGCTGGGGCAGCATCTTCATCTTTTCGAGAAAGCCGGCGGGGGATTTGACGTCGAGGAGGGCGCGGATGCGGCCGGCGATTTCGTCCAGCGAGCCTTTGTCGGGATCGAGGCCGAGGGCGAGTTTCATGCGGCGCTCCGAACCGAACTGATTGATGAGGACGCGGGCGTCGGGATGACCCTGGATGTTTTCGAAGAGGAGAGCCGGGCCGCCGGCTTTACTGGTTCCGCGGTTGGATTTTGAGACACGGTCGGTGATCTCGGCGATTTCGAGGTGCGGAGAGACTTGTTCGCGGATGCGGCGGAGTTCGCCGGCTTTATCGAGAAGTTTGATCCAGTCTCTGAGGTCGTTGCAGGGCAGGGCGGGGCTCCGTGAAGTTCGATTTCCACTATAGAACGTTGGAGCGACGGAGCAAGTGAGCTGGTCAGCGAGTTGGCAAGTCAGCGGGGTCTCGGGTTTGCGTGAAGTTTGGTTTCAGCGAGACGTTCGGCGGTGGCGAGGGCAGCGGCAGCGCTGACGTGGACGTCGGGGGTGACGCCGACGGTTTCCCAATCGTGGTCCGAGTACGGATTGATGATGCGCGTTTCGGGGATGCCGATGCCGTAGTGATCGTCGATGCGGTGAAAGGCGCCGACGTGGGCGCTGCCGCCGGTGGTTGCGCCGACGACGGTGGCGCGATGCAGCATCTGGAGGTTGTACGTGAACTGCTCGGCGCCGGAGAGAGTGATGGATGAGGTGAGGATGTAGACGGGCTTGTTGGCGAGACTGCTGCCGGGTACGGAGGGGAGAGTCGCGGGCGAGGCGGATCGGGGATTGTACCAGGGAACGGGATGACCGAAGAGCGGCGCGGCGACGTCGGCGACCATGTCGGGCATGCCGCCGCCGTTGTTGCGCAGGTCGAAGATGAGGGCGTCGGCATGGTTGAGCGAGGTGAGGGCATTGGTGATCTGCTGGCGGCAGATCGATGGATCGGGGAAGGCATTGAGCTGGAGGTAGCCGATGTTGTGGGGAAGAATCGCTGCCTTTTCGATGAAGCAGTTTTGCCTGAGCACGTCCTGGTGCCACGCTGCGAGAGCGGCGGGGGAGAGCGCGGTTAGGGGAGCGGAGGGAAGAGGCATAGCGCTGTAGACGACGATGAGATGCCGATCATCGGTAACGCTGCGGATCTGGCGAGTGAGCAGAACGGCGAGTTCGGCGGGCGTGGCGGCGTTGTCAGCGCCGAGTTTTTCCTGTGCAACCAGAGCGGCCGCGGCATGTTGCGCAATGTTCGGGTCGAAGTAGTGGTCGCGAAGATTTTGCGCTGCGCCTTCGACGACACGATGCAGTTCGGCGGGATCGACAGGCTGTGCCACGGGTGACTCGGTGGCTGCGGACGTGGCGGCGGGGTGATCCTGCGCGGCGTTTGCGTTGGCGGCTGCTTGCGGTGCGACCGCGTTGCTGGTGATCGCGGAGCCGGCGGTTGGGGCAGCGGGCGGCGCAGTGGTTGGCGGAGTCGCTGCGGACGACTGCGAATGGGCCTGGGGCCGCGGGTGCTCTTCCATAGCGGCGAGGCGCGACCCGGGGCGAACGCCCGCGTAGCTGAGGACGAGGAAGAAGCCGCCGGTTCCGGCGAGGGAGAGCGCTGCGGCAAAAACGATGGCGGCGGGGCGCAGAGGCGGGCGATCGAGAATGTCGAAAGAGGGGAGTCCGGTGAGTGGGGCGCGATTCGCAACGGCTACGGCCGACGGAGCCATGTGATGGGCGCGAGGCAGGGCGAGGGCGGTGTCAGTGAGCAGGTCGAACCAGAGGCGGAGTTGCGCGAAGAAGCCGGGCTCATCGCGGAGACGATCGCGGAAGAGCTGCAGAGATTCTTCGCCGTAGCGATTGCGGAAGCGCGCAGGGTAGAGGCGCAGGAGCAGGGCGTAGATCTTCTCAGACATATTCCCCCCGGTAGATTTTCCGAGCGCGGGCGATGCGGAGCAGGTCGGCGAGGCGGTCGGCTTCAGAGCGGGCGAGCTTACGTCCGGCGGAGGTGAGGCGGTAGTAGCGGCGGCGTTCTGTGTTGGGGGCGTCGTCGCCGCGGGGAGGGCCGGTTTCTTCGATGAGCTTTTCGTCGAGCAGGGTCTGGATGGAGCTGTAAAGGGTGCCGGGGCCGAGGCGGACGCGGCCGTTGCTTTGCTCTTCGACCTGGCGCATGATGCCGTAGCCGTGGCGGTCTTCTTCGGCGAGGGAGAGGAGGATTTGGAAGGCGGCGGAGGGGAGGGGGTCGAGTTTACGTTTAGGCATAGTCGATGATCGATATAACGATGACCGACTATAGGGCAGAAGGAGAGAGGTTGTCAACGGGCCGTTCGAAGCGATTAGTCGGCTGCTGGTTCTGCGTGTATCGCGATGCCGGAGAGCAGGGTGTCGAGCACGTCGGCGGCGGTGTAGGTGGTTGCGCCTGCGGGGAGGAAGCGGGCGACTGTAGTGAGGTCGTCGCCGGCAGTGACGAGGGGGGCTCGACACGATGGCCGTTGCGGGTCTGCTGGAGACCGATGTTGGCCATCAGGGCATTGCAGAGGCATTTGCGGCCGGCGGCGTCTTCAGTCTTTCCGCCTTTTGAGAGGTAGAGGGAAAGCGGCTCGGCTGGGCAGCGGTGGATGAAAGTCCCGTCTTCAGCGCGAACGACTTCAGATAAGAATCCGAGGTCGCAGATGCGAGGGCGTGCAGCGCAGACGGCAGGGTCGGAGGCGGTGACTTCGAGCTGCGCAACTTTAAAGGGGAATCCGGCAGGCGAGGCGAGGGGATCGGTGAACACCTGAGCTTCGTTGCGACGGGCTTTGTCGAGGAGCGCCTGCTTGAGGTCTTCGCGGAGGGCGGATTCGCTGGTGAACGCGAACGCGGTGCCAACCTGGACGCCTGTAGCTCCAAGGTCGAGGGCCTCGCGCAGTTTCGAGGGGGAACCATATCCACCCGCGAGCCAGAATGGGGTGCCGAGTTCGCGCAGCTTGCCGATGTCGACGGTGTCGCGGTCACCGTAAACGGGCTCGCCCTGGGGTGTGAGCTGCAGCTTGCCGCGAGGGGGCGCGTTGTGTCCACCGGCGGTGCGCGTCTCGATGATGAGGCCATCGACGTGGCCATTGGCCTTGCGGAGCATGGTGGCGGCGAGGGTGTTGGAGGAGACGATGGCGAGGAAGGCGGGACGATGGAGGGGGGGCAGGTCGTCGGGATGAGCGCGGTTGATGGCGCCTTCCCAGTAATCGCGGGGATTGAAGCGCAGCGTGGTGTCGTCGCCCGGGCGCGCGCCGGTGACGTTGAGCGTGTACTCGGCGGGCTGGTGCAGGGCGAGGCGATCGAGGACGCCGGGGACGTGGAGCGGGATGCCGGCGCCATGAGCACGTAGCCCACATTGGCCAGCATCGCTCCATAGAGGGAGGGCAGCAGGGGGATCTGAATTTTCTCGAGATAGTTGATGCCAACGGGGTTCGTGTGGCCTTCGCGGGCGAGGAAGACTTCAACAAAATTGCTGACGATGCAGAGTTCGGTCAGTTCGCGGGGCTCGTTCCAGGAATGGGTGAGGGTAGTGCGGTAGGGCGCGGCGGCGAACTTGCCGCCGGGGATGAAGTATCCGCGCAGGATGCGCTCGGCCATTTCGGGGAACGGGAAGGCGGCGAGGCCGCGGCGCATGTGGCCGCCGGGATCGCCATCCTGAAGGCGGCGGAGGAGAATCTGATCGAGAGCGGTGCCGGAGACGACACCGAGTTGACCGAGGCGGGAAACGGCCTGGGCGAGGCGCCAACTGGAGACACCTGCGCCCATTCCACCCTGAATGACGATGGGATGTTGCGGCATGCTGCTTTCATGATTTCACCGTTGGGGTGAGGCGCTGTGTCGCAGGATTGTAATTTCAGGTTTGGGGTAAACCTTGGTACCGTGACGTGCGACCAGGCGGGTTGTGCGAAGAGAAAGGGCATGGTCCGTTTTGACCATGCCCTTTGCCGCAGCAAAGAATCTGCGTTTCTAGTGGAGGCCGTAGACGTCGATTTCGCCGTGCGGGTTGGTGACGGTAGTGAGGTCGTGGCCGGTCGACATATAGACCTTGCCGTTGGCCACGATGGGTGAGCTGAATTTGATACCGTATCCTGCGGTGTCGGCGGAGTTCTGATCGCTTTCGTAGAGTTCGTTGGGATAACTCGCTGCACTGAAGGCGCGGAGAATAGCGTTGGTGGGAGGCTCGGTTGTGCCAGGATTGCTGGGATCATTCTGGGTGTTCTCGAGCGGGAAGCCTTCATCGATCATCCAGACGATGCCATTATTGGTTCCGTTGGCGGAGATGAAGGGGCTGGTGCCGCGGGTGCCCTGATTGAGCGAGGGCGTGGTGTCGGCGAAGGGGATCAGGCTTCCAGCGTACTCGAACTGGCGGACACCGCCGGGCGCGGTGGAAGAAGTGGGCGTGACGCCGAGATAGACGTAATTGTTGAAGTACGCGGAGGTGCCGAAGATTTCGTACGAAGTGATGTTGGCGTTATTCACGCCAGTGGAATCGGTGCAACTGCTGGGATAGGTATCGCCGGCGACGAGGCCAGCGCCCCAGACCTGTTCCTGAATAGCGCCCGTGTCGTTGGCGGATTCGTGGCCAAGGTTGGCGCTGTTGACCAGGAACATGGTTCCGGTTTTTCCGCCGGCGATAAGGGTAGTGGAGCCGGGGACCATCATGAGACCGCCGGCAGCGAGGTCGGCGTCGTTGCAGTCCATGTACTGATAAATGCTGGGAGTGAAGTAGTCGGTGGGCTGCATGGTGCCGTTGGCGCCCGCAGTGGGCGTGGGCGGGAATTTGAGGACGGAGTCGGCCCAGGCGTTGGTGCCGTTCCACGGACCGTTGCCGGTGGTGATGTAGACGTAGCCGGAGGTGTCGGCGACGGGACCGCCGGAGCCCATCCAGACGCCGCCGGCGCTGGCGTAAGTACCCTCACCGTCGAGGACGGTGCTGGAGTTGAAGACACCGACCTGGGCGAGCGTGGAAGCGCTGTAGGCGACGAGCCAGCCGCTGTGGCAGCTGCCGAAGCCAATGTAGATGTTGCCATTTGCGAGCAGCAACGCGGCGCGCTGGATGCAGGAGGTGGTCAGGGTCTGAATGCCGCCCTTCGAGTCGCCATTGGTCGCCGCGACGGAGACGTTGAGGGTGGCGGGGCCGCCGAATTTCTCGGCGCCGGTGGTGATGTCGAGTGCGTGGAGGCGGAAGGTGCCGCCCGCGACCGCTGACGTTTGTGCGGAGACGACATAAATCGTGTTGCTGTGTGGATCGATGACCGGCGTGGAGGTGACTCCCAGGAACGGCTTGATGGCAGCGTTGGTCAAGGGCGTTTCACCAGACTGAAGGAGGGAAACCTGCCAGAGGGGTGCGCCGGAACCGTAATTATCAGCGTCGAAGGCGTAGACGCTGTCGTTTTCCGTGGCAACGTACAGAACATTATGCTTGCCGCCGTTGATGGTGACGTTGGACATGAGCAGCGGCTCGGCGTAGGCGTACCCATCGAGTTGGTAGGAGAAGAGCTTGCCAAAGGTAGCGGCGCTGACGTTGGCGGGGGTCAGTGCGGTTTCGTTGGGATTGAGGCCGCTGCGGTTGTTGTCGTAATGCCAGGTTGTGACGTTGACGTTGCCGGTGATGGCCGTGGTTACGGTTGCGGATGTGGATCCGGTGACGGCGTTGAGGGTCGCCGAGATGGTGGTTGTGCCCGCGGCGACTCCAGTGGCGAGCCCCGAAGCGTTGATGGTTGCCGCCGCTGTATTGGTAGAGGCCCAGGTGGCAGTGGATGTGACATTGGCGGTTGAGCCGTCGCTGTAGGTAGCGGTGGCGGTGTACTGCTGGGTTGAACCTGAGGCGAAGCTGCCGTTGGCCGGTGTGACGGCGATGGAGGTGAGGGTCTTTGCAGCCGCCGTCACGGTGAGGACGGTTGAGCCGGAAACGCCGCTGAGGGCAGCCGCGACGGTGGTCGATCCTGCCGAGACGCCCGTGGCGAGGCCGGTAGCACTGACGGTGGCGACAGCGGGAGCGGAGGAGGTCCAGACTGCGGTGGTGCTGACATTCGCGGTGGTTCCGTCGCTGTAGGTCGCGGTTGCCGTGAACTGCTGCGTTCCGCCGGCGGTGATGCTGGGAGCGGAAGGCGTGACAGCGATGGAGGTCAGGGTCGGCGGCGGCGCGGAGGTGACGGTGAGGCTGGCGGTGCCATTGACGCCGCTTAGCGACGCGGTGATGGTGGTGGATCCGGAGGCAACAGCGGTGGCGAGGCCAGCCGCGTTGATGGAGGCGACGCCGGTAGTAGAACTGGTCCACGTCACGGTGGAGGTGATATTGCCCGTGGAGCCGTCGCTGTAGGTTCCGGTGGCGCTGTACTGCTGTGTGGCGCCGGCGGCGAGGCTCAGCGTCGCGGGAGCGACGGCAATGGAAGAGAGCGAGGGGGGTGCCGCAGCTGTGACGGTGAGCATGGCGGTACCGCTGACGGCGCCGTCGGTGGCGGTCACGGTGGTGGCGCCGGAAGCGACGGCGGTAGCGAGGCCGCCGGTGTTGATCGTAGCGGTGGCGGTGGCGGAGCTGGTCCAGGTGACGGCGGAGGTGATATTGAGGGTCGAGCCGTCGCTATAGGTTCCGGTAGCCGTGAACTGCTGAGTCGCAGCGGGTGCGATGGTGGCCGCGTTGGGCGTGACGGCGATGGACGAAAGAGTGGGGGTGGACCCGGTGGTGGATCCTGAGCCGCCTGGTGTGGAGTGCGAGCCGCATCCAGTGACGGCGGCGATGACGAGGAAGGTGGCGGCGAGATGAAGGGGCGCGAAGCGGGCGCGCGGGGATGCGTGGGACGTCAAGAGGTACTCCATTAACGGCGAAAGCCAGATTTTTCGTGCGGGAGACACACGTCTCCTTCGAGGCTCGGAAAAGCGCTGCCATCTAGCGGGGCTCAAAATGGGTGCAGGTCTCTGGTGCGATCCGGTGGATCTGTACGGAGCCTACATGGGTTGGAGCCAAAGCAAAGTTGAGCTGGGAATCATGAATAAATGAACCGTTGTTTCGTTCCCGGTGCGTAAATAGCCGGCGATGCCCGGAAATCCTTGATCATATTAGTGAGGAAGTTGTCTTGCTAAGTTGTATATCAAATAGTAACCCATCCAGATGTACACCAACGGGGGATATTCCGCAGGCGGAAGAAAGATCGGAGTCAAGGTGCCGCAGGGTTTTTGGCGCACTGAATTTCTGAGGATTGATCAGGATTTTGAGGGGCACGCCACGGTCTAGTCGCGGACGAGAAGGTAATACACCGCCGGGGTGACGATCAGCGACAGGACCATGGAGACGAGAAGTCCGCCGATCACGGCGATGGCGAGGGGTTGGAGCATCCGGGAGCCGGAACCGAGGGCGAAGGCTAATGGCAACATACCGGTCATGGCGGCCAGGGCGGTCATGACGATGGGGCGGAGGCGGCGGCGAGCGGCCTGCATCATGGCGTCGCGGGCATTGAGGCCGGCGGCACGGAAGCGCTGATCGGCGTCGAGCAGGAGGATGCCGTTTTTGGCCACGATGCCGATGACCATGATCAGGCCCATGAAGGAGGCGACGTTGAAAGTGGTTCCGGTGATGAGAAGCGCGAAGATGACGCCCGAGATGGAAAGGACCGAGGAGACGAGGATGGAAGCGGGGGCGGAGAAGCTGCGGAACTCCGCGAGGAGGACGCCGTAGACGAGGACGAGGGCGAGGAGGAGCACCTGGAGCAGCTCATGGAAAGACTGCTGCTGCTCCTGATATGTGCCGCCATAGGTGACGCGAACGCTGGAAGGCAGATGGAGAGCGGCAACGGCTTTCTGAACGCCTGCGATGGCGGAGCCGAGGTCGGAGCCTTCCAGGCGTCCGGTGACGGCGACCATTTGCTGGAGATTTTCGCGGAGGATTTCGTTTTGCGGGGGAAGCTGCTCGACGTGGGCGAGCGAGCCGAGGGTAGCCATTTTGCCGGTCGAGCTGAGGAAGACGGTGTTCTGGATCGCGTCGAGTGAGGCGCGGTGCGTGTCGTCGAGGCGAACGCGCACGGTGTAGGGGCGGCCGTTCTGGATGAGGGGTTGCGGGGTGGGGAGGCCGTCGAGGATCGAGGTAGCGTCGGTGGCGACTTCGGCTGTGGTGAAGCCGAGGCGGGCGGCGAGGCCGGGATCGACCTGGAAGGTGGTTGCCGGTCCGCTGATGGTGTTGTCGATGCCGTTCTCAACGTCGACGACGCCGGGGACTTTGGAGATGGCATCGCCGATGCGCGGGCCGAGCTGGTTGAGAAGATCCTGGTTGGTGGAATAAAGCTTGATCTGGACGGGCTCGGGGGAATTGGAGAGGTCGCCGATCATGTCCTGCAGAACCTGCGTGAACTCGATGTCGAGTTCGGGCTCGGCGGCTTTGATGCGCTGGCGGGCATCCTCCATGATGTCGTCGATGGCGCGGCTGCGATGGTCGTTGAGCAGGACGGTGAAGTCGCCGGTATTGGCTTCCGTGACAGCGGCGAGGCCCATCTGGAGGCCAGTGCGGCGTGAGGTGATGGTGACTTCGGGCAGCTGATGGAGGATGCGATCGACGTGGAGGAGAACGCGGTTGGTCTCCTGCAGGGAAGAGCCGGCGGGCATGATGTAGTCGAGGACGAAGGCGCCTTCATCCATTGCGGGGAGCAGGTCGGAGCCGAGTCCTCGATAGGCAACGAACACTGTGACAATAAGCAGGCCGCAGGCAATGGCGAGCCAGAGAGGCCGGGCGAGCGCGATGCCGAGGACGCGTTCGTGGACGCGCAGGACCGGGTCCATGAGATTAAAGCGGTGATGAGGCTCGGCGGCGGGCGACGCGTCGATGGGGATGATGCGGCTGGAGCGCTGACTTTTGCCGCGGAGGAGTGTGAGGGAGAGGGCGGGCGTCCAGGTAAGAGCGAGGGCGAGCGAGGTGAGCAGGGCGACGGTCATGGTGAGGGCGAGCGCGCGGAAAAAGGTTCCGGTAACGCCGGTGACCGAGATGAGGGGCAGGAAGACGACGATGGGGGTAATCGTCGAGCCGATGAGGGGGTGGGTGATTTCGTGGAGGGCGGCGCGAACGGCGTCGAAGCGGTTTTCGCCGGCCTCACGGTGGAGCGCGATGTTTTCGACAACGACGATGGCATCGTCGATGACGAGGCCGACGGCGGCAGCGAGTCCGCCGAGAGTCATGAGGTTGAAGCTCTGGCCCATGGCCCAGAGCACGATGAATGTAACAGCAATGGTTACAGGAATGACGAGGCCGGCGACGAGCGAGGACGTCCAGTCGTGCAGGAAAAGCACGAGGATGATGGCGGCGAGGATAAGCCCGATGAGGATGGCATCGCGAACGCTGGCGATGGAGTCGCGGACGAGGTGGGATTGGTCGTAAAAGGGAGTGATGGTGACCCCGGCGGGAAGGTTCTTGCGGAGCTGGGCGATCTGGGCGGCGACTTCATCGGCGACGGCGACGGTGTTGGAGTCGGGCTGGCGCGCGATGTTGAGGAGGACGGCGGGCTGTCCGTTGGAGGTGACGATGGTGTAGACGGGCTCGGTGGCGGCGACTACCTGGGCGACATCGGCGACGTGGACGGGCACGCCGGCGGGTGTGGCCTTGACGGAGATGGCAGCGAGTTGCTGAAGGTTCGAAACCTGGTCGCCAACGAGGCCCAGGATCAGTTGGTGATTGGCTTCGTAGAGGCCGGGAGACTGGATGAGGTTGGTCTGCTGGATGGCGTTGACGAGGTCGGTGATGGTGAGCTGCGCGGAGAGCAGCTTTGCGGTGTTGGGGATGATATGGAATTCAGGTTTCTGCCCGCCCTGCACGGTGACGGTGGAGACGCCGTCGAGGCGATTGAGGGGCGGCTTGAGCTCGTAGGTGGCGAGTTCCCAGAGGCGCGTTTGCGACACGGTGCTGGAGGTGAGCGCGTAGCCGAGGATGGGGAAGGTGGCGAAGGTGAGGCGGTTGGTGGTGATGACGGCGGTGGAGGGGAGCTCCTGCTGGACGCGGGCGACGGCGGCGTTGACCTGCTGAAGGGTCTGGAACATGTCGACGTTCCAGTTGAAGAAGAGGCTGACTTCAGCCGAGCCGCGGCTGGTGATGGAGCGAACGGTGACGAGACCGGGAACGCTGTTGACGGCGTCTTCGAGGGGACGGGTGATGGTGACTTCCATCTGCTCGACAGGCATGACGCCGTTGTCGACACCGATGACAACGCGCGGGAAGTTGGTTTGCGGGAAGACGGAGATGGGGATGCGGAAGGCGAGATAAACGCCGGCAGCGGCGAGAACGATGGTGAAGAAGAAGATGCTGCGCGCCCATCGCGCCAGCCAGAAGGAGCTTTGGTACCGGGGTGGCGTGGGGTCCGTCACTTATCGTCGTCCCCCTTGCCGGCCGCGGGCTTGGCATCGGACTTGTCGGCGTCTTCAAGAGACGCGACGACCTTGACGTGGGTGCCGTCGTCGAGGGAGGCGGAGCCGGTGGTGACGACCTGCTGGCCTCGGTTGAGGCCGGTGAGGATCTGGGTCTGGCCCGCATCGACAATGCCGGTTTCGACAGCGGTTTGGTGGGCGACGCCATCGGAGCCGATGACCAGGACGGTGGATTTGCCGGAGGCAGCGACGACGATGGCTTCCGATGGCACAACCACAGCTTTGGGCGCGGTGCGGCCGGCGATGGAGACGTGGACCTCGGTGCCGGGGCGAAAACTGCCTTTAGGATTTTCGATCCGGACCCAGACTTCAACGGTGGTGCTGCCGGGATCGGTGGCGGGGCTGACGAGGGTGATTTTTCCGTCGACCGGATCGGGCAGGCCGGGGATGGTGACCGAGGCAGCGTCTCCTTTTTTGAGCAATTGTGCCTGTGGCTGTGACAAATGAATCCGGGCCAGCAGGGCTGAGGTATCCATCACGGTAATGAGGGGCGTTCCGGAGGCGGCGGTTTCGCCGGCAAAGAGGGGGCGGTCGGTGACGACGCCGGCGATGGGGCTGCGAATCTCGGAATAGCTGAGGGCGGCTTCGGCTCCCTGATATTTGCCGCGCGCGGATTCGAGCTGGCCTTTGGCGGCTTTGAGGGCGGCTTCGTGGCCGACGGCCTTCATGGCGTCGAGATGTTGCTGCGCCTGCTCGAAAGCGGCCTGTGTCTGGACGAGCGCGGCCTGCGAGGTATCGAGGTCGCGGCCGGAGATGGCTCCCTGGGCGAAGAGCTGTTTGCGGCTGTTCACGATGCTCTGGTTGAGATCCAGATTGGCTTTGGCCTGGGCGAGATCGAGCTCGGCTTTCCGGTAGTCCTCGGGGACCTGGGCTTTGACCTCGGTCTGGTAGGTGGCGTCGGCAGCGTCAAAGGAGCCCTGGTTGTCGGCGACGGCGGCGGCGAGGTCCTTGTTTTCGAGGGTCGCGAGGAGCTGACCCTCTTTCACGTGTGCGCCACGCTGGACGTAGAACTTTTTGACGGGCGCGGTGATTTTGGGCGAGAGGGCAGCCTGGGCGAGGGGCGCGAGGATGGCGTCGGTAACGATGTGCTCGGTGATGGGCTGGACCTGAGCGACGGCGGCTTCGACGTTGACCGGGGTTTGTTCGGTGGCGTCTTTTTTGGAACAGCCGGTGAGGGTCGCGAAGATCGCGACAGCGGACAACGTATAGCGGATAGCAGATAGAAAAACGAGAGAGGGGCGAGCGGGGGTAGAGGAGGATCGCGCAGTGGCGCGAAGCCCACTCAAGCCAAAAATGGGCTTGAATGGATCACCCGCCTGAGCGTCGCAGCGGTCGAGTCGGCTTGCGATGAAGGTCGTCATCTAGAGGGTTCCGGTGAGGGTTTGCAGGTTGGCGCGAGCGACGTGGCTGCGCAGGATGCCGTCGGCGAGTGCGGCTTCGGCCAGAGCGAGCGAGGATTGGGCGTCGACGACTTCAAGCGCGGTGGCTTCGCCGTTGGAGTAGCGAAGGCGCGTGAGGCGGAGGCTTTCGCGGGCCGTGTCGACGCTGGTGTGGAGAGAATCGACCTGATCGATGGCAACGCGGGCTTCGTGGTAAAACTCATCGAGTTGCGCGATGAGCTGGCGTTGGGTGTTGGTGAGGTTGGCATGCGCGGCTTTTTCGTGGAGCTCGGATTGGCGGACGCGGTCGTGGGTGGCGAACCAGTTCCAGACGGGAAAGTCGATGGAGGCGGAGGCGGAGTAGCCGAGGTTGCGTACGTCTTGGGGCCCGTTGACCGCGAGCTGCGGCGCGTCGATGCCGTAGGCGTAGTTGAAGCTCAGCGCGGGCAGGTAAGCGGCGCGGGCGGCGAGGACTTCGTTTTGCGCGGCGTGCATCGCTTCAAGAGCGCTGCGGAGGTCGGGATTGTTGTGCGAGGCCGCAGCCTGGATGGAAGGCTCGTCGGGGAGTGGAGCGAGGTTGTCGAGCGCGGAGAGGGTGTAGGGGGTGCGGGGATCAGGAAAGAGAAGGACGCCGAGGTCGAGGCGCGCTTTTTCCGCAGCGAGGGTCGCGTCGTCGAATTCACGCTGGCGCTGCTGGAAGGCAAGGTTGGCTTTGACGACGTCGGCGTGGGCGACCTCGCGGCCGCCTTCGAGTTTGCCGGTGAGGTCGACGAAAGCCTGCGCTTCGCTCAGGGCACGGTGGGCGACTTCGACCTTTTCCGATGTGGATAGGACGGAAAACCAGGCAGCCACGGTGCGGGCGACCAGATCGCGGCGCGCGCTTTCGAGGTCAGCCGTAGCCTGAGCGGCGAGTGCGCGAGCACGGCGATAGTCCGCAACAGAGGCGAGGCTGATGTTCTGGTTGACGAGGACCTGGGCGGCGTATTCGCGAATGGCGTTATTGGCGATAAAGCGTGGCGCTTCCTGACTGCCGATTTGGCCAGCCTGATTGCGGAGGCCGTTGGGCTGCGTGTAGAGGTATTGACCGTGGGCGGCGGCGTTGGGGAGCAGAGCGCCACGCGAGATGGAGGCATCGAGTCGAGCGGAGTTGGTACTCGCGACAGCGGAGGCATAGGCCGGATCGTTGGCGAGCGCGGCGGCGATGGCCTGGTCCAGTGTGAGGCCGGAGGCCTGGGCGGTGGTGGCTGGCGTTGAGGATTGGGGAGCTTGCGGAAGGATGGCAGCGAAAGAAGTCCGGGCGCACAAAAACGCAGCACAAACGAGCAGGGCTGCGCAGCCTTGGACGAGGCCGGACCGTGACATGGCCGGAGGATAGCAACGGGACCTTAAGGCAGGCTGAAGGGGCGGAAGCCAGTAGCCAGTAGGGAATAGCCAGTAGCCGATAGCCAGTAGGGAGCGCTGGCTAGTGGGGCTTTTGCTGCTCGGTCATCAGCTGCGCGAATTCCGGTGTAGCGCGCAGCGAGACCAGGGTCTGGTCCTGGAGGATCTTCTTGCGGTCCGTGAACCCTTCGTCGAGCGCCTTGCGGAGATACTCGAGGGCTTCTTCATTCTTGCCGGACTGGGCGAAGAGCTTGGCGAGGCAGTAGTCCTGCTGAGCACGATCGTGCGCGGGCAAAGACTCATTGACAAGCAGCGCGGAGCCGGATTCGAAGACATGCTGGTCAAGGGTGAAGGCGGTGCGGTAGGCCTCGATGCCCTCATTGACCCTGCCGCGAGCGAACCAGGCGGTGCCGAGATTACTGTAGATGGGCGCAGATTTCGGATCGTACTGAAGGGCCTTGCGGTAATAGCGGATGGCTTTGTTGTAGTTCTTTTTGGCGTAGTAGATGGCGCCCATATTGTTGAGGGCTTCAGGATAATTGGGCCGCATCTGGAGGGCGTGCTGGTAGTTGCGGCGGGCCTCGTCGACAGCAAAGAGATGATGGTAGGCCATGCCGATTTTGTTCCAGATCACGGCTGTTTTGGCGGGCACCTGGGAATAGGCGTCGATGGCCTGGAGATATTGTTGGTGAGCCATGGCGAGATCACCGCGGATTTCAGGCGGCAGGTCGGCGGCGTCGACAGGATGACTGGAGGGTTGGGCGGAGGAGAGGGTGGGTCCCGGGGGGGCAAGCTGAGGACCTTCAGCGCGAACGAGGCTTCCCGTAGGGCTGGCGAGCATGGCGACAACGGTCATCTGCGTCGCGAGGGCTAAACAGCGCTGCATAAGCGCCTCCCTGACCGTTCTCACAAGGCTGAATCGTGTATTTAGCCGAGGGCTCGTGGGGGAACGGCCCAGCCCGAAGGCTGGATTGCTACCTATGATGACCCGAAAAGGAGGAAAAAGGAAGCACGCATTGACGGATGGCCCACCAACCGGTTACTGACAGCCGTCCAGCATGCCTGCATATTCGGGATAGAAGCGCCTGGGTCGAAATAAGGGCCGTGATTTGCGGGATGAAGCGGATTGGGCGGGCATCCAAAAGAAATTTTCGGGAAGATGCGGTTTCTATAATGAAACTGCATGGCGACGATTCGCGCGGCGACGGTGGATGACGTTTCTTTGATTCTTGCATTGGTAGGGGAGCTGGCGGAGTACGAACGCGAGCCGGATGCGGTGCAGCTGACTGAGGCGGAGCTGGTGCGGGATGGTTTTCCTGGCGCGGGTGGAGAGCGATATTTTGAAGCGCTCATCGCGGAAGAAGATGGCGAGGCTGCCGGGTTTGCGTTGTTTTTCCCGGTTTATTCGACATGGCGCGGGCGGGCGATGCATCTGGAGGACCTGTTTGTGCGGCCGCGGTTTCGTGGGCGGGGGATAGGAAAGGCGTTGCTGAGGAAGGTGGCGGCGCTGTCGGTGGAACGGGGGTGCGTGTTGCTGTTCTGGCATGTGCTGGACTGGAATACTCCGGCCATTGAGTTCTACAAGACGCTGGGGGCCGAGCCGCTGGAGGACTGGACCCGGATGCGGGTGACGGACAACGCGCTGCGGACGCTGGCGGGCGGGAGCGAAATCGCGCGATGAGGATTCGCGTGATTGGTGGGGGACTGGCGGGACCGGAAGCGGCGCTGGTGGCGGCAAGGATGGGCGCGGAGGTCGATCTCTACGAGATGCGGCCGGTGCGGATGACGCCCGCGCATGAGACGGCGGATTTTGGCGAGCTGGTCTGCAGCAATTCATTAAAGAGCGAGAGCGAGAACACGGCGCCGTGGCTGTTGAAGGCGGAGATGCGGCGGCTGGGGTCGCCGCTGCTGCAGTGTGCCGACGCGAGCGCGGTCCCGGCGGGGCATGCGCTGGCCGTGGACCGCGTGGAGTTTTCGCGGCTGATTGGGGAGAAGATTGCGGCGGAGCCGCGGATCGCAGTGCATCGCGAAGAGGTGACGCGGCTCGATGCAGCGGATGGAATCACGATTGTGGCGTCGGGGCCGCTGACGTCATCGGCTTTGTCGGAGGAGATTGCGCGGCTGACGGGGTCGGAGCATTTGTCGTTCTATGACTCGATCAGCCCGATTGTGGAGGCAGATTCGATTGACCGCGAACGCGTGTATCTGGCGGCGCGGTACGACAAGGGGACGGCGGACTACATTAACTGTCCGATGACGCCGCCGGAGTACGAGGCGTTTCACGCGGCGCTGCTGACGGCGGAAAGCGTGGAGGCGAAGGAGTGGGAGAAGCTCGACTACTTCGAGGGGTGTTTGCCGCTGGAGGAACTGGCGCGGCGCGGGAAGGACACGCTGCGGTTTGGGCCGATGAAGCCGGTAGGACTGCGCGATCCCCGAACGGGGAAGACGCCGTGGGCGGTGGTGCAGCTGCGGGTGGAGAATTTACGGGCCGACTCGTATAACCTGGTGGGTTTTCAGAATCACATGAAGTTCGGGGAGCAGGCGCGGATTTTCCGGATGATTCCGGGTTTGGAGCAGGCGAAATTTTTGCGCTACGGCCAGATCCATCGCAACACCTACATCAACGCGCCGAAGGTGCTGACGCGGTCCCTCAATATGCGGGAATATCCGCAGGTGTTTTTTGCGGGGCAGATTTCGGGCGTCGAGGGATATACCGAGTCGATTGCGACGGGGATGTTGGCGGGGATGTATGCAGCGGCGATGGCAACCGGAGAGACGCTGGAGCCAGTGCCGCGAGGGACAGCGCTGGGGTCGCTGGTGCGGTACATCACGGAGGCCGATCCGAAGCGGTTTCAGCCCGCGAATATCACGTTTGATCTGCTGGAGCCGTTGGAGGAGGAGACCCGGCGCAAGGTGCGGGATAAGCGGGAGCGGCACCGGATGCAATGCGAACAGGCTCTGGTGCGTATGGAAACCTGGCTGACGGCCAGGTTTCCACCGGGAGCAGGGAACGCCCAGCAGGGAACGGAACCCGCAGAGATGGTTCAGGCGGCGAGATCGGAGCTGGACATTTCGTGACTTGCGTCGGAACCGTGCTGCTTGACCATCTTGTTGTAGATCCCAATCAGCAGGAACGGGGCGGCCCACTGCCCGACGAAGAGCGCGGCGTGTTCCTTTCCTGCGACGCGGAGGGCGAGGGATGCAGCCATCGAGGCCAAGGCTGCGCCGAGCCAGGTGCTCGACGGAACATGGGCGGATTGCTTTTCAAGCATTGAGGTGATCTGATCTTCGCGGATTTCGCCGCGTCGTACACGATTATCCATGGGGTTTCTCCAGTTCGGCTTGTTCACTGCTCAATAGGATGCGGGGATTCAGGGGGAAGAGGCTGCAGGGGGTGGGAAGCTTTGCTCGGGAGGCAAATGGGGCGAAATATTTTTCGGGAGGCGCAAGCGGTGGGGGAATGAAATCTGTCGCGAGAACTGACGCGCCGATCTCAAGCGGCGTTCGTACTTGAAGATTCAACCTGCTAACCTTGAATGTAACTATGAAATTCGGCGTTTTGGTCTTCCCTGGATCGAACTGTGACCACGACACTTATCACGTGGTGGCTGAGATTGCGCAGCAGCCTGTGACGTTTTTGTGGCACGACTCGCCGTCGCTCGAAAACTGCGATGCGATTCTGGTTCCGGGCGGATTTGCGTACGGGGACTACCTGAGGACGGGGGCGATTGCCCGGTTTTCGCCAGTCATGCAGTCGGTGCGGAAATTTGCCGCCGATGGAGGGCTGGTGCTGGGGATTTGTAACGGGTTCCAGATCCTGTGCGAGGCGGGTCTGCTGCCCGGCGCGCTGATGCGGAATGCGGGATTAAAGTACATCTGCAAGCCGGTGCATCTGCGGACGGAGACGACGGATTCTCCATTTACGCGGACGGTTGAAAAGGGCCAGGTACTCCAGATGCCGATTGGGCACATGGAAGGGAACTACTTCTGCGACGAGGCGACGCTCAGCGAGCTGAAGCGCGGGGATCGGATCGCGTTCCGGTATGTGACGCCGGATGGCCATGTAACGCCAGCGGGGAATCCGAACGGGTCGCTGGACAACATTGCGGGCATCCTCAATGAGGGCAGGAACGTGTTGGGGATGATGCCGCATCCGGACCGATCGAGCGAGCGGCTGCTGGGGTCGGCAGACGGGTTCAAAATTTTCGAGTCGTTGGTAGGAGCGCTGACCGAGCAAGCATGATCGACATCCATCATCACCTTTTATTTGGAACCGACGACGGCCCTAAAGATATCGAGAGCTCTGTAGCGCAGGCGGAGGCAGCGGCTGCCGACGGCATTACGCACATTGCCTGCACGCCGCACGCGAACGATACCTGGGAATTCAGTCCTGAGAAAAACCGGCAAAAGCTCGAGGCTATTCGCGAGAGGATTGGGGACACGGTCACTCTGGGGCTGGGCTGCGACTTCCATCTTTCCTACGAAAACATTGAAGACGCGCTGAAGAACCCGACGAAGTTCACCATCAACAACGGAAAGTATCTGCTGGTGGAGTTCGCGGAGTTCATGATTCCAAAGAGCATCGGCGATACGTTTTACGAGTTCAGCGTGAAGGGGATGCGGCCGATCATCACGCATCCGGAGCGGAATCCGATTCTGCAGAAGGAACATCAGCGGATGGCGGAGTGGATGCGGACCGGATGCCTGGTGCAGATCACGGCTTCGTCGCTGAGCGGGCGGTTTGGCAAGCGGGCGCAGAGTCTGGGGTGGGAGCTGCTGGAGAAGAACTGGGTGCACTTTATTGCGACCGACGCGCACAATCTGGAGGGGCGTCGCCCTTCGATGCGCGGCGCGTATGAGGGGATCGCGAAGAAATACGGTGAGGGAACGGCGGAGCGGCTGTGCGTGAACAATCCGCGAGCCGCATTTGAGAATGAGCCATTGGGGCAACAGCCGGAACCCGAGGGTGTTTACGTCTATGAGGACGAGGTCGGCAAGCGGCCTGGGCTGATGGGGCGGCTGTTCGGTAAGTAGGTAACAAGCTGACCCGGCCAATAGGCCGACGTTCGTTCGCGCTTCGGGAAGGCTACTGGACGCCGTGGGTGTTCATGTGGTCTGAGTATTTTTTGTCGATCTTCTGGATATGGTCGACGAGCCACTTCTGAAGGAAATTGAGGATAGCGATGACATTGGGCTTGCGTCCTTCGTCGAGATCCTTCTTGTATCCCTCGACGTCAGCCATGAGCTTGTTGTGCTGCGCCTGGTGGGAGGCGAAGTCAGGGTACCCGGTCTGTCGCATGGCCACTTCTTCCTGCAGGAAATGAGTGCGGGTGTAGACGGCCAGTTGCGCGACCACCTCACGGATGATGTCGTCGCCTTTGCCGACGCGCATGGCATCGGCCAGTTCATTGATGATCGCGAAAAGCTTTTTGTGCTGAGCGTCGAACTGGTGAACGTTAACGCTGTAGGAATCATTCCAGGCAAACGTGGACATAGTGAGTCTCCAGACGCCCCCCAGCGGCGGGGCTGATCTTTCTATCGGCAGGAAGCTTGCGGAGATGATCAGCGAAGTCGGCGGCAGCCGGGGGTCAGAGGCCGAGGCCACCGTCGACGGAGAGAATCTGGCCGGTGATGAAGTGAGGGCCGGTGGCAAAAAACAGGACGGCAGCGGCCACGTCGGGGGCAGAGCCATTGCGCTTCATGGGCGTGCGGCGGGCGAAATGCTCGAACTCGGGATCGACTTCGTCGTTGACGATCATGCCGGGGGCGACGCAGTTGACGCTGATCTCAGGAGCCCACGCTTTGGACATGGTGCGGGTCAGCATGTGTAGGGCGGCTTTGGAGGTGCAGTAGTGGGCGTGGGTGGGCCAGGGATGCAGGCCGCCCAGCGAACCGATATTGATGATGCGTCCATGAGCGGCTTTGAGGTGCGGGTACGCGGCCTGGGCGGTAAGGAAGGGGGCGCGGGTGTTGGTGTCGAACATGGCGTCCCATTGTTCGACGGTGATGGATTCAAGGGCAGCGGTTTCGTAGCGGCCGGCGTTGTTGACGAGGATGTCGAGGCGACCGAAGCGGGCGGCGGCGGTATCGACGGCGGCGCGGATCTGGGCGGGGTCGCGCAGTTCGGCGCGAAAGGCGGCGGCCTGGACGCCGAGGGCCTGGAGGTCGGCAACGGTTCGCTCGGCCTCGGATTCCGAGTCGCGAAAGGTGATGGCGACAGAAGCGCCGGCATCGGCGAGCGAGAGGGCAAGGGCCCGTCCGATGCGTTTAGCCGCGCCGGTGACGAGGACGACCTGGCCTTCCAAGGGGCGCGGGTTCATGGCCCGATTCTAAATCCCGCTTCTAAATAAGGGCGGCGGGCAACCTTATTTGCACAACATGCAACTGTCCCGCGTGGCGCGAACATCCTACAATCAGAGCAAAGGACTCCCTTCCATGTTCAGGCATTGGCTTTTTCCAGCGCTCGCCGCAGGCTGCATGCTGGCCGTGTGTGCGGGATGTGCGGGGACCGGTCGGCCCAGCAGGGCGAAGCTCGCGCCCCAGGGAATTGCGCCGGATGATGTAGCGCTGCACCCAAATCCGAATGCACCTTATCTGTTGCCGGGAAGCGAGACGCCGCACCTGGTTGCGCGAGCCACGGCGCTGGAGGCACAGAATGCGGGGCCGTGCGATCCGGACGTGTTGTCGGTAGAGGAAATTGCCGGCGACAGCAACGGCGTGTTTCGGTCAGTCAAACTGGCGTTCATGAATCGTGGGGCTGCTCCCTGCAGGGTAGGCGGTTATCCGAACGTGGTGCTGGTGAACCCGGAAGGGGTAAACATTGGGGCGGTTTCCGTTGAAAAGGTGAACTCGGCGGAGGTGGTGGCGGAGTTGTCGAACACGCGTTCTGTCTCCTCGAGCGGGCCAGCGCCGGTGGTGACGCTGATGCCGCACGCGGTGGCGGCGTTCGAGGTGGTGTGGACGGCGGGGCCGGAGTGCTCAAGGGTGTCTCGGATCCTGGTGACGGCGCCGGGTACCCGGCGGTCGTTTTCGATCAACCAGCCGTTACGAATCTGCACAGGGCGGATCCAGGTGACGGAACTGCGGCTGGATGAGGGAAATACTTAAGTGCAGGGAACGGATAGCCAGCAGCGAACCGGCCCCGGCTTACTGAGATGAGCGAGTTTCGCCGCCGAGCGCGACTCCGGCTAATGCGATGAGCGGCGGGAAGCATTCGAGGGTATAGCGCATCTCCGGGGCTTCGAGGGTGAGGAGCAGCGCACAGCGCAGCAGCACAAACGCCAGGATGACGCCGGAAAGGCGCGGGCGTTTGAGGAATCCGATGAGCGCGGCGATGAGGTAGGCCAGGTTCAGCGCCGCGTATCCAATGGAAAATTCAGTTTCGGCGTTATGGCGGTCGTACTGCCACCAGCGCAGCTCGATCCAGAGCATCTCGGTGCGCGGGCGGAGCCACATGTCGGCGAGGCGGGCCACGGGAAGCCCCACGTAATAGCGGAACGGATGGGCGTGGATGCGTTCGGCGGCAAGGGCGGCAAAGCGCGCGTCCAACTGGGGTGTGATGGTGGTGTGGCGGTTGTAGTCGGCAAGCAGATCGCTGGTTTCAATGGATTGCTGCGGAGAATCGAAGGCGCGCGTGGGCAGATCAGCGAGATTGATGACGTCGCTGTCGGCATTCCAGTAGATATCCCAGGTGCAGGCGAAGTCGACGCAGATGGATTTGGTCCAGCGCTGAAAGCCGGGATTGGTGGGTTCGCCGGGATCGACCGCGTAGCGCGGGGCGAGAGGCTCGAAGACGTGGAAGGTTCTCTCGTTGCGGAGGGTCCAGGGGATGAAGGGCAGGATGGACAGCAAGCCGCATACGAGTGCCCAGCGGAGCATCATCGCAAACGGCCAGCGTCGTGATCCATAAAAGACAATTGCGGGGCAGAGCGCGACGGCGAGGAGGGCGCCATCGGGGCGGAGGAGGGCGGCGTAGCTCCACGCAACCGTAATGGTGAGGGCCCAGGGCCAGCGCGGCGTCGAGAGAAAGCGGTCGAAGGCGTAGAAAGCCAGTGCGATGGAGAACAGCTCGAGGGTTTCAGTGAGGGGAACGGCGGCGAAGTTGGCAGTAAAGGGGCAGAGGGCTGCGAGCCAAAGAGCCCAGAGGCCGGCCCGGGGATTCCAGATGCGGCAGGCGAGGGCGGCGACGAGAACACAGGTCGCGAGGTCGATGACGACCTGGAAGTACATCACGGCGTGGTAATGCTCCATGCCGAAGAGACGGAAGCAGAGCATCAAAAACAGTGGATAGCCGGGAAGGCGGATGAGCGTGGGGTTGATGTGGGCGCCGCTGGTCATGCCGTAGACGCCGTGGAGCATCCAGTTTTTCGCAATGTCGCCGTAGATGAGGGGGTCGCCCTGGACTTCGGGGTAGGCGTGGATGAACCAGAGGCGGAGGCCGGCGCCGGCGGCGAGCGCGAGCAGGAGGAGCCACCGGTTGATGGGAGGCGTGGACGGCATTGGGATCATTAAAGCAGCCGATACCGGATAGCGGATAGCTATCAGCGCAGGTGAGAAGCACGGTCCCCGGTATCGTAGGATTGAATTAGTCACGATGAAGCAGGTTTTTTACGATCCGCGGCAACGACGGCGCAAGATTTTTCGGCGGTTGAGCGACGTCGCAATCGTTGTGCTGACGATCGTGGGCGCGGTATTTGTGTTCAGCGTGCTGTCGAAGCAAACGCTGCCGGAACTGCTGCTGCCAACGCAGAAGCGGAACGTGCGAGCGCTGAAGGAGCGGCAACCCGAGCTGGCCAAAAAAGCGGCGGCACGGCCGACGCGGCGGAAGACGCAGCTGCATGCGTCCGAAGTGGTGCTGAACCAGGATGAGGGGCTGCGCGCGGCGTTTTATGAAAACGACGAGGCCAGCTATTCAGCGCTGAAAGCGCATATTCGCCAGATCGACATGCTGTTTCCGGATTGGCTGCACGTGGTTTCGCCGGACGGGAACCTGGTGGGCGCGACGCCCCTGTTTCCCGTGCATTTCTACAGCGTGGTGGATGGGGCCGGGGTGCACGGCGTCGACGCTGAGAACCGGGTGAAGACGACGATCGAGGCAGCGAAGGAAGATACCGAGGTCTTCCCGATGCTGAATGACTACAACACGCTGCGCCAGGACTGGAGCGGCGATGTGATCGGGAAAATGCTGGAGGACCCGGCGGCGCGGAAACGGTTGCACGTGCAGCTGGACAAGTTTCTGTATGCGAACCCCAGCTACCGGGGCATTTGCCTGGACTTCGAGCTGGTTCCGGATGAGGACCAGGCGCTGTACGCGCAGTGGATTGCTGAAGTGCATAACGACTTCCGCGCGAAGAATCTGCGGATTTACGTCAACGTCGAGGTGGGAGCGGACGATGCCACGATTCACCGCCTGGCGCAGGCGAGCGACGGCATCATCCTGATGAATTACGACGAGCACGAGGAGACGAGCGATCCGGGGCCGGTGGCGAGCGAGCCGTGGTTCGAGGCGAATCTGAAGCGGGTGCTGAAGCTGGTGCCGAAGGAGAAGATCATCTGCGGAATCGGCAACTACGGCTTCGACTGGGCCGTAACCATGCCGGAAAAGGGCAAGAAGCCGCGGGTGGTGGATGTCGATGATCTGTCGGTGCAGGATGCGTGGCAGCGCGCCGAGGATGCGGGCGCGGATGTGCATCTGGAAGGCGACGAGCTGAACCCGCACTTTGCCTACGACGACGAGGACGCGCATCTGCGGCACCAGGTGTGGTTCATGGATGGGGTGACGGCGCTGAACGAGCTGCGTGCCGGACGCCAGCTGGGCCTGCGGACGTTTGCCTTGTGGGTGCTGGGCAAAGAGGATCCGTCTCTGTGGCAGATCTGGGATCACCCCAGCGCGAAAGATGCACCCGACCAGCTGAAGCGCGTGCCGCCGGGAGAAGACGTCGACACCGAGGGCGAAGGCGACATTCTGCGTATCGTAGCGACGCCGCAGACGGGCGAGCGCACCATCCAGATGGATGCGGATAACTTCACCATCACCGACGAGGGGATGGAACGGCTGCCGCACTCCTACACGATCCACCAATATGGATACGATCCGCACAAGCTGGCGCTGAGTTTTGACGACGGGCCCGATCCGGTGTGGACGCCGAAAATCCTCGACATCCTGAAGCAGTACAACGTGAAGGCAACCTTCATGGTTATCGGGGAGGAAGCGCAGAACAACATCGGATTGCTGCAGCGGTATGTGCGCGAGGGGCACGAGATCGGCAATCACACCTTCACGCATCCGGACATCAGCGAAATTTCGCAGCGCCAGCTGGAACTGGAGCTGAACTGGACGGAGCGGCTGTTTGCGGCGGAGACGGGCATTCAGCCGCTGTACTTCCGGCCGCCCTACTCCATTGACCAGGAGCCGGATACCAACGATGAAGCGGGGCCGGCCTACCGGATCCAGCAAATGGGTTACACGATCATCGGCGACAAGATCGATACCGATGACTGGAGCGAACATCCGCACAAGTCGCCGCAGGAGATTACAGACAGCGTTCTGCAGCAGCTGCAGGAGATGAAGACGCACCCGTGGATGAGGGGCAGTATCATCCTGCTGCACGACGGGGGCGGAAACCGCTCGGCTACGGTGTCGGCGTTGCCGGTGCTGATCACGACCTTGCGAGCGAAAGGCTACCAGATCGTGCCCGTCTCGGAGCTGATGGGCAAGACGACGGCCGAGGTCATGCCTCCGATTGCGCCGAAGATGCGCTGGCAGGCGCGTGTCGACTGGGTGGCGTTTTTCTTTTTCTCGTTCTTCGCAAATTTCGTTGTGGACATTTTCTTTATCGGCGACGTGCTGATGAGCGCGCGGCTGATTCTGGTGGGGATTTTTGCGACCATCGACCGGTTCCGGAAGCGGCGGATTCCGCCGGGAGTCTATGAGCCGCGGGTTGCGGTGCTGATTCCCGCGTACAACGAAGAGATGGTGATCGTGCGGACGATTCGGTCCGTGCTGAAGTCGGACTACGGGAACTTGCGCGTGATTGTGATCGACGACGGCTCGCTGGACCGGACGTTCGATGCGGCGCGCGAGGCGTACCCAAAAGAGATTGAAGAGGGGCGGCTGCTTGTGCTGACCAAGACCAATGGCGGCAAAGCCGAGGCGCTGAACTACGGGCTCGATCACGTGGATGAGGAAGTTTACGTTGGCATCGATGCCGACACGGTAATCGCGCGCGACGCGGTTTCAAAGCTGGTGCGGCATTTCGCCGATGCGCGGGTAGGTGCGGTGGCCGGGAATGCGAAGGTCGGGAACCGCATCAACACATGGACGCGGTGGCAGGCGCTGGAGTACATCACGAGCCAGAATTTCGAGCGGCGCGCGATGGACCTGTTCAACGTGGTGACGGTGGTGCCGGGCGCGATTGGCGCATGGCGGACGGCTGCGGTGAAGAAGGCGGGCGGCTATCCGGTGAACACGGTGGCCGAGGACGCGGATTTGAGCATGGGCCTGCTGGAGGCGCGCTACAAGGTGATTTACGACGACCACGCGCTGGCGTTTACCGAAGCGCCGGCCAATGCGCGCAGTCTGATGCGGCAGCGGTTCCGCTGGTCGTTTGGGATTCTGCAGGCGGTGTTCAAGCATCGAGCGGCGGCGAGGACGAATCCGGCGATGGGATTTTTTGCGCTGCCGAATATCCTGGTTTTCCAGATTTTGCTGCCGCTGGTGTCGCCCTTCATCGACTTTATGTTTGCCTGGGGCGTGATCCAGTATCTGGTAGACCGGCACTTCCATCCGGATACGGCGAGCACGGGGACGGTAGAGAAGCTGCTGGTGTATTTCATGGCGTTCATGGTGATCGACTTCATGACGTCGCTGCTGGCATTTTCACTGGAGCCGCGGCATCCGGCGAACAAGGGCGATGGGTGGCTGCTGTTTCATGTCTGGCTGCAGCGGTTCAGTTATCGGCAGCTCTTCTCGATTGTGCTGTTCCGGACGCTGAAGCGGGCGGTGGAAGGACGGCCGTTCAACTGGGAGAAGATTGAGCGGACGGCGCGGATGTCGCGACAGACGGAGAAGATTGCGGCGGGAGACTGAGCTTTGCGCGAGCCGCCTCCTTCCATGATGACGCCGGCCTCTGTATCGGGCGGCGGTGCATCTCTGGAGACAGCGCCGAGCCGGGATTTCACGCAAAACAAAAGTGGAGATATGTGGCCCGTGGCGGCGGTTCTCGCGATGGGCTTCGTCTATCGGCTGGCTTTTTTGTTGCTGCCCCTCTCCCTCGACGACGATGCGACCGCGTATGTGGAGCTGGCGCGCAACTGGTTTCGGCACGGCGTGTATGGATTTTCAAAAGGCGCGTCGATTGAGCCGACGCTGGTCCGTCTGCCGGGATATCCGCTGTTTTTGGGTGCGGTGTTTTCTGTCTTCGGGGAGCATTTGCGCGCGGCGGTGGTGATCCAGGCGCTTGTGGATGTGTTGGGTTGCTGGTTGCTGTGGGATTGTGCGCGAAGGGAAGTCTCGCGGCGAGCGGGATGGGCGGTGCTGCTGCTGGCGGTGTTCTGTCCTTTCACTGCCGTGTATGCAGTGACAGGTTTGACGGAGAGCCTGTCGATTTTCTGTATCGCCCTGGCGATTTGGGCGTTGGCGCGGGCGCTGCGGGCGATGCGCTCGGGCCGGAATGCGCGGGGAACGCTGCTGGCACTGGCAGCGGCGATGGCGTGCGGAATGCTGCTGCGACCCGATGGGGTATTGCTGACGGCGGCGTTTTGCGGCGCTTTGTTTTGGTATTCCCGGGGCGCCATGGGGTTGGGACGCGCGTCGCGGCTGGCGGTGCTGACGGGAATGCTGGCTGTGCTGCCGCTGATCCCATGGACGGTGCGGAATTACCGGACACTGCACGTGCTGCAGCCGCTGGCGCCACGGTACGTGAACAATCCTGACGAATTTGTGCCGGCGGGATTTTTTCGCTGGATCCGGACATGGTCTGTGAACTTTGTGGATGCGGGAACGGTGTTCTGGAATCTGGAGGGCACGATCGATCCGGAAGATGTACCCGCGCGAGCGTGTTCGACCATGGCGCAGTGCGATGAGACGCAGGCGCTGATCGCTGAACACAACGCGCAGCAGGCGGTGACGCCGGAACTGGATGCGAAATTCGCTGTCCTGGCGGCGGAGCGGATCCATGAGCGGCCGCTGCGATATTACGTAGTGCTGCCGGCGTGGCGCGTGGCCGATATGTGGCTGTGGCCACGCACGGAGCGGTTCCCGGTAAACATCTGGTGGTACGCAGTGAGGGATCATCCGGAGCAGAGCGCGATCGCCATCGGGATGGGTCTTTTGAACCTGGCGTATCTGGGGCTGGCGGCATGGGGATTTGCGCGGCGGAGGGTGCCGCTCCACGGTGTGCTGCTGGTGTACATCGCGCTGCGCTGCTGTTTGCTGGGGACAATGGAGAATCCGGAGCAGCGGTACACACTGATGATGTTCCCGATGGTGTTTCTGGCGGCTGGGTGTGCCGTGGCGCGACGACCGGTGGTGGGGACGAGCGAGTCGCGTTAAGTTGCGCCGAGGAGCTTGTCGACGCGTGCGGTGAGCCCTTGCGCGTCGAAGGGTGCCCGCACTTTGGCGTCGTTATCGAAGTAAACGTAGACATCGCGTTTGGCGCGCTTCGGTGCGGGTGTGGTTCCGGCATAGACGCCGTCGGCAGGCTGGCCGCCTCGCGCCCAGGCAACTACGCGCTCGGCCCAGAGATTGAGATCGACGTCGTTATAGCCGCTGGCGTAAAGCACTTCGGAGCCGTGGAGCCGGAGGTACAGGAAATCCGCGGTGACATCCATCAGGCGCGGCCACTCGACAGTGTCGGCGCAGACCAGAGCGATCTTCTGGCGGCGCAGCAGGCGGATGAACTCAGCACAGACGAAGCTGGGGTGGCGAATTTCAATAGCATGGCGGAGCGGGCGGCTTTGGGAAGTTTCGAGACAGACGCGCCCCTTCATCCAGGGATCGTGTTCGCAGGCCAGTTCGGCGGCGGTTTGGGTATCGCGCGGCAGCAGAGTGAAGAATTCGTCGAGAAGCTCGGCGTTGAACTGGAAATTGGGAGGGAACTGCCAGAGAAAGGGGCCGAGTTTCGATTCGAGTTTCAGGATGCCGGAGGCGTAGAAGTTGGCGAGCGGGGTACGGATGTTGCGCAGTTTGCGCATGTGGGTGATGAAGCGTGAGCCTTTGATGGCAAAGACGAAATTGCCGGGGGTTTGGGCAGCCCACTGTTCGTAGTGCGAGGGCCGCTGGAGGGAGTAAAAGCTGCCATTGATCTCGATGGTGGGGAAGTTGGCTGCGGCGAAGGCCAGTTCTTTGCGCTGGGTGAGTTTTGGTGGATAGAAGACGCCCCTCCAGCCCGCGTATCGCCAGCCGGAGATGCCGATGCGGACTTTGCCGGGAGTGCTCACGGGGAGATGGAGGCACAGTGGGCGGGAGCGGTTGCATGGAAAGCGGAATCGGCGATGCATCGAGGGAGCAACGGGGTTAAACTCCCTGCATGCTTTTTATGGTGATCGAATCTTTCCGGCAGGGAGACGCTCGGCCGTTGGGGAGCGGTTTCAGCGGCACGGACGGATGATGCCGGAAGGGGTCACCTACCATGCGAGCTGGGTGGATGCGGCGGGCAAGCGGTGCTTTCAACTGATGGAGGCGACTGACGAGGGCCGGCTGCGGGAATGGATGGCGAACTGGGGGGACCTGGTGGATTTTGAGGTGAGCCAGGTAATGACGTCGGCACAATTCTGGTCGATGACGGAATTGGGAGGGGCCGCGTAAGGGACGTGGAGTGTCCGACTCTGGCCCTGTGCTTCCGCTCAGGGTTGCCGATAGAATCGGTAGAGCAACTCCAGGAAACCCAGGTGCCCACGTTGACCGCATCGACCACGCCTGTTGCGCTGAAGGCGCTGACTTTTCAGGAATTACTGCTCCGTTTGCAGACGTTTTGGGCGGAGCGGGGTTGCGTTCTTGCCCAGCCGTATGACGTGGAGGTGGGGGCGGGGACCATGTCGCCGGACACCTTTTTGCGGGTGCTGGGGCCGGACCCGATTGCGATCGCGTACACCCAGCCTTCGCGGAGGCCGGCGGATGGACGCTACGGCGAGAATCCAAACCGGCTCTACAAGCACACGCAGCTGCAGGTGATCCTGAAGCCGCCGCCGTCGGATATCCAGGAGGTTTATCTGCAATCGCTCGAAGCGGTGGGGATAAGGCTGCGGGAGCACGACATCAAGTTTGAGGAAGACAACTGGGAGTGGCCGGTGGGTGGGGCGTGGGGCGTCGGCTGGCAGGTGATGCTCGATGGCCAGGAGATTACGCAGTTCACGTACTTCCAGCAATGCGGCGGAATCGATCTGGACCCGATTTCGGGGGAGATCACCTATGGGCTGGAGCGCATCGCGGCTTATCTGCAGGACGTGGATTCTCTCTACGACGTGGTCTGGGCGGTCGACCCGAAGACGGGGAAGGCTGTGACGTACGGCGAGGTTCGGCTGGAAGAAGAGCTGCAGCTTTCGGTGTACAACTTTGAGGCGGCCGACGTCGAGAAGCTCTGGGAGCATCTGCGGCTGTACGAGGCGGAGTGCCAGGCGTTGTTGGAGTCGTTCCACGCAACGTTCAAAGTGGAGAAGAAGGCGGAGCGGCGGGAGAAGATTCACGAACAGCTGGTGCACGATGGGGCTCCGGCGCCGGCGGACGAAGATGTTCGCGTGGCACTGCGGCGGTTTCCGGTACTGGCGGCCTATGAGCTTTGCCTCAAATGCTCGCACCTGTTCAATCTGGTGGATGCGCGTGGAGCGATTTCAGTAACGGAGCGCGTTGCGGTGATGGCGCGGATTCGCAACATGGTGGTGGGCGTGGCAAAGGCGTATGCCCAGCAGCGGCAGAAGGCGGGGACACGATAGATGCCGGATCTTTTGTTTGAGGCAGGGTTGGAGGAGATTCCGGCGCGCATGATTGCGGCCGCCGAAGCCGAGCTGACCGAGCGCGTGGTGGAGCTGCTGCGTCGCGAGCGGCTGCTCGAGGAAGAGCACGAGGTGCACAGCTACTCGACACCACGGCGCCTGGCGGTGCAGGTGAACGGCGTGCGGGAGCGGCAGCGGGACGCAACGCGGGAGGTGAATGGACCGGTGTGGGGCGTGGCCTTTAAGAATGGCGAACCGACGGCTGCGGCGCTGGCGTTCGCGCGGAAGGCGGGGATCAGCGAAGAGCAGCTGCGCACGACGAAGTTTGAAGAGGAGCATCTGCGGGGAACCGATTTGACCTCGGAGCTTCTGCATCGGGCGGAGGTGCAGGACAAGGCGGCGGCGGATCAGCATGAAGGCAGGACGCGCCTGTTCAAGGTGACAACGGCGAAGGGCGAGTATTTGGCGGCAATGGTGCAGGACAAGGGCCGGCCCGCAACCGAGGTGTTGCCGGATCGGCTGGCCGGAGAACTGGCCGCGGTGTACTGGCCGAAGAATATGTACTGGCGTCCGCTGAAGGTGGAGTTTTTTGTGCGGCCGGTGCGCTGGCTGGTCGCGCTGCTGGATCACGCGATTCTCCCGGTGGAGTTTGCCGGCGTACGCGCGGCAAATCGGACCTGGGGGCATCGCATTTTGCACGGTGACTCGCCGGTGGCCGTCGATCATCCCGATGATTATCTGGGTGTGCTGGAGGCGGCGAAGGTTACGGCGGACGTGAAGCTGCGGCGGCATCGAATCCGCAAGGCGCTCGATCTGGAGACGCGCAGCGTGCCGGGCGCAAGCTGGCGTGAGGATGCAGGGCTGATTGAGACGGTGACGCACCTGACGGAGTGGCCGTCGGTGGTACTGGGGAATTTCGATCCCGAATTTCTGGAGTTGCCGGAAGAAGTGCTGGTGACGGTGATGCGCGATCACCAGAAGTATTTTGCAGTGGAGAGCGCCGAGCGAAAGCTGCTGCCGTATTTCCTGGCGGTGCTGAATACGCATCCGGAAGAAAACGGAATTGAGCTGATCCGGCACGGGCACGAGCGGGTGCTGCGGGCGCGCTTCAATGACGCGCGATTTTTCTGGCGTGTGGATCAGAAAGTTTCTCTGGAAGACCGCGTAGAGAAGTTGAAAGGGGTGACCTTCCACAAGGAACTGGGCACCTATTGGGACAAGACTCAGGCCAATCGGACGATTGCGGAGAAGCTGGCCGGGTTGCTGACAGAGCGTGGGACGAGCGTGGATACCAAAGCCTTGCTGAAGGCCGTGGAACTGGCGAAAACCGACCTGACGACAGAACTGGTCAAGGAGTTCACCGAGCTGCAGGGCATTGTGGGCGGGCTGTACGCGCGCGCGCAGGGACTGGGGGAGACGGTGGCACAGGCGATCTACTGGCAGTATTCGCCGGCCGCGGCGGAGGCTCCGATTCCTCCGACGGTAGAAGGCCAGGTGCTGGGGATTGCAGACCGGGTGCAGACGATTGTGGGCATGTTCTCGATTGGGCTCGAGCCGACGGGGTCGAAGGATCCTTATGCACTGCGGCGAGCGGCCAATGCGATCGTAAAGATTCTGGCGGAGACAGGGTTGCCGCTGGTGCGGTCGGATTTGTTCAAAGCGGTGCCGGCAGAAGTATCCGCAGAGACGCAGAAGAAGCTGGCGGATTTCTTTCAGGAGCGGGTTGAATTCTGGCTGCGGGATATACGCGGGTTCGCATACGACGTGGTGAATGCCGTGGTGGCGGTGCACTCCGACAACATGCGCGACGCGATTGCGCGCGCGGAGGCGTTGACGGCGGAACGCGGGTCGGAAGATCTGGCGGCGATCGGCGCGGCCTTTAAGCGGATCAAGAATATTTTGCGGCAGGCGGCAGAGAAGGGCATTCTGCAGCCGGGACAGGCGACGGCCGCGGTGAGGCCGGAGTTACTGACGGATCCGGCGGAGAAGGCGCTGCGGGATGCGGCCAACAAGCTGGCTCCGGTCGTGGAGGAGCTGCGCGCGAAACAGGAATACCGCCAGGCTCTGGAAAAAATTGCAACGCTGCGACCGCACGTGGATCTTTTCTTCGACAAGGTGATGGTGATGGCGGAGGATCCTGCGGTGCGGACCAACCGGCTGGCGCTGATTGGCGAGGTGCTGGGCGCATTTTCGCGGATTGCGGATTTTTCGGAGCTGGTTGCCAGTTAAGCCCGCTGCGAAGTTTGAAATTGATATTGCCCCGGGGGAATTCGTGTCGCTGAAACTTTGGACCGAGGTCGATCGCTATGTTGAAGGACTGCTGATTCCTTCCGACAGCGTGCTGGACGAAGCGCTTCAAGCCAGTGCGGCCGCCGGGTTGCCGGAGATTGCGGTCACGCCGAGCCAGGGAAAGTTGCTCCACCTGCTGGCGAAGATGCAGGGGGCGCGGCGCATTCTGGAGATCGGAACACTTGGCGGGTACAGCACGATCTGGATGGCTCGAGCTCTCGCGGCCGATGGACGGCTGGTGACGCTCGAGGCGGAGAAGAAGCATGCGGCAGTCGCGCGCAAGAATATCGCGCGGGCTGGGCTGAGTGAAGTGGTGGATCTGCGGCTGGGCCGCGCGCTCAGGACGCTGCCGAAGCTTGCGGCGGAAGGCACAGCGCCTTTCGATTTTGTTTTTATCGATGCGGACAAAGAGAACACTGCCGAATATTTTGCGTGGGCGCTGCGCATGTCGCGTCCGGGAACGGCGATCGTCGTCGACAATGTGGTCCGCGAAGGCGAGGTCGCTAATGGCAGGACCACGGACGCGAGCGTGCAGGGAATCCGGAAATTCAACGAAGCGGTGGCGATTGAGCCGCGGGTGAGCGCGACGACGATCCAGACCGTCGGCAGCAAGGGCTACGACGGTTTCACTCTTGCTCTCGTTCTGAGCTAAGGGATGACGACTGCGGCGCCATCGATAGCATCGTTGGCGACCGCTGCCAGCGCGTCGTTGACCTGATCGAGCCTGAAGACGGTGGTGCGTGGGTGAATCCCGATCTTCGCCGCGAGCGCGACGAAGTCGTGGCTATCCTGGCGGGTCATATTGGTGACACTACGCAACTGGCGTTCGCCCCACAGCAGAGAGTCGTAGTCGAACTGAGGGATGCGGTCCAGGTGGATGGCGTTGATGGCGACGATGCCGCCTTTGCGCAGGGAAGCGAGCGCGGCCACGACGACGTCGCCGCTAGGCGCGAAGGTGACGGCGGAATCGAGAGGGACAGGCGGACGTTCTGTTTCGGTGCCAACCCAGGTGGCGCCCAGTTCGCGCGCGAGTTGCTGATGTGAGGCGCCGCGCGTGGAGACGTAGACTTCGCAATTCCAGGACTTCAGAACGTCAATGGCGAGGTGCGCGGAGGCTCCAAAGCCGAAGAGGCCAACGCGGGTGCCCGGCGCAACTTCGGCGACGCGCAGGCTGCGAAAGCCGATGATGCCGGCGCAGAGCAGCGGAGAGAGGTCGATGGCGGAGGGCTCTTCGGGGAGCGGGATAAGGAAGTCGGCGCGGGCGACGGCATACTCGGCATAGCCGCCGTTGACGGAATAGCCGGTGTAGGTGGGGTGGTCGCAGAGATTCTCGCGGCCTTTGCGGCAGAGCGGACAGGTACCGTCGACGCCACCGAGCCAGGAAACGCCGGCACGCCGACCCATGCTGACTCCGCGCACTTCCGCCCCGAGTTTTTCGATGCGGCCGACAATCTGGTGGCCAGGCGTGATGGCGTTGTGCAAAGGCGGAAGCTCGCCAGCGGTGATGTGGAGGTCGGTGCGGCAGACACCGCAGGCTTCGACCTTGAGGAGAACCTGGCCGTGGCCGGGTTCGGGGACAGGCAGATCTTCGAGAATCAGCGGGCGCGAGGCGACAGGAGCGGGATGGTGGAGGACGGCGGCGCGCATGTTTTTTAGATTAGCGGCGGCTTGCGAAGGTTGCGGAACAGCGATCAGGGAAGCTGCGAGAGGGCGAGGATGTTGCCGTCAGGGTCTTTGAACCAGAGAATCTTAGCGCCACCGGGCGCGGTCCAGATACCGAGGTCGTCCTGCTCGAGGCCGGGAAAGCGCTCACCATGGATGCCGGCTCCAGCGAGTTTGCGCGCGGTATCGGTAGCGTCGCTGACCGCCCAGCCCAACACGGTAAAGGGTTGCGGCTTAAATTTGCCAACGAGTGTGGCACGGAGATGCACGCCCTCAATTTCGAAGACGAGGGCGAAGTTGTCCTCCGACAGCATGCGAAGGCCGAGTTTATCGCGATAGAAGGCGCGCGCCTGGTCGGCGTTACTGACGGGGACAAACGCGACGAGTCTCTGGCTTCTGAGCATGACGTTCTCCGTTCGGATGTGAGTATAGGCGAAGGGGAATGACGCTGGGATGAACGCTTTCCCGGAGGCGCGGTGAGTTAGAGGCGTTCGAGGGCCGCCCAGAGCTCTTCGCGGATGGGAAGGCCGAGCGCGAGATTTTCGGCGCGGGTTTTCAGGATCTGCTCACCTGGGTAACGTACCGCGCCAGGATTGCTGGCCAGCACTGATTCAACGATGGCATCGGCGGCGCGAGCGGATTCTTCGGGTGGTTGCAATTGAGCGAGGTCGATCGCCAGAAAGACCTGAGAGAGGCCGGTTTCGCGCACGGGCTCAGCGGGAATTTGATGCGTGGCGAGGCCGCCGGAGAGCAAAGCCGCGACCATGTCGAGCATCATGGCGAGGCCGGAGCCTTTCCAGTAGCCGATGGGAAGCGGGCGCTGGGAGATTTCGATGGCCGCAGCGTGGCGCGTGAGGTTGCCGATTGAGTCGAATCCGCCGTCGACCGGAAGCGGCTGATGTTTTTGCGCGTAGGTGGCGAGTGCACCGTAGGAGAACTGCGACATGGCCATGTCGAGGACGACGTGGCCTGCGGGACGCGGGACGGCGATGATGAGGGGATTGTTGCCGATGGCCGGAACCGCTGCGCCCCACGGCGGAAGATTGGCGAGGGTGTTGGTCCAGCAGATGCCGATCCTGCCGGCGTCGGCGGCTTGCCAGCCGTAAGTGCCGCCGCGTATCCAGTGATTGGTGTTGGCGAGAGCGACGCAGCCAATGCCGTGTTCGCTGCTGAGCGCGACGGCGCGTGCCATGGAAGACCAGGCATTGAGATTGCCGGGTCCGCGGCGGCCATCCCACCGTTCGATGGCGCCGAGTTGCTGCGTGCGCCTGGGGGATGCGTGGATATCGACAGAGCCGTTGCGGATCATTTCAAGGAAACGCGGGAATCGCTCGACTCCGTGCGAGTAAACGCCGTCGCGCGTGGTTTCGGCGAAGAGACGGGCGCAGTGTTCAGCGCGGGCGGCATCGAACCCGACGCGAGCGAGAATGGCAGCGAGGGTGGAGGTTAGTGCAGAGATCGGAACGCGCAGCATTATTCGAGAGGCTTGAGGCTTTCGAGCGTGGTGGGAATGAGCTCGGCGACGGTGGGATGAATATGCACGGAATGCGTGAGCAGCGAAACGGGCTGGCGCGCATACATGCAGGTGAGGATGCAGTGAATGGCTTCGTCACCCCCGGTGCCGAACAGGGTTGCGCCAAGGATGTGCTGCGTCTCCGCGTCGACCAGAATTTTGATGAAGCCAAAAGTCTCGCCTTTCTCGATGGCGCGGCTGACTTTGGTCATTGGCCGGGAGCCGACCAGCGCGGGCTTTTTGGTCGCGCGCACTTCGGCCTCGCTCATGCCGATGCTGGCGAGAGGCGGATCGATGTAGAGGGCGGAGCAGGGAATGCGGTCGCTGACGCGGCGGGATGCGCCGTCGAGCAGATTATCCGCGACGATTTCGTAATCGTTGTACGAAGTGTGGGTGAAGGCGCCACGGCCGTTGCAGTCGCCGATGGCAAAGATGGTGGGAACGGATGTGCGCAGCTGATCGTCGACCGGGATGTAGCCGCGCTCGTCGGGTGTGATGCCGGCAGCGGCGAGGTTGAGGTCGTCGGTGTTGGGAATGCGCCCGACAGCAAGCAGAATGTGGGAGCCATCGACGTAATGCGCCCCTTCGTCGCACTCAAGACCGACGGAAACATGCGCGCCTTTCTTTTCGAGATGAATGCAGTCGGCGTTGAGACGGACGGCGATTGTTTCGGAGTCGAAGACTTCGCGAATGACTTTGGAGGCGTTTTCGTCGGAATGGGGAGCGAGGCGGGCCGTCTTGTCGACGACGGTGACGTCGGATCCAAAGCGGCGAAACATCTGTGCAAATTCGAGGCCGACGTAGCCGGCGCCGACGACGATGAGGTGCTCGGGGAGTGTATCGAGGTCGAGGATGGCGGTGCTGGTGAGGAATGGAACCGAGTCGACGCCGGGCATTTTGGGGATGTGCGGTCGCGCGCCAACGTTGAGAAAAATCTTTTCCGCTTCGAGCAAATCATCGCCGACACGCATGGTGGTGGGCGAGGCGAAGGACGCGGTTCCCATAAAGACGGTGCAGTTGGGTGTGGTGCGCAGCCCTTTTTCGACGCTGTTGCGGGAGTCGGCGACGATGGCGTCTTTGCGGGCTTTGACAGCGCGCAGGTCCACGCTGACGGGTCCGGCGTGGACGCCGAAGTCCTGTCCGCGCCGAGCCAGGTGCGCGGCGTGCGCGCTGGCGACCATAGCTTTGGTGGGGGTGCATCCATTATTGACGCAGGTGCCGCCAAACAGATGGCGCTCCACGATGGCGACCTTCCAGCCCTTGCCGGCAAGGCGAGTGGCGAGGGAGGGGCCGGCCTGGCCGGCCCCGACGACGATGGCATCAAAAGTATGCTTCATGCAATTTTTAAGATGGCGAACAGAGCGATACCGATTGCGAAAAGATCTTCAAGAATCGCAGCGCGGTAGTCTCGCCCGAAGGCGACGGCGAGTTTAGCGCGGGCGGCGGCGCCGCCGAGAGTTCCGACGACTGCGCCGATGGCGCCGCAGAGGATGCCGAGGAGGATTTTGCCTCCGGTGGCGCCTACGGTTGCACCCACGAGCGAACCGCTTAGGACACGTGCGACGAAGGGCAGGGGTTGTTTACGGCTGGGTGTTTTGGGCAGCTTGTCGGCAACGAGTTCAACAACAGCGAAAAGAGTAAAGACGACGGCGGTGAGGCCTGAATCCATCAGGGCCAGAAACGTGCCTCCAACGTAAAGCAGACCCATGCGAGCGGCCCAGCTGACGATGGCAGGGGCGAGCATGGAACGGAGTCCCGCGACGAGGCCCACGAGAAAAGCGCAGAGCAAGAGCACCAAATCCTCCTGAAGTAAGAAAAGGTAGGTTGCGTTTTGGTTTTGGGGGCCTATTGGTAGTTACCGATTAAAACAAACGGAGCCCAATAATAAGGATGAGCATACGCCGAAGCCTGAGCAGCACTGTCATGATCGGCGAGTTCGACACCGCGTCCCGTAGCGGAGTGGGCCGTGGGCGCGGAGGATGCGTGGAGGAAAGCGAGCTGCGCCTGCCGAAGAGCGTCTGCTTTGCCCATCGCGGGATCTTTAACCCACCGCGCGTAGAAGTCGCTCATGATCCGGCTGGTGCTCGAGTCGTTCACGTCCCATAGTGTAGCGAGGACGGCTTCCGCATCTTTTTGCTGGGCGACCATCCCGAGGCTGTCCATTTCGAGGCCGTCTTTGGCCGTGTCGCCTTTGGCGGTGCTGCATGCGGAAAGCGTGAGCAGGCGGGTTCCATGAAAGCTGACGGCGGAATTTTCAAGCTGCGACAGGGTGAGGGGAAATCCCCGGGGATCGCCGATGTCGTTGCCGCCGAGCATGAGATAGGGTTCGGTGCCGCTGCCGGCTTCGAGCACGAAGTGGCTGGCGATGTGGACTACCGGAAATCCGGAGCCGGGGCCAAGCTGCGTTTTGAGCGCAGCCCAGGTGAAGCGCTCGTTGGGGAGGATGACGCCGTCGATAGGGCCGTGGGATTGCGGATCGGACGGGTCGCGGACGACACCATCGAGTTCAGCGATGACGCCGGGGAGCGCAGGAAGCCCGCCGTAGCTGTTCGACAAGCCCATCGCGAGGACGCGTAGCGATGCTTTGTTGGTGTTGGGCGCAGTCATGTGGCCATAGCTCGCGGGTGTAAAGAGCACGTTGTTGAACCGCTCAGCGAGGTAACGGTGGCCATCGTAGAGCGCGGCCATGGGCAGGTAGCGCATGGCGCCGTCGAGGGACCAGAGCAGGGTGGGGACGCGGGATTTATCCTGCGGAGCGCGCTCGAGCGCGGCCAGCTCCGCTTCGAGCGGCGCGATAACGATGGCGTACATCTCGCCCAGATGCGGTTTGGGGTCGGAGGCCGGAGTGCGGAGGTCGTTACGCAGCTGCTCCACTTTGTCGCCGAGCTCGGCGGGCGTGACCTTCAGCTCATATTTCCTGCGCGACTGTGGCGTGACGACAATGGCGTAAGCATGCTCATCGCCAAGCAGCAGTCGGATGCCGATGACGTGCGGACCCAGATCGGCCAGCGTGTTTTGCAGGCGGCTGACCTCGGATTTCTCCCCGTTGATCAGGGCGTTGGCGGCCTGGCTCCCGGAAGATTGCGCGAGCTCAGGATAGAGCGTCTTGCGGAAGAAGTAGGTGACGCCTGTGTTGCCGGATTCGATTTTCGCTTCGAGTGTTTTGAGTTGGGCGGACTCCGCGGGTGTGCGGTTGGGTTTGCCGAGCAGCTCGGCGTATTGCGCGCTGAGATCGGTGAGAGCGACGGACGCTTGCTCGTGTGCGGCCAGATCGGTTTCCACCTGTTGCTCGCTGCGCGTGAGATTGAGCGGCGCTGCGTGCGGGGCGGAGTGTCCCGCGGAGGCGATGACCACTTCCTGTAGTAGTTCCTGTTCTTTCAGCAGGTCGAGAACCTGTTCAGCCTCGCCGAGACGATTCGCCTGCAGGAGAAGTTCGGCAAGGATGCGATACGTTTCAGACTTCGATTGCGCGAACTGTTCCTGCAGGCTTTGGTCGAGGCCGGTGATGTTACGGCGCATCAGTTGATAGGAATTGACGGCTTCGGCGCCGAAAAAGATGGCTTCTTCAGGATGGTGCTGCGCGCGGAAGTCGAGCATCAACGAAGCGTCAATACCGCCCTGGAGATCGGGATCGTCAGCTGCCTTGGCCAGCGATAGCGCGGCGAGCTTTTGCGGCAACGCCTGGTCAGGTTTGCCCTGATCGGAGAGGACGCGGCCGATGGTGGAGAGCGCGAAGGCCTGGCCGCGGCGGTCCGCGACATCGCGCCATGCTGCGAGCGCCTGATAGTCGAAGTCGAGAGCCTTATCGCGCTGGCCAAGATCAGCGTAAGCACGGCCGATATGGTTCAGGGCAGCCGCCTGTCCGCGACGATCCCGCGTCTCACGCCAGATGTCGAGAGCCTGGTTATAGAAGTCGAGAGCTTGCTGCGGTTGACCGAGTTGGTGATGGATGCGGCCGATGTCGTACAGGGCAAGGGCGACGCCGCTGCGATTGCCGACCTGGCGCCAGAGAGGCAAAGCCTGGTTGTAGTCGTCGAGAGCCTGCTGTTTTTGGCCAAGGTCGTCGAATGTACGGCCGATGCCGTTGAGCGAGGCAGCTTCGCCCTCCGGATGGCCGAGCTGGCGCCAGAGGGGGAGCGCGGCCTGATAGGACTCAAGGGCTTTTTCTTTCTCGCCGATGTTCGTGTAAGTGCGGCCAAGATTGTTGAGGGTCTGCGCCTCGCCGCCGATTTCGCCGACCTGGCGCCAGAGGGAAAGAGCCTGGGTGAGGTTGTCGATGGCCTCCTGGCTGCGGCCCATGTCGGAATAACAACGGCCGAGATTGTCGAGAGCATTGGCCTCGCCGCCGCGATTATTGAGCTGGCGCCACATGGGCAGCGCCTGGTTGAGAACTTCGATCGCTTTATCGCGCTGGCCGAGATCGTTGTAGACGCGGCCCATATTGGTGAGCGTGGATGCTTCGCCCATGAGGATGTTGAGCTGACGCCAGACGGGCAGAATTTCTGTGAAGAGCTCGAGGGCTTTTTGTTCCTGGCCGAGGTCGGTGAGGATGCGGCCTTCGATATTCTTGCTCTGCGCCTGCTGGCCCTTGCCGGTTTCGATGGACAGGGCCTGGGCGCAGTAGTCGAGGCCCTTTTGCGGATCGCCGGCTTCGCGGTAGAGATTTGCCAGCGCGTTCAATTCTGTGGCTTCGTTTCTCGTGTTGTGTGAGGAGCGGGTGTCGGTGAGGGCCTGCTCATGCTGAACGATAAGTCCGCGCAGGCTGCTCGCTTGCTGTGCTCGCGCGGTGAGGGCGGCGCAGAGGATCAGAATCGGAATCGTTTTCGCCGCCGTAGTCATGTTTAGCTTCGTTTGTGCTGCGCTGATGCGAAATGCTATTGCGAGCGCTGAGGAACACTGTGAATGGTGGTGAGGCCCACGCTCCAGGTGGTTGGGACGTGGCCAGGGTCGCCGCGCGTGGCGCTGCTGGTATTGCTGAGCAGTTGTTCGAGCGGCGATTGTGCTCCGCGGGAGCGAGAGACGCCTTCGAAATTGAGGATGAAGGGATCGGACAGCGGCTGCGCGGTACTGAGCATAACAAAGGTGTCGACGCCAAACGGCTTTCCGACGCGCAGCGTTGACGGGCCGGGCAGAACGAATTGCGTGCCCATGTCCGACTCGTTGGGAAACTGATTGTTGGTATTGCCTCGCGGGTAGACGAGGGCGCCCTTTCCCTGACAATCAATGTCGAGGACATAAACCCAGCGTTTTTCGGTGACTTCGCCGCTCGATTGCAGGCCGAGTTTGAAGAGGTCGCCCTGGCGGAAGTGCTTCTCGCCCATGATGGGTGCGCCACCAGATGCAGGCATCAGGGCCAGGGAATAATAAGACGCGCGCGACGCATCGGTGGGGCTGTTGGCGATCTGGAGCCAGCCATGGACTTTGGCGAGCAATGATGCGTAGTGATTCAGAGTCGATGCACCCTGCTCGATCGCGGCTGCGTCGGACATGGTGATCCAGTCGCTGCGAACGGGATAAGGCGAGGTGGGCGAGCAGCCGGGAGTGTGGGGCGGCGCGTTGGCTGAAGGGGGCCCGGCGGCCAGCTCATTCTTGTGGAACCAAGCCCATGCGGGACCTTGCGCGGTGAGAATGCCGGCCAGTGCGTATTCGGCGTTCGCCAGGTTTGGTGCGATCTGGATGGCGCTGTTGGGATCCGCGGGGAGTAATTGGGCGGCGAGTTCGCGCGAAGGGGGAAGGTTGACCCATAGCCTCGCGTCGCTGGGAATTTTCTTCAGAGCTGCAGGTGTCATCGTCGAGCCGAGAGGAACGGGCGAGGGCGCGCCGGCTTGCTGCAGCGTCCAGTTCGTGCCATCCCAGCTCAGGATGTGGGTCCACGGATCTTCGGCCGGGTCGGCAACAGTGGCGATGCCCGTCGCCTGGATTTGTGCGGCGGCCACGCTGATGTCCGCCTGAGACAGGGTAGCGGGCCAATGCCAGACGCGCAGTGGCGGAGCCTGCACGGGACTCCACTTCGACATTTCGAAGATGTCGCCGGTTTTTACGGTCGCGCCGGAAGGACTGACGACAGTAGCGATGGAGCGGGCGATGCCTTCGAGTGTAGTGACGCGCAGTTCAATTTTCTGGTTGGCACTGTTGGTCGAGGAGAATTCTGTGCCGGGTCCGATGCCTGAGACGCGGCCGATATCCAGCCAGACGCTGCCATTGTTGGCGGTTGAGAGAACGGCGGCGTGCAGGTTGCCGGAGGCGGCCGCCGCTCCACCGAAGATCGGTTGTTCGCGCCGCTGGGCTGTGGTATCGAGATCGGGATCTTCGTCGGGCACATCCTCATTGCCAATGACGGCGCGCACGCGCTGATAGACAACGGAGGCAGGCGCGTCGGCAGGGAGAACCTGCAGCGCTTCAACGAGGGCAGCGGTGAATGCGCCATGCGATTCGGTGGGCGGGTTGGTGTCGGGCATTTCCTTCGAGGATTGGTCCTGCTGCACCGCAGCGAAGACGAGCGCCGGATTCTCCTGGCGCTGCGTCGGCGGCGGAGGCTCGTCGCCATTGGCGAGCAGTGGTGGCGGTTCCGCGATGTCGCGCGGATCGAAGGGCAGGTCGCGCTCACGATACTTCGGGCTGATGCCGCGCGTGATTCCGCCGCTGTGGCAGTTGTCGAAGATGATGGTGAGGTGAACGCCCTTATCGAGCGCGACGTTGAAGATGCGCGTCATCTCGCGATCGCGTACATCGTAACCGCCTTTGTAGGCGTCGGAGGGCACCAGGGTGCTGTCGGCGTGAACGTATTGGCCGTTAACCAGCACAGTCAGCTTGTTGCCTTTGCTGTTGATACGCAGCGATCCGTGGCTGGCGGCATAGAAGACGACGGTATCGCCGCGATGCGGAATGTCGACCAGATATTTCTGCATCGCGGCGAGGATGCCATCGTGCGTGGTTTGATCGACGGGGAGGAGCAGGAGTCCGGGCGCGGGATGCGGCGGGTTGGGAGTGGTGAGCAGGACAACCTGGTTAGCGGGGAATCCAAATTTGGGACTGGTCAGCAGGTCGGCCATGGCTTGCGCGTCGTTCACTGCGCCGTCGAGATTCTCAAAGTGGCCGAGTTCGCAGCGGCCGTATACGCAGCCAGGGGGGTGAGAAGCAGCGGTGCCGGAAGGCTCGTAGGTATTAATGCCGATGAGGAGCGCCCGCTGGGTTTGCGCGAACGACAGCGGAAGCCAAACCATGCAGCACAGCCAGAGGATCGCTGCGGCGCAGCCGGATTTCATCAGAAGGCCTCGATACGAAATTCCGGGGGAAAACTTCCATCGAGTATAGCGGGTGGCCGCGGGGACAGCGGCAAAAGATGAGCCCTGTCTTCAGAGGTGGCGCCAGGGTGCAGCAGCGTTGCGAGGGCGGCGGACGACTGGTCAGCGACTGGCTGGGTTTAATGCTGTGGGCAGACCGGCGCTGAGGTGTTTGGTGGTTCCGGAATGCCGGCGCCGCGGAGCAGATGTTCCATTTTCAGATAGGCGGCGTTTGTCCACCCAAACCCAACCACATTCTGGCGATAGCCCATAGCCACCTGAACATCGGACGACCCTGTAACGACATTGTACTTTTCGTGAATGGTGTGGTCGCAGGCAAAGTTATTCCTGATGGTCGCCGTAAATTGCAGAGAGATGTGAGCGGCGTCGCTGATATCGCCTGCCTTCTGCAATCCGGCGATTGTTATCCACGTTGGAGGAGCCCAGCCGTAGGGGAGATCCCACTGTAATCCGGAGTTATAGGTGCTGATAGCGAGTCCACCTGGCTTGTCGAACAGGGAAAGATGGGATTCTACCTTCTGAGCCTGTGCCGGGGTCGCTGCGCCCGCCCATAGAGGATAAAAGGTAGATATGTAATCATAAGTGGATTGCTTACCCGCAATGAAGTCGTAATCGAAATATCGTCCTTGTTCCGAATTCCAGAGGTAGCGGTCCATTGCTGTTCGGCGAGCCTCAGCGGCGTGGCTCCATTTGTTCGCATCCTCAGGTTTGCCAAGCTGTTCGGCCATCCAGGCGAGGTCCAGCTCATACTTATAAAGAAGCGCGTTCAGGCACACAGGGGCATAGTGATGGGCCGAGCCGTTGAAAGGACCAAAGCGGAAGCTGGGATCGAATCCGGATTCGCGCATGCTGCGGTCCCCTTTGTAGAAATCCTTACTTAGCCAGTGAATGCCAACATGGGCGTGGGCACAGACGGCGGAGGCCTCAGGGTCACAGCTCGTATTGATGAGCCTGGAGCGGTCGGCAGGGCCTGGCTGTTGTGGCCCGTCGACTAAATAGTCAGTGTGAACATCGGGATGGGCGAGCAACCACTGAATTACGTTCTGATAGTAGGTATCGTCATCGGCCATTTCTGCGACTGGCCCCCACCCGAAATCGAAGTATCGCGCCAGCCCGGTGTCTCCTGCGCGATGCGGCTCGCTCGTCCACAAATCGTGGTCGCGCACGGCGAATTGGTAGCCCTCTGCAAGCCAGGCCTGAGATTGCTGCTTTGTTCCTGTAGCGACTTCGGCTTGCCACACATCGCGAATTTCCGATGACAGGAAGGGCGGCTGCGAGCGCGTGAGATAGTAGGTGCGATTGGCGTTGAGCAAGCCGCCATAGTGTTCTATTTCAAAGTAGAAATTCTCCACCATATCTCGCGCCAGATCGAGGCGATGGCTCTCGAGTAACCCGAGAATGATGAAGTAACTATCCCAGCCATACATTTCGTTGAACCGGCCGCCGGGCACGACATAGGGGTGCGGGAGATAGAGCAGTCCCTGCGCCGGCAGCTGGATGTTCTGGCCAAGCCGTTCGATCTTTATGGGGAGCCGCTCGACGCGGACATGGCATTTCTGCCCGAGAGCCGCGACTTCAGGCGGTTCCGCAAAATCCTGGGGCAGATAAAGGACGGGCTCGGTGGTCACCTTGGAGTCGGTAAGGGTGGCGCAATTGAGCATGGAGCGCTCGAGGGTTGTCCACGCCCTGTTGATGTAGGTGTCAATGGACTCGGTGGGCGCGGAGGGCGATTGCGGGACTGGCTGGGCGAGCGCGATGGGAGAGCCGACGACGAGCGTCGCGGTAAGAATGATGGCGAGAGCGAGCGCTGGCAAAAAGCGGTGTGGTGAAGAAACAGGAATGCTCGTAATCGCCTCCATCATCCGACTCAAAATGATATACGCCGAGCGAGCGCGCAGGAGTGGAATGTCCCGGTGCGGCCACCGCCGGATCTGATTATTCGATGCGGGCGATATAGACACCATAGGGCCCGAGGTGGATCGATTGCAGAGAAGCCGGATCGGTTGCGCCCGGGGTCTTCATCAAGGTCGTCAGCTTCGCAGCCTGAACGCCCTGCGCAGAAAGGTCCAAGCTGACGGTCTGCGCCTGATCGGTGAAATTGCAGGCGACAACCACGGTTTCTCCATTGTCCGCTTTGCGCATCCAGGAGAGGACGTTCGCATCGCTGGCGTTGAGCATTGTTTCCGCGCCACTGTGCAGCGCGGGGTCCTGCTTTTTAAGCGCGATGAGCTGCTGATACCAGTGCAGCATCGAGTCGGGCTCATGTTCTTCAGCGGCGACGTTGGTTTGCTCGTAGCTGGGCGGAATCGGCAGCCAGGTCCTGACGCCCGAGGGTGAGAAGCCTGCGTCGGGACCGTCGTTCCATTGCATGGGCGTGCGGTCGCCGTCGCGGCCTTTCTCTTTGGGCCAGCCGGTAATGCCGATGGGGTCCTTCACATCCTCTTTCCGCGCAGGGGGCGTGGTGACCATGCCGATTTCGTCGCCGTAATACATCAGCGCGGTGTCGCGCGAAGCGAACAAAACAGTCGCGAGGACTCGCCCGACGTCATCTTTATGGTCGGCGGTGACGTAGCGATCCCAGCGCTTGTTGTCGTGATTGTCGAAGACGAAGAGCGGCTGGTGGCCAGCAATTCCTGTCTCGGCTTCGTCGATGCGCTCACGAAACTTTTTCACATCGAAATCGTTGATGAAGCCCACTTCCATATCCATGGGCAGATCGAGTTCGTCGTTGTTCGGCCCGTACATTCTGCGAAGATCGTCGATCGAGCGTAGATAGGTTTCGCCGATGAGCACGACTTTGCGGCCTTGTGTCTGGTCTGCAACCTGGCGCAGCTCGCGCAGGACGTTGTGAACCTCGGGCAGGTTGTCGGTCTTCAGCGTGTCGACACGCTTGTCGCCATAAGCGTTGATTTCGGGCTTGCCGTCGGGACCGAGAACGTAATTCTCGTCGGTGAAGCTGGGGTCCTCAAAGAGCGAGGTGATGGCATCGAGGCGGAAGCCCACGACGCCATGCTGGATCCAGAAGCGCTCGACGTCGTACATGGCCTTGCGGACGGCGGGGTTATTCCAGTTCAGGTCGGGCTGCTGAATATAGAAGCGGTGGTAGTAGTACTGGCGGCGCGCCGGGTCCCACTGCCAGGCGGAGTGACCGAAAACGGAGAGCCAGTTGTTGGGAGGCTCGCGATGGCCGTCGACCATCTTCGGCTCGTGCCACATATACCAGTCGGCTTTGGGATTAGTGCGTGAACTGGCCGACTCTTCAAACCATGGATGCTTATCTGAGGTGTGGTTGAGGACCAGATCCATGATGATGCCAATGTTGCGTTGGTGCGCTTCCGCGACGAGGCGGTCGAAGTCGGCGAGCGTGCCGTACTGAGGATCGATGTTGGTGTAGTCAGAGATGTCGTAGCCGAAGTCGACTTGCGGCGAGGGGTAGATAGGCGTGAGCCAGATCGCGTCCACGCCGAGCGACTGCAGATAATCGAGACGCGAGGTGATGCCGTTCAGGTCGCCGATGCCGTCGCTGTTGGAATCCTGAAAGCTGCGCGGATAGATTTCGTAGATGACCGCGTTCTTCCACCAGTCCGGATTTGGCCGGGATGTGGATGCGGTTGGCTGGGCGAAGAGAGCGGCAGAACTGAGCGTGATCGCAAGAAGGAGGGAGGCGAGGCCGCGGGCCGATGCATGCATTGGGTCATGCTCCTGATCGGGAACACAGCCGCAGATTCGATGGAAGGGCTGCGATCCAGTCCCGAATGCTACCACGTTACGCAGCGTTATTGCGGCGCAAGCCGGGAGAGGTTTCCGCGCGCCTGCGCATCATCGGGCGCGAGCCGCAATGCGTGTTGAAAGTCGGCGCGCGCAATGTCGATTTCACCGATGCGCGCCTCAAGAACGCCGAGATTATTCCAGCCGTCCGGGTCCTGCGGCCGTAGGCGCAACGCCTCATTCTGTTCTTCGATGGCCTGCTGCAACTGATCCATTCCGGCGAGAACCTGCGAGAGCAGAGCATGGAGGTCGGCGTTCTTTGGCGCCAGGCGCACAGCCGCGCGCAGCTGGGCCAAAGCATCGGCAGGACGTCCGGACTGCGCGAAAGCCATCGCGAGGCGCTGGCGGGTGTCAATGTCGTCCGGCTGCTCTTTCGAGGCGGTGGAGAGAAAATCGATTGCGTCCGTGGGGCGACCTGTCGCGATTGCGATTTCGCCCAGGTGATATTGCGCGGTGAAATTTTGTGGGTCAAGGGCGAGCGCAGATTCGAATTCCGCTTCCGCGGATGAATTGTCTCCCTGACTCGCCAATGCAACGCCGAGGCCATTGTGAGCGGCTGCGTCGCTGGGGCAATGCGCCAGCATGGCGCGGAAGTGCTGCTCAGCATCCTGAAACCTGGACTGCTTCAGATCGAGACTTGCCAGGTTGAAGCGCGGATCGCAGCTGTCCGGAGATGCGGCGATCGCCTGGAGAAAGGCCTGTTCGGCGTCCTGCGCGTTGCCGGAGCTTTCGAGTACGGCGCCGAGACTGTTGAGAGAGCGGACATCGCCCGGATGATCGTGCAGGATGGATCGATAAGCGGCGATGGCTTGTGCATAGTGGCCGAGCCCTGCTTGCGATGAGGCGAGATTGTAAAGCGCCACCGAATCGCCGGGTTGCTGGTGAAGGCGGTGTTCCATCCATGCCTGTTCTAACAAAACGCGCGGGTCCGGACTTTGTTTGGGGACATTGACGGGCAGGACCTGCAGCCAGAGGTGCGCCATCTCGTCGACCGAGCGATTGCCGGCGCGAACCCTGAGCGGTGGGGAGTTGGGATTGTGGATATTCCGGGCGGAATTGTCGTAGACGTAATGCATGTGGACAACGCTGCCGCAGGGCAGCAGCACCGGAGTGCGGTAGCGATAGACGGATTGCCGATCGATATCCCAGGAGGGAATGCGGATGAGCCACCGCTTTTGTCCGTTCGGCAGGATGGCCCAGGCTTCGAGTTCACGACCCAGGTAGTGCGCGTGCGGATAGATTCCGAGGACCTCGACGTCAACAGGAAGTGTGAGCTCGTCGTGCGCCACAAAATCGGGCGCACCCGCGGGAATATCGAGGTCTCGATCATCTTCAAGTTGCAGCAACATCGGATGGCTGGTGGGCGGCTTGTCAGTAAAGTACAAACCAATCTGTGCGTCGATCGTCTCCGGTTTGCCGCTGGGCTTCAGGTGCATGTTGAGGATGAGGTCGTTGCCGGGATCGAGGCGCCACGGCATACCGTTCGGCTCTTCCAGCACGGGCGTGTCTGGTTTCCAGAAGAGAAAATGGCTGTCGGGGTCGAAGGTGTTGCCTCCGTCGAGTTCCAGCTCCATGCCGGGAACGCCGTCTTTCCAATCACGGTGATCGCGCCGGTACGATGCGGTTCGATCAATGAGGATGTTGGCGTGATGCACGACCTGGGGTGTACCGGGCAGGATTTCCATCGCGCGAATGAAATGCGTTTGCGCTAGGGGGTAGGGAAGAATGAAGTTGCGAAAGACATCGGTGCCGGACGCGGGAAGCGTCCACGGGCGCTCGACGGAGAGAATCAGATCGGGCTTGCCTATCTGCCAGGTTGCGCCAAAGTGGGGGGTACAGGCGGAGCGTCAGCGGGATCGCCTTCTGCCATTCCGGTGGTCACCCACCTGCGGATCAATACCAGATCTTCTGCGCTGAGGCGTCGTTCGCCGGCGAAGTCGCCGTATCCCGGGGCGGGCAGCCACGGCGGCATATATCGCGAGTGGGTGACGTCGAGGATTTGTTGCCCACGGCGGCGCGCGTCGGCATAGGAAAGCAGACTGAAGGGCCCTGCGCCGCCGGGGTGATGGCACACAGCGCAGTTGCGGTAGACGATGGGTGCGATGTGCCGGCTCCACGTCACGGGAGTTTCCGCGGCGTGGACGGCGGCGTGCCGCGGACAGAAGCCGACACCGATGCAAGCGGCCAAAGCCAGCCAGGCGGGGAGCAGATTTCTCATGGGGCGCTTCGAGGAATGATGGAGCAGCCGACAGGCGGCCCGCCCGGAGCCGCAACGGGCCGGTTCGCGGTCAGTGCACGCAGCGCATCTTCGAGGTCGTGACGAGTAGCGGACGGCCGTTCCTGGCCGAGTGCGATGTAGCGATTGTCGATGCGGCCGCGATAAGCCTCACGCAGGGTGGATCCAGCGGGAACCAGGACTGCTACTTCAGGGGTAATGGTGGCGTGAGCCATCCTTGTCAGGCTTTGTTTGTTGTCGATCACAACATTGGCGTGAATGTGGAACTGTTCCTGGTGGCGCTCGATCTTCGCTGGTGTTTCCTCGGGATTCGGATACACCCACCAGAACTGGATACCTTGCGGCGCGAAGTTATCGTCCAGGCGCTGGATTTCGGGGATATAGCGATTGGAGATGGGGCAATCGGAGGCAAGAAAAAAGAGCACGGCGGCCCGCGATCCGGGAGATACGAGCTGAGTGACCGGGCGATGATTCAGATCGACTCCGAAAGTCTGCGCGCCGCTGGCTGTAGCCGATGCGCACACGAACAGCAGGATCATCGCGCGAGAGACCATCGTCAGTCACGGTAGCATGGGACGACGGGCGAGTGGAATCTGTCCAGAGAGCGCTGCCGATTGAGCCAATCGACATCCGTAACTAGTTTCTCAATGGTCATTCGGAGTTTGAACCCGATAGCATCCGGAGAAGGCGCTCCCCTTGACAACAGAAGCAGCGCGCGCCTACATTCACTGCCGCAGTAGGAAAGTGTTGCCGAGTCTTGCGGCCATACCCCGGATCAATGCGGTTGTAAGGTTACCGCGGGCCGTGTTCAGAACGCCAACGCACCGATAAAACCAGCTGTGAACGCACGTTCGCAATTCAGAAGCGGCCCATCTGCAGTTGAGAGGCCGCATTTGGCTTTTGCTTAGATTGCTGTGGTGTTGCTACTGGTACGACAAGGTCGGGGCAGGAGCGTAAAGCTCCCGCGAGATTTCGGAGGCAATTATGAAATTGTCCAGGCTCATTGTGGCCTGCGCTGCGTCCGTGGTGTTGTGTTTTTCCGCCACCATGCAGGGGCAAGCGGTCTACGGATCAATCAACGGAACGGTAACCGACAACACCGGCGCAGTAGTTCCAAACGCCACTATCACCGTTACAGATGTGTCGAAGGGTACGTCGATTGAGGTTAAGTCGAACCCGTCGGGTGAGTACCTTGTCGAGCATCTGATCCCGGACACCTACAACGTAAGGGTGGAGGCCCAGGGGTTCCAGGCCTTTGCGGCGACGGGCGTTCTGGTGCAGGCCGATACATCTCCGAAGATTGACGCGGCCCTCAAGATCGGCGAGTCGTCGCAGACGGTGAATGTGAGCGCGGATTCAATTCCGGAGCTGAAGACGGATCGCGCGGACGTGGCGACGGAATTCACAACGAGCGAAGTTGAGAACCTGCCAATTCCTGATCGCAACTTTGCGAACCTGCAGCTGCTGTTGCCGGGCGCGCAGTCGTTAAGCTGGAACCATGCCGCGGACGAGAACCCGCAGGCAAGCAAGCAGATCCAGGTAGACGGACAGGCGTTTGGTGGCGTGGCTTATCAGCTGGATGGCACTGATAACCAGGACCCGATCCTGGGAATCATCGTGATCAATCCGCCGCTGGATGCAATTTCGGAGACGAAGATCACGACGCAGAATTTCGACGCGGAGTTCGGCAAAGCGGTTTCATCGTTCATTTCCGCGCAGACTAAATCCGGATCGAACAATTTTCACGGCAGCGCCTTCGATTATCGCGAGAGCAGCGCTAACCTCGGGCGCGACCCTTACACGCAGTTTCCCGGCACCACCTTTCCTCCCGGACTGAAGAATCAGTTCGGCGGTTCAGTAGGCGGTCCGATTCTGAAAGATCGGCTGTTCTTCTTCGGTGACTATCAGGGCGTGCGGCAGAAGGTGGGGACCGCGGACAGCGCGACAGTGCCGACGGCTCATCTGATCTCCACCTGTCTCGGCCAATCAACCGCGACGAACGGCGTCGCCGGCTGCGATTTCAGTGAGTACGCTATCGGCATCCTGGGAAGCTCGAGCGACCAGTTGCTCTACCAGCAGACTGGAGGCGCATCGGTTGCGTATCCCGGGAATGTGATTCCCGCGGGCCAGCTCTCTATGCAGGCGATGAATCTGCTGAAGCTGCTGCAACCCTACGCGCCGAATACGGGAGGCACGGTAGCGGCCGGCAGTCTGGCAGCGCTCAAGAATAACTACTCGGCAAGCGGCACAGGTTTGTTCAACAACAACCAGTGGGATGTGCGCGTCGACGACACCTTGTCGCAAAACATGCATGCTTTCACGCGATTCAGCCGGTTTACCGACACACTTTCCGGAACCACCATGTTCGGCGCAGCGGGAGGACCTGGCTTTGGCATTGGCGGCTACGGCGGTGTCTCCACAGGAGCCAACGACAGCCTCGCCGCGGGTATGGATATTTCCGTGAGTCCGAAGCTCCTGACGGATTGGCGCATTGGCTACTACCGCTACAACGTGATCGATCACAAGTACGATCAGTCCACGGATTTCGCGACACAGCTCGGTATTCAGGGTGTCAACATACCAAGCGACTCGCTGACCAGTGGTGCGCCAGGATTCAATATCGCAGATGCGGACAGATCGGGAAACCAGCAGCCCAATAATCCAACGGGCGGCGGAGCGCAATATGGCTCAGCACTGAACATTACTCGCTGTAACTGCCCGCTGATCGAGCGCGAAGATCAGTTCCAGGTAGTGAATAACTGGACGAAAATCGCCGGCAATCATGCTTTCAAGTTCGGCGTGGATTTGAGATATGCGCGCAATCTGCGCGTGCCCAGCGACAAAGACCGTGCCGGCATTCTGAGCTTCGCCCCAGGACCAACCTCGAACGGCGGTGTGAGTGGTGGCCTGGGCATGGCCAGCTTTGTGCTTGGGGAAGTCAGTGGGCAGGCCAGTGCCGGTAATGCTGCGTTCCTGCGCTATCTCAGCACCTCGACCAATGCGAAGGAATTTCAGAAGAGAGACTTCTTCTACATGCAGGACACCTGGCGCCCGAAACCATCCTTCACGGTGAACTATGGCCTCCGTTATGAGCTGTACTTCCCGGAATCGGTGAACGGCAAGGGAAACGGTGCTTTGCTGGAGATGAACGGCGGATCGGGCGGTTATCAGACCGATGGCTATCTGCGGGTCGCGGGTTATGGCAATATCCCAAGCAACATGGGATGGAACCCGGCGCCGAATACGTGGAATCCCCGCATCGGGATTGCGTGGTCACCGGATGCGAAGACTGTAGTGCGCACGGGGTATGGGCGCAGCTTCGATCTGGGAGTCTTTGGGTCGATCTTCGGCCACACGGTGACGCAGAACCTTCCCGTGCTCGCCAGCCAGTCGGTCAGTTCGACGTCAACGACCAGCGCTGCGTTTACGCTGGCTCAGGGGCCGCCGGCCTATGTGGGTCCGGCAGTTCCTGCAAACGGACTGCTCCCGTCGCCGGGCTACAATGTGACCACCATTGCGCGTCCGAACAGCCTGCGGCTGCCCACCCTCGATGCATGGAATCTGAGCGTTCAGCGGGCGATCACTCCCACCCTGTCTTTAACCGTCGCCTATGTTGGTAACAAGGGAAGCCACACACTTAGTTCAGGAGACGGCAATAATACCAATCCCAACGAGTCGGCCGTCTTTATGCCGCAGCAATACAGCGTTAACGGGGCGCCTCTGCACTATGACCCCAGCGTTGCCGGGACAACGGTTGTGAACGGAGGCCCTGCGGGTATCGCAGCGGATGGGGGCACAGCGAATGGCAGCTATCTGCAGAGATTCTATGCAGGTGGGCTGACTGCCTGTACGGATGCTGGCTACGAAGCGGCCCTGTTTGGTACGCCAGGGAACCCGGGACCGGCGGCAGGAACTGCGCTGACGCCGGGGATGTGCGGCTGGACAGCCTCCATTCAATATAACGGCGACGACCAGAACACAAACTTCAACGCACTCGACGTGACCCTTGCGAAGCAGTACACGCACGGAATGTCATTCAATGTGCAGTATGCGTGGCAGCGCTCATTTAACTATCAATCCGGGTTCTACACGTGGGATAAGCGTGCCACGTATGGCCCGGACGACTGGCTGCGTACGCAGCAGATCGTCGTCTATGGGCTCTACCAGTTGCCCTTTGGAAAAAATCAGATGTTCGCGAGCGGCGTTCCGCGCTGGGAGGACGAAGTCATCGGCGGGTGGCAGTTTAGTCCGGTGCTGAACTGGTCCAACGGGTTGCCATTCACACTCAATGTGGGTGGCGGCTGCGGCGCTTCAGTGCCGGGGAACGCCCCTTGTTTTCCGGTGGGCGACCGCGGCAGCCTGCACACCAATCTCACCAGCTTCAACCCCGTGACACACTCGCGTAGCTTCTTCACTGCAGCGGATACCACTGGTTTCAAGGAAGCAGGGCTCGATCAAATTGGCACGGTAGGCAGGAACAGCTTCTACGGGCCGGGATACTTCAACGGAGATTTATCTCTGCAGAAGAATTTCCCGATCCATGAAGCCATCCTGGCGCAGTTCCGGGTGGATGCGTTCAACGGCTTCAACCACATCAATCCCGGAAACCCGGCCTCAACTGTGACCGGATCGGATGGCAATATCACTGGCGAGCCTGCGCTGGGCATTTATACCAACCCGCGCCAGATGCAGTTCTCGCTGCGCATGCAGTTCTGAGCAAAGGTTGTCCCCAGTCACGGAGGAGGGGCGTGCCGCCTCTCCTCCGCCAGCCCTTGCAGGAGTAAACTTCCCGCATTATGTTTCGGCGTCCCTGGCTCTGTGCGCTTGCCCTGTTCTTGCTGACTGCAGGCGCGCCGGCGCAGAAGGATGCAGCGGCGAAGACGCCATCGGTAAGCGATGTGCGACTGCTGATGACCCAGGGCAGGATGGACGATGCGCGGCGAGAGTTGGATGCGCTGGCCAGCCTGCAGCCGGAGCCGGCCGGCGTGGAAAGGCTGCGCGGCATTCTGGAGTACGAGAACAACCGCATGGCGGAGGCCGAGGCCTCGTTCGCGCGAGCGATCCTCCAGGATCCGTCCGATCTTGAATCGATGCAGATGCGGGGCGTCGCGCTTTATCGAATGGGGACACCGGAGGAGGCGATTCCTTTACTGGAAAAGGCGCATGCCGCCGGACCAATTGCCAACGCCGATCCTAACTATGTCCTGGGGCTTTGCTATATCAGCGCAAGACGTTATGACGATGCGCGTCACGCATTAGCCAGACAGTATGATTTCCCGCCAGATTCAGCAGCGGCCTGGCTGGTGACGGCACGCATTCTCCTACGGCAGGAATTGACTGCTCCGGCGGCGGCGGCAGCGCATCAGGCTGTACAGCTCGATGCGCACATGCCGCTGGCGCATCGCTTACTGGGAGAAATCGATTTGGCGAACGGCGATGTAGCGGGCGCTCTGGGAGAGCTGGAGAAAGAAGTGAAGGTGAATCCGCTGGACGGCGAAACATACGACCGGATGGGTGATGCGTATTTGCGCGGAGGCCGGTTTGCGCTGGCGCAACAGGTGTTGGATCGCGCAGTGCTGCTGGAGCCGAATGCCACCGGTCCTTATATTCTGTTGGGCAAGACATTGCTCGAGGAAAAGGATCCGGTGACGGCGACGATGTATCTGGAGCGCGCGGAGAAAATGGACCCATCGAATCCGATGACTCATATGCTGCTGGCCAGGGCTCTTGCAGCCAGCGGGCGTAAAGACGATGCCAACCGCGAATTCCAGGCTCTGCAGAAGCTGCAGAGAGCGGCGGCGCCTGCGTCGTTGAATCCTTAGCGGAGCCCGGAGATGTTTTTGCGACGAATGCGAAGTTGCGTGGTGCTTGCGATGGGCGCGCTCGCGGCAACAACGGCCATTGCGGCGCAGACGGCGGCTATGCAGCAGGCTAATCAGGCATTTCATGCCGGGACCGCGGCGTATGCTCGCGGCGATCTGAACGCCGCACGGACGCAGTTTGCACTGGCCGCGCGACTGGCGCCAGGGATCGAAGAAGGGCACAGCGCTCTGGGCGTGGTGCTGTTTACGCTGGGCGAATATCCGCAGGCGATTGTGGAATTGAATGCCGCCCTGAAGCTGAAGCCGGGCGATCGCAATGCTGAGGAGAATCTGGCGCGGGCTTATAGCCAGACCGGATCGATCGATAAGGCGGTCTCGCTTTTTGCGAAGATGGACAGCGAATCTCCACTGAGTGCGGGCTTGCTGGCGATTTGGGCGCGCGACCTGGCTGCGGTTCCAGATACGGCAGCTGCGACTGAGGTGATGCGCAGAGCGACGACCGCCGATCCGCAAAACGCGGCGCTGTTGGATCAGCTTGGATCGCTCGATGCGCAGGCTGGGCGGTGGAAGGATGCTGAAACGGCTTTTCTGAAAGCCCTGCAAATCAATCCGCAACTGGCGTCAGCGCACATGCACCTTGGCGTGGTGCTGAGCCACGGGCAACAAATGGAGCGCGCGGGAGCGGAGTTCGATCGTGCAGCGCAGCTCGATCCACGCAATGCCACCCTGCAGCTTGTGTGGGGAAATGCATTTGTCTCCTCAAACGATGACGAGCAGGCGATTCCGCATTTTCAACAAGCCGTCGAACTCGATCCGAACCTGCTGGATGCCGATTATCAGCTGGCGCTGGCTCTGCAGCGCACCGGCAAAGAGAGCGATGCGATCCCGCTGTTTCAGAAAGTAGCAGATGCCCGGCCGCGACAGGCGGAGCCGCTGACTAACCTGGGGCTGGCGATGGTGCAGATGGGGCGCGCCAAAGAGGCGGTGCCGCTCTATCTGCAGGCTCTGGCACTGACGCCGCAGAACGCGACCATTCACCAGGACCTGGGCGCCGCTTATCTCCAGGAGAACAACGTCGACGATGCGATCCGTGAGTTTCAATCAGGGCTGAAGCTTGCTCCCGAAGATTCGCATCTTCATTACGACCTGGGCCTGGCGTACAAGCTGAAAGACGATTTGCCGCACGCCATTGCTGAACTGGAGTCGGCGCTGCGTTTCGATCCGGGTTCGCCCGATGCGCCGTACACGCTGGGCATCCTTTATATGCAGGATGGGCGCTTCGACGATGCGGTACGGAACCTGCGTGCGGCGCTGGAGCTTCGTCCGCAAAACGGAGACGGATGGGCAATCCTGGGCAGCGTTTATCGGCAACAGGGTAAGAATGACGATGCGGTCGCAGCGTTGCGGAGGGCCATCGAACTCCGGCCGGATCAGCCGGGTGCGCACATCACGCTGGCCAGCGTTTTACAGGAAGAGGGAAAACAGGAAGAGGCGGCGGCGGAACGAAAAAAGGCGGCAGATCTAACCCGGGTGGCCGTGAATCGCCAGCGGGCGACGTTTGCAACGAATGCGGGAAACGCGTTGCTGACCAGGGGAGCGATAACCGATGCGATCGCTCGCTACCAGGAAGCCATCAGCAGCGATCCTGATTACGCGGAGGCGCATCGGCAGCTGGGGGCGGCGCTGGCGCAGCAGGGGCGTATTGCAGAAGCGGCAGCGGAACGGCAGAAAGCCGAGTATCTGACTTCGAAAAATCCATAGGATGGCTGTGTTACTTTTCTCCCGATGAATCGCCGGCAATTTGTTTCTTCTTTGAGCCGCACTGCGCTGGTTTTGCCGTTCGCGGATGTACTGCGGTTGGCTGCGCCTCCGTGGAAACGCGACAGCACGCAACAGGCAGCCCAAAGCAAGCCTGGCGCGCAGCAATCGTATGAGGCCAGGCCTATGCCGCCACCGCCCGGGCCGGCTTCGCCAATTGCGGGAACTCCGCTTGGCGTGCAGTTTGTTGACGTCGCGACCCAAAGCGGGCTCCATGCGAAGACCATTTTCGGTGGTGAGGGAAAGAACAAATACCTTCTGGAAACCACGGGCTGCGGCGTCGCCTTCTACGATTATGACCAGGATGGCTGGCTGGATATTTTCCTGGTGAATGGCTGGCGGCTGGAGGGCTTTGCGAAGGGTGCGGAACCAACATGCCACTTATTTAAAAACAATCGCGACGGGACTTTTACAGACGTTACGACAAAGGCGGGTGTGGGTCATAGCGGATGGGGCCAGGCCTGCTGCATAGGCGATTTCGATAACGACGGCTGGGATGATCTGTTCGTGACCTGTTACGGCCAAAACGTGCTGTTCCATAATAATGGCGACGGGACCTTTGCGGATGTGACCGCGCAAGCTGGATTGCTGCAGTCCGGGACTCGATGGAATTCCGGCTGTGCGTTCCTCGACTACGACCGCGACGGTCATCTGGATCTGTTTGTCGGTAACTATATTGATCTGGATTTAAAAACCGCTCCGGTGCCGGAGTCCGGGCCTTGCCTGTACAAGGGGATTCTCGTCGCTTGCGGGCCGCCAGGCCTGGCACCGGGAAAGAACCTTCTTTACCACAACAACGGCAATGGAACCTTCAGCGACGTATCAGAAAAATCCGGCATGTGGACGACGCTGGGTAACTATGCCCTGAGCGCAGCGGTGGCGGATTTTGACAATGATGGATGGCCGGATATCTATGTGGCGAATGATTCTACGGCGGCGACACTTTATCAGAACCAGAAAGACGGAACGTTTCGCGATGTCGCCATTGAGTCGGGTGTAGCGTTCTCTCCGGACGGCAGGCCACAGGCGGGCATGGGCGTGACCGTGGGTGACTACAACCGCGACGGATGGCTCGACATTGCCAAGACAAATTTTGCCGGCGATACGGATTCACTCTATGCCGGCCTGGGCGGCGGTAACTTCGAAGACCGAACTTATCAGGCCGGACTGGGTGTTAACACGCGGTATCTTGGATGGGGCATCGGGTTTATCGATATGGATAACGATGGCTGGCTCGACCTGTTTGTCTCAAACGGCCATGTCTATCCGGAAGTCAGCAGTGTGAAGACGGAAGCTCCCTACGCCGAGCACAAGTATCTTTATCGCAACCTGCGCAACGGGCGTTTTGAAGATGTGAGTGCGCAGGGCGGCCCCGGCATAACGGCTGCGGTTCCCGCACGTGGGTGTGCCTTTGGCGACTATGACAATGATGGCGATGTGGATGTTGTGGTGAATTGCGTCAACAGGCTGCCACAGTTGTTACGGTGCGATGCGGATGGGCAACGGCATTGGGTGAAGGTGAAGGTTGTCGGAACGAAGTCGAACAGGACGGGCATTGGCGCGCGCGTGCGCGTTGTAGCCAGAGTCCAGCCGGATAAGGAGCCGCTGACGCTGATTGATGAAGTGCGCAGCGGGGGGAGTTACTTTTCTCAAAGCGATCTGCGATTGCACTTCGGGCTCAACCAGGCGAAGACGGTGGATGTGCTCGAGGTCCGGTGGCCCTCCGGCCAGGTTGATAGGTTCAAGGATCTTGCAGCGGATTGCCTGTATCTCGTGGAAGAAGGCGGGAAGCAGCCGCGAGCGTTTCAATTACCCGGGATGAGGCAGGTCTAAGGTGTCGCGGATTATGGCTGATGTGACTGGTATCTGCCTCTTCGCCGTTTGCAGTGTCGTAGCTGCTTCGGGCCAGGCTGCGACTGCACAATCACCAGGATTGTCGCCTGATCCCGATGCGGTTTGCGCAACGTGTCACCGGCAGATCTACAACGAGTGGAAGCGGACGCCCATGGCTCATGCGAGTGGAGCGGCCGCAGAAGGATTTATTCCGGCCGATTTCGTGCATGCAGCCTCCGGCGTGCGCTACCGGACATACCTTGAGGGCGATCAGATGTGGCTTGCGTATGAGCGGCCGAATGCCGCTCCGGATCGCGCGCTGAACGGAAAGCAATTGCTGCGCTACTATCTCGGATCCGGGAGGCGCGGCCGCACCTGGATCTTCGAGCGCGAAGGTTACTGGTATGAGATTCCCATTAACTGGTATGCAAAGAAACAACTCTGGGATATGACACCGAACTACCTCGATGCGCGCGAGATGCCTTTCACGCTGCCGGTCGATCCGGGCTGCCTGCATTGCCACGCGAGCAATGTGCAGGAGTCGTTGACCGACGCGCGCAATCATTTCTCAGGAACGCCCTTTGCGCGTGGAGGGATCTCCTGCGCGTCGTGCCACGGAGATGCAACGCGCCATGTCTCGGATCAAGGCAGGGGTTCCATCATTAATCCCGCGAAGCTCGATCCGGTTCGTCGTGACTCTGTTTGCCTGGAGTGTCATCTCGAAGGAGAGGTTGTGGTTGTGAGGAGAGGCCGGCGGCTGAATGCGTTTCGTCCGGGCGACGATCTCTTTGGCGAGGCAGTTTATTTTGAAGATGGACGCAAGGCCGGTCCTGGAGGCCGCGCGACGAGCCAGTGGGAATCGCTGCTGGAGAGTGCCTGCAAGCGCGGGAGCGGTGATCGGCTCACCTGCACCACATGCCACGATCCTCACTCTTCGCCGTCCGCCGACCAGCGAATTGGCTTTTATCGAGCCAGATGCCTCGCCTGTCATAGCAGTCTCGCGTCCGGTCATCACGCTGACAATCCGGATTGCACTTCGTGCCACATGCCGCGCGAAGCAACCCAGGACATTGCGCACGAACAGGTGACGGATCATCGCATTCAAATCCTTTCCAAACCATTTGCGAGCCCAGTGTCTGCAGAGGCACTCGTCCCCATTGGGGGAATTCATCCGACCGCTCGCGACGAAGGGCTGGCGTGGGCGCAGTTGGCGGTGCGCGGCGATCATGCTGCGGGTGAGCGAGCGATGCGCCTGTTGCGGGAGGCCGAAACCTCCGATCCGAAGCAGGCTGCTGACGCAGAGCTGCACATGGAGGTTGGATTCCTGGAACAGATGCGCGGAGACCGGGAGCGAGCGAAGGCGGAGTACCAGGAGGCGCTCCGGGCGAATCCCCATCAGGAAACAGCGGCTGGCGATTTGGCGGTTCTCGATGCGCAAGAGGGCGACTATGCTGCGGCCCTGCCGATCTGGCAATCGGTTTTTCAGCATGACCCTGGCGCCAGCGCGGCCGGCATCGACCTTGCCATTGGGCAGTGCCGGTCTGGTGAGAAACAAGCAGCGGCTCAGACGCTGCATCGCGTGTTGCTGTACTCTCCGGACAACAACGCAGCTCGCAAATTTTCTCTGGCTCTGGCTGCCGGAACGCAGAAATGCGGGAGTCAGCCTGCAGCGGGGAGGTAACCTGGTGTGAGCAGGGCGATCACGCGGACGTTGCTGGTTACGCTGTCTACTACTCTTCTTGCGGGCGCGCTGGCGCATAACCCATCCTGGCAAATCGGGCCTTTTGTGCGGCCGGAGTCAGGGAACCCGGTGATCGCGCCGAAGGCAGCGTCGGAATTCGAGGATCCTGTGCGCGCGGTTCCCGTGCATTGGGAGGCGCTGCATACGTTCAATCCGGCGGCGGTTGTGCGGAACGGTGTCGTCGATGTGCTTTATCGGGCGGAAGACGATACAGGCGCCATGCAGATTGGAATGCATACCTCGCGACTGGGGATGGCAGAGAGCGTCGACGGTATCCACTTCACGCGCCGGCCGACGCCGGTGTTCTATCCGGAGAACGATAGCCAGAAGTCCCGCGAATGGCCAGGCGGCGTTGAGGATCCACGAATTGTCGAGGCAGAAGACGGCACTTACGTACTGACTTATACGCAATGGAACCGAGATACTTACTCCGTCGGCATTGCGTCGTCGCCTGATTTGGAACATTGGACGAAGCACGGCCCAGCTTTCTTCGATGCGGAAGGCGGGAAGTATGCGGACCTGAAGTACAAGTCAGCAGGAATCGTCACGGCGCTGCGTGCGGGAAGGCTCGTCGCGGTGCGCATCCAGGGACAATTCTGGATGTACTGGGGTGAAGGTGCTGTTCATTTAGCTACTTCGCCGGATCTGCTTCACTGGAAGCCGGTAGAAGACGCGAATGGCCACCTTGTGGCCGTACTCGAACAACGGATGGGGCGGTTCGACAGCTCCTTTCCTGAAACCGGACCTCCGCCCGTTCTTACGGAACGTGGAATCGTTGTGATCTATAACGGCAAGAATGCTGCCTCTGGCGGGGACCCAAACCTCGCACCGAATACTTATGCTGCCGGCGAAGCGCTGTTCGATGCACAAAACCCAGCGAAGCTTTTGGCGCGAACTGAGACTCCGGTTCTTGCGCCGATGCTGCCCTACGAGAAGCGCGGACAATATTCCGCAGGAACAACCTTTGCCGAGGGGTTGGTGTACTTTCGCGATCGCTGGTTTCTCTACTACGGCTGCGCCGACTCACTGGTAGCGGTTGCTACCGCTCCGGATGGGCAAAAGAAAAGGCCCGGACGCGAGTAACTCACGCCGGGCCGGTGGAGGCAAGTGCACGGGATGGGCTAGAAGTTGATGCGGCCGGAAAGCTGGAAATCGCGACTGGCGGTATTTCCCGTTGCACTGCCAACCGTACCGAAGGCCGCGTTGTTCATGCTGGCCTGAATGCTGCCAAAGGTGACTTTGTTGGTGATGTTCTGAGAGTCCGCGCGGAGAATGAACTTGAAGCGCTCCGTGAGATCGAAGGTGCGGAAGACACTGCCGCTCAGGTTATAGGCACTGGGATTGCGCAGCCCGTTGTAAGGCAACACGCGAGCCGCATCGCCAAACATGAAAGCCTGCGGGTTGCAGAAGGGGCCCGCGCTGGTGCCGCAGGGCGTAGCGGTGACGCCATCGCTGGCGACGCCGGTTCCGTCTGAGGTGCTCGGGACATAACCCTTGAGATAGTGGATGGTGCCGAAGGTTTTCGCGGTTGTGCCCGCGCCCCAGCTTCCGTTCTGCCGAATTGCTTTTGACGAGTAAGCGGCATTTACATCAGGCATGCAGGTGCCCGCTCCGGGGTGTGTGGATCCGTTGCAGGATGCGGAGGTGACCAACAGAGGCGTGCCCGAACTATAGGTGAAGAGGCCGGAGAGGTTCCAGCCGCCGATGATATTGCGGCTGACCATGTTGGAAGAGCCCCAGCCTGACTTACCCAGGGGCAGGTGATACACGCCGTAGACGTTCAGGTCCTGTGGGATGCTGTTGGCGCTGATGGAACGATCGATGCGGTTCTGCGCCCACGATCTGCCGGTGAGCGTGTAAGCGGCTGGAATGGCAAAGCCGCTGCGTTGGGTTCCGGCGTCGTCGATGTTCCTGGAATAGGTGTAATTGACAGTCAGATCGAGGCCGTTGGACATGCGCTTGCGCGCCTGAATCTGGACCGAGTGGTAAGAGGCATTGGCGGTTGAGCTACCCCACGTGTCACTGGTGCTGGAAAACTGCGGCATCCATTTCAACATCTGCCCGATGGTCGCCTGGCCACCATTGAGCGCTGCGGCTGCTTCGTAACTGCCATAGGGGACCTGAATGCTGGGCAGGATAGCCTGCGCTGCGGCAACATTGGTGGGTGTGGCCGGCGAGTTGAGCAACGAACCGAGCGCCCAGTAGGCGGGATTGATCTGATTGGCGTAGAAGCCCCGAATATTACTGGCACCGGCGATAAAGTGGCTCTCCGTGCCGGCATAGGCGGCCATCAGCGTGATGGTATTAGTGAAGGCGTGCTGGACAGTCAGGTTCCAGAAATTGAACTGTGGGGCACGGCCGGAGATATATGGATCGGCAAACCCGGGAGCGCTGCTGGCAGTCAGGAACTTACCGGTGACTGGGTCAATGGTATTTCCGACATTGAGAGTCTGGCTGACTGCGCCTGGGGCGGTAATAGGCGGGACGGTATAGCCGGGACCGCCAAAGCTGGTGTTATTAACGCCGAGCGACGTGAAATAGGCACTGTTATTGAGGTAGAACGCCGGAGCTGCGCTGGGGCCAGCCGCATTATCCGGGAAGCTGGGCGAGCTGGTAAACCCAAGTTGTCCTGTGCCGTTGTAAGTGCCGCCGGCGCCGCCGGTGCCGCCCGCGTGCGAGTAGACAGTGGCAAAGCCAGCGCTAATGACCGTCTTGTCGGTGAGGGCGTACGCAACGCCCACCCTGGGCTGCCAGTTTTTCCAGTACGTATGAACAGGCGAGCTGCAATTGCACGCGACGCCGGACCCGCCGTAGGAGCCGGCGAACTGCAGCGCACCTTTATTGCCGGTGACGGGATTCGTGACATTTGGATTCAGGAAGGAGTAACGGTTAAGGTCCTCACGATAAGGAGGCAGGTAATCCCACCGGACACCCAGATCGAGAGTGAGCTTTGAGGTCACCTTCCATTCGTCCTGAAAGTACGGAGCGTATGTATGGAAGCGGCCGCCAAGGACGGAAAAGGGTTGCAGGGTAATTCCAGAGCCGTTAACCGCTCCCAGCAGGAAACTGGCATAGGAGTAACCAGTGTTACCGCCATAGGCGTAGCTGGAGCCGCTGGGTACAACGGACGCTGTCTCAGGTGTGTTGTAGGAGAGGGTCAGCGCTGAGGTTGGGCCATCGTACACAGAGGCATTTTCCTGGAGGCGCTGCATCTGGAAGCCAAAGGTCATGGCGTGCTTGCCTTTGAGCCACATCAGGTTGTCGAGGGTCGTGTAGTTCTGGCTGACTGTCGTGGCGGTAACGCCGTCGCTTCCGAAACCCCAGGTATTAGGGGCGTTGCTGCCGTTGAACTGAATGGTCGGAAACTCGGTGACCGCCTGGCCGTCGGCGGGAACGCCGGAGAAGCTCATACCGGCGCTTGTAGCTTCATACTGAGTGATTCCCTGGGTGAGATTCCTGAGCGGCGGACCTCCGAAGTTACTCCATCCGAAGCGGAACTGATTTACGATGCGCGGCGAAAAGGTATAGGCATCTTCTACATCGACCCAGTGTCCGGCCACAGTGGAGTAATCGGATCCTGTGTAGGGCAGCGGTAAGTCAACGGTGCTGTTGTTGAATGCCGAAGCCGCTGTGAACGGATAAGCCTGGCGGTTGCCGCCGGTGACGATGCCGGAAATGCGCTGCTTTGCGGAAACATCGTAATCGACACGTGCCGAATACAGCCAGTTGTCATAACCGGAAGGTGGTCCGTACAGATAGTTGCCGCTGATGGCCGCCGTGGTGGGATCGGGCAGGAATTTCTGCAGATATTGGGAGATTGGGGAAATTTCGGCGGCGGGGATGACGTTGATCGGAGCGCCGGTGGCGGTGGGGCCGCCGCCGGGCCCAGGAGCCGCGCCCGGGCCGTAGCCAAACTGGTAGCGGCAGGGCCCGTTCGTGCTGTGTGCCGTGCAGGTAGCCAGCGATGTTGGATCGTAGATGGCGTAACCGGGCCCACCATTCGCAGCCAGCAGTCCTGAAAAGTCGCCGGTGCGGAATGCGGTGGTGGGAATGGTGACCTGGCCCGGGTTGGGCGCGGACCGTGAGTGGAACTTATCGTAGGAGGCGAAGAAGAATAGCTTGTCGTGACCGCTGAACAGATGGGGGATAGAAATGGGTCCGCCGATGGAGAATGTGAACTCGTTCTGATGGTCGATGGGTTTGCCAGCCGGGACAGTGGTGATCGCTCCATTGACAAGCTGTTTGGTGGTGTTGGCAATTGCGGTAAAGCCCCAGGTATCAAAGAGGGTGTTGCGAATGTAGTCGGCCGCGGTGCCGTGGTACTGATTGCCGCCGGACTTAGTCGTGTAGTTAACCATGCCGGCGCCCTGATATTCAGCAGATGCGCCGTTGGTGACCACGTTGATCTGGTCGATGCCTTCGGCGGGCACAATGTTGAGAATGGGACGATTGTCACCGATCTGGCTGATGGTGGTGAGAGGGATGCCGTCGAGGTAGACCTCTTCAACGCGGCTGGCGGTACCCGAAAACAGCGAGGAGCGTGCGCCCGGTTGCGCGCCGGGCAGGAGATTCGACACCGCGGTGATATCACGCTGCTGGTTGTTGGCGAGGATCGGCAGATCGAGATAGACGTTGCTGCTGATGGTGGCGCCGAGCGTCGCGTTGGTGGTATCCAGGGTGGGAGGCGCGGAAGTTACAGTAACTTGCTGTGTCGCAGCGCCTACCTGGAGCGCGACGTTCAGGGTTGCCGCGTTCATCGCTGTGACGACCAGATTCTCCTGCCGAAACTGGCGAAATCCTGAGGCCGTGACGGTGACCGCATAATTTCCCGGCAGCAGCGGCGAGATAAGGAAAAAACCATTTGCGGTGGTGGTAGCGGCGGTGGTCACCCCCGTAGCAACATCCAGGGCACTTACCTTAGCCTGGGCAACCACGGCGCCGCTTGGGTCCGTAACCGTACCCTGGATGGAGCCCTCGCCGGCCGTTTGTGCCAACAGCGCGGGAGCTAGAAATACGGCAAAACTCACGGCGATCGCGAGCAGACCGCGGGGGGGACATCCCCGCAGGCCGGGGTGAATATCAGGCTTCATAACGCCTCCAAAGAACGACAGGGGTGGGGAGTGAGACCGATTTCTTCGACCCAGGGACATTAAAGGACGAAAAGAACGTTTGTCAATAGAGGATGTGTTTCAATAGAAAACGCAATGCGGTCCGACCACAAGCGCACGGTGATGACAGTAGTGCTTGCTGCAGCGACGGCAATTCCGACTCATGCCGTGACGCCGACTAAGTGGAAACTGGTTTGTTCCGGGAACGTTCTTCACGCAGAAAGGTCGCTCATTGGAATGCGGTACAGACCTGGGCAACAGGAGGCGGGATTCGATCTGGGACCGCCGCCGCAGACAGTCGGCAATCGGTGCACAAGCGATGCGCCTTTTTTCGTATCTGTCACGGAGCCGGATGGAGACTATAAGGTGAGCGTGGTTTTTGGGGCTTCTGAGTCACCGATGGCAACGACGGTGAAAGCGGAGGCGCGGCGCCTGATGATATGGCACGGATTGGCGCAACCGGGTGACTCAGATAAATCGAGCTTCGTTGTAAATGTCCGCACGCCGGCGGTGAGCGGAGGTGAAATCGTGCGCCTCAAGCCGCGGGAAATCGGCAACCTTGACTGGGATGAAAAGCTGACGTTGGAATTCACCGGAGACCATCCTTCGGTGCGACGAATCGAAATCGAACCGGCGCATGTACCCACGGTGTATCTTGCCGGCGATTCCACGGTTGTGGATCAGGATAACGAGCCGTGGGCAGCATGGGGGCAGATGCTGCCCGCGTTCTTCGGCGACCAGATTGCCATCGCCAACGAGGCTGAATCAGGCGAAACGATCGCCAGCTTCGCCGGAGAGCATCGCTTCGACAAGATATTCAGCACAATGCGCGCAGGCGACTACCTTCTGATGCAGTTCGCGCACAACGATCAGAAGCCGGGCCCAGGTTTCGTTTCAATTCCACAGTACAAAGAGTTGTTGCGACGCTACGTGGCGATGGCGCGAAAGCGCAAGGCGCATCCGGTTTTGGTGACGTCGATGAATCGCCGTAGATTCACGCAGGATGGAAAAATTGTAGCGACCCTGGGCGATTACCCCGATGCGATGCGAGAAGTGGCGCGGGAACTGCATGTTTCACTGATTGACCTGAATGCGATGAGCAGAATTTTGTTTGAAGCCATGGGGAGGGAGGGAACGCTGCAGGCGTTCGTCCATTATCCGGCCAATACGTTTCCCGGGCAGACGGAGGAACTGAAGGACGACACGCACTTCAACTCCTATGGAGCGCTGGAACTGGCGAAGTGCGTGGTGGAGTCGATTCGTGAGCAGAATTTGCCGCTGGCGAAATTTCTAAGGCGCGACACGCCGCGTTTCGATCCCGCGCATCCCGATCCCCCATCGATGTGGAGCGTGCCCGCAGATCCATTTCAATCGGAGCAAAAGCCGTATGAACGCTGACTGCTTTTGGCCGGCAGATCAGTACCTTCGACCTCAACCCAGGAGTTTCCATTGAATTCACTTCGCCTGAAGAGTTACGCAAAATGCGCGGCGCTGATCGCTGTTCTGCTTCCTGTTGCGGCGCGCGCGCAGAGAGCCGGGTCTACCGTCGCGCCGAATGCTGTCGGCTCCGATCCGTCCTGGCAGCCGGGGCACGAGCCTCCAAAATCGTGGATTGATCCGGCCACCGGGCATCGCGTGATGCGGCTGACCAGTGAGCCTGATTCCGCGAGCTTCTATTTCAACGTGAACGCCTATACGCCCGACGGCAAAGAGATGATCTACACCACGCCGGACGGCATCTCGGTGATCGATCTGAAAACGTGGAAGACGCGCTCGGTGGTCGAGGGCAAGGTGCGGACGATCGTCGTCGGTCATAAAACGCCGAGTGTGTTCTACGTTAAGCCGGAGGACCATGGGCTCTACGTCACGAATGTTGATACGGGCAAGACACACAAGCTGGCGGTGATGCCGCCGCGTGGCTCGGTGGCATCGATTAATGCCGACGAAACTCTCGCCGCGGGCACGTATATCGAAGGCACAGCTGGTCAGGATTACAATCAACCGCCGCCGTCCGCGGGCAAACAGGATCAGCGGGGCGGAGCGCAGCAGGCGCAAAACATGCTGCAGCCGATGAACAAAGGGCAAATGATGGAGCGGCGGCTCGCGGCGCACCTGCCGCTGGTGCTGTTCGTCATTGATCTGCGTACGGGCAAGCTGCGCCCGCTGCTGCACAGCACAGACTGGGTGAACCACCTGCTGTTTTCGCCGACAGATCCGACCCTGCTGATGTACTGCCACGAAGGGCCGTGGCAGAAGGTGGATCGCATCTGGACCATTCGCACGGATGGCACGCACAACACGCTGATCCACAAGCGCACGATGTTTATGGAGATCGCCGGGCACGAGTTCTGGGCGCCCGACGGCAAGACGCTGTGGTATGACTGGCAGACGCCGAAGGGTGAAGATTTTTGGCTTGCGGGCTACAACGTCGAGACTGGCAAGCGCACCGCGTATCACATGCAGCGCAATGAGTGGTCCATTCACTTCAACGTCACGGTGGACGGATCGCTTTTTTGCGGCGACGGCGGCGATCCTGGCCAGGTGGCGAAGGCGCCGGACGGGGAGTGGATCGAGCTATTTCATCCCCAGCTGACGAAAGGCGATGGCATCGACTTGCCAGGGTTCTGGCAGCCGGGGGTTTTTCACAGCGAGCGGCTGGTGAATATGTCGAAGCACAATTACCGGCTGGAGCCAAACGTGAGCTTCACGCCGGATATGAAGTGGGTCATCTTCCGGTCGAACATGTTTGGGCCGACGTATGTGTTTGCGGCGAAGGTGGCGAAGGCAGGCCCAGACGCCAGTCAGGCGCGGTAGAAGTCGGCCTGGTTGCGCTGCAATCGAGACTATTCGGCACGCAGCGTAATGGAGGGATCCACGCACGCGGCTCTCCATGCGGGCGCCCAGCAGGCAATGGCTGCAACCGCGGCGAGCAGCGCGACCACGCCGAGCCAGGTCATCCAGTCGAGCGGCGAAATTCCGTAGAGCAGGGTGACGAGGAAGCGCGTGGCGCCGGCGGACGCGCAGAGTCCGAGGATAATGCCGGCCGCGGTAAGACGCATGCCATCGCGCAGGATGAGCGCGAGGATGCTGCTGCGCGATGCACCGAGCGCGGCTCGCACGCCGATCTCGCGCGTGCGCTCGACCACGCTGCCTGCGAGCACTCCGTACATTCCGACCGCGGCCAGGGCAAGAGCGACGAGGCCGAAAGCTTCAAAGAGGATGAGAACGAAGCTGCGCTGCGCTTCGGTGGTGGCGATGAGCTGGTTCATGGTGGCGACGCGCACAATGGGTTGATCCTTGTCGATCGACCAGATGGCGTTCTTTACGGTGGGGGCGAGAGCAGCCGCGTCGCCTTGCGTGCGCACGACAAACGAAAGCGTGTCATCAGCAAACCAGGTTTGCTCCGTAGAGAGGTAGACGGCTGCAGGCGAATCGAGGGCGAGTGAGGTTTGGCGAACATCGCCGACCACGCCGACGACGATAAACCAGGGCCGGTTGTCCGGTCCGACATGCAGGCGCTTGCCGATGGGATTCTGACCAGGAAACTGGCTGCGGGCGAACGACTCGCTGAGCAGAGCCGCCGGCGATGCGGTTGCAGTGTCATGCTCGTCGATGCAGCGGCCTCTCCGGATGGGAATCTGCATAGCCTGGCAATAACCTGGACTGACGGCGTAACGGATGACATTGTGGCCGCCGCGCGGATCCTCTCCTTCGAAACGCGCGCCGTACAGGGTCTCCCAGGAGGGATCGTCGCTGAGAGGCAGGGCGCTGGTGAAAGCGGCCTGCGCGACGCCCGGCACATTGCGGACCGCGTCGAGCGCGTTGCGGAAGAAGCGGCGGCGCGCCTCGCTGCCGGCATTGGGCGCGGAGGGCAGGTCGTCGAATTGATGGCCGGAGGTCTGCACCTGGAGGGTGAGCAGCTGCGTCGGATTGAAGCCAGGTTGAACGGCGAGCAAGCGTCGCATGCTGTGCAGTAACAGCCCCGTGCTGATCAGCAGGATGAGGGCGAGCGCGACTTCTGTGATGACGAGGACATGGCGCGTGTAGGCATGGTTGCCAGCGGTACGACGGGAGGTCTGCTGCAGCGCTGCATGCATCTCGCCGCGAGAAATATGCAGGGCAGGGATGAGGCCGGTGAGCAATCCGACGAGGGCTGTGATGCTGAAAGCGAAGACAAAAGCGGTTCGGTTCACCGCGATGGCGTCGAGGCGCGGAAGGCCGGACGGGCTGAGCGCGATGAGTGCACGCACGCCGGCCGCGGCCAGGCCCAGACCGAGCAGGCCGCCGAGCATGGCCAGCAACAGGCTTTCCGTCACCACCTGGCGGAGGATGCGCAGGCGCGATGCGCCGAGTGCAGCGCGCACGGAAAATTCTCCGCGGCGCTGGCTGCGCGCGAGAACGAGATTCGTAACATTGACGCAGGCGATAGCGAGGACGAGGAAGACAGCGCCCAGGACCGCGAGCAATGCGGAGCGCACGGTGCTGGCCATGTCTTCCTGCAGCGAATCGAGAATAATGCCGTGGCTGAGCGAGGCCCAGCGCGGCCGCGGGAATTCCGGCCATGGCGTACGGGCAATCTGGTCAAGTTCGTGGAATGCCTGGTCACGCGAGATGCCGGGCCTGAGTCGGCCAACCACGCGAAGGTGATTGCCCCACACCGCGCTGGTGAAGTCCTTCATGCGTTCGCGAGTGTCGTACTGTGCGGGCGTCCAGACGTCGGCTGCGGGCGAGAGCAAATCATCAAAGCTGCGCGGCATAACGCCGATGATGGTGAAGCTGTTGCCGTTGAGTTTGATGGGCTGGCCGAGGACGGCGGGGTCGCTGCGAAAGCGGCGCTGCCAAAGGCGATTGCTGACAATGACGACTTTGGGTCCATTAAGGACGTCTTCAGACGGTTGAAAATCGCGGCCGAGAGCGGGCGCGACACCAAGCACGCCGAAGAAGCCGGCGCTGACGGCCTGACCATCCAGTCGCTCTGCCTGGGCCGCGCCGGTCATGGCGGGCTGCCAGGGCTCGAAGGTGCTCATCGATTCGAAAGAGTGGCTACGGTGGACGAGTTCCTGGTAGGTGCCGAAGGATAGCTCGGAGCGCGCCCCCTGGTAGACGTTCCAGATCATCATGACGCGGCCCCCGTGCGGGTAAGGCAGCGGCTCGAAGAGGATAGGATCGACCGCGCTGAAGATGGCAGTGCTGGCGCCGATGCCGATGGCCAGGGTCAGAACGCTGACGAGGGTGAATCCGGGATGGCTGCGGAGCTGGCGCGCAGCGTAGCGTAGATCGGACCAGAAGGTGCGAACGGCGTTCTCCCAGCCGAAGGACCGCACCTGTTCGCGCACCGCGGTCACGTTGCCGACTTCAAGGCGAGCGGCGGCCTGGGCGTCGTGGTCGGAAAGGCCGCGGGCTTTTGCTGCGGCCACGGCGTCTGCGAAATACTGCTCGACTTCATCCGCTGCGTCGTCATCTGCGTTACTGCTGCGGACCAGACGCCGTACCCCGCAGGTAAGCTGACGCCAGAGTGCCATGGATCAACCTTCCTGCCGCAGCAGGCGCGCAATGGCAGAGGCGCGGCGCGTCCAATCTGCAGTTTCGATTTCCAGCTGCTTTTTGCCGGTGCGCGTGAGCCGGTAGAATTTGGCGCGGCGGGCGTTCTCTGTGCGGCGCCACTCGGAATCGAGCCAGCCGGCGCGCTCCAGACGCTGCAGCGCGGTGAGCAGGGAACCGGGATTCACCTTGAAGACCCCACGGGAGATTTGCTCCACGCGCCGCGCGATGCCGAATCCGTGCAGGGGCTCAAGACTTAGTGTCTTGAGGATCAGCATGTCCAGCGTGCCCTGGACAACGTCGGTGTTGGAGTCGCTCATAGAAAGAGACGCTAGCAGTCCTTCATTATGAACGTCAAGATGTGAAGATCAAAATGTGACGGACGACCCCCAAGAATGCCTTCAGCGAAAGAGAAGAGCGGTCAACCGGTGCTTCGCTTCCGGCCATTCAGGCGCGACGATCGAGTAGCGGGCTGAGTTGCGGGGCACGTGGTCGGCGGCCAGGCGGTGCGAGCGGAGAATGCCTTCAAACTTGCCGCCGATACGTTCGATCGCCACGCGAGAGCGCTCGTTGCGCTCATCGGTGTGCAGGCAGACGCGCAGCACCTGCCACTCCTCGAAGGCGTGGGTGAGCATCAGCAGCTTGGCTTCGGTGTTCGCGGCAGTGCGAATTGATGAACTGCCCAGCCAGGTGTAGCCGATTTCGCAGACATCGGGATGCAGGCGGCCGTGGCGCTCGTGGCCCGCGGGCCACGCCCAGCGCTCCACATCGAAATAGCGCGAAGATCCGATGATCACATTGTCCGCCTGGCGCACGGTTGCAAAAGGGTAAGCGATTCCGGCATCGCGCCCGCCGATCGCGGTGTTCACGTACTGCGTCGTCTGGTCGATTCCCTGCGGCACGAAGGTCCAGCGATAGAGGCCGGCGTCGCCCGGGGATGCCACCGCCGACAATGCTTCGATATGGTGCGGTTTGAGCGGTTCGAGACGAATGTGCTTCCCAGTGAGGGTGAATTGTTCATGGCTCATCGTGATCTCCTTTGAGGATGGCTCGTTGCGCCCTGAGCAGGATCGCCGTAGAGGACGCCGCGGCCGTGGGTGCCGATGTAAACGCGGCCGTAGACGCGCGGGTCGCCGGCAATCTGCAGGATCAGTCCCCACTGATGGTGATCGTCGTTGATGCGAACCCAGGAACGCGCTTCGTCGATAGAGCGGAAGATGCCAGGCTGGTTTTGAACCGTGCCCGCGAGGTAGAGAGTTGGGTAGGTGCGACCAGGCGCGGCCTTGCCGAAGCCGAAGGCGCGAATCTCTGTCACGCCAGGCTTGCGGTTAAAGGAGACGTCTTTGCCGCCGGTGATGGCGGCGCGATAGAGACCGTCGAAAGCTGCGAACCACAGATCCCCAGCGCGTCCTGGTGCGGCGTAGAGCCGATCCTGGCCACCGCGCGCATCACCGCGCGACCCGTTCGATGAGGCCGGAGCGTTTTGCAAAGTAAAGTGCTGCGTGTTGAAAATAGCCGCGGCGTCTGTGCTGCTGTAGAGGGTGTGATCCTGCAGCGAGATGGCATAGAAGCTGCGTGCGTCCTGCGGATCGGCAATGATGCGCGTATTGATGGCTGGTCCTCGCACAGGCTTCCATGTCGCGCCCTGGTCATGCGTCACAGAAGGCGCTTCGTGATCGGGCGTCCAGACCCAGGTATTGCCATCGGCCGAAACAGCAATCGAGCCCGCACGGCTGTTGGGCGTGGGATCGGCTGCAGTCGGCTTCCAGCTGTGGCCGGAATCGAGCGAATAGCTGATGCTTTCGCCGGATTTGTGTTCTGCGCTGACACCGACGCGGACCACGACGTTGGGGCGCAACGTGGCGGAGACAACTCCCGTGGTATTGCCGAAGCGCGGCGGCGCTGACGAGCCTTCCGGCGCAGGATGGTCGAGGTCCCAGTGGACGAAGCCGCCGTAGTCGCCGATGGCGGAGATGAGATGTGCCCCGTCGCCGGGGCTGTCGAGATCGAGCGCGACGGTTTCTTCGATTCCCGGAACAAGGATGCTCCAGTGCGTCGGTTGTGCGCGATCAACGGCGGTCAGGTCGAAGGTCTCCCATCCGCCGTAGCCCGTGGTGAAAACGGCGTGATCGGGGTTGGTGGGATCAATCTCAATGTCGAAGAGCCAGTGGATCGGCGTCGGCTTCACATAGGGCGCGAGCGAGTAATCGTAAACGCCGCCGTGGGCGCCACCGAAGACAGTCTTCCAGGTTGCGCCTGCGTCAGCGGAACGGAAGATGTTCTCGCCGCCATTGGCATGGCCAAAGGTGCTCGCGATGACGGTCCGCGGGTAATGTGCATCGACAGAGACAGCTGCGTACCCAAATTCTTTGCTACCCGGTACAGGATGTTCGGGCGTGACGTCGGTCCACGAACCGCTGTGCGTATCGAGCTTCCACACCGCGCCGTTGGTCATGCGCGAGGGGCCAGGCGCCGTGCCGTACGCGATGTAGAGCAACCCATCAGACGAAAGAGCGGCGCGTGTAGGTCGATATTGCTCCGGCGCTCCGGCGACCTGCTGCCAGGTTGCGCCGCTATCCTTCGAGACGAACAGGTTTGGCCGATTCATCAGGGAAACGCCGACATAGATGATTTGCGTCGCTGATGAAGCGCGCCGCGGCTCCGGGACAAATTTGACGAAGACAATGCCGCTGCCGCGAATCGGCATGCGTTGCCATCGTTGCTGCGGCGTTTCGCCCGGAACAGGAGCCGGCGTGGGTAGCACAGCTTCCGTCACGTCCGGAAAGTTGGCGACGCGCGTCCAGGAAACGCCGCGATCACGCGAGTGCCACAAGCCGGCGTGACGCGTGCCGAGATAAAGGATGCGGCCGTCGTGTGGGTCGACCGCGAGACGCTCGCCATTGCCGCGGCCATCTTCGTTGCCGCCAAACTTGATGGGAACGTTGGTCCGCTGGAAGGACTTGCCGCGATCGCTGGAGCGAAGAATCGCGCCGTCAGGGGTGTCGGCATTGGTGTAGGTGCCACAAGCCAGGTAAACGCGGTTCGGATTGGAGGGATCGACTGCAATGGACTCGATCCCCATCAGATTGCGATCCCTGTATGAAATCCAGTCCAGCAGTGGCTGCCAGCGGTGAGTGCCATCGTCCCAGCGATAGGCACCGCCCATGTCGGTACGCGCGTAGCGAACGCCGGCGGCTGTGGGATGGAAGATGATTCCGTCGACGAAGCCGCCGCCCACAATCTGAACATTCTTCCATGAGTACCGCTCTGGTGCAGCTTGTTGCGAGGAACAGGTGAGCGTGCCGAACAGGAGCAGAAATACTGCGGAGAGGGAGAGCTTCAAAACGGCCGCGTTCCTTTCGTGGGCGATGGCGGGTATGCGACCAGTTTATTGCAGGCGGAAGAATGAGTTGGGGCGGCCGCCCTCAAGCCGACCTGGTCAGATGATTCCCGGCGAAGGCGAACAGCCCTCCGGGAAGAGACTGCGCCACGACGAATCGAGGCAAAGCCATCGCTGCGTGCTGAACCAGCTGGTGGGCAGCTCGGGGATGTGCATGAAGCCGTGGCCGCGGGCGCAGAAGAGTTCTGTGCCGTTCCACGAGAGGAAATTGCAGGAGGCCTGGCCGACGCGGGCCGGGTTCGAGAGCAGACGCAGGCATTCCGGGCAGCGCTTGCGCTGATCCTGGAGGATCCAGCGGAAACCAAACAGCAATACTGGAAACGCTGTTGCGATCTGGATGTAGAGCGCTGCAATAGGGTCGCTCGGGTAGAGTCCGTAGGCCAGGTCGGTGGAGCACAGATCGACGATGACGATGACGAGTGCGAATTTTGCGAGGAGGAAGAGCCAGCGTTGCGCATTGATGAAGACAGGCAGGTGGTCGCGGCGATGGGGATAGTCGCCGAGCGGCAGTGCGGTGGTGGCCGGCAGCGCCAGGGAAGCGAGCAGCAGCGCGAACAGGAACACGTACGAAGGTTGGCCGATGAGGTGGGAGAGGCAAATGCAGTCGAAGCTGCGCGTGACCATGCTGTGAGTCTCGACCATTTTGCGCCATCCACCACGAGGCGGCGGAAAGGCTGAATTGCGAATCCTGGCGACAACAAAGCCTCTGGTTTTAGAAGGCATTGCAGCGAGGGCGCGAGGACTATCGAGCAGCAGCGCATCAATCTTGCCGGGAAGTCGCCAGTCGGAATCAGGAAGGATGGCGGCAATCAGTACGGGGCGTCCGTCAATGTCGGCAGTGCTGCCGACGAGGTCAGGATCGCTATGGTAGATCGTGCGCCAGGCGCTGCGGGTAAGAATGAGACGCGAATCGGCTCCGTTCGCATTGGTAAGGACGGCGGGAGTGCGGAGATCGAGCAACGGGAGCAGGTTGTCGCTTCCTTGCGCGAGGGAGAGATGGGCGACCGCGTGGCGGCCGAGACGTACCCCTTTGTTGATGGGGCGGTAAAACGCAATCTGGGTGAACAACGTGGCTGTGTCGGTCGTCCACTCCTCGTAGTCGGCGAGCGCGATGGAAGGGGACTGGGCGCCGGCGTAGCCACGGCTGGAGATCATGACCAGATCGCCGGAGTTGCGATAGGGAAGCCGAAGAAGCGCATTGCGCGCACCCGGCAAAGCCAGAGTGATGAGCAAAGCGACGCAGGCAGTCGCCGTCAGAAGCAGGCCGCACCGCGCCGCGGAGCCCGAGCGCAGCTTCGGCAGACCCGTGGAGCGGAGGCGATCGTAGCGAATCCAGAACGCATCGTGAAATGCGCCGAGGCTGAACGCGAGCGGTGCCGCATGAGGCGTGTCGGCGATCTCATCGTCTGGCGCGTGGCAAAGATGATGAAGCTCCGCTGTCCATTCACGGGTCCAGCAGGGCCGATCGGAGCCGGGAACGAGCAGCGAAGCGGCATGCACGTTGATCCGGGCAATGGCGGCGTCGAACCAGATGCGATTCATACGCGCTCCCCCTCGGGCGCCGGAATCATTTTTTCCAGCAGCGGATAACGCACGTAAGCGGCATCGAGTGTGGCTCGGCCGCTCCGCGTGAGCCGGTAGTACTTGCGGGGCGGGCGCTGTTCCTCGTCCGCGATGGACTGCAATTCCCACTTCGAAACGATCATGCCGTCGCGCTCCAGGCGACGCATGGCGGGATAGACGGTGCCGCTGGGCAGGCCGGTCATCTGCATCACGCTGAAACCGTAAATCTGCCCGGCGTGGATGGCCTGGAGGATCATGGCGGCGGTGTGGGATAGCTTAGCGTCGGCCGGCATGCGCACCAGTTTACCCTATGTAGCATTCTGTTGACGCAGCACAAGCAGTATGCTACATAGGGTAAAGGCGGAGGCCCAACCATGCTGGAACTGCAGCACCTCTCGCGAAGCTACCGTGGCATACCAGCTATCAGCGACGTCAGCTTCCAGGTGAACGCAGGAGAGATCGTCGGCTTCCTGGGCCCGAACGGGGCGGGGAAGTCGACGACGGTGAAGATCATCACCGGTCTGTTGCGCCCTAACGATGGACGAGTGCTCTTTGAGGGCAAGGACATCTATGCCGATTTAGTTTCCTGGCGCGCAACCTTCGGCTACATCCCCGAAGAGGCGCACCTGTACGCATGGATGTCCGCAATGGAGTACCTGCAGCTGGTGGGCCGGCTGCGCGGAATGAGCGAGCGGCTGATCGAAGAGAAGGCAACCGCGATGCTGCAGCTGCTGGGCCTCGAATCGTGGCGGCACTCGCCGATGACCGCATATTCGAAGGGGATGCGACAGCGGGTGCTGATGGCTGCGGCGCTGATGCACGACCCAAAAATGCTGGTGTTCGATGAACCGCTGTCGGGGCTGGACGTACTGTCGTCGCGGTTGTTCCGCGATCTGCTGCATGAGCTGGCTGCGGCGGGCAAAGCGGTGCTGTACATCTCGCATGTGCTGGAGATTGTCGAGCAGATTTGCGATCGCGTCATTGTCATCGCGCAGGGCAAGGTCGTCGCGGACGCGGCGCCTTCTGAACTGACGCGGTTGATGGAGTTGCCGAGTCTGGAAAAGGTATTCGCGCAACTCGTTCGCCAGCAGGATACGCGCGCCGCGGCGAAGGAGATGGTGGAAGCGATGAGGATCGGGGATGGCTAGCCCGGCGCGGAAACCGAAACCTGTGAAAGACGAAATTCTGTCGCTCGAAGTGTTGACCCGCAAAGAGCCAATGGAGGCGAAAAGGCGGCCCACGCAGTTCAACGTGCTGGTCCGGCACTTTCTCGATCGATTTTTCACGAACGAGCTGTCGTCGGCGGATGGGGACGCGAAGACGCGGCTGGTGCAGGTAGCGTGCGCGCTGGGCGTTCCAGGCTTCGTGATGGCGTTCTACCTCTACACGCCCTATCACCTGCCGCACGGGCGGGTGGGGAAGTACTGGGGGCCGCGACCCTACTGGTCAGCGGTAGGGGATCACTATTTTTACGTTCTGTATTCACTGGTGGCGATGGGGTTGATCACCATTTTCGAGTGGGATCTGTTGTTCCCGGATCTGCTCGACGTCGTGGTGTTGTCTCCGCTGCCAACGCGCCCGAGGCACATGTTGGGCGCGCGCGTCGCGGCCATCTTTATTCTGATGGGCGCGGTGTTGTTCGATTCGAATTTTCTGGCGCCGCTTGTGCTGCCGGCGGCAACGGATCCACCGCATTTGCTGCGATTCTGGGCGGCGCATCTGACTGCCGTCGCCGCCAGCGGAATTTTTGGAGCCGCGTTCTTCCTGGCCCTGGAAGGGCTGTTGCTGGGTGTGCTGGGCGACCGCGTGTTTCGCAAAATTGCCCTGGGCCTTCAGGGATTTTTCGTCATGGCGTTACTCACGTTGCTGTTCCTGTATCCCACTCTGGCTGGAGCGCTGGGAACTCTGCTGCCGTCAGGCGGACGGTTGATGTACTGCGTCCCGTCGTTTTGGTTTCTGGGTATTTATCAGCGCATCCTCGATGGTTCTTCGACCCCTGCTGTCTTCATCCGCCTTGCACATATCGGCTGGGCCGCCCTTGTGACAGTAATTGTGGTGGCGGCGGGTTCCTATCCGCTGGCGTGGTGGCGGAAGACGCGCGGGCTGGTGGAAGGCACGGCGAAGCGAGAGAGGCGGAACTGGATGGCCGTGCCGGCGGGCGGGTTGATGCATGCCACGCTGGCGCGCACTCCTGCCTGCCGGGCAATCTGGCAATTCATCGGGCAGAATCTGCTGCGCGTGCCGCGCTACCGGATGGTGCTGGTGATGTATGGCGGGATGGGCGCCGCGCTGCTGTTGGCAACGGTGGCGCGAGTGCGCGTGACCCATGGCACGATTGCGTTCATATTTTCGAGGGAGGGGCTGCGCGCGACCGTGCCCATTGTTGCTTTCTGGACGGTGTCCGGCTTGCGCAGCACGTTTCTCGCGCCCGCAGACCAACGGGGCCGGTGGATCTTTCGCGTCGTGCTGGGTAAGGCGGGATTGGCGGAAGTGGGCGCCGCCAAACGATGGGTCTTCTTGTGGAGCGCGTTGCTCAGCCTGGCTGCGGGTGCGTTCGCTTGTCTGACGGGAGGGCGCGCGTCAGACAATTGGCACTTCGCCGTCGGACAATTCATCGTCGCGGTCGGCTGGAGCGCGGTGCTGACGGACGTGTTCTTCCTGAATGTGTCGACCATTCCGTTTACCGGCGCACGGTCGAACGCAGCAACTAACTTTGCGCTGCTCCTGATCCCCTACCTCGGATTCTTTCCGGCGGTGGTGATGTTTACCGTGGCGCTGGAGCCCATCATCGAAGCCGGCGTCGGACATTTGGCAATCGCTGCCGGCGTAGCGGCGGCTGCGCATCTGCTGTTGCGCGCGATGTATCGCAGCCGCATGGCCGAGCATGTCGATCGAATCGACGCGGACGAGGACGAAGAGGAATTTCCTCTCCGCCTCGGGCTGCGCTACTAGTCAGTGCCATTCATCCGCGCTGGGGCCGTAGAGCGCAGGCACTTTGGCATCGTTCAGCCGCAGATAGACGGTGAGCTGGCCGCGGTGATGCGCGAGATGGCTGAACGTGCCTTCACGAATCTGGCTGTAACGCGGGCCCTCGGTCAGGACCTGGCCGCCCATCTTCAGGCGCCAGGGTTTCATCAGGTGCTCCTCGGTGGTGTTCTCGAGTGCGGTCCGTGATTTGGCCAGGCCTTCGTCCAGCATGGCCAGCAGTTCGGCGCGGGTGGCGACGGATCGTGTGCGGAACGCTGCGCCGGCAGCATCCAGGTCGGTCTCGTCGTGCTCGATCATCATCGCAATCCAGCCGGGCATGGTGGCAACCAGCGAAGCCAGATAGCCCAGTTCCATCGAGCGATCATGCGGCTTCCATGCGTTCTGGCCTTCGGGGACGCGCTCAAGCGCCTTACGTGACGAGGCAGCTTCGGCTTCCAGCTGCTCGAGAAAAAACTTCTTCAGTTCCATGGGGAATCCTCCGGGGAAACCATGCGGTTTCACAATTGCGAGGCTAAAACCTTAAATATGACAAATGATGTCATGATTGCAGAAATATTCTCGCGTGATGGGACGGACAGGATGAAAGCGGACCGGCTGCTATCGGCGTTGCTGCTGTTGCAGGCCCATGGGCGACTCGCGGAACGCGAGATTGCCGAGCGGCTGGAGGTATCGCAACGGACGGCGCACCGGGACATGGAGGCGCTGTGCGCGGCGGGCGTGCCGCTGATCGCGCATCGCGGCGCGCGCGGCGGCTGGGAGCTGGAGAAGGGCTGGCGAACCCGGGTGCCGGGGCTGGACGACGCGGAACTGCGCGCATTGCTGATGGCGCAGCCCAGCTCGCTTGGGGATCGGCGTCTGACAGCGGCGGCGGAGCGCGCTTTTGACAAGCTGGTGGCGTCCTTGTCACCGGCCATGTGGCTGCAGGCCGAGTCGATTCGGGCGCGGCTGCACATCGATCCGACAGGCTGGCGTCCGACCAGCGAAAACTGGTCGGCGTTGCCGGTGGTGCAGGATGCGCTGGCGTCGGACACAAAGCTGACATTTCTGTACACGGGCATGAAAGGGCAGGCGCGCGCTCGCACCGTAGACCCCCTGGGGCTCGTTTCGAAACAGACGGCGTGGTACCTGGTGGCGCGTGCTTCAGAAGGCATGCGGACATTTCGCGTTTCGCGGATGCGCGAGACGGTGGCACTGGCCATCCCCTTCGAGCGACCGGCAGGGTTTGACCTGGCGCGTTGGTGGAGAAAGAGCACGGAGACATTGCAGGAGACAAAGCAGCGCTACACGGCGACGCTGGCGATGGCTCCTGAAGGAGTGACGGCGCTGGCGCAGTGGGTACCGTTGCAGCCTGCGGAGCGCGAGGGCGCAACGCTGCCTGCGGGGTGGAAGGCGTATGCAGCGGAGTTCGACAGCTTTTATTCCGCGCGCTTTGTTGCGCTGGGCCTGGGGTCGGCTGTGCGAGTGCTGGGGCCACAGGATTTGCGAACTGCGGTGGCCGCGGAAGTTAGCGCGATGGCTTCAGGCGCCGGAGCCGTGACTGGGATCAGGCCGTGACTGCGGCGGCGACGGACTCGAGGCCGCGGGCTTCGATTTCGAATTCGCGAATTTTGTATTTCTGAATCTTGCCGGAGAGCGTCGCCGGGAATTCCGTGACAAAACGGATGTGCTCGGGGATTTTGAAGTAGGCGATTTGTTCGCGGCAGAAGTCACGAATCTCCTCTTCGGTAGCGGACTGGTTGGCGGCGAGCCGCACCCACGCGACGACGATCTCGCCGAGGCGGGCGTTGGGGATGCCGACGACCTGGACTTCGCTGATTTTGGGGTGGGTGTAGAGGAACTCCTCGATCTCGCGCGGATAGATGTTTTCGCCGCCGCGGATGATGATGTCGCGGGAGCGGCCGGTGAGATGAATGCAGCCGTCGGGATGCATGACGCCGAGGTCTCCGGTGTGCAGCCAGCCTTCTCGGTCGATGGCGAGCTTGGTGGCTTCGGGCTCGGCGTCGTAGCCCTTCATCACTACGTAGCCGCGTGCACAGACTTCGCCCTGCTCGCCGACGGGCAGGGTCGCGTTGTCAGACGTGGAGACAATCTTGATTTCGGTCTGGGGCATGGCGCGTCCGACGGTGTGGACGCGAATGTCGATGGAGTCATCCGCGTCAGACATGGTGACAACCGGTGAGCTTTCTGTCTGACCGTAGGCGATGACCAGCTCGCCGATGTGCATTTCGTTCAGGACGCGCTTCATCAGCTCGATGGGGCAGGGTGCGCCGGACATCATGCCGGTCCGCAGGCTGGTGAGATCGAAGCTGGCAAAGTCGGGGAGCGCCAGCTCGGCGACATACATCGCCGGCACGCCATAGAGCGAGGTGCAGCGTTCGGTGTCGACGGCCTGCAGTGTTGCGCGGGCGTTGAAGGTCCAGTCAGGGAAAACGAGGGCGGCACCGGTATTGAGCGCGGTCATGGTGCCGATGACGCACCCGTAGCAATGGAACAAGGGAACGGGAACGCAGATGCGGTCGTGTTCGGTGTAGTGGAAACCCTGGGCGAGGAACTGGCCATTGTTGACGATGTTGTGATGCGTGAGCATCACGCCCTTGGGCAGGCCGGTGGTGCCGCTGGTGTACTGAATGTTCGCCACCTCGGACGCGTCGACGCGGTCGGGCAGGCGGCCCGGCGCGTCGAGCAGGGCCGGCCACTCGGGCGAGTCGAAGAAAACGGTGTGCTGCAACTCAATCGTCAGATTGCAGCGGGCGCGGTCGAGGACGGCAGCGTAGTCGGCACGCTTGTCGCGGCTCCAGAGGAAGATGGCCTTCATCCGCGAGCGGGTGAGGGTGTACTGCAGCTCATGGGATCGGTACGCAGGGTTGACGTTGACCAGGGAAGCGCCGGCGCGGGCCGTGCCCATGTGCATCATGAGCCACTCGATACAGTTGGTGGACCAAAGTCCGACGCGGTCGCCTTTGCGAATGCCGAGCGACCACAGGCCGCGGGCGACCCGGTCGGCCTGCTCGCTCAGCTCGGCCCAGGTAAAACGGCGCCCCTGATGGCAGGAGACAACAGCGTCACGGTCGGGATAGCGGTTTGCGGACCGGTGCAGCAGGTCCCCGATGCTGAGGTCGAGCAGAGGGCGGTCAGGGCCGCGGGTTTGGCTCCGCGTCAGACATGGGACACCGGGCTCCGCCGAAATTGCCAGCACGGGCGCAGTTTATGAGGGAAGCGGCCGGTAAGGATGTGACGGATTTCACAGGTGTCATTGCGGGGATATGTCATGCGACGAACGCAGCGCGTCGAGGACAAGCAGAATGCCGCCGCAGACAATGGCGGAGTCTGCGACGTTGAAGTCGGGCCAGTGGTAGTGGACGATGTGGACTTCGAGGAAGTCAGTGACCATGCCGAAGCGGATGCGATCCCAGACATTGCCGATGGTGCCGCCGAGGATGAGGGCCAGCGCGAACATGGTGGGGGTAAGGCGGCGACCATAACGGAGCATGACGAACAAGACCGCGGCCGCAGCCAGCAGCGAAAAACCCGTCAAAGCCCAATGGATCAGGCCAGGACGCGAGGAATCGACAAACATGGAAAACGCCGCGCCGGGATTGAGCACGTGCGTGATACGGAAGACGTGGCGGATGACCACGATCGCGTCGCCCTCCTCAATATGGCGGTTCACCCAGTACTTGGTGAGTCGATCGAGCAGCAGCACGGTCGCCGAAATCACCACCAGCCAGAGCCGGCGGTCGGGGCCGGCGTTGCTCTCGGCGCTCACTCCGTATCTCCCGTGTAGCCCATTTGACGGAGGGCGTCGGCGCAGCGGCCGCAGACGTTGGGCCACGGACCGAATTGTCTGACGTGCTGCGGACTGTCGTCGGCGTAGTAGTTCCAGCAGCGGTCACATTTGTGGCCGGATGCAGCCACGACGTCGATGTAGAGGTCGAGGCCTTCTTCAGGGCCCTCATACACCTTGAACTGGTCAGAAGAGACTCGTTCGACGCGCACATTGTCCAACGAAACCTCAAGTACTTGGGATACCTGAGACACATTGAACAACTCTTTCAAGCTTTGCTCATATTTCTTGATATCGCTCAGGTTGCCAGACGTTCCCACAAATTGGAGACATACCTTTGCCTCAAGCCCCTTTCCGATTTTTTTCCCCTGGCGCATTTCCTCGATTTTCTTTAGTACCCATTCACGCATCTTGAGCAGATAGCCCCAGTCTTCGACCAGTTCTGGATCCGCCACTCCCAGATCGTCAGCCTTCGGAAACATTGCCAGGTGCACGCTGGCCGGCCTGTCCGACACGGCGGGCAGATGCTGCCAGACCTCGTCGGAGGTGAAGGTCAGGATCGGTGCGACGAGACGGACGAGCGCTTCGGCGATCCTCCACAGCACTGTCTGCGCGCTGCGCCGTTCGAGGCCCCTGGGCGCGAAGGTGTAAAGGCGGTCCTTCAGCAGATCAAGATAGAAAGCGCTCAAGTCGACGATGCAGAAGTCGTTGACGGCGTGGTAGACCCGATGGAACTGGAAGTCGCCGTACCAGCCGCTCTTGCCGTCGGCCCCGCAGACTTTCTCGACCAGCTCACGAGCGCGGGTGAGCATATAGCGATCCAGCGGCAGAAGCTCCGTGTCCGGCACGGCGTCCGACGCAGGATTGAAGCCGGCGAGATTCCCCAGCAAAAAGCGAAACGTATTGCGAAGCTTGCGGTAATTTTCTGCAAGCCGGAGCATGATGTTCTCGCTCGAGACCACGTCTTCGCGGAAGTCAACGCTGGCGACCCAGAGGCGGACGATTTCCGCTCCCAGACGGTCGGCGATGTCCACCGGATCGACGCCGTTGCCGAGCGATTTCGACATGGCGCGGCCCTTTTCGTCAAGCGTCCAGCCGGCTGTACCAACCATCCGGAACGGGCTCTCGTGCTTTTGTCCGACGCCGACCGATGTGAGCAGCGAAGTATGGAACCAGCCGCGATACTGATCGCCGCCCTCGAAATAGAGGTCTGCCGGCGGCTCAAGGCCGGGCTCGGCTTCGAGCACAGCGTGCCAGCTCGCGCCTGAGTCGAACCAGACGTCGAGAATGTCAGTCTCGCGGCGAAACTCCGTTCCGCCGCAGTGAGCGCAGCTCACGCCCTGCGGCAACAAATCGTCGGCGGCTGTGGTGTGCCACACTCCCGCCCCTTCCTTTTCGAAAAGGGAAAGGATGCGCTGGTTGAGGCCGGAGTCCATCAGGGGCTGATTGCACGACTCGCACAGGAACACAGCAATGGGCACACCCCACACACGCTGGCGCGAGATACACCAGTCGGGGCGGGTGGCGATCATGTTGGCGATGCGCTCTTCACCCCAGGCCGGATCCCACTTGACGCTGTTTTTGATCTCGTCGAGCGCACGCTGACGGAACGTCGTTGGCTTGCCGTCGATCTCCATGGGGTGGTCGATGTTGATGAACCACTGCTCGGTCGCCCGAAAAATGACCGGATTATGACAGCGCCAGCAGTGCGGGTAGCTATGGAAAATGTCGGAGCGGCCGAGCAGCGCCCCGCGGCTGGCGACCAGGTCGATGATGGGCTGGTTCGCCTGGAAGACTTTCTTGCCGTCATACTCCGGCAAGCCATCGCGGATACGGCCGGCATTGTCGACGTGGCAGGTCTGGTCGAGACCGTAACGCGTGCCGGTACGGAAGTCGTCGGCGCCGTGCGCGGGGGCTGTATGGACGGCACCCGTGCCCTGGTCGGCGGTGACATAGTCGGCGAGGACGCCGAGGATGGAGCGATCCAGAAAGGGATGCTGAAACGTAGCGCGCTCCATGCGCTCACCTTTAAAGGTCGCGATGGGCACGGCTGACTCAAGCTTGCAGGCCTCGCGTACCGAGGCGGCGAGCGTCTCGGCAACGATATACACCTGGCCGTCCTGTTCGAGTGCCACGTAGTCGAAGTCAGGATGAAAAGCGATGGCCAGCGAGGCGGGCAACGTCCAGGGTGTAGTGGTCCAGATGATGGTTGCGACCTTTTTGCCTGCGAGCGCCGGATGAATCGCAGCTGGGTCGCTGGTCAGGTCGTAGCGGACATAAATGCTGGGGCTCGAGTGCTGCTCGTACTCAATTTCAGCGTCGGCGAGGGCGGTGCGGTCGTGGATACACCAGTACACCGGCCGCAGGCCGCGATAGACGAACCCGGCTTCAAGGAAGCGATAGAAGGTTTCGAGGATGCGCGCCTCGTACGGGCGCGACATGGTGGTGTAGGGGTCGTGCCATCGGCCAAACACGCCCAGCCGGACGAACTGGCTGGTTTGCAGGTCGACGTATTTCTGGGCGTACTCGCGACAGTGGCGCAGAAATTCGCCCGCTGGCATATCGAGTTTCTTGCGGCCCAGTTGCTCGTCGACTTTGATCTCGATGGGAAGGCCGTGGCAGTCGAAGCCCGGAACGTACGGCGAATCGAAGCCGGCCATGGTCTTGCACTTGACGATGAAGTCCTTCAGGCACTTGTTCAGGGCATGGCCGAGGTGGAGCGGGCCATTGGCGTAGGGAGGTCCATCGTGCAGAATCCAGCGGGGCGACCCGCGGCGGGAGCTTCGAATCTGTTCATACAGACCGGATTCCTGCCAGGCCTTGAGCCGGGCCGGCTCACTCTGGGGCAGATTGGCCTTCATGGGGAAGTCGGTGCGTGGCAGGGAAAGGGTATCTTTCAATGCAAGGGGTTTTTGGTCGCCGGATGGCGGCGCAGAAGGCATCTTTTCTCCAACCAATTCGGGTAAAAGTCCATTGTATCCGTCGGAACAACAGTAACTTCCTGCCGAATCATGCGTCTATCGATGAAGGGAGAAGTGCAGGCGATTTTTCGGGGTAGTCCCGCATCTCAGCAAGTGCAGCGAGGCCCCGCACAAGACAGAGAGGGCGGCTGTCATTCATAATCAGGAGAAACCGGATGGCGACATTCGGTGACGATACATGGGGAATACGGTTTTGACGTCTCCGCACCTGGTACCAGATTCAAATCGGGGTAGGGAACCAGAGCTGCCAGCTTTGCACTTCGGCGGCCTGGATTCGATTGTCGAAGAGCCCATCTGGAAGACGCTGTTCGCCAGCGTCGTCGATGTGCTCTTTCCGAAGAAGCTGCCGCCGCTCAAGTTGAGCTCGGCTCCCATTGCGGTGCGGGATCCAATGGCGGTAAAGCGGAGCCCGGCATCGAGCGCGGTTTCGTTCGTCACCCACGCGGTAATCATTGGATTGATCATCCTGTTTACGCTCCAGCAGTGGCGGGAGCGCGCTATTCAGAAAAAGGCAGCGGTCACCCCGGTCGATATTTCCCCGTTTATTCCGCCCGCTCCTGCCAAAGACGTGATGGGCGGCGGTGGTGGCGGCGGGAATCATGAACTGGTCGAGGCCTCCAAAGGCAAGCTGCCAAAAATGGAGAAGGTACCGCTCGCGCCTCCGCAGATTCTCAAGATCGATCATCCCAAGCTGGCGGTTGAGCCGGCTGTGCTGATGCCGCAGCAGATTAAGCTGCCTGACAACCCGAACATGCCGAATATCGGCGTGCCCCAGTCCCCGCAGATCGCGCTGGCTTCGCAGGGTGGTGGATCGGGTTCCGGATTTGGCAGCGGCTCCGGCGGCGGCATTGGTTCGGGCAGCGGCAACGGTATTGGGCCGGGCACCGGCGGCGGTTACGGCGGGGGCCTCTACCACCCAGGCGGCGGCGTTTCAAACCCGGTTCTGGTCTATGCGCCCGATCCGGAGTTTTCCGATGAAGCGCGGCGTGCCAAGTATCAGGGCGTCTGCGTGGTGGGACTGATCGTCGACGCGCAGGGCAATCCGCAGCGCGTGCGCGTGGTTCGGCCGCTGGGCATGGGGCTGGACGAGAAGGCGCTCGCAGCCGTGCGACAGTACAAGTTCAAGCCCGCCATCTTCAACGGAAAGCCGGTACCGGTGGAAATCAACATCGAGGTCAACTTCCGCATCTATTAGCTTTTGCGGATTTAGATAAAAAGCCTTCGCCGCCCTACCAGGCGCGAAGGCTTTTTTGATTGCTGTGAAAATTGCCGCGCTTCTGGTGCTCAGGAAACCAGCGAGCCGCATCCTGCGTAATACTCCACTGTAGGAGAAAAGCCAATGACTCCCCAGGAAGCACAAATGCTGCAGGATCTGGTCGGCAAGGTCGAAGGAACGCAGTTGACCGAAAAGGATCCGGACGCCGAGGCGCTGCTGAACGACGGGCTGGCACGCGATCCGGATGCGCTGTATAAGCTGGCACAGACGGTGCTGATTCAGAACATTGCGCTCGACCAGGCGCGCGCGCAAATGCAGCGGATGCAGCAGCAGCTCGCGCCTCCACAACTACAGCCGGCGCGCGCCACGAGCTTTCTGGGTGGCCTGCTGCATCCCGGCCAACAGCCGTATGCACCGCCTCCGCAATACCAGGCAGCGCCGCCGGGGTATCCACCGTATGGCGGCGGTGGAGGTGGTGGCTACGGGCCGCCCTCGGGTGGCGGAGGATTCCTCCGTTCGGCCGCGACGACTGCTGCCGGCGTTGCCGGTGGGATGCTGGCGTTTGAGGGCATTGAGTCGCTGCTGCACGAAGGCATGCATGGCGGATACGGCGGACCCGAAGAGGTCGTCAACAACAACTACTACGCCGATCCTGCTCAACAGGGTGCCGATTCGTACGGAGGACAGGGCGGCCCTGACGAACAGCCGCAGGGTCCTTACGATGCTTCATCGGACGTCGGTGGCCCCGATGAACAACCGCAGGGTCCTTATGACGACAACAGTGGGAACGATCAAGGCGACGCGCAGGGCTATCTCGACGATTCCGGGGGCGGGGATTTCGGCGGTGACTCTGGTGGCGGAGACTACGGCGGGAACTAGGGACTGCCGTCCAGGCAGCGGCGCTTCGCGCACTCGATCAAATCAAAGGCCGGCGCAGGGTTTCGACAACCGCATCGTGAAAAACCGGCCGAAACTGTTTGATTGCCTGATTCGAGCGGTCCGGCCAGGTACGATTCGTGAGCAGCGCTACGGCCAGCTCCTGATCCGGATCGATCCACAACGAGCACCCGGAGTATCCAAGGTGGCCGATGGACCGTGGCCCAAAATAGTGGCCGGAAGAGGAGCCTTCGGTCGGTACGTCCCAGCCCAGAGCGCGGGACTTGCTGTCGGCTGAATTTTGGCGCGTCGCGAACTGGTCGACGGTACCCGGCTGAAACAACGCTGTAGCGTCAGGCGTTCGTCCCTGCGAGAGAATGCACCGCGCGAATCCCAGAATATCTTTGACGTTGGCGAACAGACCCGCGTGGCCGGCAACGCCGCCGAGGATGAAGCAGTTCTCGTCCTGCACCTCGCCCTGGATCACCCGGCCGCGGAAGGTCTGGTCGTTCTCGGTCGGAGGAATCGCAGAACGATTTTCCTCGGCCGGACAAAAGTGGGTCGCTGCGAGGCCAAGGGGCGCGAAGATTTCCCGAGCGCAGAATGCATCGAGCGGCTCCCCGCTGAGAATCTCGATGACTTTACCGAGCAGGATGTAGCCGAAGTCGGAGTATTCCGTGCGCGTGCCTGGCCTGGCTTCGAGCCGAAGCTGCAGAGTGGCTCGCAGCAGCGCATCCGGCAAGCTGCTTGTGCGGAACAGCGTCTCGTAAGCAGGAAGGCCCGAGGTGTGGGCCAGCAGCATGCGCAGAGTGACCTTTTCTTTGCCGCTCCCGTGCTCCATCCCGATGACGAATCCAGGCAGGATATCGCCCAGGCGAGCGTCGAGATCGAATATGCCCCGATCGACAAGGAGCATGGCAGCCGCCGTTGTGGCGAACACTTTGGTGACGCTGGCCAGATCGAAGACAGTTTCCGGCTGGACGGCAGGTGCGCTTGCCTCATAGGTGAATTGACCCGCGGCGTCCAACGCAACGATGGAGTTCCGATGAAGCACACCGTAGGCTGCTCCGGGAAACGTGCGCTCGCGAATGGCTTTTTCCAGAACGGCGCGAACCGGGGCGAGCCCGGTGCCCGAGGCCGTCTTTGAGGATGCAACCGCCTCCGATGGCATGGCAACAGAGTACCGCGAGACGGCAGTTGCAGATGTATCGGTGGTCACGAAAATGCTCCCGCTTCTCACGCGGTGACCCGAGCCGCCGATATTCTCCTCAGGATCAGGAGAGCGGAAAGGATCGGCGTGTCGGAACGAAAAGAGAATCGCAGACGGCATCCCAGGTTTCAGTGTGCGGGGGAAGCGGAGATTCGCGGCCTCACCTCGTTACTGCAGCGAAAGGGAAAGATTGCGAACCTGAGCCTGAACGGCTGTCTTCTCGAAGTCAGCATCCGTCACAGCTTTCACAGCGGCGAGATTGCAGAAGTGATCTTCTGTGTCCGCCAGCTGTCGTTCCGCATGCAAGGCATTATCCGGCAGGCTCATTCCGACCAGGTGGTCGGTGTTCAGTTCACCCTTGTTACCGAGCGCGCCAGGCGTCAGCTGTTGGAGTTGATCGATGAACTGGCTGAGATCGCGGAGGCGCAGGAGGATAGTCCGGCGCACCCATAATGCTGGCTAACCGGCGTGTCAGGGTCCCACCTGCGGATCCATGGCACTCAGTCGATAGTATTGTCTAAAGATTCCAGACCTCGGACTTAGTTGGGTCTTCTCCAGTAGTTATCCGTCATGTGTTGCGGAGAGGTGCGTCTTTGATCCACCATCGTTCCGTTGTGTTTTCCTGCCTTGGGATACTGCTCCTGAACGGTGCTTCTTCCGCTGGGGCCCAGACTGCTTCAGAATCCTCTGCCACAACATCACCGGCGGCCTCACAGAACGCCGTCAGGCCAGTTCCGCTGTTCAAGACCAACGCCAATCTTGTTGTCGTCGATGTGGTGGTCCGGGATAAAGGCGAACCGGTCCACGACCTGCGTTCCTCCGATTTTCATCTCTTCGAAGACGGCCATGAGCAAAAGGTCACCATCTTTGAAGAGCATCGTTCGACGGACGCGCTCCGGGTGTCTGCGCCTCCGCCGGACCTGCCGCCGAACACCTGGAGCGATGCGCCGCGTTATGCCGTCACCAGCGCGGCCAACGTGTTGCTGCTCGATGCGCTGAATACACCGTTGTCGGATCAGGTTTATATCCGGCGCCGGATGATCCAGTATTTGCGCACCATTCCACCGGGCACTCGAATTGCAGTGTTCACACTGGGATCGCATCTGCGCATAATTGAGGGCTTCACGACGAACTCGAGCACCATCGAGAAGGCTATGGCGGGCCGGGGCAATCCGGAGAAATCGCCGGTGATGGATCCGGACTGGGACCAGACGCTGGGCGAAGCCGCGAATCTGTCAGGCGGCGTAGCGGCCCAGGCCGCCATGACCGGCTTCGCTGCGGAGACGCAGAGCTTTGAGTCGCTGGCGCGCGGCAATATGACGTTCGACGCGATGCATCAACTGGCGGGCTATCTGGCCACCATTCCCGGCCGCAAAAACCTGGTCTGGTTTACCGGCTCGGTCCCCTTTAGTTTGATGACCGGCAGCAATCCCAATCAGGATCAGATGGCCGATCTGCAGGATCAGGCAAAAAAGTTGATGGAGCTTCTGACCCTCGCGAGGGTTGCTTTGTATCCCGTCGATGCGCGCGGCCTGCTGGGAACTCCCGGCGCGGACGCCCAGTCGCGCGTAATGAACCCAAATCTGTTCAACAGTACGGGTCCGGCAGGCGGCGCAACGCAGGGTCCCGTACCTTCCCAGGCCATCGCAAATTCGGCTGGTTTACCTGGTCAGACCGTCAGCCAGGTGGTCCAGCAACGCGATCAGGCGTTTCTGGAGCAGACGACGTGGGATCACCTGAACATGGATCAGTTTGCCAAAGCCACCGGTGGCAAGGCTTTCATCAACACCAATGCGCTGGGTGAAGCACTGGGCGAAGCGATCGCCAATGGAGCGGACTACTACACGCTGGCATACGCCCCAGAGAATCACAACTACAACAATGACTACCGAAAAATCGAAGTGCGGATCCCCGAAGAGCATTATGACCTGGCTTACAGGCGCGGCTATTTTGCTCTCGATCCAGCCAAACAGGATCAGTTGTTCTCCGGACGCCGCAGCCCGCTGATCGATGCCATGCAGCATGGAGTGCTGCCGCTCTCGCAGTTGCCCTTTCAGGTGCGCGTGGTCCCCGCCACCGATCCCGTGGTGAAGGACATTAAGCTTTCGCCCGATCCTGCCGGAGGAATGGCGAAGACGCTGAAGCCGCCGCTGCTGCGCTATGTCGCCGACTTCACCATCGATCCGGCCGGTCTCGATGCGCGAACCTTGCCGGATGGTCGCCGCCATACGGAAATTGAGCTGACCCAGGTGGCCTACGACGCAGGAGGGACCCGCGAGAATTACGCCGACGTCGGCCTTGGAGTGGACACTCCTCCGACGCAGGAGCACGACGGAATTCATCTGCATCAGGAGATCGATCTGCCCGCGGGTCACGTTTATCTGCGGATCGGAGTACACGACCTCATCAGCGGCCGCATTGGCACGGTGGAAGTGCCGCTGACGGTGGCAAAACAGTAGCGATACAGTTGTGGCGGCGCGGGCGTAGGATGGGTGAACGTTTGCAGATTCCCCCGATCCGGAGTGCGTCGATGGTCCGCTCCCGTAGGTTTTCTTTACTTTGCCTCGTGGTTATCGTTTCGCTTCCTCTGTCGATTGCGCTCGGCCAGAGTGCCGCACCCACCGCCCCGCAGAAACCCGACGATCAGCCGGCGATTTTTCGCACCAACGCAAACCTGGTCCTGGTCGACGTTGTCGTGGGAGACAAGGGAAATCCACTGGACGGACTGAAGTCCTCTGATTTTCGGCTTGCCGAGGATGGACACGCGCAGAACATAACCGTTTTTGAAGAACACCGTGCGACCGACGCCGTGGAGTCGGCCGCGGTCGAGAATCTGCCTGCGCACACCTACAGCAATGCGCCGCACTACGCCATCACCAGTGCAGCCAACGTCCTGCTGCTCGACGCGCTCAATACGCCGCTCTCCGACCAGGTGTACATCCGGCAACGCATGCTGAAGTATCTGCACACCATCCCGCCGGGAACCCGGGTCGCGGTTTTCACCCTGTCGTCGAAGCTGCGCATGGTGGAAGGCTTTACCACTGACTCCGACACCATCGATAAAGCTCTGAAGGAAGGGCGAGGCCATCCGGAGCTGTCGCCGATTATGGACCCGCTCTACGACCAGCAGATGGCGATGATGGGCTGGTTTGCCGATGGGGCCGGTGCCAGCGCACAGGCCGTGGCCGCGATGAATCAGTTCGCCTCCGACACCGTATCGTACGAAGCGGACCTGCGCCTCGATATCACCATCGACGCCATGGAGCAGCTGGCCCGCTACCTGAGCACAATCCCCGGCAGAAAGAATTTGATCTGGTATACCGGAGCGGTCCCGATTACGATTGCGCCCGACCCCGCGCAAACCGATCCAACTTCGAACATGCGCGACTACGGTTCACGGATGACCAGGCTGGCAGAGCTGATGGCGCTGGCGCGGGTGGCAGTCTATCCCGTGGACGCGCGCGGCCTTGTGAATGTGCCAAGCGCCGACGGCGAGATGACGCAGATGAACCCGGGTGTGTTGTCGCAAACGCCGAATGGCCGGCCGGTTTCCGTGAGCATGCCAACCACCTCCGCACTGATCGATCAGGGCAACACGCAGTTCCTGCAATCGAATTTCGCGGAACATTCGACGATGGACCAGCTCGCCAATGAAACCGGCGGCAAGGCTTTCTACAACACCAATGCCGTGGGCGAGGCTGTGGTGAAATCGATCGCCGATGGGGCCAATTACTACACTATTGGCTACATCCCGGCGAATAAGAATTACAACGGCGCGTATCGCAAAATCGACATTGAACTGCAGGATGGCCACGGTGAGCTGGAATATCGGCATGGCTACTTCGCCGACGATCCGGCGCAGACCGCGAAGTTGATGCCAGGCCGGCTGACTCCCCTGATTGCGGCTATGCAGCATGGTGTGCTGCCGCAGTCGCAGGTGCTGTTTCACGTTCGTTTGGCGCCGGCCAGCGATCCCTCGATGAAGGGGGAAAAGATTTCGTCCGATCCAGCCGGCGCCCTGGCGAAGACACTCAAACCGCCGCTGGCCCGCTACATTGCAGACTACTCAATCGATCCGCGCGGCTTCGACTCGAAGACGCTGGCCGATGGACGACTGCACCACGAGCTGGAGGTAACCCAGGTTGCCTACGATGCAGGCGGCATTCGTCTGAACTATACCGACCAGGGTTTTGCCATCGACACCCCGCCCGCTCAGGAACGGGAGCAGGGAATCCGCATGCACCAGGAAATCGATCTGCCCGCCGGCCAGGTTTATCTCCGGGTCGGCGTCCACGACCTCATCAGCGGGCGCATCGGAACGGTGGAGATTCCCCTGAAGGTGGCCCAGGACTAGCCCGGGTTTCAGCGGCCTGGCAGCAGAGCCAAAGGCGTTGTCGCAGGAATCCCGCTCCTTTTTGGCAGCGAGGCACATCTATACTTGAAGCTCCTGGCAGCAGGCAGCCCCAGCCATGCCCATCGCGCTCGATTTCTTCATCAAATACGGATACTCGGTCATCTTTCTATGGGTGCTGACTGAGCAGCTCGGGATTCCCATTCCGAGCACGCCGCTGCTGCTGACTGCCGGAACCCTGACGGCGACGCATCAGCTGCGCCTGCCCTGGGTACTGGCTTCGGCGCTGCTGGCCAGCCTTACGGCGGACAGCACCTGGTACATCTTTGGCAAACGCTATGGGTCGGCCGTGGTGCGCCTGATGTGCCGGCTTAGTTTCGAGAGCTCGGCCTGTGTGCGCAAGACTGAAGGTTACTTCACAAAGCGCGGAGCTACCGCCCTGCTGGTGGCGAAATTCGTTCCGGGGCTGGGCTCGGTTGCCGCTCCCATCGCCGGCCAAATCGGTATGGCCTACGGCAAGTTCTTCCTTTGCGATGCCGGCGGCATCCTGCTGTGGATTCTCACCATCACCCTGGGCGGCCGATTTTTTGGCGATGTGCTTAAGCGCCATCCGGAGGCGCTCTCCTGGACGGCGCATTTCTTCGCCGCCATTTTCGCGCTGCTGTTTATCGGATTTCTGGTGTGGCGCATGTTGCAGCGGCGCGCCTTCCTGCGCTCGGTACGCATGGCGAGAATTGAGCCGGAAGAACTAAAGAGCATCATGGACGGCGGCCAGCCGGTCTTCATCGTGGACCTGCGTCATCCGCTCGATTATCTTCCGGATCCACGCACCATCCCCGGCGCGATCACCATGACACCGGACAAGCTGGTGGAGCAGAGCGACCGCATCCCACGGGACCAGGAGGTCGTGCTCTTCTGCACCTGTCCCAGTGAAGCCACCGCGGCGAAGATGGCGATGCGCCTGCGTTCAATGGGCATCTACCGTGTCCGTCCTCTGCGCGGCGGTTACGAGGACTGGAAGAAGTTGGGCTATCCGCTGGTCGACATTGCACAGCCGACCGCAGCCTGAACCTTCAAAGCGTTCGCAGCAAATCGCACGCGCGCTTCAGGTCTTCATCGCGCTTGGCAAAGCAGAAGCGAACCAGATTTTCCCCGTGGCCAGCGGCGAAGAACGCTGTTCCCGCCACGCCGGCGACTCCCGTGTTGCGCAGCAGGTTGCGGGCCTTCTCCCGAGCCGTGGCGCCGGGCAATTTTGTAACATCGGCCAGCACATAATAGGCGCCCTGGGGAATCGATGGCGTCAGGCCGGCATCGGCGAGGGCGTCGCAGAGCATGTCGCGCTTCGCCTGGTACTCCGAAGACAGCCCAGAGTAAAACGAATCCGGAAGCTGCATCAGCCCTGCCGCGGCCCCATGTTGGAAGGGAGAAGGCGCGCAGACATAAATGAGGTCGTGAAAATAACTGATGGCCCCAAGCCAGCGGCGGTCAGCGACCAGATAGCCCACGCGCCAACCCGTAATGCTGAAAGTCTTCGACAAACCTGAGATGGTGATGGTGCGCTCCGCCATGCCAGGCAGCGTTGCCATGCTGATGTGCTGCGTGCCGTCGAAGACAAAGTATTCGTAAATCTCGTCTGTCAGAACGAACAGGTCGTTTTCAATCGCCAGCGCCGCTATGGCTTCGAGTTCCGCGCGCGAAAAAACTTTGCCGCTTGGATTCGACGGCGAGTTGACGACGATGCCTCGCGTGCGCGGAGTCATCGCGGAGCGCAGCGCCTCAACGTCCAGCGCCCAATCCGGCGCGGATAGCGGTACCGAGGTCGCGTTCACGCGCAGCGCTCGCAATGTATTCAGGTGATAGCCGTAGAACGGCTCGAACAGGATGACCTCGTCGCCAGGATCAAACAACGCCATGCAGGCGGACTGAAATCCGGCGGTCGCGCCGGAGGTCACCAGAATCTCCGCATCAGGATCGGCCTTGATGCCGTTGTGGCGTGCCAGCTTGTCGGCAATCGCCTGGCGCAGTGGCTGGATGCCGTCCATGCGCGTGTAAATGTTGAGCCCCTGCGCAATGGCCTCGATTGCCCGCGCAGCCACGGGACTCGGCACTTCTGTATCGCACACGCCCTGGGCCAGGTTCACGCCGCCGGCAAGATCGCAGGCCACGGTCATGGCACGAATCTCCGACTGAACCAGACCCGGAGAAATTTCGCTGAGGTGCAGTTTCTCCGCAACAGCTCGCATTTCTCAGCTTTACCACAAACACGCCTCGCCGCGCATCTCGCAGGGTCGCGCGGGAAAAGGAAAATCAAACCTCGCTAACTCAAAATAAAAGTCAGGAAAATGTCACATCGTCTCTTGCTTTTTAGCGTTAATCCATGGCAAAGTATCTACTGCACAGGAGAACGCCCATGCGAAACAAAACGCATAACTCGATTGAGTGGCTGCCCCAGACAAGCGTCTGCGTCGGCTTCCGGGCGTCCTATCTCAATTTTCGATAGCCTCCCGGCTTCAACGATCCTGCGCATTTCCACACAACTTTAAGTTTCGCTGAGTGGCGAAGAAAACAGTTCCATCGACTGTAAATCGACGGCCTGCTTTCGCAGGCGGCTGCTTTCGTTTATTCCCTCGGTGATTTTTAGAAGATTTGTGATTGCACTGGACCCAACGTCTGCACTGAGTGGCGTAGAGAGCAGTTACTTCGAACTTGACACGTCAATAGACTGTTCTCGTTCAATCCCTCAGTGACTGATTGCACCGGTGGCGACAGAGGAGAGTTACTTCCTCCCAGATGGCCAGCAGGCTGGAGGGCCTGCCAGAGCAGAGAGGTTTCGGGATGGGTCGCAGGCCCGATTCACAAGGTTCCGAGATCAGCATGGCTCTGAAACTCTTTTCACCTAATCCCCGGTGTTGCATTTTGTAACCAACAATTCGGCCGGTGGTGTAGATAACAGTTACTTCGCCCTTTAAGCCGGTGGTCGCAGGTTCGATTCCTGCCGCGAACGCAAGCTCGTGTAGCTCAGGGGTAGAGCACCGATACTGCTATCGCCTCGTTCCCCGGCCCATAACCTTCCGGAAGTTGCCGGTTAGAAAGGCCTGCCCATGAGCAAGGTAAAAATTAACGGAGGAACCGCTGTTGGCGCGGCTTCGTTGTGCGGTGTGTGCAGCTACTCGCATATTCTCAGCGGATACCGCGAGTCCGAAATGATGGTGGTTTGTACTGCCACGTATCCGGACTTTCCGGTTCCATTCGTTGTGCGCGAATGCAGCGGCTACAACGACAGGAATCGCCCCGACTGGGATCAGATGGAGAAGCTTGCGATTGATGTCGCACCGATCAACTTTGCTAAGAAGGTCGGCTTTCGTTCGCAGGAAGCTTCTGGCAAGGTCAAACACGATCTCAAAACCATCACAGACTAGAGCGAAAACAGCGCCGGTGGCGCAGACTGCGGATACTTCAATGGTAGAGGGCCGCCTTTGCAGGCGGAGATGCAGGTTCGACCCCTGCCGCGAGTGCAAGCTCGCGTCAAATTCCGCGGTCGAATATTCCCCGGCGTAGCATTTCGAAAGAAAGAGAGGACACAGTGGCACGGTTGAACATTTTGAAGTTGGCGCACCTGGCGCGGCCGCGCACCCATGAGGGAGCGCCTGCAAGCAGGATCAGCAATGAACTGGCTCTGCGGCGCAGCGTGCTGGCCTGTCTGTTGTGGGAGAGCCAGTTTTACGAGGACGGGGTGGAGATTGCTGGACGCGTGCGTGAGCTGGTGCCGAGGGTCGAGGCAGCGAAGGTGGCTGCGCTGGCTGTCGAGGCTCGCGAGGCGATGAAGTTGCGGCACGCGCCGCTTCTGCTGGTTCGCGAGATGGCGCGTCATGCGTCCCATCGCGCTCTGGTGGCCGACACCCTCGCACGCGTGATCCAGCGAGCCGATGAGCTGGCCGAGTTCGTCGCCATCTACTGGGCTGAGGGGCGCGCGCCGCTGTCGGGCCAGGTGAAGAAGGGGCTGGCCGCGGCCTTCCCGAAGTTCGACGAGTACGCGCTGGCGAAGTACGATCGCGCGGGCGCCGTCCGGCTGCGGGATGTGCTCTTTCTTTGCCACGCGAAGCCTCGCGATGCCGAGCAGGCAGCGGTGTGGAAGCGGCTGATCGATGGCACGCTGGCTACGCCCGATACCTGGGAGGTGGCTCTTTCTGCCGGTGGCGATAAGCGCACCAGCTGGGAGCGGTTGCTCTCCGAGCGTAAGCTGGGCGCGCTCGCGTTGCTGCGCAACCTTCGCAACATGAAGGACGCCAGCGTCAGCGATGATCTGGTGATCGGCGCTCTCTCCGTCATGAAGACGGATCGGGTGCTCCCGTTTCGCTTTCTCGCTGCTGCGCGTTATGCGCCGCAGTGGGAAGAGCCGTTGGAGCAGGCCATGTTTCGATCCATCAAGGGACGCGAGAAGCTCGCCGGACGCACGGTGTTGCTGGTCGACGTTTCAGGAAGCATGGTGGCTCCGCTCTCCAGGCGCTCGGAGATGATGCGCACGGATGCGGCGTACGGTCTCGCGGTGCTGTTGCGGGAGATCGCGGACGAGGTGAGTCTCTACACCTTTTCCGACACGCTGAAGCGGGTGCCGGCGCGGCGCGGATTCGCGCTGCGCGATGCGCTCGACCTGAGCCAGCCGCACGGTGGAACCAACCTCGGTGCAGCGCTGGAGAAGATCGATGAGAAGTATGACCGGCTCATCGTGATCACCGACGAGCAGTCGCACGACCGCGTGCCCGCGCCGAAGGGCAACGGCTACGTGGTGAACGTAGCCAGCTACCAGAACGGCGTTGGCTATGGTCCGTGGACGCACATCGATGGCTGGAGTGAGGCCGTCGTCGAGTACATCCGCGAGCTGGAGCGCGCGGACAACCCATAAACAAAAAGGCCAGCGAGGAGCGATCTTCGCTGGCCCGCTTTTCTCTGAGCGCGATTTAGTGACGGAAATGCCGGATACCGGTGAAGATCATCGCCAGCCCGAGTTGGTCCGCCGCAGCGATCACATCTTTGTCGCGCACTGAGCCGCCAGGCTGAATCACCGCTGTGGCTCCGGCCTGTGCGACAACTTCAAGTCCGTCAGGGAATGGAAAGAACGCGTCGGATGCGGCGACGCAGCCCTTGAGCGGCAGCACCGCCTTCATCGCGCCAAAGCGTGCAGCATCGACGCGGCTCATTTGCCCGGCTCCCACACCGAGGGTTTGCCCATCGCGCGCATAAACAATGGCGTTCGATTTCACATGCTTGGCGATCTTCCACGCGAACAGCAGGGAATTGAGCTCGTCCTCCGTAGGAGCGCGCCGGCTCGCCACCTTAAGGTCCGCAACGGAGAGCTGTGCCGTATCAGCATCCTGCATCAGCATGCCGCCGGAGATCTGCTTGAGCACGCGTCCAGGATTGGCGGGCTGCACAACGATGAGCCGTAGGTTCTTCTTTGAGGAGAACCGCACCATCGCGTCGTCGGTGAAGCCAGGCGCGGCGATCGCTTCGACAAACAGCGCCGCCATCTCTTCGGCCGTGTCGCCGTTGACCTCGCGATTCACGCCGATCACGCCACCGAATGCGGAGACCGGATCGGCGACCAGAGCCTTCCGATAGGCATCGAGCAAATTGGTGCCGATGGCCGCGCCGCAGGGGTTCGTGTGCTTGACGATGACCGCGGCCGGCTCGTCGAATTCATGGACCAGATCCCAGCAGGCGTCGAGGTCGACGAGGTTGTTGTAGCTCAGTTCCTTGCCCTGCAATTGGTGTGCAGCGGCGATGCCGGCACCTGAACTATCCCGATAGAGTGCGGCTCGCTGGTGAGGATTCTCACCGTAGCGCAGCGTTTGCGCCAGCGGATAAGAGACGCGCAGCGTCTGCGGAAACTCATCGCTGGTGCGCATCGGCAGGCCTGGAGTGGAAGGCTCCAGTCGCTCCAGCGCATTGGCAATCGCTGTGTCGTAGGTTCCGGTCGCAGCAAAGGCCCGTTGCGCGAGGCGCCATCGGGTTTCGCGGCTCAGCATGCCGCGGTTCAGGTCCATTTCGTCGGCCAGAAATTCATAATCCGCGGTCGCTGTGACAACCGCAACGTCTTCGAAGTTCTTCGCCGCGGAGCGCACCATGGCTGGGCCGCCGATGTCGATGTTCTCGATAATGTCGGCAAATTTTGCGTCAGGATTCGCAGCTGTTTTTTCAAACGCGTAGAGATTCACCACCACCATATCGATGGGCTCGATCTTGTGTGCGGCTGCCTGCTCGCGATGCTGGCTGTTGCCGCGGATGTACAGAATGCCGCCGTGCACCCTGGGGTGCAGCGTCTTGACGCGGCCGTCGAGCATCTCCGGGAACCCGGTCAGATCGGCGACCTCGCGTACGGTGAGCCCGGCTTCGCGCAGCGTACGCGCCGTGCCCCCTGTTGAAACCAGTTCCACTCCATGCCGTGCCAGGCATTGCGCCAGAACTACGATGCCAGTCTTGTCCGTCACGCTCAGCAGCGCGCGGGCGATCTTTTTATCACCACTCAAAATAATGACTCCGGAAGAATGACTTCAAAAACTGCGGGCGTGAAAGAGAATTGTAAATAATGGTGAGAGACTCTGCGTCGTGTCGCACCGCAGCGATCTTCGCACGCGAAGCAGCCTGGCACGCGTGCTGCACTGTACAGGCGTTCGATTCGCGACTTCATCTGAACGCTTGAGCCGGGGATAAGACGACGAAATCTGTCGTTGGATTGTCAGCAGGCGGCGAGAACGATAGGGTAGCAGTATGGACCCCGAACAGGGCGCGGGCCGTCGCTTCAACTCACAACCAGAAATTTTGCCGCCGGGAACCTTCCCTGAGCAGGTTCAGGAACCGCCACAGCCGCGTGGCTGGTATCCGCCGCCGCAGCCTCCGCCGCGACCGCGCCGGCACTGGGCCTCCGCCCCTGCCACTTACACTTTGGTTGGGATTAACTGCGCGGTTTATCTGCTCACGCTGGTGCTGAGCCACTCTGCCGCCGGGCCTACGTTTGAGGACAAATTTTCGCCGCTGCTCCTGTGCAATGGTGGCGCGGTTCTCGCGTACGGGCAGTGGTGGCGCGTCTTCACCGCGATTTTTGCGCACTTCGGATGGATCCATATCGCCACCAACATGTGGTGTCTCTGGAATCTCGGCCTGCTCGGCGAGCCGCTGTTGGGCGAATTTGGCATTATCGCTGCCTATGTGCTCACCGGAGTCGCCGGCAATTTGCTGAGCGTTGCGTTTAATCAGCACCTTCCGGGTGACGGCGGCATTCTCAGCGCCGGGGCGTCGGGCGCGGTGTTCGGCCTGGCCGGCGTCCTGCTCATGCTGCTGCGCTCGCCGCTGCTGCCGATCCCGGCCATCGAACTGAAGAAGCTGCGCCGCAGCGTGTGGTACTTTGCGTTGCTCAACTTCATCATTGATGGAGGTCTATGGCTCGCGCATACGCGGCTGCAGGTCGACAACATGGCGCACCTCGGCGGCTTCCTCAGTGGGCTGGCGTTCGGGTTCCCACTGGTGCCGCGCATCGGAGCCGCGCGCGAGACCTTCGTCCGACGACGCGCCCTGGCGATCGGCGTCATGACCTTCCTGCTGCTCCTCATCGCCTGGGGACTGCGGGCATACTACGAGGCAGCAGCGGCAGGGTAGACCCTTCCCTCGACCGCGAAACACGGTTCCGGGGCCAGCCTGGGTGCGAAAAGCTGTGGGGTACCGACCGATCTATCGAGTAGCGGTCGTGGCGAATTTCTTCACCATGGCCAGGAGCAGTTTTCGGTCGCTGTCGTTCAGATTGGTGGAATACCGCCGAATTTGAGTCAGGAAGCGGAGTTCGTCGTCGGAGAGTTTTTGGGATTGCAGTTGGCGTCCCAGCGTGTCTTCGGCAAACAGCTGGGCGAGCGGAAGTTCGAGCGCGCCGGCAATTTTGGCTAGTGTGTCCAGCGATGGAACGGTGTGTCCGTTCTCAACTCTCGATAAATAACAGCGCAGAAGCCCGGTACGCTTCTCGATATCTCCCTGCGATAAACCTTTTTGCAGGCGATACCCCCGGATAGTCGTTCCTATTTTCATAGTGGTGGCCTTTTAGACCGCACTTTCTCCTGTGTACTTCAAGGCAGGTTTTTCAAGATATTGCCTGCATAGTTAACACGTTCGGAGATGCACAAGCAAGAAATATTTTGCCGACTTTGGTAACCAAACCCGGAACCCAAAGATACTTACTCCCGGGAGAAATCGCTCGATCTTTCAGCCACTTGCAGACAAAGAAAGACGGCCTGCCAAATCGCTGATTCTGACCGGTGTCCGGAATCGCGGCATCAGTGGGGTTCCCAAAGAGGGAGGCTCCAGGCAGAAGACGAGTTACTGTGGTCAGGGCTTAACCGCGCTTCTCCCAATCGATCCGAAACAGAAGTAAGCCGGCCTTAATGATGGACGGGGTGGAGTTGCTCGGCCAGAAACTGATGCGAACGGGTCTGCGCATCCTGAGCGTCGGCGGGTTTATAACCGGCGCCGTTGTTGGGGTTCTCAAAGGCGTGACCGGCGTCCGGGTAGATCTTTAGATCTGTACTTTTTCCCAGAGACTCCATACCCGCCTCGAAGGCGTGGACATCGTCCGGCGTGATGCCGCGATCCAGGCCGCCAAAATTCCCCAGCACCTTTGCGTGAATCTGGCTCAGGGCATTCTTGTCCGTCGGCAGGGAACCGTAGTTGATGACCACCGCCTTCAGGTTAGGATCGGCCACCGCCAATTGGGCGGCGTAGCCTCCGCCCATGCACCAGCCAATCGCGCCAATGCGATGAGGATCGACGTCGGGCCGGTGTTCGAGCCAGGCGACGGCTGAGGTCAGATCGCGCACGCCGCGATCCTGAGGCAGACCGCGCGCCAGCTCATGCGCCATGTCCGCATCGGTGGCCACCTTGCCGCGATACAAATCCACTGCCAGCGCGACGTAGCCTTCCGCCGCGAAGTGCTGCGCTTGCTCCTTCACCCAGTCGTTCACGCCCCACCATTCCTGGATGACGACGACGGCCGCATGAGGACCCGAGCCACCCGGCAGGTAAAGAAAGCCCTGGCCGGTGTCGCTTCCGCTGGGAAAGGTAATGGCCTGCATATTGGCGGGGTGATCGCTGGCGTTCAGAAACGAAGAAGCAAAAACGAGGAGGAGGGCCCATGTAAGAATCTTGAATTTCATGCTGGCTCCTATGGGCAAACCATTCATGTATCGCAGAAAACCGGCGTTTCAGGCAAGCGGGCGGAAATGATTGCAGCACACGCGCATCCGCAACCGTGGTTTTGCCATCGGACTTAATCAGCCCGTGTGTTTCCGGAGCCGTCCTCGTGCCGCATGAATCCTTGTTTTCGGGCCCGAAAGAGGCAGCGCAGGCCGAAGCGGCGATGCGCTGGCAGGGAAGCACGCGCCCCGAGCGCAGGGCCCGCCGCCGTCAGACATTTCAGCGCTGGCGTCATCGCGTGCGCCGCCGCTGGCGCGAAACCCGTGCTCTCACCGTCATCGTAGCCAGAGAACTGATTCGTACCCAGGTCTTCGATGTAGCGGCTGGCCTGGCATTCTGGTCCATGATGTCGATGGTGCCGCTGCTGATCACGGTCGCGGCGCTGCTCTCGCTGCTGCGCTTACCGGGCTTGTTGCCCCAGCTGCTCAGCGTGATGGCCATTCTCGTTCCCGCAGATTCGCTGGCGATGGTCGAGAAGATGATCGGTGGCCTGCTCGAGCCGCACCGCGGGATGCTGTCCTTCGGGATCCTCAGCTACATCTGGTCGACAACAGGTGGATTCACGGCGCTGATCACCGCCCTCAACGTCGCCTATGACGTCCGGAAACCCCGCTCCTGGCTGCGCGACCGGCTACAGGCGCTGATTCTCACCTCGACAAGCGGCGGTCTTCTGATGGTGTCTCTGCTGGCGCTGCTCGCAGGCCCCCATTTCGGCCACTTTCTGGGTGAGATTTTCCCCATTCCAGGCCCGTTCCAAAGGATGTGGCCATTAATCCGATTGGCGACCATCTTTACGACCTTCGTCGTCGCGCTGGAGCTGGTCTATTTCCTCGCCCCGAAGATGCGGCAGCGCTTTACCTCGACATTGCCGGGTGCTGTGGTCGCCATCGCGCTGTGGTTTACAGGATCCGCCGGGCTCGCTTTCTATCTCAACCATCTCGCCCACTTTTCGCGGATCTACGGCGGCATGGGCGCCGTGATTGGCCTCATGTTCTGGATGTATCTGACGTCGCTGGCCATCCTGATCGGCGGTGAAGCGAATGCTGAAATTGCCAAGCGGCGGGATTCGCTTTTTCGTGGGCATCTGAAGGCCAGTGAACAACAGCCGCTTTCTAGCGCCGCTGGACCGTCAGCGCAAAACAGTGCCACGCAGAAACGCCCTGCGGCTTAGTGCAGGGCGTTTCAAAGCGATCAGAGAAGTCCGCTTACTGAGGAGCACCCATCGCGGTCGATGCTGCAGCCGGCGTTTCCGGCGACTGCTTCGCAGCGAAGTAGCTGCTCGTCCACAGGTCACGATAGAAGACCCCTGTCAGTTCCGCAGCTTTCGGTCCAAAAGTCGGCCGTCCGCCTTCGAGGAAGAACACTGCGACGATGCGCCCGTATTGCGTATCGGCGTAGGAAGCAAACCAACCGAAGCGAGTGCCATCGTTCGAGCAGGTGCCAGTCTTGCCCAGCACAGGAAATTCGTTAAAGTTTGCGCGCAGCGACCGCGCGGTACCGTATTTGACGGCCGCCTGCATCCCGTCCTGAATCTCCGGCAGGATGTTCCCGATCTCCAGCGTCCGCTTGATGCGCGGCTGCATGCTCAGCGCTTCGGCGGGAGTGCTGGGATGCTGCAGGTAATAGAGCGTGCCGCCATTCGCGATCGCCGCCACCAGCGCTCCCAGTTGCAGCGGAGTCATCGAGATACCCTCGCCGAAGGAGCACATGCGCCCTACGCCGCCAAGATTCTCCGCCAGAGGGGTATCCGGGTAAATGCCAGGCTGCTCGCCCGCAATGTTGTAGCCGGCCAGCTCGCCGAGCCCAAACTGCGTGGCGTAGTGGTGGACGCGGTCAAAGCCCAGTCTGCGGCCGAGCGTCTCAAAATAAAGGTTGTTGGAGTGAGCCAGGGCCTCGGTGAGGTTCAGGTGATAGCTGCCCCCCAGATTGACCGGCGTGTCTTTATTAATGATGCCTTCCTGGAGTGCAGCGAGGGCAACAGATAACTTGATGGTCGAGCACGGCTCGGCACCGCTGGAAAGGGCCAGCTTCTGGTTCACCATCGCCAGAATGCGGCCGTTGGAGGGGTCGATTGCGACCACCGTCCCATTCATGTCGCCCAGCGCGTCGAGTGCAGCCTGGCGGACAACCGGATCCTCGCCCGCAGTGATGTCGCCTGCGGTCAGATCGGAATTGGCAAAGGAGCTCGCAGTAAAGCGCTCGTAATAATGATGGCGGCGCGTGCGCACGTAGTGGTGCGTGGTAAGACTGGCCGTGGCAAGATGAGCGCTCGTCACGCGATGGCTGTGCTGCAGCGTCGCCATATGGGTGCGTGCGGAGGCTGATTCGTGCACCCGCGCATGGTGACGAACCGTATGATGCGCAGTGCTGGTGGACGCCGCAAACAGGAGCGTTGGGGCGGCCAGGGCAGTCAGCAAGAGAGACACGACAACACGCTTCATCCAATAACTCTCGTTCGAAGAATCCAGACCCTCTGACTGATCGTGCCGCAGAATCCTGTCTGGGGAAACCTTACTTCGTACGTACCCATGTAACCGATGTTTATCGGCTTTCCCGAACTGGGACTTGAGCCCGGTTTCGGGAAAAAGATCCTGGCCATAGATCTCCAAACCCTGTGGATACCCCCAAGTTGTTCAAAAAGGGGGTTTTCGCAGTGCAAATGCCTGGATGCCTGACAGGAACTATTGGTTCACTATAGCCGGAAACTATTGCCTGTCCAGTACATTTTCGCACACGGGCATCCCTCTTTTCGGTAAGAAACGGCCCCTGGCGGCTTGCTTTGGCCGAACTACAGGGTACCTTTGCGCATGAAGGCGGGGATGTCCAGATTCTCTCCCTGCTCCTCAATAAAGGCTGGGTGCGGAACTTCGGCATCGTCCGGCAAGCCGCCAGGATCTGCCACCGCCACTCCAACCAATTCCGTTTCCTCTTCCGAACAAGCCAGTTCCTGCGGAATGTTCGATTCGGCGCTCACAGGCTCCGCTTCGTGAACCCGAAACGCTGAGACGAATTCCCGCGCGGAAATCGGAACCAGTGTCGGAGTCTGTCGCGGCATCATGGCTGCGGGTGCAGCGTCGTCTTCTGTCTCTTCGCTGGCAAACCGTGGGGTCAGCGGCCGTGATTCGATGCGGGGTGAGGCGGCTTCGCGGAGAGCAGCGCCGAGCATGTGCTCTCGCCGCCCCTCGGAACCCTGCCGGAATCCCGTAGCGATGACAGTGATCTTCACCTCATCGCCCATGGATTCGTCCAGCACCGCGCCAAAGATAATGTTGGCGTCCTCGTGCGCCGCGTTCTGAATCAGCGTCGAGGCCTCGTTCACTTCGCTCAGCTTCAGCGAGGCCGAGCCGGTGATGTTGATCAGAATTCCGCGCGCTCCGTCGATCGCTCCATCTTCGAGCAGCGGGGAAGCCATAGCCGCCTGCGCAGCCTCGAGCGCACGCCGCGACCCACTGCGAATCGCTGTGCCCATCACGGCGTAACCCATGCCGGCCATGGTCGTCTTTACGTCGGCAAAGTCGCGGTTGATGATCCCAGGAATTGTGATGATGTCCGAGATGCCCTGCACGCCCTGCCGCAGCACATCGTCGGCGATCCGGAACGACTCAAAGAAGCCGGCATCCTTCGCCACCGCCAGCAGCTTTTCGTTGGGGATCACGATCATTGTGTCGACGCTGTCCAGCAGTTCCTGCATGCCGCGCTCGGCCTGCGCCATGCGCCGCTTGCCCTCGAAGCTGAATGGCCGCGTCACCACCGCAACGGTAAGCGCACCCATCTCGCTCGCCAGCGACGCAATCACAGGAGCAGCACCCGTACCCGTTCCGCCGCCCAGTCCCGCCGTCACAAACACCATGTCCGCGCCTTCGAGCGCCTCGATAATCTTTTCCGAGTCCTCAAGCGCAGCCTTGCGGCCAACATCGGGATTCGCCCCCGCCCCCAGCCCGCTCGTCAGCCGCGTGCCTAGTTGCAGCTTCACCGGAGCCTGCGATAACTGCAGCGCCTGGCGATCGGTATTCGCCGTAATGAACTCAACCCCTTCCACGCGAGCAGCAATCATGCGGTTCACCGCGTTGCCGCCGCCGCCACCTACGCCGATCACTTTAATCCTGGCTCCGCGAGGAACCTCGTCCTGGTACTGAATACGCATTTCATCTGGGTTATGCATCGGCTTTTGCTCCTATAGGCTTCCGGCAAAGATGGCGCGCAGCTTGGCGCGCAGGCTATGGTCTTCCGCCGCACGGATCACGCTGGTGCGGTGGGTATAAAGCAGGGTCCCAATCAACGCAGCACACTCGGGCTGCGCCAGCTCTTCCGGCATCTTCGAGAGCGGCACCGGAGATCCGAGCCGTGCCGGTACACGCAGCAGGCTCTCTGTAACATCCAGCAGTCCCGGCAGTCTGGCTCCGCCGCCCGTCAACACGCAGCCCGCG
>DASXDF010000063.1:0-198940 GCA_036490815.1 Acidobacteriaceae bacterium
AACGACCGCTGACCTGCGATTGTCTGGCTTCCGACCAACAGGTACAGCGAGGCGAATAGTAAGCGGAATGACATATCCCACAATACAGGCAGTTGTCGGAGCGTTGGTCCAAACAACAGCAGTCGTCATAGACGCACTGGTGATCAGCCATTTCGTCGTTTCTGTATTGTCGACCACACGGACATTTCGCTGCACCGGCGCCTACCCTTCGATTTACGCCGGAAAAAGAAGATTCGGTGAGAGTCGGGCCGTACGTGCCGAAACTTTCCCGGTCCGCGCTCCGTCTTCCTCAACGAGCTTTGGCCGCTGCAAACGGGGCCGCTGCCCGTCAGTCGCCAACGAACCTCTCCGGCTTGAGTGCCTCACCGTTCGGTCTCACGCCGGAGACGGTCTGCAAAAAAAGAACAGTCCAATGCAGTCAGTCTGGCTTCCGACCCCGGAAGGTTCTAATCTGGCACAAATGGCCGCCCTGACCTGAACCATATCCCAACCTGATAAGGACTGGATACGGTGCTTCCGTCCGCGAAACTAATTAGTATGGTTCGCCGCCTCTTCCCCTTCGGGGAACATAAGGGGCCGACAGGAGGCCGTCCATTTAGCTCGACACAATCGGCATCGATCTGGGCAAACGATATTTCACCTGGTTGGTCTGAACCGGGCTGGTGAGGTAGTAGCACACAGGAAGTTTTCGCGCCTGCAGTTGCTGTGCTTCACTGCGAACATCCGCGTCAGACTGATCGGCATGGAGGCCTGTGGAGGCTCGCACTTCCTCTCTCGTAGGTCTGCGTGAGGAGGGCCTGAGGTTCGCCTGATGCCCGCGCAGTACGTCAAGCCGTACGTGAAGACCAACAAGAACGACCACATCGATGCCGAAGTCATCGCCGAAGCCATAGGGCGAGCGAACATGAGGTTTGTGCCCATCAAGAGCGATCATCCGCCACATGCCTGCGATGATTCCGTTCCAGGATATGACCCCTTTGAAGGCCCGGGCAGGATGCCCCCGAAGAAGTGATGAAGGCGTCGTGGTAGTGTGGCGGTGAAAGGCAACAGTTCAAATGAAAGTCCGTGAACTAAAGAACTGGCCGGCTAAGCCGGACGGCACACACGACGGGTTCCACAGGCTGCCGGGGCCTGAAGAGGCACTCATCGATAAGGTTATCTATTGCCGGGGGGATGGCTCACGTTCGTATGCCACTTCAACGGAAATCTCTATGTGTACGATTTTGAATCACAAGACGAAGAGGTCTGTGATGGGCTTAAGCGGGTTCTCGAAGCGAACGTAGGCAAGAACCTTGCGTCGATCGCAGAACTCGAACTGGAAGCAAGATAAGCGCGAGGCCCGATATGTTGAAAACTCGTGCGGGGCTGTAATCTCGGAATTCTACAACTGCCCACGGCAACTGCCGTTACCGCACGTACTGCGCTGAGGCTTGACCGTCAGGACATGATCCGCGCAATGCACGAGGAGAATGCTTCTCTGACCTGTTCCTCACGTTTCTGCTCGCAAGCCTCCTGCGAAACTCGAAGCAGATCTCGTCTATCAGCGCTTCAGCTTCGAAAAGCGTCTGGCTAGAATTCCCCCTCTGGTGACGAAATGGGTCTGCCGCGTGAACCAGAGTCGTTGATTCCACCAATCACACAGGAGCCCCTCGCGGAAATGATCGGTACGACGCGATCTCGTGTCACCTTCTTCGACGACCTCCAGCGGACGTTCCCACTGCGAAGACATTCACAACATCTTCGCCTAAATTGTCCGCGTGGCGAGGATGTCTTACGCGGCCAGCCTTAACGTGGGATCCACCGGATAAGAGCAGGTTTCCGGCGTATAGTGGCTAAAGCAGCTGAGATCCCCTTCCTCGCCTTCAGCCCTCCACGCTTGCTCCAGACGAGCACTTTTCAGGTACGCAACAGGACGACTGGAGCTTCTATGAGCCTTATCAAGAAAGCGGATGTAAAGAGCCATCTTTCCACTGCCAGCACCTCCGTTTATCCCTTCGGATTAAAGCGGCCAGAGGCAAAGACCACCGCGGAGACCAGCGATCCGGGTGCGCCGGCGGAAGTGACCGACATCACCATCAGTCCCAGCCATCCGATTTCACATGAAGCTGTGCCAAACGCTCAGGTCGGGGGTTCCGTCGGTGTGCCAAGGAACGCCGAAGAGTCCGGCAAAAGTTCGGCGTAAGGCTTCGGGACAGACATTCGCCGTGAGCGAACAGGCGTCTCTCGAAGGGCGATATCGTGCTCGGCTTTTAGCGATTCAAGGCAAAGTGTGGCGTCCGCGGACAGAGCGGCATGGTCATTTTCACTATAGAGGCGCGGCTCTGGAAAATACAGTGCGAGTGCGCGGGCTGTGGTGGATTCAGACGTGGCTTCATCGCTCAAACAGAGTGATGGAAGGGCTCGAACCCAATCCCATGCTCATGCACGCGGCCAATGAAGCTGTTGGCGATGAACGTGGCTAGATTACGGGATATGATCGCGTACCCGCCCGAGGGTGACAGGTTGCATTTGGTAGAGAAGTCGAGAGGTTAGGCGGCGCTCTTCGCGGCATTTTTCTGGTTCGCCCAACGCTTACGCTGTGCGTCTCCGATCCGCTTCCGGGCCTCAGCGCTCATCGGGCGATGTTTTGTTACTGGATTTTTTGCGCGCGGACTGTGCCCATCCTCTTCGGCAAGAAGTGCGCGGGCTTCCTTTAGACGGGCAATCTCGGAATCGACAGCGGAGAGAATTTCGGTTGTGTTCATGGCGATCAGTGTAGCTCAATGGATACGCACCTCTTTTCGCCATTAGGAGGTGGGTGCTGTCACATATTTAGCGGAAGTGTGCAAAATTGGCCATATTTTTCTGTGGGACAACGATAAAAGGTTGAAATGCCGAATGGTGATTATTCTCTCAATTTCGCTTGTCCGATATGCGGAGCAGACCCTCAGGAAACGTGCAGGTTGCTGAGCGGCACTCTCCGCAACAACTCCCACATTGAACGCTGGTACATCGCCAAAGATTATCTGCGTGACACGGGTTTCCGTGAAAAAAGCCCGCTTTCCATTTGGATGGAGAGCGGGGCGCAGGGTTGATTAATCGATAATTACGGTTCAGAGAGCATGGGTAGGCAGCGCACGGAACTGAACAAGGGTAGTTGGCACCCGGTAGATATGACGACTGTCACAGCCAGCGTTTTGGGCGCTGTAACGCTGATCTAATTTAGAAATCAGGTCAATGTGCTGATTGATGACTGGAACAAAAGGGCAGTCGAAGTCCTCCTCAAAGACGCAGATGGAGCGCTGGCGTTAACCGAACTGGAAGATGTTCCAGGGAATGAAGAAATCGTACAAAGCGCGATTGCGAACGCCCACCGAAACTACATCGACTTGGTGAGGCGCGGCAGACCGCTCATCATGACGGACGGAGATTTGATCACGTTCCAGCGAACGCTGGATCGGGTGAGAGCGCGGCTGCGCTTTTTCGGACAATCCGTCTAGTATGCGTGAGTCATACTCCTCACAGTCATCCCACCACGACGAGTGAGCAATACTGGTCAGCCTGCTAACGGGATAATCGTTAGGCTGTTTCAACCGGCGAGAATGTCCTGTTCCGCCGATGTGATCAACAAAAGCGAGGTCAGCGATGCGCCATGAGTACCCGGACGCGACCACAGTTCTGTTTGAGGTGGAGCGGGTCGCCTCCATATTGGAGCGTGACGCCACAGCCACCGTTGCCGATTGGCTCTCGCGAGTGAAACGCGACGAAGGGGTGAGCCGCATCGTTCTCAACGATGAGGAGCGCACTGTACACCTTCCAAAGCTGATTAGAGAACTGGTTCATCGCCTGCGCGTGCCACGCAGTCTTGGAACAAAACAGGTGTCGGAAGCTGCCGTTGAGCACGGCATCGTCCGCCACTCTCAGGGATATTCGATTCCTATGATTATCGAAGAGTCGCGCATGCTGCAGGTCTCCATCTTCCAGACCTTGCAGACCAATCAGAATGTCGTGGATTTCAGCTTTCTTCTGAACGACGTAACGATCATAGCCGACGAAGTCGATTCACAACTAAGGCAGGCAATCGTGAGCTTCACGGAATCGGCGGTGGCTACAGCAGCATAGTTCCGGCAGTAGCACCCCTCCCGCATCGCGCCGCTCGGGAACAAAATGCTTTGAAATGGTGCACCGGGCGTGCAAAGGCCCGGAAGGTCCGGTACCTCGGTGGTCAGGGCCGGCATCGTATGCGGTTTCGTCATCGCGCACCCGCCGGCGAGGCAGCGGATCGCCGACCTGGGAGATCTGGAAGTTGTCCCACGCAGAGACGCGGCAGAGAAACCGAACGATCCGGCTAAGCATCGGTCGCGTGGGTGAAAGTCGCAACGGAATTCGGTGGAGACGAGCACGGCGGGCCCCTCCGGGCTCTAACCTCGTAGGAGTCATTTCCCCTCGGGCGAGGGGCAGTCAAAGTGGACTCCAACACCTGCTCGACTTCAGTATTCTGGACAGCGATCACGTGTCAATCACAGCGACGGGCCCCCAGCCCTTGCCGTTAATGGCCGTGTGGGCAGCGCCAGCCTCAGTTCTCTACGCACCATCAGCGCGACCACCTTTACGAGTTCTCGAAGATCAACAGCGAGACCACTTCTTGCATCGATGAATTGGGCTGATCCCCCCACGGCTCAACCCATTCGACCCACTTGGTTTTTACATCGTTGCGGTAGCGTTCACTTTGGTAGCAATTTGGTAGCAAATAGCGCCTGGAGTGCCGGTTTCTTGCCATTCCACCGGCTTTTAACTCCTTTATTGCCCTCAGCCGGTCGCTATAGCGCTACCTTGACACGGTAGAGGTCAGGAGTTCGAGTCTCCTCGTGCCTACCATATGAGCTTTAATCCTTTGCGCCAGCATGCGCGCCGGCGCTGCATGTAATTTTCGCTGTCTGGATGTTTGATCGAATCGGGCGGATGCACCGGCTTCGCAGCTTCCCCGGTTCGCCGGTTCCCCCCTTCCCCCCTTCCCCATTTGCCGATCTGCGCCTTACTTCTGATCCATGGAAGTGCCGGCGATTTCGGAGTTGGCGGGCAACAGTGGAGAGTCGGGGGCCAACATCTGACGAAGGCTTGTGGCTTCCGGGGGCTTGCTGAAGAAGAAGCCCTGGAACTCGCCGCATCCATGATCGCGCAGGAACTCCAGCTGTGCGCTGGTCTCCACGCCTTCGGCCAGCACTTTGAGACTAAGGCCCCGGGACATGCTGATGATGGCAGTGGTGATGGCGGCGGCATCGAGATTTCCGGCAACGTCGTGAATAAACGAACGATCGATCTTCAATTTAGTTACGGGAAAATGGCGGAGATAACTGAGGCTTGAATAGCCGGTCCCAAAGTCGTCAATCACCAGCTTGACCCCCATGTCCTGTAACTCGTGGAGCACTTTGTAGACGACGTCGGCATTGGAGAGCAGAAGGCTCTCGGTAAGCTCGAGATCGACATAGCGGGGAGCGAGACGGGTATCTTCGAGCACCTTCCGGACCAGGTCGCAGAATCCCTCATGGCGAAACTGGACAGCTGACACATTGACAGCAACGGGCACAATGGCGAGACCTTCTTCCTTCCATGCCATGAGCTGGGAGCAGGCGGTGCGGAGAACCCATTCGCCGATCGAGGTAATGAGGCCGCTATTCTCGGCGACGCGGATAAAGCGGTCGGGACTGACGAGGCCGAGTGCGGGGTGCTTCCAGCGGAGCAGGGCTTCGAGTCCGACCATTTTGCCGCTCGCGATCTCAATCTGCGGCTGGTAGACGAGGAACAATTCATTCCGCTCGATGGCGGTGCGGAGGCTGTTCTCCATAGTCAGCCGCTCCATGACCCGTGCATTCATCTCGTCGGTAAAAAGGCAAAAGGTATTGCAGCCTTTTTCCTTGGCGTTGTACATGGCGGCGTCGGCATTCTTGATGAGGGTTTCCTCGTCGCCTCCGTGCTCGGGGAAGATACTGATGCCGAGACTGCAGCTGACGCTGAGGGAGCGGCCCTGGATGATAAATTCTCCGGTCAGCGAACTAACGATCCGGGAGGCCATGCTCTGGACCTCGGCGATGGTTTCGACACCGGGTAAGAGGACGAGGAACTCATCGCCGCCGACGCGCGCCACGGTGTCCTGTTTGCGGATCTGGGCGCGGAGGCGATCGGCGACCTGACGGAGCAGCAGATCGCCGAAGGAGTGGCCCAGCGAATCGTTGATGATCTTGAAGCGGTCCAGATCGAGGAACAGCAGCGCGCTGCGGCGTCTTTCGCGGCATGCGGAGTTCAGTGCCTCTCTCAGCCGATCCTGGAGCAGGGCACGATTGGGCAGGCCGGTGAGGGCATCGTAATAAGCGAGGAAGTTCACCTGCTGCTGCGCGTGTTTGCGCGCGGTGATGTCTTCCACGGTGCCTTCGTGGTATAGGACGGTACCGTCGGGGTCGCGTGCGGCGCGGATATTCACCAGCATCCACTTGCGCGACCCATTCTGGCAGTTGACCTCCACTTCGGCTCCGCGCACCACGTCCTGCTCTTCGAGAGTCTGGGTCCATCTTTTGATCTGGGCCATTTCGATCATCACGTCGTGGGGGTGAGCCAGCAGCTGTTCCACGGAGTCATATCCATGCATTGAGGCAAAGGCGCGATTGACGGTGATGAGCTTGCCATTGGGCGAGGCCTGAAAGATGCCGATGACGGCGTCCTCGAAAATGGCGCGGTACTTTTCCTCGGTTTTGCGCAGGTCGGCAGTTCGTTCTTCCACCTGGCGGTCCAGTTCCTCGACCCGCAGGCGCGCGAGGCGCATGGACGTCCACTTGGCGGTAAGGGCGTGGGCGAGCTGGCTGACTTCGATGTTGTCGAACGGCTTTCTCAGGATGACGAAGTTTTCCGACACGCCGAGGCGCTGCGAAATCACGTTCCAGTCATAGTCGGAATAGGCAGTGCAGATGACGACCTGGAGGTCGGGGTCCGCCTCCCAGAGATGTTCGATGGTTTCGATGCCGTCCCACCCGGGAGGCATGCGCACATCGATAAACGCCATGGCATAGGGCCGGTCTTCGGCGAGGGCCTTGCGGACCAGAGCGAGGCTTTGCTGCCCCTGGAATGCGGAATCGATGGCAAAGACGACGGCGGGGGCGGATTGGGTTCCGAAGAGGAGAGCCTCGTCGGCACTAAGGCTGGGATCGACTGTCTCCGGAAGCAAAATTTTCTTCAGGTCGTCATGGATCGCCTCATTGTCGTCGACGATGAGGATGGAAAATGATTTGTTCGCCTGGCTCATGCGCTGGGCCTTTCTGTTGCCCGGTTGTGGCGCTCGATGGGCAGCTCGAGAGTGAAGGCCGCTCCCTTGTCCGCGCCCCGGCTTTCCACGGTGAGTGAGCCGCCCAGTTCCCGCGCCGCCAGGGCGCCGGAGTGGAGGCCGAAGCCGTGGCCGTCCGATTTCGTTGTGAATCCGTGGGAAAAGATGCGCAGCAAATTGGCCGGAGGAATCCCGACGCCGTTGTCGCTCACCTGAATCGCGACGCGATGGGCGCCGATTTTGCGCGTACGGATCGAAATTTCCCGCGGGAAGTTTTCCGTCACTTTGACCGCGTCGACAGCATTGCGGATCAGGTTCAGCAGGATCTGCAGGACCTTGTGTCGATCGGTATTGACGGGGGGCAGGTCTTCGTTTTCGGTATTGAGGCGGATGCCATACCGCTCCATGGCCGCACGCGTCATCCCGAGCACGTCTTCCAGGACCCCTTTGAGGGCGACCATTTCGCACATCCCCGAGGAGCGCGCATAGGTTTGCTGCATGGCCACAATTTCCTTGATGTGGCCGATATGGCGGACCAGGCCTTCGACTTCGCGGGTCATCTGCTCGCGCTCGGCTTCGAGGTGGCGGGCAAGATTGCCCAGGTAGGGGAGAATCCTGACACCCTGAGGATCGCTGAGGAGAAACTGGCCGATGCTGCCTGCGCGCTGCTGGAGCAGTGCGACGAGATCGTTGAGCTGGTGGATGCGCGACTCGCGGAGCCGATCGGACACGATGGTAGCCGAAACATTGACACTGTTCAGCACATTGCCGACGTTGTGGAGCACCCCGGTGGCGATCTCAGCCATGCCGGAGTAGCGTGAGAGCACGATCATGCGCTGCTGCGCATCGGCCAGCTCGACGTGGGCTTTGTCGCGGGCGATGATTTGTTCGCTCAGCTCCTGGGTGCGCGCTTTGACACGTTCTTCCAGTTCGTCTCTGGCCTCGGAAAGCTCGCGGTCACGATGCAGGATGGCATCGGCCATACTGTTGAAGGAATTCGCGAGCTGCTCGACTTCGTCGCGGCTGGTGATCTCGGCGCGCGCCGTCAGGTCCCCGCCTGCGACCCGTTCCACGATGGCCTGCAGGCGCAGGATGGGGCGGACCAGGTAGCCTGCATAAAACACCGAAGCCAGTAGTCCCAGTAACACACAGGCGACGGTTAGGACGCCGGTCCGGATATAGACTCGGCGCGAGCTCCGGTCGTAGGAATCGAGCGAGAGACCGACATGGATCCAGCCCCATTCGATTCCGTTGTAGTCAAACGGAGCCGAGTAGTGAAAGAGCCGCTGGTTGAACATGGGAACGGAGCCGAGGACTCCGGAGGCGCTGCGCCGATCGGGCAGCCAGTAAGAATCAATTTTCGGTTCCGTGCGCCAGCTGTCGCGCTGAATGATGAGGGCGAAGCCGTCATTCTTGGCAATGACCAGGAAATCGACCGCCGGATCGCCGGCCAGGACCTGCATGGCATGATCGACGACCGAGGAATAGTCTTCAGTAATCGCAGCGCTGGCTACCTCGCCGTGCAGCGCGGCAGCTACACCGCCGGCCTTTGATTCCAGCTGGACGCGCAGATCGCGTTTCTGCTCAGGAATGATGATTGAAACAAAGATGCCGAGCGTGGCCAGGGTTACAGACCAGGCCAGCAGAGTGATACGGCGCGTGATTCCGGCAGGTCGAAGCACCGCATCCCTTACCAGCCTGGATGGCTGTCCTCTCTGCGATCGTGCCGGCGGGCAAGGATCCGCTGATATTCGGTCAGCATGTCGACGGTGGTCTTCATTACCGCGGCGGTGCGAACCACGAAGGTGCGCGACTGGTAGAGAGCGGTGATCTGGGCCCCGGCTGGGACCGAATTAATGTTCATCGCGGCGCCAATGAGCGCCTTGCGTCCTGCCTCGCTGCAGTGGCGGCGAAAGGCGAGCACGATTGGCACGAGGCGGGGAGAAACGGCGAGAATCCGCATGGATCGCCCCAGTTGCGGATTGAGTTCCACCGCCGTCTCCCAGCTTTCCCGGGCCAGGCACGCGGCATCGGCACGGCGGAAGAAGACCGGCAGCGCGACCTGATTAATGCTGTCTTTCGACGCGATGCTCGAGAAGAACTGCTCTGCGGGCGGCTGGCCGGCGGCGGCCAGGGTGGTCTCAAGCCAGGCCGGAACGAGGACCAGGTTAGGACGATGGTGCACGATGAGCTGGGCACCGCGCAGATCGGTCATGCTGCGATACCTGCTCTGGTTGTGGACGAGGAGCAGGTATTCCATTCCATCGGCCAGAGAATCCTGCAGAAGCAGGTAGTTGGGATCGGTCAAGTCGGCGATCTTCATGTACTCGATCGCCGTAATTCCATAACAGGTGACCGCGCCGCTGCGGACCTGGCGCAGCAACTCGTCGGAGGGAAGAAATATCTGCGGCACGATGGTGGTCCCCACCTTGCCCATCTGCCCGGTCACTTCCTGAATCCAGATGCTGTAGGCTGCGCGGGCATCGTTGAGATTGGCGCCCCCGAGAGTTTCAGCGCTGATGGCGACCACCATGGGGGACTCCTGCCCGAAAACAGGACGCCCCAGCAGCGATGCGGCCACGCCGCTCGCCATCAACCTGAGAAGCTGACGGCGGGTGAGAGGCGCTGTGACGGATTGTCGGTGCTTGCCGGCCATGGACTCCTCTTATTTCGTCGACGTGAGTGCTGCCTGAAAATTTTTCCCTACCACCATGTCGACGCCCGACTCCAGCGCGGCATGGTCATAAATGGATCGATCCAGAGCGGCCTTGACCAGCGCTTCCTGCAGTTCGACCCGGATGACCTTCTCGGTCTCGATGAGGCCTTGCTGGTAGCCGCGCATGGTCAGGTCACGATCGTCGGCCGCGGCGGTTGCAGCGTTCTGCCCGGCGGCGACCGCTTTTTCTGAAGCCTCGAGCTGGAGAAAGTAAGTCCGCAGCTTCAACCCCAGGCCCTCGCTCAGGAGCAGCTTCTGTTGCTTCAGCTGCTCGATCCGCGCGCGCACTTCGGCAACTTTGGCGTTGGTGAGGAACCCGTCAAATACCGGGATGTCGACGCCGAGTTCCACGGACCAGCCGGAACGGTTGTTCGAAGTCGACAGGCCGCCGTTGTAGTTGTTCCAGCGACGATGCAGTTCGCCCTTCAGGCCCAGTTGCGGATAGTGACCGCTGGCGGCCGCCCTCTGCTCGCCATCGAGGGCCTTCAGCCCCGCCTCCAGTTCCGCCCAGTCGGGATTGAACTCATAGGAGGTCGACACCATCTGATCGAGATTGCCTGGCGCGATGCGGATGGGGATCTCGGTGTCGGCGGGAACCACGGTCGATCGCCATGAATAGCCGATGGTGTAGGCCAGACCCGCTTCGGCTTCGCCCTCGTTCTGTTCCAGCGTCGCCACCATCGAGCGGACGGTTTCGACCATAACCTTGTTGTCGAGGTAGTCGGTTTTTTGACGGTACCTGTGCCGTCCTTGTACAGGGCCTCGGTCAGTTGCAGCGTCGCCTGCATGCGTTCCAGCGTGTCTTCTCCAAGCTGGTGCAGCTGCCGGGCCAGCACCGCGCCGTAGTAGAGGCGGATGACGCTGTCCGCCAGTTCGAGGTCGGATCTGCGCGCACCGGCCTGGGCGACTTCGACACCGGCCGTCGACTGTTCACGCAAACCGCGCCGCAAACCAAAATCCATCAGCAGCCAGTTCAGATTGCCGGATACGCTTTCGGTGGTGGGATCGAACAGCTTCACATTCTGCGAAGGCACGGGAAATGCCTGAGCGCTGGTGGTGATGGTCTCGCCGGGGAAACTGACAGGCAACTGCACGGCGACCGGCGGAAACCCTGGTCCGAATGCGTTGGCCGGAATCGTGACCAGCGCCGATCCGCCCGGAACGGAGATGGATTCGGCAGGAATCATGAAGTTGCTCGAGGGGTAGATGAAGTTCGGCGAACTGCTGAGCTGCTGAATTCCGGCGCTGGCGCTGACCTGTGGCCAGTACGCCGCCAGCGCCTGCCGATGCTGCGCTTCGGCGACGGCCACCGCCATCTGACTCGCTGGGCGGGTGTGATTCTTCTCCATGGCGATGCGCATGCACTCCGGGAGCGACAGCACCTGTCGCGCGGGAGAGCCGCTTGCGCCGACCGTTTGTGTAATCCCCATCAGTGGGAATGCAAGAAAGAAAACGCTAAGTGAAAGACTCCAACGTGCCCGATCCATACGCCGCCCTTCGCATGAGGAGCCTGGAGGTCCCCTGCACTTCCTCTCATCGGCAGCCACGCCGTTCTTTTCAGCACAAATTTGCGGGACAGGCGGACCAATGGGGTATTGGCGGTTTATCTCAGGCGCGTGCGGTGCTGAAGGAAGCCAACGCGCGGTCAGGTTGGCTCAGTAATGAACCAGCAGCAGGCGGGGCACCAGCAGGATGGGATCCTTGTCTGTAGAGCGCAGGGTGAGGTGAATCGGCTCATTGGGATGAATCTCGCTCTGAGCAATTTCGCCGACGGCCCAGGAGAGTCCTGACCAGATGACGCGGTCGTAGTTTTCGCGGACAGGAAGTTCGCGGCCGCTCTGGGTGGCGCGCAGGAGGAAGACTTTTCCCATGCTGGTGCCACCGGGATCGCCGCCGGCCATCGTACGATGCGGGGCGCCATCGGGATCCTTCTGCTCCATGATGATGCGCAGATCGCCCGCGGCGGGGGGAGCGATAGTGGCCTCCATCGTTCCCGGCGCCGTTGCAAGGAACTGAGCCGCGACAGGACTGATGGATTGCGGAATGACCACATCGTTCTGGACGCCAAGATTCCATTGGGGTGCGGCGTATCTTCCCGAACCGACCACGGCCATCTGGCCAGGACCGAGCTGAATGGTATTGCGGCGCAATACCGGCACGAAGCCGGCATCGCGGAACAGAAGCCGGGTTTGGGTGAGGGGCGGTTGATCGCGCGCCAGCAGTGGCAGCGTGACGGTGGCCATGGCCTGCGCAGGATTGACCACGACATAAACGCTGCCGGCGCCGTCGACTGCTCCGAACCCATACGGCTGGGCGTCACCGGGTATAGCGCCGAAACTCTGGACGCGGCCCTGCGCCTGCAAGCCGAGAAAGAGCGATTGCGCCCGCGCATACCAACGGACGTCGTCGTCGCTCATGAGCTCGAGGTTGCCATAGGTGGTATTGATCCAGCCGCCGCGGGCCAGCGCCAGAATGAGCGAGCCTTTCCAGGCCTGGAAGGCGCGACGATAAATGGTGCTGGTCTTGCCCGGCATGAAGCTGGTGGAGTCGATGCGTTCGGCAGGGACACCCGTCTGTTCGTAGCGACGCACCTGGTGATCGCTGTAGATTTCGAGCGTTCGCCAGAAATTCATTTCCGGGACGTCGGCGGGACGCGGGTCACCGCAATAGAGCGAGTCGAAGACCTTGAGCCATTCGAGGTCGACAGGATCTTTGAAGGGGAACGGATAAAAAGTGGAGTCCATGACCCCACCGAAACCGTTGAACGCTTCGAGGACGACTTCCGGGTTGCGGCGGCGAAAGGAAGCCAGCGCCTCGCGTAGCGCGGTGGAATTTCGCCGAACGATTTCCGCCTTCGTCATCGTGGACTCAGCGTGGGGCGTGGCGGCGGTGAGGTCGGCGAAGTCGAAAAGATACATGCGAACGCCCTTGTCATACCAGAACTGCATGGTCTGAATGAAGTCGGGCAGGAATCCGCCTTCGAACATCGACATGGCGGTGCCTTTTTGGTTCAGTGAATCGCGCCATTGGGGCGCCGCATTGATTTTGACGAGGGTATTGGTGCTGAACCAAAGTCCGGGAAGAAGTCCGTTGCGGCGGCACTGCTGGATCCATCGATCGGGGCCGTTGGGCCAATTTGGTTTTTTCCAGGCACGATAAGCGCCGTCGGGATCGAACCAGAAGGCGTCCATGGCGTAATAGTCGAAGCGGGCGCCGGCTTTTTTGAGTCGCACAAGCTGGTCGAGCTCGCGCATGGAGAGCTGCTCAGTGAGCGGTACGTTGTCGGAGAGCTCGTCGTAGACCGACCAGTTATCGTAGACGGAGACAGGGCCGGGAATGGTGAGTGAGCGGAGACGAGCCGGCTCGAATTCCTGTTGAGGCGGAGCCTGGGCGGGCGCGCCCCTTCCACTTGCCAGAAAAGCTAGAGCCGCTGCAACAACAGGGAGCAACTTAAGGTTCATGACGGATCGAGCTCCAGAGGCGCATGAGCTGGTTGGGCGCCGGGCCGTTGCTGCGAACTTCATTGGATGGTTCGGGCTCCTGCGACACGCCAGGCAAGTCCAACGGGAGTTAGCGCGTGCGTGGTGTGATCGTACAGACCCGAGGTTGGGTAGTCCTTCGAATCGGGAGTCCACTGCGTGCCGAACCACGCGTAGCGCTCCACGAACGGCAACTTCTCCAGCATGGCGGCGGACGCAGCGGCAAATTCGGAGTTATCCTTCACGGTTGTGTGGCGGAGATGAAACGAGAAATCTGCACCGGAATATTCTGTGAGCCAGACAGGCAGATGGTAGCGGTCCCAGTAACTCTGAAGATATCTTTGTAACTCACCTGCTGCGTTGGGCGCTGTAATGTCGCCGTACCAGTGGAGGCAGAGAAAGTCCACGCGCAGATTTTTATTTTTGGCCTGCTGCATGAACCGATCAATCCACGGACTGCCGGTCGTGGTAGCCGGGCTGCCGAGTCGCAAACCTGTGGCCATCAGTTTTGGCCATAAGGCGATGGCCTCGTCGACGGTGACGTTCGCTTCGCTTTCCGAGTCGGGCTCGTTGAAGGCGAGCAGCGCGGCGGCGCCTGATTCGCGGGCAGACCTGAGGTCCGCGTCAAGGTTTTTCGTTCCCCACATCATCGGCACGAATTCCGCGTGGATGGCGCCGGAAGATGGATGGGCAGTCCAGTTGTAATACCAGCGTGATCCGGTGGCATCGATGGCTTCAGGCGCGGCCTTATCGTCGTCACCCACTCCCTTCTTTCCTGCGACGGCAACGTTCGCGTGATCGCTTGTCTCAGGCGACAGGGCAGCGACCATACTTTGCGCATACCAGCGCGACAGATAATCGTTGGGGTGCAGGGGATCGTTGAGGCAATCTCGCGGCGACTTGGCGGCGAAGACTGCGCCGCTGATCGAGGTCATATCTACTAACTGAACGCCGGGCCCGGTCATGGCTCTTAGCTCGTCGTCATATTGGCCGACGAGATCCCAGTAAGCCGCGTGGGAGCTATAAGCTGGATCGAAACGCATAGTCGACACGAGCAGGAATTCCGTCTGTGGATGCGCGGCCCGTACCGTATGAATGACGGCAGAGATGTTAGCAGCGAAGGCTGCGGCGGAGTAACTCCAGAAATCATTTTGACCGAACGCCACGATGACCAGATCGGGATCGAGCGATGCGACCATCCGCTGGGCCAGCCGCGCCGCCCATTTTGAATCGGCTCCGCTTTGCGCCGCGTTGAAGAGAGCGATGTCAGGATCCCGCCACACGCTTTTCAACTGATCGGCAAACAAATCCAGCCACGGAGGCTGATAGGGAGGAATCTTTCGCATGTGACTGGAGCCCAGTCCAAAGGTGATGCTGTCACCGTAGGCCACGATGCGCAAGGGCGAACGCGCACGGAGCTTCGCCATCGTACGTGGAAGCTGATCGCCCACATACCTCTGGACAGGTCCGGTCCACGCGTCGTTGTGTTGGTAGGTGACCAGCACCTGTTTTCCGCCGACGATATTCCATGCAATGTCGACGTTGGAAAGAGCCTCGGCACGCACCTGACTGATGGGTGAGCCGTGGGTGGCGAGCATGGTCCGACCTGCTACGGCGTAATCCGCGCCTTGCCTATAAACCGCGGCACCGTCGTAGCTGGTGACGGAAACAATTCGAGTGGGAAGGAACATCAGGGTTCCGGACGCGGGCGCGTCGTCAACGGAGCTTAGCAGCACGGCTTCGCGCGAGACTCGATTGCCCAGCCAGAACGGAGCCATCAGCTCTTTGCTATCCTGCGTGCTCTTCAGCGCGGGATCATCGTCGGAGTAGGCATCGAGCTCGAGACGATGCACGGTTACTGTTCCTCCGGTGCCGTCTCTGGAGACGCCGATCTCAACCGCAGCGGTGAGCGGGTGTGGGCGAAAATACTCTTCGAACGAGTCTGGTTCTTTGGCGGGCCTGATATCAGTCGGGGAACGGAGGACCATCAACTCGCGTCCATTCCTGTCGAGGCAACGGACAGTGAGCACAGCCTGTCCAGCCGGCATGGAATGCACAATCGCGGACACCATGAGGTGATTGGCGGCACCAACATCGATGCGCTGCGTAATAGATCCGCCGGGGCCAAGTACTGCGACTTTGCCTGCAGGGGACGCGCCTGGGCCGAAGTGAACGACGCCGGAAATCTGCCATCGTAGCGCACCACTTTGAAATACGGGATTGGCGGAGATTCTCGAAGCGTCATCGGCAGCGGAGACCGGGCAAGGCACAATCAGGGCGACCGATGCACACAGGAGCAATAATCCTACCGCACGCAGCGACCACCGCAGCTTCGTGGGCTTATGGTCTGGTATCTGTCTGCGCATAGATCGGTGTTCCCAGTTCCTGGCGCACCGCGTATCCGAGGTTTGCGGCATTTATGTTAGTGGAAGAAGCAGGCCACTGAGCCACGTTGCGGCCGCGCGGATCGACTATAGAAGTGCCGGTGCCGCGTTTGTCGGCGGGCGCACGCATGAACTGTATCGAAGGGACATCGAGGTCCTCGAGCGCATTGCGAAGGTCGCTGTCGGGCTTCGCATCCAGCGCGAGAACAACAATTTGTAACTGTTGCGAGTTATATTCACGCGCGAGCGTGCGCAGAACGGCGAGCCGTGACATAACCTCCGGAGCCAGCAATCGGTCTGTATCAAGGGTGAGAGAGATTTCCGTTATCAAACAAACTGCCGTCCGTGGGATCGCCGACAGCCGTTTCCCGTTCAGGCTGGTCAGATGTTCGAGCTGGTCAACGGGGAAAAGTGGATGCGATGGAGACAACCGCTCGTCCGACTTATCATTGCCGTTCAGTACGCGGAGGGCACTGCTGCGCTCCGCGCCCGCAGCCTGTAACTCACCAAAGGAGTGCCAGGTCTTTCCATTCCACGTCCAGTATGATTTTTCCGCGCCGCGATATTCATAGCGATTGCCTGCGAATATGAGCTTGTTGCCCACGCTGCGCATCAACCAGGGACTGGTGGTGCGAGTTATGTTCTTTCGAACGACGGATGGGCCTTTCAGCTCAGTGCCATCATCATTCACGATAGACGCGGAGGGGATTGGGGGGTTCCAGTCGATGGTGTTGCCTTCGATGGTAAGGCCATCGATGCTGCCCCCATTCCAGGTGTGAATATAGATTGCGCCCTGCAGTCTCGCCAATCTTGGACTGAGACCGTTATCGATGCAGACGTTGTCGCGCACCACCGCGTCGTGGGTTACATACCCGGCGCCGAAGACGGCGATGCAGTAACCCTGGGTATCGTGGGCGTAGTTCCTCTCCACAGTATTACGTGTTGTGGCCCAGTCGATGTCGTAGGCGCCGCCGTCCACGCCCGGGCTCTCAGTTAGAAAGCTTTCGTTGTTGCGTACGGTGCAGTCGGTGCACGACCAGGTCCAGATCGCGTTAGGCGTGCCGACGTTCTGGGTTGGCTGCTGGCCGATAAGCCACGCCGTGCTGGCGTCGATGACCCCGCCGCGAACGCGGAACAGGATAATTCCATCGCCATAGACGTCGTGCGCGACACTGTTACGAATCGTGACATCGCGATTGTAGCCCTCTTCACCGGAATAGAAATTACCTGCACCCATCATGATTCCGGCCCACTGATTGGTATGGGCCGCGATCACATTTTCGATCAGGACGTGGTCGAAGCGCTGGTGCTCGGATCCACGAAGAAAAACGACCAGCCCATTATCTTTGTTGTGGAGTTCGCCGCCTTCGACATCATGGACGACGAGGTTACGCAGAGTGATGTGGCTTTGAACCTTGTCCTGATTGCCAGTTACGAGGAGGCCATAAGTGTTGCCGCCCGCAATATCGAGCGAGTCGATCTGCCAGTACTCCGCATTCTGCAGAACCACGGCCTGGGTATCGCGCCCGCTGGCCACGATCCTGGGACGAGGGCCTTCACCCCAGGCCGTCAATCGCACAAGCGCTTCAGCGCTCCCGGATCCGTGCAGCGACAAAGCGCCGGTGCAGGCAGTACCTCGCCGGAGCGCCGCAGATTCTCCGGGCTGAAATTCGTGCGCCGAGAGAAGATCGAGCCGGTTCCAGGGATGATCGAGGCTGCCGTCTCCATTGCGGGTCTGCGAGCAATCGACGAACAGGCGATGTGGCGGAGCCTGAGCGGCAGCGACTGGGCCGAGCAACGAGGCCGCGGCCAAAACACACTGAGTTTTCCATCGCCGTCGCGCGCACAGGAGGGATCGCATCCGCGTTCGCAGGATCGTCACGGTTGTACAGAGAACAGGATTCACTACCAGCATCCTTGCCGCTGATCTCACTATGAGCAGAGTACAACCGGGCGAGCCGGGTTTAGGCGGTTGTTCCCCGCACGTGCCATGGGCTGCGTGGTTCCGGAGGGGTCTGCCTGGCAGAACCGCCGCTGCAATCAGAAGTCGAGCCGGACCGCGAATTGTCCCTGGCGAGGATTGTCGGAGACACCCAAAATCTCACCAAAGTCGGAAGCACCAACAGAGGCATGCGAACCGCTGCATCCATTGATGTTGTAGTAGTGACGATTGAAGAGATTGTAAAAATCGACGCGGAAAGAGATGCGGTACGACCCTTCGGGCCCGGTCTGGACGTTTTTGAGAAGAGTGCTGTTCTCATTTGCCTGGCCGGGGCAGCGCAGGGCCGACGTTCCGGCTCGCGGAGGCAGCACGCCCGGCGCCGGATTGGTGGCAACGGAGGTAGGCATATAGAAGTTCGAAGCGGGCGGCGTGGATCCGCTGCCGATAGGAACATACTTATGCGGATTCGAGGGCCCCTTGTAGTTAGCGACGCTGAAGACCGGGTAAATATTCCCCCACAGCGGCCAGTAAGGATCAGAGGCGCCGATAGCGAATGGTTGACCTGTGTAGTAGTTGACGGTGCCAGCGAGCGTCCATCCAGCGACGATGCTATTCACGACGCGGTTGGGGCTGCCAACTAATAACTGCCCGCGACCGACAGGCAGCTGGTAACTGGCAAAACCTTTGACCACGTTGGCTGTGTCATAGCCGGTGATGGAATGAGCCGCCTGCGACATCCTGCTGAAATCTTCAACCGGCGTGTAGAAGCCATTGCCCTCCTGCTGTGCGCTGTAGGAGTCGCCTTCCTGGCGCGACCAGTCGTAACTCATATCCATAGTCAGGCCCCTGCCGGCACGCTTGACCACGTCGACGATCATCGAATCGTAGAAGCTCTGTCCGAGAGGGAGGCCCGCATATTGCAGGTTGGCGTAGTACCAGTAATTCACCTCCGCTGAAGCCATCTGGGGGAAAGGGGCCAGCGCGGCCAGTGCGGGTGCGCAGAAGCCGGCATAGGGATAGGGGACACCGGCAGCAGCGGCATCCGCGGAGCTGCAGACGTAGTGGTTATATCCATTCAGATCGGGGAATTTATTGACCAGACTCAGAAAGCTTGAGGTGGTGCCTTCGTTCCAGGCGAGGGCAGCGTCTGTGAGGCGGTGGCCCCGGTTGCCGACATAGGAAATTTCCAGCCGGGTATTAGGCGTGAGCTGCTGCTGAATGCCGACGTTGAAGGCCTCGCTGTATCCGAGGCGGAGGGCGCGCGGATCCATCTCCACGGGGAACGGGGTCATGGTGGATGGATCGGTGGCTGTGGTTGCTTTGGTGAATACTCCAGGATACTGACCTCCGCCGCCGGGCGCGTCCCAGCTGAAATTGTTCGCGGCACTTGTGCCCAGCTGCGGGGCAAAGTCGTCGGGAACTCCGGAGAAGAAAGTGACGCCGACAGGGTTGAAGATGAGCCCATAGGAGGCGTGGACTACGACCTTCGGCAGGAACTGATAAGCAAGGCCCAGAGACGGACCAAAGTTGAGGGCGTACTCATTCTTTTCGAAACTGTCGCTGCCGCCTTTGGCGAACACCAAAGCTCCGGGAATGCCGTAGGTTGGACTGATGGCGGTGGGATCGAAGTTAGCCCAGTTGCCATATTTCTCGTGGAATCGGGTGTTATAGGTCCACCGGAGCCCGAGGTTGGCAGTGAGCTTGCTGGTTACTTTGTAGCTGTCCTGAGCGAAGAGGTCGATGGATTTTTGGCGACCATAGAGATTGTATGGCACGGTCTCCGTTGCCTGGTTAACGTCGCCCAACATATAAGTCGCAAACCCAAAGCCGTCGTAGGGATACCCTGGGCCGGCGGTATTGAGATAGGAGAAGCTGAAATTATAGGCACCCGAACCGGAGTGGCTATTGATCTGATGGGCGTCGAAATCACCGCCAACACTCAGAGAGTGGCGGCCTTTACTCCAGGTGGCGGTATCGCCGGTAGTAACGTTGACACCGGAGGTATTGCCCTGCCAGGTGCTGCCGAGGAATGTTTCCGTGTGGCCATAGGAGCCATTGTCGGAAAAGGAAATCTGCGGGAAGTTGGATGCACCGGTATCCCCGAATCCAACCTGCGAATTCCAGTCATCCGGATCGGCGGGATTGCTGCCGTTGTAGTCGAAGTTCCAGGTAAGGTTGAGCACATTGAGCAGGCGGGGCGTAAAGGTATGGGCCTCACTCAGCCGCCATTGCTGCTGCCGGTACATCTGGACCCGAGCATTGGAGAGCGGGCCTCCGCTCTGGCTTCCCTGCTGCCACAAACCGCCGCCATCGTCGAGGGTGCGCGGCTTATGATCGTAAATCCACGAACCGGAGAGATGATCCTGCTGACGAAGCTGGTGGTCGATTTTCGCTACGACTTCAACAGGGGTTTGACTGGGAGTATTCGCTATGAGAGTCCGGAGGTTGTTATCCAGCCCCCCTAACTCGGCCGGATAGTCGGAATAGAAGGTATTTACTTTTTGGGCGACCGGACTGATGCGGTTGGAAGGAATAATATTACCCGTGAACTGATTGCCCGTGAGGGGATCGTAGATCATGTTCGCCTGCGCCTGAACGGTCTGGCCGGCGTTGTTCATGACCGTGATCGGGGTTCCGGGGCTCGAACCGTAGTTCGCGGCATTGCTGCACAGGTCGGTGCTGCCGCTGAAACTGCAGAGCGTCCCGCCCAGAAGTCCGCTGAAGTCGCCTTTCAGAAATGCGGGGGTAGGAACGCTGGCGCCGCCCCCGTTGAGGCGGAAATCGATTGACTGGAAGCGCTCGAAGGTTCCGAAGAAGAAGGTTTTGTTTTTGAGGATGGGCCCACCGAGGCTGAAGCCGTCGTCCCATGCCCGCTCTTTGGGCTTGCGCAGATCGAGGCTGTCGTTGGTCCAGGTGTTGGCATCGAGAATCTCGTTATGTCCGTAAAGAAAGGCCGAACCGTGCAGCTTGTTGGTCCCGGATTTGAGATTGAAGGACATGACGCCGCCGCCTGTGATGCTGCTTTCCGCATCGAGGCCGCTGGTCTGTGCCTGGAGTTCTTCCACCGCCTCCATGCTGGGGCCGCCATCCATGGAGTCGCCGCGGACACTGCTGGTTCCAGAGGTGCCGTCGATGGTGTAGTCCTTAGTGAACCACTGGCCGCCATTCACGACGGCACCGTACGGCGAACTGAGGGGGGAATAGCCGGGGGTAATGGCCACCGCGAAATCTTCAACGAAGCGTCCTCCGCCGTAAATGCTGAGAGGCAGATCGGTGACCACGCTGCCCTTCATGTTTGTACCTACGGAAGCGGTGTCGAGGTCCAGCACGGGTGCACTGTCAGTGACGGTGACGGTGGAGCTGACTTTGCCGATGCTGAGGGTGGCGTCGATCCGCACTTCCTCGGTGGCGTTGACGTTGATCGCGGGGCGGAGCAGGGTTTCAAAACCGTCGCGCGTAAACTCCACCGAATACGCGCCTGGCTCGACGTTGGGAACAACGTAGATCCCCGAAGCGTTGGAGATGGTGGTGGCAAAGACACCGGTGGCACTATTCGTCGCTTTCACGGCGGCCCCGGATACGACGGCGCCGGAAGTGTCAGTGACAGTACCGGTGATGGTGCCCCGATTGGCCTGGGCCGAGGCCGCCGAAGCGCCCAACACGACGAGGAGCGCAAGCACTACGCCATTCAACATGCATGCGATGGACAATCGCCGCAAGGAATCGAACGACCTTTGATTCATCAACATGTTATTGCCCTCATCAATCTAACTAACACTGCCCGGTTTGGGATCCGATGCCGCCCGTCTCGCGGGCGCGGAATTTGATTTGAAACCAGCATGCGCGCCTGGCTCCGCAGCGATGCGGTGCGGGCGCACTTCAACAAAGCCCAGAGCGCCCGGTGTTAAGGTAACGCCGTATTGGTCGGGCTGGGCACCCGGTATTTTTTGGTTTGCGGTATAGAACAGGGTGAATGCGCCGTTCCCTTCGTCGACCAGGCCCAGGGGCGTGCGTACTTCAGTAGCCCAGACTCCGCGGCCACTTTGAACGACGAGGTGTCGGCCTGAAGACCAGTGGAGGCCGTCCGCGGAAACCGCATAGCCCACTTCATCGGGCTGATGATTGTCGTAGACGGCCACATAGGCGCCCCCGCCCAGGTGAGTGACGATGGGGTTTTCGATAAAGCGCGGTTCGACCTGCAAAGGATTGACCTCGGTGCAACGTTTCCAGGGACCCCTGAGATCGGGCGCCGAGGCGAGGCCAATTTGCCACAGGGAGATGGGCAGGTGCTCAGTATGGGCACTGCCGTAGAGTGCGTACCACTTTCCTGCTGCGCGATAGGGAAAGAAGGAATCGGTTCCCTGCAGACCTTCCCATGAATCGGAATCGCGGCCCCGCTGGAGCACGATACCCGCATCAGTATAGGGACCGTCGATGCCGTCGGGACCAGGCTTGACTGAAACGGCGCGCCAGATGCGGCCTTCGTGGTTGGTGCGCCATTCTTTTGTCGTATCCGGCGCGGCCCGATAGGCAACGTAAAAGAGATTCCAGCGATCGGCCGCCGGATCGAAGACCGGCATGGGGGACCACAGCGCCGCGCGGCGATCCTCTCCGGTGAAATCGCCGCTCGATTCGAAGAGCGTGGCGAAGCGCGTCCAATGCACGCGGTCTGAGCTGATCCAATGGGCAAGCTTCATCTTGACCCAATGCGGATCGCCGACCATTTCTGAAGTGAAGAGATGGTATAGGGCGCCAAGTTTGACGACGCGCCCCCCCTCAAAGCCGTACTTGTTGCCCTCGGCCCCGTGGGTGTGGACGGTGAGCACCGGGCCATCGCACTGACGAGTAACACTGAGGGCGAAATCTCCCGCGGGTTCGGCATTGCCCCCGCCACTTCCCAGGGAAAGCGAGAGAAGGCCGACCATCCAACCCAGTCCTCGGCATGTGCGATTCATTGGGATCCAGGAATTTTTGAAGCTTATGCGGAAGGCGTGAGCGTTCCGGGATGGTTCTACGCAGCCATGACGGGGCAGCCAAGGTAATAGAGGTTAATGGCCCCGTTAAGATAGGCGCCGAATGGGCAAGCCAGCGCGAAAAGGCTAGCGGCAGGCGTGCACAGGGGCTTTGATGGTTGCATTCCCGGGATTGCGCGGGAGCCGGGCAGCCGGTGAAGGACGCTTTTGTCGGGGTTTAATCGGTTTATCGGGCGGATTTGTGGTGCGCGGAGCCGCATTTTCTGCGGAGCGATAACGGCTACTAACATGGCTGTTAACGGTTAACGGCGGCAAGTGCTCAAGGCCACGTTGGCGTTCATTGACGCTGCAGGAAGCCACTTGCTAGAATTCGGCCCGAAGATCCCGTCTAAATATCTACAGCCTGAGGCCGATGGTGTGACGCCCGTTCATGAACCTCCGACTCAGCGTATTTCGCTCTCCTTGTTTGAGAAGCGGGAGGAGCTGCGCCGAGTTCTGCAAAGCAAACAATTCGCGAGCGCACCCCGGAAAGCCAGGTTCCTGGAGTTTGTCACTGAGCAGACCTTTCTGGGCAACGGAGAGAAGCTGAACGAGTACCTGATTGGGGTGGAAGTCTACGATCGCGGCGTCGATTTCAGTCCGCAAAAAGATCCTATTGTTCGCGTGCAGGCTCACGAGATTCGGCGTTCGCTGAAGAAGTACTACGAGGAGAACACTGACGGGAGTGTGCTGCGCATCGACCTGCCAGCGGGACACTATGTTCCGGTTTTCAGCAGGTCGGATGTTGTGGCCGAAGCCGAGAGCACGGCGCAGGCGACCTCAGCCGGTGCGGCTGCGAGGGGAACCGGATTCAGGGATCGACTGCATCCTGCGCTCACGGGAGTTCTGGCGGTGGCCTGCGTGGTATTGGCGTCATTATTGGTTTTCCGCGGAAAGCCCGCGCCGAGCGCGGCGGGGGCGGTGGCGGCGGCTCCCATGCCGGAAAGTCTTCGCTGGTTCTGGGGACCTTTTCTGCCGCCCGCGGGAGCTCCGCTGATCGTCATCCCGAATCATCCGGTTCTGCGCGCTGCGCATGACGGAGACAGCGCGCAGACGATGGCGCAGGGGCATGAAATACCGAAGGCAAGCCTGCCGGAATTTCGTGACACGATCCACTTCCGTGAGTTGAAGCGATTCGTTTTCGTGCCATCGCTGACCGATTTTACGGCCGTAGGCGAAACGCTGAGCGTAGTTCGTCTGTGTGAAATGTTCTTCAAATCCGGCGATGCCTGCAGAGTGCAACCGTCCCGGCTGGTGAACTTCGAAGAAATCCGCAATGGAAACGCGATTCTGCTGGGGGGCAGCCAATCCTGGAGCGGCAGGGTGTTTCTTGACGCCGAGGGATTTCACCTGCAGAGCGGGGTGATTCTGAATCAAAAGCCGCAGCCAGGCGAGCAAGCCATCTATAAGCCTGAATTCGACCCGGTGACGAACCAACTGACGCGCGATTATGCACTGGTACTTATGCTGCCCAATGAAAACAGAGAGGACCGGGTGCTGCTCATCTACGGAATTTATACGCAGGGTTCTCAGGCGGCGGTTGAATATCTGAACGACCCGGAACAGATGATGAAGCTACGCAGGGCGCTTCTTGCGATTGCGCCCGATCACAAGACGGTGCCGCCGTATTTCCAGGCGCTGGTGACGACCAGAGTTGAGAATGCGGTACCGGGCACATCGTCGCTGGTGGCGGTTCGCAGAATCGCGAATTGAGGCGCATGCCGGAACGGTTCTTCTGTCGGTGCAGTGAGCCTCATACCCGCGCACGCGAGGAGCAACAACATGCAGGTCGCGAATTTTCGGTGAGATGAGCGGGCGAGAACGCCCGGCATTGGTGGAAAGGTGCCGATGGAACGCGAGACAGCTCAAGTGCGCAATCGGAAGCCTGGTGATTCGCCGCCGGGCCGGACGGCGGTCGCGGAGCCAGGGTCGGCGGAGCCGGATCTTTGGCGTTTCCAGCGAATATAAAGCGCGTAAGCGGTCAGGATGGTCACCACGGCCATGATCAGCATGCAGAAGAATTCCAGGGAGCCGTCGCCGCCGTCAGGAGAGACACCAAATATTCGCTCAATAAAATCCATTGCGACCTCCCAGGCATGTTGCATGATACCCGCTGCTGCCTGTTGTCGAAAAAAGATTTTCTCCTTTTTTGTTGACTCAGCCCGCAATAGCGGTGTAACAATTCACAACTGTTCTGTTCCAGATTCGACGCTCTCCCCCGCTCTCGTGCTGCGGCGTCGACCAACTCCCTCTTGCCTGTAGTTTTCACAAGACGCTAGGCAGGCTCCATGAGCACGCTCGTTCTCGTTGTGCTGATCTGTCTGTTGGTTCTGGTGCTGGGCATTTGCATCGGGCTGCTGCTCGCGCTGATCTGGAGGCGCAGGCATCCTGCTCCACCGCCACCGCCGCCACCGCCGCCACCACCGCCACCGCCGTGTCCTGGTTCGTACAAGATTCCGGATCAGCTGGGCGAGACGGATCTCACTGCGCAAATCAGCGTTCGATTGATGGGCACAACGGCGAACGGAGTTCCGCTGCCGGCCGGGGCAGCTGCGCCCACCAGCGTGATCTGGGTGGACCACGGCAACGAAGTACTGGTCCATCTGGACTCGACTGCAGTACGGATTCTCGATCGCATGGTACTGGTGTCGGTCGATCTGGAGACGGACCAGACAGGCCGCACTCCGTTGATTTGCAGTTTCGCCGTCAGCGGCGCGGGTGAGCTGGGCGGTCTGGCGGCGACCACGGACGAACTACCGCGAGGACTGGGGGCGCTGGCTTCGGCCTGGGGCCCGCAGTTGCAAACCGCGGTGTGGTCGACGCTGATGGGGGTGGTAAACGATCACGCCACGGAACGCAGCCTGACGCCGCGCGCGCTCTCAGCCAGCGTTGGAACTCTAAGTCTGAACGCAGGCGCCGCGCTGACCACGAGCCCGGGAGGCACGGTATGAGCGACGGCCTCGGCAGCGAAGTTCTCGATCTGGGCGAGGCGATCGGTCTGTTCGACGGCAACGGCAATCTGCAGCCTCATTGGTTCGAGGATCCACTGGGCAACGTCGAAAAGATCTTCACAACGGACAGCCAGCGAGCCGCATTTCTCCGCGTGCTGGATGCACTACTGGCCCCGGTGCAGTTGCCTGACCTGCCGGCGAACGAGACATGGCATCCGCTGTTCGGAGATCAAACACGCGGCAATGCTTACCTGACCCTCAACACCAGCAACGGGGTCACCTTCGGATTCGCGGGCGAATTCCATTCCAGCGATGGACCGCCGCCGCTGGCATCGCTGAAAGCGCATCTGCCTCTGATCAGCGTGAACGGGGGAAACGTGACCGCGGTGGCCGGTACGGCGAACGGCCCCCTGGATGTAAGCCTGCGTCTTCATCTGGGGTTCACATTCCCCGCTGATCCGATTGGCCTCGACTCCGTGATCGTTACAGCGAGCCTGTCGCCGCTGGGAGGGGCCACGCCGGCAACGCTGACAGTGGATCTGGAAGGTTTGCAACTGGACGCAACGGGCCCCAGGAACGTCACGCTCGATCCATCGAACTTAGGCTCGGAAGCTGTCCACCTGATCATCGGTTTTATCCAGGAACAGCTCACACGGCTCGCAGCCAACTCGGGAGAAGCCGGCGCAGTGACGGCAAACTTTCTTCAGCTGCTGGGATTTGGCGACGCCGCCATTCCGCAGTTCCCGTTTACGCAGCTTGGAAATCCCGCGGCGATCAACACCTGGTTCGCATCGCTGCTGCAGGGCGGCGCCACGGCTCCGATTGTTCATTGGCTCGGCCATCTCGCCGGACTGATTGGCGTGAGCACGCCGACGGTGACGGGGACGGGCACTGCCGCTGATCCATGGGTTGCGCCGGTATTCCCGATTGGCACGGCCGCTGGTTCCAGCCTGAATATTACTTTCGCGACCTCGACTGTTTCGTCCACAACCTCGCTGCTTATCGGGTTGCAGGCTCGCGTAATTCCTGGTGGGGCCGCGCCGCCGGTGCGCATTGAAGGCAACGCGACGATCGCCTCGATCCCAATCACAGGTACCGGCTCGGCCGCTGTGTTGCCATCCGCGTCGGTTACTGCGATTGCTCCCGGAGCCGTTGGCGCTGGAGCGCTGGTCAATAATGCGACGATCAGCGTGCAGTCAGTTCGCGCTGGATTTAACTGGACTGGCTCAGCGCTGCAGCCGCTGCTCGAGCTCGATACGGTCAGTCTCACTCTTCTCGGCGCAACCAACAATTACGACAAAATTGACCTGACCAATGCCGATAGCGTCGCCAGCGATGTCTCGACAGCGATTGGGAATACGATTCGGGGATATTTCGGCACTACAGGTCCGGGCAGCGACCTGGCGGCTCTGGCCGGCATCATTCCGCCGGGGAACGATGCGGCTTCACCGCATACGGTTCGGCTGCCGCAATTTCTCGCCAACCCGGCGCTGGAGATGGGAGCGGTTCATCGGGCCATCCTGCTCGACGCGGCACACCCGTGGTCGCACATGCTGGAAGAGATCGGCGGACTGGTGGGGATCACAACGCCGGTCACCGGTACGGGAACCCGCAGCGATCCCTGGGTTTTGGAGCTCGCGCCGCCTTCGACTTTCCACATCGAGATCGCCGCGTGGAACGATCAGACCAGTGGCGTAGTTACCGATCCGCAGAAACTTCGCATCGGACTGCGCGCGTCATTTGCGCAAGCGCCGGTGGAAGTGTACTGGCTGGCAGAGATGCTGGCCGTCGATCTGCCGCAGTCTGGATCCGGAACGATCTCACTGATGGCGGGGCAGCATGCCCACGTAAGCGTCCAGCCTGTCCCCACGATTCCATCGGTTGGCGGCCTGTCACTCAGCATTGCGGACTTCGCCGCAGACATGACGTTCACTCCCGGGACTTCGCTGGCGTGGAGTGCCGGACTTCAGAACGTATCCGTCAGCTACGCCGGAAACACCATCAGCGTTCCGTCGATCGGCTTCCCGCTGGCGGCGCCGTTCGATGTGACGAACCCGGCAGCCATCGCCGCCGATTTCGGGCTGACGATTCCGAATCTGGAGTTGCTGCTTCGCCTGATCGTAGCGCGTGCACTGTCTTCATGGGGCGGCATGCCGGCCTTCACGCTGGCTGGACTTCTCGGCGTGCATGGCGGTCTCGACGGACTTTCGGCGGACTGGCCCGCGCTCGCCGATCCAGGCGCGTCAGGCTCGCTGCTCAGCGATCCATTCACAGCACTGCGCAACTGGATTGCTTCGGTCGCGACCGGCGTGTCTGCCGACGGCAAAGCTTTTCTGCCGCAGATTCTTCCGTGGCTGCGCGGGCTTTTTGCAGACGCGCTGCCGTCGGCGCCGGGCAGCCCCCTGGACGCCTTCAGCCTGCCGATCAGCGGCTCCGGCACCTACGACGATCCGTGGGCGCTGCCGCTCACGACCAGCGCGTCGGCGAACGTCGATGCTCTGGTGTGGCTGGAACCTGCGGGACCGCCGCCGGCGTGGGCGACGCCGCTGATTGCCGCTGCCACCGGTGCGGCGAACTTTTCCACGTTGTTCCAGGTGGCGCAGAATGTTGCCGCATTTGTGCCGGCGCTGAACAACAATCTGGCCGGCAACGATCCAGGCCTGCTGGCCAATGCGCTGAACTCGCTGTCATCGCTTTTCGCAACCGGCGATGGCGTTGTGCCACTTGCATCGCAGGTGCCTACCAGCATCAACTGGACCGCAGGCACCACGCTTTCGAGCGCCCATCCTGGCCAGCCCTCGGATCCGGCGGCCATCTCGCAGATTCTCAGCCAGGTGGACACGCTTGCCGGAGGCGCTGCCGGCGCGCGCACTGTCCTCCTGCTCGGTCCGGCATTCAGCGACCACACCATTTGGACGGCGCTGCTGGCTGATCCCAATGTTCACGGCACAACGGCTGCTGCCACCAACTTCAACCTGCGGGTGCCTGGCCTCGACCCCTCCGCTGTTGACCTGACTACGATCACGGCTCAGGCGTCCTGGTACAGCGCCGACCTGAATGACGACGGCACCGGCAACCTGACCTCACTCACCGCGCAAATCAGCCGTCTTGTCGCGCGGGTACAACAACTCAACGGAACCGGCCCGGTCACTCTGGTGGCGCACTCGACTGCCGGCGTCGCTGCGCTCGCATTCACTGCGGGGAATCCGACTTTGGTGCAGGGCCTGATCACGCTGGGCGCTCCTCATCTCGGCGCGTCGCTGCCGTTTCTTTCCGACACGGGCATTGGCGATGCGTTGCGCGTTCTCCAGATCCTGAGGCCGCAGATTGCGGCGGGCTCGATCCGCGACGCACTCGACTTTGCGCTGCTGGCGCTGGACGGTTACAAGCCGGCCGCCGCCGGAAGTTTGCCCATCGCATCGGCGTTGCCGGCTGGATCGTTTCCGACAGCGATCACAGCGCCTGCAAGCATCGACTCCGGCGGCCGCCCGGTATTCGCGATCGGCAGCCAGCTCGGTGGAGGCCTGCTGGACGCGCTCAAGCCGGCGCTGTCGGCTCTGGCGAACAGCGCAGCCAATCCTACAACCGCGCCGCCGGCGCCCACCCATTTGGCTTTCGGCGCGCGCGCGCATGTAAACCTCGCCACGTCTGCCGCGGGCAACGTGGCCGTGGATACGACAGTGCGAGGCGATTTGTTTCAGCTCCCGCTGCACAGCGGAGCGGCGGCCCCGCCTCATCCCGCTCACGGTCTCTACCTTCGCGCCAAGCTGACCAATCCGGATGGATGGCTGGTGGGCGCATCAAGTTCGTTTGCGGGAGCGGGCCTGCCGCCCGTGGATGTGCGCGTCCGCTGGGCTGAGATTGGCGCCGACATCACGAGCTCTACAGGGGGGCTGAAGGTCGATCCTGTCGTTAACCTGCATCAGGTTTCGTGGCACGGCCCGGTTGACGATTTGGCCACGTTCACCGATGCGAATGCTCAGGCACTGCTCGGCGCAGTGCTCCAGACCATCAGTTCGCCGCTTCCTGCGCCCACATCGCCGGCGGGCATTCTGCTTTCCACGCTGCAATCTCTCAATGTTGCCGTGGTGGACAGCCACGGCGGCTTGGGGATCTCCGCAGACGCCTTCAGCGCGATTACCGCCGATGCTGCTGGATATCTCTCGACGCAGCTGAGTTCCGCGCTGAACTCCGCCACGAGCTTTGCCGGCTTCACCGCGACGACCGTCGTCATTCCCAGCCGGGGCATCACCGCTACGCCGGAATGGACGCTGCCCATCGGCGGGCTGCCGCTGGAAATTTATTTGTTGCCGAATCCGTGGACCATCGGCCTGCGCACCAAATCAACGGGCAGCGGCACGGCAGGCTGGTCGATTGCCCCCGAAACCGCGCTGACTATCGATGTGAGCGTCGTGGTCCCGGCATTTACGCCCAGTCTCGATGCGACTCTCACGCTCGACGCATTTTCGTTGGCGTGGTCGAGCAGCAACTCACAGCTCACGGCAAGCGCGCAACCGTGGCTGGCTCCGCTCACGCTTATTCCATCGCCCGGCGCCGCGGCGCTGGAGGCAGCACTCAGCAACGCGCTTCCCCGCCTGCTCTTCTCAGGCGCGGCATCGGCGGTACTCGAAGCGCTTGCGGGCCCTGGCATCAAAGTTGGTCCCATCGACACTTTCTTCACTTCGATGTCGTCGGTGCTGACTGGAGCGGGCGCGCTCGGCAACAGCGCCGGTACCGGACTCGATTCCAGCAAGATCACCAAGCTTCTGCAATTCATCGGGAACATAGCGGGACTTCCCACTGGGCCAGGTCTCACTCTGCCTGGCAATCTGCAACTGACCGCGACGGGCGCGGGCACCAGCGCCGATCCGGTGAAGGTGCAACTCGCCACCACCGCAACGATCGGTGGAGTTCTTGATTTGACGGGTGGCGTGTCGTTCGATCAGCTCACGCACCCCAGTCCCACCGGCACTCTGTCTCTGACTGTTCCGCCGTCGCCAGCGACGCTACCCGGGCCTTGGCAACAAGTCACGGTGGCGTTCGGCGTCAGCACGGCCGGCGTTACGTTATCGATCACTCCGATCACGACACCAACGCCGACTCCGGCCATCCAGATTCTGCCCACCTTCAGTGGGCTGGGAGCACTGGCTGCGGGAGCGGAAGCCTTGTTGCTGCAGGCGCTCAACGCGCTGGTCACGGCGATCGGTCCTTCGACGGTGATGGACCTGACGCTCGATGTTGCGACCGCGGTCGGCATTTACGACAGCGTCAACCACTTCAGCATGCACGGCGACGAGCTGAAGGCCATGCTGAATGGAAGCTGGCTCAGCGGTTTTGCCGCCGCGCAACGCGGCAGCATCGCAACTGCAATTGCCGGATTGTTCAGCGGCGGCTCGCCGCTGGCAGGAACTCTGCCCGGCACCGTCTCCGCGGGTGCGGGACCCAACGCCGGAGTCGTGACCTGGTCTCTGCCGCTCACGGGGGGCGACAGCGGAACCATCACCGTTGCGCTGGGCTGGGATGGCGCCGGGCCGACGGCCACGGTGGGCCTCGCCGACATCAAGCTGGCCGACGGTGCGCTCGGCATCACCGCATCCGGTGGATATGCAGCTGGCTCTGTCGCCGTTTCCGCCGCGCTGGGCGTTCATCTTGAAAACGCCATCGGCATCCCGCTTGTTCCTACGCTGGCGCTGATTGAAAATGGGGGCAATTTCCAGCTCGAGCTATATCCGCTGGCCAGCGGATCGGGCACCACCTTCGCTACCGGCCCCATCACCATCGACTTCATTCCTCCGGCTCTGCACATGGCAGCCAGCGGGCCGATTGCGCTGATTGAGCAATTTTTGGTGCCTCTGGTCGGCAACACGCTGCTCTCCACGACAGCCATCAAGAACGCATTCGCGACCACTCTGTGGACCGGCGGACCGACGGTGCAGGCGGTGCTCACCGGGGCGCAGATTGCCGTGCCCGCGGGGGGCGGACTGATTATCAATCCCACCTTCCCGAGCATCACCTCGGTGGTTGCGGGCCTGCTGAGTACGCTGGCCACCGGCGTAAAGCTGCCGCTGACCAGCACGCTGAACCTGTATCTCGTGAACACGGCGAACCGTCTTGGTGTGCGCATTGAAGGCAACCAGGATTTCCCGATTGGCGATTACGACCTGAGCATGCGGTTCGGCGCGCCTGTTGCGTGGGGAACAGGGTTCGATTCCGGTGTCACGGTTTACCTGTTCGATGTTGGCGGCGGCAACTTCACTTTCAATCCTGGAATTCTGGCGGTTGGGCTGGGCCTTGGCCTGACCGGCCAGAACGATGCTCCCCTGGTCAATACCAATGGATTCCGCATTGGCGGCGTTCGTCTCTACACCTTCTTCTGGGGCGCGTTCTCGGGCGGCTTCAGTCTGAGCGCACGGGGCATCGGGGCGGAAATCGATGCGCTCGGCCTGCCGCTCTCCCAGGCGACCGGTCCCAATGTGGGCGGAAATAATCCCGTCGCCTCAAGCCTGTTGAGTGGGGGGGGCGACGGTGGCAACGGGAGCGGCGACACTCAGCCTCTGAATCCCGGTGTCGATGTTGCGGCCTGGTACTGGACCGCTCCCACCGACTCCAACCAGCCAACGACGCCGGTCGGCGACAGCACCTTCCACATCCTGTTCTCCGGCAACGATCAGCCGATCTGGATCGGGGTCCACGCGCAGCTTGGGCCGATTTATCTCGACCAGATTGGCATCATCCTCAATGGCAACACTTCGGCATCGCTGGTGCTCGACGCGACGGTGAAGGTGGGCCCGTTGACGGGCCAGGTGGACGAGCTCGGCGTCACCATCCCTTTCAAGTCGCTCATGCATCCTGGGGACTGGACGCTGGACCTGAAAGGTCTCGCGCTTAGCTTCTCCACGCCCGGCATCACCATAGCGGGTGCGCTGCTTAAGAACGACAGCGGCCCCGCCGTCGAGTACGACGGCATGCTACTGATCCAGGTCACGGAGTTCGGGCTGGTTGCGGTCGGCGCCTACTCGAAACCAACAGATGCCGAGGGCGATTACACCAGCGTCTTCATCTTCGCCGGGCTCTTCATCATCATCGGGATACCTCCGGTGATTGAAGTCGATGCTATCGGCCTCGGCGTTGGTTATAACCGCGAACTTATCGTGCCTGACGACATCGATAAGATCCCCAGCTTCATTCTGGTCGCGGCACTGGATGACGGCGGCGCGCTGGCCAATGATCCGATGGGCGAGCTGATGCAGATCCGTGACAGCATTCCGGCGAAACGGGGGAGCCTGTGGTTCGCCGTGGGCCTGCACGGCACTACGTTCGTCATCGTCCACGTCACCGCCATTGTTTATGTTGCGCTCGATCGGGGCGTGGAGATCGGGCTGCTGGGCGTGGCGCGCATGGCCATTCCGTCCGATGACACAGCGCTGGTTAGCGTGGAGCTGGCGCTGAAGGCACGGTACTCCTCGGCCGATGGCACGCTTTCGATCCAGGCGCAGCTCACTTCGAACTCATACATCTTCGACAAGGATTGCCAGCTCACGGGTGGCTTTGCGTACTTCATGTGGTTCCCGCAGGGACAGTTTGTTCTGACTCTGGGCGGCTACAATCCGCACTTCGTGAAACCCACGCAGTTTCCGGATGTTCCGCGACTTGGCTTTAACTGGGGGCTGCCTGTAGGGGCCACCATTAAAGGCGAAAACTACTTCGCGCTGACCAACACCTGCATCATGGCCGGCGGCCGCCTTGAAGTGACGTATGGGATTTCGTGCGCCTATGTCTGGTTCACGGCTTTCGCCGATTTCCTGATTTCGTGGGACCCGTTTTATTACGAGATCGACATCGGCATTTCCGTTGGGGCTACTTTCTCGATCCAGGCCTGCTTCTGGGGATTCTGTGTCGGCGTGAGCGTCACCGTATCGCTTGGCGCAACCCTCACCATCGCGGGACCTCCTCTGCACGGTACGGCCACGGTAGATCTCGCCATCTGCAGCGTGACGGTGGCCTTCGGCTCCGACGCCAATCCGCAGCCGCCGTACATCACGGACTTCAACGTTTTCGCGACGAAATATCTGTTCGGCAATGATCCCAACGGCAATGCGTTCCGGGTGAATGTCCTGACCGGTCTGGTGCCGCCATCGCCATCAGGAGCGGCTCCGGCCCCAGGGACTTCCGAAAAGCCGTGGCAGATGGTGAGCGAGTTTTCGTTCCAGTGCGACACCAAGATGCCGGCGACCATCACGAACGACTTTGTCTTCGGCGATCAGGACCAGAGCGGGAAGGTGCACTCCATCGATCTGGCACCTATGAATAAGGAGACGGTGGGCACCGAAATGGTGGTGTCGTTGTTTGGGCTCGATGGCAACAACTGGACGGAGATCAGCGTAGCGAACCCAAACGCAAACGCAGATTTCCAGATCGACACGCTGCACTGGATCATGACGCCAATCATCGGCAAGGTTTCTGAAGCCACATGGCACTGGAACGATCCGTCGAATATGCCGGCAGCGGCGAATACGGTTCCGGCAGTGGTGGGCCTCACGATCCAGGGTTTCTGTTTCTTCGAAGGCAAGTCGGCGCTCATTCCGATTGCGAAGCTCTACGACACGGGCGACAGCCGCCCACTGCCTTTTGCTACGGATTTCACGCTTACATATGCTCAATACCAGGCGTATGGCGAATCCGCGGTGCAGCTGGCTGAGATCACCGCCGGGGCCGGATCGAAAAACACTCTGCTGATTGCGAGCGCTATCACCACGGGCGGGACCGGATTCTTCGCCGATCAGCGCAGCACCGCGGGCCTGCCGGCAAGCGGCAACTCGCCGGTAGCCAATCTGGCCCTGTTGACCGATCGGTCGGCGCCGCCGCTGGTGATTCCCATTACGACGGGGCTGACGATGAAGCCTCCAGCGTTGCCTGCACCGCCGGTCATCGTTCGTCCGCCGGAGACTTTGCCGGTTGCGCTCGAGCAACCTCGTCTGCGCGCGGTGCTCCGCGGATTGCCGCAAGTGGTGAGCGATGTGCCTGCCACGCTGCGCACCACCGTGACCAAGGTCGCTGCCGCGGCCGGCGTCACTCGCATGGCCGCGCCGCTGGCGAATGCACTCGGCTCGAACCTGATCCGCGTCAAAGCGCCCACCGCACCCGCCGCGACAAAATTATCGAAACCTGGGAACACGCTGCGGACTCCGGACCTTGGATGGGCCTCCGGCACCGGCCATCAGCAGGAGATGACGGACGCCCTTGCCGCCTTCCAGGGCAATGGCCTCACGATTCCCGCGGGGACGACACACATCTGGGACGTGCCCGCCGGGTCGCAGCAGGAGATGGTTGTCACGGGCGACTCCGCTTTCCGCATTACGTTCCTCACTCGCGGGGGATCCGTGCTCGGCGACAGCGAGTACCCGCCAGCGCCGGCCTCCGCGCTGCAAACCACGGTGCCGCTGCCAGCCAACTGCGGCATGGTCTTAATCGATTGCCTCGGCAAGCTTCCGGCAGGCTCGGCCGCCGTTGCTCCAGGCTTCGCGGCAATCGCCTTCACGGCCGCACCCGCCGGCAAAAAAACGGTTGCGGGATGGCAGTCCGGTAATCTGCTGCCGCAGGCCGGACCCACCACCATCCTTGGCCGTGGATCGTGCCTGATGCTGCCGCAGACCCACATTCCGCTGCGCAACCGCCAGGCAATTTCGCAGACGATGGTCCGCGTCTCCGATGCAGTCGCCGATCAGATCGGCACGGAAACCTGGCTTCCGACCACGATTGGAGTGGTGATGATCCTTCTCGATCTGCAGGACGCCACGGCCACGGCGGATGGCGATCTGGCTTTGAGCGCGCAGGGAGCTACGCTTTCGAGCAATCCGATTCGAATTCTGGGCGGACGTCGCCGCGCTTTGCTCTATGACGTGAGCGATGCCGATGCGACAGCAGGCCACATCACGGTTGGCGTCGCCAGCGTCAGCGGTTGGCGTCTTGCCGGCGTGGTGGGCATGCCTGGCAAAGCGCAGGAGTGGGCCACCGATCTGCAGGGCAAAGTCCCGGAGCACATTGTTCCCGACGGCCCACTTACACCCGACGGCAGTATTTCCGTCCGCATGATTGCGAATCCGACAACCGCGGCAAATCCGGCCGTGAAAACCGGTGCTAAACCAGCCCTCACAGGAGCCGCACGATGAGCACGATTCCCACTCCCGCGCCCCCGATTGGTTCGATGTATCTGTTCGATTGCGTGACGCCGCCCCTGGTCGACGGGAGCTATCGCATTGACGTGGTCACCAACGTGACCTATGACGGGAACCCGGCGCCTCTTTCGTCGAACAGCGGCTACTTCGACATTGAAGGTCCCCGCTTCACGCTGCCGGCTACCGATGTTGCCGCGGTCTATCCGCCGAACAACGGCCACGGCGGTTTCGACGAGTACATCCCACAAGTTGTTCTTGCGCGGCGCACTTTACCGTGGGAGCGGCGCCTCACTTCCAACCCCAGCGCCATCGGCACGCCTGCGCGCGATCAATGGACTCCTCAGCCCGATCCCTTTCCTCAGGTACAGAACGAGCCGCAGGAGTACGGCCCTGCGCCGTGGCTCGCGCTGCTGGTTTTTCAGGAGGGCGAATACACACTGCACCAGAACGTCGCTCTGAGGAGCGTTGTCCCCGCGGATGTGTATGCGCGGCTGGAAGTTGCTGACGGAATCACCTGCGATTCGATCGAAGTCGAATATAGCTTGCTGGAGTCAGTGCTTCCCAGCCTCGACGAGCTTACGCTGCTGGCCCATGTTCGGCAGGTGAACGTCAACGACAAGGAGCTAAATGCGGCTTCCGGCGACGGCCTGTACGCGGTGCTGATGAGCAACCGCATTCCTGCGCCGAACGCGAAGTTCCGGGCATGCCTGGTTTCGCTCGAGGAGCGCACGGACCTTGTCAAGGCGGATCCGCCGCCGGTCGCTATGCCGATCTTCATCGGCGTCCTCGAGAATCCCGTGATCGGCCAACTCGATTCGGCGAGGCCGACCGAACAACAGCCTGCCTTGCCAGCTTTCGAAGCCACCGCAAGGATGAGTTCCGGCACGCCGCAGCAGACGCTCATCAATCCCATCGGGAGCAAGGTGCTGGCTACCGTTGCGGACCGCAACGTCGCACCCTCTCTCAATCTCACGCGGGTGCCTCCGTACCACGTGTTTATCGGAACGAAACAGCTGGTTCTTCTCTACAGCTGGCAGTTCGAGTGCACAGGCGTGGGGACGTTCCGCGATTATGTGCAGCGCATCAACGTTTCGACGATGGGCACCGTTGAAGAACCGGGGCATCCGCCGGTTATCGATACGGGACACATCCCGATGACAGTGATGGATCGAGCTGGAGTGGAGGAGGATGTGTGGTATCGCGGCCCGTTCGTTCCCATGCCGCTGACCCGGGACGCGCTGACCTACCACAGCGCGGACCAGTGCCGTCGCGTCACGCCTGAAACGGGGGCGGAAGATATCAGCTATGCTGCGGCGTTTGAGTGCGGACGATTGATGGCGGCGGCCGATCCTCGTCTGGCGCAGGAGTTGATGCGATGGCGGCGTGAGCCGTATCGGCAATCGGTGCGGACCGACTCGTTGCTGGCAATTCAGGCGGCGATCCCGCTGGACCAGACGCTGGACATTCACAAACCGGTGGTCCCGGTGGTAGCGGCCAATGCGGCGGGCAGCATCGTTGCCGGGGTTGAGTTGGTCGGCGATAAGTACGGAATTGGACTGGTGAGCCACGCTCCGGGGCTTGATCCTGGACAACTGCAACAGGCGTGGAACCTGTCGAGCGTCGCCGAAGCGACGGCGATTCTTGGCGGCGAATCCGGAGCGACCGGAGCGGTGGTCACGGCTCCAGCGCAGACGGTTCGCACCGCAACGACTCTGGACCAGGTCGCCGCCGATACCACTTCACTCAACCGCCTGCAGTCTGCTCGCGATCAGGCGCTCAACACTGTGCAGCTGCAAATGGGGAAATAACCGATGCGCACGGCGTGGATCCAATCGAGCACCGCACTGAAGGAACGCCTTCTCCGTCCGATCCAGCTCGACACCACCGAGGCGGAGTCGGAGATGCCTCCTTATATGGAGCTGTTCCTATCGCATCTTCGGCTGCTGGTCGGGGTGCCTTTCGATTACCTCGTCCCCGACGATCGGCTGCTGCCGGACGAATCCATTCGGTTCTTCTACATCGATCGCTCGTGGACCGATCGCCTGGTGGATGGGGCTATCGCGGTGGGAAAGATCGGTACTCGCGAACAAGCTCATCACCAGGGACACGCGCCTGCCGTCAACCAGCAGGTTGACCTGAGCGAGCGCATCGTGCGTACCATCCAGCGCGGACTGCAATCCTTCACCGATGCGAAAACGGGGAACGACGGAAAGGCCGCCCCGGCCGATACCATCACCGGCTTCCTGCTGCGTTCCTCCGCGGTCAGCGGCTGGCCGCATATGGACGTACGCGCTTATAAGACTGACGTCGCCGAGCCGTTTGATCCGGCCGACGCGAAAGCGCAGTCACAACAACTGATCACACTGCGGCTCGAACTTCTCTCACCGGGATTGATGATTGCGCTTTTCCAGGGCGTTCCCCAGCTGGTGATTCTTGAAGAGCCGCACAACGGGGTGATGTTCGGCGTGCATGTCGATAACGGAGTGGACAAAGTTTATCTGCGCGACAACACCGGACATCAGATCCCAATTCCTCCGATCCCGTCACCGCCTGCGTCGCCCAACTACTACGACGCCGCGATTCCGTTTCGGTCCACCAACAGCCGAGTGGTTCACGTGACCGAATTGCGCCGCCGGCTGAATCAGGCCATCGCGCAGCATCCGACGCAGGTCAACATTACGGGCTCAGCAAGTTTTGCCATTGCTGTCCTCGATCCTCCGTGGCGCCAGCGTTTCGAGGGAACGGTCGACAAAGCAGGCACGCAGGATACTTCGGGCGGATTCGTCGCGAACCTGCAGATCGCCCAGCGAGTCGCCGAAAACTCGACCTTCGATGAGGTCAGAAATCTGGTGACGACGTATGGCCATTAGCACCAGACTCTCGTTTACCGACCAGGCGGCGGCGTTTTCTGTGGCGGCCGCTTATCGGATCACGCCGAAAGTGATCGGCACGTGGAATCCGTACCTCATCCGCACCCCACGCGTGCTTGTGCCCATGCAGGTGGATGCGCTGGTTGTGCGTCCAAACGAGCCGGCGCAAAGCTGGGCGGACTGCGCGCTCAAGCCGGATCCGCAGCAAACCACACGGGTCACGCGCTACGACATTTTGCCCACGCCCTTCGCCGAATTGAAGCAGACACGGACGGCCGGCGTTTATCTCCACTGGGCGCTGCCCGATGCGCTGACCCATGGCTATGCGGATGCGACAGGCAATACGACGACGTTCCCGGCCGCGCCCGATCGCTGGCTCATCCTGCGCACGTATCCATCGGCCACCACGTTGCGTGCCGCGGCCGGGACCGTTGGTCTGCGTGGCGTCAAGGGATGGGTACTCCGCGCCGGCGACCAGAACCCTGTGCCGATTGATCTGGATTCGTTCAGCGAAGGTGCTCCATCGCAGGACGCGGTCAACAATCCGCTGACGGTTTTGGGAACCGGCGATGTGGCATGGGCCGCCTACTACGACAACTGTGTCAACCGACTGGCGTTCTATGACAGCCTGAGCGACATCTCCGAAGGGCCGGTCAGTTATTTGGTCTGCGGCTGGTACTCCAATCCAGGCCAGGATCCACTGGGCGATCAGCAGGTTCACTCGCTCACCGACTTCAACAACAAGATGGAGGAGTATCAGTGGCAACTCGCGCAGGGTGAACTCGACGAATCCATCGAGCACGCGCGCACTTACATCGTTGCCGCGCGCGGCCTTGGACTGGAGATCAATTTCTCTGCTTCCGCTCTGGCGTACAACGACGCGCTGAATTCGGCTGCGCCCAACGTCGGATTCGCCGTCTCCGATGAGCCGTCGTCGATGCCGCAGTTCAGTGGCACCGGCGAAGCGCTGGGCCCTTACACCACCGATGGCTCGTGGTGGCCCAACGCGATCCTGGTGCATGGCTGCGTTGTGGCCATTGGCTGGCCCACGGTTGGCTGGCCGGGGAATGAGACCGGTTTGCTCTCGGGAGAGACGGGAGGTCCGCCCGCGGCCTCGGCCATCAACGTCGCGGTTGGCAACACGCTGACTGAAGCGCTTGCGGCGCTGGTTGCCAAACACAACAATTTGCCCAATGAGGCGGGCATCCTGGAAGGGTTTTTGCTTAGTTCTCTGGCGGATCTGGAGCAGCCCGACGGACGCGCTCGTCTGGATGCGCTGCTGCAGGCGACAGCATTCGGATCGCTCGATGGCGGATCCACAACGGAGACCATCAACATCCCGGCCATGCCGGATACGCCGCCGCCGCTTCCTAATCCGGTTCAGCCGGGCCCGGGAGTTTTCGCTGGAACGGTGGCCGCTTCCAACGCGCAGCAACAAGCGTTCACCAGCGGAAGGTTTACGGAAAGCAGGGTGAAGCTTGGGGGCACGGCTGCGGCGAAATATTCCGAGTCTCTGGAAACGGTGCGCGAGACTACCTTCCTGCACGGGGGCCTGTCGTCAGTAATCAACGCCGTGAACCATGCGCCGGCAACGCCGCCAATACCCGCGCACACTGCTGTGGTGAATCGCGCGCTGCCGCGGCTGTTCTATCCGAGCGAACCGGTCTTTCTGCTCGAAGGCGCAAGCCGGACCTTTAAGTATGGCGCAGACACACGGCTTTCGCAGGACAACACTCTGGTCTGCCGTCTCTCCGGTTTTTATGCGGAGGCCGTCAGCGCGAATCTTTCCTCATCCACAAGTGCGCAAGCGCTGATCTATCGCCCCGCGTCCACCGCCGATCCGGTGCTGGAACGCAGCGTCGAAAACGGCAGCGTTCCCCCGGAATGCGAAGACCTGCTCCGAGAACTGGTGGTACTGGACCCCTCGGCTGCGGTCAACCTGGCACAGGCAGCATTGACGCCGGTCAGCCCTTTCCGTCTCGCGGTCACCAACAATGCCGGGCCCGCGGCTACCGTGGCAGCGCCGCCGGCAGCAGCCGCCCCCACCAGTGCGCAGATCAACGCGGTGGCCAAGAACATTGTCGTCGAGCAGACGGCTTGGTGGGCTACGCGCGATCCGCGGTTCGACCATGGTCCGCTGGTTGCTCACAGCGGCATCGTCGGCACCTTGCCTTCACCCATCGCGGTCACGCCGCCGATCCAGCCGTGGAATCCCATTCATCTCGACTGGCAAATTGAATACATCCCTTCAACTAACGGCGCGGCGGACTGGACGCTGGGCGAGATTGACTACTCCACCGATCCCAGCATCGCGCCGGCAGCGCCTGATCCCACTCAGCAAGCGGGGGCGAATGGACAGTCTGCGCCGCAACCGGCGGGCAGCCTGACCCTCTCCGGGCGAGCACATCTTACCGGGGGTGCGGCTGCAACGGCGGCAGCCAGCCTGCGCATTGCGATGACCCAGGCGCAGGCCGCGGGCGGCGCCGGGTCTCTCGTCCCCAATACCACCCCGGCGCACCACTCCGTCTACGCCCAGATCGCGCTGGGGTCCTACGCGAAGATGGCGGAGACCATCAAGGTGAAGATCACTCCGCCGGCCAACGGAAATGCGACGATCTCGCCGGTCGATCGCAGCGCGCTCCAGGATATTCTCGACACGCTCGACAGCATGGACGTCCTTGCGGGAGCGGCGGACAACTTCACCCGCCAGATGCGGGGAGGCTATTTGCCGGACGGCAAGTCGGCGCCAGCGGACCATTCCATCCCCGCGCCCTTTATCCCGCTGCGCGCGGGATTTCTCCGCATTCTGCGGTTGCGTTTGGTCGATAGCTACGGCCAGTTTCTCGATCTGGCCGGTTCCAGCGACACGGCCATCATTGACTCGACGCAACTGATCGAATCCGAGCCGCTGCAAACTCCAGGCCGTCCTGAGCTACTCGCGCTGCCACCGCGCTACACCTCGCCCGCGCGCCTCTGGTTCCGTTACATGGCGGCGGATGGCTCGGAGAACGAAGCCAATGCGACGACCTCGCCGGTTTGCGGATTCCTGATGCCGAATCACCTCGACGGCGATCTTGAGTTCTTCGACGACGCTGGTGCGAATCTCGGCTTCGTCCGTCCCGACCCGCAGGCAGGCGTGATTTGGGAAGATGCGCCGGGCGTTCCGTCGACCGTCGGGCAGTCTCCGGCGCGCGCGGTCCCCAACCAATATGCGGCCGGCGTGGCCGAGGGCCTGTTGCAGTGGGGGCTTGCCGATGCCACTAACACCGGGTTGCCTGAGGACGCGCTCAGCGCCATGCTCCGCATCATCGACTCCACGCTGTGGACCGTCGATCCGTTTGGCAGTTCTACGGACGAGCATTTGTCTTTACTCGTCGGCCACCCGGTGGTTATTCTGCGCGCGCGTGTCAAGCTCGAGGTGCAGGAGCCCATCGACGCCTCTGTGATCAACACCAAACCGCTCTCGCTCCGGCTCGGAGCGCTGCCCCAGTGGCAGGACGGGCTGCTGGGATATTTCGTCAACGACGACTACACGCGCCTTTACTGTGCCGATACTGCCGTTGCGGGCTTCGCGCGGGAAGTGGGTCCCGGGCGTGGATTCCTGCAGCAGGCCAATCTGGTTCCGGACTATTACCAGACCTTTTCCGATGACATTGGCGACACGGCGACTGAAGGCAACAGCCCGGTCACACACCCTTATGTCGATGCGGGCTTGATGACGATCCAGCCGAATCAGGAAGTGGCGCTGACGCTGCTGGTTGAGCCGCACTGTGTCGTGCATGCGATCTCCGGCGTGCTGCCGCGTAAAGACATCGGGATGCGCCGGGAGTGGGTGGCCGCGGCGCTGGCCGCTCTCTCTCCCACGTTCCGGTTCGGGCCGGTGCTGGTGGATCCGAAGACGTTGCGTATGCCTGTTCCCAACGAGATTCACGGCACATGGAGCTGGGATCATCGCGCGGATATCACAACGTGGGCCGAGGACCCGATCGTGGCAGCGACGCAGGACGCGCATCTTCGCCCCGATCCGGCCAGCGGCACCGAGGGCTGGATGCGGATGATGCCACCGCCGCCGCCGGGCAATTCGAAATCCTGAGTTCGGGCAAGGGCGCGGCATGAAGGCGATGATGCCGCGGTCAGAAGGTGGGGCTTTCGCCCCGGAGGAAACACCGATCCAACGAAGCTGAGGAGCTGAACGATGGCCGACCCAATCAGAACAATCGATCCTTACGACGTGGGCGAGAGCGGTCCGGCCTTCCTCCTCGACCACTCCGACCCAGCCGGCGTGCCGCGCCCGGATGTGTGGCGGCAGGCAGTGGCCGACTTCTATCAACTGGACCTCGATGCCAGCGTGCTCTGGACGCAGATCGGTCCTGCCCCTCTTGTCGTAAACGGCGATCAGATCTTCATGGGCGTCGGCCCTGACTCCGGAGAGGTCACCGACATTCTTATCGATCCCCTCGGCGCGAGCGACCAGATCCTCTACATCACCACCGACGATGGAGGCATCTGGAAAACGGGCGACGCCGGCACCACCTGGGCTCCGCTCACCGACCAGATGTTTTCCATCTCGATGGGGGCCATCGGTATGGATCCAGGCAACAACAAAATTCTCTACGGGGGCAGCGGCAATCTCTTTGATGGCGGCTCGGCCTTCACCAAGGGCGCGGGCATCTATCGCTCCGCCGATGCCGGGCTCACATGGAGCATTGTCGACGGCGGCTACTTCGGCAGCATTTTCGCCAACGTCGGCATCCTTCGCATCGTCTGTCCCGCGCCGGATTGTCTCCTGGTGGCCACCAGCAACGGACTCTTTCGTTCCGTCGATGGAGGCCGCAACTTCGGCGCCAATCCCCCCACCTTCGATGATCGCCAGCCCGTCGTGCCCGGCAACATTTGCTGCCTGCTGCTCGATTCGGCGACTCCTGCCACAACCGTGTATTGCGGCGTGAGGGGCACCTCGACCGACGCAAGCGGAAATCCCCTTCCCAACGTGGGCCTGCTCAAATCCACCAACGCCGGCATCACGTTCCCCACCAACCTCTTCAGCGATCCCACCGCTCCCCAACTTCCCTATCGCGCCTTCGTCATCGCTCAATCTGCATTCGATCGCGCCACGGCCAACAGCTCCGTCCTCTATGTCAGCGTGCAAACCACTCTCGCCAATGGCACATCCAGCTATGTCGGCTTGTTCCGCTCCTCCGATTCCGGCTCTACCTGGACGCAACTTATCAACCTGACGACCGTGGCTTCGAAGAACCTCAGCAACGACGTCAACAATGCAGGCTTCAGCCAGACCCACTACGACCTCACCCTTGGGGTCGACCCGCTCAATTCTCAACGGGTCTACGCCGGCTTCCAGCAGCTCTGGCTGTCGGGGGACGGGGGCACGACCTTTCAGCCCGCCGCCATCACCGCCTCAAAAGTGCATTGGGATAACCACGCTCTCGTCTTCAGTCCGGCGACCCACCGGCCGGTGCCGCCTGCCGCTCCGGCTGCTATCCCATTCACTCCGCTGTACACGGGAACCGACGGCGGCATTGCCACCAGCAACAATGGCGGACAAGCCTGGAATTCTATCAACGGCTCCATCGCCACCAATCTCTTTCGCGGTATCGATATCGGCAAAGGCGGAACCGACGCGGGCAAGGGAGTGCCCAACCAGTTCACCTACGGCGGCTGCCAGGATACAGGCACAATGGGCCATCGCCCCACCGACATTGCGGGGCAGTGGCACGCGGGCATCAACGGCGATGGATGGCTGGTGGCCGTCGACCCCTCCGATCCCACCATCGTCTACGGCTTTGACGACGAGTACTTCATCAAGTCCACCGACGCGGGAGCCACCTGGGCGGCTACGTACAACAAGCCTCTCACCATCGGGAAGGGACTGACCAACCCCACCCCCAGTTCAGCGCGCGCCATCGCTCTGGATCAAACCGGAGCCAACGCCGCCGCCCGCACTGTGTACGTCAGTGAGGGCAACGTTATTCTTAAAAGCCCGGACTCCGGGGCGACCTTCACGGCTACGCCCCTTGCGCCTGCCCAGTCCATTACCTGCATCGTGACGACGGCGGCGACCGCGGGCCTGGTGTGGGCCGGCGCCTTCGACGGTTCTGTTCACTGCTCGACCGACAGCGGGGGCCATTGGGATGTGGCTCCGCTTAACACCACGCCGGGCGGCGCGGGCATTTCCATCGGCCCCGTCAATTCCATTGCAATCGACCCTGCCAACACGCAGCGCATTGCTGTGGTGTATGGCGGAGTGTCCGCCATCAACGCCAAATACCGGACCCGGCACGTCTTTCTCTCCGTCGACAGCGGCGCCAACTGGACCGATGTCAGCGGGACCGACGGCAACGGCCCGGTCGGGAACTTGCCCGATCTGCCGCTGCGCTCGGTGGTCTTCGATACCAGCGCTACTCCGTCGGCGATCGTGGTGGCCGGCGACGCCGGTGTGCTCCGTTCTGCGGACGCCGCTATTACCGGGAGCGGTTCCAGCGCGGTTGGCACAGCTACATGGAAGATTTACGGGGCGGGGCTTCCCATGGTCTGCTGCAACTCATTGGCGATCGACAACTCCGTCTCGCCGCCGGTTCTGCGGGTGGGAACCTATGGACGAAGTTGCTACGAAGTCAGCCGACCCACCGGCGGCCCGAGCTTTGCATCGGACAACAATCTTGCCTTCGGCGTTGTTGCCACCGGGCAATCTGTCACGTTGCCGTTCTACATCTACAACTGCGGCAACGCGTCGCTGGATATCTCCGCCAGCAGCGTCGTCGGCCCCGGCACATTCACCTTTGCGACCACGCCCGCGCTGCCGGTCTCGATCGCTCCAGGCGCTACAGAGGCCTTCCAGGTGACCTACGCTCCCACTGCGGCCGGCGACGATTTCGCAATTCTGAGCCTGACCACGAACGATCCGACACAGGCCGCGCGCACCATTCCTGCCAGCGGCACGGGCGTGAACACCGGTTTGGTTCAACGCCTCGCCACGAATCCGATCGCGAGCATCGGTTTTGGCACCGTCACCACCGGAACCAACCGAGCCGTTACTGTGCAGCTTTTTAATGTAGGCACGGCGCCTTTGAACGTCACCTCTATTATTCTCTCTAACGGCAGCGCGGATTTCTCGCTGAATCCCGCGCCCACATTTCCTATCGCCATAGCACCGGGCGGCGAATCGGATATCACCGTGCAGTTCTCTCCATCGGGCAGCGGCGCGCTCATGGCCGAGTTCACAATTGCCAGTGATGATCCGCACGCGCCACTGAAGCTTACTGCTTCGGGAACGGGCTTTCAGGCGGCGTCGGGCTTCTGGAACCAGTTCCTAACACTGCTCGGCCTTGGCCATCCATAGCAGGGAGCGGGGAGCGCTTCGTGCAGGTTGCAGCGTAGGAAGGGACACCCCGGCCGAAAATAGTGGTATACGTTTACCGGGGCAGTTCAGACACATAAGACAGCTCTGTACGGAGAGAGCGACCTAGCTCTTTCGGAATTCGAATGGATTCCGGCCCGCAACGGATGGAGCAACGCAGAGAGGACAGGATGAAAACAAGAGTCAGGATTGCACTGGTGCTGGCGTCCGCGCTGATGGGAGTGACGATGACCATGACCGAAAGGGCTGGCGCCGCAACCGATGCTGCTCCATCGAGACCGCAAGGCCCGTGCGACGTGTATGCAGCCGCTGGCGATCCCTGCGTGGCGGCGCACAGCACCACGCGGGCACTCTACGCTTCGTATCGCGGCCCGCTGTATCAGGTTCTGCGTCAGACCGACGGCAAGAAGCTAGATATTGGGGTCGTCGAACCGGTGGCCTCACCCGTCGAGGATGCGGGAGGATACGCCGATGCAGCTGCACAGGACAGGTTCTGCGCCAACACTTATTGCTGGATCACGACGATCTACGACCAATCGCCGAAGCATAACGACCTGACGCAGGCGCCTCGGGGGGGATTCAGCGGTCCGGCGATAGGCGGCCTGAACAATCTGCCCATCGCCGACATGGCGCCGATCACGATTATGGGACACAAGGTGTACGGCGTCTTTATTGAGCCGGGGATGGGCCTTCGGGAAGACGACCCGCGGGGCCCGGCGGTCGACGACCAGGCGGAAGGACAGTACTGGGTGATTAACGGCCACCACTTCAACGCGGGATGCTGCTTCGATTACGGCAACGCCGAAATTGACAGCCGCGACGACGACAACGGAACGATGGAGACGGCCTACTTCGGCGATGCCGGTCCGTGGTTTCACGGGACAAAGACCGGCCCATGGATCATGACCGACCAGGAAAACAATCTGGTCGGATGCGTTAATCCGGACGGATCGAAACTTTGCACAACCCTGCCGAACATCACATGGCGGTTCGTGACCGCGATGGCCAAAGGCGAACCACATCACTGGACTTCGATGGGTGGCGACGCGCAGCAGGGCGCGCTGTCGGTCATGTTCAGTGGACCCCGCGTCAACTCCACGTATGACCCGATGCGCAAGCAGGGGGCGATACTTCTGGGCAACGGCGGCGATAACAGCAACAGCTCGCAGGGCACATTTTATGAAGGCGCGATGACCGCCGCAGGTACCTTCCCGACCGACGCCACGGACCAACTGGTGCAGGCGAATGTCGTCGCCGCTGGATACGCAGCGCCGCTGCTGAGCATTGCACCGGAATCGGCAACGGCAACTCCGCCAGGATTGCAGATCTTCTCGCCGGGCTCGTCGCAGAACGCGACCGTGATCTTCACGAATTCAACAACGGCGCCGGTATCGAATCTGCGTTTGAACCTCTCCCTGCCGAACCAGCAGTGGTCGTCCCAGGTGAGCGGTACCCGTGAAACGTCAAAAGCGTTCGCTGATCTCGTCGCACCCGGCGCCAGCGTCAACGCAACTTTCCAGATCACTTCGGGCGCAGCTGCTTTCGACGGTGACCTCGTCGCCAACGCGTCATGGACAAACTCCGGCAGCGGGAAGGAGCAAGCAGCGACCTCAGCGGAGAAGGTTCGCAACGTCAGGCCAATCCGGATCAACGAATTCCGCGTCAGCTCCGGTCCTGCTAACAACGCGACCGACTCGTTTATTGAGCTTTACAACGCCGGAGCCGGCAGTGTCGATATATCCAACTGGACTTTGACGGAACATCCGACCCAACAGGCCAGCTTCTCGACCATTAGGATTCCGTCCGGAACAAAGCTTACCGCCCGCGGCTTCTATCTGCTGGGCCTGGCCAACTCCGGGCTGGTCGCACCGGCGCGCGCGGGCGATACTGTCCTCCACGTCAGGAGCACGACCGGGATATCCGTCGGCGACACGATCAGCGTCGGCGAAGGCGCGGGCGCGGAGACCAGAAAAGTCGCAGGCATTGGAACAGCGGCCGCCAATAATACGACGGTGTGGCAGCCACTTCCTGATGGCCCCATCACTCTTCCTGCGGGATCGACCAATGTGCCAGTATTCCGAACCACAGGCATCGTGGTCGGCGAAAAAATCGCGCTCGGCTATGGCGCCACCTTTCCCGCAGTTGACAGAACCGAGGAGCGCGACGAAGTGGTTACGGTGACCGCCGTTGGTAAGCCAGGAACGCAGGCTTATCTGGCCGCGGACGCGCCCGCCGGCGCCACCAATATTAAGGTCACGTCCGTCGCCAACATTACGACCGGCGACAAGATCAGGCTGGACATTGACAGCGTCGGCCATGGTATCGAGACCGTCACCGTGACAAATGTCGGCACGCCGACAAGGCGCACCAATCTTGCAGCGGATGCGCCTGCCGGCGCCACCAATATCAAGGTGCGCAACGCCCGCGGTCTCGCAGTGGGCGACAAGTTGACCGTCGGCGCTGCTGGGCATGACACCACTGTCACCGTGACCGCCGTTGGCCCCCCGGGCCGTGGCGGGGCGATCCTTGACGTCACGCCCGCGCTCGGCGAGGCGCATGCCGACAATGAAGATGTGGTCACTCCAGGGACCGGGCTCGAACTCGCTGGTCCGCTGCGCTTCAGCCACGCGTCGAACCTTCCCTTCACCGATCGAGGAACCGGGATCAGTTTCGAGCCGGCAACCGCCTTCGCCCATTCGAGCGACGAGCCGGTCGAGCCGCTTGGAACCGGCATCACTCTGGACCGCGCGCTGGCAGGCAGCCACCCCATCGACGCAGTGGTGCGCGATGCGGCCGTCACCACGGCGGGCTACCAGGGGACGCCGGCTCCCAACCAGTGGTTTGGCGGGCCGGCCCTCACTACCAATGTTCCTTACTTCGACTTTACCGTCACGCTCAACGCCGGCAGCATGGTGCTGCGCGATGCCGCCGGGCTGGTGGTGGACAGCCTGAACTACGGGGGCCTTGTCGATCCATGGGCGGCTCAGGGTTATCAGGCGACCTCCGGCCCTGAGGAGCGGGGCTGCTACGTCGTCGCCCCAGGACCGGGCTCGGGCCCTGGCCCGTTCGGTTCGGCTCCTGAGTTCAATATCAGCGCGGGCCGGTTCCCCGACGGTTCGGATACCGGCAGCAACTGCGCCGATTTTGTGACCGCGCCCGCCACCGCCATGGCGGCCGGTTCCAGCGCCGGCGCCACGAATATTAAGGTTGCGAGCGTGAAAGACTTTGTTGCCGGTCAGACGATTCGCATCGATACGGGCACGAACCTTGAGACCGCGGCCGTCGCGACGGTGGGCACGTCGGGAGCTACCACCGTGCGCGTTGCAGTGGGCGCCGGGGCGACCACGATCCCCGTCGCCAGCGCCATGGGGTTTACTGACGGCGAGACCATCACACTGGACAACGGCGCCAACCAGGAGACTGCGGTCGTTGACTCGGTGAACCGGCGCGGTCCCGCGTCCATCACCATCACCAAACCTCTTGCCCATGCGCATGCGGTTGCCTCCGAAGTTTCCGGCAGCGGCATCACGCTCACCCATGCGTTGGAGCGGGATCATGCAGCCGCGGTACCGGTGACAGGCAGCATCTCCACGCCAGGCGCGCCCAACCAGTACACCAGGGAGACTCATTGATGGCGCCAGTCACCACACCGCTGGTATTTTGTTGGAGACTTTCGGCGCAGGCTCCATGAGAGTTGCGTTCGGGATTACACTAATGTGACGTGTCTCCAGCACCGATGAGCGATCCCGACAACGGGAGCAGTTGGAAATCGATTTGGCGTCTCGTCATCCCGATCTGCATTCTTGCGGTGGTGATCGGGACGACGCTGGGACAGGTGTGGCATCGGCACACGAATACCTCCGCGGAAACCTGCCCGATCTGTCACCTGAGCCATCAGGTTGTTGAACCGGCAGTGGCCGTGGTGAGCGGGGATCTGCTGATCAAAGATGAGCCGGGTCCGGAGCCGCTGGCAGCGGACTCGATTTCCTATCTGGTGACACCGCAAGTTCCGGCACGAGCGCCGCCCGCTTAGCCCCTGCCTGCTCTATGTGCCGTCCGCGGCACACCAATCCGTGCAATTTGCTGCCTAAAAAGGCTGAGTGCCCATGCGTTTACGACGTTGGTGTATTCCACTTTTCCTACTCGCGATCCTGGCGCCTGGACACGCCGGTGCACAGACGGCTCCCGCGCAGAGCGCGCCCGCACCACCGGTGCAGACTTTGGCGCAAAAACCAGGAAGCGCGATCGTTTCGCTGGACGATGCGATTCGACTGGCGCTGGAACACAACCACAGCCTGCTGGCGGCACGAACGACGATCCAGCAGAGCCAGGCGGAGGAAGTGACCGCAAATCTTCGTCCGGATCCGGTCTTGCTGGGCGATGTGCAGTTTCTCCCGCTCTTCCAGCCAAGTCAGTTGAGCTCGGATTATCTGGACAATACGGCGCAGTTCGACCTGGGCGTGAGCTATCTGTTCGAACGTGGCAAGAAGCGGCAGCACCGTTTGCAGGCGGCGAAAGACGTGACGGCGCAAACGAGTTCGCAGGTGGCGGACACTGAGCGAGGGCTGACATTTAATGTGGCTTCGCAATACATCAACGTGGAACTGGCGGAATCGACGCTGGCGCTGGCAGAACAGGATCTGAAGAGTTTTCAGAACACCGTCGATATTGCCGAAGCGCGGTACAAGGCGGGGGACACGAGCGAAGACGATCTGCTGAAGATCAAGCTGCAGATGCTGCAGTTTCAGCAGGATGTGTCGGCTGCGGAGCTGGCGCGGGTGCAGGGACTTTCCGATCTGCGGCAGTTACTCGGATATGAATCAGTGGCAGCCGATTACGATGTGGCTCCGAATTTCGATTACCAGGCGGTTGGCGGGAATCTCGAAGATTTCGAAGCGAAGGCATTGCAGAATCGGCCCGACCTGCGCGCGGCGCAGCAGGGAATATCGGCGGCGAACAGTCAGTATCAATTGCAGAAAGCGATCGGGAAGCGAGACATCACCGGTCAGGCGAGTTACACGCACATCCAGAACAGCGACGTTTCGCTGTTCGGACAGATGCAGTTGCCTCTCTTCGATCGCAACCAGGGAGAGATAGCGCGCACAGGATATACGGTAATGCAGGCCCAGGAGCAGGAGAAGTTCGCGCAAGGGCAGGTGCTGACCGACGTGAAGGACTCGTTTGAGAATTTGCGCAGCAACGACAAGATTGTTGGGCTTTACCGGTCCGGCTATCTCGATCAGGCGCAGCAGTCGCGGGACATTAATCAGTACGCGTACCAGCGTGGTGCGGCGAGCCTTCTCGATTTTCTCGATTCAGAACGCAGTTATCGCGCCGTTCAACTTGCCTACCGCCAGGCACTAGCCTCGTATCTGCTCGCGGTAGAGCAAATGCGGGAAGCGGTGGGAACCAGGAGCTTGCCATGACGTTTGCATCTATTCCCTGCCCTCGAGGCGCAGCCGCAGCCGCACTTGCGTGCGCGGTGGTGCTCGCCGGCTGCAGCTCAGCGGATCGCGAACACGCCAGCCAGATGACATCGTACTCTGCGAGGGCGGCTTCGTCGGCGACGCCGCGGCTGTTCACGATTCCTGAAGATCAGATGGCGCACGTGCAGGTGGTGACCGTGGAGCCCGCCCCTTTGACGCGCACGCTGCGCCTGACTGGGGCGGTGGCTTACAACGCTTTCAGGACGACTCCAGTGATCACGCAGGTTGGCGGACCGGTGACGCGAATCCTTGTAGTTCCCGGACAGGATGTGAAACAGGGCGAGCCGATGCTGGAGGTGAGCAGCCCGGATTACTCGCAGCTGCTGGATGCGTATTTGAAAGCGGCGGATTCATCGCGATTGAGCGAGAAGAACTACACGCGCGCGCAGGATCTTTATCAGCACCACGCCATTGCGGAGCGGGACCTGGAACAAGCGGAGTCGGATCGAACCCAGGCACACGCGGATCTGGATGCGGCAGAGGAGGGGATGAAAATTCTGGGCATCAAGAACCCGTCTGACCTGGCGAAGGCTCCTGCCTCAGCACAGATTCCGGTGCTGGCACCGATTGGCGGCGAGGTGGTGGAGCGGCTTGTTTCGCCCGGACAGGTGGTGCAGGCGGGGCAGACGCAGGCGTTTACCATCTCTGACCTGAGCACGGTGTGGGTGCTGGCCAATGTGTATCAGGCCGATTTGGCTTTCGTGAAGAGCGGCGAGGATGTTGCGGTGCAGACGGATGCTTATCCTGGGACCTTCCACGGAAGGATCTCGTATGTATCGCCTGCGCTGGACCCGAACACGCGAACGCTGCAGGCACGAATTGTGGTGGACAACCCGGGCGAAAAGCTGAAGAGGGATATGTATTGCACAGTGATGGTGACGGCGGGCGTGGTGGCCAGGGCCATCGCGGTACCGAACGCGTCGGTAATGCGGGACGATAACAACCAACCCTTCATTTATGTCGCAACCGGGACCAACCAATTCGGGCGGCGCGATGTCGACATCGGAGAAAGCGAAGGTGGCCTGACCCAGATTGTGAAGGGCGTCTCGCCGGGAGAAAAGGTCGTGGGCGACGGCAGCCTCTTCCTTCAGTTTGCCAATTCGATCCAGCACTGAGGAGAGGACTTGCCATGATCAATCGCATCGTTCAGTTCGCGCTTCGGCAGCGGTTCCTCATCCTGATGATGGTTCTGTTTCTGGCGGTGGGGGGAGCGATTTCATTCCACCACATGCCGGTGGATGCCTATCCGGATTTGTCGCCACCGATGGTGGAGATCATCACTCAATGGCCGGGCCACGCCGCGGAAGAGACGGAGCGGCTGGTGACGGTACCGACCGAAGTAGAGATGAACGGCGTGCCGAAAATGTCGGTGATGCGGTCGATCTCGCTCTACGGATTGTCGGATGTGATTCTGACGTTCGATGAAGGCACGGACGATTACTGGGCGCGCCAGGTGGTGTTCCAAAGGCTGAGTGAGGTGACGTATCCAACGGGCGTGACGCCGAGCCTGGCGCCGCTCGCCAGTCCTTCCGGACTTGTCTACCGGTACGTGATTGACAGCCCGGATCGCTCGCCGCAGGAACTGAAGGTTTACGAAGACTGGGTGATTGAGCGGGAGTACAAGCAGGTTGCCGGGGTGGCGGACGATTCCGGATTCGGCGGAACGGTGATGCAGTATCAGGTGCTGCTGGATCCGGCGCGCCTCTACGCATACCACGTGACGGTGCCCATGGTGGTGCAGCAACTCTCGGTCAACAATTCGAACGCAGGCGGCGGTTTCTATTCTCAGGGCGGACAGTTTTATTACGTGCGAGGTCTGGGGCTGATTCGGGACACCAGCGACATCAGCAACGTAGTGGTTGGCTCGCAGAACGGGGTGCCCACTCGCATCCGGGACATTGGTCAGGTGGGGATCGGGTATGCGCCGCGTCTGGGCGAATTCGGGTTCAACAAGACGGACGATGCCGTGGAAGGCGTGATTATGATGCGCCGCGGCGAGCAGACGCAGAACGTGCTGAAGGGCGTAGAGGATAAGACGAACCAGCTGAACGAGCAGATTCTTCCGCCGGATATCAAGGTCCGTCCGTACTACGACCGCAGCGATCTGGTGCAGCTGACTATCGACACCGTCGAGCACAACATGGTCATGGGGATGATCCTGGTGCTGGTAGTGCTGATGTGTTTTCTGGTCAGCTTCCGCGCCGCTGTCATCGTCGCGCTCACCATTCCGCTGTCTCTGCTGTTCTCGTTCATCTTTTTGCACGCGCAGGGCATCGCGGCGAATCTGCTTTCGATTGGGGCCATCGACTTTGGAATTCTGATCGACGGCACGCTGGTGATGGTGGAGAACATCTTCAGAGAGCTGGGAGAGCGGGAGGGCACCGAGTACGACCTGATGGAAGTGATTGTGGCCGCGGCCAAAGACGTGGACCGTCCGATTTTCTATTCCGTTGCGGTGATCATCGCGGGTTATCTTCCGATTTATGCGCTGACGGGGCCGTCGGGTAGTCTGTTCCGCCCGATGGCAAATACCGTTTCCATTGCGCTGGTGGGCTCGCTGATCCTGACCCTGACCTTTGTGCCGATTCTGTGCTGGTACTGGTTCAAGAAGGGCGTGCACGAGCGGGTGAATAAGCCGTTCGAGTGGGTGCGCCGCAAATATAAGGGCGAGCTGGCGTGGTGTCTGGATCACCCGAAGCTCACGATGGTGATGGCGACGCTGATTTTTGGCGCGACTCTGCTGCTGGTGCCTTTTATCGGCGGCGAGTTTATGCCGCATCTGGATGAAGGGGCACTCTGGGTGCGCGCGACCCTGCCGTACACGATCTCGTTTGAAGAATCGAGCCGGTTCTCCCCTCAGGTGCGGAACATCCTGATGCAGTATCCGATGGTGACCGATGTGGGATCGGAACTGGGACGGCCGGACGACGGCACGGATCCGACTGGATTTTTCAACGATGAGTTTTATGTGGGGCTGAAACCGTACAACGATGCGTCCTGGAAAACCGGCAAGATCCACAACAAGAAGGAACTCACGGAAGATGTGCAGAAAAAGCTCGAAGCGTTTCCGGGAGTGATCTTTAACTACACGCAGCCGGCCGAGGACGCGGTGGACGAGGCACTGACCGGATTGAAGAGCGCGCTCGCCGTGAAGATTTATGGACCGGACCTGAATGTTCTGCAGGCCAAGGCGCTCGAGATCAAACGGCGTTTGTCAGAGGTGCCGGGCTTTGCGGAGCTGACGGTGGTGCGCGAACTGGGGCAGCCCAGCCTGCTGATCGATGTAGATCGGGATAAGATTGCGCGCTACGGCATCAATGTTGCGGACGTGGAAGCGGTAGTGCAGGCGGCGGTGGGCGGGGAAGCAGCGACCCAGGTGATTCAGGGGGAGAAGCTGTTCGACCTGGTGGTGCGCATGGAGCCACAGTTCCGGGAGAATGCGCAGCAGATTGGGAATCTGCTGGTGGGAACGCCGACCGGGCAGCAGCTTCCGCTGAGTGAGCTGGCGAATATTCACGAGGCCAGCGGCGCTTCGTTCATCTATCGCGAAAACAATTCGCGGTATATCGGCGTGCAGTACAGCGTGGAAGGCCGCGATCTGCAGAGCGCGGTGGACGCGGGGCAGAAGGCAATAGCAGACCTGACGAAGACGCTGCCTGCCGGCTATCGTATTGCGTGGGGCGGCGAATACGGGGAGCTGCTCGAGGCGAAGCACCAGATGGAATTTATTGGACCGCTGGCACTGCTGATCATCTTCATGATCCTGTTTGCGCTCTACGACAATTTCAAGTTCCCGATAACGATTGCTCTGGGCGTGATTCTTACCGAACCGGTGGGTGCGCTGATCGCTTTGAAGCTGACGCACACGCCGTTCAGTGTATCGTCCGCGCTGGGACTGCTGGCTCTGATGGGGGTTTCAGTAGAGACGGCGGTGATTCTGGTGTCGTACATCAACAAGCTGCGCCTTGAGAACAAGGACATCCGCACGGCCACGATGGAGGCTTCGCTTCTGCGGCTGCGGCCGATCATGATGACGGCGCTGGTGGCGTGTCTTGGTCTGTTGCCTGCGGCGCTCTCGACGGGGATTGGATCGGACACGCAGAAACCGTTTGCCATTGTGATTGTGGCAGGGCTGATTTCGCGACTCTTCCTGGGATTCTTCGTGAACCCGGTACTGTACGAGATGGTGGCGCGCGAAGGGGACGTGCTGCAGGTGTGACACGCGCCGGCTATGGTGTGACGAATCGCGGCGTGATGTTTCTGAAGTGCCTTCAACGGTCCTGGGATGAAGCGAAGGAAGCTGCAAAAGCAACCGCATATCCCTCCGCTGCGCGTTCGGGATGACAACACTCAAGCGAGTTCAGAAGCATCGGGCCAGGCGCAACTTTCGTCCATCTCGATGGCGCGAGGGAAGAGGATGTTGTTTTCGAGATGAATGTGCTGATGGAGATCCTTCTCGAACTCTGCTAACGCCTGATAGAAGCCGCGATAGGTGGGGCAGGCGCCTTCGGGGGGCGTGAAGTCGTGGCTGAGGTCGCGGATGCCAGCCAACACCGCGCCGGCGGCATCGTGTTCGGCAAGCATGACGCGAATGGGATTGCTGACCGCGCCACCGCAGCCGAGGGACCGTGGTCCGCAGTTCTGCGGGGTTTGTTCGAAGTTAGTGATCCAGGGGAACAGCACGGCTTCCTCTTTCGCCAGGTGATCGAGAAGATCTTTTGTGAGAGAGTCGATCAGCTGCTGGATGCGGGGCAGCTCGTGCCGCATGTTTCCGTGGCGTGAAACCACCTTTTGCGCCAGTTGCTGCAGGCGTGGCAATTCGGCCCGGACGTAGGCGTGATGCGTCTCAACGATGTGGGTGCAGAGGTCTGCCAGCGGAGCGGTGGCCCAGTTGGTGGGCCCGGATACGGGAGTGCCAGAGGCGCTCTCAATCGCGGCGAGGACCGCTTGGGGATCGAGGGAGCGTTCTTCGCAGGCCTGGGTGAGCGGCTTGCGGCCGCCACAGCAGTAGTCAATGCCGAACTTCTCGAAAACGCGAATCGCTGCAGGCTGGTCGAGGGCGATGTCTCGAACGGTGGTTTGAGGGGTAGTCATCATCAATCTCCTGCCCGTGAATCTACGTGCCGGCGCCTGGCCTGGCTGCGACTTAAGTCACTGGCCGGCGATTTTCGCTACTATTCTCAACATGCCGGAACAAGGAAACGTTGCCTCCGCGCTCGGCAGGGTCTCGCTGTTTTCCGGACTGTCACCGAACGAACTGCGCCTGCTGGCAGCGCATGCCATTCGCAAGCGGGTCTCGCAGGGGGAGCTGCTGTTCTCAGAGGGGGAGACCTGCAAGGGGCTGCACATCATCGCAGAAGGCAAACTTCGGATCTTTAAAAGCTCGGCGAGCGGGCGCGAGCAGGTGCTGGCGATGGAAGGGCCGGGCGGCTCGGTGGCGGAGTTGCCGGTGTTCGATGGCGGACCTTACCCGGCGTCAGTGAGCGCGGTCGAGGATTCGCAGATCCTGTTTATCTCGCGGGATGATTTTCGGCGCTTCTGCCTGGGGCATCCGGAAGTCGCGCTGAAAATGCTGGCAGTGGTGGGCGGCCGGCTGCGACGTCTGGTAGGCATCATCGAGGAGCTGTCTTTCGCAACGGTGCGCCAACGTCTTGTCTCGGTGCTGGTGCGGCTGGCAGAGGGCGATGGGAAGCGGACGGAACAGGGGCTTGAGTTTCAGCTTCCCGGCACGCATCAGGACCTGGCGCATCAGCTGGGCACGGTGCGCGAACTGGTTTCCCGGAACCTGATGCGCCTGCAGGCGGAAGGTCTGCTGCAGGTGGAGGCACGCAGCATTGTTGTGTGCGACCTAATGGGACTGAAGGCGATCCTCGACAGCAGCGCTTAAGAATTTGCGCGGTGCGAGACATAAGTCACAGCCCGGTCTGTGATTGGCTTCCAGCCTTGACCTTATCGATGGAAAGAAGCTATGCCCGCTGTCCTGATTGAGACGATCTGCGAAGGTGCTGCAGCAACGAAATCATGCTGCCGGGGCGTGCATTTGTAGTACCTTCTGCCGTGCAGCGGGATGCTGGCTTTCGAATGTCGCGTCGCGCGGCAGGTGAGCGGCGTGGTGAGAACGCCAGAGCCGCCGATAGTGGCGTACGGAGTGAACTTCGTGCAGCATTTCCACATTGGCGGCTCAATTTGCACACAAATATTGGCGGAAGCGCCAAGGAAACGCGTGCCATAATCAACAGCAACGGAAGAGAAATCTTCCCTACGAAGAGAGCCAGCAGCCACCGCAAGAGTCTCGGCAACGACACTCACGGACGCTCCGGGAAACTGGGATGTCTTAGAACGGTGGTGAGCGAGTTCTTACAGCCAATCGGCTCATGAATGACAGGGACCGCGGGGTGACTCGCAACTCCTGGGCAGTTCCTGAGAACCAGGCTGCGATTCGGTAGCCGAAGCCGGATCTTCGGAAGTTCGGACAGAAGGGGCGAGATTCCGCAAGGAATTTCGCCCCTTCGCTTTTGAGTATCTTCGACTAATAAAGCGGTCTAACTCGGCCGCCGGTAACCGGTATCAGGGACGCCGACAACCTGAAGGTGGGATACCACGGTCACCGACGCCTGCCTATAGTGAGCATAGATTTCAGCCGGGAAATATGGAAATACCCGCGCCGAGCAGGCTCTGCAGCCCATCTCTGCGAGCATTAAAAGATTGCTGTACGAAGAACCTGTTTGCTTTTCTGCTTTGGTCTCTCCGCGTGTGGCACCTGGCGTCTACTGGCTGCCGAGCCACAGTTTCAAAAGAGAGGGCAGCGGTTTTGACAATTGCTCGACACCGACCGCTGAGACCATTCAACTGACAGGAACAGGTTTGATTCTACCCCCCATCAATACGTAACGGAATTGAGGGTGTCGAAGGCGTCTGCAAAACAGCAGACGCCTTTTTTCTTTTGACGACGCTCCTCGCGGCGCGCACGGCTGCGTCCTGAATAGCCGTTGGTTTCGTTCCATTTTCCGAAACCTCGGAACTTTTCGCACGCACGCAGGCTGAGGAACGGATCTCTGAGATTCCGATCACGATGTCGGATACGGTGGAGCGCGTGGTGCAAGGACTGGCGGAGCGCCTTTCGATCAGGCGCCTGAACTGACAACAATTAGTCGAGATCGGCCGTACCGCCTGGAGAGATTCAGGCGTTGGGGGGGCCGCCGTATTGCGTTTGACGCGGGACTATACTGGCCACTGCTGTTTCGCCCCAGGAGAAATGGATGGCAACCCGTCGTAGTTTTCTTGGAGCCCTCGCGGTAGTGGGCGCCACTGCACTTCCCTCCTCTTCCCTATCCGCCATGATTGCTTCGGTGTCGGCAGAATGTCCGTTTCGGCTCTCGGTGATCAACGACGAGATCTCGCAGGATTTCGATCACGCGTGTTCTGTGGCGGCGCAGGATTTTGGTCTGCACTGGATCGAGCTGCGCGGTATGTGGAACAAAAACATTACGGATCTGGATGCGAACGAGCTGAAGGAAGCTACGCGCATCCTGAAGAAGTACAACCTGCGCGTGACCGACATTGCGAGCCCTCTCTATAAGGTCGACTGGCCTGGAGCGCCGCGCAAAGCCGGACAGGAGCGCGACCAGTTCCACGCTGACACGGATTTCAGCAAGCAGGATGCGCTGCTGGGCCATTGCATCGATTTGACGCGGACGTTTGCGACGGACCGGGTGCGTTGTTTCGACTTCTGGCGGCTCGACGACCAGGCGCCTTATCGCGCAGCCATCAATGAAAAGCTGAGTCAGGCAGCGGAGGTCTGCGCGAAGAGCAATGTCATTCTGATCCTCGAGAACGAAATGTCGTGCAACACAGGGACGGGCGAAGAGGCAGCGGCGGTGCTGAAGGCGATTCCGAACAGGAACTTCATGCTGAACTGGGACCCTGGGAATGCCGGCACTTTCGCCAATGAGGTTCCGTTTCCGACGGCATACGAACTGCTGCCTAAAGACCGCATCGGGCATTGCCACGCGAAGAATGTGACGCGCAAGGCGGACGGCAAATACGATTGGCAGCCGGTAGGTACGGGCGTCGTCGATTGGGTGGGCCAGTTGCGCGCGCTGCGCAAGGATGGCTATCACTACGCGGTGAGCCTCGAAACGCACTGGCGCGGCGCGGGCACTCCGGAAGCATCGTCTCGGGTCAGCATGGCGGATCTCAAGAAGGCCCTGGCGGCATCGGGCGCCACCTGCTGACGCTCGTCGGTTCACTTTCTAATGGAGACAGCATGATCACACGTCGTGAATTTCTGGACACTGTTGCGATGGGCGCGGCTGGGATGGCTGTGGGTACAACAGCAAAGAGCTATGCGCAGATTGTCGGCGCCAACGACCGTCTCAACTTCGCGATCATCGGGTTGAACGGCCGCGGATACGCGCATCTTTCGGCACTAGCTGCGAATCACGACAGGGCCCATGTTGGGTACATTTGCGACGTTGAGAGCAACATCATGGGGAAATTCGGCGCAGAGGCGCAAAAGGAGCTGGGCTACGCACCGCAGACGGAAGGCGACTTCCGCAAACTTCTCGAGCGCAAGGATATCGACGCCATCTCAATTGCAACGCCCGATCACTGGCATACACCGATGGCGATTGCGGGAGTCGAGGCCGGCAAGCATGTGTATGTCGAGAAGCCGTGCAGCCACAATCCTGCGGAGGGCGCGCTGCTGATCGCGGCGCAGAAGAAGTACGGCAAGCTGGTACAGATGGGCACGCAGCAGCGCTCGTCGCCGCACACCATCGAGATTGTCGAGAAGATTCACGATGGGGTGATTGGGCGGGCTTACTACGCGATGGCGTGGTACGTGAACACGCGTAAGTCGATTGGCGTGGGCAAAGACGCGGCGGTTCCATCGACGCTAAACTGGGATCTGTGGCAGGGTCCGGCGCCGCGGCGACCGTATAAGGGCAACGTGCAGCCCTACAACTGGCACTGGTTTCGCGTGTGGGGAACGGGCGAGACACTCAACAACGGGACCCATGAAGTGGATGTGTGTCGATGGGCGCTGGGCGTTGACTATCCGAGCCGCATTAACGCGGCCGGAGGACGCTATCAGTTCAAAGATGACTGGCAGTTCTACGACACGCTGGTGACGAACTTTGAATACGAAGACAAGATGATCTGTTGGGACGGGCGGTGCTGCAACGGCATGAAGATGTATAACCGCGATCGCGGATCGACCATTATGGGGACGAGCGGGTCGGTGCTGGTGGATCGAGACGGGTACGAGATTTACGACCTCACGGGACATAAGACCAGCGAGTTCCGCATTCCGAAGACGGCTACGTCGTCCGCGGACCTGATCGGCCGCGACTCGATGACGAACGACCACTTTGCGAATTTTATTGCTGGGGTGACGAAGGGCGAGAAGCTGCGCTCCTCTGTGGAAGTGGGAAATGTGGCGGTGACGATGCTGCAGCTTTCGAATATCGCCTGGGAGACGCAGCGCGAACTGAAACTCGACCCCAGTAACGGCAAGATTGTGGGCGACGCGGAGGCGATGAAGGGCTGGGGCCGCGAATATGAAAAGGGATGGGAGCCGCACCTGTGAACCCTGGCATGTCTCGCCGCAACTTCGTCCTCGCTGGCGCCGCGGCTTCGGCGGCTGCGATTGCTCCTCGCTCTGGATTCGCGCTGGCGCGCAGCCCGGAGGAGGAATCTGACGCTCCAGTTCGCCTGGGACTGGCGAGCTATACCTTCCGCAACTTCACGCGCGCGCAGCTAATCGGGTTCATGAAGGAGCTGAACGTCTCCGACCTGAATCCGAAGGACGCAAAAGACCATTTGCCGATGGATCCTGCGGCGGAGGCACAGGCAGTGGCGGATTACGCGGCGGCGGGAATCCGTCTGCACGCGGCGGGGGCCATCTACTTTCAGCAAGCGACCGACGACGATATCCGCAGCAAATTTGAATATGTAAAGCGGGCGGGGATCAAAGTCATCGTGGCGGGCGATCCCTCGCCGGAGACGCTGCCGCGCATTGAAAAATTCGTAAAGGAGTATGACGTGCGGTTGGCCATCCACAATCATGGACCGGAAGACAAGCTGTGGCCGTCGCCGCTCGACATCCTGAAGGACATTCGCAGGATGGACCCGCGCATTGGCTGTTGTATCGATGTTGGACACACGGTTCGAGCAGGCACCGACGTCGTTGAGGCTATTCACGCTGTGGGCCCGCGGCTCTTCAACATACACATGAAGGACCTCACGGACTTCCAAAGCAAGGAGAGCCAGGTGGCGGTGGGCGACGGCAAGATGCCGATCCGCAGGATCTTTGAGGCTCTGATCGCGCAGAGATATCGTGGGTTCGTTGACCTCGAATACGAAGTCCACGGGGACGATCCCATGCCAGGGGTTTCGAAGAGCTTCGCCTACATGCGTGGTGTTCTGGCGGGAATGAACGTCTCGCGAGCATAAACGGACTCTCGTTTTTGGGCGAAAAACCAGGGAGTGGCCTGCGGCGAGGGCAGGCGGGGATCTCGCTCCGGTTACGAATGTTTGCCACAACTGAATTTGCGCTGTTCAGGAGATCGTCAGGAGCGTCTGATGGCCTAGAGGGCTCATCGCAACTGCCGATAAGCGATGCAGGGGGCAGTGCGCGATCAAGGAAGCCACTGAAGGACGCCGGATGGATGGGAGAAGAAAGGCGAGTGCCGGCCGGCAGGTAAGTTTTCGGCGCCGGCCACTTCCTTTCTGCCTGGTGCTGGGCGCCGGGCTTCTGTATGCCTCATTGGCTCAGGCGCTGCAAAGCGCCACTCCCATTTTTCACACTGTTCGCGAGGTGCACACACTTTCCGCAGAAGAAGCGGCCCGGCACTACCCCGTCCATCTCGATCATGCGCAGATCACGTATTTTCAGCCTTCGTTTGGGGCGCTGTTTCTGATGGACAGGACGGACGGTATCTACGCCAATTTCAACAGGGGCGAGGAGCCGGCGGTGATGGCGGGCGATATCGTGGCGGTCGACGGGGTTACCGGTCCGGGCGACGTAGCTCCGGTTTTGCTGCGGGCACATTTTCGGGTTCTGGGCCACGCGCCATTGCCCGCGGCGCCGACGGTTAGCTTCGACCGGCTGGGAACGGGCGGGTTCGACTCCCGGTGGGTCGGGGTCGAGGGCATCGTTCGTTCCGTAGACAGGCCGCGGCGACGGACGAACTATGACGGCCATACAACGTTCGACAACAATAATGTCGTGATGACCCTCGCGTCGGGCGACCAACGGCTTGAGGTGATCATTCTGGACCGGGGGCCGTGGGACCCTGGCCGACTGGTTGACGCCAAAGTTCGGGTACGGGGAGCCATCGGCAGTCGCTTCAACCAGAGGAATCAGCTCATCGGCGTTCACCTGTACATGCCGAGTCCCTCCTGTATCGATGTGCTGGAAGCAGCGCCGGAGGATCCATTTGCCCGCCATTTGACCGGCTTTACGGCGATCACGCGCATGGGCGCGGAAGAGCCAAGGCCACCGGGTTCACATCCGCGGGGTGGTCACTTCAGCATTCGATGGCCGGCATTTATCGGTGATGGATTCGGAGCACGGGATCTTCGTCACTACCGAAAACCCGACAACCGTTGGGCCCGGCGACCGGGTCGACGTCTCCGGCTTCCCTTCGATCGGCGACTATACCGATGTTCTGGACAGCGCAGTGGTTCGGCGCATGGGCACTGCTCCCCTGCCCACTCCGGCACGGCTGACTCCGTCGCAGGCCATGGCCGGCTCACACGATGCGGAGCTCATTGAAGTGGAGGGCATCCTGACCGAACTTTTCCGTTGCGGGGGACGGCACCAGCAGTTTGCGGCTCACCGACGGAACCATCGATTTTCACGGCGTCATCTCGCCGAGCGGTTCCGGGGAATCGCTGAGAAATCTGCAGCTGGGGAGCCGGCTTCGAGTGCGCGGCATCTGCGTCATCCACACCAGTTTTGACAAGACACCGGAATCCTTCGACGTACTGCTGCGATCTCTGGCGGACGTTCGGGTGCTGCGCCGGCCGAGCTGGTGGAATCCCCTGCACGCCGCGATGCTGGCGACGCTGCTCTCGGCCATTGTTCTGGTGATTGCCGCGTGGAATCTGGTGCTGCGGCGGCGCGTGGCCGCGCAGACCCGGCAGATTCAGAGCCAGCTGGAAGAAGCCGATAAACTTCGGATCCGGGCGGAAGCGGCGCACAAAGAAAAAAGCGAGTCGCTGGCCAGCGTTTTGTCACTGCAGCACGATTTGCTTGAGGCACAGGAAAAACTCCGTCATCAGGCCACGCACGACGTGCTGACCGGGCTGTGGAACCGCGGGGCTCTCCTCGACCTGTTGCACAATGAGATCGAACGCAGTGTTCGCAGTCATGCCTCAATGGGAGTTTTGATGCTCGATGTAGACCACTTCAAGCCTGTGAACGATACACTCGGCCATCTGGCCGGTGATGCGGTACTAAAGGAAATGGCGCAGCGCATCGCCCACGCCACACGATCGTACGATATCGTTGGGCGCTACGGAGGCGAGGAATTCCTGGTGATCCTGCCGGGCTGCAATCGCGAGGAAACGGAGAGCGGCGCTGAACGCATCCGCGCGGCCATTGCGACGGGTCCGTTTCCGGGAGCCGGGTCGGCGCTTTCGCTGACGATCAGCATCGGGGCCGTGGTCGCGCCGGAGTGCGCGGAGAAGGAAGCAGAAATTCTTGCGCTCGCCGATCAGGCGCTTTACCAGGCCAAAGGCGCGGGACGCAACTGCACGGTCTTGCGGAGCTCATTGGAGGAAGCGCACGCAGAAACCGCGGAGGTTTAGTGCGGAGGAAACGTGGCCTTGATCCAGCGCTGGGCTGGACGCTCGATCCAGAGCATGGAGAGGACGGCCGCGGTCACGAGGATGCCATAGCTGAGCCAGGGGTCGAAACGCAGGAGATGCATCCGATCCAAAATATTCGAGTTATGGATTATGTTCCATAGATTAAAGTGAAGAATATAGAGGCAATAGCTAGCTTGGCCTACTGCGACAAAGGGAAAGAACCCAAAGAATCCTGCGATAAGGTTTTTGCCCGCGAGTCCCAGCACGGCCAGCGCGAATAGCGGCATCATCAGGCCATCGTGCATGAGCGGAAACGGGAAGTGATCGCCAAAGTAGAGCACCGTATAGATGCCCACCATGCCCAGTACACCGAAGAGAAGGCGCTTGCGGGCGGTCCGGGGAATGAGGGCATCGAGATCGGCCAGGACAATCCCAAACAGGAACGATGGCACATGCGGAGGCGGCGAAAACTTTAAAGCGCGGATCCAGAAGCCATCGGTGTAGCGGCCGGGATGCAAGTCGCCATCGGGGTGCAGGCCCATGTACAGGGTAGGCAACACCATGCCGAGCAGCCACAGTCCCAGCAGGATTGCGGCCAGGGAGCCTACGTTCTTCGGCCGCTTCCACAGGATGACGACTGGAAATATCAGATAGAAGAATGCCTCGGTACACATGGTCCAGGCGGGGGTATTCCAGAAGGTTGACAGGGTGGGAATCCAACCCTGGAGCAGGAGTGGCGTCAACGCAACACCCCACGCGAACTGGGCATGCGGCCGCACATGCCATTCATCGATGAGCATGCCGGTAGAAACGATGAGGGCAACGATATAGATGGGGTAGAGCCGGGAGACGCGCGCCACCCAGAAAGTGCGCGCGCTGAGCTGGCCCTGCTGGGCGCGATCGGAATAGTTGTACGCGAGCACGAAGCCTGACAACAGGAGAAAAAAGCTGACCGAGGTGTAGCCGTTATCGACGATGGGGGCAAAAGGCCCAAACCATTTTGGATTGGAGAAGTGGTAGAAGACAATGTTCAGCGCCGCGAACGCACGGAGGCCGCTGAGAGCGGGCAGCCGCTCCTTTCTGGCCCTGACCACGACTGGCTTGTTCGCCGGCGTCTGTCGTGGGGGAGGACCTGGCTCCCGAGTAGTGGCGGGCCGGGGTACGACTTGGACTTGTGCGCTCAGTAAATCTCCAACTTCGTGATGTGCCTCCGGTCAGGACGCGCGCTTCGCCAGCGATCAGGAGACCATTTCAGGCCGTCACCAACGAACCGACCTTCTCCCCGGAAATGACACGGCGGATATTGCCCGGCTGGTTCAGATTAAAGATGATCATGGGCAGATTATTGTCTTTGCAGAGACTCACTGCGGTGGTGTCCATCACCTTTAACCCCAGCTGCAGAATTTCCATGTAGGTAATCTGGTCAAACTTAACCGCGTCGTGTTGGATGACCGGATCGGCGTCGTAGATGCCCTCAACTTTAGTGGCCTTAAGTAACACATCCGCCTTGATTTCCATCGCCCGGAGGGAGGCGGCGGTGTCGGTAGAGAAATATGGGTTACCGGTTCCGGCGGCGAAAATCACGACCCGGCCTTTTTCGAGGTGGCGGATGGCGCGGCGGCGAATGTAGGGTTCGCAAACCTGATTCATCTCGATGGCGGACATGACGCGGCAAAACACGTCGCGCTTTTCGAGGGCATCCTGGATGGCGAGCGCGTTAATGACGGTGCCGAGCATGCCCATGTTGTCGGCGGAAACGCGGTCCATTTCCTTGGCCTGAGCCGCGACGCCGCGGAAAAAATTGCCGCCGCCCACCACGATGGCGACTTCCACGCCCATTCTGTGAACCTCGGCGATTTCACCGCTGATTTCGTGAATGCGAATGGGGTCGACACCAAAGCCCTGACCCGCGGCCAGCGCCTCGCCGGAAAGCTTGAGAACGACGCGTTTGTACATGCCACAGGCAGTATCGCACGCCCGGCGGGCGGGGCCGAAACATCTGACCCAGCCAAAATTACGGTCGTGTGCAGAGCCGGTCGGATTCTGGAACCGGGGCGCCGGGGTTCTGCGGTTGGGGGATTGCCACCTCTCCTGTAGGATGCGGGAGAGCATTTCCAATCCCAAAAGACCAGCGTGGATTTTGTGGATCCTTACAAAGCCCCGTGGTCGCCGATGCAGTCGGGAGGTCACCTGATGGGTAGTCTTCGCCGTCCGCTCTGTCTCTTTGCGCGCATTCTTCCTCTCGCGCTGCTCGCCGCATGCGCACTCGGCCGCGCACAGCAATTCGCTCCCACTGACATTGTCTTTCGCGGAGCCACCGTGATGACTGCCAGCCACGGCACCCTTTCGCATGGTTCCGTCTGGGTGCACGGAGGCAAAATCGCCGGCGTTGGCGCCGCAGTCGACGCGCCCTCTTCTGCCACTGTCATCGATGCCACCGGCTTGTGGCTCACACCGGGGATCATCGATCCACACTCGCACTCTGCGCTCGATGGCGACGTGAACGAGGCCACCAGCCCGGTGACTCCATCGATGCACATGATCGACGCTTTCGATAACCGCAGTGCCGACCTTTATCGAGCGCTTGCCGGCGGGGTGACGACTGAACTGCTGCTGCACGGCTCGGCAAACATGATCGGCGGCCAGGCAGTGGTCATCAAGAACAAGTTCGGACTGGACCGCGACGCGATGCTGTTCCCCAACGCGCCGGGCTCCATCAAGTTTGCCTCTGGCGAAAACCCCAAACGGGTTTACGGAAGCCGCGACCAGCTGCCCTCGACCCGCATGGGCAACTTCGAAGTGATGCGCATGGCGTTTGAGGACGCTAAACACTATATGGCTGACTGGGACGCCTACGACGCCAAAGTGAAGAAGGGCGACAAAGACGCGGTCCCGCCCAAGCGCGACCTGAAGCTTGAAGCGCTGGCGGATGTGCTGCGGGGCAAGCTCTACGTGCAGATCCATTGCTATCGCGCCGACGAATTCCTAACTGAAGAGGCAATTGCGAAGGAGTACGGGTACAAGATTCGCGCCTTCCATCACGCGCTCGAAATGTATAAGGTAGCCCCGCAGATTGCGGCGGACGGCACTGCCATTGCGACCTTCACGGACTGGTGGGGGTTTAAGGATGAGGCTCGCGACGCGATTCCGTGGAATGCCGTGATGTCGATGCGGCAGGGCGTCCGCGTCGCGCTCAAGAGCGACTCGGACGACCACATCCGCCGCCTCAATGTCGAAGCCGGCAAGATGGTCCACTACGGGGGCGCCACGGAGGACGAGGCGATCCGCATGATCACCCTTAACCCTGCCTGGATTATCGGCGTCGACGATCGCACCGGGTCCGTCGACGTTGGCAAAGATGCCGACCTCGTCCTCTGGAATCACGATCCCCTCTCCACTTATGCCCACGCCGTGAAGGTTTACATCGACGGCGATTTGTTCTTCGACGCTTCTCTTCCTGGATGGGGAACCACCCATTTCGCCGGAGTGATGCACGAAGGCGGCGGTTTCGGCTCGGACGATGAGGAGGACGGGCAATGATGAAGCTTCTGGCTCATGTCACCGTGTTTGTTACGCTCTGTGCGGCTCCCGTCCTCGCGCGCGCAGCGGATACACCGCCCTTGTCGAAAGTCATCGCCATTACGGGCGGTAAGCTCCTCACCGTCAGCCATGGCACGATCGAGAACGGCGTGCTGATTCTGGCGGACGGTAAAATCGCTGCCGTCGGCACCGCCGCCGAGGTAAGAATTCCAAAAGGGGCTGAGGTTGTAGATGCCAAAGGGATGACGGTCTATCCGGGCCTGATCGATCCGGAATCCAACTTCGGCCTGACGGAAATCAGCGCTGACTCGATGACCAACGACCTTGAGGAGCGCTCCGACGAGATCATGCCGCACATGCATGTCGCCGACGCTTTTCATTCGGAAACGGATTTGATCCCCGTAGCGCGGCTCAATGGCATCACTAACGCGGTGGTCGCACCGGCGAGCAGCGATTCCATCGCGGGTCAGGACATCTTTATCCAGCTTTACGGGAGCCGGGCGCAGATGATGCTCGGCAACGACGTGGCGCTGGCCATGAACTACGGGGCTGAGCAGCGACGGCGCGGCGGCCGCGAAGGCGGCCGAGCAGCGTATCCTTCCACACGCATGGGCCTGATCACCGAGCTTCGCCAAACGTTCCTCGATACCGAGGACTATATGGCGAAGCGCGATGCGGCCGCAAAGAAAGATGACAAAGCATTCAAGCGGGACCTGAAGTTCGAGGCTCTTATTCCCTATTTGAAAGGAGAGCGGCCAGTTGTGATTGGCGTGTACGAATCGTACGACGTCGAGACCATCATGAGCCTGGCCAAAGAATTTCACCTCAGGGTGATCCTGAACCACGTTACGCAGAGCCAGGAGATCCTCGACGAAATCGCCGCTTACAAAATCCCCGTCATCATTGGATCGATCTACGACGCGCCGCGCGCTGATGAGCGCTACGACGCGGTATACACTTTACCGGCGGAGTTGGCGAAGCGCGGCGTCAAAATCGCAATCTCCTCGGCGGATGGTGGCGGCCCAGTCAGCAGCCACTCCGCGCGCAACCTGCCCTATGCGGCGGGCTTTGCAGTCGCCTACGGCCTGCCTTACGACGAAGCACTCAAAGCCATAACGCTGAATGTCGCCGACATGTTCGGCTTCGGGGATAAGCTTGGTTCGCTCGACGTGGGCAAAATGGCCAATGTTGTTCTTGCGAACGGCGACCCGCTCGACGTCCGCTCCGATGTCAAACAGGTCTACATTCAGGGAGTCGCCGTTCCCATGGTCAGCCGCCAGACGCGGCTGAGGGACGAGTACAGCAAGTAGCGATTCAGGAAGCTGGAAGCGAGGATGTCGCGCACACAAACTTTTGGCGCCCCGTTTTTAGCATGAGCTTCCATCTTCCTGCTTTCCGGCCGCTTCTAATCCGGCTTTTCCGTTCCGTAGTCGTGGCGCCGCGCGCTGCCTTCCGGATCGCGGATCCAGTGCTGAAGGCGATCAGCGTTCACTTCCACCCGCACGACATCGAGCTCGCCATGCTCGTAGTCAGCGATCAGCATGCGCATGGCATGGCCGTCCGGCTGGACATAAATCAGATTCAGCTCCCCGCTCCGCTCGCGCTCCGATACAAACCGCTGCCATTCGCCGCCGAGGCTATCGCCTACCAGCTTGTCCAGATCGTCGGTCGCCGCTACTCCGGTGAGATGATCGAATTCGGCAATCTTCATGCCCTTTACGCCGCCGGCAGTCATAACGCGGGCGCACAGGCTTACAAAGCCCATCATGGGAACGCGCTCGGCATGCGCATCGTAGCGGTGCTCGACCGCGGAAACCACGGTGTCGAAGTCGTGATGGCCGGCCGCGTTGACAGTCTTGGGCAGAACGATGGCAATCACTGCCGCCAACAAAACCGCTGCTACCAGAAAGCTCGTCACCTTCATGGCTGGTCCTCTTTCTGCGCTTTGTCTTCGGACTTCTGCGTTTTTTCCGCGGACCTCTTCTCGACCTTATCCTTCGATTTCAGGCTCATCTCATAGCTGCCGGACGGAATGCCGAAGTTGCCGCTGAGGTCCTTCAGATCCTCCGGCCGAATCGGACCGGAAATGTAGACGAAGTTCAGCTCCTTCGACTCGGCGTCGAGAATGAACATCCCCTGCACCTCACCGTTGACCAGCTTCATATAGATATCCGCGTCGTCGGAGCCATTTTTCGATCTCGTCTTTACCAGTGAGCTCCACTCCGGGGTGTCGAACTGGCGCCGTACCGACTCCAGATCGGCGGCGGTGTATTGCCCTGGTTTGTCGAACTCATAGCTGCGCACGTAGACGCCGTTGAGTTTTTCGACGATGCGTTTGCCCTCCGCATCATCCTTGTCGTTCATAAAGCGACTCGCAAAATCCAGCATCTTGCGGTCCAGCGACACCTCGGTGTAGTTCGAGGCGCGCTCGGAGAGCTGCTTTTCCAGCGTGACCGGAAACGGAGCCTGCGCCGCTGCAGGCAAAGCCATCCCGCCCACGACACTCGCAACCATAACCACAATTCCCATGCTTAACCTTTTCATCGTCGACCCCTCTCGCCTTGCTGATCCTTCATTACTGGTCATCTTTTTCAAGAATCGTTTTGCCTGCGCCCTTCTGACTCAGCTTCTGCTGCTCGCTTCCGGTGTTGACCTTCTGCTGCACCTCGCGCAGCGTTGATCCGGTGATGCGTAGCGCCAGCAGGACCTGCTGCTTCGCGCGTTGGCCAGCGAGGCGCTGCTGCCGGTCCCGCTCGAACCCGCCCATTACCATGGCCGCCACCAGCAGCGCGGCCACGGCCCAGCGCCACATGGGCAGACCGAATTCCGTCCAACGGGTGCGCGGAGACTGCTGCCGGGGCACGCGGGCCATCAACCGATCCGTAAATCCCTGGGGCGCCGATCGAGCCAGCAACTGCTCCCGCAGCTCCCTTTCGAACTCGTCCAACGGTTCAACCACGGCTGTACTCCTTCAATGTCCGTTCCGCCTTCGCGCGCAGCATTTTTACGCCGCGCTGCAGATAACTTCTCACTGTCGCCAAGGGCATTTTCAGCTCGATGGCGATGTCTTCCGGCTCGAGGTCTTCCTGATACCGAAGCAAGATTACGGTTCGCTGCGCGGGCGGCAATGTGAACAACAACTGTTCCACGCGATTCATCACCGGCATCAATTCCCGCACAATCGGCCGCAACGCCATCCCATCCTGATACTCCTCGGCTGCAGCATCGCCTCGCGCCGCTCTTCTCCGCAACGCATCGGTCGCACGATGACAGGCGACCTTTCGCAGCCAGGCAGTCACATGCTCCTCGCTCTCGAGCCGCGCCAACGTGCGATGCAGCTCAAGGAAAACGTCCTGCGCCACTTCTTCTGCCACGCCGCTCTCACCGAGGATGCGAAACGCGATCGAGAATACCCGCGCCTGGTGGCGGTCGACGAGTTCTCGAAATGTGTTCGGCGACTGGTGCAACGGGTGCGTCCTCGATGGCTGCATCCGCATATACGCAAACGGGGGCACCGGATGATGCAAAATCCGCGGGAAAACTGGTGGCAGGTGACTCGTGGCTGGAGGCTGGTCGCTCGTGGCCGGGGCCGCGGGTGGTGTGTGGGGGGCTGTGATTCGGGGGCTGACAAAAACCACTCCAGGTCCCGCCACTACCCGGGATGACAGTGATTAGAGGGGAATATGTTCGGCGAAAACGGGCAAAGCCGAGGTTGCGATTGACAGCATAAACCAGACTAACTAGACTTAGTCCATATGAAACCAACGAAAACCGTCAACATTCATGAGGCTAAGACCCATTTGTCCCGGCTGATCGAGCGCGCGGCTCAAGGGGAGCCCTTCATCATCGCGAAGGCAGGAAAGCCTGTCGTGAAGGTAACGGCCGTCGATACTCCGGACGAAGCCGAGGTCCAGCGGATCGGATTTCTCGCCGGGCATATCTGCGTCCCCGACGATTTTGATCGGATGGGCACCGAGGAGACAAGTGAGAGCTGGGAAGTCACTTTATGAAGCTTCTGCTCGACACACAGGTACTGCTGTGGGCGGCTGCCGATTCGGCGCAGCTTCCGAGCGCCGCTCGCGGAATGATCGAGGATTCCGACAACCTGCTAACGTTCAGCGCAGCCAGCCTGTGGGAAATAGCAGAAAAGAGCACGCTGGGCCGCGTCGACTTCCGCGCCGACGTCAGATCGCTGCGCCGCGGTCTTCTTGACAACGGCTATGTCGAGCTTGAGATCACCGGAAGACACGTGGTTGCAGTTGCACGACTGCCTGCGTTGCACAAAGACCCGATCGATCGCATGCTGATCGCACAGGCGACGGCAGACAACATGGTCTTGCTGACGGTCGATCCCCTGATAGCGCGGTACCCGGGCCCTGTTCAGATGTTCTGATTGGCTCGGGAGGAGCGGCTACTGGCCGCCCTTGGCTGTTGCTTCACCGACCGTCACGCCCAGCGCAAAGTCCGCTTCATTGGAACTGCGGCTCATGACCGGATGCTGCCCCAGCGTCTGGCCATCGGCTTTGGCGTCGGCAGCCACGCGGTCCGAGACCTGCTGCGACACACTGGCAAAGACCTGGCTCATGGGCGTGAGGCCCTTGTTGGCCTTTACGGCCTGCAACAGGTAGTAGGTAAAGTAGCCGTGATGGAGCTGGTCGCTCTCCAGCGACTCCTCATCGGAGCGCGCCGCGGCGATCACGATACGTCCTGTGCCCTGGCTCATGCGATCGAGCGTCGCCGACGAGGGGGATGCGTTGGCAATTCCCTTGCCCATCAGTTTTGACTCGTTGGTGACGGCGCCGCCGCTGTAGCAGGTATCGAGAATCACCGCGGTCCGCAGCGCCTTCATGCGCGTCGCCACGGCATTGGCCAACTCCACCATGGGCAAGGCTGTGGCGTAGAGGGCATCCTGGTCGGGAGTCTCGGTGCTTCCGATCTCGGTATCGTAGGTCACGATATAGTTCGCGCCGCCCGCGGAATCCAGCGATCGGGGCGAACCGTGGGTGGCAACATAGATCACAACCAGGTCATTCGGTTTCGCATTTCTGGCGATCCAGTTCAGCTGCTCTTTGATGTTTCTGGTCGTAGCCTGGTCGTCGGTGAGCACCTTAACGTTGGCGGGAGGAAACCGGCCGATGGTCGGATCCCTGAGCTCATCCGCAAACGACTTCGCGTCGGAGGTTGTGTAGTTCAATGTCGGCACGGCGCGATCGCCAAAGTGGCCGATGCCGACCACGAGCGCCCATTTCTGTGGAGGACCGCCGGGGGCCGCGCCCGGACCCGATTCTCCTGGCGGAACTGCGCGCGCGGTGAGCGCACGACTGGCCGGGGGCGTCGCGAGCACAAAGGGATTGAGCTGCTCGCGCATGGCTTCGGAGCTGAACATCTGCGCCTTGGTCAAGGCGTATTGCGCGAGGTTACCGTGGCCCAGGCGTTGCTCGACCAGGCTGCGATAATACCAGGCGTCGCCCAGTTCTGTACAAGTCGACACCGCGGTTTTGAGCAACTGCAGCGCATTCTCAAAGTCATCGTTTCCACTGGCAGGAGTGACGCGCTCCAGCGCCTGGACGACGAGATCCTTGCCTGCGCCGCAACGTTCATCGTCAGCGTGGGCGTATGCGCAGGCCAGCACGGTCAGCAGAACCAACGCCGCGGCTTTCATCCGGTCGATCACGGCTGGCTTGCCAGTTGTTGTGCCGCCCGCGTCTTCATCGCTTTCAATATTTCCGGACTGACGCCCCCCGCTGTCAGCTTCCGCTGCCCTGAGGAGCTGAGATCGAAATCCACACTCTTCGCGTTCTTCACGGTCAGTTCCACCGAGTCCTCCGCGATGCCGCTCCTGATCATCGCGATCACCTGGGTATCGGTCAGGGAGCTTGACCCGGCACTACTGGGGTGAGCCGGACCCGTGATCGCCGCAGCCGGCCTGGCCGATGGGGTACCCCTCGAAGAACTACCCGGCCTCCTCACAGGTGTTGGCGCGCCTGCCACCACGGTGGGAGGCGGGGTCGGCGTTGGCGTGGGTGCAGGAGCCGGAGTGGGTGCTGGAGAAGGCGGAGGGGGCGCATTCTTCGCCTCTTCCAGTTTCCTGTAATGCGTTATCGCCGTCTGGATCCGCTTCTGCGGTTCGAGAAAATACTTCTCGCCCGGCTTTTCGTCGATGGCTTTGCCATAGTTGATCGCGGCTTCGTCCAGAAACTTCATGGCCGACTTCGAGTCCTCCGCCGCATATCCCAGGGCCTCGTTGGCTACGCCGATGTTGTAGAGGCGATACGCATCGTCATCCTTCCTCGTCAGCGCCGGAGCAGTTTCATACGTCTCAAGCGCCTTCTCCCACAAGCCTGCCTCTGCTTGCTTGTCACCCTCGTCGATGGCCCCCTTGTCCTTGGCCAGGAACACATCGATGGCCTCGTTGGTGTTGACGATTTGCTCGGCAATCTGGTGGACGGCATCCGTCAGGAGGATGGTTTGCAATTCCGACTCCGTCGGCTGCTTATCGCCCTGATCGTCATTTCCTTTATTACCCTTGAGCCCATGAAAAGGATTCTTCAGGTCGTTCATGATGCCGTGCGACAGGTTATTGCCGCTGGCATCGAATTGCTGGTCGTACTTAGCCGAGATGTTTTCCGAGGCCAGCGCGCGGCCACCACTGGTTCGCGCCTGGAAGGCGACGTTCAACGCGCCGGTCAACCGCCGTGTGATCGTGACGGTATTGCCGAACTGTTGCCGGGTTTCGACCGGGCGCGGATGGTCAAAGCTTATGATCTGCGCCGTGACCGTGGTTGCAGGGTTTTGATCTTCAGCGCGCAGCTGCGGATTGTCCTTGAGCAGCTCGGTTTCCAGCAACGCCTGCAGATCGTGGATCAGGTCTGTCTGATCCTGGTGGCCGGTGACCTTGACGGTGATCGTATCGCCGGGCAACCGCATCAGCGCCGGCAATTTTCGCTGTAGAGTCACCTTTGTCTTCGCCGCTCCAAATCCCTGGCCCTGGACCGGCAGAACGACCGACGCGAACGTCAATGCTGTGGCCATCCCGATTCCACGCAAATTCATTTCCTTCTCCTCGGCAAATCATGCACAGCTACCGCAACGTTTTACTGCTGGATATGGCCTGGAACCGGCGGGGTGCTCTCCGCCCGCTTCCCAGCCGCATCCGTATGTAGTATTCCCACGGGGCCCTGGACGCGCGCCCTCCCTGGTTTTTGATCGGGGAGGGCAACATCATAGCAATTCCTCATCAGAATCAGACACGCTTTTCTTCACAACTTTCTTTTTTTGACTCCGAACGGGGGCCCTTACTGGTCCACTCGGACACGCACATTTCCCATTTGTTGCGCGATTCTGCATCGCCCGCGCGAGCCAGAAAGTATCTGCGGTTATGCGCAACAAAAAAAAAGCGCGACCGGATTCGATCGCGCCTCATCTGGATCATCGATTGGTTGCGCGTCCCCTGGTTCTGTGGTTCTGGTGGGAGAGGAAAATGCCGCGCTCGCAGGGGGTAACGGTGACGCCCGTAATCAAAATTCAACGGGGGAAGTTACTCAAAGCCACCGGCGCGCTTTAAAGCTGCGATGTCGAACTTCTTCATCTGCATCATGGCCTGCATGGCGCGCTTGCCACCTTCGGCGTCTTTTCCCTTCAATAATTGCGAGACGTTGGCGGGGACGATCTGCCACCGGACCCCGAATTTATCGTGCAGCCAGCCGCATTGGATTTCCTTCCCGCCGTCGGCGGTGAGTTTGGACCACAGTTCATCGATCTCAGCCTGTGCATCACAGGGAACGGTGAAGGAAATGGCGTCATTGAACGGATCATGGGGCCCTCCGTTCAGCGCAATAAACTCGACATCGCCAATGGTGAAGGCCGCTGTAAGGACGGACCCGGGCTTGCCCGGGCCGCCTTCGCCGTTGCGCAATATGTATCCCGCTTTGGCATTTTTGAAAACGGAAAGATAGAACTGCACGGCTTGTTCAGCGTTGTCGACGAACCACAAAAACGGTTGAATCTTCTGCACAAATACCTCTTTGGTTTTAGGAATTTTCTTTCTCTTACCGGATCTTTCCTTCCTTACCCGCGATCCGCCGCAGCACACCTGTCTGCCCGACGTGATACGCCTGATGGAACATCACGACCGTGAGCAGCGATCGCACGGTCTCATGAGGGTTGTTGCTGGGCGAAAATGGCGCAGGAGCATCGAACTTTTGCTCCGTGAGGGCCGCCAGCCCTTCGTCCATGCGGTTCGCGGCTTCGTCGAACGCCGCCAGCAGAGTCTCGATCGGCAACGCGTCGGCTGCATCCCTGAGCGCGGCGCTCCCGCGTTTGTAGCGCTCGAGCGCTTGCCTGCCGAGCACCGGTGTCTGCCCCACAACAGGAAGCAGACCGTCCCATGTCTCAAGCATGTGCCCGACTACCCAGTTGAGGCAGTTCCCTCCCGGTGCTGGCTGGGCGAGGCTGTCCTGTTGTGTGAGGCCTTCCGTGTTGATGCGAAGAACTTTCTGAATCGCTCTTCCCTGATCCCGCAGAACGCGAATTTCGCCCAACTGCGGTGTTGCTGTCGACAGCGTCATACGCTGCTCCCTCATGGTTTTCAGCCGAACGATTGCCAGGAGGAGGCTGTCACGACTGAGAAGCGCGAAGGCAGGTTCCGACGTGCGCCCCACTTCGCTCGTGACTGTCTCCTGATGTTGCGATGGCACGAGATTACATCGGCTTCGACACGTTGATCATCCACGGAGTTCCGAAGCGATCTTCGAACATGGCAAAGCGACGAGCCCAGAAGGTCTCCTGCAGCGGCATCCCGATCTGGCCGCCCTCAGACAAGGCGGCATAGACGTGCTCCGCTTCCGGCGTGTCCTGGAACTCCAGGCAAACGCGCAATCCCTGGGGCGTCTGAAAGTGAGGCGGCGGAGCGTCGCAGCCGAGGAGCATCTGTTCGCCGACCTGCAGGCCGACGTGGAGCACCTTGTCGGCCCATTCCGGGCCCACCTGTGCGGCCATCGGGCTGGCCCCATAGCGGAAAATCATGGGCGGTTTCGCGTTAAAAATCACTGCGTAGCGGTTGAAAGCCTCTTCGCATTTACCGTTGAAGTTGAGATATGGCTGAATCTTCATGTTTGCTCCTCGTCACTTTTTGAGTCAGATAGCTTCGGCTGCATCCACCCGAGGCCGAAACTTATCTGGGCCGTTCGCAGATCAGCGTCCATGACACTCCGAAGCTATCGCGCAGCATGCCGAACCGCGATGCATAGAACGTCTCGGCCAACGGCATAAACACGTCGCCCTGCTCACTGAGTACGGCGTAAAGGCGCTCCGCCTCTTCCGCCGAATCGACGGCGAGGTAAAGATACACACTGCGCATTGGCCGAAACTGTTCGGAGGGGACGTCGTTCCCGATGAGTTCCGTATTCGCAATACTGATGCGCGCGTGCGCTATGGCAGTGGGGCTGGCGCCAGGCGCACGGGTCGCTGCCGGCATTTCCGCCTGCGTCATCATCATGCTGATCGTTCCGCCGACATTCTGCTCGTAAAACTGGAATGCCTCACGGCAGTTGCCGCCAAAATTCAGGTGCGTATAAAGTCTCATCACTTTTCCTGTCAGTCCGGTCGTTGAAGTTCGATCTGGTTATTGCTTGCGGAGCGGCAACAGATTACCCAGCTGCGGATAGCGCAGCCAGAGGGCGACCCACGCCAACTCCAAAATAGACGGGGAACAGCGTGTTGGTGATCAACGGATTCTCCAGCCGCAGATTGGTCGCTTCGGCTCCGCCGAAATAGCCGGTGAGCAAAACCGCCCCCTGGACAGCGGTCTGCGGGATCAAATAGAGGATGGCGCTCGCCAGCAGGATCGCGCCCAGCACAGCGGACAGCTCGAGCGGCCACCCGGTGCGTACAAACGCATCCGCCACCGGCGCCGGCTTGGCAAACTTAATTCCCGCGTCGAACAGCATGAACGCCGCGATCAGTCCTGTGATGATTCGCCCGGTCCATAAGGTCCGGTCGAAATCTCCCACATCTTTCCCGTCCCTGCCTCTGCTCCCATCGTCGATGGCATCCTTCGATTTCTCCATAACCACTGTCATTAGCTTCCTTTCTTACCGCCCAGCCATGGCAGCAGCGGCACTGGATCCCGCTGCCGCCATCGCCGCCGCGCCTCTTCGAGCACTCCATTCCGGTTCTTCGCCATCTCCGCAATCACTGCCGGGGGAGCGCCCGTTCTCTCGTGCTGCGCGCCCCAGATCAACAGTTCCAGCATCACGGGCGCCAGATCAATTCCCTTCTCGGTGAGCCGGTAGATGACACGGCGGCCATCGTTCTCATCCTTCTGGGCCTTCACAATTCCCGACTTCTGCAGCCGTCGCAGCCTGTCAGCAAGAATGTTGGTCGCGATCCCTTCTCCTGAATCCAGGAAATCCCGAAACGTCGTAAATCCGCGCACCATGAGATCGCGAACGATCAGCAACGACCAGCGGTCCCCAAAAACTTCGAGGGAGATGTTGACCGGACAGCCGGAGCGAGGATCAGGAGGACCCGTCTTTCGAGTCACGAGAATCACCTTAAAATTATCGCTTGCTATTTACAAGTGATCTGTGACGAATGGTCCGGAAGAGAAAAGGCCGCCCGAGGGCGGCCCTTTTCTCAATGGTGATTCGTCTCTGACGAAGTCTCGCCTTATTGAGGAGCGGTGTTCGAGACTCCAGTGGGATTGGCCGGCGGAGGAGCCGGCTGCTGCACCGGAACCTGCTGCGGGGCCGGCATCGGTTGCGCATTGGACGACGTAGGCGCCTGCTCCTGCACGCCGATCGACTGTCCAGACACCACCATGGCGACACGCCGATTCTGCGTTCGTCCAGCGTTCGTGGAGTTGTCGGCGACAGGGCTCGCTTTGCCGTAACCCTGAGCCGACACGTTGCCGGGCTGAACACCCTGAGCGATCAGGAAGGCCTGGACCGCAGTTGCGCGCTCCTCAGAAAGCTTCAGGTTGTACTCATCGGAGCCGATGTTGTCCGTGTACCCTTCCACCTGCACCTTCAGATTTGGGTAGGTCAGCAGGATTCCGGAAATCTTGGCCAGCTTGATCTGCGCGTCCGGCTTGAGTTCGTACTTATTGAAAGCGAAGAGCACGTCGGACATATTCACGATGAGCCCTCTCGCCGACTCCTGAGTGTTCAGCACGGAGTTCAGCTGCTGACGCAGCTTCTCGCGCATCTCCGCGGTCTGCTGGGCGGCCTGCGCCGCTGCGGCTTCGGCTGCCTGTTGCTGTGCGCGCGCGGCGGCCGCAGCTGCCTGGGCCTGCTCAGCCTGTTGCTGTGCCGCTGCCGCCTGCGCCTGGGCCGCCGCCTGCTGATCGGCAGCTTGCTGTGCCTGGGCTGCCGACTGTTGCGCCTGGGCCTGCGCTGCTGCGGCATCTTCCTGAGCCTTGCGCCGCGCCTCTTCAATGCGCGCGCGCTCCGCCGCTTCATCGCCCGCCTTGATCTTTCGGATGGTGATGAGGCGCGCATCCTCAGCCGTCTGCACGGCCTCGCGCGCGTAGGTAATTTCCTGCTTCATTTCTTTCTGGTGAATGTCCATGTCCTGCGCGTTCTGCAGGTCCTGTTTGGCCTTCGACATGCTGTCGCCGGCGTACTGCTCGGCGCCGGCAGCGTCGGCAATCTGGACCGCATTAATGGCCTCATATAGCTCGAGGGGGGAGCGGTCGTCGCGCGTGATGGGATGCAGCACCGTGTGGCGCCCGGCAGTATCGGTATACGCGCCACGCGGCAACAGGCTGTAATGCGCATCGACGGACTCGAGCACGCCGGTTGTCTTGTCGTGAATCACCACGTTCTGCATCACCACGAGATCGCTGGGCACGGTAACGGCAAAATATGGCTCCGCGGTAAGGATCATGCCGAAGGACTGCAGGTTAGTGGTCACCGTTGTATCGGCGTGGCCGTGCGTCCACAATACTTCGCCCAGGTTGACGGGACGGCCTTCCGGCGAAATGGCCCACAGCACGTAGGTCAGGTATTCAATCCCGAAACCGTTGGCCGGGCCCAGTCCTTCGAAGTGCGCCTTGATCTGGGTGCGGCCATTCAGGCTGTTCACTTCGGCGGTGCCCTTCGCCATGGGCAGCAGGGGTGTTCCTTCAAAGCCAACTTTGGTTGAACCACTCCTGTGGAAGTAGTTGATGGCAGGAATATCGCGGGCCACCACCTGAATCCTGTAGATGGGAATGCCCGCATCCGTTTGCCCCTGCGGCTGCTGATTCTGCGGCCAGCGATCCGTGGCGGTCGGGTTCTCTTCCTGCGCGAACGCCAATCCGCAGCTCGCCATAACAGTGGCCAAAATCCAAACTTCCTTCATGTCCCTGATCCCCTCTTTCTTCTCCGTGCGAGAAGGTTCCGGCCCAGCATCCACCAACACCCCTGGGATGCGGAGGATTGAGGCGGAAGATGGCCGATTATTACTGATTTGCCAGTGTTTTCTGCGCATCCAGCGTTGCCTGGCGAGCATCGAAGCATTGCAAGTTTCTCGAGTTCTCCTCGCTCCGCCTTCCACGCTATAAGATGAACCTTCGATGCCCGTCGCCACTATGTTTCTCGATCTTCGCATCGAACACGCCCAGTCGCTGAAAGATCGCCGTCAGGTTGTCCGCAGCCTCAAGGAAAAACTGGCGCATGGCTTCAACATCTCAATCGCCGAGATGGATGATACGCCCACATGGCAGTCCGCTACGCTTGGCATTGCTGCCATCTCGGCCTCGCGCGACTATCTCTCGGGTCTGATGCAGCAACTGGAAGCCGCCGCGAATCGTATTGTAGAGGGCCTCGGCGCCGAGGTGAACGTGTTCTGGGATTTCCTTGACGAACCCAGGCTCTGAGCGCTGCGGCGACAGCCGTCTTACGGCCCACATGTATCATGGTGCGTGCAGCGGCACCCCCTTACCAAAAATTCCGCGTGCGGTGAAGCCCCTGCAGCCCGCATCTCGTCTGTAGTTGAACAGTCTTCGGAGGAATCCATGAAGAAACTCATTGGCACATCGGCAGTTTTCGCCGTCCTTGCGTTGTACGTCTTCACGCTTCCCGCACGCGCACAGCGCCCCGACGGGGGACATCCGGCCGCGGGGGGACATCCCGCGGCAGCTGGCCACCCCGCAGCCGGCGCACATCCTGGCGCGACCGCGCATCCCGCGCCGGTTGGACCCGCGCGTCCGCCGGTAGGCGGCGGCCACATACCCGCCCACGGTCCCACCGCCCACACGCCCCTGCCGAAGGGGCATCCTGATCAACCCGGCCACCCGAACGCCCCACACGTCGATGCCAGGAACGATCACTGGGTGGGGCACGTGCCGGCCAATCACGCCAGCTACCATCTCGACCATCCCTGGGAGCACGGGCATTTTCCGGGCACCGTGGGCGCAGGACAGGTCTGGCGACTCGGTGGCGGCGGCCCCTCGCGCTTCGGGTTTGGCGGCTTCTATTTCAGCGTCGCTGCTGCCGACCTTGCCTACTGCGATGGCTGGGACTGGGCGAGCGACGACATCGTCCTGTATCCCGATCCTGACGATCCCGGCTACTATCTGGCCTACAACACACGGCTCGGGGTATATGTGCACGTTTTATACCTTGGCTCATAAAACACCGGACTTCGTGGAACATCGAAGCAACAAGGCCCGCACTGTGCGAATCTTTGCAGAGATGCGGGCCTTTCCGTTGCACACTATCCGTACCAGGACTACGCATGCCCTTTGAACGTTCCTCGGGACTTCTGCTGCACATTGCATCTCTGCCTTCATTCGGTGGCATTGGCGACCTCGGACCGGCCGCGTACGTTTTCGCGGATTTTCTGGCCGCCTCAAAACAACGCCTTTGGCAAGTGCTTCCCCTTGGACCGACGGGATACGGCAATTCTCCCTACGCTGCGCTCTCGGCTTTCGCGGGGAATCCTCTTCTCATCTCGCTCGAGTTTCTCGCCGACCGCAACTGGATCGAGCACGACCGGCTGGCCTCGCTTTCGGGGCGTTCGGGCAACATCGACCACGAAACCGTTTTTGCGAAAAAGCTTCCGCTCCTTGAAGAAGCGGCCCGCAATTTTTTGCACCAGCATGACGCCGGGGAGTGGTCCGCCTTCGAAGGCTACTGCCATGAGAACGCGACGTGGCTGAATGACTGGGCGCTTTACACGGTTCTGCGCCGCAAGCTGGACTACGCCTCGTGGAATAACTGGCCCAGCGGCCTGAAACATCGCGAACCTGCTGCTCTGGACCGTATGCGCCTTGAAAACGCCGAAGACCTGGCCACTGCCCAGGTTCTTCAGTTCGCATTCAACCAGCAATGGCGCGGCCTTCGCGATTATTGCGGCGCCCGAGACATTCGTTTTATCGGGGACATCGCCATCTTCGTCAACTACGACTCGGCCGATGTGTGGACGCACCCGGAACTCTTCGAGCTCGACAAGAACCTCTCCCCCATCCGGGTCGCGGGTGTCCCGCCCGACTACTTCTCGGTGACCGGCCAGCGTTGGGGCAATCCTCTTTACAAATGGGAGGTTCTCCAGCAAAGCGGATTCGCGTGGTGGGTCGATCGTATCCGTCGCGCGCAATTCCTGTACGACGTCATCCGCCTGGATCATTTCCGCGGTTTCGAGGCCTACTGGGCGATCCCCGGCACCGACGAGACGGCGGTGAACGGGACCTGGGTCAAAGCCCCGGGAACCGCACTTTTTGGAAAGCTTCACGATCAATTCGGCGAGCTGCCCTTTATCGCCGAAGATCTCGGCATGATCACCCAAGAAGTCGATGCTCTGCGCGAACAGTTTCACCTTCCCGGCATGAAGGTGCTGCAGTTCGGGTTCTCCGGGCGTGGGGCCCACATGCACCTGCCGCATCAATTTGTGACTAATACCGTCGCCTATACGGGGACCCACGACAACGACACCACGCGTGGATGGTGGGAGAATGGCACCAGTGAGACAGAAAAAGCGGCTGTGCATATCTACCTGGGAACCACGGGCAACGATGTGGTGTGGCCCCTGATCCGGGCCACCGCAACTTCGGTCGCCGATCTCGCGCTTTACCCGGTCCAGGACATTCTGGAGCTGGGCAGCGAGGCCCGCATGAACGTCCCCTCCCGCGCCACTGGCAACTGGAGCTGGCGCTGCCCTGAAAACGCCCTGACGGCGGAAGTGGCCCAGAAACTCGGGGCCTTGACGGAAGTGACGGATCGCGACAAGCACGAAGGTCCGGCTTGAGGACGTAAGCTACTCGCGCGCGAACAGCCCCACAGGAAATTGTCCAAAGACGGCCTTGAGCGGCAACCGGCCTTCCTCATCGACGCGCACCCACTCGCCGGTGAAGACATTTTCGAGCGCCGCCCCTGCCATCTCCGCCACGATCAGATCGCCCCGTCCCCATGCACTCTCCAGCGGCAGCCGCGCCTTCCCATCCATCATGGTGTAAGCAAGCCGCGGAACCACAGCGAGCACTTTGCTGCCGCGCGAAAACGCAACGACATGCTCCGCATAGTGGTTGGTAGCCGTAACCGGCACATATTCCCCGCGGCGGAAGGTATCCGGCATGCGATTCCGCAATGCGAGCGCCCGATGAATCGTCCACAACTTTACGCGCCCATCGCCGACCCGGTCGAGCACGTCGTGGCACACCGCCAGCTCGCCTTTGCTGGTTGCGTCTTCCTTTAGCGCTTCGAGGGCATGCCGACGTCTCTCATAGTCCACGGGACGCCGATTATCGGGATCCACAAGGCTGAGGTCCCACAGCTCGGTTCCCTGATAGAAATCAGGAACGCCCGGCGAGGCAATCTTCAGCACCACCTGCGCGAGCGAGTTCACGCTGCCGAACAACCGAAGCGCGGGCAGGATATCTTCCATCGTCTCCACAAACCGGGGCTCGCGCCCTCGGGCGTCCGGCATCAGGATGGCCCGCATGAATGCGTGCACGGCATCCACGTAATCGGGGTTGGGATTCGTCCAGCTCAGATTGACCTTCGCCTCGCTCAGGGCCTTGGTCATGTACTGCTGCATACGATTGAGAAATTCCTCGCGCTCGGCACGCTTTTCCATCCGCCACGGCCAAGCACCGGCGAGTGTCTGATAGAGGAAGTACTCCTCGTTCGCGCTGGGTGCGATGCGGCCGTCTGCCAGGGTGCGCTTGTGGCGGGCATTCAGACGCACCCATCTGCGCACGTACGAGGGCCACATGTAGGTCATCTCCGAGAGCACGTTCATGCGGTTGCGCACGTCTTCGCTGCGTTTGGTGTCGTGCGTCGAAGTGGCCAGCATCGCATCGGGCGCGCTCTGCAGGCGGCCGCGATTGGACTGGTGAAATTCGTCCGTCGAAATGCCGAACGCGGCGATGGATCCGCCAACGTCGTTGGATGAGAGGAACCGGTTGTAAACGTAGAACGCCGTGTCTTCTACGCCTTTCGCCATCACCGGCCCGGTCAGCTGCTGGAATTTGAGCGCAAAATACAGCTCGGCCTGATCGATGTCCCCACCGCTTCTGTCGTGCAGAAGAAGCGCGTTCTCGAGAAAATCGAAGACGGACTCGTCGGTTTCGCGATTCCGCTGCTTCGCTCGCCCAATGGCCTGCCGAATGAATGCCCGATCGCGCTCAGTGTATTGACCGCGATCGTCGATGTAAGTGCGGTAGACCGGAAAACAAGCAATCGTCTCGCGAATGGCAGATTCCAGCAGATCGTCGGTAAAGTCGCGTGCCTTTCGATTCGCCGAAGCCAGCCGGCTCAGCAAATTCGTCAGCACATACGTTTCACTCGACAGCGCATTGCGCATCACGCTTAGCTTCGACTCATAGATCAGCGTCTCCGGATCTTCCATCAGTCCGGTCAACTTTGTGTAGAAGTCCGTAAAGCGCTGCTCATTCGCCTTCGAGATGAAGATCTGCGTTCCCTGGTAGACGAAGTCGTAGCCTGAAGTGCCGCGCACCGGCCATTCCCGCGGCAGCGATTCCTGCGGTTCCAGAATTTTCTCAACCACAATATAGAGCGGACCCTGCGCGGATGCCCAATCCAGGCCGCGCATTGCATCGCGCACCGGATTCTCGATCCCATTGGCCCCGGTCGGCTCCTGGGGTGTCTCACCGCAGCAGTGTGCCGCCACATACAACAACTGCAGCCGTATCAGATACTGGCGCGGGTTGAACATTCCGTCGGCGTGATCGACGCGTAGCCCGGTCACCTGGCCGCGTGCCAGCATTCTGCGAATCAAGCCGTGCGTCGCTGCGAAGACTTCTGGGTTCTCCATCCGCAATCCAACCAGATCGTTGATATCGAAGAAGCGGCGGTAATTGATTTCTTCGCTCGATACCCGCCAGTAGGCCAGCCTGTAGGGCTGGGCCTCCAGCAACTCATGCAGACGATCAAAACTGTGCGGATCGCCCGCGACCCCGTTGATCCTCTCGAGCGCCCGCTTCAGCACGGGTTGCATCTCCGGGCTCAGCAGGGCTTCTCTCACCCTCGGCCGCAGCTCGGCCAACTGGAGCCTGCGTTGCGTCACGAGGGTTCCATCGGTCGTGTCGTGAGGAGGAATATGCGCCAGATCGCGCAACAAATCGCGGAAGCTCTGCGGTACCTCCCACGCATCCATCTCCTCCGCCGGAAAAATCATCTGGGCCATGCGCGTCGCAACAGGAACGAGGTGATCGAAATACTTCACCTGGAGCCGGCCATCGACCACCGCAACCTGAATCCGCTTCGCTTCCAGCTCATCGCCGTACTGCGAGCCGAGGATCGGCAGCAGCAGTTTGTCCTTCATGTCGGGATTCAGCGGGCTCCAGTCGATGTCGAAGTAGCTGGCGTATTCCGATGATCGGCCGTTTTCGAGTACATCCTGCCACCACTGCGAATCGTTGCCGACGCCCATGTGGTTGGGCACGATGTCGAGGAGCAGGCCCATCCCCAGCTCGCGCAGCCGCGCTGCAAAATGCACAAATCCCGCTTCGCCCCCCAGCTCGGGATTCAGCTGGTCGTGCCGGGTGACGTCGTAGCCGTGCAAGCTACCGGGCCGCGCCTCGAAAACCGGCGACGCATAGCAATCCCCAACGCCCAGTTCTTTCAAATACGGAAGAATCGATTCGGCATCAGCAAAGGTGAACCCCGCATGCAGTTGCATACGGTACGTCGACAGGGGCGCGCGCGCCTCCATCCGAGGCGTCTGCTCAATGCAGTGCTTCATCTCTCGAATCGTCAACCGCGGTTCAGTTTTTGATACGGGCGTTTGGATGCCGAGAATGCCGGCAGGAGTTTCAATGCTGGTCAACACTGCCTCCGCAAAAAGCACAACAAGCCCCCGCACCCCGACGGGGATTCCTCGCTAATGAACCAGGCAGTCTATTGACTAAGTTTGTACGTAGCGATCTTACACGAAGTGGTCGCCGTCGGCGGCAGGCACTTCACGCTCTTTACTGCGCAATACTTCGAAGCCGGCACGAAGGCCGTTCAGCAGCGCATTGACCTGGCGCACCGGGCCGGACACCGTTTTTTGCACGGTCGCAGTCACATGGGCCACGGTGTTGAGACTGGCGGTGACCATTTCATCGACGCGATCGGCCTGTACCAAGGCCTTCTGCATGAGCTCGTCCACTGAGGCTGTAACGCGCGTCGTCTCGGCCTTCACAGTTTGGCTGACTTCGCGCGCCGTCTGGCTTACTTCGAGCGCGTTCTGGGCGGCCACCTTCAGCTTCGGGGAAACCTCTTCGAGAAGGCTCCGCGTCGACTGCAGGACGGGGATGACACTCTCCTCCGCCTTCTTCGAAATTTCATTCAGCCGGCCGAGGGCGCCCTTGAGCGCAAACAGCATCCCCAGCAGCACGAGGGCCTGCATCAGAACACCCACCGCCGTAACGGCGGTAAAGGTGATGTAAATCCAATCTGGAACTCCGTGATGCATGGTTTCGCCCCCGGGCCGGCCGTCAAGTCTTCAGCGGGACCACAGTTTTCCTGGAGTCCCGCGCTCCCACTTCCGCTCGCCTTACAATTCCTGATTGTTCGTCGACGAGGTGCTCTGGTACGCCTGACGGCCCGCGTCTACTGCTGCCGAGACGCGCCCGGTCTGGTCGTTCACAAACTGCCGCCCCTGGCCTACGAACTCATCCCATTGCGCGCGGCCGCGCTCCACATACTCCTTGCCGCGGCCGACATACTCGTTGACCTGGGTTTTGCCGCGATCCACCAGATCGCCGACCTGGTCGGCGGCATCCCGACTCTTCTGTTTCAGAAACTCGGTGCCCTCGCGAGCGCTGCTCATCAGTTCCTCGCGCGTTTCTTTTCCAGCCTTCGGGGCATACAGCACCCCGATCAGGGCGCCAAGTCCCAACCCTGCCAGAAACCAGCTGAACCCGCTGGACTGCTTCTCTTCCGCCATGACTTTATCTCCTTATGAATAAACCGGATTCGCCGAAGTAATGGTACTGGCTCGCCCCTGCGGGCGCAAATGAAATCGGCCCTCGCTCTTGTCTCGGATGGTGCCGGATCGATCGAATTTGGGATCCCGCAACAGCCCCTCTGCTCAATGTGATGCCCGCCAACATCCTCACGGGTGCCCAAGCTTTCGGGAGCAGGAAGTGAAGCGATGGAACGGCCCTCGGTAGTTCCTCAAACATCGCATCCCCGCTGTTCATCCGCCCAGATCCACCAACTGCACCTCATCAATCTCTCGACCCAGAAACCGGCTTCCCAGCGCCCTGAATTTCTTCACCGAATCGGTAGCGAAAAACCGCGCCTGCGTGCCTGCTCCCTCGCGATCGATCTTCAGCGTTTTCGCCACCTGATCCGCCGTGACCTCGGCGGAATCGATCACCCGCAACCGCACCGGTACCGCCTTCTGAATCTCTGCACGCAGCAGCGGATAGTGGGTGCACCCCAGCACCAGGGTGTCCGCGGCGAGGCCCGCGGCGTCGGCCTGGTCGAGCAACTCGGCCGTGTAGACGCGCAACACCTCCGTAGTCACAGGATGGTCGATCCAGCCCTCTTCGACCAGAGGCACGAGCAAAGGACAGGCCTTCTCGATGGCGCGCAGTTTCCGCTCTGCGCAGGCAGCCGCGTACGCATGGCTTTCCACGGTAGCCGCGGTCGCGATCACCAGCACATCGCGCGTTATTGAACTTGCGTCGGCCGCATTCGCTCCGGTCTCCACGACGCCCAGCACAGGCACGGACACAGCTCGACGAATCGCATCCAGCGCGAGGGCGCTTGCCGTATTGCAGGCAATCACCAGAAACTCGGAGCCCTGGTCCTCCACCAGAAACTTCGCGCTCGAAACTGCATAGCGTGCGACAGTCTCGCGAGACTTCGCTCCATACGGCAGACGGGCGGTGTCGCCCAGGTAGACGTATTCGGCAGGGACGCGACTCAGCAGGGCGCGCAGAACCGTCAACCCGCCCACGCCGGAATCAAAGACCCCAATCTTCATTGTGCGGCTCCGCTCGTTGCTCCACTTTGAGCCTGAGGACTCTCGGAGGCCAGATAGGTTCGCGTCAGATCCGCATGGCCAGCCAGCGTTTCCCGCGCCTGGCCATCGACCAGAAAATGGACCTGGGTCACGGCCGGCAGATTGGCGTGCAGCGTCGCCATCATCGACAGCAGCGTCAGGGTTTCCGGTTCAATGCCGGAGGGCTGCGCCTGGGTGAGCGCCCCGGTTAAATCGATCACTGCCATTTGCCCGTTGCTGCCGGTTGCATTCTTACCCTGCGGCACGGGGAGAAAATAAACGTCGGCAATGCCCGAAGCCACGTGGATGGGGTGGGTAGAACCGGGGGCACGCCAAGCCTCAATCAGAGTCTCAAGGATCACGCGGGCCTGCGCATTGCGATCTTCCGGCAAGGGGATACTCTTCTCTACCGCAGTCAGCGAGTCGTCCAGATCGTTGGGGACATACAGCGTCACCGCCTTCGGAGCGCTCGTTGCTGTCTCCGCAATATCCGTCGGCGCGGTTCTGCCCTGGGCCTGCAAGCGATCCTGGGCGCGATTCCGCAGACGGATGAGGAACGCCGCCATCACGACGCAGACCAGTAACATAGCGAAGAACAGGTATTTCTGCGCTTTGGAGATCATTGTCGCCAGTCGCTCCGCCACTGCTCCAGCGCAGCGGCCACAGCGTCTACCACCTGTTTCTGATAGCTCGGGTCGGTCACCGGCGTAGCGCCCGTTACATGCCCCGCCACAAGCGGCGCCATCTCCACGGCCACCTCAGGGCAGGCTACGCTGTCCATTGGTTGCACGGACGCGCGCCCCAGACTCACCGGGATCTCAGCATGCGCAAGCGCCGAATCAATTTCAGACTCCAGCTTCAGGCTCTGCGTCACGTAGGCCGACTGCGCCGTCTGCCACGGCAGAAATCGCGTATTCCCCGTTGCGGCGAGGGACGACGTAAACAGATGCACCCCACTCCCCGTTGCAGTCGCGTGAATCACCAGGCAGGCGGCGCCCTGCGCATGGTTGGCGGCCTCTGCCCGGTTGAGCGGCGGCAAGTTTACATCTCCGGTCCGCGTGACGACCACGTCGATGCCACGGGCGTGCAGTGTCGACCGGAGACGGCCTGCGATGCCGAGGGTGAGGTCCTTCTCCAGAACTTCGTCTCCCATTTGCGCTCCGGTATCGCTGCCCCCGTGCGCGGCATCCACCACTACGGTGAAGCGGGGCGGCTGCGCCGGTTGCATCAGCGGCGCGGGCACTGAAGGAACGGCTGGGGCGTGCGGTAATTGCGGCGCCGGCGGACCCTTCTGCAGTGCTCCCGCGGCGGCAGCCATCGCCAACGCCACCGCTGCCTCAATCCAGCGCATAGATAGCCAGACCGCTCAGCAGCTTCGGATAAAAGTCCGTCGACTTCTGCGGCATCACTTCGCCCGCAAACGCAACCTCCCGCAACTGCTCCATGGACACCGGATTCATCAGGAACGCCACATTGGCGTCACCGCGCGCCACCTGGCCGGTGGCCTCCGCCGCATCGCGTAAATAGCGCAGGTGCGTCTGGTCGCGGATCGCCTCCACGGAGATGCCCAGCAGTTTCTCCAGCACCAGGCTGTGCAGCTGCACGATGTCGAGCTGCCGTTGTCGCGGTCCAACCCCTTTCAGCACCTCGGCAATCGGCTTCGGCCTGGCGGTGAGCAGGAACCAGCCCCTGGCCGTGGCCGCCACAAATGCTGTTTTGCCGGCTACTGCGGCTAGCCTTGCCATGGCCACTGTTGGGTCCCGCTCGACCTCGGCAATTTCGAAGTAGGGCAGCGCGGCTTCGAGCAGGCGCGCCGCTTCAAATCCGGCCAGCCCAAACACTACGCGATGCGTGGGCAGAATCACCAGGCCTTCGGAATCCATATTGATGAAGGTCATCATGGCAGCCGCTTCCGGATAGGGGGGCTGCGGCAATCCGGCGCTCATCCGCTCGCAGCTTTCGGCGGCCGGGGGCTGGCCGCGCTCCTTCATATAGTTCAGTGCCGTCTCGTACCGATGGTGCCCGTCCGCGATGATCAGCTTCTTGTCTTCGAGAGCCGTTGTCAGCAGGTTGATCTTCGCTGGATCCGTCACCTTCCAAACCCGATGCAGGACCTCGTACTCGTCCGTTACTTCAATGTCGGGCAGAGTTTCGCCCGCCGGCCCGTTGGCGAACAGAACCTCTTCGGCACTCTGGGCGGGGTCCGAATAGAGCATAAAAATCTGACCGAAATGGGCGCGCGTCGCCCGCAGCAGGTTGAGCCGGTCGCTCTTTGGCTTCGACAGCGTCTGCTCGTGCCGGAAAATGACCTCACGGCTGTAGTCGTACAGCTCGCCCAGCGCAATAAACCCGCGCCGCTCCCGCAGCACACCTTGCAGGCCCGGAACGGCGAAGCGCTGAGCGTAGGCAAAGACGCAGGGCTGCCGCTCCTGGGCCAGAACGCCGGTTTTCCGCCACTCCTTGAAATCCCGCGCCGCGTTCGTGTACAGGTCGCCTTCCTGGTCGAAAAGCTCCGGCATCCGCAAAACGATCCGGACCAGGTTGTAGGGACTGCGCTGGTAGTACGCCGCCTGCATGGAGGGGGAGATTTTGTCATAAGGCTGAGTGACAACGTCCTGGGCAGCGACCTGAGCAAGGTTGTAACGCAACGCGCGAAACGGAAAAATGCGAGCCATAGTGATTTCTTCTCATCGATTTTAGCGTGAGTGGTCGGGACGCGATCCTGTTGCGGGATTTGGCCAGGCAGGGTGGGAATGGATGGCTGTCAGCTGCCGGTATCTGCAGTGAGAATTTCTCGAGACGAACCGTTTCCCCCTGCGCACGATCCAGCATCGAAATTGCTTACAAGGTCCTGCGCAATTTCGCGATTGTCATCGGATTGTCCCAATCGGCGATTGGCTATTGCACAAGGCTCTTAATCGTGCCAGTATCGACAGACGAGAGGTTAGGCCATGGCGTCCGCGAATGGGCGCGAACGTGGTGTTCAGGCATCTTCGGGACCCTTCCGTGCGGCTCTCTTTGCTCGGTGTATTCCGCTGCTGTCGCTGCTGCTCGCTCCCCTCCTCCTCCTGAGTATCAACTCGGCCTTCGGCCAGGACGATCCGGATAATCCGCTGGATTCCGTCCACGTGAAAGTGCCCCCGCCGGTCGCCGCCAAGGCAGACCCTTCTGTGCCCCTGACGCCAGGAGCCACCCTGCGGACGGGCATCCAGTTCCGGGTCGATACCAATATTGTTCTGGTTCCGTTAACCGTTACCGACCCGATGGATCGCCTGGTGACGGGACTGGAAAAAGAGAACTTCCTCGTGCTTGAGGACAATCACAACCAGTCGATCCGCACCTTCGCCTGCGACGACGCCCCGGTTTCGATCGGCGTCATCCTCGACCTCAGCGGCAGCATGAGCAACAAGGTTGTGCGCGCCCGCGGTGCAGTCCTGCAATTCATGAAGACCTCCAATCCTCAGGACGAATTCTTCGTGATCGGCTTCAACGATCGCCCCGAACTGATCACGGACTACACCTCCTCGCCGGACGACGTGGAAGCGCGCCTCGCGACCGTAGCGCCGGGCCATCGCACTGCCCTGCTGGACGCGATCTACTTCGGCCTTGAAAAAATGAAGCAGGCGAAATACCAGCGCAAGGCCATCCTTATCGTTTCCGATGGCGGTGACAACAACAGCCGGTATACCGAAAATGAGGTTCGCTCCGCTGTGAAGGAAGCCGACGTCCAGGTCTATTCCATCGGCATCTTCGATCCGGAAGCCGCTACCGTGGAAGAGCGCAACGGGCCCATGTTGCTCAACGACCTGAGCAACGACACCGGCGGCCGGCTGTTTCGAGTCGACGACCTGTCGGAGATGGGCGATATTGCCACCCGGATCAGCGCGGAACTGCGCAACGAATATGTGCTCGGCTACAAGACCGACAACGTAAGAATGGACGGAAAATGGCGCAAGGTGAAGGTTAAGTTGTCGCCGCCGGCCGGCCTGCCCCAGCTCACCGTCCATGCCCGCGCAGGATACTATGCACCTCTGCAGTGACCCCAATCGAGTTGCCGGGCCGGCCGGTTCCGGAATTCAGTCAAAATGGCGTAAAGTGAAGGTTAAGTTGCAGCCTCCTCCGGGTTTGCCGCAACTTACAGTGCATGCACGTTCCGGATTCTATGCGTCCCTGCGGTAACCTCCGACTTTTCCTCTGCCTGCTGCTTGTTGCCACTCCGCTGGGCCTACTTGGCCAAGCGCCCGCTACTGCGCCCCAGACGGCTCCGTCGGTGACACCGGCAAACGTGCCCAGCCCGCAGATCCCGGAATCCCAGCCCTCGCTCGACATCGACCACGACCCCATCGTCTCCCCGGACGCGGCCGACAATGCGGGCGTCAGCCCATCCCACCCCAACACTCCCAACCAGGAAATCAAGCGTAACCAGGGCGTCTATACCCTCACTCGCGACGTCGACGAGGTCCAGCTTCCCTGCACCGTCGTCGATCAGGATGGCCATCTGGTCCAGGATCTGACCCAGGCCGACTTCCATGTTTTTGAGGACAACACCCTGCAGAATATCGTCGCTTTCAGCCATTCCGACGTGCCGGTTTCGCTCGGGATTCTGGTCGACAATTCCGGGTCCATGCGCGACAAGCGCGCCGCGGTAAACAGTGCCGCCCTCGATCTGGTCCGGGCGTCGAATCCGGAAGACGAAGCCTTCATTGTGAATTTCTCCGACGAAGCTTTCCTTGATCAGGACTTCACTTCGGACATTAACAAACTGCGGGAAGGCCTTGGTCACATTGAATCTCGCGGCGGTACGGCTATGTACGACGCTGTCGTCGCCTCCGCCGATCAGCTATCCCACGGCGCCCGGCGTACCAAGCAGGTGCTGCTCATCATCACCGATGGCGAAGACAACGCCTCGACCCTGAATCTCGAGCAGACGGTACGGCGCGTGCAAGACCTGAGCGGCCCTGTCGTCTATACCATCGGGCTGTTGTTTGGCGACGAGGACAAGGGCCAGGAAGCCCATCGCGCTCGCCGAGCCCTCCAGCTTCTCTCGGACGAAACTGGCGGCCTGGCGTTCTTCCCGCACTCTCTGAATGACGTGGACGCCATCGCGGCTGAAGTCGCCAAAGACATTCGCAACCAGTACACGATTGGCTATCACTCCTCGAAGGCCGCCAGCCTCGGCGGTTATCGCACGGTGCGCGTCGAAGCCCATGGCCCCCATCACGGCAAGCTTTCCGTCCGCACCCGTACCGGCTACTATCCTAAGGCCGATGCGGCAACGCGTAAGAGCGTAGCCGAGACCGCGCCGAACACGCCGCGGTAGTAGTGAGAAACCAGGAGTCGGGGTAGGGCCGGTTGCCGATAGCAGGCGGGTAGCGCTGTTTCGGGGCAATTCATCCCTGGGACGAGTCCCTCGATAACGGGCGACTAGTTGGGCGACGCTGATAGACTGTCCTGTCCTATGCCCCCTGCCTCCGCACCTTCTACCCTCCGCACCGCGCGCGACGTCGGCGCTGCGGCTGACATTACGGACCTTATCGGCCGAACGCCGGTGCTGCAGCTCCGCCGTCTGACGGCTCCCAACGCCGCCGACCTGTTCGCCAAGCTCGAATTTCTCAATCCCGGCGGCTCTGTGAAAGACCGCGCAGCGCTTGGCATGATCCTCGACGCGGAACGCCGGGGTGTCCTCCACAAAAACTCGATCATCACAGAAGCCACGGCCGGCAACACCGGCGTCGGACTGGCTTTGGTGGGGGTGAACCGCGGCTACCGCGTGGTGCTCTACGTCCCTGAGGGCTTCGCCGAAGAGAAATGCATCCTCATGCGTGGATTCGGTGCCGAGGTCCATCGCACGCCTGAAGGCGAAGGCATGGCCGGCGCCATCCGACGCGCCCAGGCCCTGGCCGCGTCGGATCCAAACGTCTGGGCGGCTCTCCAGTTCGACAATCCTGCCAACCCACAGTTCCACCACGACACCACGGCCGTTGAATTATGGGAGCAGATGGATGGTCGCATAGATGCCTTCATCGCAGGCGTTGGCACCGGGGGCACTTTCTCGGGCATCGCCCGCTTTTTGAAGGAGCAGAACCCGGACATCCTCACTGTCGCTGTCGAAACGGAAGGGTCGATTCTGCAGGGAGGCAAGCCCGGCCCCCACAAAGTCGAAGGGATCGGCGTCCACTTTATCCCGAACACGTTTGATCGCTCCGCTGCCGACGAAATTGTCGCAGTCACGGATACAGACGCTTTCGCCATGGTCCGGCAGTTGGCGGCCAAAGAAGGTCTGCTGGCCGGATCGAGTTCCGGCGCGATGATCCACGCTGCCTGTGCTGTTGCCGCTCGTCTCGGAGCGGGCAAACGAGTCGCCACGTTGATCCCCGACTCCGCCGAACGCTATCTAAGCAAACGCCCTTTCGAAGAAGGCGAGTAATGTATGGCGGGACGCTTCTCGGCCTCCTCCTCATTGGGGTGTGGAGCAACGGCGCGTTTTGTCAGGGAAACAGTCTGGAGATTGTTAAGGAGCCGGTTATTGCGCAGCATCTCGATGGATTCGTGCGCCTATATTCAGGCGGTCAAGGAGTGGCCGGGGTCCATGTCGAAGAGTGCGATGAAGGCTGGAAATCTGCCCTCGCCTCGACGATGACAGATATGAACGGACACTTTCACCTTACGGCGAAGGGGAGACGCTCTATCCGCCACATCCGAATCTATGCTCGAGGTTTCAACATCCGGGAGTACACAGTCAGGCTTTCGCGGAAAGCACACCCGGAACTCCAGTTGGTTATCACCGTGGGAACCTAGTCCCAAGGCATTCCTGAGTTCGCTGGCCACTCGCGGCGGAAGATAATCCGAAGAGACCTTTCCTCCTGCCGCTGTAATCAGGCTGCTTTCGCTCCAAAAATCTCCTGGATCGTCGCGTTCCGATGATCGAAAATTTTCTCCACCGACTGTCGTACAAAGAGCCGGCGGGCCAAAGCGCCCAACGGACCGAAGGCCAGATCGTAATCCACGCGATCGCGCATCACTGTGCCACCTGGGACTTCTTCAAAGTCGTGACGATGATGCCAGCGCCTATACGGACCCTTCTCCTGTTCGTCCTCAAAGGAAAACGGGGGATCGAACGCGACAATGCGGGTCTTCCAATGAAATTTCACGCCGTACAAACGGAGTTCGTAGTCGATCAGGGTGCCTGCGCGCATGGCAATGGGCGGAGGCGTAAGGATATGAAAGTGCAGGAACGTCGGGGTGATCCGCTCGAGGTTGAACGCATCTGAGAAAAACGCAAACACCTCCGGCCGAGCCCTCGGGATGAGCAGCGATCTCTCCAGCCAGTAACTCACTGCGATTCCTCACTGACCTGCGGCTTTGACAAGGTTCGTCCCGGCGTCAACCTGAGTAAGCCGAACCATCAAAATCGCATCGCGCCTGGTGTTGATCGGCTGCGCAGACAAATCAATCGTTTCCCCAGGAGCATGCGCGCCTTCGCCGGTAGCGCCTATTCCGGCGAGGCCAGGAATAATGCCCGCCACAAACGAAATATCCCCCGCGCCCCGCTTCATCGGATCAAGTTCCGGCATCTGGCCGAACCCGAGGCTCGCATTCGCCCCGTTCAGCATCTTCAGCAACGCACGGTTCTCCTCGGTGGGAGCCATCGCTGGATAGCCCTCGCCGAACGTGATGGTGGCGCCGGTTTTCGCCAGATGCTGTGCGACAATCGCCTCCATTTTTTTCTCCACGCGCTCGGTTTGTTCGTTCGAAATGGTGCGGATGTCCCCGCTCGCGCGGGCTGCCGGCGCAATTACATTGTCTTTCCCTGTCGCCGCACCGTTATCGCCGGCAGCATCCACCGTCGCCGTCGATCCGCCCACCACCATCCCCACGTTGTAGGTCAGATACGCCTCCGGCAACTGGGTCCTGAAGGCATCCAGAATCCGCGCCAGCTCGTAGATGGCTCCATAGCCCTTGCTCTCAGAAAAAATCCCAGACGAATGTCCCGTCTCGCCTGTTGTCTTCAGATGCCAGGTAATCGAACTGCGCCGGCTCACGCTGCCGTAAAATACACCATTCACGTGCGGCGTCCCCTCAAATTCCAGGGCCACATCACTACGATGCGCCGCGGCGATCATGTCGCGACGCGAAATGGTGGCTGGCTCTCCGTGCGCCTCCTCATCGCCGCTGAGGACCACATTGATCTCAGCATTCTTCAGCATGCCCGCGGCCTGCATCGCTTTAAGCGCATAAAGCATGTCGACGAGGCCGCCTTTCATGTCGTTGGTGCCCGGCCCGGTCGCGATGGGGCCATCCGACGTGTAGGTCTGGAAGGGGCTGGTCTTCTCGAAAACGGTATCCATGTGTCCGATGAGCAGCATGCGCTTCCCGCACTTCCCTGCCCCCGCAGGACACTTGTGATCCGCCACCAGCACACCCGCGCGCTCGACCTCATCCATTGGGATCCATTTCACGTCAAACCCAAGGTCCGAGAGCTGGGCCATCATGATCTTGCCCACCGCACGGACACCATCAAGATTGTGTGTCCCGCTGTTGATCTCGACAAGCTTCTGGAGCAGCGCATTCGACTCCTGCTCGTGCGCGTCGATATGGGCGACCATGGTTTTCTCCGCGGGCGATAAGGGTGAGGCGCCCTGCGGCACAGCAAGAGGCGGTCCAATCATCACGGCGGCTATCAGCAGCAGGAAATTTCGCATGTCCGTGAGAATACCAGCCGCTCGCCGTTCTCGCCGGATGCTGAACGCTGTACCCTATTGGCCATGCCCTGGTATTACTACATCGCCGCATTCTTCGCGGGATTGTTTCTCGCCAACGCGGTCCCACACTTTATCAAGGGTATTTCGGGCGACCCGTTTCCCACACCATTCGCCAAGCCTCCTGGCAAAGGACTCTCCTCGCCCACTGTCAATGTGCTCTGGGCGCTGCTGAATCTCGCCGTCGGCTACGTTCTCATTCGTGTTGGCAGAGTTTCTGCCGGCAATACGCCCGCGCTCGTCGCGTTCTTCGGTGGAGTCGCGGCGATCAGCATCCTGTCCAGCATCGGTTTCCGCGACAAGCATTCGGCCTAGCCGAAGAATAGAATGGCAACGTTTTCATTCGTGTTTCGTCAGAGGTGTCATGCAGCGCCGGCAATTTCTCAAGTCCTCCCTGGTCACGCTCTCCGGCTCTCTCGCCGTCCGCCCGCTTGCTGCGTTGTCTCTCGATCAGCTCGCGGCGCCCGCTGCTCCCGACCCGAGTGTCGAACGCGTGCTTGCCATGTTCAAGTGTCACTTCGATGCCGGCTTCATCGACACGCAGGCCCGCGTGGTCAATCGCTACTTTCATCAGTTTTTCCCGCAGGCGATCCAGACCGCGGAACAGCTCCGCCGAACCGGCGCGGAACGCTATGTGTGGACGACCGGTTCGTGGCTGCTGTATGAGTACCTCGACCAAGCCTCCGCGGCGGATCGCCGCCGCATGGAACAAGCGATTGCCGATGGCGACATTGCCTGGCACGCGCTGCCCTTCAGCTGGCAAACGGAAATGATGGACCGGTCGCTCATCGCGGGCAGCCTCGCGATTTCGCGCTCGCTCGACCACCGCTTTGGCCGCACTACAACGGGCGCCAAGATGACCGACGTGCCCGGGCACACGCGCGGACTCATCCGGCCGTTGGCCGATCAGGGTGTCAGCTTCCTCGACATTGGCGTGAACGGGGGCAGCACGCCGGCCGAACTGCCTCCGCTGTTTCTGTGGAAGGATCCCGAGGGCGGATCGATCGCGGTGATGTATCACCACGAGTACGGCAGCATAGCGCGCGTGCCCGGATCCAAACTCGCCATCGCTGTGGTGGTTCGCGGCGACAACAGCGGTCCACATACGCCTGAGGAGATCGCCGACATCTACAAGGACCTCGGACAGCGTTTTCCGAATGCGCATATCGAGGCCACCAACTTAACGGAGATCGCTAACGCCGTCCGGCCGCACCACGATCATCTCCCGGTCGTAACGCAGGAAATCGGCGACACCTGGATTTATGGAGTCGCCAGCGATCCCCTCAAAGTGGCTCGTTATCGCGAGCTATGCCGGCTGCGTCAAAGCTGGATCGGAAAAGGGCAATTCCAGACAGGCGATGCCACCGACCTCACGTTGCTGCGCCACCTCCTGCTGGAACCGGAGCACACCTGGGGCACCGACACCAAGACCTGGCTCGACTTCGACCACTACACTCCGCGGGATCTGGCATCGATGCTCGACACGAAAAACTACAAAGTCGTGGAGTTCAGCTGGCAGGAGAAGCGGCAGGATCTGTTCGAGGGCATCGCGACACTGCCTGCGCCGTTGCGCGATGAGGCGCAAGCGGCCATGGCGAGCCTCGCGCCGAAGTTGCCTTCACCAACCGGCTATATTCATGCAGGGGCAGAGCCGATCGAAACGAAACATTTCATTGTGCAACTCGACCCTGCGACGGGAGCGATCCACCGCCTGAACAACAAGCAAACTAAGCGCGAGTGGGCTTCCGCGCAGCATCCCCTCGCGCTCTTCTCGTACCAGACCCTTTCGCAGCAGGATTATCAGCAATTCCTCGCCAATTACCTGGTCACGAAGGCAGACTGGGCGCAGAAAGACTTCGGCAAACCGAATATCGACCGCTTTGGAGCAGTGAACCAGACCTGGGCGCCCAAACTCGACGACGTACGCGTTCAGCACGACGGCAACGCGCATCGCATCACGGGCCGCCTGCACATCGAAGACGCGCAGGCCCTCGACAGCGGGCGCGCTGCCTTTCCGCGCACGCTGCTTCTCGAACTGCTGCTGCCGGACGCGGACCCTGTCGTCCATATCAACTTTTTTTGCATGGACAAGGCCGCGACACGTATGCCGGAAGCGATGTGGCTCACCTTCAATCCGGTGGTGGGCGATCCAAAGGGCTGGAGCATGGATAAGTCGGGCCAGCCAGTCTCGCCCTTCGATGTAGTCACGGCCGGTGGGCGCCATCAGCATGCAGTCACGACGGGCTTTGCGTTCAGCGACGGACAGGGGACATTCCAGGTGGAGACGCTCGACGCTCCACTGATTGCGCTGGGCGAAAGATCGCCGCTCAACTTCTCGCGTTCGCAGCCCGATCTCAGCGGCGGAATCCACTGCGGTCTCTTCAACAACGCCTGGGGAACAAACTACATCATGTGGTTTGGAGAGGACATGCGGTTCCGTTTTGTGCTCCACGCCTGAGCCATTTTCTGCGAAGATGCTTGCCATGGTTCATCCACAGTTTTCGCGACGCTCTTTGCTGAAAGGAGCAGGCGCTACCGTAACCGCACTCGGACTGCCCGGAGCATGGGCACAGCAAAGCTCCACATCACCGGCCGCGGAAGATGCAACGGCCCAGCAACAGAACCAAACGCGGGAACAGCGCATGCGATGGTGGCACGCCGACCGCTTCGGCATGTTCATCCACTTCGGTGTCTACAGCACCTTTGGACGCCACGAGTGGGTGATGGAAGACGAGGCGATTCCGATTGACGAATACGCCGCGCACGCCGCCAGCTTTCATCCGGCGCCGCTGTGCCCGCGCGCGTGGGCGAGGCTCGCCAAGCGTGCCGGGATGAAGTACATGGTCCTGACCACTAAACATCATGAAGGTTTTTGCAATTTCGATTCAAAGCTTACGAACTACTGCGCGCCGCACCAGGGACCTGGGCGCGATGTAGTGCGGGAATACGTGGAAGCTGCACGAGCTGAAGGCCTGCGGGTCGGCTTCTACTACTCGCTGATGGACTGGCATCACCCGGATGGCGCGCGCTGCGCCACCGACGAGGCTGCCCGCCACCGCTTCGTCGACTACACCCACGGCCTTATCCGCGAGTTGCTGACAAACTACGGCAAGGTCGACGTCCTCTGGTACGACGTCGCCTGGCCGCTCGATGCCAACGGGTGGGAGTCCGTGAAGATGAACGACATGGTCTTCGCGCTCCAGCCGGACATCATCGTGAATAATCGTAATAAGCTCGAAGGCGATTTTTCCACTCCGGAGCAGAAGATTGTAGCCGAAACCAATGGCCGAGCCTGGGAGTCGTGCATGACCCTGAACGACAGCTGGGGCTACCATTGCGCGGATGATAACTGGAAGTCCGCAAGAACCGTGATTCGGAATTTGATTGAATGCACGCGCGACGGAGGCAACTACCTGTTGAACATCGGTCCTCAACCGGATGGTTCCATTCCGGAAGAATCGACGCGCATTCTTTCGGAGGTGGGCGGGTGGATGGATCGCAACGGCCAGAGCATCTACGAATCCGACTTGTGCCAGGTGCGGCGATCGAACTACGCCAGCTTCACCCGGAAAGGCAACACGCTGTATATGCACGTCCATTTCTGGCCCGGGGACTATGTGGCCCTCAGCGGGCTGCGGTGCCGGGTTAAAACGGCCCACCTGATGAAAGATGGAACCGAACTCAAGTTTAGCCAGGGCCCATTCCAGACAAAAATTACCAACCTGCCCGAGAAGGCGCCGGACTCGCCGCTGGCCACCATCGTGCTGGAATGCGATGCCGAACCGACGCAGGATACGGACAATGTTCGCAAGAACAAACCGCGCGCCACTGTTTAGGCGCGACAAAACCCGCCTCGTATCGTCGCTGACTCGCTAAGATGGATGTGTAATGACTACTCCACCGCACGGCTTTTCGACTCGCGCCATTCACGACGGCCAGGAGCCCGATCCTCGTACCGGCGCCGTTAACGTTCCGATCTATCTCACGTCCACCTACGAGCTGCAGGGCATCGAGAAGCATCGCGGCTGGGAATACTCTCGCGTTTCCAATCCCACCCGCGACGCTGTGGAAACGAATCTTGCTTCGCTTGAAGGCGGAGCCACTGGGCACGTCTTCGCCAGCGGCATGGCTGCCATCGCTGCGCTTGTGACCATGCTCAAGGCGGGCGATCACGTCATCTGCGGCGACAACGTCTACGGCGGCACCACCAGGCTTTTTAGCCAGGTCATTACCCGGCACGGCATCGAGTTCAGCTATGTCGATACCTCGAATGCTGAGAACGTCACCCGCGCGCTCCGCCCCACGACGAAGCTCGTGCACATTGAGACGCCGACCAACCCGCTGATGGCGCTCACCGATATTCGCGCTGTCGCGAACATCTGCCACGAGCGCGGGGTCCCCATGAGCGTGGACAACACGTTCATGTCACCCTATTTCCAGCGGCCGCTCGAACTCGGCGCCGACATCGTGATGCACTCAACGACGAAGTTTCTCAACGGCCATTCCGATGGCCTGGGCGGCGTGCTGGTGACAAACAGCGCTGCCCATGCCGAGCAGTTTCGATTTGTGCAGAAGTGCACGGGCGGCATCCTCTCACCTTTCGAGAGCTGGCTTATCCTTCGCGGCGTGAAAACGCTGGCCGTGCGTATGCGCCAGCACGATGAGAACGGCCGCAAGGTGGCTGCGTTTCTTTCGAATCATCCAAAGGTCAGCAAGGTGCTTTATCCGGGCCTCGCAACGCATCCGCAGCATGAGCTGGCGAAGCGCCAGATGCACGGTTTCGGATCGATGATCGCTTTTGAAGTCGGCTCGCGCGCCAGTGCGGACAAGCTTCTGCAGGGCGTGCGCATAATCACCAACGGCGAATCGCTCGGCGGAGTAGAGACCCTCATCTCGCATTCCGCCACCACGACGCATGCCGCGCTGAGCCGTGAGGAACGCGAGCGCATCGGCATCACGGAAGGGCTGGTGCGCATTTCGGTCGGCATTGAAGATGCAGCCGACATCCTGGGCGATCTCGATGAGGCCCTGGCCGCGGTATGAAGTCTCTCGCCCTGACGCTGCTGTTGGCAGCGACGCTCAGCAGCAGCGCTCAAACTGCGCCTGGCGTTTCGAGTTACAAGTATTTCCGCGTCGGCGCGCCTGCCGACATCCACGTGCAGCCACGCGCTGGGTATGCGCTGATGGGTGGCGGCACCGATCTGGACGAAGCTTTCCGGTGGCTCTGCGGTCATGCGGGCGGTGGCGATCTGCTCGTGCTGCGGGCCGCGGGAACCGCCGACTACAACCCCTACATCCAGACGCTCTGCCACCTCAACTCCGTTGCTACGCTGATCATTCCGGACCGTGCCGCCGCCAGCGAGGCATTTGTCACAACCGCGATTACGAATGCTTCCGCCCTGTTCATCGCCGGGGGCGACCAGGCGCGGTACATCAACTTCTGGAGTGGAACGCCGGTCGAAGCGGCTCTTCGCGCGGCCATCAAGCGTGGTGTTCCCATCGGAGGCACCAGCGCTGGGCTCGCCGTCCTCGGCGAGTACATCTACTCCGCGCAAAATGACAAGCCGAATGACAAGGACCTCAATTCCGATGAAGCGCTCGCTGATCCTTTCTACCGTCAGGTCGTGATCGCGCCAGAGCTGGTCGGAATTCCCGTTCTGCGGGACGTCATCACCGATTCGCATTTCGACACGCGCAAGCGGGAAGGGCGTTTGCTGGTTTTCATGGCGCGCATCCTTGCATCAGGAAAGACAAAGACCATCCGCGGCATCGGCGTGGATGAGCGGACCGCCGTTTTGGTGGAAGGCGACGGCAGTGCTCAGGTGATCGGACAGGGAGAGGCGGATTTTCTCGAGGCGACCAGCAAGCCTGAAGTGTGCGAACAGGGCATGGCGCTTACTTTCGAGCCGATTGTGTTTTATCCGGTCAGGACGGGAACGGGCTTCGATCTGAAGAATTGGCGTACAGACGAAACCGGCGCCACTTTTTCAGTGCGCGCCGGTCAAATCTCCTTTAAACCCTCGTTGTAAAGGCCAGCGATTACTGATGCGGCCTCTGCTCAGTAGCGGGTGGTACGCTCAGCACGCCTGGCTCCAGAACATTGGGGGTCTCTTCTTTAAGTTCAGGAAGCGGCGCCTCGAGGGCAATCTTCAGCACCTCGTCCATGGTGTCGACGAAGTTCAGCTTCATCGCACTCTTCAGGTTCTCCGGAATGTCCGGCAGATCTTTGCGGTTGTCTTCCGGGAGGATCGCCTCGAAGATGCCGGCTCGATGGGCGGCCAGCAGCTTCTCCTTGAGGCCGCCAATCGGCAGGACCTTGCCGCGCAGTGTCACTTCGCCTGTCATGGCGAGGTCACGCCGCACCGGAATGCGCGCCAAAGCACTGGCGAGGGCAGTCGCGAGCGTGATACCGGCCGAGGGGCCGTCCTTGGGGATCGCTCCCTCGGGAACGTGAATATGAATATCGACGTTGCGGTAGAAATCGCGCGGCAGGCCGAGATGCTGCGCCCGGCTACGGACGTAGGAGAGTGCCGCCTGCGCGGACTCAGTCATGACATCGCCCAGTTGCCCGGTTGTTGTGAGCTTACCCTTGCCATCGAGCACCTGCACTTCGGTTTGGAGAATGCTGCCGCCGACTTCGGTCCAGGCCAGTCCATTGACGAGGCCCACCTCGCTCTTCTCGTGGACCATGGAGTCACGGAACTTCGGCACGCCGAGGAACTCCGCAATATTTTCGGAGGTCACCGTCTCTTTGTGCTTCGGACCGCTCTTGACCACGCGCCGCGCGACCTTGCGGCAGACGTTGCCGATCTCGCGCTCGAGGTTCCGAACGCCGGCTTCGCGTGTGTAGCTGCGAATCAGCTCCGTGAGGGCTCCATCGGTGAAGGAAAGATTCTTCTCGGTGAGCCCGGTGTTATCGCGCTGCTTCTTCACCAGATACTGCTTGGCAATCTCGAGCTTCTCCACTTCGGTGTAGCCGTGCAGCCGCAGAATCTCCATGCGGTCCTGCAGCGCGGCCGGAATGGTGTGCAGGACGTTGGCGGTCGCCACAAACAGAACCTGGGACAGGTCGTATTCCACGTCGAGGTAGTGATCCTGGAAGCTGTGGTTCTGCTCCGGATCGAGGACTTCGAGCAGCGCCGACGCCGGATCGCCCCGGAAATCGGAGGCCATCTTGTCGACTTCGTCCAGCATGAAGATGGGGTTGCGGGTGCCGGCTTTCTTCATGGACTGGATGATCTGGCCTGGCAGCGCGCCGATGTAGGTGCGGCGATGGCCGCGAATCTCGGCCTCGTCGCGCACGCCGCCCAGCGACATGCGCACAAACTTGCGTCCCGTGGCCTTGGCAATCGACATACCCAGCGAGGTCTTGCCGACGCCCGGAGGCCCGACGAAGCAGAGGATGGATCCCTTGGGATTCTTGACCAACTGGCGGACAGCCAGAAATTCCAGGATGCGCTCTTTAATCTTCTCGAGGCCGTAGTGGTCGGCGTTGAGGACCTTCTCCGCATGATCGATGCTGCGCGTTTCCTTGGACTTTTTCTTCCACGGCACAGCCAGCAGCCAGTCGAGGTAATTGCGCGAGACGGTCGATTCGGCAGACATCGGCGGCATGGCCTCGAGCTTCTTCAGCTCCTGGGTCGCCTTTTCAAAAACGTCCTTGGGCATGCCGGCGGTTTCGATCTTCTTCTTCAGCTCATCGAACTCGCTTTTCTCGCCGCGACCAAGCTCTTTCTGGATCGCCTTGATCTTTTCGTTGAGGTAATACTCTTTCTGCGCCCGCTCCATCTGCCGCTTCACGCGCGACTGGATGCTGCGGTCCATGTTGAGTTTCTCGATCTCGATATCGAGGACGTCGGCAATCTTCAGCAGCCGCTCGGGCAAATCGAAAATGTCGAGCAGTTCCTGCTTGTCGGGCACTTCGAGCTGCAGATTGGCGGCAATGGTGTCAGCCAGCTTCGAAGGCTCGTCGGTGCGAATCGACGACGCGACGGTCTCCACATTCAGGGACTGCTGCAGCTTTACATACTGTTCGAACAACGAGGTCACGCGCTGGACCAGTTGTTCGATCTGCGGCGTGATCTCGGGCAGCGGTTTGGCAACTTTCACGGTCGCGACAAAGAAGCCGTCCGTGTCGTTGATCTCGACGGCGCGAGCCCGCTCAATTCCCTCGACCAGCACTTTGATGTTGCCGTCGGGCATGCGCACGCTCTGCACGATGTTGCCTACGGTGCCGACCTGGTAGATGTCATCGGGGCGCGGTTCGTCGACGCGGGCATCGTGCTGGGTGGCAAGAAAGATCTTCCGCTCGCCATTGAGCGCTTCTTCCAAAGCACGGACGCTGGACTCCCGGCCCACGACAAACGGGGTCATCATGTGCGGAAAGATCACCATGTCCCGAATGGGCATCATGGGAAACTTGCGAAGGTCGTTTCGTTCCCGGCTTTCTTTCGACGGCTGGCTCACGGGATTCCTTTCGAAGCGGTGGTCTTCCGATGATTGTAATGGGTCGTGCTGTTACGAGAAGAGTAACCCATGTTGAGGGCGGCTGCGCGAACCGCAGTCGTTTTTGTCGATTTGGGAAATCGACTGGGTACGAGCGGCGAAGAGACTCGCATGCTTATAGACGTGGCTGACCTCACGCACGTCACAATTCTTTCAATCGGTTCGGTATGCCGGGAAAGGCGTCCGGCCCTGGGATTGCGAGTCTAACCAGCTTTGTCCAGCAAAGTCATGGAGAGATTGCGGTTGCGAACCATCTCCGCTTCGATCTCCATCTCTTTGACTTTTTTATTGCTGGGCAGGTGGTACATGAGGTCGAGCATCAATTCTTCGAGGATCATGCGCAGACCGCGCGCGCCCACCTTCCGCAGCAGCGCTTCCTGCGCGACGGCTTTGGTCGCATCCTCGGTAAAGGTGAGTTTGACGCCTTCGTAATCGAAGAGCTTCTGATACTGCTTCATGATGGCGTTGCGCGGCTTGGTCAGGATTTCGACCAGCGCAACCTCGTCGAGCTCGTCGAGAATGCCGATGACGGGCAGACGGCCGACGAATTCCGGAATGAGGCCGAAGCGAATCAGATCCTGGGGCTCGGCCTGGCGCAGCAATTCACTGTCGCGCTGCGGATGGATCGGGCCGCCTGGTTCCTGCTGCTCCTTGTTGTCGGCGATGGCCTTGAATCCGAGGGCTTTCTTGCCAACGCGGCGGCCGACGACGCGCTCGAGACCGACGAACGCTCCTCCGCAGATGAAGAGGATGTTGGTGGTGTCAACGGGCGTGAATTCCTGATGCGGATGCTTGCGGCCACCCTGTGGAGGCACATTGGCGACGGTACCTTCGAGAATCTTGAGGAGGGCCTGCTGGACGCCTTCGCCGGAGACGTCGCGCGTGATAGAGGGGTTTTCGTCTTTGCGGCCAATCTTGTCGATTTCGTCGATGTAGATGATGCCGGTTTGGGCGCGGGCTACGTCGCCGTCTGCAGCCTGCAGCAGTTTGAGGATGATGTTTTCAACGTCTTCCCCAACGTAGCCGGCCTCGGTGAGGGTAGTAGCGTCGACGATGGCAAAGGGGACGTCGAGCATCTTGGCCAGGGTGTGGGCGAGGAGGGTTTTGCCGCTGCCGGTGGGACCAACGAGGAGTATGTTCGACTTCGAAAGTTCGACGTCGGCGCCGCGGGTACGGTTCATCTGCACGCGCTTGTAGTGGTTGTAGACTGCGACGGCCAGCTTCTTCTTGGTCTGATCCTGACCGATGACATATTCATCGAGGAAGGCTTTGACTTCCAGCGGCTTGGGGAGATGGGTAGGCGCAGCGCCGGTGGAAGTCTCGGTCCTGTCGTCTTCGAGAATGGAATTGCAAACCGCGACGCACTCGTCGCAAATGTAGGCCCTTGGATAGTCGCTTGGCGATGAAATCAACTTGGCGACGGCGTCCTGCGATTTATGGCAGAACGAACAACGTAGTGCTTCATCCGAACCCGTACGCGTCTTCATCCCGGCTACTCCTCCACTGCCCGACTGCTCCGCAGAAAGTTACTGATTGGGGGTTGTCCGCGGGCGATCGATAATTTCATCGATAATTCCGTATTCTTTCGCCTGCGGTGCGTTCATGATGAAATCCCGTTCGACGTCTCTTTCAATTTTCTCGAGGCTCTGACCGGTGTGTTTGGCCATGAGCTTGTTGGTGATTTCGCGAATGCGAATAATTTCGCGCGCATGAATATCGATGTCGGTCGCCTGGCCTGCCAGTCCGCCCATGGAGGGCTGATGGATCAGGATGCGCGAGTTGGGCAGTCCGAAGCGCTTGCCTTTGGTGCCCGCCATGAGAAGAAACGCGCCCATGCTGGCCGCCTGGCCGATGCAATAGGTCACAACGTCGTTGCGGATGAACTGCATGGTGTCGTAAATCGCGAGGCCGGCTGTGATGGACCCGCCGGGTGAGTTGATGTAGAGCTGAATATCCTTTTCCGGATCGTCTCCGGAGAGAAACAGTAACTGCGCGATGACGAGGTTCGCAATCATGTCGTCGATCGGCGTACCGAGGAAGATAATGTTGTCGCGCAGCAGACGCGAATAGATGTCATAAGCCCGCTCGCCGCGGCTCGTCTGCTCGATGACCATGGGTACTAACGCCATAGTTCTTCTCTACTCTCAGTTCTGAGGCTTAACCGCCTCATCGTCAGTGACAGGAATCACCCGCGCCCTATTGCGCGCTTTCAGGCCAGCCGTTCGATCAGCAGGTTACCCGTTTTTTCCCGCCGCAGTTGTTCGCGGATTCGAGCCAGAGTCCCTTCGCTTTTCAACCGATCGCGAAGACTTTCCAGCGGTTCCCGCGTTTGCAATGAGATTACCTGAAGCTCGCGCTCGACTTCGTCATCACTGACCTGAATGTTTTCCACATCGGCAATACGATCCAGTACTAACGTGCTTTTCACTTCGCTTGCTGCGGACTCTCTCTGCGCTTCGCGCAGGCGATCAAAGTCCAGTTTTCGTAAATCCTCGGGGCGCATTCCCTGAGCCGCCAGCGCTCGCAACCCTCTTTCCAGCCTGGTGTCGATCTGGTTCTGCACCAGGGCTTCGGGCAGCGGGAACTGAAATTTCGCGGCCAGCGCGTCCATCAGTCTGTTGCGCGTATCGGTGAGCAGTCTGTGTTTCTTATCGGCTGCGAGATGTTCTCTCAACTGTTTGGTGAAGTCTTCGAGACTCTCGTAGCTGCCCAGTTCTTTCGCAAATTCGTCGTTGAGGTCAGGCTGCACTTTGGTTTGAATGCCCTTGACCTCAACTTTGTACGCAACCGTTTTACCCGCCAGGCGCTTCTGCCCGAAATCCCCCGGATAGGTTACTTCGAACTTGAGTTCCTGGCCGGGTTTGGAGCCGCGCAGCGCGTCGGTGAAGGCCTGAACGGTATCTTTGCCGCCGATTTCGACGGAGACGTCTTTGCCTTCAATGGGCTGCGGCGTTGGCGAGGCAGGTTCCCCGCCCTCCTGCGGCTCGGCGGCTTCGCCTTCCAGGTCGCCGGTAAAGCTGATCTGAGCCCAGTCGCCGTCGGCAAGGCCGCGATCTTCGTTGACGGGTTCCATTTTGGCGTGTCCATCGCGGATGCGGTCGAGCTCGGCCGTGTACTCGGTTTCGGTGAGCTCGGTGTCCGGCTTGTCGACCTTTACATCCTGATACCCGTCGATCGAAAACTCGGGAACGACTTCAAAGGCAGCTTTGAAGCGGAGAGGCTGTCCTTCCTCGAGATGAAGATCGGTAACCTGGGGCTGCGAGACCGGATGGAGGCCCTTTTGTTCGATGGCAGTGCGGAAATGAGCGGGGACGACGGCCTCGACAACTTCTTCGCGGATGCCGGCAGCAAAGCGCGAACGCAGCACGGTCTCAGGGACTTTGCCGGGGCGAAAGCCGGGGATGCGCGCGAGCTTCTGATACCGCTTAAGCACGCTGCGATAGGCCTTGTTGACCTCGTCAGCGGGCACTTCAATTTCGATTTCGCGCGCGCACTCCGGGTTGAGCGTGGGCTGCGCCGGGGCGTGGGTGTGGCCTTCGTGCCCATGCTCTTCGGGGTTAAGCTCAGCGGTTTCCGTTTCCGCAGTCGCGGGAGGGTTCAATTCAGTCGTTTCCGTTGTCAAGGTGTGCCTTCCGGAGCCGCCGGAATATTCGTCACTGCGAATGGGAGAGGCGGCAAAATTGCCTTCCCTGCTCTATCGCTGGCGGTCGATCGCGCGAGCGATGGGCTGAGAAGTTCTTCCTTCCATATGGTACGGACGCGACGGAATTCCGGCAAACCCGGGGAGCAAGCGGTTGGTGCCTGGCGAATCTTTCGTCACGTGGGATGCTGCCTGCCACCAGCTACCAGCCGCCGGCCGTCCACTGCTAGGCTGGACTTCGATGAGCATTAAAACCCTTTCCAGCCGGGAAGTTTATCGGAATCCGTGGCTGCGCTTGCGCGAGGACGCGATTGAGCGCAGCAACGGCGCGCGCGGAATCTACGGCGTTGTTGAAAAAGACGACTGCGCCATCATTATTCCTGTTGAAGGCGAAACGATTTACCTGGTCGAACAGTTTCGCTACACGATTCAGCAGCGCGCGCTCGAACTGCCGCAGGGTGGATGGGAGACGGCCGATGTCGATCCTGAGGAACTAGCGCGGGGTGAACTGCGTGAGGAGACGGGATTGACGGCAGCGACTATGACGCTCCTGGGCACGATGTGGATCGCCTACGGGTATGCGCGGCAGCGGCAGTTTGTCTTTTTGGCGACAGGATTGACGGCCGCCGGCAACGACCCCGATCCGGAGGAGCACGACCTGATGCTGAAGACGGCGACGATAGCCGAGTTCGAACAGATGTTGCTCGATGGGACGATTGAGGACAGCTGCACGATCGCGGCCTGGGGACTGTATCGGCTGTGGATGGAGCGATAAGGTTAAGCAGCGGTCAGCGGTCCGGACACAACTTTCGGGGGTTTTGCCGACCGCTGCCTACTGTTTAGAAGCTGAAGCTGGCCTGGAGGTTAATGGTCCTGTTGCCTCCGGATTGGGGGCCGAAGAAGCCTCCCGCCAGAGACTGAGATTTGCCAAAGAAAGGCGATTGCAGGCCGCCGTTCGGGGTGCCGAGGTTCTCGTGATTGAGGATGTTGGTCGCCCACACGGTGAAGTTGAGGGTGTATTTCCGGTTGACGGCCTGGTCGAGGCGGCCGGGGCCGCCGCGCGATCCGCTGAGCCCGCCGCCACCCAGTCCGGGAGGGCCGCCGTGCATGCCTCCGCCACCGCCGCCCGCTGCGTGCTGGCCTTCACCAAGTTTCGGTCCGACGCCGATGGTTTTGCCAAGGCGCATGTTCACGCTGACGTTGGTGGGCCCGGTGCCAAGGCCATACGGAACGATCTTTTCGCCCGTTCCATAAGGGTTGAGATCGAAGCAGCCGAGATAGGTCTGCACCGTATTGGCTTCAGCGCACGAAGCAGCATAGGTCGGCCGCGAATTGAACTGGTTGTTGCCGGTGAGGTCGGTACCGGTGGTGACGTTGAACGGATTGCCGGCATTGGCGACGAGCATGGGGGACGCGGAGATGTGCCACGGGAACATCACGTTGCCGAAGACCATGACGCGGTGGGCGACATCGAAGCTGGTGCGGCCGTAGTCGAGGCCGGGATCGCTCGAAGCCGATGGCACGGAGCCAACGCCGCTGGTGTCGCCGTGGGCGTTGCTGAAGGTGTAGTTCGTAAAGAAGCTGAAGTTGCGGTAGCTGGCGCGAAGGGTGGCCATGACCTGATGCTCGCGGTAGAAGCCACCGGACTGGTACTGGAGGTTGTTCGATCCCGGCTCGGTGAGAGCGGCCGCAGGATATTCGTCGTCGTCGAAACTGCTCTGGGCGGCAATTTCCGTCTCGGCGGCGCTGAGATTGTCAGTGAAATATTGATGGATGCCCTGGGAATAGACGTAGGTGACGTTGCCCGTCATCAGCTTGGTGAGCTGGCGATCGACGCCTACGGCAGCCTCCATATCATTAGCGGCCTTCATGTTCGGTGAGACTGAGTAGAAGGTGGGGGCATTGCGGCCGGTGCCGCTGGAGACGGTACCGGGATCGTAGGGTGCGCTGGGATTGAAGAAGGTGGGCGCGTTCACAATCACCGAGGTTTCGTGTTTCCTGTCGGCGCTGAGGTGGATCGTCTGGGCGACGTAGGGGACCTGGGCGCCGAATCCGTTAGCAACAGTGAATCGCTGGTAGAACCAGCCGTATCCTGCGCGGATAACGGTTTTGGGCTGCTGCTTACCAGCGGCGCGGCCGAGGGCGTAGGCGACAGCGACACGCGGAGCCCAGTCACTCTTGTCGTTGATCCGATTCTGGGTTTCCCAGCGCAGGCCATAACTGAAGCTAAGGCGGGGGCTCACCTTCCAGTCGTCCTGATAGAAGAGCGCGCCGTCGTAGAGGATTGCATGGGCGACGGGGTTGGCGGCGTTGGTGAAACTGTACTGCTGGGGCGCGCAGGTCTGGCCGGACGAGGGCTGCACACAGCCTACGTAGTCGCCGAGATTGGTGAAAACGTAGGAGCCGTTGCTGCCGCTGGTGCTCAGGTTGGTGTCGTCGTAGGAACGGGCGCGGCCACCGAAGTTGAGGGAGTGGGCGCCGAACGCTCCGGAGAAGTAATCCTGTAGTTCGAAGTCGTTCTCGTGATCCTGCACCGTTTGGGCATTGCTGGCACCGTAAGTAAAGGCGCTCTGCACCGTGACGGAAGGCAGTGGCTGGCCCTGGGCGTTGAAGCCGGAGGACACGGGGTTCTCATTATTGCGAATACGGCGGTACTGAAAGCGGATGTCGTCGACCAGTTTGGGGCTGAGAACCAGGCTGTCGGAAATCTGAATCTGATTTTCCTGCTGGTTGGTATCGATCGCCGTGGAAGGAAGGCTGAGCGCGTTGAGGCCGCCATTGGTACTGACACCGCGGTTGTATTCGTAGCGAACTGTGAGGGTGTTGGCTTTGCCGAGATGGAGATCGAAGCGCGGGCTGAAGCTGAGGCGCGAGCTGGGATTATCGATGGCCTCGTTGAGGGAGTTACCGGTGGCGACGCCGTTAACCAGGGTGACGCTGTTGGGGTCGATGGCTTCGAGGATAGCTTCGTTCTGCTGGCTGCGGGAGAAGATGCTGGCGAACCAGGATATGTTCTTGTTGATGGGACCGCCAACCGAACCGTGGAGAAACCAGGATGAGTAGGAGGGCTCCGACTTGCCAAAGAGGATTGGGTTCTGGGAATTGAAGGCGGAATCGTTGCCGGAGATTTCGGCCTGACCATGGAGTTTGTCGGTTCCCGGCTTGGTAAAGATCTCGATGCGGCCGTAGCCCAGGCGGTCATACTCGGCAGAGAAGGGATTCTGGTTGACGCGGATTTCGCGGATGGAAGATTTGGGTGGAAGCTGGCCGCCGGTGAAGCCATCAATATAAATTTGGCCGCCGTTGGGCCCAGCGGAAGGACCCGCGAGGGCCTGCAGCTCGTTCTGCAGCTCATCCGGATCGTCGGAAAGCGCGTTCAGGTCCTCGCCCTTGATGACGATGGCGCTGGCATTGGCGTCAGCCGCGGTGCTGATGGTGGTGTTCTCCGCCTGGACCTGAACCTCCTGCTGCTCCACCTGGATGGTAAGCGCGGGGTTGACGTTCTTCATCTGGCCGGCGGCGACAACGATGCTGGGGACGCGGAATGCGGCGAAGCCCTGAGCGGTGACCCAGACGGAATAGGTTCCGGGCGCGAGGCCGTGAACGGCGTAGACGCCACCGTTATCGGAAGTGGCTTTACCGGCGGTCTTGCCGGCCGAATCGAGAACGACGACATTTGCGTTGGGTATAACAGCTCCGCTGGGATCGGCCACCTGGCCGCGAATGCCTCCGGCGTTTTGCCCGGGCGCGGACTGGGCAGATGCGGCCTGCGGAGGAGGGGCTGGGGCCGGCGTTGCGGCCTGGCCGACTGGCGGCGCCGCAGATAAAGCGACGGTTTGAGCTGAGACAGCGGGCGCTGCGGCGAGCAGGAGTCCTGCAACCAAAGCAATTGATGCAGAGGCTGCACGCGCGATGAGCGTCATGCTCCTCGGACACTTCGAGCAATTGAGAATTCTGAGTTTCACAGTTCCCCGGTTCAAGTTTATTTTTGTCCTTCGCTTCGAGCGCCGTCATTTGAAGTCCGCGGCACCGTGTGGGGCTGGCCCTGTACTTTAAGAGACGCCATTTCGGCGCGGCCAGTCCACCCTGATTTTGTCTTCTGCTCACTTTATTTCTACGGCGCACCTTCCCCACCGCCCTGGTCGCCGCCGGCAGCGCCGCCGCCGAGGCCGCTCCACGCGGATGAGAACATGCTTTGGCTGCCACTGGCCGAGGCTTGCAGCATGGGTTCGACGCCGGCTATCAGGCGAATGGCTGTCGCTGAGTCGGGATTGCCGGCGGTCGCGACGATCATGACGGCATCGCCTTTGTGCAGATCGGCAACGTGAATTTCCGGCGAACGCTGAAGGACCCGGGCAAAGCCCGCTGCACCAGCCTGACCGCCACCTGCACCACCCTGACCGCGCGCTTGTGCGCCGGCGGGAACACCGGATTGGGGAGCGGGACCCGCCGCGCCCCGCGCAGTACTCGCAGTACTCCCTGCCCCGGCCGACTTGAGACGCATTGCGATCATCTGTGCCATTTGCGAATCGAGCTTGCGCAGGTCGGAGTCGGGCGTCGTCTTGATGGTCACAACTTTCTTCGTGACGAGGTCCTTGACAGTGAGCGTTCCCGCGCTGTCGTCGGTGGATACGATGGTGCCGGCGATATTGCGGAAGGAGCCGGAGACGATTTCGTCGGCGGTGACGTCATCGCCGGTGCGGTCGCCACGCGCGGTGATCTGATCGCCTGGCTGAATGGCGGCGAGGGTGGACGTCTGCGCGTCGCTGAACTTGACAGAGTCGGCGGTGTAACGGCGGATGATGGTCGAAGGCGTTGTGTGAATCGTGATGGTGCGATTGGTAGCAGTGATGGTTACAGTTCCGGCAGAAGCGTCAACGGATTTGACGAGGCCGCCAACGCCGCGCTTCGCCCAGTCGGCCTGCTCCTGCTGCTGGCGGCTGGCGATGTCGCTTTGTTTGTTGACGACAACGACAGAAGCAGCGGGCGGATCGCCGGCGACGACCATCAGGACGCGGTCGCCGGACTCAATGTCGCTGACGGCAATTTTGGTGGCGCCCGTAAGCGTTTTCTGGCCCGGTACAGTGCGAACGATTCGGGCCGAGTCGGGAACGGTGACGCTGACCGTCGATCCCGCGTCGGTTCTAACGGAGACAGCGTTGCCGGTGACCAAAGCGACGGTGCCGATGACGCGATTGGCGGCGGGCGCCTGCTGGGCGTGGGCCGGGGCGGCGATCGCGAAGATGGAGATGAAGGAAAGCGCGGCGATAATCGCCCGCATCTGACGTGTTTGGCGCATCCTCATTCCATGGTATCTCGCTTCCATCCCCTGCCCAATTCGACGAGCACAGGGAGCTAAAGTTTCAGGAAGAAGCCAATTCCTGACACAATTTTGTATACATTGCCCGAATCATGAGATGCCCGATATATGATCGCGGGTGGTCATTTTTTTTCATCAGGTTACGTCCCTCCTCTGTCCGCATCCGGACATCTACAGGTACGAGGCCAAAGCGAGCAGACATGGCAATTTCCGGCACAAGTAGTTCGGGAACCATCAAGGTTACATCGGGTGAGGGCACCAGCTACCGCAGCGCACTTTCGATGGTGACCACGCTATTTTTCATGTGGGGATTTTTGACGTCGCTGAACGACATTTTGATCCCACACCTGAAATCTATTTTCGAGCTGAACTACGCCAAGGTGATGCTGGTGCAATTCGCGTTCTTCACCACCTATGCCCTGTTGGGAATTCCGTCGGGCAAGGTGGTGGAGTGGATCGGTTACAAGAAGACGATGGTGGCGGGGCTGCTGACCATGGGAGTGGGCGCGCTGCTGTTCGTCCCAGCGGCGAAAGTGCCTTCGTTTCCGCTATTTTTGGGCGCGCTGATCGTGTTGGCGGCGGGCATTACAGCGCTGCAGGTAGCGGCCAATCCTTACGTGACCGTGTTGGGGCCGGCGCGAACCGCCTCAAGCCGGCTCAATCTGACCCAGGCGTTCAATTCGCTGGGGACGGTAGCGGGGCCGATTTTTGGGGCCTTCGTGATTCTGCGGACGGCGGGCAAGGTGCAGGACATCTCAAAGATGTCGCCGGAGGTGCACCGGGCGTATCAGATTCACGAGGCGTCGACGGTCAACATACCTTATGTGGGGATTGCGCTGGCGCTGGTTCTGCTTGGTCTGGCGATCGCGATGTACAAATTCCCGCGCATCGAGACGACAAAGGATTATCGGCCGAGCGAGTTGAACACGGAGAAGCGGAGCATCTGGACTTATCCGCACGTTGTATTTGGGGCGATTGGGATTTTCGTCTACGTGGGCGCGGAGGTTTCGATCGGGAGTTTCCTGATCAATTATTTCGCTCTGCCAGAGATTGGGGGGCTGGCGACGGCCTCAGGGTCGGGGCTGCATCAGCTTTCGGCCAGCCTTCTCCTACTGGCGACGAAGGTCATTGGGACGTGGGTTCCGCTGTACTGGGGCGGACTGATGGTGGGACGCTTTATCGGCTCGGGACTGCAGCAGAAGGTCAGTCCGGGTCGCATGCTGAGCGTGTTTGCTCTGTGCTCGATGGGGCTGGTGGTGGTATCGATGTTCACCGGCGGCGGCGTGGCGGTGTGGAGCATTTTGCTGGTGGGGCTGTTTAACTCGATTCAGTTCCCGACGATCTTTACTCTCGGCGTTGCAGAGATGGGCCCGTTGACCGGCGAGGCATCAGGACTGCTGATCACGGCGATTGTGGGCGGCGCGATTATTCCGGAGCTGCAGGGGCTGCTGGCCGATCGGATTGGCATCCACCACGCCTTTGTGCTGCCGATTCTCTGCTACCTCTATATTGCGTGGTACGGAATGAAGGGTTCGCGGGTGAAGGCGCCGAAGGCGGCGTAGGGGATACAGATGACGGGTTACAGGTTTGCAGGTGACGGTTACAGGCGGGCCTGCCCGATGATCCCTGTACGCTGAACGCTGTACGCTGTACGCTGTTTCCTGATGTCGACGCCTCTTCTGCTCTCCGGTCAGCCTCTTACTCTTGACGAAATTTCTCAGGTTGCTCTCGACAAGCGCGCCGTCGCGCTTGATCCGGCCGCGTTACCGCGGATTCGCGAATCGCGCGCCGTGGTGGATGGACTTCTGGCGCGGGGCGAGACCGCGTATGGCGTCAACACCGGGTTCGGGAAGCTCTCCGATGTGCGGATTGAGCCCGGCGAGGTGCAGGCGCTGCAGCGCAACCTGGTGCGCAGCCATGCTTGTGGCGTGGGGGATCCGCTGCCCGTGGAAGAAGTGCGAGCCATGCTGCTGCTCCGCGCCAACGTGCTTGCAAAAGGCCTGAGCGGCGTTCGGCCCGAGCTGCTGGAAATGCTGCTGGCGCTGCTGAACCACGGCATCCATCCGGTAATTCCGTCACGCGGGTCGGTGGGGGCAAGTGGGGACCTGGCGCCGTTGGCGCATCTGGCGCTGGCGGTGATGGGCGAGGGGATGGTGCTCGTCGATGGACGGCAGATTCCCGCAGCGATGGCGCTGCTGCAGGCGGGAATCAAGCTATTGGTACTCGAAGCGAAAGAAGGGCTGGCGCTGTTGAACGGGACGCAGGCGATCACAGCCGTGGGCGGGCTGGCGCTGGAGCGGGCGATGCGCGCTACCGAGCTCTCCGATGTAGCAGGAGCGATGACGCTCGAAGCCTTGAAAGGCACACCGACGCCGTTCGACGAGCGGATTCACGCAGCACGTCCGCATCCCGGGCAGGTTGCCGTGGCGGCGCATCTGCGCGAATTGCTGGCTGACAGTGAGATTCGAGAGTCGCATCGCGAGAACGACCCCCGCGTGCAGGATGCGTATTGTCTCCGCTGCATGCCGCAGGTGCACGGAGCCGTCCGCGAGGCATTAGGCCGCGCGCAGGCAACGCTCCAAATTGAAACCGGCGCGGCCACCGATAATCCGCTCGTCTTCGCGGAAGGCGAGATTCTCTCCGGAGGAAATTTTCACGGCGCACCGCTCGCCCTGGTTCTCGACGCAGCTGCGATTGGGCTGACTACGCTGATGGGCATTGGCGAGCGCCGCATCGATAGGCTGGTGAATCCTGACATCAACGAGGGTCTGCCGCCGTTTCTGTCTCGCACGCCTGGCGTCTCGTCGGGATTCATGATCGCGCATGTGGTGGCTGCTGCGCTGCTGAATGAGGCGAAGCTGCTCGCGCATCCGGCCAGTGCGGACAGCGTGCCGACAAGCGGCGGGAAAGAGGATCACGTGTCGATGGGGATGACGGCGGCCCTGAAATTCCGCCAACTCGCAGAGAATGCCGAGCGCCTGCTGGCCATTGAACTGCTGTGCGCCGCGCAGGGGCTTGAATACCGGCTGCCACTGAAGCCGGCGCGTCGTGTCGGCGAGGCGTTCGTCGCGGTGCGCGAGATTGTGAAGCCGCTCACTGAGGACCGCGTCCTCTCCGGCGACATCGAAACGCTCGCCCGAGCCGTCCGGCATAAGCGATTCGACAACTGGCGCGACTAACGGTACCCTTGCCGCAAACAAGTAGAAGAGTCGAGCAGTCTGGCACGCTTCCAGAGGATTCCACGCAGCCTATTTCCGGGGAGCAATTGTGAGCACCAGTGTCGAACCTTTAACTCCACAAAAAATCGGATTTTGGGGCCGCATTCCGGTCGTCGTGCGGGCCGTGGTCGTCGGGATTCTGGTCGGCATGATTGCCGCCAATGTGTGGCCTATTCTGCTGCTCAAGCTCGGCATGCCGCGAGCGGCAGGCCTCGAAGTTCTCTTCCTCGGTGCCTATATCTGGTGGGCGCGCGGAGGCGGTCCCCCACAAACCTGGCGCCCGGCGCGCGCCGATGCCTTTCGCGTCGGTAAGCTCTCGCCCCAGCAGTGGCTGTGGGGATTAATCGCAGCCGTCGCTTTCGCGGCAACGATCCACGCGGCGATTGTTGTGCTGTTCCGGCTCGTTCCCTTCCCGGCCGCCGCGTTTCATCGTGGGTATGACTTCTCCTTCATTCCCACCCTGCCGCTGCGCTGGATTGCGGTCGTTGTTTCCGCGGCCTCCGCCGGCATCTGCGAGGAGATCGGCTTTCGCGGCTACATGCAGCGGCCCATCGAACATCGCCACGGAGCCGTCGTCGCCATCGCCGTGTCGTCGGTGCTCTTCACGCTGATCCATCTGAGCAAGGGCTGGGCGATGATCGGCATGGTGCCGATCATCCTAGGCGCGGGAGTGCTACTGGGACTGCTGGCGTACATGTCGCGCACCCTGATCTTCTGCATCATCGGGCACACGCTGATGGATGTGGGCCTGTTCGCTTATTGGTGGACCCAGATTGCCGGCACATTCTCCGAGCGGACCATTTTCCAGACCGGCTTCGATGGGGATTTCACCATCGCATGCGCAGCCCTGGTAGCTCTGCTCATCGTCACGGTCCTCGCCCTCGAAAAACTGCGCACGATTGCCCCGCCTGTGCCGGATCAGGAATCGGGTGCAAAGCGTTAGGAATTTGGCCTCTGTTCACCGGCCACTTCTAACAACTGCTTCGTCACAAACATGTCCTGTCGGTCACTCCAGGTTAGCCTGCACCGTATAAATTAGTTGACGATCAGGCGATGAATTCGCGTGCATCGAACTTCGACCGATGAGGGAGAGTTGCATGATTCGTCAGGGACGCGCCGCGTTGCTTGTGATTGTTATCAGCAGTATGTTTGGTGCGGCATGCCTGGGCCACGGATTGCCCGTGACCACGGCGGCGCCGGAGATTTTTGCGCCAGGCGTCATTTCCGGACGGCGAACGACGGAGCGCCCACCTTTACGCCGGATGGGAACACACTCTACTTTGCGCGCTCCGGGAGCTGGGGATTCATCCTGGAATCGCGCAAGGTGAATGGCCAGTGGACGGAACCGGCGATTGCACCGTTTTCAGGGCAGTGGTCGGACTCGCAACCGAATCTTTCGCCGGATGGCAGCCGGCTGGTTTTTGTATCCGCACGGTCGTTGCCGGAGACGGCGGGCGGTAATGGCACGGCTTCGAAGATGGTGATCGGGCCATCCGCTGTTTGGGAAGTGGAGCGCACAGGTAAGGGATGGAGCAAGCCGGTGCGGCTTCCGGAGACGATCAACATGAGCGCGGGACGGGTTTTCAAACCATCCGAGGCGGAGGACGGGACCCTGTACTTCATGGCGCGGGTCGGCGAAGAAAAGACCTGGCGGCTCTATCGTTCGCTGTATAGAGATGGCGCGTATCAGAAGGCGGAGCCGCTGCCGTTCAGCGATGGGAACCATACGGATGTCGATCCGGCGATTGCACCGGACGAGTCGTTCCTGATTTTCAGCAGTGCGGGAAGAGCGAAGCCGGAAGATACGCACGAGCATCTGTACATCGTTTTCAGAGAGGGCGAGGGCTGGGGTGGGGTGATTCCGCTACGGTATGAAGGCGACTACGAGAAGAATCCGACCGACGATGGCGAGGCGAATCTGAGTCCGGATGGGCGCCGGCTGTACTTCACCAGCGGCCGCGTTGTTCCCATCCATAAAGACCGCTCGCGGGAACAGGCGCAGGAGGACTTCCGGCGGCTGAACGAGTGGGACAACAGCAACAGCAATGTGTGGTCGATCTCGCTGGAGCCGTGGCTGAACGAAAAAGCGAAATCGGCGGCGGGCAGCGGCGGCTGTTGAATCAGTATTCGATTCCGCGCTGAGCGAGGATGCCTTTTTGGTACGCGTGCTTCACTTCGCGCATTTCGGTCACGGTGTCAGCAATAGCAACCAGCGAAGGATGCGCGCTGCGTCCGGTGAGGATCACGTGAACCATCTCCGGGCGCGCCTCCAGCGTTTCCACCACCTTCACAGGATCGAGCATGCCGTAGCTGATGGCGTAGTTGATCTCGTCGAGCACCACCATATCCCACTCGCCGGAGAGGATGGCGGCGCGCGCTTCTTCCCAGGCTTCTTCCACCAGGCGAATGTCTTCAGGGTCGGTTTCAGCGCCGCCGATCTTCACGAAGCCGCGTCCCATTTGCCGAAGAACAAAGTTGTCGCCGAAGGCTTTGATGGAATCGAGCTCGCCATAGTGCCACGAACCTTTGAGAAACTGCAGCATGAGGACGCGCATGCCGTTGCCAACCGCGCGCAGCGCAGTACCCATGGCAGCGGTGGTCTTGCCTTTGCCGGGGCCAGTGTTGATGAGTATGAGGCCTTTGCGGGTTTCGGTGTCGCTCACGTCTTCTCCAGGAACGGCAGGAAGTTGGAAGCTAGGAATCCGGAAACAAGAGAGGAGCCCGAAGTGACCTGCCGATCAACTCCTGATTTCACCACCAAGTACCAGTCAACAGCTTCGAGCTTCCTGATTCGGGCTGTTCCCGCTTCCGGCTACCGGCTTCCTACTCGATGATACGGGTGGCCGCTGAGGATGGTCAGCGCGCGGTAGACCTGCTCGCAGACCACGACGCGAGCCAGCTCATGTGCGAGCGTCATCGGGCCAAGCGAGAGCCGTTCGGTCGCGCGCTTGCGCGAGTCCTCGGACCAGCCATCCGCCGGGCCGATAGCGAAGATGATGAGTTGGCGGCCTTCGTCGCGCTCGCGGCCCAGCCATTTCGCAAAAGTCTCGGACGACATCTGCTTGCCGCGCTCATCGAGCAGGACGAGCATGGGCGCAGTGCGTGCGCGCTCATGCTCGGCCGCTTCCCACAGCGCATCTTCAGATCGGAAGATGGGGGCGTCGACTGGCGATTTGCCGCTGCCGGGAAGGAGTGGCGCGATGCGTTCGATATAAGAGCGGGCCAGCGCGTCAAAGGCATCGCGGGGGCGAGCGCCGATGGCGGCGATCCAGAGCCTCATGCGTCTCAGTCTACGTTGAAGCGGACAGCGCGAGGCGTGTGCCGGGACGGGCAGTCGTGCCTGATATATTGATAAAGGCCGGTCCGAATCGGGCAGGCTCCAACCTGTACGGCGCCATGGTGTAACTGGTTAACACGCCGCCCTCTCAAGGCGGAGAGTTCGGGTTCGATCCCCGATGGCGCTACCAACCTTTCAGCCGAGCACATCCGGCAACATCCAATCTTGCTCTGAGTTCGCTGATTTCGCAGCCTACAGCCACTGAGAACGCGCGCATGGCATCTGGGCAGTTACAGATGTATTTCGATAAGCGGTTCGGTTAACTACCGCCGCAGCGATATTGCGCCGGTATCTCGCTGCCATGGATCGCAGGAGTAGAGGGTGGGACGCGTTGCAGGTTAGAATTCAAAGCGTCCCGCGACCTGAATGTTGCGAGGGTTGCTGACGGTGCCGTTCCACTGCCCGAACGAATTGCCAGGAGCAGCCACATCGTTCACCCATGGAAGGGCCGGGCCCTCTCCCTGGGATATAAAGTAATGGTTGTTGAAGAGATTGAAAAAGTTCGCTGTCAGCTTGAATGACACGCGCTCGGATATCTTCGTGTTCTTTGCGAAAGCGACATCCATGTCCCTATAGGGCGAGCCATAGACCGTTGAAACGGCCTTTCCATAACCGGTGTATCCGAATGTGGAAAAGTCGGATTCAAACGCCTGAGGATTGAGATACTGGCCATTATTTTTTGACGGGTCGAAGCCGCCTCGACTGTGAAGGAGAGGCCGCTGACCGGGGAGAATCCCTGGGACGCACGACTCGTTGAACCCTGCAGCGAGATCGGCGGTCGGACATGAAGACGACGTGAACCACATAGGCGTCCCGTATTCATAGCGGAACAGCGGACTGACCTGCCATCCGCCGACCAGTACGTTCATTGGTCCACCCGAACTGAGGAACCTCTGATTGTGTCCAAAGGGAAGATCGTAATCCGCCGAGATCTGCAACGCGATCGGAACATTGCTGGGTGAAAGCGCCCACTCACGGTTCGGGTCAAAGGGCGAAAACAGGCCATTGTTGCTGCCCGTCCCTCCCGCCGCGGACTGCGTGGAATAAGCGCCATTCGTGTAGAGTTTTGAGACCGTTAAGGAGCCGAGCAGATAGAACCCCTGGTGCATGCGTCGCTCCACCTCGGCCTGGAATGAGTTGTATATCGAGTTAGCGTGCCCCTCGTTCAAGCCCTGAAGATTTCCGCAATATTGAGGATAGGGCAGAAGCGCCTGTCCAATCGTCGGGGAGCACCCTGTCATCTGATCGGCCCATCCGACATAAGGTACGGCTACACCGTCTTTGGCAAAGGTCGCCGGTCCGTCAGGAGAGTCATAGCTGACGCTCAGGTCCGAGCCAAGGGATGAATAGGCCTGATTATTCGGATTAAGTACATTGAGCGGACTTAGAGCCGAAGGAAGGTGGGTACCCTTGGTTCCGACATAGGAAAGAGTAACCGCGAGGTTCTGAGGGAACTCCTTGCCGATCGTAAGGTTCCACTGCGAAGAATAGGGCCTGCGATTTCCATCCAGCGGCCGGTAAAGTGAAGGCGTTTGTCCATTGTCAAAACTTGCGGAGATGTCCTCGGTGGGTCCGACCTGGGCCGGGTCGATGCCGTTATCCAGATACAGGGCCGGGACCTGGAATGGACCACTTGGCGTCTCGCTAAAGGTGTAGTTTTTGTTGAAGCCGTCCTGGGCCATTCCGCCGTTCCAGCCCGGATAAAACGCCTGGCCAAAATAGATACCGTATCCGGCGCGGATGACAGTTTTGGGCGTAGCAGCATAGGCAAAGCCCACGCGCGGTGAGATCGCATCCTTAAAGGGGACTTCTGGATACGGGGCACCATAGCTCGCCGCGCCGTACTTTGTCCCGGCAAAAGCGAGGCTTCCATGCAATTCCTCTCCGTCGCTGGTCACCGCACCAGGGTTCAACCCATTCGGATCGAAGAAGGAAAGATGATTGTACTTCTCGCGAAATGGTGTGATGTAGTCCCACCGCATGCTGTAGTTCAGCGTCAACTTTGGCGTCACTCGCCAACTATCGCCCGCGAAGGCGGCCCAGCCTTCCTGCCTCGGATAGACGACGGGAACATTGAAGTAAGTCACCTTACCGCTGCCGACCGCGCCCAGATAGAAACTCGCGGCAGCATTGCCGGGACAAGGCGAGCCTGGAGGGCATGCCTGGTTGCCAGTGGTGTCCGCGCTGAAGTTGAATTGTCCACCCGGATAAGCGCCGTTCGCGCCCCCGTGAATTGTGGTGCCTGCGAGGTGCCACTGAAAACCGGCAGTAACGGTGTGAGGGCCGGCCACCTTGGTGAAAACGTCGTTGAAGGCCCAGGTTCCCCGAGTGGTGAGCGTCGCTGAGGCGGTGGGACCGGCGTTGTCGCCTAACTGGTTATAGTTGTCGAACGTAAAAGTTGGCAAAAAGGTTGGGTCCGCTACGCCCAGAATCTTCGGCAGGTTGGCCTTGCCGTTCAGCGAATAGTAGCCTTCGTTGCGATTGAGATAGCCAAGGGTCGCGTGATTGTTCATCGTGCCCGAGAAATCGTGCTCCCAGTTCAGGCGCTCGATATTGGCATTCTCAGGATTCGCTGGCTCGGCAGTCGAGATGGAAACCGGGAGGTCGCTCTCTGTATTTACCCCGGTGAACTGCCACCATGTGCTGTAATTCATCTGGTCCATCTTGCCAATACTGAAATCGACTCGGCCAAAGTATACGTTCTCGCTATTCGTCAGCGACCCCTGCCCCGACTTGGGGATAAAGTAGTTATTTGTTTCGCCGCTGTTGGTCGGTGCCGGTAACTGGGCCATCCATGCAGTCGCAACCGGATCCTCATAGGCCGGATTGATCTGGTTCATGGTGCCGTTAAAGTCGATTGGTGTCCCGGCATCCGCACCATACTTCGTCGGATCGTCTGGATAGTACAGCTGACTGCCCGCACCGCTGAAGTTTCCTGCGCGGTCGTTGACCGAAGGGATGGTCAGGGTCGCGGAGTTTACGCCGCCCGCCTCTTTAAAGCCTTCCCAGCTGAAATAGAAGTAGCCCTTCAGAAATGAGTTCGAACCATGCAATCCGGGAACGGCGATGGGCCCCCCCACACTGACGCCATAGTCGTTCTGCGTATCTTCCGGCTTCGACTGTCCGACGGGTGCGCCGTATTGAAAAGCGTTCAGGGCACGATTGCTCAGGTAGTCGTAGGCCGCTCCATGAAATTCACTGCCGCCGGATCGGGTCTGAATGACGATCTGTCCCGAGGTGGAGTTGCCGTACTGCGCCGGGTAGTTGGCAGTTAGAACCGTCACCTCACTTGTAATGTCAGGGGACATGCCAAAGTCGGTTTCCAGACTAACCATACCGCTCTGGTTCATGAAGCCTTCCATCGCGGTGGCGCCGTCCACCAGTGCCTCATCTCCGCTGACCAGCCCGCCATTGGTTTGGGCATTATATGCATTCCCGCTGGCACCGGTCGTCACACCCGGCAGCATGAGAGCCACGGTCGCTGACGAACGCGGTGCTCCGGAAATGATCAGGGGGAAATCCTGCAGTGTCTCTGGAGCAATTCCGCCGCCCAATGTTTCGTCGGTGAAGTTCAGGCCGGAAACTTCGGCGGTAACGGTTACGGTCTGCTGCGCCTTGCCCACAGGCAGCTGAATGTTGACGCGCCCTTCCTGGCTGATTGCGAGCTGAATTCCCTTGTTGACAATTGATTCGAATCCCGTTGCACTTACGCTCAGATCGTACTTGCCGGGCGTCACATCCGTGATGTTGTAGCCGCCGGCGGAATCGGATTTCAGTGTCTGGCTGAATCCCGTTGCCTCATTCGTCAGCGTTAGAGTTGCACCTGGGATCGCGGCGCCTGATGTATCCGTCACCGTTCCACTGAGCGAGGCGCTCGTGTTCTGCCCGTGGCAGAGTCCCGCAACGGCTACTAGCCCCAACGCCATACCCAGTCCTAAGGCCTTTGCAGTGACGCGGATTTGCCTGATCATCAACCTGACCTCCTTAGCCTGATCCATCCCGACTGAGACTGGACAACGCCCAGATCCAGCCCCGCCGACGGAATTCTTCCGATTCCTTCCAGGGTTCCGGTATACGTCACCTGACTGTGTAATCGTTTCGGGGAATAGCACATTGCTACCGGCTGCAATGGAGACAGGGTTCTTTTATCTTACGATTCGACCCGTGTCAACAAGAATCCTCGATATGAACCATGCATGCGGCGAGGTCGGTCGATACTCGGTCAGCGCGACCCGGCGCATGATTGTTGTTGAACCTCCCAGGTGCTGCTGCCGCTATCGTTTCCCATGCGCTGCTAATGAACGCGCCGAAGGGCGAACGGAGTTGTTGTCTGGTTCCTGCGATTTCCACTGATCGTTCCGCCGCTTTCGCACGGTGTGGTACTTTATCGTTGTTGTTTTGCGGTCGTTCAGCCTCAATTCGAAAACAAACGGAACTCTCCTATGGAAAAAGCGCCACGGATATCCACAACAGCATTCGTTACCGTCTTGATGCTCGGCACCCTGTTAGCCGGCGTGCAGAACCTGACCGCTGAGGATAACGGGCTCGGGCGCACGCCCGTGCTTGGCTGGAGTGGTTGGAGCTTCCTCCGCGCCCGACCCACCGCCGCGACGATCGAAGCCCAGGCGCGAGCACTGCGAGACTCGGGCTTGCAGAAAGTCGGATACGAATACATCAACCTTGACGACTTTTGGTATCAGTGTCCCGGCAGTCAGGGCCCCAACGTCGGGGCGCATGGACTATGGGTAACGGACTCATCGAAATTTCCGGCTCAGGGCAATACCGATGGCATTAAGGTAGTCGCCGATTACGTTCACGGCCTGGGGCTGAAGTTCGGCATCTACGTCACGCCAGGTATTTCGAAGCAGGCAGTAACCAGGAACACGCCCATCCAGGGCACGCGATACACGGCTGCGCAGATTGCGGATGCCTCAGTAACAGAAAGCAATTACAACTGCCATGGGATGGTCGGCATTAACTACGACAGGCCCGGCGCTCAGGACTTCGTCAACTCCTGGGTCGATATGCTCGCAACGTGGGGTGTCGATTACATCAAGATCGACGGCATGCAAAACCGGAACGTCGCTGACATCAAAGCATGGTCGAATGCAATAAGGCAGAGCGGGCGACCGATGATCCTCGATGTCACACAAGGGAGCTATACCCAGGTTATCGCCCCAACATTGATGAAGTATGCGAACCAATGGGAATTCGCCCCCGATATTGAATGCTATCGCTGTGAGAAGCGTGGCAGCAGCTACCCTCTGACCAGCTGGGCAGATGTGAAGAAGCGGTTCAGGTATGTTGCCGAATGGCAACCGTTCGCGGGCCCCGGGGGCTTCAACGACTATGACTCTGTTGAGGTAGGAAACGGCAGTGCCGACGGGCTTACTCCGATCGAACGCCAGACTCAGATGAGCTTGTGGGCTCTTGGAGCAGATCCCTTCATTCTTGGTGTCGATCTTACGCATCTCGATTCGCTGGATATGAAATACCTTGAAAACGCCGCTGTCCTTGCTGTTGACCAGGACGCAATCGCCGCGAAAAGGGTTGTAAGTACCGGAGATCGGCAGGTATTCGCCAAAGTGGAACCGAACGGAGATGTGATTGTTGGTTTGTTCAATACTGGCGAGAAAACAGAGGACATCACTGTTCGAGCCTCTGCGGCGGGCTCTGCTGAGAGTAAGCATGGGTACTCTTTGAAAAATCTCTGGACGGGCCAGACAACGAAAACATCGGGGCCTGTCAGCGCTTCTGTTCCCCCGCACGGGGTCGTACTCTACCGCGTCGGGGTTATCTGAAATTGAGCGGCCAAACGCCGTTGTCTCGGCCCGCGGCGGAGTCATGAGACCCACAGCCACACGAGCACGACTTCTATGTTCTGCATGCGGACGGACTCGGCCGTCTCACGGGCAAGATCGCGGTCCGTGATTCCGCAGTGGACTGCAGAGGACTGCCCACGCTCTTCCCTTTCATGCTCTAAACAACATGATTTGTAGTCTTTATGGACCCAACAGCGGTCGACTGCTGATTCCACCGGTCGGCTTTCTTAGCAAATCGAGACATGCAGAGGGATCGGGTATGCGAAGGCTTGCTGTACTTGTCGGATTGCCTGTAGCAGCGATAGTGCTATTCGCCCTGGCGGAAAGGCGGGCGTTCACAACTGTGGCCGGAGCAGGGGTGGCCGGAGAGTCGACCTCGTTCACTCATGAGGAACTCCGGGACTTTTCCTATCTCAACCCTATCGATACGCATACTCACATCTATAAAGATGACCCTGCCTATACGTCGATGCTGCAGAAGCTTCATCTGCATATCCTCGACATCGTCGACGTGTCGGATAATGGCGATCCCGAACGGAAAAGCCTGGACAAGGAGGAGCGGGATGTATTTGCAGTCGCCAGAGACAGTCACGACCGTGCGGCTGTGTGCACGAGCTTCGATCCTTTCCGCATTAACGATCCGAACTTCGGCAGCGCGGCGATAGCTCGACTGAACGAGAGCTTCAGCAGGGGCGCCATCGCGGTTAAGTTATGGAAGAACATCGGGATGGAAATTAAAGACACGCATGGGAACTACGTCCTTCCGGATCAGCCGGTTCTGGAGCCTGTTTACAGGGACATTGCGGCCCGACATAAGACCTTGCTTACCCACGTCGCCGACCCCGATACGGCATGGGAGCACCTCGGGAATCAGCCGGATGCCCGTTATTACTCGGAGCATCCTGAATGGTACCTGCAAACGATTCAGGGGGCTCCGACCAAGGCCGACATTCTGCTGGCACGCGACCATGTGCTGGAAGAGAATTCTGACCTACGGGTAGTCGGCGCTCATCTGGGAAGCATGGAGTCAAATCTGAACCAAATAGCGCAGCACCTGGATGAGCATCCAAACTTCGCTGTGGATCTGGCCGGTCGAATCCCATATCTAACAGCCCTGCCGAGAGAGGTCGCCGTTGCGTTCATCACGAAGTATCAGGATCGAATTCTGTACGGGACCGACGACACGATATATCCGCAGGACGACGTGAACCGGGCAGTGGCGCAGATGGATTGGTCCTATGCGGAGGATTGGCGTTATTTCGCGACGGGGAAGACTTTGACCTATCACCATCGCACGGTTGAGGGGCTCGGTTTGTCTAAGAGTGTTTTGCGGAGGATCTACCACGATAATGCGGTGCACTGGTTTCCCGGTATCCTGAAGAACTAACCGCGGGTACTAACGAATCCGATTGCATCTATTTCGGGCCCCCATGTGTATCGCGCGGTGACGATGCCGCCGAATAAATCAACAATAACCGGAGAGCGACGTGAGAAAGCGATTGGAGAACGTATTTCGCAGGAGCGTCGCACCGTTGTTGTTCGCTGGAGCGGCTTCGTTCGGATGGTCCCAGCCGAGTAATGATGGGGCGCTAGCTGTGAGGATTAACCCTGACGGGAACTACAGTATAGTACTCCCCGGGACATCGACGGCTGCACTTACCTCCGGAGTTGCTGCGAAGGTGGATGGCCACTGGTTGCATTCCTCCGATTACCCTCATCACGAAGCGACGCATTCTACGAGCCATGGGGTTCTGGGGGAAGCAGAAGAGTGGCTCGTTACGTGGACGGGATCGGAAGGGCACCCGAATCTGAGTTATCAATTGTTGATCTATTCCGGAAAGCCTTTTGTAGAGATTCAGGTTACCGTGCACAACGGGACGGGCAGTCCGATTCACGTTCAGGCGATTCGGTCGATTGACGCCAGCGGAGCCTACCCGGATCTGGGCGGACCAGCGGGCGAAGATCGTGTGCTCTCGGACAGTTTCAGTGAAGACCGCCCAGCGCTGAAGATCCACGACCTGGGTGACGCAATCGACGGAATGCATCGCGGCGTGGGCAGCCAGTTGATTTATAACCGGCAGAGCCAGCAGAGCTTCTTTGTAGGCGCGCTCACCACGGATCGATTTCTGACGATGCTGCGTCTGCATGTGGACGCACCGGGCGACAACGCCCATATTGCGTCATGGGATGTGGATTGCGCAGGGACCACGGAGATGGAACTGGAGAACTCGCTGAGGCATTCTCCGGACAAGGACCGGATCGAACTGAGCCTGCCAGTGGCGCCGGGAAGGGATCTCGCATCGGAAGCCCTGCTGATGGGCGTGGGAAGGGACTATCACGCACAGCTGGATACGTACGGCTCGGTCATCCGCGAGATGCATCATGCGCGGGTCTCCGCACCACCGTTGCTTGGTTGGTGGAGTTGGACGGCCTACTACTTTGGGTTGAATGATGCCACAGCGACGACCAATGCGGAATGGGAAGCACAAAACCTGAAGAAGTTCGGGTACGACATTTTTCATATTGACGAGGGCTACCAGTACGCGCGGGGCGAATACGGCACGCCTGATGCACATCTGTTTCCTCGGGGGCTTACTCCACTGGAGTACGAGGTACGGGGCCTGGGTCTGACACCTGGTATCTGGACTGCGCCGTTTGAGGTATCGGAAAGGTCGTGGATTTACCAGACCCATCCGGACTGGCTGGTGAAGAATGCCGCGGGCGATCCTATTCCTGCGGGATTTGTATCGCGGAACAAAGAGCAGCTTTATATTCTCGACACCACGAACCCCGGAGCGCAGGAGTATCTGCGGCAGACGTATACGAAATTGACCCGGCAATGGCAGGTGCATTACATCAAGATGGATTTCATGGACGACAGCGCCATTGAAGGGTATTACTACAAACCGAACACGACTGCCATGGAAGCGCAGCGCATCGGGTTGCAGATTATTCGCGACAGCGTGGGCCCTGGTATTCTGCTGGATAAAGACGGCAGCGTGATGCTGAACCCCGTAGGCATTGTCGACTACGGACGCATTTCGCAGGATACGGGACACAGGTTCGAGGCGAGCAAGGACGCAGGCACTGGTATCGCAGCGCGCTATTATATGAACCGAAACTTTTTTGTGGCCGATCCAGATGCGTTTACGGTTTCGACACAGACGATCCCCGATCACGCGCGGCGTGGAGGCGGGCAGCCGGAGATCCTGGCGGACGCGCAGGTCTCCATTGTTTTGGCCGCAGTTTCCGGCGGCATGCTCGAAATTGGAGATGATCTTCCCTCCCTCGAAAATGCGCCGGCGCGGTTGCGCCTGATCGAGAATCAGGATTTGATCAATATGGTGCGCGTGGGGCGAGCCGCGAAGCCACTCGATTTGATGAGCTATGCGGCATCGGATGGTCAGCCCAGTATTTTCTATCTGCAGGAATCCGGGCGCCAGAACATCCTCGCGATCTTCAACTGGACAGAAAAACCGACGGACCACACGATCCGGGAGGCTGAACTGGGGCTTTCCAGTGGCGGGCGTTACTTCGTTACTGATGTCCTTGATCCAAAAACAATGGTGCAAACGTCTGCAAAAGGAATTCACATCGTACTGTCACCTCATTCGGTTCGGGTGCTGAAGTTCATCGACAGGAAAGTCGCTGATCAGGCCCCTGCGTTTGTCGCCGACCACCCGGACAGTGGCGTCGCAGGAAACGACATTGACTTCTCAGTTCAGGAAGCGAGTGGAGATCCAGTGCTGTCGTGCCACTGGGACTTTGGCGATGGGGTGGCGTTGGACGGGAAGGGCGTGAAACACGCCTTTACCAAGCCAGGCGACTACGCGGTACGCGTTTGGGCTACAGGGCTGGCTGCCAAAGAAGCGGAGAAGCACTTCACTGTGCACATCACAGGGGCGGTGAAGACGCTTTTCACTCCGGAACTCAACCAGCGTTTCGAGCCTCAGTAGTTGATGCATGTGCGCGGGAAACTCACGGCGTTTACTATGGTGGTCTTCATACTCACGCGATTCATGAACACCGTCCCACAGTGGCGCTTGATTTTTGTTCGATGCAAGCTGTTGTTGTTCGTAATAGAGATGTCTGCTGCGTGCGCGCTCGCTTCCCTGCAAGCTGCCCAGCCGGCACAACCTTACTCGCAGGTCGATGCGCTTGGGCTTCGTGCTGCCACTGCATCGCAGCTGAAACACGCTCTCGAGACCCACGACTACGTCGCTGCAGAAAAGTCGCTGATGGGAGAAATCAGCCGCGACCCTCACTCGCCTCAGGCAGCCCGACTGCTCCAATTTCTCGGCGGAGTGTATTTTCTTGATCACGACGCCGTGGGGGCGTCGGTCGCCTGGAACAAAGCGAGGGCGATTGCCCCGCTGCCGCCTACGCTTGCCTTCTCGTTAGCAATGGCTTACATCCGTGTCGGGCACTCGGATTGGGCGCGCAAAGAGCTGGAAACACTTGCCGGGGAGGATAGCACAAACGCGCTTTATCCCTACTGGCTTGGGCGGCTCGACTACGATGCGGATCAATACGACCATGCGATTCTTCAATTCCAGAAAGCTATCCACCTCGCTCCGGATATGGCTCAGGCCTATAACAATCTCGGCCTTTGTTATCATCGCCAAAACCGAAACGGGCTCGCGGCCGCGAACTATCAGAAGGCGATTGACCTGAATTTGAAATCCGGACATCCCGACGCGTGGGCCCATCTGAACCTTGCCATCACTGAACGTTCGCTCAATGAACTGAGCGAGGCTGAGGCACACTTGCGGAGTGCCATTCGCCTCGATCCAAACCTTGCGCCCGCTCACTTTCAGTTGGGCAACATACTCGAAAGCAACAGGCAGACGAAAGACGCGATCGAGCAGTTTCAGGCGGCCGCCCGCCTCGACCCGGGCTATGCTGAGCCACACTACGCGCTGGCCCGCATCTACCGACAACTTGGCGATACAAACGACTCAAAGCAGGAATTGAAGAGCTATCTTTGGATTCATTCGCACCCGAAGACTCCTGATCCTGCGATAGCGCCCTCTCACCCTTGATCTGCAGGTGCAGCGCGAGCGTCAGTTGCCGAAGCAACCAAAGTTACGGAAGGAGTTATCGGGGCGCGGCGAGTGAGCCAGAGCTGCGGGATTCCGTGTGATCATCACCAGCTTTTAACGATCCCCTGCCCTTCGACAATGGTGATGTATCGATCAGTGGCAAGGTTTGTCATGATGTCAACTCTGGCGCTGGGGCGCGGCCAGCGGATCTCAAGACGGCCAAGCGTCGTGTGCGGGCCGAGGCCCAGAACAAGGCGCGGATCGTGGCTGGAAAGGAAGCTTCCGCCCGAGGTTTTCAGGCAGGATCGGGTGAGATCGCCCGCGGTCCAGGTGATCCGGGCACCGATTGCCTCCGGGTTCGCCGTCTTCCCTATTAGACGGATGCCCAGCCAATGCTGACCCCCGGCAGCCCTGTTGCGGAGGATGACGGGCGCGCCGTTGTTGGTGGCAATCAACACATCCACGGCGCCATCATTATTGAAGTCGCCCAGGGCCAGTCCTCGCGCGGCCATTGGCTTTTGGAAGATCGGTCCTGCCAATGAACTGACGTTGCGGAAGGTCTTGCCTTCGTTGTGGATCAGGAGGAGCGGCTCGCGATAGGTCACAGTCGAAGAGGCAAGCGCAATTTGGTCATCCGGATGACCGTCGGCGATGAAGATATCCAGGTTGCCGTCATTGTCGTAATCGAAAAACCTTACGCCCCAGCCGCTCATATTGCGGCTGGCTGACGCGATGCAGGTAGTTGTTGCGACATCGTCGAAGGTGCCATCCTGGCTGTTGCGATAGAGCGAGTACAGCTCGTGATCAATGTTGGTAACAAACAGGTCTTGCCAGCCGTCCTGGTCGAAATCTGCGGAATCAACTCCCATTCCGGACCGTGTTCGACCGTCGGGGCTGTATGCCACGCCGGCCTCGAGACCCTGATCCTGAAATTTGCCGCCGTGGTTCACGAGCAGAAAATTCTGGACTGTGTCGTTAGCGACGAAAAGGTCCATCCAGCCATCATTATTGATGTCTGTCGCCACCACGCCCCAGGCTTTTCCCTTGAGAGAACGGATTCCGGCAGCCTCCGACACGTCGGTAAACGTGTCGTCCCCGTTGTTATGAAAGAGCCAGCTCGAAGCCGGGGGATAAATACGGGGGACGCAGTAATGGCGCTCCTTGCTGACGCCGTCACCGCAGAACTTGTTGTCATTTTTTGAGAATTTGACAAACTGGCAGACGAAAAGGTCCAGCCGTCCGTCATTGTCGTAATCGAACCAGACTGCGCTGGTTGCCCATCCGTCAATCTTCAGGCCGGCGGCTTCGGTCACATCGGTGAACGTGCCGTTTCCATTGTTGCGATAAAGGAAACAACGGTTATAACCAGTGACCAACAGGTCGGTGAAACCGTCCCCGTTATAATCCGCAGCCGCTACGCCCATTCCGTAGCCGCCGCCCGGAACGCCCGCGTGCAGCGTGACATCGGTAAATGTACCGTCGCGGTTATTGCGATAAAGCGCGTTGCGGATCGGTTGAGCGGGCGTGTAGAAATCACACGCGCCACCGTTAACGAGATAAATATCCATCCAGCCGTCGTTGTCGTAATCAAGAAAAGCACAACCAGCGCCCGTTGTCTCCGGCAGATAGTAATCCGGCGATCGGCCACTAACATGAACCCATGAGATACCAGATTGTTCAGGGGGAACCGGCTCAAACAAGGCCGGCTGCGCTGCAGACGGGAAAGCAGTGCGACCAGCGAATCCCGAAGCCAGGGCCGCGAGCATGCGTATCAACGTTCTGCGGTTCACAGGTGCCACGATTCACGCTTTCGGAATGTCCATGTCGAGATGAGGATCATGTCTCTGTGGGGGCCAGCTCTCTCTTACTGTAGTACCTGGTTCTCTGCGACTGACACAGGATGAATTTCCAGAACGCGCATGGCCTTCTGATATTGTTCGTCGTTTTCGCCCTTAATTTCGTCAAACTTCTTTGCCTGGTCGGCCCGCCTCGGATCGTGACGCGTTGCATAGAGCTGCAGCAATGCAAAGTTTGCGGAGTAACTGTTCGGATCGAGATGAAGTGCCTGCTCGAGTTGGTGTTGAGCCTTGTCAAAATCGCGCATTTGCATATAAACCAATCCTGTCTCAGCAAGCACTTCAGGCTGGTTGGGCTTGATCTGATCTGATTGTTTCAGCTGGGCGAGAGCCGTTTCCAACGCATTTTCCTGGCGGAGTATTCGGCCGAGATAGTAGTGAGCTTCGGCAGCGGTTGGCGGGAAGTCGGTACAGCGCCGAAGCCATAATCTCGCGTTATCGAAGTCTTTGTCGCGAAAGTAAGCTGCGCCCAGAGCAAGCACACCAGCCTGATCGTTGGGCCGCATGGTGTGGTATTTGAGCAGATAGGGTAGCCCCTGCGACGGATTTTGTGCCAGCGACGCCAGAGTACCCATCGCGAAGTTATAGGTTGGGTTATCCGGCGCCTGTTTCACCGCTTCCGAAATTGCTCGGGTCGCCTCGCCAACCAGGTTGAGTTTGAGACAAATGAGGCTGAATTCATAGCTGAGCGATGCATCGTTGGGGCGGAGAGATCGGGCGTGGGCGAGATAGCCAAGAGCCCCCTTATAGTCTTTTCCAGCAAGAGCGATACGTGTCAGGTCGATCAGTGGTTCCGGATCCGAAGGATTTATCTCGAACACATGCTCGAGAGTCGCCCTGGCCAGCTGCTGCTTTCCTTCCACTTCCTGCGCGAGACCGAGGATACGGAGACTGGGGGACGAGAGCGGCTGGCGCTGATTTACTGCAGAGAAGATCACGTCGATCAGATCGGCGCGTCGCGCGGTACGGAGTGCAGGAAAGACAGAGTTCGCATCTTGCTCGGTGAGGGAGCGATTAGCCGCTAACGCCTGCGCAGCGTGGGTTGCACCCGCTGTATCCCTGAGCGCCGCCTCATCGGCACAGAGGAGTGCCTCTGCCCCGACTTGCTCGCGGGCGCCGCGTTCGAGGCGGTGCAGGTGATCCAGCGAGAGCTGATATTTGTGCTCGGAAGCGAGCAGCGTAGCTGCCTCGAAATTTGCCTCTGCATTGTCTGGGTCAAGTTGAACCACTTTTTCGTAAAGCTGAAACGCCCGAGTCCGATCCGCGGCAGAGCTATCGGCGTCCTGCGTATATATCCTGGCAAGGTTCAGATACGCGCTAGCGAGTTTTGGATCGTGCTCAATCGCACTGGAAAAATCCAGCTTTGCCATCCGCGCGTCGCCCTGCTGAATTGCGATAATGCCGAGGAGGTTCTCCAGCCCGCCATTCGCGGCATATCGCTTGAGCGCAGCGTTCGCCTGAATTTTTGCCTCGTCCAGATGGTTTGCCTGAATTTGCTGCTGAATGGCAAGGATGGTATCTCGATAATCAGTGGAGGGCGATTGTGCCAATAAGGCCGGAGTGACAAGCCCGATCGTCAGCAATGCTTGCAGGAAATGGCCAACCGGGCTTCTCCGAAGACGGGGCATCACGATATACGTTGCTCTGCGATCAAAGCACCCACTCCCGGCAACAAATATACCAGGTTTTGCTCATGCTTTTCCGGCATGGCCCCATGTCGCTTTGAACGCTTGCAGCGCTGCCGATAGGCGCTTCATGTCATTCGTGATGGCCATGCCAGTGGCTTGGTGATGCGGACCATAGCAGGTCTCCCGATCCTCATCAGTCAGACGCCCTTCTTCCAGTCGGGGTCGCTTCCCTTCTTGAGGCGGATGGTGAGTGAGCCATCGGGATTGGTGCGGTTGTGGCAGGCCCAGCGCACCGGCCGGCGAACGCCCTTAACCTCGATCTCAGCGCGAAGAATGACCTGCTCGCCGTCCATGCCGGGCGGCAGGATGATGGATGCCTGGCGCATCTTGCCCGCGTGCGGCTCTCCGGCATCGAGGTTGCCGCCAATTTTGATGCGCCCGTCAAGGCTCTCTGCATACACCCCAAGCACTCCGGGCACACCGGCAACGCCATCGTTCGCGATGCCGAGGATCAGTTCCATCGTGTCGTAGCGTTTCCTTTGCCAGATGAGAGAGGGGCGCACACGATAGCCAAGGCGCTGCTCCATCGCGCGCAGTGAGTCAGGATATTTCTCGTAATAGCGCTGGATGTTGTCAGCCTCGGTCCACAGGGCGAAGTAATTGGTCCCTATATCGAGAGCATGGAAGCCTGCACTTTCGCGATAAGGCCGGTCGATGGGGCCGCCAATGCGATGCGGATAATCGTCGCTGGCTACGGCCTCATCATCGGCGCCGACAAACGCGAGCATAGAGGGTGAGAGCCTCGAGAGGCAACTGCGCTCATCGGTGGCAATATCTGGAAAGACATAGTGGCGGTTTTCTCCGTCCTCCATAACGATGGCGAGCCATGGCGGGCGATTACCGAGTTCTTCGATCTGGATGGGCTCATCCATGATGAGGCTGTCGGAGCGCAGCCAGCATCCGGAGCGGACCGCGAGGTCCTGCACCTGACGATTGCCGACACTGCTGATGTCGGGCTGCGTGTTGACGGTCAGCGGAGTTTTCTTCCAGGTGTCCATCTGGAAGCGTGTCATCTCCACAAAAGTTTTTTCAGCGGTGAGGTAATCGGGAAAAGGATTCGGGAGATCGTTGGTATGGCCTTCACCCCAGAAGCCGTACATCATCAAGTCCATGAACTCGACGCGCGGGTCGTCGCCGAAGCGAGCGGCCAGTAGCTCGTTGAGATCCTGAAAGGCTTTTTGGAATGCGGGTGAGTCGTAGCGTGGCTCGTAGAAATCGAAGCTGGTGTGGTTGGCCCTGGATTTGCGGCCGATATTCACGAGAGGCACCTGGCCCTGCAGGAAGTCCGGCAGACTGAGGTGGGCCGGCTGGATGTTGGGACTCGAAAGCTGGATGCGGAAACCGACGCCGAGATTGTGGCGCTTCGCTGCGTCGAAGGTGGCTTCCCATACGGGTGAGAGCAGTAGCTTGCCCGGACCCGTGTGAACATCGCGCCAGTCGCAACGTATATAGAGGACGTCGACGAACGGTAGCGACGCCATCTTCTCGACTGCCTGCTCGAGGGTTTGCTGGCCGCACTGCACACGGAGCGAAGGTCCGTTCTCCTCCCAGGTGTAGCCGATCAGACCAGTGCCGAAATTGCGAATATGGTCACGCGAAGGCTGCGTGGCAAAGATGGTGTACCAGCCTTGATCCTGTGCAATGCCGAAGGGCCCCTGATCGAGGCGGTTCGCAACCTCAGGACGAGGAAAGTCGTAGCCCTCCCAAAGATGATCGGGAACGTCGGCGTGCAGCCGAGGACGGAAAAAGCCGGCGGCGGCACCGGCGACGGCGCCGGCCTTCAGAAAGTCACGTCTTCGCATAGGAAAGCCTCCCTGGTGAGCGCGCCCTCACACCTGCTGACGAAGGTTAGGACGAAGGGTCAGCGATCCATCGTCATTGAGTTTCTGGTGGCAGGCCCAGCGAACCGGGTAGCGCATTCCCTTCACTTCAATTTCTGCTTTGAGCTTCAACCCCTGAAATTTTGTTCCTGCGGGCAGGACAAACTGGGCCTGACGAATTTTGCCCGGTACCGGATAACCAGGATCGAGGCAGCCGGATTTGAGGAGCTGACCTTCCGGGCTAACGATGCTGACGCGCAGGACGCCGGGCACACCGGCAATTCCATCGTTCGCGAAACCGATGATGATGCCGAGGTAGCCGCTGTCCTCGTAACTCCAGATGAAGGAGGGGCGGACGCGATAGCCGATGCGGCGATTAATGCGGTCGAACGCGGGCTGATACGCCTCGTAGTAGGCAGCGAGATTGGCTGGGCTGATCTGGTGAAAATTCCAGAGCGACCAGTAATTCGCGCCAATGTCCATAACGTGGGCGATCATATTTTCCGCGGGCGCAATTCCTTCTTCGGACTGCTGCATCTCGGGAGGTTTGCCCGGTAGCGGTTGCTCGAGCAATGCGCCGATCCAGGGTGGACGATTGCTCAGGGCTTCGATCTGCTCGTTCTCAATAAAGATGGTGTCGCTGCGAATCCAGTTATTGCTGCGGACTGAATGGTCGAGCAGTTCGGAGTTGCCAACGCGGCTGTAGTCGGGTTGGGTGTTGGTGAGCAACGGCGTTTTGCTGAACTGCTCCAGTTGCATTTCGAGCATGCGAATCCAGGTGCGCTCGGCAGTCTGATAGTCGGGAAAGGGGTTATTGCTGAAGGGCCAGGTATGACCCTCGCCCCAGAACCCGTACATGAAGGTATCGATGAACTCGATGTGCGGGCTGCCATTGAATTCCGCGGCCAGCAGACCGACGAGTTCGCGGAAGGCGTCCTGGAAAAAGGGATCGTCAAACCGAGGCTGATAACGCGCGTGGGGATTGTTGAGGTAGCGCTGGGCCGCAGCACGGTCTTCATTCCCGCTCAGGATGAGGTCCACCTTCGGGACTCTGTTCAACACGAAATCCGGCAAAGCGGGGGCGTGCGTATAGTCGGGCGCGCTCATTTGTACGCGCAGGCCTACGCGCTTGTTATTCTTCTGCGCAAGATCGAAGGTGACTTTGAGGTATTCGGCGAGTTCGAGCTTGCCGGGGCGCTGCTGGACTTCGCGCCAGGTGGGCCGAACATAAACCTGCTGGCCGAGAGGAAAGCGGACGAGTTCCTCAATGGCGCGATTAACGTCGTCGGACTTAATTTCTTCCGTGCCCATATCGGCAGTAATGTAGGTGATAAGGCCTTTGCCGTAGTTAGGCACCACATCATCGGTGGGCGTCGTGCTCATCACCACTTCATCGCCGGGAATGGCGTTGTCGGGCGGATATTGCGGGAATGGGCCCTGGTTGAGGCGGTCTGTCACCTCAGGCCCAGAGCCAAAATCGTACTTGCTCCAGTTGTGCGCGCGCACCAGGCCGTGGGCTTTCATGAGGCCCAAATCCGCTGCCGCGGCCAGGGCTACGCTGCTTTTGAGGAAATCTCTGCGCTGCATAAGAGTCTGCTCCCTGAGTAGCTCGAAGAGGTTTGCAAAGGCTGCGGGCGCTTACGCGCGGAGCCGATGGCTGGTTCCCGGAAAACAAGCTCGGAGCGCTATGCTCCTCAATAGGTCGACCCATCTTAGAAGTCCAGCTTGGTGGCGAATTGAATCTGGCGTTGCGGGATAACGGTGGAGGTGATGACACCCGCAGCCCCGGGACCATCGGTGATGAATGGATCGGGCTGCGCGAAAACGGCATGATTGAACGCATTGAAAAACTCGGCGCGGAATTCGAGACGGGCGCGCTCGGTAATGTCGAAGAATTTGCGTGCGGAGAGGTCGGTGGATTTCTCGCCGGGTCCTTCGAGGATGTTTTTGCCCGCGTCGCCGAAGCAGGCACATGTGGGAGCCGGAAAGTCGTCAACGTTAAACCAAAGCGCCGGGCCCGGATGAGACAGATCGCCGTTGCCGATGCGGTCGCTGCGCATCAACCCCTGTGAGCCAGTGTTGCTGGGGTCATAACCAATCTCCGGCGAGAAAGGAAAGCCGGAGCGGAAGGTGACGATGCCCCCGACGTGCCATCCGCCCAGCGCGAGATCGAGAGCGCGGCTGTGCTGAAGATACTTCTGACCGTTGCCGGCGGGCAGGGCGTAGTCGACGCTGTTGACCCAGCGCTGCCGGTTGTCGTAATCGGCGAGGCCTTTTTCTGCGGGGAGGTCGTAACTGTTCTGTGGCCAGGGTGCGTTACAACAAATCTCAGGCTGGTCGTCGATCGCTTTGCTGAAGGTGTAGGCGCTGAGAAAGTAGAGCCCGCTGCTGGTTCTCTTTTCCGCCTTGATCTGGAAAGCGTGATAACTGGAATTACCGCGGTTCTCAATGGAGGCGAAGGGTCCGTAGTTAGGATAAGGCCGCAGAGACTGGTCGAAGGTGGGCTGGGGCGTGGGTATCTGGTTGCGATCGACGAGAACCTGGAGATGCGTGCCTTTGGTACCGACGTAGGCCGGAGAGATGAGAATCTGGCCGGGTAGCTGATATTCAAGGTTGAGGTTCCACTCATCGTAGATGGCGGTGCGTGGATGCCAGTCCTGACTGGTGACACCGGCGTCGATGGCCTGATTGGGGTTAAGGGCCGGAAAGCCGCTGGCCAGCGTGATGGCGGGTGTCAGGCCATCGCTGGTAAAGGTCGGTTCGTAGAAGTACGGCAGGTTGTAGTCGGTCTGAAGAGGATCGCCGGTTCGAATTTCCTGGAATGTGTAGAAGCGGCCGTAGCCGGCGCGCAGCACGAAGGAGTGCGCCGGGAAAGGATTGTAGGTAATGCCGATGCGGGGCGCGAAGTCATTCTTCTCGGTGTCGGCGAGTTTTGAGGGATAGCCAGCGGTGCCGGCGGGAATAATTTGCCCTGTAGTGTAGTCGAAGTTACTTTGCCGATTATGCGCTTCATACATCGGGGTGGCGTAGTCGTAGCGGAGTCCGAGATCGAGAGTAAGGTTGGGGAGAGCCTTATAGACGTCTTCGGCAAAGGCGCCATAACTGTGCTGACGGTTTCCAAAGTAGCTAACCGTGGAGATTTTTGCTGAGACAGGCAGACCAAGAAGCATGTCGGCCACTGCATTGCCGCTTCCCTGCTGATTGCTCGGGTCGGCTGCGGTGAACTGTCCGCTGAATTCCAGGTTGCCGCGCGGCTGGCCGATCTGCAGCAGATTGAACTGGTCCCAATGGACCTGGGGACCAGCCTTGATCATGTGTTTGCTGTGAACCCAGTTGATGGTGTCATTGATCTGGATATCCTGGCTGGTGATCGTTGTGGGGGTAAAGAGAGGCTCGCCCAGACCGTTATAGCCGTCGACCGAGAACCATGTGAGTCCGTTGATGATGGGATTGTCAGGAACGCCAGGCACCTGGAGGGCGGCAGGAGGATAGTTCTGGCCGTAGGTGGGTGAGTTAGACGTATAGTGAATGCGGTTGTAGCCGGTGCGAAGAGCGTTGACCAGATTTGTAGTGATGATGTGGGTGTAACCGAGCACGGCGGCGTTGACGTTTTGGGGGCGATTGCCGGTGTTATATCCGCCGCCATCAGCGATGCCGGAGAAAATTGGAGCCTGGAAGCGAGTGTCTTCACTAAGAGAATAGCGCTCAAAGAACTGCACCTTCGACGTCAGGTTCTCGTCGAAACGGGCATCCATCTGGTCCATGTGCTCATTGCCGGGTGCGTTGATCTGGTAGTTGTTCGCGAAGGCGCCGGGAATATTCGGCGAGGGGTAGAGAGCAGCGTAGTTCAACCCGACACTGCTGAGACCACTGGTAATGACGTTCGCCTGCCCCGGAATTGGAAGCCCGGTGGCCGAATCGAAACCGAAGCCATCACGCACGGTCTGTCCGTTGACGGTGCGGGTGGTGGAAGGATCGTAGACTTCATTGTTGAAAACAGGACGGCCCAACGGGTCCGTTCCGGTTTGGTCGCCGAGGATATCGCTGAAATCGCCCCTCTGTTCGGCAACCGTGGGCACCGTGGTGAAATCGGTTTGCGCCAGGCCGATACGCGTGCCCTCGTAGTCCAAAAAGTAAAAGATGTGACTTTTAACAATGGGTCCGCCCACCGTTCCACCGAACTGGTTCTGTCGGTAAGGAGCCCTGGGCTGGTCGGACGACTCGAAGTAACCGCGGGCATCGAGGGCGTCGTTACGGAAAAATTCCCAAGCGCTGCCGTGGATATCGTTGGAGCCGGATTTGGTTGTAGCGTTGATGACGGCACCGGCGCTGCGACCGAACTCGGCCGAGTAGTTGGAAGTTTGCACCTTGAACTCAGCAATAGCGTCGACGCTCGAGGTGAAAGCGAGATCGCCGTTGTCGTTGGAATTATTGTCAACGCCGTCCAGGATGAAGTTGTTCTGATCCCCTCGCGTTCCATTCACGGAGAAATCGCCGCCGGCATTGCCATTGGTGGGCGTGGACGCACCGTTGACAGGCCCTTCTGTGATTTTGGCCACTCCGGCCGTGAGCGTCGCAAGGTCGGTGTAGCGGCGGCCATTCAGCGGGAGTTGTTCCACCTGGATGCTGGTAATGACATCTCCTAACGAGGCGTCTTCGGTTTCGATGAGCGGCGCAGCACCGGTAACGACGGTGGTCTGCGAGACCGAACCGATCCTGAGGGCGAAGTCAAGCCGGATGTTCTGCTGCACGTTCAGCACAATTCCGCTGCGTATCTCCTTCTGAAAGGCAGCGGCTTCAACGGAGATGGAGTAGGTGCCGATGTGAAGCGGCGTGAGGACGTATTCGCCACTGGCGTTCGTTTTCACTGAGGTGGACACGCCGGTCTCTGAGTTGGTGGCCGTCACCGCCGCGCCGGCAAGAACAGCGTCGCTTGCGTCCCGCACCGTTCCAACCAATGTGCCCGTGTCAACCTGCGCACGCGCGGTGAGCGCCGTACCGATGGCGCAGAGCAAAAGGGCAACGAAGCGGATATTCCTCACGGGAGTGCTCCTTCCCATCAAATGATCGTGGTTTTCCTTTTATATCGTTTCCTTTCGATTGTCCAGCGCAAAAGCCCAGAAGGCACGAGCGCGGGAGGCAAAAATAGTCGCACTTACCCGAAAAGGCGGCCAACCTGTGTGCTGAATTTGTATTGGAATTGCGCGGGGTGCCGAGGGCGCCATTTTAGCGATTGGCGCGTGAAGAGAGTCGCAGGAGGCCAAATTTCTCGGGGACGTGGAATGTGTGACTTAAGGTGGGCTGCCACACGACGTCGATGCGCTGCGAAGGCGGGCCTTCGGTTCGAAACAAGTTGATTCGGAAGGTTTCGTTCGGCGCAGGAGCGCGCGAACCGATGGAGGCGAACGGAATGCGCATAGCTCCGTACCAGATTTTGTCGATCGGATCGACGCGAGCTGCGACGTTGAAGCCGGAATTCCAGACCCAGCCGTCCTCGTGATGGGGTCTGGCGAGGTCGATGTCGAGATCGATCCACTCACCCTGAGGCGAGATTTCGAACTCCCTGTAGCGGCGGATATTTGCGAAGTCCGAGCCAAGAAAGACCTCGGCAACGTCCCAGTTCCAGAGCGCGTAGGTCTCGCTTGCCGTACGGGGGTTAGGCCTGAGGTACAGAACGTCGTAGGGGCAGACGAAGAGGAAGTAGAGGTAGGCAGGGGTCCACCGAGAGCGAACCTCGGTTTTGTAGCGCGGATGGGGTTCGCCGAGAGCGCTTGTTTCAAGGAAGACAGGTATCGCGTCTTGCCAAAAGGAAAGAGCGGGATTGGTGTTGAGTGGAACGGCGCGAGGAGCCCGGACGCTGACGAAGACTCCGTTCTGGGAGACGGCAGGGACAGCGCCGAGGAGCACTGCAATTGCGAATGTAAACACCACCCGCATCGTTTTCTGATTCCTGCAGCTCATGCTGCGATTTTGAGCTGGCGTGCCGCATTTTCAAAGTAGACTTTGCGCAAAATGGCTTCGGGCAGACTGATGCCGTAAATCTGCCAGCGGCCCTGCGGTGGAGTGGGCGCTGGTGCGTAGTCGAAATACTCGTCGTCGGTTTCGAGGAAGCGATAGTAGATCTCGTAGAGCCGGTCGTTGAAGACCTGCTGCGGGAATTCATCGCCGTGCGGCGTCGCATCCGTGCCGAACAGGATACGGTCCTGGTATTTGTCAAAGAATTTTCGCGACGTGCGGGGTTGGCGACCCAGCTCACCGATGCGCGCCGCAATGTCGACGGTCATATTAGGAAACCGGTCGAGGTTCTCCGACACCCCGCCAAGGTCTTCAGCGCAGTTGCCGACGTGAAGGGCGACGAATTGAGTGTGTGAGTGCCTGGCGAAAACACGGTTGCGCGCTTCGATGAGCTGGGCGACTGTGGGAAAATCGCGAGCGTAGAACGACCAGTCCGGATGGTTGTTGAGTTCCTCATAGCGCTCGTTGAAGCGATCGGTGGGAGTGAAGAAAGCGAGTGGATCGGCAATGTGAATGGCTACCGGGATGCCGAGCTGCCCGCAAGCGTCCCACATGGGATCGAAGCGCGGGTCATCGATTCTGACCAGAGGGCCAGTGGTGATGTTTTCGCGGAGATACAGGCCGAGTGTTTTGAGGATTTTGAGGCCGCGTGCCCCGTCGCGATGCGCCTGCACAATAGCGTCAGCCTGGAGCTGCGGGTAGCGCGGATCCCTGAACCGCTCGTAACAGGGCTCGGTGAGGGAATAGAAGCGGCCAGGATGTGCGCGGTCATATCGTTCGACGACTTCGGCGAGACCGCGATCGTATCCTCCAGTGAGATTGACCATGGCGCGGATATTCCTGCGATCCATCACTGCGAGGAGAAACTCGGGCGAGCCAAGATAGGTGCGAGCTGCGGAGAGCTCAACGCCATTCTCCGAGCGGGCCGAGCGGGTGATGTGCGAATGGAAGTCGATGAGCGGAAACCGGCAGCGCTCGACATGCGAGGCGTGGACACGGAGCATGCTGCGAGGCTCAAATCGGGAGAGATCGAGTGGGTGCGGAGCCGGCGGCGCGGTGGGTTCTGCGTGCAAAGCTGCGCTGGCGCCGGCGCTCACGGATTGTGTGGCTGTGCCCGCCGCCAAAGCGCCTAATCCACGGAGCCATTCGCGTCGCGTGATCATTGCGGTCCTCCAGATTAAAAACGGATTCGATCAGAAGATCGACCATACCAGAAATTATCATTCGAAATAAAAGGAAGCGGAGCAATGATGCGCATCCGACCATGTTCAGAATCTGCTCTTCCCGGCGCCATTGAATCACGGCGTGCACTTCGCTCAGGCAGACGGCGGCGAAGGGCGGATACCGGAAGAATTTTTTCCTGAAACGCGGCGCATAACCGCATAGACGAGGAGCCCAATGACGAGCCATGCGGCTCCGAGCAATTGGGCCGCGTGCGTCAGATTGAGCCAGATAAATCCACAGACCAGAAAGCCGAGGAGCGGGATCAGACCGGGGAGGAAAACCCGTTCCTTCGATCGGAAGCGGTAATGGACAAGCGAGGCCAGGTTGACGCCCATAAAGGCGATGAAGGCGCCAAAGTTCAGCAACTCCGCGCCACGCTCGAAACTAAGCAGGAAAGCGCCGACGAGTGTGATGCCCCCGAGGAGGAGCACATTATTGCGGGGAATGGCGCTGCGAGGGCTGACCGCGCCAAAAAATTTCCGGGGCAGCGCATTTTCGCGGCCCATTCCGTAAAGCACGCGAGCAGCCCCGAACTGCGCCGCGATACCCGACCCCATATTTGCGACGAGGAGGGTGGCATTGAGCAGAAGAAACAGAAAACGTCCGCCGACGCGGAGAGCCACCTGAAGGAAGGCCGTGTCGACGATTGCCGGCGGAAAGGGCGAGCGCCCAGGCCAGACCATCTGCGCAGCATAGACCTCGATGGCGGACAGGATGCCGATGGAGAGGCATGTAAAAACGGTGCCGAGCATGATGTTGCGACGAGGATTCTCCACCTCTTCCGACATGGTGGAGATGCCGTCGAAGCCGATGTAGGTGAGCACGGCAATGGAGGTACCGTGGAGGAGCGTGCGCGGAGAGAAGGTTTGCGGGTCGTAGAGCGGCATCAGCCACGCCCCACCGACGGGACGCAGGACGACCGCAATGTAATGAAATGCAAAGGCAAGAAAGATGACGACCACGATGCTCATGCCGAGCGCCAGAAAGGCATTCACGCGCGCGGAGGTCTGCACGCCTCGCAGGTTGAGCGCGGTGAAAACCACCGTGAAAGCAAGAACCCAAGCGGCATACGGTATCGAGGGGAACACGCCCTGAGCAGCAACACTGCACCATACGACACAGATGATGGGGTTAAGCATGTAATCCATGAGCATGGACCAGCCGACGATATATCCAGCCATCGGGTGCAGCTCGTGGGCGACATAAGTAAATGCGGAGCCGGCGCTGGGATAGACACGGGCCATGCGTCCATAGCTAACAGCCGTGAAGAGCATGGCCACCATGGCGACAAGGAGAGTGGTGGTGACATGACCTCGGGCATTGTTGCTGACCACGCCGTAGATACTCATCGGGGCGGTAGGCTGAATGATGATGATGCCGTAGAGAATGAGGTGCCAGAGTTTGAGGGAGCGCCGCAATCCGGGCACCGGTGTGGCGGAAGAGGGCAGAGCAGAGGTGCCGCTCGGGGCGGCGAGTTTATCGCTGCTTGGCATACGCGTTGAGAGAAACATCGCGCCTCACCGCGACTTCCGTATTATTACCGCCGATTACGGATCCGCCACAAGGAATTTGCGCACGGGTATCGAAAATTCGAGGTACGGCTTTCAAGGGCGAAGAAGCAGATCGGTGCAGTACGCGTGAATAGCGGCGTCTGGTGATAAGGCCGATTTCGTAGTTGCACCTTGACAGGTCTGGCCCATTCCTCTAGCCTCTCGCTCGTAAAGATAATCAAACGAAATATGGCAATAGCGGAGGGGCGTATGATCTGCCGCGTCGCGACACGATGGTGGTTCCTGATGATGGCCATGGCGACAGGGGCAGGAATGCTTGGCGCGCAGACAAAGAGGCTGGCGATTTCCGTTGACGCGCGCGGGCAGTATGCTATCACCGCGCAGGGTCAGGTAAAACCTGTGCTGGTTTCCGGTGTGGCAGCGAAGGTCGATGGGCAATGGATTCACTCGTCGGATTATCCAAGGCACGACGTGCAGAGCACGACTGCGGAGGGCTATTGGGGCAAAGCTCAGGAGCGACAAGTGACTTTCTCCGGTCTCGCCGGAAAGCCAGAGTTGCTCTATCGCATCCGCGCTGATGATACCCAGCCGTGGGCCGATATCGAGGTGACGGTTCGCAACAACACAGGCAGAGCGTTCGAAGTGCAGGGTCTGCGCGCGGTGGAATCTGCGGCAGAAGGAGTAGCGGTTCCCGGCGCACCATCGGCAGATCGGGTCCTTTCGGATAGCTTCAGCGAAGACCGGCCCGCCATGCAGCTCCGTGATCTCGGCAACTGGAAGCACCAGATGCACCTCGCGGTAGGAAGTCAGTTGATCTACAACCGCGAGACTCATGCCAGCCTCTTTCTTGGCGCCCTTAGCTCGGAGCACTTCCTTACAATTCTGCGGCTGCACATGGCCGGCACATCGGGCGCTCCACGAATTGCGCGTTACGAGGTCGATTCAACCGGCACCACGGAAATGGAACTGGAGAATTCGCTGGAGCATTCGCCAGCGGTCGATCGGGTGGAACTGAGTCTTCCGATTGCGCCCGGACTGCAGATCTCTTCGGAACCGCTGGCCATCAGCACCGGAATCGATTATCACCAGCAACTCGAGACGTACGGTTCGCTGATCCACAAGCTACATCACGCGCGCGTGGATGCTCCGCCGTTGATGGGATGGTGGAGCTGGACGGCTTTTTATTTCGGACTCAACGAGGCAGCTGCGCTCACCAACGCAACCTGGGAGGCGGAGCATCTGAAACGTTTCGGTTACGACATTTTCCATATCGATGAGGGCTACCAGTACGCGCGCGGCGAATACACCACGCCGGATGCTGCCTTGTTTCCGCATGGGCTCACGCCGCTGGAATACAAGGTGCGCGGGCTGGGACTAACGCCGGGGATCTGGACGGCCCCGTTTGAAATTTCGCAGCGGTCGGCGGTGTTTCAACAGCATCCGGAGTGGCTGGTGAAGAACGCGCAGGGACATCCGATTCACGCCGGAGACGTGGTGGACGGCAAGGATCAGCTGTACGTCCTGGACACGACCAACCCGGGCGCGCAGGAATATCTGCGCACGACCTACCGCAAGCTGGTGCGGGAATGGGGCATCCATTACATCAAAATGGATTTTATGGATGACAGCGCAATCGAAGGCTACTATTACAAGCCTCACACGACTGCGATGGAAGCACAGCGGATCGGCCTGGGAATCATTCGCGAAGCGGTTGGCGACGATGTTTTTCTGGACAAAGACGGCAGCGCGATGCTCAATCCGGTGGGCTATGTGGATTACGGGCGCATTTCGCAGGACACCGGCCACAGTTTCGATGCGAGCCGCGAGGCAGCGCCGGGTATCGCGGCGCGCTATTACATGAACCGCAACTATTTTGTCTCCGATCCGGATGCGTTCACCGTATCGACGCAGAGGATTACCGACCAGACATGGCACGAAGGCAGAGCCGCCCTGACGCTGGACGAGGCACGCGTTTCCATGGCGCTGGCCGCGGTATCCGGAGGAATGTTTGAGATTGGCGACAACCTGCCGTCACTCCAGAAATCGGAAGACCGTGTGGCACTGCTGGGCAATCGCGATTTGATCGATATGGTGCGGTTGGGCAAGGCTTCGATTCCGATCGATCTGCTCAGTTATACCGACGCCGACCGGCAGCCAAGCCTTTTCTATTTGAAGGAGTCCGATCGGCAGAGTGTGCTCACGGTCTTCAACTGGACCGAGCAGCCGCGAAAGCATGCGGTACGCCTGGCGGACATTGGTCTGACGGGTGGACCGTACACGGTGACGGAAGTCCTGAGCGACAAAGCCCTGGATGCTGCTTCAGGGTCGCTGGAGCTGGAGCAGCCGCCGCACTCGGTACTGGTGCTGAAAATCGTCGACAATCGCCTGCCGGGTACGCCGCCCGAGATTACGATGGACTGCAACGATTCCGGAAGCTCGGGCGACAACCTCAGCTTTGCCGCGCATGATGCTCCGGAGCATCCGGCAACAGCGTATCGATGGGATTTCGGCGATGGCGTGGAGACGGATGGTTCGCACGCGCATCATGCGTGGACCGAGCCCGGTGATTACGACGTGAGTGTCACCGCGAAGGGATTGGACGACAGGGATAGCCGGCGCAGTTGCAGGGTGCACGTGAGTGGTCATCTGCCGACGAAATTCATGCCTGCGCGCAATCAGCGATACGAGCCGAATTAGACGCGGGTTAGACGACGACTACTTCGATGTTCTGGACGCGCAGCAATTCCGCAGTTTCCGGAGGGATATCGCGATCGGTGATGACGCAGTGAACAGCCGACGGCGGGACAATGCGGGACAAGCTGCGGCGCTTAAACTTGGTGGAGTCGCATACGGCCACCACCCGGCGGGCAGCGCGGACCATGGCGCGGTTCACGCGGGATTCGAGGAAGTTGGGTGTGGTGAGGCCGACTTCAGGGTCGAATCCATCGACGCCGAGGAAAAGAATATCGGCATGCATCTCTTCGAGGACGTCTTCGGCGAGAGGGCCGACCAGGGAAAAGGAATTTTTACGGAGGCTGCCGCCCACGAGAATCACTTCAAGATTCGTGCTGGCGAGTTCGGCGGCAATGTTAACCGCATTGGTGATCACGGTGAGCTGCGAAAATTTCCTCAACTCATGAGCGATGGCGGTGGTGGTGGTACCCGAGTCAAGCATGACGCACTGGCCTTCTTCGACCATCTTTGCCGCTGCCAGGGCAATCCTGTGTTTTTCCTGCGAATGCTGTTTTTGCTTTTCCTGAAGCGATGGATCGAACAGCGCGCTGGACTGGATGCGCAGTGCGCCGCCGTGCGTGCGCTGCACCAGGCCGCGGGATTGCAGATGTTCGAGGTCTTTGCGAATCGTGATCTGCGAGATGCCGAGGCTTTGGGAAAGCTCGCCGACGAGAACGCGTCCGTGATTCTGAATCAGAGAGAGGATGTGTTGGCGGCGCTCGTCGATGAGAAGCTGGCCCTGGTCACGAGAAGGAATCGCGGGTTTACGCGGCATGGTTTCGTCTGCTTTCCTTCGGAAGGGTACACCAAAGTCTGCCATGCGTCACGATCAGCGATTCGAAGCACGGACTGCACGCAAGCCCAGGCGGGACGAGGTTCATGGAATGCAAACGCAGCCTCGGGGCCAAAGGATCGGTTGCGATAGTTTGAAAATCAATGGTAAAGATACGGAAGTATTCAATGGACCTTTCTGAATCAGCTCCGGTGTCCCGGCTCGATATCAGCATTGCCGGCGAAGTGAATCTGGACCTGATTCTCTACGGTCTGGAGGAGGCGATCCCTCTGGATCGCGAGATTCTTGCGTCGAATTTCGAGATGACACTGGGAAGCTCGTCGGCGATCCTGGCCCACAATCTGGCTGTTCTTGGGAGCCGGGTCGGGTTTGTAACTCGCTATGGCCCCGATGCGATGGGCGGCATGGCGATGGAGCGCATGGTAGAAAGCGGGGCGGATATCTCTCGCAGCGTGTGCAGCGAAGGGGACGCGAAAACGGGAGTGACCATCCTGCTGCCATACGGACGATCGCGACGGATCCTGACATATCCAGGAGTGATGTTCGACATGACGACGGCCGACCTCGACATCGACTATCTGGCATCGGCGCGGCACTTTCATCTCTCCTCGCTTTTTCTGCTGAAGGGTCTGCATGCCGGCCTGGGGGAACTGTTGCGCGACCTGAAACGCCGCGGGCTGACGATCTCCCTGGACACGAACGACGATCCGGAGAACCGCTGGGACGGGATTTTGCAGGAAATTCTGCCCCTTGTCGATGTACTGCTGCCAAATGACGATGAGGTTCGCAGAATTGCCGGCCGGGATTCGGTTGAAGAGGCGCTGGATAGGCTCGCGTCGACGGTGCCGCTGATCGCTGTGAAACGCGGAAAGCAGGGAGCTCGAGTTCAGGACGGAAAGCGGCGGTTCACGGTTCCAGGCATTGCGGTCGATCCGGTGGACACCATTGGCGCAGGGGACAGCTTTAATGCGGGATTCCTGTTTGCCTGGCTGAACGGCGAGCGCCCCGAACAATGCGCCGAAGCGGGAAATATCTGCGGAGCCCTGTCGACGCAAAAGGCTGGTGGAACGGAGGCGTTTCGCGATCGAGCGCTGCGCGAGGCATTTCTGCAGCAGCATCCGCTGCCACGATCCCAGCGGAGCGAGGCAGAGTCGGCAGGGGATCATGCTCAGGCGGGGGAGCCAGAGGGCAGAGAGGGCCGCGAACCGAAAAGTCCTTGACTTTACTGTAATTTCGCTTTGCAATGATATATTCCGTTTTGTTACGATGCGCCGATCCTGAGGTTTAGGGATGCGGGAGCTGTTTGCCGGAAGGAGCTCGACACCGTGGACCCCCTGTCAGCATTGCTCGAACTCAGCATTGAGGAAAAGAGCGCACGAGGTTTGGAACACACGCCTCAGGAAATCGCACAGCAACCCGGAAGCTGGATTTCGACCGTCGAGCACCTGCAGGGACGCGCTGCCGAAATGAGGGACTTCCTGTCGCGGTGCGGCGTGGATGCGCCGCCGGAAATGCGTCCGACAATTTTTCTGGTAGGGGCAGGAACGTCCGACTACATCGGCCGATCGCTGCATCATCTCCTGCGAGTCCAGTGGGAATGCGAGGTGATTCCGGTGGCTAGCACGAGCCTGCTAACGGATTTCCCGGAATATGTGCTCCGAGACAAGCGATATCTTTGGATTTCGTTTTCGCGCTCCGGCGATAGTCCCGAGGGCGTAGCGGTTTTGGAGCGGGCGATTGCAGAATGCGGAAATGTCGCCCATATCCTGGTAACCTGTCATGCGGATGGACGCATGAGCAAGGCGATAACGGGGTCGGAAAACAGCTTTTCGATTGTGCTGGATGATGCAGTGAATGATCGCGGCCTGGCGATGACCAGCTCGTTCACGAACATGGTGCTTGCTGGGCAGGTTCTGGCTCACGCGTGGAATTTGAACGAGTACGAGGCGATTTTGCCGGCGCTGGTCGGCGCTGCAGAGGAGCTTCTGCCCCGGGCGGCCGACCTCGCAGCAGACCTGGCGCAGTATGGATTTCGTCGGGCGTGTTTCGTCGGATCAAGTGTTCTGGCGGGAGCCGCACGGGAGTGCGCACTGAAGCTGCTGGAACTGACGGCGGGCAAAGTGCAGACGATGACGCAGCCGACGCTCGCATTGCGGCATGGTCCTATGGCAGCGCTGGATAAGGACACACTGTTTATAAGTTTGGTCTCGAGCCAGCCACGGCGGCGGCAATATGAGGTGGACCTGCTGCGGGAAATTGGCAGCAAGGAGCTGGTGCGGACGCGCGTTGCGGTGGCAACGCAGCCGGATCGACTTCGCGCGGATGCCGAGCACGTGCTCAGCCCGGAAACTCAGTTCTCGATTCCCGATTTGTATCGGCCCGTCGTGGATGTGCTCTTCGGGCAGATGCTTGGACTGTTTGCGTCGATTCAATGCGGATTAAAACCGGACGTTCCGAGCCCAAACGGCGCGATCAGCCGGGTTGTGCAGAATTTCGACATTCATTAAAGTACTCTGCGGACGATTTTCGAAGACGGCTCTTTTCGGTTTCTTCAAGTTTTCCTTTTGAGTTTGCAGAACGTCGTACCGCCCTCCCTCCTGGGGCTAAATTGGGCGCGTGATTGTTTGCTTTCAACAATTTGCGTCTTTGGTTTGAGTCCGGTCGGGATGGGCACAGGGTCGGCATGCGGCACCCAGATCGTGATGGGACACACGGATGTCATTGCGGTGTGTTGGGATTGTCGAGCTTCCAGAGGATTTGGCGGGTGAGACCGATCCATTCGTAGAGCTCGGACTGGGTCAGGTGCAGGTGGCGGACGAGGCGGCGGAGTCGTTCTTCCGATGTTGGGTCGTGGCCTTTGTGGACGTAGCCACTGCGATCGAGCGCTTCGAGCAGAACGGCGATGAGCCGTTCGCGCTCGCCTGCGGTGGCCGTCTGCTCACCGTCGATGAGGAGAGAGGGGGCAGCGGTGGCGGGCGCGGTTGTGGGTTCTGATTCCGACTCGCGCACTAATTCATAGAGCACGACGGCCACGGCCTGGCCGAGGTTCATCGACGGATGTTCGGTGCGGGTGGGGATGCGGACGAGGAAATCACAATGGCTCAGGTCCTGATTGGAGAGGCCGACTTTTTCCGATCCGAAGAGCAGCGCGGCCCGGGCACCGGAGCGAAGATGCTGGCGGAGGGTGGCCGCGCCGGCTTCGAGGCGCTGGAGGGCTTCGCGGGGTGTGCGGCGGCTGCCGTCGGCGGTGCCAATGACGAGGGAGCAGTCGGCAACGGCCTCGGCTACGGTTGCGTTCTCCTGGGCGGCGGTGAGGACAGGCTCGGCGTCAACGGCGGAACGGGCTTCGCGGAAGGCGATGTCGTAGGGATGAACCACACGGAGGTGGAGCGATCCGAAATTGGACATGGCGCGGGCCGCTGCTCCGATGTTGAGCGGGTTGCGGCTGGCGATGAGGACGACGCGGAGGCGGTCCAGTTCTGCGGCGGTAAGCACGGTGCGTGACACAATATTACGTAGACCTTATGGAAAACGAGAGCTTCCCTTCCTCCGCCGCGTCGTCGCTCGAAAACCCAACCGAAAAAGCTGAACCAGCTGCCGAGAGCACTGCGGCGCCTACCGAGTCATTTGCCGAGCTGCTGTCGGAGTTTGAGCACGAGCACAAGAAGCAGGGCGGCGCGCAACAGCTGGAGGGGACGGTGGTGTCGGTGTCGGCCGACAGCGTGTTCCTCGACATTGGATTCAAGGTGGAGGGTGTGCTGCCGCGCACCGCGTTTGAGAACAACGCCGATGAGGTGAAGGCGGACGATCGGTTTCCGGTGTCGGTGAAAGGACGGAATGAAGAGCACTACTACGTGCTCTCGCGGTTCAAGGTGGCGCAGCCGACAGACTGGGCATCGCTGGAAGCAGCGCACACGCAGAGGACCGCAATTGTGGGGACGGTGACGGCGGTGGTGAAGGGCGGGCTGAGCGTGGATGTGGGCGTGCGGGCGTTTATGCCGGCGTCGCGGAGCGGGGCGCGCGAGGCGAAGGAGATGGAGGAGCTGGTCGGGCAGCAGATCGAGTGCCGGATCATCAAGCTGACCACGGCGGAGGAGGATGTGGTCGTCGACCGGCGCGTGGTGCTGGAAGAGCAGGCGGCAGTCGATTTGCAGGGGCGGTGGTCAGCACTGGCGGCGGGCGAGGTTCTGACGGGCAAGGTGCGGAGTCTGGCGAGCTACGGCGCGTTCGTCGATCTGGGCGGGATCGATGGGCTGCTCCACATCAGCGATCTTTCCTGGAGCCGGGTGGAGAAGGCCGAGGATGTGCTGACGGTGGGGCAGGAAATCCAGGTGAAGGTGCTGAAGGTGGATCCGGAGACGCGGCGGATTTCGCTGGGGATGAAGCAGCTGGGGCCGGAGCCGTGGGACGCGGCGCGCGACAAATATAAGGTTGGCGAGCGGGTGACGGCGACGGTGCGGAAGCTGATGGATTTTGGGGCGTTTGTGGAACTGGAGCCGGGGATCGAAGGGCTGATCCATGTGTCGGAGATGTCGTGGGTGAAGAAGGTGCGGAAGCCCAGCGATGTTTTGAAGGAAGGCGACACAGTGGAGGCAGTGATTCTGTCGGTGAATCCGGCGGAGCGGCGGATTGCGCTGGGGCTGAAGCAGACGTTGGGGGATCCGTGGAGGGATGCGGCGCAGAAGTTTCCGGTAGGCGCGGCGGTGGAGGGTCCGGTAACACAGCTGATGAAGTTTGGCGCGTTTGTGCAGGTGGCGGAGGGCGTGGAGGGCCTCGTCCACGTCAGCGAGATCAGTGCGGAGAAGCATATTCATCATCCCCAGGATGTGCTGAAGACGGGGCAGGTGGTGCGGGCGCAGGTGCTGGGGGTTGACACGGAAAAGCGGCAGATGAAGCTGAGCATGAAGCAACTGGTGCCGACAAGCATCGACGAATACCTGGCGGAGCATCGCGTGGGCGATGTGGTGTCGGGGCGGGTGGTGGGCGAGACGCAGGTGGAGCTGGGCGAAGGGATTCGGGCGGCGATTGTGGCGGCGGCGGGGTCGCCGGTGGAGGAGAAGAAGGGCGTGCAGAAGGCGGATTTGTCGTCGCTGACGTCGATGCTGCAGGCGCGGTGGAAGGCGGGAGCAACGGCGGCGGCGACCAAGGCCGAGCCGCTGCGGGCGGGACAGGTGCGGAGCTTTCGGATTGTGAAGATCGATGGGGAGACGAAAGCGATCGAGGTGGAGTTGGCCTGAGGCCGGCTGGTGAGAGGTGGCCGGGCGCGGAATGATCTTGCTTCGCGGTGAGGCCGTCTCCTAAGATGGCTGGAAATCCGGACTTTCAGAGGGACCAGAAATCCTGCAGGGTAGGTGGCGTCTTCAGAGTTAAGCGGCGGCTGGAGGTGTTTTGAAAGAGCGACACTGGAATAACCTGGTCGGATCGCTTCGACACGGTCAATGCGTTCTGATGCTGGGGGCGGACCTTCCGGTGCGGCAGTCGCGCGAGGGGGCGGCGGAGAGCTGGAGCGAAGACAGCACGATGCCGGAGGAGATGCGGCACGCGCTGGCAGAGGAGCTGGAAGAAGATGGCCGCAAGGCGGCGGGCGCGACGCTGGGCGCGGTTGCGCAATATTACGAAGACACAGAGGGATTTGGATCGAGTGCGCTGCGGGCGTCGTCGGAGCGATTGATCCGGTCGCGGCAATATTCACCGTCGACGGTGCACGAAAAGCTGGCGGCGCTTCCCTTCTCGTTGATTATTACGACGGCGCACGATGCACTGATGGCGCAGGCGCTGGCGAGCGCGGGGAAGTCGCCAACGACGCAGCAGTATCACATGCGGGGGGATAAGCGAGATAATCCGGAGTTTTTGATTCCGGGCACGCCGAAGTCGCCGGTGGTCTATCACTTGTTTGGAAATGCGGCGCAACCCTGGTCGATGGTGCTGAGCGAGAACGACGTTCTCGATTTTCTGATTCGAGTGGTGTCGGAGCGGCCACCGCTGCCCAACAGCCTTTTGCGGGCGCTGAAGCGGGATGGGCAGAGTTTTCTGTTTGTGGGATTCGGGATTCGCCGCTGGGATTTGCGAGTGTTGCTGAAGGTGATCCTGCGGGCACTGGAGCTGAACCGGAGCGGGCCGGCGATTGCGGCAGAGTCGCTGAGCGGGTTGCTGCAGGCGGATCGCGAGGAGACGATCCTGTTTTACCAGCGTGGCACGCGGGTGGAGGTCGAGGATGAGGACATTCCGACGTTTTTGACAAAACTGGCGGAGAGGCTGGAGCGCGAGGGCGGATACCTGGAGCATACGGCGCTTCCGACGGGGACACGGCCGCGGGTTTTTATCAGCTATGCGCGGGAGGATGCCGATCTGGCGGCGCGGGTTTGCGAGACGCTGCAGGCGGCGTTCATTGAACCTTGGCTCGATCAGCAGTCGCTCGAGGGGGGAGATGACTGGAACGAGCGGATCGAAGCGGACCTGGACAATTCACACTTTGTTTTGGCGCTGTACACTCCGGCGCTGTGCAGGAAAGTCGACAGCTACGTGAACAAGGAGCTGGCGCTGGCGGCGGAGCGCGCGCTGCGGGTGCGCGGACCGTTTCTGATTCCAATGCGGTATGGGGAGTTGTCGTGCGAGCAGCCGATTGAGGCGCTGCGCAAGTATGACAACGTGGATCTGAAGGATGAAAGCTTTGCGGATGACATGGCGAAGGTAATTTCAACGATTAAACGGGAGTACCAGCGGCGCAACCGTTAAAGCAAGAAGCGATCATGACCGAAACGCTCTACCGCTATCCCGGTGCTCAGCCTTTTGGCGATGACGAGTTCTCGCGCCGTATTTTCTTTGGGCGCGACAAAGCGTCGGTGGCGCTGACCGATCAGATCCTGGCGAATCGGCTGGTGATTGTTTATGCGAAGTCGGGATCGGGCAAAACGTCCTTGCTGAATGCGGGGGTGGCTCCGCGATTGCGGGATGCGGGGTATGCGCCGCTGTTTGTGCGGGTGAACGATCGCAAGCGGGGGCCGCTGGCAGCGATTTTTGAGGGAGTCCGCGCGGAATGCGATCGACAACAACTGGAGTTTGTTGCCGGGGACACGAGTTCGCTGTGGAGTTTCTTCAAAACGGTTGAGTTCTGGCGGAACGACGTGCTGCTGACGCCGGTGCTGATCATCGATCAGTTTGAGGAGCTGTTTACGCTGCAGCCGTTGGCGGAGCGGGAGAAATTTCTGGCGGAACTGGGTTCGCTGCTGCGCGGGACTCCGCCGGCGACGCATGATGCGGAGGCCAGCGGGGTAAGCGCCGCGCCGCCTTCGATTCGCGTGGTGCTGTCGCTGCGGGAAGATTTTCTTGGATTGCTGGACGAAGGATCGGACCGGATACCGGAGATTATGGATCACCGATACCGGCTGGCGCCGCTGAGCGCGGATATGGCGGGAACGGCGATCACGGGACCGGCGGCGCTGGAGGGAGAGGAACTGGCGACGCGGGCATTTCGGCTGGAGCCGGACTGCGTGGCGTCAATTGTGAATTATCTGAGCCGGTCGGTGGCGAGGCGCGAGGATTTAGCGGAGCGGCAGGTGGAACCGTTTCATCTGCAACTGATCTGCCAGCTAATCGAGAGCGTGGCCGCATTTAAGCAAAAGGCCGCGACGCAGCAGGTGGTGCTGAGTTTCGCGGACATTGGCGGCGAGGCGGCACTGACCGAGACGCTGGAAGATTTTTATGCAGCCGCGATCAAATCGCTGCCACGGAAACGGCGCCGCGCGGCGCGAAGGATGTGCGCTCATTTGCTGATCAGCGTTGAGGGGCGGCGGCTGAGCGTCGATGAGCGGGAACTGTGCCGGCACAGCCGGCTGCCGACGGAGGATTTGCGGCAACTATTGGAGCGACGGCTGTTGCGCACGGATCGACGGTCGGACAGAACGTATTACGAGCTGGGGCACGACGCGCTGGTTCAGCCGGTGCTCGCCAGCCGGCGGACGCAGGCTTTCATCATGTATTCGTCGGCGATCTTCGGCGGCTCGCTGGTATCGGTAGCGATGGCGGTGGCCATCGTTACACTGATCGTCCTGCTGATCCGGCCGCATAGTGCCGATGATTCGTGGATCGTGCCGATGTTTCTGCTGATCTGCATCGTGGTAGGGGCGGTGGGCTATGTGTGGTTGCGGGCAGGCGTGCGCTGGCGCACGCGTTACGGCGATCACGAAAGCACGGAGACGGGTGAATCGGGATCGAAGCCGCCGGCGATGCTGAAGAAGACGGCGGGTTGGGCGCTGCTGATCATCGCGCCGGCAATCTGCATTGTGTGGGTAATCGTGGGGATCGTTTTTTTGACGATCAGCCTGGCCGCGGCGCTATGGCACGGCGCGGTGCCATCGCAACTGAGTTTGCTGAGCCAGAGCGCGGCGAGCATGTGGCTGAAGATGCGGCACCACCCGATTGCGGATCTGGTGTGGATGTTCCTGGAGTATGGGAGCGCGGTGGCTCTGGGTGCGGTGCTGTACCGGCAGGGCGGCCGAATGCTGTGGCCGCGAGGCACATTCAGTCGGGGCAGGAGCACGGCGGTGCGCGCCGTCAAGCGGGCACCGTCGCTGATTCCTCCATCGCTGAAGGCGGTGGGTGGAGCGGTTGGGCTGATGCTGGGGTTGCTGGGGTTCTTCACGCTGGAGACATGTGGAGGCTCGTGGCACAGCGGCATGGCGAGCTGGATCGAGTGGCCGATGATGAGCGATCGGCTGATGGACACCTGCACCACGATCAACGCGCATTCGGTATTTTTCAGCTGGGACGGGATCCTGCTTTTCACCTTTTTCGTTTCGATTGTGATTTTGTCGGCGACGGGGTTGTGGAACGGGATCGTGGATTTGCGGTCGGTGATCCACTATCGACGCGGAGCGCAGGAGGGCTCGGCATGGCAGGAAGCGCTGATTTTTGCGGCCGGTTGCTTGGTGCTTTTGCTGGTGGCGCTGCCGTTTGCGCGAGCGTGGTGGAAGCCGGCGGTGAGTGTCGACGTGTGGGTGGCGGGGGCCAGTGTAGTGGATCACTCAGACAGCGGAGGCGCGCGGTGGGATGCTCACACAGTGCACAGCATAACGTTTGAATCGATCAAGCAGTCGGCGACACATACGGCGACCGCAGTGGGAAAAGAGGGGGCGATCTGGCGCACCACCGATGGCGGGAAGACGTGGACGCTGGTGAAGTGGGGCGAGGGGGATCACAAGGCGATCACGCTGGAGGGCCTTGCGTTCGCGACACCGAAGGTGGGCTGGGTCGTCGGGGAAAAAAACACGCTGCTGAAGACGGAGGACGGCGGCAACAGCTGGATGGCGATGAACACGGCAGCGAGCAAGAACTTTACCGCCGCGGGAGACTTGCTGGACGTGACGTTCTCAACTGCGCAGGACGGATGGGTGGCAGGGAGCGCAGGGAAGATCCTGCATACGAAGGATGGCGGGCACACCTGGGAATTGCAGCAGGCTCCAGCGGCGACGAACGTGATCTTCATCCAGTTTGCTACGGCTGAGTGCGGGTGGGCGACGGGGGCGAACTCTTCGCTTTTCCATACCGTGGATGGCGGAGAGACATGGACCACGCAGATCAAAACCAACAAGGTGGGGCTGGACGGAATCGGGGCGCTGAGCTGCTCGACCGCCTGGGTGGTGGGCGATAAGGGTCTGATCCTGCACACGGAAGATGGCGGCACGACGTGGAAGCCGCAGACGAGCTGGGTGGAAGGGCGGCTGGTGGAGATTGCGTTCACGGATTCGCGGACGGGGTGGGCGGCCGGCGACAACGGTGCGGTGGTGCACACGACGGATGGAGGGCGGCGTTGGAAGATGGAGTTGACCGGGACCGAAAACGGTCTGACGTCGATTGAGGCGCGGAAATAGCCGGGCGGCGCCGCTGCGGATCGCATTTTCTTTTTCGCGGAAAAATTACCGGCCGGGCGAGGAAACACAAGGTCTTTTGCTTCGTTCAGGACGACCCTTTATTTACTCCGCGCGAATTCTGCCACATCACCACATGGATTTGGCTTCGGCGATCATGGCCTCTTCATTGATGGGGAGCAGAAAGGTATTTCCAAATTCGAAGCGAAGGTAGCCTTCGGGGTCGGGCGGAAGCGAGCGGACGAAGAGCGCTTCGCGCCGGACGACGACACCGGAGCGTGCGTCGCCATAGCGATCGAGAAGGGTGTGGCCGTGGGTGTGGAGGTCGAATGCGGGATCCTGGATCGACGCGATGGCGACACGGGCTTCGATGCGGATGCGGTGCTGGTAAGTGGCGACGGCCAGTTGCACGGAGCGATCGCGGCAGGTGAGGAGATTGTGGCGGGCGGTTTGCCACGCGGCACCGGGCCCCTCGGCGGCGGGTGAGGTGGCGAGGAGGGGATGGGTGCGGCGGAGCCGTCCCCAGCGCGGGGAGATGACGATGTGCTCGGTTGCGCCTTCGGCGAGCGAGGCGTTGGGATCGAAGCAGCGGATGAGGCGCTCGGATTCAGCGGGGTGGTCGAACATAGGGGCCTTCCTGCACAGGAAATCTTACTGCGTCTGCAGGAGTGTGGCCGAGGGAAAAATGCCGGGATTGAAGGGCCCCGGTGGGAATGCAGATTCCCCGGCCTGAAGCGGGGCCTTCACCCTTGTGAGGCGCCGGAGCCGCCTTCGATTCCGCTTACTCGACGTGGTAGTTGGGGGCTTCGCGGGTGATCATGACGTCGTGGACGTGGGATTCACGGAGGCCGGCAGAAGAGATGCGGACGAATTTTGCGTTCTTCTGGAGGTCTTCGATGGTGGCGGCGCCAACCAGGCCCATGCCCGAACGCAGGCCGCCGACCAACTGATAGACCATGGCTTCGAGCGCGCCGCGATAGGGAACGCGCCCCTCGATGCCTTCCGGCACAAACTTATCGAGGCGATTGCTGCTGCCGTTGCGTCCTCGGTTGACCACGCTTTCGTTATTCTCTTCCACATCGAAGTCGGTGGTGCCCTGGAAGTAGCGCTCGCCGCCTCCCTGGGCCATAGCAGAGAGCGAACCCATGCCGCGATAGGCCTTGAAAGAGCGGCCCTGGTAGAGGATGGTTTCGCCCGGGCTCTCATCGACGCCGGCGAAGAGGGAGCCGATCATGATGACGCTGGCGCCCGCCGCAATGGCCTTGGTGATGTCGCCGGAATACTTGATGCCGCCGTCGGCAATGATGGGGATGCCGTGCTCAGCGGCGGCTTTGTAGGCCTCACTAATGGCGGTGATCTGGGGCATGCCGGCGCCGGTGACCATGCGGGTGGTGCAGATGGAACCGGGGCCGATGCCAACCTTGATAGCGTCGGCGCCGGCATCGATGAGGGCCTGGGCGCCTTCGCGGGTGGCGATATTGCCGGCGAGCAGATCGACGTGGGGGAAACGCTTTTTCACTTCGCGGACAGCTTCGAGAACGCGGGCGGAATGGCCATGGCTTGAATCGATGGCGAGGACGTCGGCGCGATTGCGAACCAGTTCGGCGGCGCGTTCCAGGTAGTCGCCGGTTGCACCGATGGCGGCGCCGACGCGGAGTCTTCCCTGCTCGTCTTTCGATGCTCGAGGATATTTTAGTTTTTTCTGAATGTCTTTAACGGTGATGAGGCCGCGGAGGTCGTAGTTCTCGTCGACGACAAGCAGTTTTTCTACGCGATGCTGATGGAGGATTTCTTCGGCCTGCTCGAGGGTAGTGCCGACGGGGACGGTGATGAGGTTTTCTTTGGTCATCACCTCGGAGATGGGAATATCGGTACGGGTTTCGAAACGAAGGTCGCGGTTGGTGAGGATGCCGACCAGCTTGCGATTCCGGGTAACGGGGACACCGGAGATTTTGTAGCGGCGCATGACCTCGAGGGCGTCGGAGATGAGCTGCTCGGGGGCCATGGTGACGGGGTCGACGATCATGCCGGATTCAGAGCGCTTGACCTTATCGATTTCGCCCGACTGCTGATCGATGGTGAGGTTGCGATGCACGATGCCGAGGCCGCCTTGCTGAGCCATGGCGATGGCCATGCGGGACTCGGTGACGGTATCCATGGCCGCCGAAAGCAGAGGGGTCGTGAGGGGGATGTTTTTGGTAAGGCGGGTGACGGTCGAGACCTGTGCGGGTGCAACTTCGCTCAAGGCAGGAGTCAAAAGGACGTCATCGAATGTCAGGGCTTCGGCGAGAGGGTACTCGATCATGATTTAGAGATGCACGCGCGCCCTTTATGTTGCAGAGTGGTGGTTTTGGGCTTGCGGCTTCTGGACATTGTAGAACAGCGGTCAGCGGAAAACCGGGCAGCTATGGGGCGGGCGGCTAAGAAGCGGTCGGTGGTGAGGTGGTCAACGGTGAAGCGGTGAAGCGACGAACTGCCAAAGGCAACCGCAGATCCCTTCGCTACGCATTCGGGATGACAGCCCCGAGGGAGCGTGAGACAGCACGCTGACCGCCTTTCAGCAGACCGGTCTTTCGCCGACCGCTTTTTCGCCAACTGCTGACTGCAAAGGAAAAGCCAGTGCCGCGCATTGCTGCGAGCGGCACTGGCAAAGCCGGGATGTGAATCCCGGGAAAAGCTTGGCTAATTCTTGTTCTCCTCTTTCGTTGTGCCCGCGTTTTCGTGGCCATTATGGCCGTTGCGGGGGGAGATGTTGGGGGTGGTTTCGCGGCCGGGCATTGCGGCACGGCTGGAATAGACCCGCCAGGTGCGCTCGAGGTCGTCGGTGGCCTCTTTGAGCAGTTCGGCGGCGACTTCAGGATGGGCACGCTCGAGCATCGTGTAGCGGGACTCGCTGTAGATGTACTCCTTGAGTGGAATGGAGGGCGCGCGGGAGTCGAGGAAGAAGGGGTTCTTCCCTTCACTGCGAACCGCGGGGTTGTAGCGCATGAGCGGCCAGTAACCGGAGTTGACGGCGGCCTTCTGGTGGTCGAGGCCCTGGGTCAGGTCGTAGCCGTGGGCGATGCAATGGCTGTAGGCAATGATGATGGCCGGGCCATCCCACGCCTCGGCTTCCTGGAAGGCTTTGACGGTGTGGCTGTCGTTGGAGCCGAGGGCGACGCGGGCTACGTAGACGTAGCCGTAAGCGACGGCTTCCATGGCCAGGTCTTTCTTGCTGGTGGCTTTGCCGCCCGCAGCAAACTTGGCGACCGCACCGCGCGGGGTGGACTTGGACATCTGTCCGCCGGTGTTGGAGTAGACCTCGGTATCGAGGACCAGGACCTTGACGTTCTTGCCGGAGCCGAGAACGTGGTCGAGTCCGCCGAAGCCGATGTCGTAGGCCCAGCCGTCGCCGCCAAGGATCCAGACGCTCTTGCGAGCGAGTTTGTCGGCAACGCCATCGAGAGCGCGTGCGTCGGGTGAATCCACCGTGGCGAGTTTGGCGCGAATCTCACGAATGCGTTCGCGCTGGGCGTTGATGCCCTGCTCTTTGGTCTGGTCGGCTTCGAGGGTGGCGTGGACCAGCTCATCTCCGAGGACCGGAGCAAGTTTGGCGACGAGACCTTCCGCGTAAGCCTTCTGCTGATCGACGGCGAGACGCATGCCCATGCCGAACTCGGCGTTGTCTTCGAAGAGGGAGTTGGACCAGGCGGGACCGCGGCCGTCGTCGTTCTGACAATAGGGCGTGGTGGGCAGGTTGCCGCCGTAGATGGAGGAGCAACCGGTAGCGTTGGCGATCATGAGGCGGTCGCCGAAGAGCTGGGTCAGCAGCTTGATGTAGGGGGTTTCGCCGCAGCCGGAGCAGGCGCCGGAGAACTCAAACAGAGGCTCCAGGAGCTGGATGTCTTTGACCTGGGTTCCGGAAAGACGATCGCGGGAGACGTTGGGCAGAGACTCGAAGAACTCCCAGTTGGCGCGCTCGGGAAGGCGTAGCGGTTGTTGCGCGGCCATGTTGAGGGCCTTGTGAGCCGGGTCGGCCTTCGACTTGGCCGGGCAGACTTCAACGCAGAGCTGGCAGCCAGTGCAGTCTTCAGGAGAAACCTGGAGAGTGTAGAGCTGGTCGTCCATACCGCGCCATTTGGGCTTCGCTGACTTGAAGGTTCCAGGAGCGCTGGGCAGGAGCGTCTGGTCATAGACCTTGGCGCGAATGACGGCGTGCGGGCAGACCATAACGCATTTGCCGCATTGGATGCAGAGGTCCTGGTCCCAAACGGGGATGAACTGCGCGATGTTGCGCTTCTCCCATTTGGCGGTGCCGGTGGGGAAGGTTCCGCCGGGAGGCAGCGCGCTGACGGGGAGCAGATCTCCGTGCCCTGCGGCCATAGCGCCAAGAACGTCGCGGACAAAGGCGGGCGCGGCCGCGGGTATGGCAGGGAGAATGTCGAATTTGGCACTGACCTGTTTGGGGATTTTCACTTCGTGCATTTGCGCAAGGGATGCGTCGACGGCGGCGAAATTTTTCTGGACGACGGCGTCGCCGCGCTTGCCGTAGGTCTTCTTGATGGCCTTCTTGATCTGCTCGATCGCCTCTTCTCGGGGCAATACGCCACTGATGGCGAAGAAGCAGGTCTGCATGACGGTGTTGATGCGCGTGCCCATACCGTTTTCACGGGCAACGCTGAAGCCATCGATGACATAGAAGCGGATTTTCTTGTCGATGATGGTGCGCTGGATGGTGCGGGGCAGATGCTGCCAGACATCAGCGGGGCCGTAGGGGCTGTTAAGGAGGAAGACAGCGCCGGGCTCGGCGGCGGCGAGGACGTCGACCTTTTCAAGGAACTCGAACTGATGGCAGGCGATGAAGTTGGCGCGGGAGATGAGGTAGGTGGAACGAATGGGATCGGAGCCGAAGCGCAGATGGGAGGTGGTGAGGGAGCCGGACTTCTTGGAGTCGTAGACGAAGTAGCCCTGCGCATAGTTGTCGGTCTCAGAGCCGATGATTTTGATGGAGTTTTTGTTGGCGCCGACGGTGCCGTCGGAGCCGAGCCCGTAGAAGAGGGCGCGGACGGTATTAGGGCTTTCGGTGGTGAAGCTCTCGTCCCAGCGAAGGCTGGTGTGGGTAACGTCGTCGTCGATACCGATGGTGAAGTGGTTCTTCGGATGCGGTTTGGCGAGTTCGTCGTAGACGCCCTTGGCCATGGCGGGGGTGAATTCCTTGGAGGAGAGGCCGTAGCGGCCGCCGATGATGACCGGGAACTGGGCGAGGGGGAGGCGTCCGGTGGAAAGAGCTTCGGAAATGACGGTGACGATGTCCTGATAGAGCGGCTCGCCGGTGGCGCCGGGCTCTTTGGTACGGTCGAGGACGGCGATTTTGCGAACGGTTTCGGGGAGCGCTGTCAGGAAGGCTTCCGGAGCGAAGGGGCGATAGAGATGAACTTTGAGGAGGCCGATTTTTTCGCCCTGGGCGTTGAGGGCGTCGATGGCTTCTTCGGTCGCGCCGGCGGCAGAACCCATGAGGATGATGACGCGGTCGGCATCAGGCGCGCCGTAGTAATCGAAGAGGTGGTACTCGCGGCCGGTCTCGCGATAGAAGCGGTCCATGACGTCCTGCACTATGACGGGGCAGGCGAGGTAGAAGGAGTTGCAGGCTTCGCGGGCCTGGAAGAAGACGTCGGGGTTCTGGGCTGAGCCGCGGAGAACGGGGCGGTCGGGGGTGAGGCCGCGCTCGCGATGGGCGCGAACTGCTTTCTCATCGAGGAGGGCGTTGATGGTGTCGTCGGAGATTGGGAGGACTTTATTGATTTCGTGCGAAGTACGGAAGCCATCGAAGAAGTGCATGAAGGGGATGCGGGCTTCGAGGGTCGCGACGTGGGCGATGGTGGCGAGGTCGGCAGCTTCCTGCACGGAGTTGGAGGAGAGCATGGCGTAGCCGGTCTGACGGCAGCCCATGACGTCGGAGTGATCGCCGAAGATGGAGAGCGCGTGGGTGGCGATGGCGCGCGCGGTAACGTGCATGACCGTGGGGGTTAGCTCGCCGGCGATCTTGTACATATTAGGGATCATCAGCAGCAGGCCCTGGGAGGCGGTGAACGTGGTTGCGAAAGCGCCTCCCTGGAGAGCCCCGTGCATGGCGCCGGCGGCGCCGCCTTCACTTTGCATTTCTGCGACGAGGGGGACGGAGCCCCAGATGTTGCGCTGGGCGTCTGCGGCCCACTGATCGGCGAACTCTGCCATGGTGGAGGAGGGCGTAATGGGGTAAATCGAAATGACTTCGGAAAAACGGTAGGCAACGGAGGCGGCGGCTTCGTTGCCGTCGAAGATCGCAGTTTTTACCGGGGCGCTCATGAGTCTCCTTGCTGGGGTCTTTGCGGGCGAGTGCGACGTCGCCCGAAACCATCTGGACTCAAGTCTGCGCTGCGGGCTGGAGGCGCGGCTGTGACCTGGAACACAGTCGAGAAGACACCGGTATAAGGTGACGTCAGGCAAGGGCGAACAGCGCGGAGCGAGGGATACAGTGAGCGAACGCTCTTATTTTGTGATGAGTTGGCAGGAAGCTGACGAACGTCCGGGCTCACGCCGCCGACGCGCGCACGTCCAACCCGCCGAGACGCCGATAAAACCGTATGGAGGACCTTGATGCTTCAAACGATGAGCCGAGCGCTCACAGTCGTCATCGTGTGCGGTAGTTTTGCCGCAGCTTTCGGCGCGACGCCCGTGCCCAGGGTTTTCGCCGGCGAAACGGATTGGGGAACAGGATCGAACGCAACCCCTGCTTTCACGCCGGACGGCAGGACTGTCTTCTTCACGCATTGGCATGACGGCGACGGGACCATCATGGTTTCTTATCGGCGCGGCGACAAGTGGTCAAAGCGGGAAGCGGCGCCTTTTTCGGGTCAGTGGCGCGACATTGAACCAGCCATGGCGCCCGACGGTTCCTATCTGGTGTTCTCCTCGAATCGTCCAGCAGTAGAAGGCGGGAAGGCCATCGATGGATTTTTCCAGGGAAAGACGCAACCCGGGAAAGGCGGGAATTTGTGGAGAGTTAATTGGACCGGCAATGGCTGGGGAAAGCCGGTACGCCTTCCCGATGAAGTGAACAGCAATACGGCTCTCTATTCCCCGTCCGTGGCCCGAAGCGGAAATCTCTATTTCAATCAGTCCGATCCTGTTACCAAACAAGAGCGTCTGTCCTGGTCGCAATGGATCGACGGCCACTATACCGCGCCGGAGCCGGTTTCGTTCGACGACGGTGCGACTAGAAATTTCACCGCCGCGGTTGCCCCCGACGAGTCATTCATCCTGTTTTCGGGCCATCGTCCTCCTAGTCCGGACCATCAGACTGTAGTCTTCGTGGCGTTTGCGGAGAATCACAGATGGAAAACGCCCGTGCCCTTCAAGCCCTACCTGTATGGGGAACAAGAGCGGTTGAGTCCCGATCTGAAAACGTTGTATTTCGTGTCCGATCAACCGCGCCTGGACGCTAAACCGAATGCAAATCCAGGCAAGGATGTTCCCAGGCAGATATGGCAAATATCGCTTGAAGGCTGGGATGTGTTGGAAAAATAGGCAGTGAACCAAGTCCGGGGCGGCCCACCGACCGCACCGGACACGCGCTTCCAACCGTCTCTCTCAGGGATATTTCCTGGTTCGCCCATCGATTGCGTCAACAGGGCTGGGGCGGCCCAACGCAATCATTGCTTCGCCACGTGCAGGGTCAAAAGCTTGATTCCAGGGGCTTGGCCAGACCCATCGAATCGCCAACTCTATCCCGCACGCGCCGGAATTCGACGCGATTGTGCGAGTATGGAGTGTTGCAGCGAACGGCGGCGTTGGGACGGCCAAAGGTGCGTTGCAGCGGTCGAATTGCGCCGCAACGGACCAAAAGAGGCGGTGTGATTGGTGTCACGGAGTGGAATGCGTTTGGACAGGTAGGCTCACGGGAGTCGCGGGGCGGATTTTTGAAGGTGGCTACGAAGGCCGGAGAGTGGATTAACGATGGGAAACGCTGAACATCCCTGGCTGACGGTGGTGGGCCTGTTGATCGGCGCAGTGGCTTTCGGATTTACACCGCTGGCGCTGGCCTGGTTGTGGGCACGGGTCTACTCGCCACAAAAGCCGGGCTCGGAAAAGAACGCCACCTACGAGTGTGGGCTGGAATCGAAGGGCGATTCCTGGACGGGATTTGACGCGTCCTATTACTTATACGGAATTGTATTTTTAGTTTTCGATGTCGAGGCAGTATTTCTGCTGCCGTTTGCGGTGGCGTTTACGGGGCTGTCGGTGGGCGCCGTCGTGGCAATGCTGGTGTTTTTGCTGCTTCTGATTGAAGGGCTGCTGTGGGCGTATCAAAAAGATGTGCTGACGTGGGCCTGAGAAAAGCAGGGAGTCGGGAATAGCCAGTAGGGAACAGAAAAACGTTGCAGGTTGCAGGTTACGGGGAGTGGGATGGCGGACGATCTTAAAGAGCTGAAGATCGAGCTGAGCAAGAACGGGATCTTCACGACGACGCTCGAGGAGCTTTACAACTGGGGGCGGAAGAATTCCGTGTGGCCGCTGACGTTTGGTCTGGCGTGCTGCGCGATCGAGATGATCGCGACCACGATGGCGCGCTACGATCTGGCGCGGTTTGGGGCGGAAGTGTTCCGGCCGTCACCGCGGCAGGCCGATCTGATCATTGTGTCGGGCACGGTTACAAAAAAGATGGCACCGCAGGTGGTGCGGCTCTACAACCAGATGCCGGAACCAAAGTATGTCATCGCCATGGGCGCGTGCGCGATTTCGGGCGGGCCGTTTCGCGATGGGTACAACGTGTTGAAAGGGATCGACCGCTATATTCCTGTGGACGTGCATATTCCTGGATGCCCGCCGCGTCCGGAGGCGCTGATCTCCGCGTTTATGACGCTGCAGAAGAAAATTGAGGAGCAGGCGCTGGCCGGGGCAGATCGGCCGCGGCATCTGCATGCGGAGTTGCCGAGTGAGTTTCCAGTGCCGGAGTTTGGCGCGCATGGTTTGGAACCACCGGCGAACCTCGAGGTATTTCATGATGCGCCGGGGAATCCATTGAAGGTGATTCAGTAATGACGCTTCCCTCCCCTGAAGAATTGAAAGCGCAGATTGAGGCCGGGGTGCCCGGCGCGGCGCTGAGGGTGATCCAGAACGGAAGCCCGTCGGCGCAGCACTCGCTGCTGCTGGATCATGCGCATGCGCGAGCGGTGGCGGAATTTTTGCGGGATCACGCGGAGTGGCGGCTGGATTACTGTTCGCTGGTGACGGGCGTGGACTGGCCGGACACCGAGACGTCGGAGAAGGTGAAGGTTAAGAAGGTCGTCAAGGCGGCGGATGGGACCGAGTCGGAGCAGGAAGTCGACGAGGTTCGGAAGACGAAGGTGCCGGGGTATCTGGAGGCGGTTTATCACCTGTTCTCGATGGAAAAGAAGCACGGGATGGTGGTGCTGCGGATGCGGACGGCGGATCGGGGCGAGGGCACGCATCTGCCATCGCTGACGCCGGTGTGGCGGAGCGCGGAATTTCAGGAGCGCGAGGCGTTCGACCTGTATGGGATTGTGTTTGACGGGCATCCGGACCTGCGACGGATTTTGATGTGGGATGGGTTTGTGGATTACCCGATGCGGAAGGACTATGTGCCTCCGCCGGACGATGCACCCCTTGCGACGGAGGTGCAGTCGTGAGCGAGGCGCTGGCGATCGAAACGCAGGATTTCGAACAGGGCGAAATCATGGAAGTATCGATGGGGCCGCATCACCCGTCGACCCATGGCGTGTTTCGCATGGATGTACGACTCGAGGGCGAGCGGCTGGTGCGACTGAAGCCGGTGTTTGGGTATCTGCACCGGAACCACGAAAAGATTGCGGAGCACGGCGCGTATCTGTCGGCGATTCCCTACACCGATCGGCTGGATTATTTGTGCTCGATGACGAACAACTGGGGCTACACGCTGGCGGTGGAGAAGCTGGCAGGGATCGCGGTGCCGGAGCGCGCGGAGTACATTCGCGTGATCGTGGCGGAGCTAACGCGGTTTCAGAACCACGCGGGGCTGGTTGGTTTTTTGATGCAGGACATGGGCGCGAGCGGCACTCCGCTGATGTATGCGTTTCGCGAGCGGGAAAAGGTGCTCGACCTGTTCGAGTCGCTGAGCGGAGCTCGGATGATGTGCAACTACCTGCGCTTTGGCGGCGTGCGGGTGGACTGCTCGGCGGCATGTCTGGATGAGATGCGCACGCTGGTGGCGCGGCTGCCGCAGTTCGTGGATGAATTTGAGAATCTGCTGCGGGCCAATGAGATTTTGATGGCTCGGACGCAGGGCGTGGGGGTCCTTCCGCGTGAGCTGGCCGTCAACGCCGGTGTGACGGGACCGATGCTGCGGGCGAGCGGCGTCAATTACGACGTGCGCAAAATCGACAAGTACGGAATCTACGAAAGGTTTAGCTTTCGCGTGCCGCTGGGCGAGCACGGCGATGTCTACGACCGCTACATGATGCGGATTCTCGAGATGCGGGAGACGGTAAAGATTCTGGAGCAGGCGCTGCGCGATATTCCTGAAGGTCCGGTGATGGATCCGAAGACGCGGTTGCGCGGGTTGCGGCCGAAGGCGGGCGAAGCGTATGGGCGAATCGAATCGCCGAAGGGCGAGCTGGGATTTTTTCTGATCAGCGATGGAACGGGGAATCCTTACAGATACAGAGTGCGGCCGCCGAGCATGATTAATCTGACGGTGCTTGAGGATATGTGTTTGGGCGAAAACATTGCGGACGCGGTGATTATTCTGGGCAGCGTGGATATTGTGCTGGGGGAAGTGGACAGGTGAAGCCAGGGTACAGGTCGCAGGGAGCAGGGAGCAGGAAAAGCCATGCTGGGTGAAGGGATCATTCAGGGGTTAGTCGAGACGGCTCGAAACTTTTTCGGCAGCTATGTCGAGAAGGAGCGGCTGACGACGGTGCAGTTTCCGGAGGAGCGGCTGCCGCTGCCGGAAGCGTCGCGGGTTTTTCCGTTTCTGCTGTATGACGGCAGTGATCCTGAAGCGGGACTGCGGTGCGTGGCGTGCCAGATCTGCGAGAAGGAATGCCCTCCCCGGTGTATCCACATTGAGAAGAGCAAAGACAAGAAGCCCGACTTTGTCGGAAAACAGCAGGCTTATCCGGCGGTCTTCGATATTGATGTGTCAGTGTGCATGAGCTGCCAGATTTGCGTCGAGGTGTGCCCGTTTGACGCGATCCGGATGGACAAGCAGTTTGAGCTGAGCACGACCGACCGGTTTGGCGGGTTGCTGTGGACGAAGCAGGAGCTGGCGAAACCGAACGAGTACTACCAGAGGATTCATCCGATGGAAGCCGCGGAGACCGACGAGCGGCGCGTGAAGGAACTGGCGGAAGCGCAGGCGAAGGCGGCAGCCGCGGCGGCCAAAGCGGCTGAGGTGAAGGCAGCTGAGCCGAAAACTGCGGTGACGCAATGAAGGCAGCGGTCAGTTTTCAGCGTTCGGCGTTCAGCGGTGATCCACGCAGGGCGGTGTTGGGATGAGCACGGCTGCAAACGTGGACCAGATTTTCGTTACTTTGAAGCATTTGATGGTGATGCATGTACCCGCGCCGCTGCAGGTGCTGGTTTCGATCGTGATTTCGGTTGGGGCGATCATCGTGGTGTTCGCGTCTCTGTTTGCGATCACAACGGTGTTCGAACGCAAAGGGCTCGGGCGAATGCAGAACCGCTACGGTCCAAACCGTGTGGGTCCGTTTGGATTATTCCAGCCGCTGGCGGACGCGGTGAAGTCGCTAACCAAGGAAGATCTGGTGCCGCGCAGGGCCGATCACGTGGTGCATTATCTGGCGCCGCTGGTGCTGGTCGGCGTGGTTTTTTTGAGCTACGCGGTGCTGCCGGTGGGCCGCAACATGGTCGCCGTGAATCTGGACAGCGGCGTGTTGTATTTCTTCGCGGTGGGCGGGGCGACCGAGCTGGCTGTGTTTATGGCCGGATGGTCGAGCCACAACAAATATTCGCTGCTGGGGGCGATGCGGGCGATTGCGCAGATGATCAGCTACGAGATACCGCTGATCTTGTCTGCAGTGCCGGTGATTATGCTGGCGGGCACGCTTTCGCTGGTGGAGATTGTGGAGCAGCAGGCGCGAACTTCGGGCGGGCTGGCGCACTGGAATGTGTTTACGCCCTGGGGGCTGGCGGGGTTCATCCTGTTCATGATCTCGGCGACGGCGGAGACGAATCGCAGCCCATTCGATTTGCCGGAAGGCGAATCGGAAATTATTGCCGGTTACTTCATTGAGTATTCAGGATTCAAGTTTGCACTGTTTTTCCTGGCCGAATATCTGGAGATGTTCGCGGTGAGCGGGTTGGGGATTACGTTGTTTCTGGGCGGATGGTCGGCGCCGTTCAGTTTTCTGAGCTGGATTCCGTCGTGGATTTGGTTCTTCGGGAAACTGCTGACGCTGATCTTTGGATTCATCTGGGTGCGGGGCACAGTACCGCGGCTACGCATGGATCAGCTGATGAATTTCGCATGGAAATTTATGCTGCCGATGACGCTGGTGGTGATTGTTTCCGCGGGTCTCTGGCACTTTTTGTCGGCCGCAGTCGTGGGGCCGAAACCGCTGGGGGGTGTGATACGCTGGCTGGTCTGTGCGCTGGTAATCTTTGGCCCGTATATAACGCTGGCACGCACGCTGGAGCGGAGCCGGAAGATCGAGAAGAGGAGCTATCGCTTCGCGGAATAGATGCGGACTCCGTTGGTGATTTGAGTCACAGTCGCTGACGCGGCGCTGTGAAATCGTTAGAGAGCCCGGCGAGGCGGCGAAGTCGCGAGTCGGGGAAACAATCGCAAATCGGCGCAAAGGCAACGTGCCGAACCTGTACGAATGGGAATGACCATTTCTTTCCTGATTCTCGCGATTATGACGCTGGCCGGAGGTGTGGCCGCCATGACGCTGTGTCGTCTGGTGCATTGCGCGCTGGCACTGGCGGTGGCGTTTGCCGGACTGGCGGCGCTCTACCTGAATCTTGGGGCAGAGTTCGCGGGACTGGCGCAGCTGCTGGTCTACGTGGGTGCGGTTGCCATCCTTATTGTGTTTGCAATTCTACTGACCCCTACGCGGGGGGCTGGGAGCGATACCGAACTGGAGAAAGCGTTTTCGCCAGCAGGTCTGGGCGGGGCGCTTCTGGCGCTGGCGGTGTTTGCGGTGCTGGCCTGGGCGGTGGTGACGAGCAGTGTGGCTCGGCACCCGGGAGCCGAGGCGGCGCCGTCGCCTACGATGCAGGAGATTGGACTGGCTCTGATGCAGCGTTACGTATTGCCGCTGGAAGTGATCGCACTGATGTTGACGGCGGCGATGATTGGCGCGGTGATTCTGGCGATGAAAGAGCGGCGCGTGGTTTCGGCGCCCGGGAAAAGTCCGGAGTTGCGCGCCTGATGACTCCTCTTGCTGGCTGTCTGCTGGTTTCCGCACTCCTGTTCTCGATCGGGCTGGCCGGTGCGCTGACGCGGCGCAACGCGATCCTCGTGCTGGCCGGCATTGAGCTGATGCTCAACGCTGGGAATTTGAACTTCATCGCGTTCTGGCGGTTCGGGCCACATCCCGAATATTTGACGGGGATGATGTTCGTCATCTTCTCGATTGCGGTGGCGGCGGCTGAGGCGGCGGTAGGCTTGGCGCTGATTTTGGCGATCTACCGGCACGCACACACCAGCGACGTGAGCGAGATTACGGAGATGAAGGGATGATGCGACTGGACGCCGTTCCCTGGATCGTTCGTTATCTCTGGCTGATTCCTCTGCTGCCCATGTTGGCGGCCGGGATAAGCGCGTTGCTGAAGAAAACGCAGCGGCAGCTTTCAGCCGGGCTCGCGATTGGGTCGATGGGAATTGCCTTTGTGCTGGCGCTGATGGCGTTCGCGCAGGCACTGGCGCAGCCGGTAGTCCGGGTGAATAACTTCCCGTGGATGCAGTTTGGGAATCAGTGGATCGTGCTGGGGTGGCTGCTGGACCCGCTGGCCGCGGTGATGCTGGTGATGGTGACGTTTGTCGGGCTGCTGATTTTTATTTACAGCCTGGGCTACATGGCCCACGACGACAACCGCGGGTTCTTCTGTTTTCTGTCGCTGTTTGCGGGCGCGATGCTGGGCGTGGTGATTGCGAACAGCCTGCTGTTGCTGTTTATGTGCTGGGAGGTCGTGGGGCTGACGTCGTACCTGCTGATTGGGTTCTGGTTTCATCGGCCGGCAGCGGCGGCGGCGGCGAAGAAGGCGTTCATCACGACACGGGTTGGCGATCTGGGATTGCTGATCGGGATGGTCTGGCTCTACTCGCAGACCGGGACGCTGCTGTTTTACAACCAGGGCACAGGGTGTCTGGAGCAGGGTGCGATTACGGCGATGGGCGCGCATGTGGCAATGGGCGGCATGGCGGTTTCGACGGCGATTGGACTGCTGATTTTCTGTGGAGCGGTGGGAAAGTCGGGGCAGGTTCCGCTGCACGTGTGGCTGCCGGATGCGATGGAAGGGCCGACGCCGGTGAGCGCGCTGATTCACGCGGCGACGATGGTGGCGGCGGGCGTGTATCTGGTGGCGCGGGTGTATCCGCTGATGACGACGAGCGGACTGGAAGTGGTGGCGTGGGTGGGCGCGATTACGGCGCTGTTCGCCGCATGCATTGCGGTGGCGCAAAACGACATTAAGCGGATCCTGGCTTACTCGACGGTGTCGCAGCTGGGGTACATGATGCTGGGCCTCGGCGTGGGCGGCGTGGCGGTGGGGATGTTCCACCTGATCACGCATGCGTTTTTTAAGGCGCTGCTGTTTTTAGGCGCGGGCTCGGTGATCCACGGCTGCACCGAGGAGCAGGACATCCGCAACATGGGCGGACTGCGGCGCTTTATGCCGGTGACGTTCGCTGCGTACACGGCGGGCATGCTGGCGCTGTGCGGGTTTCCGCTGTTCGCGGGGTTCTGGAGCAAGGATGCGATTCTCGACGCCGCGCATGGGTGGGGCGTGTCGCGGGGACCGTTTTATCTGGGCGCGGCGGGCGCGCTGCTGACCGCCTTCTATATGACGCGGCAGATGTACTACGTCTTCTTCGGGCAGCAGCGCGTGACGGATGCGACTGTGAGCGCGGCGGCTGTGGCGAAGCACGCGATTCCTGCCGAGAAGATTGAGCCAGTGGTGTCGCCGCGACCGGGCGAGGTTTGCATCATTACCGATCCACACGAGAGCCCAGCGGTGATGACGGGCCCGTTGGTGATCCTTGCGGTATTTGCGGTGTTGCTGGGATTTGTGGGATGGCCGGCGTGGCCATGGTTCCAGAGTTTTCTTGCGGGGCGGGCCGCGACGTTTGACTGGAGCGGATTTTCGGAGCCGGGGCTGCTGCCGGTGATGATGACGTCGACGCTGATTGTGTTTGCGGGATTGTTGCTGGGCTGGTGGTTCTACGGACGCAAGCCGATTGTGCGGGCGACCGATCCTGACGCGCTGGAGCGGTTGCAGCCTGGGATCTTCCACGCGCTGGCAAATCGGCTGTACGTCGATGAGCTGTACGGAGTGACGGTGATTGCGTTGACGCGTTTCCTGGCTGGCTTCGCGTCGTGGCTGGATCGCTGGATTTTTGGCGGGCTGGTGCGACTGGTGGCGTGGCTGGCGATGGGGCTGGGCTGGATCGACCTGGGCGTGGACAACTTTGTGGTCAACGGCGGCTTCGATGAGGGCTGCCGCGAGGTGGCGCGTGGCGGGCGGTTGTTGTCGCACCTGCAGAACGGGCGCGTGCAGAATTATCTGCGCGTGCTGGCGGCTGCTCTGGTGGTGCTGACGGTTTTGCTGTTGTGGGGGCACCGCGGATGATCACGCTGCTCACATTGTTTCCGCTGGTGGGTGGGCTGGTGGTGCTGGCCCTGGCGGCTTCGCGCGATCTGGCGCGGGTGATGGCGGTGGTATTTGCGACGGGATCGCTGGTGCTGGCGGGACTAAGCTGGTACGCGCTGAATCCGGCGCATCCTGGAATGCAGTTTGAGGAATGGCATGCGTGGGCGCCTTCGCTGGGGATCTGGTACCACGTGGGCGTGGACGGGCTGGGCGTGCTGATGCTGGTGCTGTCGGCGATGGTGGTGCTGATGTCGCTGGCGGTTTCGTGGAGGAACGAGAAGCAGGGCGGAGTTTACTTTGCGCTGGTGCTGTTTCTGGAAGCGGGACTGTTCGGGACGTTTACGGCGCTGAACTTCATTCACTGGTTTGTTTACTGGGAGCTGAGCCTGATTCCGGCTTTCTTCATGGTGCGGCTGTGGGGCGGCAAAGGCAGGGCGAAGGCCGCGGCGCAGTTTTTCCTTTACACGATGGTGGGAAGCGTAGCGCTGATGCTGGCGTTTCTGGCGCTCTTTCAGGCGACCAGCACTGCGGGGCATCCGGGGACGTTTGATTTTGTGGAGCTGGCGCAACTCGCGCAGTCGGGCGGATTATCGACAGCGCTGGCGCAGAATCTGCACTGGTTTGGAAGCTCGGAGCACACGGCGATGCTGTTGTTCTGGGCGGCGTTTCTTGGATTTGCGGTGAAGACGCCGGTGGTGCCGTTCCACACCTGGCTGCCTTCGGCCTACGCCGAAGCATCGAGCGAGACGACGATGCTGCTGACGGGCGCGATGTCGAAGATGGGGGTTTACGGATTTTTGCGCGTGCTGCTGCCGATATTTCCGCACCAGATGCAGCAGGCGATGAAGCCATTATTGTGGATGGCGGTGGCGACGATTGTGCTGCCGGCGTTTGCGGCGTGGGCGCAGAAGGATTTGAAGCGGACGTTCGCGTACTCGTCGATTAACCACCTGGGCTACTGCGTGCTGGGCGTGTGCGTGGCTGCGCAGTTGACGGGGGCGGATGCCGGCCTCGCGCAGGAGAAGGCGGCGGCGTTGACGGGCGTCCTGCTGCAGATGTTCAGCCATGGGCTGACGGCGGCGGCACTGTTCTGGTTGATCGCGCTGCTGGAACGGCGCAGCGGCGGATTGCGCGGGATTGACGATTTTGGCGGCTTGCGGAAAATTGTGCCCGTGTTTTCCGGGCTGATGGGGATTGCGATTTTTGCTTCGCTGGGGTTGCCGGGGCTGAACGGATTCCCTGCTGAATTTCTGATTTTCAAAGGCGCGTTTCCGCTGGCTCCCTGGGCTTCGTCGGTGTCGGTGCTGGGACTGCTGATGACGGCGGTTTTCCTGCTGACGGTGATCCAGAAGGTGTTTTCGGGGCCGGTGAATCCGAAGTGGGAGGCGATGCCGGATCTGACGGTGACAGAGCGGCTGGCGCTGGCACCGGTACTTTTACTGATGCTGGTGCTGGGGCTCTATCCGCAGCTGATTACGGGGATGGTGCACAGCACAGTGACCCAGTGGGTTCTAAGCATGAGCGCGGGGATGAAATTCTGATGCTCGCGTGGACGATTTACGTTTCGTTCATCGGCGCGCTGCTGGCGCGGCTGAGCCCATCGAAGGGGCTGGCGCGGCTGGTAGCGCTGACAACGGCGGTGGTGAGTCTGGGCATTGGGCTGGTTGCGTTCCATCACTGGCAGCCAGGCGAGTTGCTGACGGTGACGCGGGTGGCGTGGATTCCGCAGCTTGGAATTTCGTATCACCTGGCGGCGGATGGGATCAGCCTGACGCTGGTGCTGCTGACGGGGATCGCAGCGACGGCGGGGATTTTGTTCTCGTGGAACATCGAAAAGCGGACGCAGGAGTTTTTTGCGTTTTATCTGGTGCTGATTGGCGGGGTCTACGGAGTTTTTCTCAGTTTCGATTTATTTCTGCTGTTCGTGTTCTACGAAATTGCGATCATCCCGAAGTATTTTCTAATTGCGATTTGGGGTTCGGTGCCGAAGGGCGCGACCGGCGAGAATGCCGGATCACTGCGTGAATATGCGGCGATGAAGCTGGCGCTTTACTCGTTTGCAGGGAGCGCGCTGGTTCTGGCGGGGATGGTGGCCGCGTGGGTGGCGTCAGGCGGGCACAGCATGAGCTTCGAAGCACTGGCGGCGTTTCCCTTCTCCGCACATTTCGAGATGCTGATGTTCCCGCTGGTGTTTGTTGGGTTCGCGGTGCTGGCGGGCATGTGGCCATTTCATACCTGGGCGCCAACCGGACACGCGGCGGCTCCGACAGCGGCTTCGATGCTGCTGGCCGGTGTGGTGATGAAGCTGGGCGCGTACGGCTGCCTGCGCGTTGCGATGATGCTGTTTCCAGCCGGGATGGACCCGTGGGGATTCCACGTGCTGGGCCTGGGCTCGTGGCGCGATGTGTTTGCACTGTTGGCGCTGATTGGAATTGTGTACGGGGCGAGCGTGGCGCTGGTGCAGCGCGACTTTAAGTTTGTGATCGGCTACTCGAGCGTCTCGCATATGGGCTTCGTGCTGCTGGGGCTGATGACGCTTACGCAGATCGGGCTGGATGGCGCGGTGCTGCAGATGTTCTCGCACGGCGTGATTGCGGGATTGCTGTTTGCTGTGGTGGGACGGATGGTCTACGACCGCACGCACACGCGCGATCTGAACGAGCTGGGGCCGATGCAGCTGGCACACGCGATTCCGTTTGCCGCGGTGACATTCATCCTGGCAGCGATGGCGTCGATTGGGCTGCCGGGGTTCAGCGGTTTCATCGCGGAGTTCCAGGTACTGATTGGGACGTGGCGCGCGTTCGCGTGGATGATCGTGATCGCCGGGATCGGGATTCTGGTTGGCATTGCCTTTACGTGGCGCGCGCTGACGAAGGCTTTCTTTGGCGAGCCGACACCGGGCCTGGCGGCACATGCGCTGCCCCCGATTACGTTTCCGGAGAAGCTGGGCGCGCTGCTGCTGCTGGTGAGCACGCTGACGGTGGGTTTGTATCCGCGAATTCTGACGGATTTGATTTTGCCGACGCTGCAATCGCCGCTGTTTGAAGGCCTCAGGCGAGGAGCGTGGCGATGAGCGCGGATCTCAACCTCGGCCTGAGCGCGGTGAACTACGCGGAGCTGCTGCGCCTGACGCTGCCTGAGATTACGGTGGCGCTGGCCGGATTGCTGCTGCTCACAACGGACATTACCGCCCTGCGGAAGTGCACGCTGAAGACGCGACTTGGGGTGGGCGCTTTGATCGCGTCGGTGGGATGCCTGGTTTCGATCCACATGCTGAAGAGTGCGGCGGTGGAAGCGCATTTGGCAGACGGGATGTTTGTGGTGACGCCGCTGACGCGTGTGGTGCAGATGACGTTGGTGGCATTGGCGATTCTGACGGTGCTGCTGTCGACGTCGGTGCGGTTTACGAACAGCGTGGGTGAATATCTGGCGCTGATTCTGTTCGCGACGGTGGCGATGATGTTTCTGGTGGCCACGCAAAATCTCCTGCTGATTTTTGTGGCACTCGAGTTTTTGAGCCTGTCGCTGTATGTGTTGACGGGATTCGACAAGCGCAGCCGGCAATCGGCGGAGGCGGCGCTGAAGTATTTCCTGTTCGGCGGCATGTCGGCAGGATTTCTGCTGTTCGGGATGAGCCTGCTGTATGGAGTTTCGGGATCGATTGAGCTGCCGCAAATTGCGGCGGCGGTGAGCGGACCGACGCTCGATCCCCTGCTGCTGGTGGCCATCGTGATGGTGGCGATCGGATTCGGATTCAAGGTGGCCGCGGCACCGTTCCATCTGTGGGCGCCGGATGCGTACCAAGGCGCTCCGACGGTGAGCGCGGGATTCATCGCGTCGAGCTCGAAGGTGGCAAGCTTCTTCGTGTTCGGGCAGGTGGTGACGGTAGGACTGGCCACGGCTGCCGGCCACGGAGCGTATGGCGCCTACGCACCGGGATGGGTCCCGATACTTTGCGTGATTGCAGCGCTGTCAATGGTGGTTGGGAATCTGGCGGCGATTGCGCAGACCAGCGCACGGCGATTGCTGGCCTACTCAGCGATTGGGCATGCGGGTTACATGCTGCTGGGACTGATCGCGCACACGCCGATGGGGACAACGGCGCTGATCTACTACGTGATCACGTATGCGGTGGCTTCGCTTGGAGCCTTTGGCGTGTTGGGGGCGTTGGAGGCTGAAGGCGTCGACAAGATTGCGGATCTGGCAGGGCTGAGCCGGCGGGCGCCTGGATTGTCGCTGTGCATGCTGATTTTTCTGTTGTCGCTGGCGGGAATTCCGCCACTGGCGGGATTCTTCGGCAAGTTTTATATCTTTGCCGCTGTGGTGGACGCGGAGCCGCACCTTGGACTTCTTTGGCTGGTAGTGCTGGCGGTGGCGATGAGCGCAGTTTCGCTCTATTACTACCTGCGGGTGCTGAAGCAGATTTACGTTGCAGAGGGAGCGGCGGATGCAGTGGCGATCGATGTGCCGCTTGTGACGCGAGTGACGATCTGGGTGCTGGCGGCGCTGGTGGTGTTGCTGGGGTGTGTGCCGGCTCTGTTGCTGCGGTTGATCGGCGCGTAGACCGGGTTGCAGGCTACGGGTTACAGGTTAGACGTTGCGGTTCAGACGGCGGCGTGGGGTTTGTTTGCGTACATCGCCGTGTCGGCGACGCGCTTGAGATCTTCGCGGGTGAGGCCGTCTTCGGGATAAATGGCAATGCCGACGCTGGCGCTTCCACTGATCATGTGGTCCTCGATCTGAAACGGCGTGTCGAAGCAATGCGTGAGGCGCTGGACGATGTCCTCGACCTCGGCGCGATTGCGGACGACGGGGATAAGGGCGATGAATTCATCTCCGCCGATACGCGCCAGAGTATCCATGCCGCGCAGCTTCTCTGAGAAGCGCTCTGCGACCTGTTGCAAATAGACGTCGCCCACGCGATGACCGTAGACATCGTTGACACGCTTGAACTGGTCGAGGTCGATGTAGACGAGGGCGAAGCGCGTCTGGCTGCGTTTGGCGTGGGCGAGGGCTTCTTCAAGACGGCTTTCGAGGAGGAAGCGATTGGCGGCGTTGGTGAGCTGGTCGTACTGGGAGCGGTGGATGAGGGTTTCGTAGAGGCGGCGATTATCAATGGCGAGGGCGGCGAGGCTGGCCCCCATTTCGAGCGCCTCCCCGGCCTGTTCCTGATAGGCTTCGGCGTCCGAGACGACGAGCGAGCCGAGACGTTCGCCGGCGCCTGAATAGATGCCGCGGCGGACGAGGCGGTCGAGATCCTGTGGAGGATTGGCCTCACCGACCAGCGTACCGTTGGCCAGTTCGCACCAGCAGGAGCGCTCTTCCAACTGGGTGCTGATGAGCCGGAGGATCATGAGCAGGACGTCGTCGAGGTTGAGCATGCTGTTGATGGCTTCAAGGACGCGGCCGCGTTCCTTCTCGAGGAAGGCGATACGCCGTTCGCGGGCGGCTTCCGATTCCATGGTCAGACGGATCTGCTCGGTTTGATGGCGGACTTTGCGCTGCAGGATCACGACCCAGATCAGAGCGGCCATCATGAGGGAGAGCAGGATGGAGCTGACATACAGCAAGCGGCGGACGGTCCACCAAGCCGGCTCGACAAGGACAACGACATCCTGAGGCGAGCGCAGCTGGACATCGAACCAGCGTTCAGTGTTCCAGGGACCGCCGGCGTGAACGAAGCAGATGCCGGTGACGCGAACGCGGCTGCCAGAGCGGTATTCCGGCAGAGAGAAGCCGTCGAAATCTTTATTCCATACGGTTCTCGCGAGGATGGCGGAGAAGACGTGGGAACCGGAGCGGAGCACGAGCGTATCCTGGTGGCGCTCGTGGACCTCCGTAGCCAGAATTCCCTCCATCGAAATCAGCGCGTAGGGATAGTGTCCGGCAATGGCATCGTCCCAGGATACGGGCACGGCGGGAATAGAAATGGTGTCGGGAGTGGGCAGTAGGTTTGCCTGGCGAATGACCTCGGAGTAGCTGCCGGGATCGGGAAATCCAAGCACGTCGACCACTTCGCCCATGTGAAGCGGCGTTTGCTCGTAGGTATTGACGAGGACCGCATGACCATCGGGCGTTTGGAGAACGGCCTGGAGACCGGGCTCGTAGAGGGTGACGCTGCCGCGAACATGAACACGGCGGCTCAGGTCCCTTACAAAATATCCTGACATGATGCGCTCGATGGGGGTGATGGGCAGCTTTGCGGGATTGGCGTCGGCCGCGCGGAGGATCTGCATGCGATCGCCACTGCTCACCCACAATTCGGCGCCGGTGGGTTGATATTTCCCATCGAAAATGCCGCCGGCAACTCCATCGATTCTGACTTCGGAATCGAGGAGGGTGAGGGGGTCGATGCCCTTCACCTGCTCGATATGGATCCGCACGGGCCCCCCAGCTGTTTCGAGGTCGAGGAGTAGATAGGGTTTCTCGGCTTCAACGGCAGCCGCCTCGGGTCCGGTGGTGGCGGACATGCCCTCGCGTTTGCGCACGCCCTGGACAGCGTTTTGGCCGTTCGAGGTTTGCAGCGTTGCCGATCGGACGGTACCCGTGATGGTGACGTAGCGACAATCTTCGGCGCCGAGCATGAGCTGCTCGAAGGTCACGGAGACGGGCGTGGGAAATGGCGACGTCTTCGTATCCGGGACGAGGTCAACGGCCTTGATGTTGGTCGCAAAACTGGGAACGGTGACGCCCCGGGCAACGATCGCTTCACCAACATGGAGATTGCGATAGTGGGGCGGAGGGACGACGTAGATTCCGCCGGTAGAGTCCTGCATGAAGATCTGACCTTCCGCGGGCCGATAGTAGGTGAGGACGCCGTGCACCTCGACGGATAGACCACGCTGGACCTTGTCGGCGGGGAGGGCGCGAACCTGCGCAACGGTGGTAAGGAGGGTTGGTGTGGATGGAGCGGGCGGCGTTGGGTCCTTCGCCGGTTGTGCGGCGACAGTTTTCCCGATGCACGAGATGAGCAAAACGAGGGCGAGGGAGGACTTGCGCAACGGATGGCACTCCTGCCTGGTGCCATCCTCAAGAATGCGCCTCCGGGGACACAGGCGTCTCTAGCATCTTTAGGGTAGTTGGGCGAGGTTTAGTTACTTTCGTTTTAGGCACTTGCGCCGTTTTGGAACGCTCGCCAGACTACACCGGCGGCGGCCAGATCGCTGGCGGCGACGCCGAGGGATTTGAGGACGACCCGACCCTGGGGGAGGGGCCTAGAGCCGGCCAGGACCTCGCCGATTTCGGCGTAGACGGGTTGGGTGGAACCGATGATATCGCCGGACTCGCGGAGGGCGGCGTCGCGAGACTCAACAATGATGGCGGCGTTCATGGCGGCGTCGTCCAGCTCGCGGCGATCGGGGGTGACGACGGCCACCGCACAGACGAGGGAGTTGGGGGCGAGCCATTCTCCACGGACCAACGGTTCGTGAACGGCGGCTACGTTGACGACGACGTCGGCTCCGCGTGCGGCAGCTTCTGCGGTGCCAACTGCGGTGACGCCGAATTCGGAGGCGAAGCGTGCGGCGTTTTCGGGCGTGCGGCTCCAGACGCGGACTTGCTGAAAACTGCGGACCAGACGTAGGGCGCGGAGGTGGGAGCGAGCCTGCACACCGCTGCCGAGGATGGCCAGCGTTTTCGATGGATTGGGGGCGAAGAGGCGTGTCGCAATCGCGGAGACGGCGGCGGTGCGCATTTCGGTGATGAGGCGGCCATCCATCGCAATGAGGGGCTCACCAGTTTTGGCAGAGAGAAGCTGGATGACGGCCTGATGGGTGGGAACGTTGGTGTTGCGTTCGAAGAAGGTGACGAGCTTGACGCCCATGAGGTCGCCGTCGACGGCGGGCATGAGAGCGAAGAATCCCTTCGTTTCGTAAGTGCCGTGCTCGGGAATGCGCAGGACGGTGCGGAGGGGTTGCTGGATTTTGCCCTGGGAAAGGTGGGTGAGGGCTCGCTCGATGGCCGGGATGAGGGCTTCCCAGATGAGCAGCGATCGGACTTTTTCTTCGTCAAGGAATTGCATGGGATCTCGGAGGTTGGACGCTACATCAGAAACAACGAACAAGCCCAGGAAGCAATCAGGAATTGTTTCATGGAGGTTGGGTTAAGGACCGGATTGGCGGCCAACCTTATATCGGCCGGATTTTCGCTTTCTGTCCGGAACGCTGGAGACAGTCTTTGCTCAGTTCGAGCTGCAGTGCGCGCGCTTTCCTGGAAAGGGTGCCGGCACCATCCAGGTCGTCACTCTTGAGCGCCTGGCGGGCGCGGATGATGCAGGTGCGAATCAGGGCTGCGATTTTTTGGTCTTCGCCGGCCAGCGGTCCGTTCAAGGCATTGAGGGCGATCGCTGTTGTATCGATCTGCTTCACAATTTCGTCACGATTGGGAACTTTGTTGTTGTTTGGTTCCTGAGATGAAGCAAGCCAGCCGGAACTCACCGTTTGGAAGGGGACCGCGCGCGAGGAACCGTTGGACGCCGGTATGACCTGAGCGTCTGCGGTCAGCCAACCGCATAGAACGCAGAGGCCGAAGCCTAATGCGAGCTTCATCGCGAATCCCCCACACAGCATTATTGTAGGACGAGTCTGGCTCGTCCGGCTGGTTCTCCGAGCCAGTTGCTGCGCATTACATCAGGCTGACGGGATCGACGTCGAGGATCAGGCTGGCGCGGGGAATGTTCGCTTCTTCAGCGTGGGCAAGGAAAGCCCGCAGGGCCTTTTGCAGGGAGGCGCGATTTTCGCCTTTCATGACGAGGTGGAAACGGTAGGTGCGTTTGATTTTTGCGATGGGCGCGGTGGCAGGGCCAAGGACGCGGACGTGTTTGAGGGTAGTGTTCTGGCACCAGCGGCCGAGGGCGGTGGCCCAGGCCGCGGCTTCTTCGAGGCGCTGGCTTTGCAGCAGGACGTTGGCGAGCGCAGAGTAGGGCGGATAGTGCATGGCGCGGCGGAAGCGCAGTTCTTTTTCGACGAAGCCGGCGTAGTCGTGTTGGGCGGCGAACTGGATAGCGTAGTGGTTGGGATGGTAGGTCTGCACGAGGACCTGGCCAGGCAGATCGCCGCGTCCGGCGCGGCCGGAGACCTGGGTGAGGAGCTGGAAGACGCGCTCGGCGGCGCGGAAGTCGGGCAGGCCGAGGGCAAAGTCGCAACCGACGACGCCAACCAGAGTGACGCCGTGGATGTCGTGACCTTTGGCAATCATCTGGGTGCCGACGAGGAGGTTGATTTCGCCTGAGTGGAGGCGGAGGAGCAGGCTCTCCATATCGTGACGGCCGCGGACGGTATCGCGGTCCATGCGGCCGATGCGCGCGCCAGGAAAAATTTCCTGCAGGCGTTCTTCGCCCTGCTGGGAGCCAGCGCCGAGGAAGTAGAGATATTCGCTGTCGCAGGACGGACAGCGTTTGGGCACGGTCTTTTTGTAACCGCAATAGTGGCATTCGAGGCGCTGGCCGGTGGCGCGCTCGTCGTCGGTGACGATGGCTTTGTGAAAGGTGAGAGCGATGGAGCAGTTTTCGCACTCGAGCTTGATGCCACAGGCGCGGCAGATGACGACGAAGGAATAGCCGCGGCGGTTAAGCAGGATGATGGCCTGCTCGCCGCGGTCGAGGGTTTCCTGGGTTTGTTCGACGAGGGCGCGCGAGAACAAGTGTTCTTCGGCGGTTTCCTCGAACTCACGGCGCATGTCGACGAGGCGCACTTCGGGAAGCGGGCGCTGCATGACGCGCTCGTGAATCGCGATGCGCTGGTATTTTCCGGTGGTGGCGTTGTGCCAGGTCTCAAGAGAAGGCGTTGCGGAGCCGAGGACAACGGCGGCTCCGGCTAACTTAGCGCGCATCACCGCAACGTCGCGCGCGTGATAGCGCGGCATGGACTCCTGTTTGTAACTGGAGTCGTGTTCTTCGTCGACGACGACGAGGCCAAGCTGCTCAACGGGAGCAAAGATGGCGGAGCGGGTACCGACCACGACGCGCGCCTCGCCTTTGCGAATGCGGTGCCACTGTTCGCCCCGTTCTTCCGGCGTGAGGCCGGAGTGCAGGAGAGCGACTTCAGAACCGAAGGCGTGATGGAGCTGCGCGGCCATGGCGGGGGTAAGACCGATTTCCGGAACGAGCAGGATGGCACTGCGGCCTGCATTGAGGGTGCGGCGCATGGCGGCGAGGTAGACGGCGGTCTTGCCCGATCCAGTAACGCCGTGCAACAGCATGGGGCGAAATTCGTTTGCGGTGACAGAGACGGTGATGGTTTCGAGGGCATCGAGCTGCGCAGGGTTCAGGTCATGCTCGGGAGTGGCGAAGGCGTGGAGGTGCGTAAGGCGAAAATCTGCGGGACGCTCTTCGATGCGGACGAGCTGTTTGCGAACGAGGGTGGCGAGTGTGGAGGCGGGAACCTCGAGGCGGCGCAACTCGGCGACAGGCAGCTGGCCATCGGCACCAGCGAGTTCAGCAAGGATGGTCTGCTGATTCTCATTGAGTTTGGGAAGGCGAACGTCATCGATGAGTACGGCATAGCGCACAGTCCGCCGGGCATCGCGCGATTCAGCGGCGGTTTCGCGGGTGATCCATTTCTTGCGCAGCATGCCCTGGAAGATGCGGATGGAGGCGCCGGTCGAAGAGCGGAGGCGGGAAACGCGGACGGCTTCGCCGGCCTCGAGCGCGTTGAGGACGGCGTATTCCTGGTCCTGCTCTTCGGGCGAAAGGCGCGAGCGGCGCGACGAGCCTTGTTCTGCTCCGGCGGAGAGGGCCTGGCGGCCCAGGTCGGTGATGCGGTAGAGCACCTGGCGACGAACTTCGCCGGTGAGGGGCAGCATGGAGCGCAGGACTTCGCCGATGGGGGCGAGGTAGTAGGCCGCGATCCAGCGGCCGAGCTCCATTAGTTCGGGCGAGAGGACCGGCTCCTCATCGAGGACGGAGAGCATGGGTTTGGCTTCAACGGGAGGCGGCTCGTCATGGACGCGCACCACGACGCCGGAGAGTTTTTCATTGCGGAAAGGGACGAGGACGCGCACGCCGACGGCCGGTTCGGTTTCGCCCACTTTGTAGGTGAAGGCACGGTCGAGCGGAACCGGCAGGGCGACATCGCAGAACTGAAACATGACCGTTGAGCCGAGAGTAACAGAGCCGTCGCGGTTGGAAATTGTGGCTACCGTGAAACGCCGAGCCATGGCGGAGCACTAACCGAGCAACGCCCGACTGCGGAGCGAGCGTGAATCCGACCGAGCGCAAGGAGCGAAAACGATGGAAAACAAAACGGACAAGAAGCCCGATGTGCAGGCCCTGAAGAAGCAGTTGGAAGCGATCACCGGAGAGAAGGTCAACATTCCCGACGATCTGATTCGGCAGCTTCGCTGGCCGGTGGGGGCCCACAATTACTCCGACGGCGACGTTCTCTGGAGAAGCATCTTCTTCCCTGCGGGGAAGAGCTGCGTCGATTCCACTCTGCTGGACGCCAGCGGCAGCTCAACAACGGGAGCCAGCGGGGCGGTGACGTTTCCGCTGAGCAGCGTTCTGTGCGAACAGGTCTACCTGGCTGCACCGATCAACGTGCAGGCGACCGTTCGGATGGCCACTCCGGCATTTCTGACGATGACGTACGCGCTGGTGCCGGTTCCGAATTATCCCGGAACGTACACCGACCTCAACATTACGGTCTACACATGGGACGCGAACGGAAAGCCTGCGCCCAACGTGGACTTCGACTGGCGGTGCCGCGTGGTCTCGATCCCGGTGATCGAATAAGGGCCGGGAACGCACGGAAGGACCGGAACCCAACCAGGTCCCGGTCTTTCTTTTCTCCACTAAACCCAAACACAACGTTCGGTGCTGAATCCTCGTTGTCTCTCGTGAATCAGATGAAAAGTCACGGAGGGTTCAATGGCAGTAGAGAAGGTTGCGTTCATTACCGGCGGAAACAAGGGTCTTGGCCTCGAAACCGCACGGCAACTGGGGAAACAGGGGATTAAGGTCGTGATTGGGGCGCGCGATCTGGCCAAGGGCAAAGAGGCTGTGGAAAAGCTGAAGGCAGATGGCGTGAACGCGGACGTGGTCCGCTTCGACATTACCAAAGCAGCCGATTACAAAGAGATTTACCAATATTTCGAGAAGAATTACGGCCGGCTCGACATTCTGATCAACAATGCAGGCATCTCGAAGGAAGATTTCATGGGCGGCAACAAGACCAGCAGCACCAGCGGCGAAGTGCTGCACGAGACGTTCGACACGAACTTCTTTGGTGCGGTGCAGTCGACACAGGTGTTGCTGCCGCTGATCAAGAAGGCTCCGGCGGGGCGGATCGTGAACCTGTCGAGCATTCTTGGGTCGTTGGCGCTGCATGCCGATCCGAAGTCGCCGATTTACGATGCGAAGGCATTTGCCTATGACGCTTCGAAGGCGGCACTGAATTCGTTCACGATCCATCTGGCGCATGAGCTGAAGGGGACGAAGATCAAAGTTAACTCGGCGCATCCGGGCTGGGTGAAGACGGACATGGGCACGGATGCGGCGCCGATGGAGATTGTGGACGGGGCAAAGACCAGTGTAGCGCTGGCGACGCTGCCGGACGACGGGCCAACCGGCGCATACATTCATCTGGGCGAGACGCTGCCGTGGTGAGAACGACAGCGATCAGCGATCAGTAGAGCAAACCAGAGCAGATGAACCGCTGACGGAGCCAGCAGCTCACGGCTAAGGACCGGTCGGCTAAGAAGCGGTCAGCGGTAGAACGGGCAGCGGGCCATGGGCTGACTGCCTGCTTCTGTCTGCTATTTTGCTGGGGCTTTGAGACCTAGCTCGGCCATGGCGAGCTGGAGGTCGGCCCACGCTTCCTTCTTCTGGCGCGGATCGCGGAGCAGATAGGCGGGGTGATACGTCACGATGAGTTTCGTCCCACGTGCTTGATGGATGCGCCCGCGAAGGGCGGCGAGCGGACTTTTGCGGCCGAGCAGGTAAGTTGCGGCCGTTGCACCGAGAGCGACTATGACTTCCGGCTTGACGACGTCGATTTGGCGGAAGAGAAACGGGGCGCAGGTGTTGGCTTCAACGGGCTCGGGCACACGATTCTGCGGCGGGCGGCATTTGACGATGTTGGCAATGTAAACCTGATCGCGGCCTAGACCCATGGCGCTAATCATGTTGTTGAGGAGCTGGCCGGCGCGGCCGACGAAGGGAAGGCCTTGCGCGTCCTCGTCGGCGCCCGGGCCTTCACCGACGAACATGAGGCGGGCGTTGGGGTCGCCGTCGGCAAAGACAATTTTGTTGCGGCCTTTGTGCAGGGCGCAGCGTGTGCAGTCCCCAATGTCAGCGCGGATCGCTTCGAGGGCAGCGGCTCGGTCGGTGGGGTCGATCGGCGCGGCGGGCGCGTACGGCTCAGCAATCACAGGCAGAGCGGACTTACGAGGCATCGGTGAGATGGGCTCCAGTTCGATGGAAGCGGCTGGGGCAGCCGCTGATTCTTCTTCTGTAACAGCAACGGTTGCAATTGGAGTGTGGTCCGGCGCGAACCCTTCGCGGCGATAGAAGTCGAAGACGCCGAGGTCACGAAAATAGCTGATGCGGGCGCGGACCGCTTCTTCGGTTTGCGGAGAGAGCTTGCCGGGCAAGGTTAATTCCCCGCCACGGAAAGATCGGTATCGGTTTCGGCGATGACGTGACGAGGACGGCGTAGGGTGAGGATCTCGTCGAGGATCTGGTCGGCGAGTTCGCGCTTGGGCAGCTCCGGCATTTCGATGGCGCGGTCGAGGGTAAGGAAGGTGACGGCATTGCGGTCGGAATCGAAACCCACACCTTCGCGCGAGACATCATTCAGGACGATGGCGTCGGCGCCTTTGCGCAGCAGCTTGTCGCGGCCGTGGGCGAGGACGTCTTCGGTTTCGGCAGCGAAGCCGATGACGAGCATGCCTTCGCGGCGGCGCTCGACAACAGCGGCGAGGATGTCTTCGGTAGGTTCGAGCTCAAGGGTAAGCGGACCGAGGCGGCGCATTTTTTGATCGGCCTGGGCGCGGGGGCGGTAATCGGCGACGGCGGCGGCTTTGATGACGATGGTGGCCTGATCGAGACGGCTCAGAACGGCGTCACGCATCTGCGCGGTAGTGATCACGGGGACAACTTCAACGTTGGGGGGAGGACGCAGCGCAGTGGGCGCAGAGACGAGAATGACGCGCGCCCCGCGACGCTCGGCGGCCTCGGCCATAGCGTAGCCCATCTTGCCGCTGGAGCGATTGCCGAGGAAGCGGACAGGGTCGAGCGCCTCGCGGGTGCCGCCTGCGGTGATGAGGACGGTTTCGCCAGCGAGGTCGTTGCGGTGGTGGAGAACGCCGAGAACGGCTTCGACAATGGCGCTGTTCTCAGCGAGGCGGCCGGGGCCGATCATGCCACAGGCGAGGTAGCCGCTTTCCGGCGTGACGATGCGGACGTTGCGGCTGGCCAGGATTTCAAGGTTTGCCTGGGTGGCCGGATGCTGCCACATGTTGACGTTCATCGCTGGGGCGACGATGACGGGGGCGGTGGTGGCGAGATACATGGTGGTGAGGAAGTCGTCGGCAATGCCGTGGGCGAATTTGGCCAGGATGTCGGCGGTGGCGGGAGCGATGACGAGGGCGTCGGTAGTTTGCGCGGCGTCGATGTGCTCGATGGCGGATGCGGCGTCGCCGGAATCGAGTCCTTCGGGGGCCCAGAGGCCGGTGATGACTTTGTGTCCGGTCAGGGCGGCGAAGGTGAGCGGCGCGATGAAATACTGCGCGGCCCGGGTCATGACGACGTGGACGTCGAGGGCCTGCTTTTGCAGGTCGCGCACCAGTTCTGCAGACTTATAGGCGGCAATGCCGCCCGACACGCCGACTGTGACCTTCATAAAGACAGGGTACAGGGAGCAGGGCGCAGGGTACAGAGGGCTGCTAAGAGGCGAATTTCGGGATGTCGGAAGAGTCCACTTCGGGCTTGATCACCGGAGCGTCCTCGGTCTTGACATAGGCGACTTTGCCGGCAGCAATCTCCTCCTGGGCCACGCGGGAGGCCTTACGCGAATGGGTGGGAACCATCGGTTGGGCACCGTTCTGCAACTGGCGTGCGCGGCGGGCGGCTACCAGAACATAACGAAAATTGCTGTCGTATTCTTTCTCAACACTCATTCCATCTACCTCCAGGGTGCTGCTTCATCCCTTCGTTGTCGGCTCCAGGACGCCGAAGGCCTGCAACACGGGCCTGACGCGTGCTTCGGAGTTGGCCTGGCGACACCCTTCGGCGATCCGGAGCACACGCTCGCGGTCTGCCGGGTTGGCGTCCGCAATGCCATTGTGCCGTATGCGTTCGGCGGCGACGATGGCCTCCATCTCCTCGACAGCCCGGTCCAGGACGTCGTTGACGAGAATATAGCCATAATCGCGGTAATTCTCAATCTCCTGTTTGGCCTTGGCGAGGCGGCGCCCGATGATCTCTTCCTGGACGGCACCTTCGGCACGGCTGCGGTTGCGGAGGCGGGTTGCGAGGATTTCGGGCGAGGGTGGCATGAGGAAGATGGAGACGGCTTCCGGCATTTTGGCACGCACCTGGGATGCGCCCTGGACGTCGATGTCGAGAAGGAGGTCGCGGCCCTGGGCAAAGGCTTCAGCAAGCGTGGAGCGCGCGGTGCCATAGTAGTTGCCGAAGACTTCGGCGTACTCGAGGAATTCGCCGTTGCGGATCATTGCCTCGAATTGCTCGCGGGTGGTGAAGTGGTATTCGCGGGAATCCTGTTCGGATCCGCGCGGGCCGCGGGTGGTCCAGGAGACGGAGAATTCGAGGCCCGAGACCAGCGAACGGAGCTGGTTAACGAGGGTGGATTTGCCCGACCCGGAGGGCGCCGAAATGATGAAGAGAATTCCCGACAAAGTGAATTGGTTCCTCGTGCGAATTTTAGTATTCAGGTTAGAAAAAACATCTCATTGGCCTGAAGTGCGCTCTTTTGCGAATTTTTGCGCCACGAGTGAACTCGTGCCCTGATACAAAAGCTATTTGGTCCTGTTCTTCGAATTCCGCAACCTCGTGCCCTAACTCAAAACCATCCCAACGCGATTGCCCAGTCAACCGATGATGCCACCACCTTGGCGTTGTTCAGCTCTTACTCCAGGTTCTGGATCTGCTCGCGGGCTTTTTCAATCTCGGACTTCATGCCGAGGCCCGCTTCGGTAATACGCGTGCCGTTCCCGGCGACCCCGCTGGTTTTCGAAAGCAGGGTGTTGGCCTCGCGATTCATCTCCTGCAGCAGGAAGTCGAGTTTCTTGCCGACTTCTCCGCCCTGTTCGATCAGGCCGATGAAGTGGTCGATGTGGGTGCGGAGGCGCGTGACCTCTTCTTCGACGTCGCTGCGTTCGGCGATGAGCGCGGCTTCCTGGAGAATGCGGTCCTGATCGAATCCGCCGTCAAGCATGATCTTCATGCGCTGGTTGAGGCGATCGACGTAGGCTTGCTGAACTTTTTCGCGTAATTGAGCGGCTTCGTCTACGAGAGAACGGAGGCGCTCCATGCCGGCGCACAGCTCGGCGGCGAGGACGGAGCCCTCCTGGGCGCGCATGGTTTGAAGCGCAGCGACGAGGGCATCGGTTTCGCGGAGGACGGCTTCTTCGAGGGCCTTCAATTCTTCTTCGCTGTTGCGCGACTCGGCCATGAGAACGCCGGGAAGGCGGAAGACGGCGTTGAGGTCGGGCTCTGTCTTGAGATTGTGTTCGGCGGCGGCGGCATGAAAGGCTTCAATGTAGGCGGCGACGAGGGCGTGATCGTAACCGGCCTCGGCTTTCTGACTGCGTTCGACGCTGAGCGTAACCTCGACGTGGCCGCGGCGCAGTTTCTCTTTCAGGATGCGGCGAAGGTTCATCTCCACGGTTTCGCTTCCATTGGGAAGACGCATATGGAGGTCGAGAAAGCGGTGGTTGACGCTTTTCAGGCTGAGCGTGAAGCCCAGAGTTTCAGAAACGCGGCCGGCGACGCGGGCAAACCCTGTCATGGAGTACACCGGCTGTTTGGCGTCGGTCATGGAATGATCTTTCCTGTAAGGACGGGTTCGGCCGGTTCTGGAGTTTCAAGGTCGGCGAGGGGATGAGCGCCGTCGCCGATATCCACGAACTGCAGGCGGTAGAGCTTTTGGTAGGTGGGCGAGGTTTGCAGTAGCTCTTCGTGCGTGCCGATGGCGGTGATGACGCCGCGTTCGAGGACGACAATGCGGCTGGCGCGGCGAACCGTGGAGAGGCGGTGGGCGATGACAATGACAGTGCGGCCTTCCATCAGATTGGCAAGCGCGGCCTGGACCAGGGATTCGCTTTCAGCATCGAGGGCGGAGGTGGCTTCGTCGAGAATGAGGACGGGGGCGTTTTTGAGAATTGCGCGGGCGATGGCCAGGCGCTGGCGTTCGCCGCCGGAGAGGCGGAACCCTTTTTCGCCAATGACGGTGTCGTAACCGTCGGGCATGCGCTCGATGAAGTCATGGGCCAGGGCGGCTTTGGCGGCTTCGACGACGCGCGAGAGCGGCACGTCGGGCTGGCCGTACGCGATGTTGTTGCGGACGGTGTCGTTGAAGAGGATGGTTTCCTGGGTGACTTTGCCGATCTGGGCGCGCAGGGAGGCAAGGCTGGCCTGGCGGACGTCGATGCCATCGATGAGAATGCGGCCGCTGGTAGGGTCAAAGAAGCGGGGGATGAGATTGACGAGGGTGGACTTCCCTGCTCCGCTGGGGCCAACAAGGGCGACGACTTCGCCGCGATGAATGGTGAGGTCGATATCGTTGAGGACGATGGGCGGGCCTTCGCGTTCGCCTTCGGTATAGCAGAAGCTGACATGCTTGAGTGCGATCGAGTCTTTGAATCCTTTGAGGACGCGGGGATGTTTCGCTTCGCGCACCTCATCCTGGTCGTCCATGAACGCGAAGATCGCCTCGGAAGCTCCGGCGGCCTGCTGGAAATTGTTGTAATAGATTCCGAAGCGGCGGATGGGATCGTACATCTTGAAGAGGGCAATAATGAAGGCGAAGAATTCCCCCTCCTTCATGGCCCCGTCGCGGATAAGGTTGCGACCGAGGAGTAACAGCAGCGCCATGGCGACCGCGCCGATAAAATCCATGAGCGGCGAGGTAATGGCCTGGGCGCGGACGGAACGGAGGTTGGCGCGGAAGAGCTTGCGCGCGGCCTGGCGGAAACGCAGAAGTTCCCAAAACTCCATGTTGAAGGCCTTGACGATGCGATTGCCGGTAATAGTCTCGTGCAGGATGTTCTGGATGTCGGCAAGCTTGTCCTGGCCTTTGCGGGTGGTGCGGCGAACGTCGCGGCCGATACGGCGAATCGAACCGGCAACAACCGGCAAAAATATCAGCAACACCCACGCCAGTTTGCCGCCCAGCGCGATAACGACACCGACCATGAACAGCAGCGTGAAGGCCTGCTGCAGAAAGTCGGACAGGACGGAGGAAGAGGCATACTGTACGCGTTCAATGTCGTTGATGAGCGCCGACAGCAGCGAGCCGGTGGTGTGCTTCTGGAAGAAGGCGACGGAGCGGCGCAGGATGGCCTCGTAGAGGTCGTCGCGCATGTCGGTGATCATGCCGAAGCCGGCATAGTTGGCGAGGTAGGTGCCAACATAGTCGCAGATGCCCTTCAGCAGCGTGGAGGCAACGAATGCAAATGCGATGACCGACCAGTCGTTGTGGATCCAGTGGGGGACGAGCAGTTCGGGGCGGATGTTGAGGTGCAAGCGCGCGCCGAGTTCGCCGAGGAGCGGAGTTTGTTTGGCGCGGCTGGCGGCGCCGGGGTTGAGCACGTTGTCGAAGATGGGTCCGATGAGGAGGACGCGGAAGGCGTCGAGCAGGCCGACGCCAGCGGCCAGAACCACAGCGGACAAAGCCTGGAGCCAATAGCGGCGCGCGTAGTAGAGCAGGCGCCAGAGACGCATCATGCAGCGAGGGCTCCCGGCAAGGGACAGGGATGCATCTGTTTATTTTACCGCCTGATACGGGGAACTCCTGAACAGGATTGCGAACTACGGTAACGGGTCGGAACCTGGTCGGGCACTCGGTAGAATGCGGACAGTTGCAGGGTAAAAGGAGCTGGGTTCTGAGAAGCAGTGATCAGGAGTCCGCGGTCGGCGGTCGCCAAAAGCCAGCGGTGCGTCCGCCTAGAAAGTCACGCATTGTTTTGACGGGCGTGATTGCGGTGATCGCGGCGGGGGCTTCGGCGTGGCTGATGCGGACGCCGGAGATTCACTGCACGGTGCTGGCGCCACTGACGGTGCTGGCTACGCTGGCGGCATTCGTGATGTCCATTTGTTTTCGGCAGATGGGGCGGTTTCCGGATAAGCGAAGCCGATGGTTCCTGCTGGTGTGCATTTTGATTGCGGCGGGCACGTTGTTTGCAGATTTCCGGTTTGTGCGGCGGTACCGGAACTTCTGCGACGATTTGCAACAGCAGATACGGCAATCGCCGCCGAATCGATGAATGCGGGGGGGACGGAGCGACGTTCAGTTCGGCAACAGCATCGTCAGGCCGGGGACGCTGGCTAATTTGTTTTGCGCGAGAAGCGCGTAGCTGGCTTCAAGAAAATCGCGGCTGTGTTCGAACTGCTTCGAGATGACCTGCACGTTTTGGACGACATGGGCCTCGGCAAAGGCCTCGTCGTGAAAGCCGGCGACACCGATCAGGAGCCCCTTGAGCATCCCGAACCGAATGGCGATGCAAGCGAAAGACGCCATGAAATCGAACTTGTGCTCAGGCTGGAAAAACGCTATGTCGAACGGGAAGATCCAATCGATGAGTTCGTTGATGAGGTAGTTCCCGAGGATTCAGGGGCGGCCGGAGAAGAAGGGTTCGTAGTCGTGAGTGAAGGCAGCCGTGTAAGCGGCGATCTGACTATGCCCCTTGTTACGGCAAATTCCTGGCCGCATCGGGAAGGCGCAGATTGGAATTCTCGAATCGGTGAGCCGACGGAGAGCTATGGTTTGCGGAGGATTTCCGCTTGCTGGCCGCCGATGGGCGCGGCTTCGTCGAGAAAGCCTTTCAAGACCGGCCCGACCTGGCCGGCGCACTGGCCGGGGGCGAGGTGGCCGCAGGCATCGACGACGACAAACTCTGACTGCGGGACGGCGTGGTGGATCTGCTCACCGACGGAAACAGGGACTATGTGATCCTGCTTGCCCCAGACGATGAGCATGGGCATCCGGAGCCCGCTGAGTTGGCCGTCGAGCAGGTCCACGCCGGTCAGCATGGAGTTCATGTTGCGCTTCACGACCCAGCCGTGACGTTTTACGAAGCGGAAGATGTCGCGCCGGATGAAGGCGGGTACGTGGGGCGCGGGAGCAGCCATGAGCAGATTGTCGAGCTCAGTGAGTTTGGCTTCGGTATCGGGCTCGAAAAGAGCTGTATCCCAAGTGAGGGAGAAGCGTGTGCCGGCGCTATCGAGGATTACGAGGCGGCGGACGCGTTGCGGTTGATCGAGGGCGACACGCATGGCGAGCCATCCGCCCATCGACCAGCCGGCGAGGTCGGTGCGGGCGAGGTGACGATTGTCGAGAAAGGCTTCGACGGCGGCGGATTCTTCGGCGATGGAGTAGGCGGCATTGCGCGGCCAGTCGGAGCGGCCGTAACCGGGCAGGTCGAGCGCATAAACGCGATGGTGATCGCGGACGAGCTGCGGCATGAGGTTGGCCCAGTCTTCGGCACGGCCGCCGAGTCCGTGGACAAGCACAACGGGCGAGCCTGAGCCGCCGGCGTAGTAATGAACGCGGACGTGGGGATTACCGGCGTAGGGAATGTCGGTGTAGTCGGAGTGGATGCCTCCAAAGAGGAGGCGGGTTTGTGTGGCGAACCACAAGACGGTCAGCGGACGCAGAAATGAAACTGTGACGATGAAGATCAGGAGCACAAGAATGCCGAGGAAAATCCAACGCATCGACCGCCAGGCGCGTCGTTTTCTGGTTTGGGGCGCGCTTGCGAGGGTAGCCATCGGTCGGGGAATCCTCTGCAGGCTAGGATGCCATTTTGAGCGCTTTGCGGATGACTTCGACGGTGAGGGGCGTGAGACCGTCGAGTTGATCGGCCGTGGCCCAGCGGCCATCGAGGGCGTCCGTGGCGCAGGTGAGTGATCCACCAACGATGTAGCAGAGGAAATCGATGAGGACGTAGTGGTAGCGGATGCGGCCTTCAGGATCGCGGGAGATACGGTCGAAGGCCTGGACGGTGTCAACGGTTTCAACCACGAGGCCCGTTTCTTCGAGAACTTCGCGGCGGATGGCGTCTTCGAGGCTTTCGCCCAGCTCGACGGCGCCGCCGGGGAGCGACCACTGGCCTTGCAGCGGCTCCTGGGCGCGACGGATGAGGAGAACCTGTTTGTGGGCGTCAGGGCCGTCGCGGATGATGACGGCGCCGACTCCGGCGATGGGAGCTTCGGGATACTCGCGTCTCATGAGAAGCCTACGTTAGGAACCAAGCATATCGTGGCGGACAGTTGGGAATTGCTGGGACAGGATCGATTGGCAAGGGCCGGATCTGGTGTGCCCGGGCTCCAGGGCCTTTGGGATCGCCAAAGACGGCGCGACCGGACCCGACGGCGACGAGTTCTGCGATGGATCTGGTAGGGCGGCCCGAACATCCCTTTATGTTTTGCCTCTCGTCTCGTTTCCGGGACACACTCTTAGAGAATTTTTCACTGGAGTTTTCGCTCGCAAGTCACACGAAAGAGTACTCCAAAGAGGCATTGACCCAAGCCTATGTTCCCCTTATGTTGAGCAACACGACCGGGAAACTTTTGCCCCCGGGCGCCTCGAATCATTCAGGCATCCCGCTTCCTTCACGGTCGTTGCAAGAAATTGATTTTTCTCCTTGGTGCGACTCGATTACCGCTCGTGTATTGCCAATACTGCTACGTGCGTAGATGGGCCTCATTCGGTCCGTGCACGATTCGACTTCAGTGAGGTTCCGTGGATGTCACCTATCGCAGCGTCCCGCCGTGTGTCCGCCTCCCGCGTTCTGCCATTTCTCTTCGCTAATCTGAGCTTGTTCGCACCTCTGCTCCTGGCGCCCGCGCAGAGCGCCGCAGCAGCAACGGACACTTTCCACGTGCGGGTGACCAGCGACGACTTCAGTGGCAGTTTCTCCAACCTCAATGGGACTGCGGCCAATTGCCCGGCGAACGACACAGCTGACAGCGCCAGCTGCTCGTTACGTGATGCCATCACGGTGGCCAACGCCGATTCGAACCCGGTGATTATCGACCTCTCGGCCCTCAGCGGGACCATTACCCTGGCTAATCCGCTGCCCCCTGTGTTCCCGAACACCGCGAACACCATCGCCTTTGCCGGCCCAGGCGCCGCTACGCTCACGGTGTCCGGCGCACACGCTTACCAGGTTTTCCAGGTCCTCAAGGGAAGCGCGACGTTCCATGACTTCACCATCGCTTACGGCAACGTTGTTCCCATCCCCGACGGCGGGACCTTCGGGCCTAACAACGGCTGCGTCTGCGATCCAGGTTTTGGCGGCGGCATCTATGCGTACACGGATGTCTCGCTGACGCTGAACAGCATGGTCTTAACCAACAACCACTCAGGGTATGACGGCGGTGCCGTTCTTGCCATCGGCCCCCTTACCGTCACTAACACGACATTCTCCAACAATTCAGTTGATGCGGGCTCTTACGCCGCCGCTCTTTACACGCTGGGCGGCCCGGCTACTGTCAGCACCAGCACCTTCTATGGCAATACAGCCTTTCTGGGCAGCGCCATTTATATCAGCGGCTATTTTGCAGACATGGTGCTCACCATCAGCGACTCCACCTTCGCCAATAACCCCACTCCGAACGGCGGCAGCGGGGCGATCTTCAACTCTTCCGGCGCAACCCTCAACATCCACGACAGCACGTTTTGGAACAACATTTCCGGAATCGATCAGGGAGGTGCGCTCAATAACTCCGGCACAATGACGGTTACCGACAGCATCGTAGGCGCCCCCGGCAATCCGACGGAGACGCAATTGTGCTATAGCACTGCCGGCTGTCCCGCCATGGGCGATAGCAACGGCAACGTGATTGGGGGCGACTCTCTCGCCTTGTCGCCTCTGGGCAATTACGGTGGTCTCACTGAAACGATACTGCCCGAAACTGGAAGCCCGGCGATCTGCGCCGGTAAGTCCGGCACGCCCTACGCGGAGACCGTGTCGGGCATTGCCCTCACCACCGATCAGCGCGGAAAGCCGCTCGATTTCAACTGCAGCGCAGGAAAAGCTGACGCTGGTGCTGTCCAGTACAGCTCGATGTGTAAGACGGCGAATCCGAATCCAAATCCGAACCCAGAGTCGTTTGCCGCGCCGGGCGACTTCAACGGCGACTGTAAGAGCGACATTCTGTTTCGAAACAGCAACACCGCGCAGTTCGAAACCTGGTTTATCAACGGGACTGCAATCAGCGGTCAGGGAAGCCTCGGCAACGTTGGCTCTCCGTGGAGCGTTCAGGGCATCGGCGATTTCAACGGA
>DASXDF010000064.1:0-110506 GCA_036490815.1 Acidobacteriaceae bacterium
CGAAGACCTTCGCATGGCCGGAGTGGTCAACGAAGCGAACCACCTGATTCTCGGTGTCGAAGCGAAGGTTGATGCGGGTCAACCACTAACCCCAATCGAGTACGCAGTGCTCTGGAACGCAATCACGGAAGAGGTACTAGAAGTGATGCGACGCCATCCTGAACTGCTCGGATGACGGCCTTTGTCCCATTTTGTCCTGTAGTTTGACCCCGCTGTCCTGCCATTCGCGTGGGTTAGACGACAGTAAAATCAACAACTTAACATAGAATCTGGCGGAGAGAGAGGGATTCGAACCCTCGATAGAGCTTTTAAACCCTATAACGGTTTAGCAAACCGCCGCCTTCAGCCTCTCGGCCATCTCTCCGGCACGGTTGTGGCCAGTATACAAGGAAGGTCTCCCGATGGCCTGAAATGGCCCAAAGTAATCTTTGGACCCGGCAAGCGCGAAAGGGCCATCGCGCATCCCACCTCAGGTGGCTCTCGCCACCGGATCAGGGAGATCAATGTATGACGGATAGCGGCTTTCAGGAAAACACTGTGGTGGGATACTTCCCCAACAGCGCCGATGCGTATCGCGCAGTTAACGAACTGATCGATGAGGGGTTCACGGCCTCGGAGATGGGCGCAGCATTTCGTACCCGGCGGGCAGGAGAAGGCGGCCAACCGGCGGCCGTGGGCGAGTTGAAGAACATCCGGGAGTTGACCGACGACAACCCGGCACTATCCGGTTCCCTGGGTGGCCCGGCCTCGGGAGATGAGGCGGTGACGCCGGCGGGTTTGGCGCCCGGATCCGGCAATTCATTTCCCGGAGCACCGACCTCACCTCCGCCGATCCCCGGCGCGGAAATTCCATCGACGATTCCCTCCATACTGAAGCACGATCTGCCGGAGACACTGCCTCACGACCTGCCCAGCACACTTCGTCCGGCGGGTGAATCGGATGATCGGTGGGTGGAACATCTGGATCGGACTTATGGCAGCAGCACCGCGGAGACGGCTCGGAACCGCAACACGGCGGCCGCGGACAAGCAGAAATTTGGCACCGGGGAAGGAACGCTGGGGTTGTTCCCCGAGTACGACTATTCAGAGTCGACTTTCGAGGGCTCGTTCTCCGGCATGGGGCTTGGGCCGGACGTGGCGCGGAGCCTGAGCGGCGAACTGAGCCGAGGAGGCGCCGTGATCACGGTCAACGCGGGCGAGCGTTCGTCGCTGGCGGAAGCGATTGTGGAACGCAACCATGGCCGCGTGCGCTTTGAATATGCGGCTGGTACAACGTCCCCAATGCTCGATCGGGAGAGTCGGGTCCAGGTCTATGGATCGATGCGTAACTACTATCGCCCGGATGAGAGCCTGCGCCGCAAGGCGTCGTAGCGGAGATTGCGGGATTCGCAGCAGAACGCCACCCAAACTCAGGGTGGCGTTTTTGCTTTTCATGGGAGTGCAGGCGGTTTAGATTCGGATTCTCGACTTCTGACGGGTGAGGGATTTTCGGATCGCAAAAACTGCACAAACTGGCCGGAAAATGCGGTTACTGCCGCTCATGGCGGCGACCTTCTTCATGGTCTCCGGCGGTCCCTACGGCATTGAAGATATCCTCGACGCCGGCTATCTGCGGGGGCTGATCATCCTCGTGGCGCTGCCGTTTCTCTGGAGCCTGCCCACCGCGCTGATGATCGGTGAACTGGCCAGCGCGTTGCCGGAGGAAGGCGGCTTCTATGTCTGGGTGCGTCGCGCGCTGGGGCCGTTCTGGGGTTATCAGGAAGCCTGGCTCTCGCTGGCCGCGAGCATCTTCGACATGGCGATTTATCCGACGCTGTTCGTGCTCTACCTGAGCCGGCTCTTTCCCACCTGGACGGCGGGCTGGCATGGAGCGATGTGGGAGCTGGGGATCATTGCAGTGTGCTGCGTGTGGAACCTGATGGGCGCGCCAGCAGTGGGGGAAGGCTCTGTGGGGCTATTCGTCATGCTGCTCTCGCCGTTTGTCGTGCTGGTGGCTGTTGCCGCCTGGCATGGTGCGCATATGCCTGTGCACATTTCATGGACGCGATCCGGCGGGGGAGGCCTGAGCACGGCGATCCTGGTAGCGATGTGGAACTACATGGGCTGGGATAACGCGTCTACGGTGGCCCGCGAGGTAGAAAATCCGCGGCGAAACTATCCGCGGGCGATGGTGGCGAGCGCCATGCTGGTGGCGGTGACGTACGTGATCCCGCTGGCGGCGATGGGCTATGCGGGTGTTCCGACCGAATCGTTCAGCACCGGCTCATGGGCCGATGTTGCGCGGACGCTGGTTGGGCCGTGGCTGGGGATTGCGGTTGTGGTGGGTGGAACCCTGTCGGCAGCGGGCATGTTCAACGCGCTGACGATGTCGTACGCGCGGCTGCCTATGGTGCTGGCGGAGGACGGACTGCTGCCGGCAGCGCTGGCGTACAAAAATCGCCGTGGCGTGCCATGGTTTGCTGTGCTGGCCTGCGCGATCGCATGGGCGCTGGCGCTGCGGTTCAGCTTTGAGCGCCTGATCTCCATCGACCTGATTCTGTACGGAAGCAGCCTGATCCTTGAGTTCGTCGCTCTGGTGGCGTTGCGGGTGAGAGAGCCCGCACTGGAGCGTCCTTTTCGCGCGGGCAGCCTTGCGGTCGCATGCATCGTGGGCGCGCTGCCGACCGCGTTGATCGTATATGCTGACTTTGCTTCGCGGCACGAGCATGTGGCCCACATGCCGGCATTGCTGCTGGGCGCGTTGATTGCGGCCTGTGGACCATTGCTCTATTTGTTGTCGAAAATGACGAGCCGGCCCGCGAATATTGTGACGGCGAACGCCGACTAACGCAGGATTACCGCTTCGCTCCCACCTCGATGGACTTTTTGTCATGCGCATCGACGTAGTTCCGCGCGTTCGCCATCACGCGATCTCGCGCGTGCGAGGCGTCCTGCCACCCCTTAATCTCCACACGCTTGCCTTCGAGGTCTTTATAGATGGAGAAAAAGTGAGTGATTTCCTTCAGCATGTGCGGGTAGATCTCGGAATAATTCCAGACATCACGGTAACGCGGATTGTTCTTGCCGACGGCGAGGACCTTCTCGTCGAGAACTCCCTGGTCGAGCATCTCGAGCAGGCCGATGGGGCGCACCTGCATCACGCAGCCGGGAAAACTGGGCGCATCCACCAGCACCAGCACGTCGAGGGGGTCGCCGTCATCGCTTAGTGTGGACGGCACAAAGCCGTAGTCGCCGGGATAATGCACCGGGGAATAAAGATTGCGATCGAGCCGGAAGACGTGCAACTGCTTGTCGTACTCATATTTGTTGATGCCTTCCGCCGGGATTTCGATCACGACGTTGAAAACTTCAGGCGCTTTTTCGCCGACGGGGAGTTCCAGATAATTCGTCATAGATGATTCCAGTATCTCTTAAGTCTTTGGATGAGCCGAATGGCCCGGAGGGGTGAGAAACAGGCCTGGATTTATAATCGGGCACAATGAAGGCTCATGTCTATGTGACGCTGAAGAAAACCGTCCTCGATCCGCAGGGACAGGCGATCCACAATGCTTTGCGCAAAATGCGCTATGCGGGAATCGCGGATGTGCGGCAGGGCAAGCATTTTGAGCTGACGCTGGAAGACGGAATCACGGACGCCGCTGCTCGCGCGGAAGTGGAGCGGATCGCGCGCGAAGTGCTGACCAACCCGGTGATCGAGGAGTTTTCTTTTCGGCTGGAATAAGCGGTTCGGCTGTGTGGGGAAGCGTTGCGCCGGACCGATGGCTGCAGTGTCTACAACTTTCGTCGTCTCTTCGCGGTCGAATCTCCAGGATAGGCTAAAAAGATTATGTGCGGCATTGTGGGATACGTCGGCAACAGTACGGAAGTAGTCCCGATCATCATCGAGGGACTGCGCAGACTCGAATATCGCGGCTACGATTCAGCGGGCATCGCCGTGGGCGGCAACGGCGACGGCTTGCAGTTGCGGCGTGCCCCGGGCAAGCTGCGCAAGCTGGAGGAAGTACTCCACGAGCGCCCGCTGCATGGGACTTTTGGTATCGGCCACACGCGCTGGGCGACCCATGGACGCCCAACCGAAGAGAACGCCCATCCGCATCGCGACTGTACCGGGCGGCTGGTGGTGGTGCACAACGGCATTGTTGAAAACTACCTGACGCTGAAACATGAGCTGATGGCTCAGGGGCACAAATTTGTAACAGAAACTGATACAGAAATCATTGCGCATCTGATCGAGCAGGAACTGTCTGCGGCGGCGAAGGCCGGGAAGCCTCTGTCGCTTGAAGATGCTGTGCGACGGACGGTGAAGCGGCTGACCGGAGCCTTTGCCATCAGTGTGCTCTCAGCCGATGAACCGAACAAGATTGTTGTGGCTCGCAACGGACCGCCGGCTGTGATTGGGGTGGGCGATGGTGAATACTTCGTCGCGTCCGACGTGCCGGGGATTCTCCACCACACGCGCAATCTTTATTTTCTGGCTGATGGCGACATGGCCGTGCTGACGCGCAGCGGCGTAGTGCTCACCGATTTTGACGGAAATCCCATCGAGCGGCCGCTGCAGAGGATCTTGTGGGATCCGATTCAGGCGGAAAAGGGCGGCTACAAGCACTTCATGCTCAAGGAGATTTTTGAGCAGCCGCGCGCCATCCGCGACACCACCATGGGACGCATTTCGCTCGATACCGGTAAGGTGTTCCTCGCTGAGATGAAGATCCCGGACGAGATCTTCCGCAACGCGCGCAATATTCACATTGCAGCGTGCGGAACCAGCTGGCACGCAGCGACGGCCGGCAAGTTCATGATCGAACGCCTGGCGCGGATGCCCGTGGAAGTGGATTACGCCAGCGAGTTTCGTTACCGCGATCCTATCGTGGATGAGAAGACTGTAGGGCTGCTCATCACGCAGTCCGGCGAGACTGCCGACACGCTGGCCGCGCAAAAAGAGATGATCGCCAAGGGCGCGCCCACGGTTGCAGTGTGCAATGTGGTGGGTGCGATGATCACCCGCGAGGCGCACGGAACGATTTATACGCATGCGGGACCGGAGATCGGAGTCGCTTCCACAAAGGCTTTTACAGCCCAGCTCGTCGCACTGTTCCTTTTCGCGGTGCATCTGGCCCAAGTCAGGGGGACCATCAGCGAAGAGGCGAGCCAGGATCTGCTGGATGCCCTGAACCTGCTGCCGGGGAAGGTCGAAGAGATTCTGCGCACCTGTGACGATGCATGCGAGCCTTTGGCGCGCCAGTATTCGAACGCGCGCGATTTTCTGTTTCTCGGGCGCGGGATCCATTACCCGATTGCCCTGGAAGGCGCGCTGAAGCTGAAGGAAATCTCCTATATTCACGCCGAGGGTTATCCCGCGGGTGAGATGAAGCACGGTCCTAACGCGCTGATCGACGAGACGCTTCCGGTGGTGGTGCTCGCGACCCGCGACGAAACCAACCGCGATTCGGTATTGCGCTACGAGAAGACGCTGTCGAATATCCAGGAAGTGACGGCGCGCGCCGGGCAGGTGATCGCCGTGGCCACGCGGGGCGACGACCACATCGGCCAGCTCGTCGACCACGTGCTCTTCGTTCCCAGCGCACCGGAACTGCTGCTGCCCATTCTCGACGTCGTTCCGCTGCAACTGCTCGCGTATCACATAGCGGTGCGGCGCGGATGCGACGTCGATCAGCCGCGCAACCTGGCCAAATCGGTCACGGTCGAATAGGGACTGTCGCACACGAAAATTGATTAGTGTTGCTGCTACGTCGGTAGCTTGTGTACAACCGCGCGGCCGGAATTGTATGCGATATTGGGTGCCACGGTTTGATAGAATGGCGCCCGGCGGAGAATTCCCAGCTTCGCTACGGACTCAGCGCAACCTTTCCATTTTTCATTCCCCTTGCGAATAGCGCGGCATTTTTCGTTTCCAGCAACTGCGTCGTCGCATTTGCCGCGTATTTGAATTCGGAGAGGAACACGTTTCGCGGAGTCCAATAAGAGGCCGTTCATGAAGGCAGCTCATGCGCTCCCGATCCTTCGTCATACGCTCCGCAACTGTGGCTGGCTTCCGCTTCTCACTGTTGTTCCTGTTGTCGGCATCATGGCGCTTAATCCCTCGGCGCTCCGCGCGCAGTTCGGGCAAGAGCCCGGACACTCGATCGGGTCTGTCACGAGGCGCGGCAATCTCATCCTTCTCACCCTGAACGAGGGCGTGCTGGGCCACGCCCAAATGTTCAACCTCGCGCATCGTACGCTGCGGTTTACCCCTGCCGCTGGTGGCTATCGCGTGCAAAATGTGCCCGTCGTCTGGGATGCCGACTTCGGATCGCCGCTCACGAGCCCTCAGGTGAGTCTCAAGAACTTTGCGTTTCCATTCTCGGGCAAGAGCTGGACCTCGTTCTCAGTCGGCATGACGGGATCGATTGTCTTCGGAGAACCCGAGGGCGGCGGCACGCAAACGGAGCGCCGCGGTGTCACCGTTGGGCGGGAGGGCGGACTTTCTGTTGACCGGTTCGCCGAACTCAAGGACGCTGCTTCGGAGATCATCAATACGGTGCCGGCTCTCAGCGTTTTCTTCAAGCCCCGCATGTCAGGCACGCGTTATTTGAAAGAACTCGATGACCGGGCCGTGATCACCTGGACCCTGACTGAACCCTTCGCCGGCATTCAGGACTGGACCTGGACGCCCACCGTCAACCGGTTTCAGGCGGTGCTGCACAAAGACGGTACGATCGAGTTCTCCTACGATGAAATCGCTGCGCGCGATGCGGTCGTTGGTATCTATCCTCTCGTGCCTGCCGGGCGCGAGAAAAGCATTGACTCCATCTCGCTCCCTGGCAACTCAGCCGCAGCCGCCAACCTCGACATCCGCAGCATTCACCTCACCGCTGTCGGCGGCCTCTATCTTAAAGTTGGCCTTGAGGGACGCGGCCCCATGCTGGCCGGCACCGATCCCGCCATTGCCGGGACGGCGTACTTCGTCTGTCTTGATCGTAAAGCCCCGGTCAGCGGATGCCAGCCCGGTGGTCACAACGACGTCGTCTGGACGGTGCGCGGCTTCGGCGAGCGCACACGCGGAACGTTTCACATGGGTCCGAGTTACTTCGCTTTCGGAACGGGCCTTGCACGTCATGTCTCCATCGAGGGCAACACTCTTTCCATTCAGGGCACTCTTCCCGAGGGGTACGCGTCCGGCGATACGGTTTACGTCAGTGCCGCCGTGCAGGCTTCTGATACCGGCAAGCCGGCACAGATCGAGTCGCACATGTTTAAGCTCGCCGGCGTTGCCAACCCCGCGGTGGACTTTTCTTCGCTGTCCAAATCCGGTGGTCCGCTATCGGTCGCCTATGAAGCGTTCCACTACATGAAGCCGCCGCGCGCGCAGGACCTTACCTGCTCGGTTATTCAGGCCCTCGGCGATAAGTACGACATGCTGGCTTATTATTCCGACTTTCGCATCGATAACCCCGAAGCTGGCACTTCGAGCGATGGTCCTCTGGGTGGCGGGCCCAACGGCGGCGCAGTTACCGGCATCGCCGCTGAACAGGGTAATCTGGCCGACTACTGCACCAAAGGGCGCTTTCAGTGGCAATTTATCCAGCCCGTCTATGTGGGGGCCAACCAGATGCAGAAATACCCTCCGGAAAATCTGAAAGACACCAATACGCATAACATTGGCGGTTATCTACACCAGCTGACGGAGCGGACATCCGACGGCAAGATTCCTCCCTACGACTATGCGATGTCGCAAATCGGGCACGAAATGGGCCACCGCTGGTCTGCGTTTGTTTCGGCGAAGGTCAATGGAGAAATCATTGACTTAGGTCCTACGCATTGGGCCATGGGACTGCAGGCGCCCGTTCCGTTCCCCTATCAGCGGCCCACCGAGGCGTCAGCTATGGGCGGTGGCGTCTGGCAGGATAACCTCGACGGGACTTACACGCAGCTTGACGATAACTACTATGTTCCGGCGACGGGATTTTCCTATCTTGATCTATATCTGATGGGAATGATTTCGCCCGCTGAGGTACCCGATTTCTTCATTCTCAGAAAGCTGGTGCCGGCAGGCAAGGATGTCAACGGTCATCCCATCTTCAAAGCTGACCGTACGAAGATCACCATTCAGGACGTCATCGCCAACGAAGGGCCTCGTCTTCCGAATGTCGATCACGCGCAAAAGAATTTCAATACCGGTATGGTGATGGTGGTCGAGCACGGCAAGATTCCGAGTCCGGAGCTAATCGAACGCACCAGCGGCATTCGGGAGCAGTGGATGGACTACTGGACCACGGTCACCGGCCATCGCTCCACCATGACCGCTGTTCCGTAGCAATGGCGATAGCGTCAGCTGGTGACGCGCGCGGATCTTTCAGTAAGTCGCGGTGACGAGTGCATTTCCAGCTTCAGGGACGAGATGAGCCAGCTGCACGTTCTCGGCGTATTGCCTGCCAATTTGGCGGAGAATGGGAATGGCGTGCACCGCATCGAGGCCCGCCAGGCTTGGGTGCTTTTGCAAAAGGCTCTCCACCTCTGCTGCGCCATAAGAACGGTTGTAGCGCACATAAGTGAACCATCGCTGCCCGGGTAATCGGGCGCCGATCAGATCGTTCACCTCGCTGTCGATCGGCTCTCCATAGATGCAGTCGCCCAGGCAGCGGCACAAGTAATCCTGTTCCGATGCAGCGCCCTGGATCAGGGCCAGAGGAATACGGGAAGCGTTATAACCGACCCAGAGCTTACGGACTTTTTTCGGCAGGCCGGACGGAAATCGGATCGTACCCACGGAGATGATGCGAATCTTGTCGGATCCGCCTCCCCAGTTGAGGTTGTAGCAGGGCAGTACTGCGGTCAGTGCGGCAATAAGTGCCGGATTGTTATATGGCGTAATGGAACCGTCGACAAATACGCTGGTGGAGGTGCCAAGCTGGATCACCTCCGGATCGAAATAGACCGGAGCAGCGGTGCTGGCACGCACCAACTTATAGAGCGGGATATTAAGGTTGCACTCCGCATGATCGCGATCGTTGTATTTCGCCAACGGGTTGTTGGTGACCGGCCACGCGGAACCGGTGGAATGGTTGCGCACCACCACCATGAGCAACCGTAGCCGGCCATCTTTCGTCCGTAGCTTGTCCGATCCCAGTAATGCCGGCTCTTTTCCATCGCCGGTTTCGGAAAAGGTGCGCTGCAGCATTTCGGTAAGGGGTTTTGAATCAAACCGTGAGAATAAGTATCTTCTGGGATCGAACCAGGGGACTGGTTGGAACATCGCTCTGCCATAGCTCACGTAGAGATCCAGGATTTCTTCGACAGACATGCCCCAGCACAGGCAGGCGGCGATGATGGCGCCTGTGCTGGTGCCGGCAAAAAAGTCGAAGTGATCGCGCAGAACCAGGTCATCGCGGCCGTAGTGCTTCCGCAGAAGCTGCTCCATGCGGGCGAGGATCTCCAGCGTGAAAACCCCGCGAATGCCGCCGCCATCGAGAGCGAGAATATTTTTCATTCGCTATTTACCGGGCAACTTTGCATGCTGCATCAGCGATCTCCACTCGAGCAACTCCACCAGCAGAGCGCGCTCCACCCGCGTAGCTACCTGCAGTACCATTCCCCACGTGTTGAGTGCGTCGAATTGCGGAGACCAGTTTTCGAGCCACTGCTGCAGCTCCCGATAGCGCTGCTGCCGCCGGTTGCAATCTTTGACGACCACCAGTGCTCCTGCGACGGTAGCGATTTGAAAGAGGGCGGAGATGGCCAGTGGAATCCATCGACCGGCGAAGTGCGAGCGGGGCGAACCTCCGAGGAGCCGACCGCCGAACCACCAGAGTGCGATCAGCACCGCCAACCCGCCGCTGATCCACGCGATGGCGCGAAAGAGTCGCTCTTCGCGCGCCGCCTCTTCGGACTTACGCGAGAAGTAGTGAATCTGTTCCTGCAGGCGCTCTTCACGATAGGCGCATCTGAATTGCTCGAGCGACACGCCGCGGCGGCCAGTGTCTTTCATGCGCAGAAAGTTCAAAGAAGTGAGTACGCCGGTCAGGTCGGGAATCATTTCGGGCAGGACAAGATTGTAAGGGCCGGGTGTGTTCCACAACGCGATCATGGACCGGCAAACCTCGGCTGCGGTGCGGGTGCGAGCCCAGCGCATCTGCCAGTAATCGAGGCGCAGAATGGCGGGGAGAAGCGCAGCCACCACCCCCAGGGCCGCACTGAAGGCCAGCAGCGAACTTGCCTCCGGACTGCGCACCGCAAATCCGCTGAACAACGCAGCCGCCGCGGTGTAGATTACCGGGACCGAAGCGAGGGTGCGCGCCCGGGGGGCGAAATGGCTGGCGCTGGCGTCCAGCTTCGCGAACCATGCGCGAATCAGAGGCTCGCCATCGCCCTCAGGTTTGGCGAGACCGACATCCGGCAACCCGTTCAAAAAATCCATTGTGGAATCATGCTGCAACCCGGCCATCGCGTTTTCGTTGAGAATCTGTCGTTCTCCGGTTTCGCTGTGAAAGCAGACGACAGGCCTGCCAATCGCCTTCGCAAAAGCGACAATCTCCGCAGTCCCGCCCATGCCACGCGCTTCCTTCCCATCCCACAGGGCCATAAGGAGCTGGCTTTGCTGGACGGTCTCGATCCCGCATTCGTAGTAGGCTTCGTGGCGCTGTTCATGATCGCTGGTGAGCTCGACAGAAATTGCACTGTTCAGAACGCGTTGCGCCCGCTCCCAGGTGACCGCGTCAAAATCGTTGCGAAATCGTTCCGGTGGCATGGGGAGCAAAATGCGCAGCGGGATGTTGAGTTCCAGGCAGCTTTCTGAGAAGAGCAGGTCTCCGCCTGCAGCCGCCGACGAGACTCCGCACACGATGCCTGCTGTGGCCGTCTTTTGATGCTCAAGGAATTTGCGAATCAGCTCGCGGCATCGGGATTCGTCGGGCAGCTTGCGGTGTCCAGTGAAGCCGATCGCCAGAATAGCCGGCAGCCGAATCGGCGAATTTGTATCCTTCGGGGGCGGGGACATATTCGGCAAATGTAACTGCGGCTCCGATGTCAGTCCGAATGCAGCTGCAGAATCTCCGGGAGCGGGAACTTCGATATATCAACTGTAACCTGCGATGTCAGCGCGTTGATTAGTCGGAACATGTCCCGGTTCCAGTATTTATTTTCCGCCGATGCCGGATGGTTGGGATCGGGAACACCGTCGGCGATCATATACTCGTGGCCGCGGTAGTTGACTTCGACCAGTGGGGGATCGCTCAGCTGAGTCCTGTCTTTCCAGTTGAGGGTCAGCAGGGGAATCTGTTCGATGGGCGGAACTTCGTCGCTGAATTTGGCCGAATAGGAACTTCCTGGCGTGTTCAACCCCTTGTCGTATTTACTTTCCGGAATCATGGGATCACTGCTCTGGAGCTGCTCAAAGGTCTTCTGTTCCTGAGCAGCAGCGGCCATCACTGCAATCAACGAGCGCAGGATCAGCTTTGCCGACATTTTCACATCAGGTGCGGTCGCGGAAGTACCGGCGGTAGTTGCGGGCGGCGGTGTCGTGCAGACTTGCTCTTCCGTCTCCTGCTGGCTGCCCTGCGTTTGGATGGAGAAGCCGTTTTTCAAGACCACCATGGCATTCCGCAGGGCGTTTCCTGAAGACAGCTCGGTCATGTGGATGTCGGGGATAATCTGATCGACATCTGCGACGAAAGTCGTCTCTGGCTTGCCATCCTGTGTCGTGGTTACGGGTGTCATGGGAGTCAGGTAAAACACCGGCGTGAAGACCTTACGACCCAGCACCCAGCCCTGGGGGGTCAGCTGCCAGATGTTGTTCTTGTCGACTGCATCCTCCAGATCCTTTGCTGCGAGCCCGTCGTCGTTTCCCCGACCAGAATCGTCCTTGCCGGTACCGCTGTCGGTTGAGGACGGCGGCTTCGGTTTACGCAGAGGAATTACGGCGTCCTTGTTGAAGGGCCTGAACGCTTCGGTGCTGCCGAGCACCAGATGCCCTTGTCGCTGCAATTCGTAGACGAGCGCGCTGACGCGAAGAAAGGTGACGTAGCTGCTGAGTTCCTCCTGGCTGGCAGTGTTGAGACTGGCGAGAGTGGTTGGAGGAAGATTGCGGATGGTTTCGATCTCGCAATCGCTGCTGGGTTTTCCATCCGCAGTCACAAGCTGGGGCCGCGTAATCTCGACACGATCGACGAGCAGGCGAAACAGCTGGTCGATCCGCCATCCCTGCTGATAGAGGGCATCGAACGTTTCTGCCTGGATAGGTTCCAGCAAGAGACGCGCGTTGGTGTCGTCATTGACAGGAATGAATTGAAAAGTCGGATCATTTTCATAGGTAATGCCGGGGGTACCGCCGCCGGTCGGGATCTGAACGGCGCCGCTGCCGGAACTCAACTGGCCGTTGCCGGTAAGGCTGGCCTGCATTCGATAAGCGCTGGAAATCTGACCCAGTTTGAAGAAGTAGGCAGGATCGTGATTTTCGAGGCGTGCCAGGTTCAGCAGCAGTTCGTGGTTGGCAGTGGCCGCATAGGCAGCCTCATAGTTCTTAAAGTCCGCGCGTACGCGCCTCGGTCCGCAGCCGCAGATACAGAGCAGTAAGAATGCGCTCACCATCGGAAGAATCGGTCTATTCCAGCGGTGTGACGGCAGAATCAGCAGTAAAAGACTCCGAACAGAAGGGCGCAATCCCACGGTCATTTCGGCACCTGGGTTTCACTGGAAATCTACGTCTCGAATGTTGCCGCAGGATATTGCAAGCCCAGCCTCGTTGCAAGGAATTTCGCGGCCGGCACTCGCAGAATCACCTGGTCTCGTGGGTCAGGGCCTGTAGATCAGCGCTTTATTTCGCTCTTTCGCGAAGACCCCCAGTGCGGTTCGCCACCCTTCTGCGATGCGCCGCGGGTCCTGATTCGCAGCGATGGCATCGAGGACGGCGCGATTCGCGAGCAGGGTATTCATCTTCTGCAACTGGAACTGCTCCGGATAAAGCTTATGCAACGCGGACGCCAATTCAATGCCGAATTCAGGGGAATCCAGCGCATTGCGATCCGCGACCGCGATGCGAACTCCATGGCAGACCTCTCCGCCATATGGATACGGTTTCCGGGGCGTGAAGTCAGCGGGAGCGAAGCGCAGATTCGTGAGATGGCGCCGATCGAGGAATTGCGTGAGCGCGGCGGCATCGATCCACGGCGCACCCACGATCTCGAAGGGTGTGTCTGTACCGCGGCCCACCGAGATATTCGTAGTCTCGATCAGTCCGACCCCGGGATAGAGAGTCTCTTCTTCCATAGTGCGCAGGTTAGGCGAGGGATTGACCCATGGGAGCCCGGTCGTGTCCTGCCACTCCGCGCGCCGCCAGCCACGGACGGCGACGACCGTCAGCGGAATGTGTAACTGTAGTTGTTGCGTATCGTAACGGGCGAGTTCGCCGAGTGTCATGCCATGCCGCACCGGAACAGGAATGGAGTTAACGTAGCTCTCTGTACCCGCACCGGAAATGGGTCCCTGAATCATCGAGCCGGTGATGGGATTGGGGCGATCTAGTACGACGATTTCCGTATTGGCGCCTGCGGCCGCTTCCAGAAAGTACCGAAGCACAGCTTCGTATGTGTAGAAGCGAACGCCAACGTCGTCAAGATCAATGGCGACGGCATCGAGCGCTCGCAGCGAATCCGGCGACGGCCGGCGATCGGAATCTTTGGCGCCATACAGACTGATCACGGGCAGCCCTGTCGTGGCGTCGGTCGAGTTCGGAACATTCGGCTGGTCAAAAGCGCCCGCAATGCCGTGCTCCGGACTGAAGAGCGTAGTCAGCGTGAGGCCCGGCACCGCGCGCTCCGCATCGTGGAGGAGAACATCGATGGTACGCCGACCCGACGCGTCGACTCCAGTCTGATTTGTGAGAAGGCCCAGCCGCAACCTTCCGCCGTGACGATGAGCCATGGCGGCAAGTTCTCGAAAGCCGTCGCTCTCCAGCACGTCGATGCCGGTCTTAATCTTTGCATGGGTCACTGGGCGAATGCCGAGAGCCATCGCAGCGGCATCGGCAATTTTGCCGCGGAGAGCCGTGATTCTTTTCGGTCCATTCGGATGAACGGAATTTGCCAGCACGATCACGTAGGTGTCGTCGGCCGGATCGATCCAAAGAGATGTTCCCGTAAAACCTGTATGGCCAAAGGATCCCACCGGTAAGATGGAGCCGCGATTGCTGGAATACGGCGAATTGATATCCCAGCCAAAACCGCGGAGAGCTTTTCCGCCCGGTGGCTGTTCCGGCGTCACCATTTTCCGCAATACGGCTCGTGACAGGGGGAACTTGCTCGGCCGGCCCGCGAGGCGATCCAACAAATTCTGCGCGTAGACGGCGAGATCGTCGCCGGTGCTGAACAATCCGGCGTGACCCGCCACGCCTCCCATACGGCGCGAGGTTGGATCGTGCACCACGCCGCGGAGCATCACGTCGCCGGGGCCGGTTGGCAAGCCAGGAACTCCATAGGCGGACGCTCCATGTTCATACTGAGTCGGCGCGATGCGCGGAATCCACGACTCCGGCGGCAGGTATCGCGTGTGTTTCAGTCCCAGTGGTTCGATGATGAAGCGCCGTGTGTATTCGTCGAGCGTCAGGTGCGAAAGCTTTTCGACCAGAGCGCCCAGGACGACGTAATTGATGTCGCTGTAGACAAATTGTTCGCCGGGGGGACCCGCCGGTGCAATGGCGAAGGCGCGCCGATACGCCTCTCCTTTTCCTTCCCATGGTTCACCGAGAGGAAGGTCTGGGGGCAGGCCGGAATAATGTGTCAACAGTTCACGAATCGTAATGTTCTGTTTTCCATTGGCCCCGAACGCGGGCAGATACTTTGCCACCGGATCGTCGAAGGCCAGTTTTCCCTTTTGGTAAAGCTGCATGATTGAAGTAGCTGTCATCAGCGGTTTGGTCAGAGACGCCATGTCAAAGATGGTGTCGAGGGTCATGCGCTCCTGTGTGGGTTCGAGCGAGCGCATGCCATAAGCGCGGCGAAAAACAACTCTGCCGTTATGACCAACAACGACGACCGCGCCGGGAAGCAAATGATCGGCAATGCCCTGGTTCACGATTGGGTCGATGGCATCGAAGCTATTTTGGGCGCGGACAACGCCGCAGGCGGCACCCAGGGCCAGCAGGGCCATCGCCGCGTGACGAAAGCGATTCATGTCTCGATGATCTCCTCGTGTTGCGTCTCCGATTCAGGAAACAATACGCTTGCCACGTAGCCTACCGCGCACGTCACCAGCGATCCGATGAACACCCACCAGGTCCATGCAATTTTTGGAACCACGAGCGTGTGGCCGGCTACCGGGAAGGACAACGCACGCGGCTGGATCCAGAGAAGCAGGTTGATTGCCACGCCGGCCACCATGCCGAGAAGCGTGCCGCGCTCGCCGGCTCGACGGCTGAGAGTGCCCAGCAAAAAGACTCCTAACATCGCGCCCCATACCACGGAGGCAATGGAGAGGCCGATTTCCACGACGTGCCCCCCGTTGCGAGAAAACATCGCGAGCGCGAATAAGACGACAGCCCATACAACCGTCATCAGCCGCGAAAGCCGCGTGCGCATAGCAGGGGAAATCTCCGGAAGCCGCGGCAGATAGAAATCGACGACGGAGGTCGAAGCGAGCGAGTTGAGTGCAGCGCTCAGGTTCGACATGGCCGCCGCCAGAATGGCAGCGATCATGAGCCCTGCAACCCCAACCGGCATTTGCTGGACGATGAATACCGGAAAGATACGGTCCGCTCCGAGGTGTGGGGCACTGCCCATCTCTCTGTAATAAACGAAAAGGCCCGCACCAATCAGCAGAAACAAGGTGAACTGAAAAAAAACAACTGCGCCGCTGGCCAACAGCGCAAGGCGCGACTCACGCAGGTTCTTCGCGGCCAACAGGCGTTGCACCATCAGCTGATCGGTTCCGTGACTCGCCATCGTGAGAAAGCATCCGCCCAGCACGCCAGCCTGAAATGTGTAGGTTTCCGCGAGCGACCAGGAAAAGTGCAGCACAGTCAGCTTGTGCGCTGCGGAGGCACCCGCAACCAGCGCACTCCATCCGCCAGGAATTTTGTGGCACACCGTCACGAGCGCCATCAACGAGCCTCCGACGTAGAGGAACATCTGCACCACGTCGGTCCAGATCACGGCGGCCATGCCACCTTCAAATGTATAGAGCAACGTAAGAGCGGAGAGAATCGCGATCGATGTCAGGTCTCCGGTTCCTATTGAAACGCCGACAACAATGGCGACCGCAAAGACACGAACGCCCTCGGCCGCGGCACGCATCACCAAAAACAGGCTGGCCGTAAAACGGTGCAGTCGGCGACCAAAACGCTGGCCGATGAGTTGGTAGGCAGTCAGCATCTCGCCCCGAAAATAGCGTGGGAGAAACAAAATGCAAATTACGATGCGTCCCACCAGATAGCCGAGCGCGATCTGCAGAAATCCAAAATCACCCGTGAATGCGAGGCCAGGAACGCTGATGATGGTGAGAGTGCTGGTTTCCGCGGCTACGATGGAAAGGGCAATGGCCCACCACGGCAAATTGCGATCGGCCAAAAAATAGGATCGCAGCGAACTGCCGCGCGTTTTACGAAAACGGAGGCCGAACAGCGTGATGCCAACCAGATACACAGCAACCAGCACCAGGTCGATGGTGCGCAGATGCGAAACAGGTGCAGTGGCCAGCGACATGGAAATCAATTTTATTCCGGTGTGACGGGAGGGATGCCTATTTCCTGCGGCGCCGGCAAAGTGTGACGCTGGTTCCACTGGTCGCGGGCGGCGGCAATTTTGGCGCTGCGCACTGCCCATAACTCAGCGGAAGAATCGTAGCGGGCCGTCACGATGTTCAGCCAGAAGGGGCGGCTTTCCGCAAGCCAAACTTGGTTGAAACGTCCGCCAAGGTAACTGTAGCCATCGCGCAGGTCCTCGCAAAGTCCGTTGACGCCGGCGAGGTTCCACAAATCGCGCGATGTGTGTGTTGCAATCTCCGGCGTCCCCTGCCCGTCGTACAAACGCCGGTACGCGTCGGCGACCTGATCGGCAAGCTGAAACTTGAGCGCAAGGAAGTCAATGCGCCGCGCGCCGAGGTCCATCGCGTCCAGCGTTTCGGCTTCGCGGAGCGGCGTCGCGGCTCTGGCTTGCGCAATCAGCGTCAGGGCGCGCTCCGCATCGAGGCGCACTTCAGCACTTACGGGCCGAATCTTCGTGGCAGTCTGCTGGCCTGCGGCACTCCACGGGTCGACCCAGAAATAAGAGTCGCGCGCGTCGCTTAGTCCCGCTCGTCCCAGAGCCTGATGGGCGGCGATGAGTGCGCGCTGTGCCTCGTCGATGTCGCCGGTGATATCCCCGTGGAAGACCGGGCCATAATCCTGCTGGAATTGCGCAACGTCGCTCGTACCGGCCTGCCACGAGGCTGCAGCGCCAAACAGGACACCATACCAATCCTCGAGAAAGAGTCCTTCACCGTCGTCATTCCAGATTGTGTTCAGCATTCCGGTGCTGCCCGCGTGCTGCCCGTCAGCAACAAATCCCTGGATGTTGCGGAGGGCCATGTCGTAGTTCGGCCATACCCGGTTCCAGTTGTTCACTCCCGGCGAAACCCAGGTTTCCATGCCGGCCCTGGTGTACGGATCGAGCCAGCGCTGGAACCCCTCCGGGTGCGGCTCGTATTCCCATGCGACCGCGATCATGTCATGCGGCAGCCTGGGTACAAGGTCGGGGCTCTTCATTGCAATGTCGCCCCAGAACAGGAGCCGTCGATGCAATGGTGTGAGCGCCTGATGGATGCCGGAAAGAAAATCGATGTAGACCGCGCCCAGGCCCCGCTGCGTTACGTCGTTGCTTGTCTGTCCCTGCCCCAGCTCGAAAGTCTCGTCGGCACCGACGTGTAAAAACGGTCCAGGGTAAATCCCTGCCAGTTCATCGAACCACTGCGTGATCAGCTGAATCGAACCCGCCTGCCCCGGCGCCAGCACCGCACCATTCGGAATCTCCGCCAGAGGGGCGTATTGCTGCCAAGTCAGAACCTTATGCAGATGACCAAACGCCTCCTGCTCCGGAATGATTGTTACGTGATACTTCTTCGCGTACTCCACCAACGCTTTCGCGTCTTCGGCAGAAATAGAACCGCCGGGGAGAGCGGGGAGCGGATTCGATGCATACTGCATGGTGTTTTCGAAGTAGGGCGAGTAGACGTTCAGTTTGTAGGCGGCGAAGGTACGGATCTGCTTTTCCTGAAATTGGAGCGTGGGAACAGGGCCGCGCGACAGATCATCGTGAACGCCACGCCAGTGCATTGCCGGCCAGTCGCGAATTACCGCACCCGCGAAGGCCGGATTACCGCGGCCTGTGTGCAGTAGTTGCTTCAGCGTCTGCGCTCCGTAGAAGACGCCTGCTGCGGTGTGTCCAATGACGAAGATTTCGTTTTTGCTCGTGACGAGCACATAGCCTTCATGCAACATGTCCGTATCAAAGCCGATTTTTTCGCGAAGCAGCGTCCGACGCGCGACGGCCGTGTCATCGCGCAGAAGATAAATGCGCACAGCCGTTGCTGACGTCCGGGAAGGGATGCCACGCTCTTTGAGAGCTTCTCGCAGATCCAGGGCTGTGAATCGATCTTCAGGATCGATTTTCGGAATGATTACGCGCACGCCGCCTGCGATCGAGACATTTTCTCGCGGAGTAAACTGGCGCGGCTGAGGGATGAGCGGGGGTCGCGCAGGCGTGGACGCATGCAACCTCGGCGCCATTACGCAAAAACAAAGCAGGAACAGTAGTGGGCGGCGGCCGCCGCCGGGTAGGTTTCTCACTTGCTCATCGTCCTCCGGAATCCTGAACGTTGTAGAGCTGAAATTCACGAATCGCCGCGCCGCCGGTGCTGGAAATAATATTCAGTCGAACGCGGCTGGCTGTCACGGCCGGGAAAACATCGATCTTTTCATGCCCGATGGCTTGCGCTGTGGCCACACTCTTCCAGGCGCCGCCGTTCAGGATCTGGATGGAATACTTTTCGATGCGCTGCCCGTCGTTCAGCCACTCCATGGTGATCGCGCGATTGAAGGTAACGGATTTGTTGAATCGAACTTCGATCGAAGAATGGCTGGAACCGGCGGGAGCCGACCAAAACGTATCAGGATCGCCATCGATCGCTGCGGCAATGTCGGGTGGCGCCGGCGCGTGACCTAACGCAAGATTGTGCGCGTAGCGTTCGCGCAGGGCGTGGCCGAATTCATTGAGACGCGCAACGTCGCTTTCAGGCAGAAGGCCACGGCGATCCGGCGCGATCCCCAGCATGAGCTGCGCCCCGTGGCCCACTGTCTGGTCCCAGGTCGTGAGCAGCTGAGAGACACTCTTGAGTGAGGCTTCGTCGTTCGGATGCCAGAACCAGTGGTTTGCGCGCAGCGGTGTGTCTGCTTCCACGGGGCGCCACCGCAGATAACCATGCCGGTCAATGACGTTCCAGTTTTCGTACGGCACGCGGCCGGCTTCGTTGCCTGCCCAGCGCGCGTCGCCATATTCGAACAGGGCGGTATCGGCGAAGACGATGGTGTTCGGCTGATAGGTGCGCAGCGTTTCGATAATCTTTTTGAAGTCGTAGACGTGGCCGGCACTGCCTGCGCCATCAAGCCAGAACTCGACAAGGTCACCGTAATTCTGTGCCAGTTCTTCGAGCTCCGCGTTGTAGTACTGATCGTAAGCCGCGGCGTCGTTGTAGCGGGGCTCGTGGCGGTCCCAGGGCGACAGGTAAATCCCGAATTTCAATCCGTACTTGCGGGCGGCGCGCGCGACATCACCTACGACATCGCCCTTGCCGTTCTTCCACGGGCTGGACTTCACACTGTAATCGGTTTGCGCTGTAGGCCAGAGGCAGAATCCGTCATGGTGCTTTGCCACAAGGACCACGTATCTGGCCCCTGAAGCATGAATCGCCTGCATCCACTGGTCGGGATCGAACTGCGTTGGGTTGAACACAGCGGGGCTGGCACTACCGTCGCCCCATTCCCGATCCAAAAATGTATTCGTCGAGAAATGGAGGATCACGCCGAATTCGAGATCCTGCCAGGCGACCTGCTGCGGAGAAGGTTTAATCGAAACTGAGTTCTGTGCTCGCGTATCGGCCGCGCCGGCGATCGCGAAGAGGATTGTCGCGAGACATAAATTGAGGAAGCGATGTTTCACTCAGTCCCTATGATTTCATTTCTGCTGCGTTCATTCATGCGCGGCGGTTGTCCGTCCCGTGTTCTGCCGTGCTGCCCACAAAGCGCCAGCTGGTGGATCGGCCGGCTTAGCGATTATGCGAATGTCAGGGTAACGCCGGCGCAAATCCGCGATCATCACACTACGTAGCGGCACGACTCGCTCGAGTATGCTGCCGGCGACGGCTACAGCGGGAACTTCGAATGGAGAATCGGTCTGGGCCTCTATCGCACGGATGCGTTCAATCACAAGCCCGGCCAGCGCAGCCAGATCGCTACCGCCCTGAGCGACAACTTCCTGAGCGACGGCGTCGCCTTGTTCCGCAGCTTTGACGACCAGAGGAGCCAGTCTTGAAAACTCCGGAGCGGGATTAGCGTTGGCAAACTCAATGAGCGCAGACAGTGAGCCAAGATTCCAGAAGGCTCGCGCGTCGTCTAACACGCGTGTCGCACGTTTCTGATCGATCGCGAGAAAACCGCGACGCAGCGCTTCGAGTCCCAGGAAATGTCCCGACCCCTGATCGGCCAGGGCCGGGCCCCAACCACCCGCGGTCACGATTTCGCCGGGCGCAGCGCGGCCAGCGACGTTCGATCCGGTTCCGGCGAGCACCAGGACGCCCCGGCCGCCGAAGAAGGCAGAGTCAAGGGCGATCTCCACGTCTCCGACAATGATCAACTCGCCTCCGACGTGACGAGAAAAGGCGTCGCGAAGCCAGTTCACAACCATGGGCACAGTTTCGCCAGCGGTCCCGATGCAACATCGGGAGATGGCCTGCGGAGAAATGCCGGCCGCACGGTGCAGTTCCTGCAGCGCGGTTCTGAGATTGGCTTCGGCCGTGTCCGCGTCTGCCTTCATTCTCTTGATGGTGCGAGTGCGCACGCGGCCCAGCTCGCGATTCTCATCGCCCAGAACAAACTCGGTCTTCGTGCCGCCGGCGTCCACGCCGAGAAAATACTGCACTTGAACGACTCCCATCGAGGATGAGACTTTTAGTCGACCTACGGACGTCGCTTCGGTAGAAACGTCCAGATCGCAGGGTCTTCTTCGCCAAGCACCCAGGAGCAAAATCCCTGCAGCCCATTCTGCTGCACCAAGTCATAACGGTCGCGAAACGTATGCAGATCGGTATAAAAGATCCACTCACGCATCTGATCGCGATAGAAGTAAAACCACGCGCTATGATCTTCGTCGTCCCACTGAATCTTGCCGTTCCAGTCATGAGCCAGCTGCAACGCGTCGGCGGTACTGATGTAGTCGGCTGTCGGGTTAGGTTTCTCCGTGGGCAGCTCACCCTCGTGCGTCGCAGGCGCAATGGTGGGCGCGCCCGTGTACCAGTGGTAGCCGTAAAGTGGAATGCCGAGCGACAGCTTTTCCTTCGGCACGACTTCGAGCGCGTACTTCATGTTGTCAACGGTCCATTGCCAGCCGGCGACCGGCCCGGGCTCGGTCCAGCGCGTGTTCTGGTCGTAGGTCATCAGGCAAAGCAGGTCGACGGATTTTGCGAGGGCGGCCAGGTCATAGGCGCCGCGCCAGTCGGTGTAAATCCATTTTGCGAAAGCTCCAGTGCCCGGATATCCGGGCGCGTTGGGAACCGTCGCGATGCTGAGCTGGAGACCGGCGCGATGCAGTTCGGCCGCAGTGTTGGCTACAAGCGCGGAAAGCGCATCCCGGTCGGTCCATTCGACATTTTCGAGATCGAACTGAAAGCCGGTGTACGCGTGCAGCTTACATTCGCGAATCAACGCCGCGTTCATTTGCGCCTGGGCCGTCGAGCTGGTCGACAGCAGATGAAAGCTTCTCTTGTTGAAGAGGGCGACGATGGGCATCACGGGCAGTTTCTCACTTTGCGCCTGGGCCAGTACCGCGGGCTCCGGCGCTCCGGTCACGAGGCCGTTCTCATCCACCTGATACCAGGCTGGGACCAACAAATCGATCTGGGAGGAGTGAGCAAAAAAATCACGAATCGATTTGGGATCGCTTGTCATGTAGAACAGCCCCACCGGATGTTCCGCAGCGAAGGCCGGGGAGAGGATCGCGATCAAGAGCAGCCACACCAGCCGTTTCATCAAATTCATACCGCTTGCACCTCAATATCGTTGGCTCGGAACGCTGCGAGCACATCCGTCGCGATGCCGGTGTCGGTCACCAGGATGTCGATTTCATTTGCGGGACAGATGAGCGCCGGGCTCACCATACCGATCTTGCTCGAATCGGCAACCACGATGACTTGCTTTGCCTGGCGCACCATCGCGCGGAAAACAGCTGCTTCGTCCGGCTCGATGGTGGTGACACCACGTTGCGCATCCACGCCGCAGGCTCCGATGAAGGTCTTGTCCATGAAGACGCCATTAAGCATCTCGATGGCGGTTGGGCCAGTGAGCGAAAATGCGCCCGCCCATCGCATGGTGCCTCCGGTTAACGTCACATTGAGAGCGGGCTGATTGCTCAGTTCCATCGCGATATTCACAGCGTTGGTGATGATGTGGATGGAATTGCGATGACGAATGCAGCGCGCGACCTGGGTCGGGGTGGTTCCCGCCGTAAATCCCACTGTATCGTGTTCGCGAATTAACTCCGCCGCCGCCATACCGATGCGACGCTTTTCGTCGGCGAAGCGCGATTCGCGAACATGAAACGAAGAATCGAAGCGGAACGGCTCATACTGCATCTGCCCAGCCAGCCGCGCGCCGCCGTGGGTGCGATGCACCAGGTTGCGTTCTTCCAGGCGCGCCAGGTCACGACGCACGCTGGGTGCGGATGCGCCCAGAAAGCCGACCAGCTCGTCGACCGACGCGTTGCCGTGCTGCAGCAGCAGCTGCAGAATGTTTTTTGCCCTTTGCTCAGTTTTCAGAGACATGGGATTGCCGAACCATTATCGCTGAAAGGGAGGCCCCGCCACGTTGGTCGCGCGATATGATCACTTAAATCCGACGGGCGGCGGCTCGCTCGTCCTCCGTGGGGTGCAGGGCCAGCGAGAGAGCGCGCACGTTTTTCTCTTCCACGACGTAGCGCAGGTATTCGCGGTCGGGAATCTCGCCCATCGGAACATCTCGCCTGAGAAACTGCAGCGGACTCGGCTGAGCGGAGCGAAGGCTCGCGTGGAACTCGGTCGCGCCCGTGGCTTCAGCGACGCCGACGATGGTTTCCGGCGTAATGCCGCCGCCGACCATAATGGCGATGCGATCTCCCGCATTCTCGACCATGCGTGCAACAACGGAAAGGCCCAGGGTCACTTTGGCTGCTCCTCCTGAGGTCAGCACACGGCTTGCGCCGGTAGCGATCACATCTTCAAGCGATTCGTGCGGATCGGGCGTCATATCGATGGCGCGATGAAACGTGACCGGCAAAGGGCTGGCCATCTCCACCAGGCTCCGGGTGCGCGGAACATCTACATGCGCGTATCGATCCAGCACTCCCAGTACGACGCCATCGGCATCCAGCTCCCGCGCTCGCCGGATGTCCTGTTGCATGATTTCGAGCTCGAGGTCCGTGTAGCAAAAATCTCCTCCGCGGGGACGGATCATGACAAACAGGGCAATGCCGATCCGCTCCCGCACAACGGCGATCAGTCCGGAGGAAGGAGTAACCCCACCCTCCAGCAGATTGCTGCAGAGCTCCACACGTTGCGCACCGCCGCGTTCTGACGCAATCGCCGATTCCACCGAATCGACGCATATCTCAACTTGCATAAAATCCGAATCCATCTTCCTGGGGTGGTGGTTGTACGCGCCGTTATACCACGCCGCAAAGCGGGCCCCGGACTTGCTGAAAACCGCGGGGCTGCCCCTGACGCTTTGCGGCAGCCCCCTTTTTTCGCTAAAACGAGTAGTGCGCGGAGAATTGCAGCCGCCGTTCCTGCGAACGAATCTGGCTCTGCGTTGTGATGGCTCCGAAGTTGGCTGTGTCGGTTGCGTTGGTATCCGGATTACCGTAGCTGACGATGTTGAATGCGTTGAAGGCGTCAAAGCGGAATCCGACCGCTTGTTCGTGATAGGTGTGGAAGTCTTTGAATGCCGACAGGTCCACGTTGTTGTAGCCGGGGCCTCGCAGGGAGCCGTTCCTTACCGTACCGAACGCTGTACCCCCGGAACTGTTCGCCGGAGGTGTTCCATACGCGCAGATCCCATCATCCCCGTTCGCACAGAAGTCCCGCACCGAAGGATCGTCGCCGAACCACTGTGCGAGATTCCGATGCACGACTTTCGGTTTGCGGAACTGATCCGGCCGCGCATTACCGTAGCTGTTTGAGTTGTTGCCGGGGCCGGTGACAGTCTGCGGAAATCCCGACCACGCGACCCCGTCAGCCGAAATCTTCCAGCCACCCAGTACCGCGTCGATTCCACGATTCGCGTTAGAGAAGAATTCCTGTCCGCGTCCGAACGGTACCGCATAAACACCGGTGAAGGACAGGTTGTGTTTCACGTCGTAACCGGCCGGGCCGTAATCCGCCCCAGAATCGTAGTAATTCTGGAATGCACCGCTGAAGCCGTTCACCTGCAGGGCGTAGTTGCCCAGGCTGTTCGTCATCGCCTTGCCATAGGTGTAGTTCACGGTGTATTCCAGACCGCGCGTCAGATGCTGCCGGAAGGTCGACTGCAGTGCGTTGTAGTTCATCATCGCGCGCGATTCGGTAATGAGCAGCGAGTTGGAGCCAATGCTCACCGAGGGATCGATAGCGTTGATGCCGATGTACTGGTTGTTATAGAACGGCGCACTCGTTGGGTCACCGTTCACTCGGTACTGATTCACATTGCCGTAATCTTCGATGTGCTGCCCCTGCTCGCCAACATACCCAACCTGGAGTGAGGCCGAGTGGGTTAGAGCGTAGTCAAAGGTCAGGTTCCACTGTTGGATATACGCGGGTTGAATGTTCTGCGGGTAAACATTGAAGGTGCCGCCATACGCAACCGAGCCACCGGCAAATCCCTGTTCCGCAGTGCGAGGGGCTCCGGGGTTTCCGGCTGAGGGTGTCACAACGGTGACGTTAACAGCCTGAATGAATGGTGTAATCGACGTCAGCCGCTGATTCGATGAGTTGCCTTCGTAGAAGCTCGTCGCTCCGTAGCCGCCGCGCACGACCAGGCGGTTCATCCCCTGGTATTCGAAGCCGAGCCGCGGCATAATCTGCCGGAAGTTGGAGTCGTAGCAGCCGTCGTTCTTGCACAATCCGGCTCCGGCGGGCGCTCCTGTGGGCACATGGCCGGCGTAAATCACCTGCCCGGTGCTCAGGTCGACATTGCCGGTCTTGTTGTTCTCTTCAATCCAGGGTTCGTCATACTCGTAACGCACGCCAAAGTTCAGCGTGAGGGTCGGACGCACCCGGTAATCGTCCTGCACGTATCCGGCTGCACGCCACTGCCGCTGGCCGACGTTCACGCTGTTCAGCGTCACCGCCGCGCCGCTTACCCGATCCAGTATAAAATCCGCTCCGCCAAACCCTGAGTTCGGCACCGCGGGGTTGCTGGTAAATGCGCCGTTGTACGTCAACGACCCAAGATAGCCGTTGTTGTTGCTGGTCGGATAGTTGTTCTGGTAACGCAGGGCTTCCATGCCCATGGTCAGCGTGTGCCGCCCGCGCTGCCAGATAACGTCGTCCATGTAACTGTACGTGTTGTCGATGACCCCGCCATCGAAGGCAGGCGTTCCCACTCCGGTCGGTCCATTGTTGTTACTGCTCGAACCGTAGACGCCCTGGATGTTTTGAAACGAGAAGCCATTGAACGTCTGGTTCGCGAAAGCGATGCCCACCTTCGCGTTACCGCTCGTGCCGAATTGTCCAGTCGAATCCTGCGGGAACCCTTCGTTCCAGTCCGTTCTGGTAAATCCCAGGTGCAGGGAGTTCACCAGCGACGAAGAAAAGGTATGGACCCAGTTGGCGCCCGTCACCTTAGTAGGGAACAGATTCACGCCGGGGAAAGTAATGGGCAGTACCGCGGTCGAACCATCGTAGGCCGTCGACATAGAGTAGAAGCCCGTGATCTTGTCGGATCCGCGAAAGTCGTACTCGATTTTGATGTCGCCCTGGTTGTTGGCTTTGTACTGCCGAGTCGGCCCCTTGTAGTTGTTGTGAATCAGGCCATCGGTCGCCGCATTGTTGGGCAGCGGGTAAAGCTTAGGGTTGGCGAACAGAAACTTCGCCACTGGATTAACCACCGTGACGATGTCGCCGGCGTAAGGGGCAAAGGCGTTCGACGGATCATAAAGCTGCGTCCCGTAAGCCGCCAGCAGATCGGAGAAGTTGCCGGTCCGCTCCTGCGCAGTGTAGACGCTGGCGAATCCGGTGCCGCCGGTGTGGTAGCGGGACCCCAGATAATCGACAAAGAAAAACAGCTTGTTGCGCAGAATCGGGCCGCCCAGCGAACCGCCGAACTGGGCCTGCGAGAAGGGACTGATGGGCGAGCCGCTCTGATCGTTCTGCCACGAATTTGCGTTCAGCCGATAGTCCTGCACATAGCCGAATGCCGAACCATGGAAACTGTTGGTTCCACTCTTGAGAATGCTCACGACGCCACCGCCGGCAACATTGCCGAATTGAGCCGGCGAATTGGCGGTCAGAACCCTGATTTCCTGGAGCGAGTCCGGTGAGGGACTGTAGGAGATCAGGTTATTGAAGCTCTCGTTGATGTCGATACCATCCAGCGTGTAGTTGTTCGATTGCGCGCGGTTGCCGTTCATATTCGGCGTATCGACGTAATAGGTGCTGCGCTCGATAACCGTCGGACCCGAGGTGCCCGCTGTGTCGACGGCCCCCGGTTGGTACAGCGTAATCGCGGAGAAATCCAGCCCATTGAGGGGAAAGTTTGAAATGGTGTTTGCCGTGAACGTTGAGCTGATCGTCGGATCGCTGGTGTCGAGAATCGGAGGAGCCCCGGTCACGTTCACCGTCGTTGTCCCGCTGCCCACATGCAGCGTCACATTCAGCGTCGGCGTCTGCACCGCTTCAAGCGTGAAAACCGGGAGCGTTGCCTGGGTGAAACCGGATGCCTGAACCGATACCTGGTAATGGCCTGCGGGCAGAAAGTCGATGCGGTAAACACCCTCGCCATTCGTCCTGGCTGCCGTGTCCACGCCCGTGTCGAGATCATGCGCGATCACCTGCGCGCCCGACACCACCGCTCCAGTTGGATCGGCTACCGTGCCGGTAATCGATCCAGTCACGTTTTGCGCCATCGCCACAGGAATGCACAGGCCGACACTGAGTGCGCATCCCCAAACCAGCCGCCTCAAATTCGTGGTCATTAGGGTTTTTCCCTCTCGATTCTTTGGAGTTCCCGATCTCTATAGGTTCGGAAAATCCAGATAAGTCACAGCCTCTGATGAAAATCGAGCTCAAGGAAATAGCCCGATGTGGGCACAATCTAACCACAATCTTGTTAGCTTTGACCAGAAAAATGATCGAAATGAACAAAAATATGGCCATATGTCGTGTTTTCCTTGACGGACGAGGAAGCTGGAAGCGATGCCGGTCGTGGATCTCTCTAATTTCGCAGTGTTACTGTCCTGGCATCCGCCACTGGAGAAGCGGCAGAAGGCTGGAGTAGTCATCCGTCCAGGCACGCAAGCCCGGTCGCGCTGGAATTCTCCTGGCGAACGCCGCGATCTGTGGGTCTGCGAGAAACTCTGCGTTGTTCGTCACCAGCACCCAGGTCGCGCGATATTCGCCTCGGCTCTCCTGCGGCGGAGTGTCGACCAGTCGTGCTTCCATGCCAGAGGCAGCGGCCAGGGCCGCGACTTCGGGAACGAGGTCCAGATACTGGTTCGACACGTGAAATGCCAGGATGCCGCCCGTCGCAAGATGCCTTCTGTAGACGGCCATCGCTTGCGTGGTCAGGAGATGAATTGGAATCGCGTCGCCGGAGAACGCATCGATCACCAGCACATCGAAATTCCGGGGCGCTTCATTGACGAGCGAAATTCTGGCATCGCCGTCAGCGAAGGAAATTTGCGCTCCCGATTCGCGCAGGTAGGTGAACAGATTTTCCGCGATGGGGCGGATGGCGGGATTGATCTCATAGAACCGCATTCGATCGCCAGGCTTGCCGTAGGCGGCCAGGGTTCCGGCGCCCAGACCCACGACGCCGATGTTGCGCGCCCCGTTTTCCCCATTGCGCTCGTCGCAGCAGAACCGCAGCGCCAGGCCGACGCCGGAGTCCGTGGCGTAATATGTGGTCGGATTGCGGCGAAATTGCGGCGCGAACCACTGCGTGCCGTGCTCGATGGTGCCATGCAACAGCGTCCGCACCGTCTCTGCCTGCGGAGGCACGTGGGATTCCCTTACCCGCAGCGCGCCATAGAAGTTCCGCTCCTCCACGAGAGTGCTGCGCGCGTAAACAATGTGCAGCATGACCACGAGCGCCAGCAAACAGGCTGTTCCCGCGCCCCACAAAAGGCGCTGCGCCCAGCCATGGTTCCAAAGCACAATCAGCGCCAGGGCGGCCGTGGTCAGAAAAGCCAGCGCCACATCATAGTTGGCGTCGAAGACGAGAGGGCAGATAATTCCGACGAAGATGGTTCCCGCCGCTCCGCCCGCTGCTATGAGGAGATAGAACAGCGTCGACTCCGCCGGATCCCGGGGCCGGAGCACGTACGTTTCTACATGACAGAAGAGGCACGCGAAGAAGAGCTCCGCAAGAAAGAAACCAATGCTGATCTGGATCGGTAAGGTGACGTCGGTTTTCGAGAGGATCCATGCGAGCGCCGCGAGCAGCACGATGAGCAGTCTGGTTACGACCCACATGAAGCGAACGGGGGGCGCTTCGAAGGCGATGATGAAGGTGAGCAGATAGACGCCCAGGGGCAGCACCCACAGCAGCGGAATCGCGGCGATGTTCTGGCTCAGATGACTGGTGACCGCGCACAACTGGATCGCGGCGCCGGCCGGAAGCAGGAACCACAGTAGCCGGGTGCGAGACGAGATCCTTGTGTTTGGCACATTGGCCCGTGCGGGCGAGGTGGTCTGGGCACCACGCGCGCTCCAGGCAATGAGCGCACACAGCACCGCGTAGAGGCCGAAGCCACAGGTCCAGGCCTTCCGCTGCACGACGAGCGAAAGATGAGGTTCGATGAGAGTGGGATAGAGCACGAGCGCAAGCAGCGATCCGGCATTCGAGAGCGCAAACAGCTTCCACGGGACGCCGCTGTTTGCCTGACGCGCCAGCCAAAGTTGCAGCAGGGGGCTGGTTGCCGACAGCAGCAGAAACGGCAATCCAATGGTCAGCGTGAGCGCTCGAAAGATGGCTGCGAGCGGATGGCCTGCCGCACTGCTGAGATCGGGCCTGTAACCAAGAGCCAACAGCACCGCAGCCACCACCAGCAGCGCAATGTGCAGACTGACCGCTGATCGTGCCGACGGGCGGCCGCCCAGCCAGTGCGCGTAAAGGTAGCCCAGCAGCAGCGCAACCTGGAAAAACACCAGGCATGTGATCCACACCGCGGACGATCCACCCAGCGCGGGCAACAGCCGTTTAGCCGCCATGGGCTCGACCGCGAACAGGAGAAATGCCCCGAGAAAGATCGCACAACTGTAGAGGAACCGCATCCCTGAGCCCCACCCAGCCTCGATAGAAACGCTACCACGCAGAATGCAAGGGCGAGATTCGGACCACGTTTTCCACCCGATTTCATCCCGTACCCTCGTCGTAAACTGGAGTGGATGAGAATCGGCATCGACTTCGGAACGACGCGCGTTGTGGTTGCTGCGGCCGACCGGGGCAACTTCCCGCTGGTGAATTTTGAAACCCCCGACGGCCAGGCAATCGACTGGTTTCCGCCTATTGTCGCGGTAAAGGGCGACAAACGACTTTATGGATGGCAGGCAGCTGTGGCGCTGGAAGACGACAGCTGGACCGTGCTGCGTTCGCTCAAGCGCTGTCTGCGCAATGCCGGTCCCCAGACCGAGCTGCGGGCCGCCGGTCAGACGCTGCCGCTGCGGCTGCTGTTGTCCGAGATGATGGCTGCCCTGCGAACGCAACTGCTGGAGCACTCAAATCTTCGTGTCAAATCCGGGGAGCCGCTGGAAGTGGTTCTCGGCGTGCCCGCGAACGCCAACAGCAACCAGCGTTTCCTGACCGAAGAAGCCGCGCAGAATGCGGGCTTCACGGTGCTGGGCCTCATGAACGAGCCTTCCGCCGCCGCCATCGAGTACGCCTACCGCAACAGTGCGGAGCGCCCGAGCCGCATTGGCAGCGGCCTGCTGGTCTACGACATGGGCGGGGGCACCTTCGACGTTTCTCTGGTCACAATGGGAGAAACCGAGCACACCGTCGAGGCATCGGACGGCATTCCGAATCTCGGTGGGGACGATTTCGATCAGATTCTCGCCGATCTTGCGCTTGAAAGCGCGGGTCATGACGCTGATCTCACGCCGGCGGAACGCCATCACCTGCTGGAGGAATGCCGCGAGAAGAAAGAGTCGCTGAATCCCAACACCCGCAAAGTCACCATTGACCTCGAGCGCGTACGGTCCGGCTGGTTGCAGGTGACGATTCCCGTCGACACCTATTACGAACGCTGCCGCCCTCAGATTGAATCCACGCGTGAAGTGGTCGAGAGCCTTTTAGCGGCGGACGCCGGCCTGCAACTCGACACGCTCTACGTCACCGGCGGCGGTTCTGAACTACCTCCGGTTGCGCGGATCCTTCGGGAGACCTTCGGCCGGAAGGTGCGGCGTTCGGCGTACATGCGCTCTGCGAGTGCCGTAGGCCTGGCCATTCGCGCCTCTACCGAGGCCGATGGCCTGCGCGACCAGTTCAATCAGAACTTCGGCATCTGGCGCGAAGCCGATTCCGGCGGGAACATCGTCTTTGACCTCATCTTTCCGCGCGGCTCACGCCTGCCGCAGCCTGGCGAGCCCGCGCTTTCGAGCGAGCGCGTCTATCATCCTGCTCACAATGTTGGGCACTTTCGCTATCTCGAGTGCTCCCGTCTGGATGAGCGCGGCCAACCGCTGGGCGAGATCACCAACTGGGAACAGATCCGCTTTCCCTTTGATCCCCGGCTGCAGCGTGACCTGGATCTGTCTGCATATCCTGTGCAGCGGCTGGCCGATCAGAGCAACCTCCTCATCCACGAAAAATACACCTGCGATGCCAACGGCAATTTGCAGGTGAGAATCTCCACCGACCCAACTGGATTCACTCGAAAATTCCTGATCGGGCAATCGGTGGCAGGCGCGCCGGAGCATTCCGCGACCATGTAGCTGAAGGAGGCTGAGTACCGACCACGGCCCTTGGCCGATCTTCAGCTCCTTGTCGCGCCTGTGCTACATTGGTCCAATTCCCCTCGGCTCCAAAAGCCCCCAGGCCCAGCGAGCACTTGCCATGGCTACACCTATGCCGTCCGCGCCATCCGTGGAAACTCTCGACCTGCAGCAGGAAATCGTCCGCCTGCAGGCGTTGCTGGAAACCTCGCGGCAGGTTCATTCCACCATCAATCTCGACGAAGTGCTGTCGACGGTACTGCGCATCGTCGTTCGCGAACTCGAGCTGCCTGGCGCGCTGAATACCGAACCGAGGATGATGTATGGAGAAATGCCGCCCGAGCCGTGGGAGGGCTGCTTTCGTTTTCCGCTGCACGACAAAGACTGCAAACGTCTCACGGAGCTGATCGTTGCCACTCCCGACGGCCGTCCGCTGACGATCTATGAAGAAGATTTTCTTGAGCGCATCGCTCTGCAGGCCGCGGTTGCAGTCGAAAATGCCCGCTATTACGAGCGCAGCGTGGAATGGGCTCGTCTGCAGCAGGATCTCCATGCCGCGCGCGCCATCCAGCGCAGCCTGGTGCCGCAGCAGATGCCGGAAATCGAGGGCTATTCCGTCGCGGTCCGTTACAGCGCCTGTTATGAAGTGGGCGGCGACTGCGTGGACATCGTGACGTTGCCTGGCGGCGTACAGGTGATGGCCGTTGCCGATGTGGCCGGCAAAGGCCTGGCTTCCGCCATTGTGAGCACCGCTTTTCGTTCGGCATTTCGCGCGAGTGTAGGCGCGGGGCTGGCATTGCCGGAGCTGGTGTCGCGTCTCAACCATCAGCATTGCGCTGAGGGAGACGAGACCCGCAAGCGTTACGTCACCGGCATCTTCCTCAAGCTCGATCCAGTGAGCAACCAGCTGGAGATAGTGAATGCGGGCCACAATCCAGGTTTCCTGGTGCGGCCGGACAAAACGACGCACGAGCTCCGTGCCAGCGCCACGCCCATCGGCATCCTGCCCATCGTTCAGTACAGTTCGGAGTTTGTGGATTTTCTGCCCGGATCGCGGCTGCTTTTCTATACCGATGGTCTGACTGAGGTCTTTCAGGGCGATGAAGAATTTGGTTCAGAGCGGCTGCTCAGCTCATTTGTTCGGTGCAACGCGGCGGATTGTACTGCTATCCTCGATACGCTGTGGCGTGAGCTGCGCAGCTTTGCCGGAGAAGGGTCGCAGCAGCAGGATGACGACATGACTGCGCTGGCTCTGATGCGGATGCGGGCGTGACGGGAGAATTCCGATGACAAAGACCACGGGTACGTCGGTGGAGGTAAGGCTTCCGTCGCGGCTCGGGTTTGAGAAGGTTGCCATGGGCACTGCGGCCAGCGTGGCAGCGCTGATGGGGTTTCCTCCGGAGCGCATCGAGGATCTCAAGACCGCCGTCGCCGAGGCTTGCATCAACGCCATCGAACATGGCAATCAGCTCAACGAAAAGCTCTCCGTTGGCGTCATCCTTTCTGCCAGCGACCACGAGCTGGAAGTCAAGGTTGTCGATAACGGCTCGGGAATCTCAAAGCAACCTCCGGCGCCGGACATCGACCGCAAGGTGCACGGCGAAGAGGATCCTCGGGGTATGGGCATGTTCCTGATTCAGGCCCTCGTCGATGAGGCGGAATGGGTGCACGACAGCAAAGACTCTAAAAGCTATGTACGGCTGGTCATCCGGCTGGACAAGGAGAACGAATAGTGCAGGCGGAGACCAAAACCACTATCGACCGAGTTGCTGGCGCGAATGGCGCATCGATCTCGGTACTACGTTTTACCGGCGACATCTCCAGCACGTCGAAGGATTCTGTGCTCGGCGCCTGGCAAACCGTCGGCCGCACCGGCCCGGTCCTGCTCGATTTCTCCAAAGTGGAGTACATCAACTCCAGCGGCATCGCGCTCATTATCCAGATGCTGATGGAAGCTGACAAAACGGGGCAAAAGGTCGCGATCTTCGGACTGACGCCGCACTTCCAGAAAGTCTTCACCATGGTCGGCATTTCGAAATACGCCGGCCTGCACAAAGATGAGCCCACCGCCGCCGCCACGCTGTAAATCATAGAAATCGCTCGATATCAGCATTCGCGGCCAGCGGCCCCGCTTGCCAAATCCGTGACTCTCAGGGTAAAAACTAAATTATTAGTTACTTTCGTCCCCCACCTTCGTCAAATTAAGTGGAGAGGGTTCCGCAACCGTGCCGCGCAAAACATCGCAAACTCTGACAGAAGCCGAACTCCGCATCATGCAGGTGTTGTGGCTCAAGGGTCCGGGCACCGTGCAGCAGGTCCTTGATATCCTCCCTGGGCAGCAGGCGCTCGCCTACAACACGGTTCTGACGACGATTCGCATTCTCGAGCGCAAGGGCTATGTCGAGCACTCCAAAGACGGCCGCGCCCACGTCTACAGCGCGCTTGTCGCCGAAGAAGAGGCCAGCCGCTCGGAAATCCGTCATCTCGTCGGCCGCTTCTTCCGCAACTCCCACGAAGATTTAGTGCTCAACATTCTTGAGGATCGCGGCGTCGATCCGAAGGAGCTGGAGCGCCTGCGCAAAATGCTCGACCGAAGCGACGATCCCAGGAGCGATACGCGATGATCATGTCCCTCGCCCAACTCGCTGTGGAGCGCGTGCTGAACTCGCTCCCCGAGGGTCTCCTGATTGCGCTGGGCGCATGGCTGCTGCTTCGACTCATGGGCCGGCAAAATTCCGGCACCCGTTTCGCGGTGTGGCTGGTTGCGCTGACCGGGGTTGTCGCGTTGCCATTTTTGAGCGGCCTGGGTTCATTGCAGCATGGTCTCCCGCTGATGGAGCGGACGCATTCTGAAATCACCATCTCAACATTCTGGGCTTCTGCATTCTTTATCCTCTGGATCGCAATCGCGCTGGCGGCCCTGGCGCGTGTGGCTGCAGGTGTGTGGCAGGTTCGGAAGATTCGCCGCAGCTGCACGGAGATCGTCGCAGCCGACCTCGACCCTGAACTTCGCGAACTGATCATCGACACTGGGCGCCCGGTGCGTCTGCTCACGTCGGAGAAGGTTCGCGTACCCGCGGCGCTTGGCTTTCGCTATCCGGCTATCGTGCTCCCTGCATGGGCTCTGCGCGACTTTGATGCGGAAGCGCTCAGGCCGATTTTGATTCACGAGTTGGCTCATCTTCGCCGTCGCGACGACTGGACTAACCTGTTGCAGAAAGCTGTGCGCGCCATTTTATTTTTCCATCCAGCGGTGTGGTGGATCGACGCGCGCCTTTCGCTGGAACGCGAAATGGCCTGCGATGACGCAGTGCTCGCCGCCACCGGCAATCCGCGGGCCTACGCCGGGTGCCTCATCGATTTGCTGGAGAAAGGTTGTGCGCGCCGTGGATGGATCATGGCGCAGGCTGCCGTCTCCCGTGCGCGCGATGCTTCCGTGCGCATTGCTCGGATACTGCGCGTGGGCCCGATCGCCAGCACTCGCGTCGGCCCGGCGGCTCTCGGGGTTGCGGCTACTCTGGCGTTAACATGCGCGGGCGTGGCGCTCTATTCGCCGCAGCTGGTGGAGTTCGTTCCCATCGACTCCACCTCCGCTCAAATCGCCCGACCGCTCAGCGCCAGGTCAATTCTCGACGGCGGCGTCGGCATCCCGGCAGGCGCTGTCATTCCTGCCAGTTTCCATCCAGCACAAAAATCTGCATTGCATCGTGACATTCCGATGAGGCGCACGGTCGCGCCCCATCGGGCTGCGTTGCGTCATGTTGCCGTGCTGAAGGCGCCGGCCCAGAAAGAGCCGGTCGTGATGGCGAAGTCATTGATTCCTGCAGCCAACGATCAGGCCGGTCCGATACCCATGCTCGTCATCTTCGAAACCACGGAGAGCGAAATAAACACAGCCGATACCGCGCAGCTGCGGGCTGTCAGCGAACGGCGGGTTATTGGCAACAAACAACAACTTCAAAGCAGGGAAGACCCCGGCCTGCGCATTGAGATGATCCAGGGGGTGGACCCAGCGACCGGATTGCCGGTGCAGATTCTGCGCATCGTGCTGGTTGTGCCGCAGCAGGGTGGATTGCCGTCGCAGTCGATTTAAAAAAATTTGTTCATATCAACTAATTCGTTAGTTTAACAACAGGAGAAGCAAACAATGAACCTCAAGGAAGTGAAATCGATCGTCACTCGGCGTTTGGCCGTCACAGCCCTCGCGTCTGCAGCCGTGATTGGCGCAGGAGCGTGGAGTCTGGCTCGTCCCGCTGCCGCGGCAGCTCCCGCCGCCGCTCCACTCGACGACAGCAGCGTCGGCCCGCTCCTCTCGCTCGACCAGGCTATGGAGACGCTGGCCGCGCGCGTCACCCCTGCCGTCGTCAATGTCACCGTTACATCAAAAGTCAAACAGCCGCATGCGATGACATTCGGCAACGACCAGGGAGACGGGCAGGAGCAGGGGGAAGAACAGGGGCAGGATCAGCAGCAGCAAATGCAGCAGTTCTTCGGACAGAATTCTCCCTTCGGTCAGTTTTTCCATGGTCCGATGCAGCAGCAGCCTGCGTATGAACAGGGCCTCGGCAGCGGTGTCATCATCTCGCCGGATGGCTACATCGTGACCAACAACCACGTTATCGATGGCGCGACGGACATTCACGTCACCATGAGCAACCGTGATATTTATCCAGCTAAGCTGATTGGCGCCGATCCGCTCACCGACCTCGCCGTCATCAAGATCGCGGGCCACGACTTCCCCAGTATTCCGTGGGGCGACGCGACCAAATTGCAGCCTGGCCAAACGGTCCTGGCGTTCGGCAATCCCTACGGCTTTCGCTTCAGCGTGACGCGGGGCATCGTCAGCGCACTCAATCGGCCGAATCTGGAATCTGACCGCCGCAAACCCGGTGAATTCATTCAGACCGACGCGGCCATCAACCCCGGCAATTCCGGCGGTGCGCTGGTCGATGCCCGCGGACAACTGATCGGGATCAATACCATGCTTTATTCACCGACCGGCGCGTTTGCCGGCATGGGTTTCGCGATTCCAACCCAGATCGCAGAGCCCACCGTCACCACGCTGATCCGCGACGGCAAGGTGAACCACGGCTACATCGGCATTTCCATTGAAGACGTCACGCCCGAAAGCGCGAAGTTCTTCGACGTGAAGAAGGCGGTCGGCGCAGTTGTTTCCGACGTAGCGGCCGATTCGCCAGGCGGCAAGGCTGGCCTGAAGAGCGGTGACGTAATCACCGACTTCGACGGCAAGCCGGTGTCGGACGCTGGAGAACTGCAGATGGAAACCAGCCAGAAGCAGCCTGGCGACACCATCCATCTGTCTGTAATGCGAGATGGAAAAACTGTCGAGGTGCCCGTTACGCTGGAATCTGCCAAGGGTGGCCATGAGACAGTGGTCGCGCAGAACGGAAACGGCAAGGGACGCTGGGGCCTCGGCCTCGCGGAGCTCACGCCTGATGTTCGTCAGCAGATCGAAGTGCCGGAGTCCGTTCACGGTGCAGTCATCCAGAACGTCCGCCCAGGCAGCCCAGCCTACAACGCCGGCCTCACTCGCGGCGATGTGATTATTTCGGTCAACCGCAAACCCACGGGCTCGGCTTCTGACGTTGCCGAGCAGCTTTCCGGCGTGCCCGCAGGTCAGGACGTCCTCGTGCTGGTCTGGTCGAACGGCGGCAGCACCTTCCGCGTTCTGCATCCTTCCGAGGGTTGAGTTGGCTGTTCTCTCACCCTTGCGCAGCCGGGCTTCAATCCCCCGGCTGCGCGTTTTCTTTTAGTGCGGAAGCTGCCCGCGCTGCTTGAGCAGCCAGTCGACCAGTTCTACACCGCCGGAGAAATTGTCATATTCGGGGGGCAGTTTGCGGCCATCCGTGTACTCGTTGTAGACCCATGGGTCGGTCACAGCGAACACCAGGCCTTTTCCATATTTTGCTGACGCCATCAGCAAATTGCCCGCTTTGTCTCGGAGCAATGGGACCGCAGTCCCTGACGGCTTTATGGAGCAGGTATCTTTCATATACAGCACGTGCGGATGCATGAACGGCGGCGCGGCGCTCGGCAAATCGATGCGTCCCATTGCATAATTGTCGCCCTCCACGTGATGCACCAGAACATTGTTGAAGTGCAGTCCAAATTTGTCCGCCAGCAGATCCAGGTGGTCGATGTCGGCATTGGCGGGATCGTTCTCCATCATCAGCAGCACGCCGCCGGCCCGCACCCATCGCGCAATCTGCTCTGTGTCTTCGGCCGTCATGTAATGAGGATTGGGATTTTTCGCAGGATTGTCCGGCGAAACGATGATGTAGTACTGCGCGCCTTTCAGATTCTCCACTGTCGGCGCACTCGCCAGCGTCCTGGTCGCAACGCCGTAGCTGCGCCAGATATGGCCGAAGAACGAAAAGCCGGAGTTGGCGTCATCGTTCCACTTGTAGTGGAACAGCTCCGTCTGCCCCGCAGCATTCGTGCGCGTCTGGCTGTTGAACCAGGCATCGAGCAGAACCGTCTGCCCTAACCCTTCCTTCGCATGGGCCGCCTTCTCCATCTCGGTCGCCGCTAACAAAAATGCTCCGATGCCTTTTGGATCGTTATCGACGACTGGTGATGACACGTAATAGGCGTAGCTCCCATCGCGATGCTCGCTGCCGCCCAGCCCCCCAACCTTCACGGTGCCGGTCAGCGTCACGCCACCGTCGCTCTCGCTCTTAACGAAGTGGCTTTGAATCCCCCGCCAGCCTCTCTCTGCGTTCTCCGTATAGTTTCGCGGCAAGTATCCAAGCCGTACGCCCCTAGCCAGCGCATAGGTAAACATGCACGCAGCTGACGCCTCGAAATAATTTCCCTTCGCACCCGGCTTATCCATTACCTGATACCAAAGGCCGCTCTGCGGATCCTGAACCTTCACTACGGCAGCCGCAGTGCGTCGCAGGATCGCCAGCAACTCCGCCCGGCCTGGATCGTTCTCGGTGTACCACGGCAGTGTGTCGACCAGCGCCATCATGTACCAGCCCACGCCGCGCGCCCAGAAACTCGGCGAGTCCCCCGTCTCTCGATTCGCCCAGTCCTGTTGCTTCGATTCGTCCCACCCGTGATACAGCAAGCCCGTTTTCACGTCGCGGGCGTGCTGATCGATCAGGACAAACTGCCGCGTGATCTCCGCGAAGTCCTGCGGCTCCTGGAACCTCTCTGCATACTCCGCATAAAACGGCTCCGCCATGTACAGCCCATCCAGCCACATCTGGTTCGGATAAATCTTCTTGTGCCAGAAGCCGCCTGACGCGGTCTTCGGTTGCTGGGCCAACTGCTGCCGCAGCAGCGTCGCCGCCTTGTAATAGCGCTTGTCCTGCGTCACGTTGTAGAGCAGCAACAGCTGGCGCCCGAGCAAAATACTGTCCAGCTGATTCTCGCTGGCGTTGTAGGTCGGAATCGATCCGTCCGGCGAGATAAGCGCATCCACCGACGTTTTCACATAGCGGTAGTACTCGCCCTTTGCTGAACCGTACCAAACCGTATCCATGCCTTCCAGCAATGTTCCCAGCTCATAATTCCAGTGCCACGGCGCGCCCGCGGGGGCAAAGTGACCCTCAGGCCACCGCTCGATGGTCGAGTCAGCCATGCGCTCGGACCAGGGCGCGGATTGCGCCTGGATCGGCGGCACACAGTTGAACGCGAACGGTACGATCAGCGCGGCGGACAAAATCAGTTTTCGAATGCTCATCGGCCTCATCAACGCGGTACGTCCTGTGTGTACCAGAATCCGCAGCGTTGCGCCGCCTCAAGCTGTCGGTCCGTACCGTTCTGCGAAATGGCCGTCCGTCACATTCTTTCCCGACTCCTATTGCATTCCCATAAGACCCGGCGTATATCTATGGCTCGCCCATAGGAGAGGCAGAGATGTCCGACAAAACAGACGTCTGGCAGGGAACCCTGGCACTGATGGTGCTCAAAACCCTCGAAAGCATGGGCCCGCAGCACGGATACGGCATCGCGCGCCGCATCGAGCAGACCAGCGGCAATCGCCTCGCCCTGAATTACGGAACCCTCTATCCCGCGCTGCTCAAGCTGGAACAGGAGGGCGCCATCGTTTCGGAGTGGGGCACCTCTGACAACAACCGCAAGGCAAAATTTTATCGACTGACGCGCGTTGGAAAGAAGCAGCTCGAACGGGAAACCCGCAGCTGGGAGCAGGCGGCCGCCATCGTAGCGCGCTTTCTCTCACCAGCAGAGGAGTCCTGATGCGCGCGTTGCGAGCCTTCTTTCGCCGACTCAGCGGCCTCGTCGGCAATCGTCCGGCCAACGACGACATCGCCGCTGAGCTTGACAGCCACGTGCAGATGCACATCGACGATAATCTGCGCGCCGGTATGAATCCGCAGGAAGCCCGCCGGCAGGCGCTTATCCGTCTCGGCGGCAGGGAGCAAACGCAGCAGGCCGTGCGCGAACGCAACACGCTGCCCTGGGTCGAAACCTTCGCGCAGGATCTTCGGTTCGCGTTTCGCCAGTTGCGAAAATCTCCTGGCTTTACTGCGGTCGTCATCGTCACGCTGGCGCTGGGCATCGGCGTCAATACTGCGCTCTTCTCCATTGTGAACACGGTTCTGCTGCATCCGATTGCGTTGCCGCACCCCGAAGAACTGGTTGCTGTCGACGCTTCCAAACCCAACTTCGAGCACGGCTCCATCTCGTATCCCAACTTCCGCGACTGGCAGCGCGACAACCGCAGCTTCGCCGCGCTTGCCGTGTTCCGCCACCGTGGCTTTCTCCTTACCGGCACCGGCGAATCCGAGCGCCTGCATGGTGATCTGGTCTCTTCCGATCTGTTCTCCGCTCTCGGAGTGCAGCCAGTTATCGGCAGGCTGTTCGCTCCGGGCGAAGACGAGATCGGCCGCGCGCCCCTCGTCCTGATCGGTCAGGGTCTGTGGGCTCGCAAATTCGGCTCCGATCCCGGCGTTGTGGGCCGCGCGATCACTCTCGATGGCAGCGCCTTCACCATCATCGGCGTCATTCCATCTTCTTTCGATCTAACCGTCGGCAGCTTCAGGGCAGAAGACATCTACGTTCCCATTGGCCAGTGGCAGAACAGCGCACTCAAAATCCGCGGCGCGGGTCTCGGTATTCATGGCATCGCGCGCCTTCGGCCCGGCATCACCCTGGCGGAGGCCCGGGCCGACATGTACGCCGTCTCCGATCATCTCGCCGCGGTATACCCCGAGGATGACCACGGCCTCCGCGCCAGTCTCACCCCCCTGCGCGACGTCATCGTTGGCAACGTTCAGCCCATCCTGCTTGTCCTTCTCGCCGCGGTCGGATTCGTCCTGCTCATCGCCTGCGTCAATGTTGCCAACCTGCTCCTCGCCCGCTCCAGTGCGCGCGCGCAGGAGTTCGGCGTTCGTCTCGCGCTCGGTGCCAGCCGCACCCGCATCGTCCGGCAATTGCTCACCGAAAGCACATTGCTCGCTCTCGCAGGAGGCCTCCTCGGTCTGTTGCTGGCCGCGTCGGGGACGCGCGCCGCGCTCAGGCTGGCTCCGGCCGCGCTGCCCCGGGCCTCGCAGATTCACCTCAGCCCACTCGTGCTCTGCTTCACGTTCCTGATTTCCTTCGCGGTTGGTATTCTCTTTGGCCTCATTCCTGCATGGCGAGTCGCCGCTCAACAACCGCAAAATACCCTGCGCGAAGGCGGCCGCGGCGTCCACGGCACCCGCCATCGCGTGCAGGACTGGCTTGTCATCTTTGAAATGGCCGCTGCCCTGGTTCTGCTGGCCGGCGCGGGCCTTCTCATCCGCAGCCTCGTGGCACTCTCCGGCACCAGTCCCGGCTTTCAGTCGAATGGCATCCTCACCTTCAGCCTTTCCGCGCCGTACTCTCCGGCAACTGCTACGCCAGCGGGGGCCACGGCCTGGGTTCATGAGGTCGATCGACGGATTGCAAACGTCCCCGGAGTGACGGCGGTTTCGTTTGTCGACGGCTCGGTCCCCATGACCGGCGACGACGATGAAGAGCTTTTCTGGCTGCAGAACGAGCCAAAACCCTCCGACACCAACGATATGCACTGGGCTCTTCGCTACATGATTGAGCCGGATTACCTCAATGTCATGCGTATTCCTCTGCTGCACGGGCGCTTCTTTACCGATGCCGACCGCGGAAAAACTCCTCCGGTTGCCGTGATCGATGAAGACTTTGCCCACCAGTTCTTCGGCGAGGCGAATCCCATCGGGCAACTTCTCAACCTTACCGATCCGGACCAGAAGGCGACGGTCGTCGGCGTGGTGGGGCACATCATGCAATGGGGCCTCGACAACGACGCCGGCTTTCCATTGCACGCGCAAATCTATCGTCCCTACGCGCAGATCAATGACGGAGACGGTATTTCCGCCGCCGGCTTGACCACCGACATCGTCATCCGCGCCGACCACCCCGATACCGTTTTCCCCGGCATTCAGGCTGCCATGCATCGCATGAACGCACAGCAAGTCGCCTATGGCCAAAAAACTATGGACCAGGTCATCGCCGACACGCTTGCCGCGCGCCGCTTCTCCATGATCCTGCTTGGCGCCTTCGCTGCCCTGGCTCTGGCGCTCGCCAGCGTCGGCCTCTACGGTGTCATCTCTTACCTCGTCGGCCAACGCGCGCAGGAGATGGCCATCCGCATGGCATTAGGCGCCGATCGAGCCAATGTTCTCCGCTGGGTGCTCGGGCGTGGCGCAGCGCTCGCCGGCATCGGCGTCGCCGCCGGCACCATCGCCGCGCTCCTCGTGACTCACTTCATGGCGACCCTCTCTCTGGCAAAATCTTCCATCATCTACGGTGTCCATCCCTGGGATCCGATGACCATGATCGGCGTTATCGCCATCCTGATGACCGTCGCCCTTGCCGCGTCTTACCTTCCCGCCCGCCGCGCAGCTTCGGTCGATCCCATGCGCGCGCTGCGCTCGGAGTAAACCATGCGCCAACTCAGAGCACTGTGGCTTCGATTTCGCGGGCTCACCGGATCCAATCGCGCCGCCCGCGATTTCGCGGCTGAACTCGACAGTCATCTTCAGATGCACGTCGACGACAATCTGCGTGCGGGCATGTCTCCCGATGAAGCGCGGCGGCGAGCATTGATCCGGCTCGGTGGCATCGAGCAAACAAAACAGGCCTGGCGCGAACGCAGCACGCTGCCGCTCCTCGAAAACTTTCTGCAGGACCTTCGCTACGGGCTCCGCACCATGGCGCGGAACCCCGGCTTTGCTACCGTCGCCATTCTCACGCTGGCCGTGGGGATCGGCGTCACCACTACGGTTTTCAGCTGGATCGACGCAGTATTGCTACAGCCTCTCGGCGGAGTCACCAACCCAAACCGTCTGGTTGTGCTGGAGTCGGTGACGCCGGGCGGCGAATGGGTTCCCAATTCTTATCCCGACTATCAGGACTTTCGCGATCATCTTCGGCTGCTCGACGGAGTCGCCGTTGCGCGCCCGGCGGCGTTCAGCATCGGCAAAGAGGACCACGCCGAGCGGGTGTGGGGCGAAATGGTTTCGGGAAACTTTTTCGCCGTGTTGGGCGTGAAACCGCAACTGGGACGCGTCTTCTCTCCCGATGAGTACGGCGACAAACCAGGGGCCTTTCCTGTGGTCGTGCTCAGCGACCATTACTGGCGATCCCATTACGCGGCCGACCGGGCAATCATAGGCAGGACCATCCGCGTCAATCAACATGAACTGACCGTCGTAGGTGTGGCGCCGCCGCAATTCCACGGATCTATGGCGGCACTTTCCTTCGATCTCTGGCTCCCTTACATGCAGCAGCCTGTGCTCAACGGCGTCAACGAGTCGATGCTACGCAACCGCCAGAATCGCAACATGCTCGGAATTGCCCGATTGGCTTCGGGCGTGAGCAGGGAACAGGCGCGTCAGGAGCTTGCGCAACTGGCGAGCCGTATGTCCGTCGCTGATGCCGATACCAACCAGGGCATGAGCGCTACTCTTCTGCCGCTGAGTAAGTCACCGCACGGCCCGCAGAGTTTCCTCGCGGGCCCGCTCAGCATCCTCATGGCCGTATGCATCCTGGTCTTGGGGATCGTCTGCGTGAACGTGGCGAACCTGTTGTTGGCGCGAGCCACTGCGCGCGAGAAAGAATTCAGTACGCGCCTTGCTCTGGGCGCGACCCGCGGCAGACTCGTGCGCCAGGTGCTCACCGAGAGCCTCCTGATTACCGCCGCCGCTACCGTTCTCGGCGTAGTGGTAACGCCCTGGCTGAGCCGCGCGCTTGTCGCCCTCACCCCTCCTGGACAAATATCCGTCGAGCCCTTCGATGGAGCGAACTTTCACCTGGCGCTGTTCACGGCCGGACTGTGTGCGCTCATCACAATCGCTGCTGGTGTGGTCCCGGCCCTGCTATCGGGGCGTGTGGATATGAATGCAAAGCTCAACGAAGGCGGCCGCAGTGGCCCAGCCGGCCGCGGACGTCATAGGGTGCGCTCGTTGCTGGTGGCCTCAGAGGTCGCGCTCGCCCTGGTGGCTCTGGTTTGCGCGGCGCTGCTGGCGCGTGGATTCGCCGCCACCAGCCGCATCAATCCCGGATTCGATCCCGACCATGTTCTGCTGAACCAGTTTTATCTCGCTACCAACGGCTACACCCTCGATCAGCGCAAGGAATTTTGCCGCCGTCTCGGCATCGCAATGGAATCCGTTCCAGGCGTCACCAATACGGCCTGGTCCGACGGCGTGCCGCTGGGGTTTGAACCGAGTTGGTGGGAGGATCTGCGCATCGAGGGCTATGCTCCCGCTGCAGGCGAGAACATGAAGATCTTCCGCAATGTCATTTCGCCGGGATATCTCAGCCTGATGCAGATCCCGCTGGTGGCTGGCCGCGACTTCACCGACCATGACGACGAGAAAGATACCTCCGCTCCTGTCATCATCGTGAACGAAACCTTTGTGAAGCGGTTTCTGCCAGGGCAGAATCCGATTGGCCACCGTGTTCATGGGTGGGGCAAATGGTTTCGCATCGCCGGTGTTGCGAAGGACAGCAAGTATCACTACCTCGGCGAAGCGCCTGTCCCTTATTTCTACGTGCCGTTCCGCCAGGTGTATCGCGCGGACATGAACCTTGCCTTCTATCTGCGTTTTAAAGGCGATCCTCTGACGGCGCTGCCCGCTCTGCGCGCTGCGGTTCGCAAAATTGATCCCAACGTCACCGTCTTCGATCCCACGCCGTTGAAAGATTTCATCGGTGCATCGCTTTACCCGCAAAAAGTGGCGGCCATGTTGCTCGCTGTGCTCGGCGCACTGGCCGTCCTGCTGGCCGGCGTTGGGCTCTACAGCGTGATGGCATGGTCGGTCGCACAGCGAACGCAGGAGATCGGCATCCGCATGGCCCTTGGTGCACGGCCCGCGCATGTTCTGGGGATGGTGGTGCGCCAGGGGCTGAATCTCGCCACGATCGGTATCGCCGTCGGCATTCTGCTGTCGATTGCGGCCGGCAGGGGCATCGCCACCGTGTCGTTCAGTAACTCGGCCATGGGTCAGGGAGCAAACCTTGCGAGCCGCAGTGCGATCGATCCGCTGATCTATCTCGGCGCCGTCGTTTTTCTCTGCGGCATTGCCGCGCTGGCGGCGTATCTACCCGCCCGCCGCGCCGCTTCAGTTGATCCCATGCAGGCACTGCGCTCGGAATAACCCTGGGCGCAGCGATCAGCTCTCAGTCCCGCGAGCCTCCGCTTCAGCAGGTGTGTATCGCGTCACATCCACCTTTCCCTGGACGATCAGTCCCTCGCCGACCATCGCGTCCAGATGGGGGATGAGTTTCGCGATCTGCTCCTCGCGGTCGATCACCGTCACCATGATCGGAGCGTCGCGCGAAAATTTCCATGGGCTCGCGCGGTGAATCCTCGTACTGCTGCCATATCCCTCAATGCCGCGATAGACAATCGCGTTGGCCACACCCAGTTCGTAACACTTCGACACAATAGCCTCGTGCAGCGGCTTGCCCTGCCACCGGTCGCTCTCGCCAAAATAGATGCGCAGCATCCGGGCCTCAAACTGTTCTTTCATGGTCCCGTCTCCGTCACTGCCCGCCGGCGCCTGTCTCCAGTTCGGGCGGCCGCCACGAATACTTCACAATGTCCACGTCCGACAATACCACCAGCCCTTCCTGCACCATCTGTTCCACAACCGGCAAAAAGGCCTTCAGCTTCTGTTCCGTGTCCACGGCCGACAACATGATCGAAGCATCCTTCGAGAGGTGCAACGGCTTCTCCTTGTGTGCGCGCCGATGCGCTCCGTACCCGAGCACTCCCTTATACACGGTTACTCCGGCGATATCGTTGGCGCGCATCGCGTGCACCAGAGCCTCGTGCAACGGTTTATCCTGCCAGCGATCCGACTCACCCACATAGATGCGCATCAGCTGCGCATTGCCTTCGATCTTCATGTGTTCGGGTGCAGCCCGCTCCGGTTTCGAGAGCTGTGGAGCCTTGGCTACCGTAGTCTCCTGCACTTCAATCAAACCTGTGCCGGCCATCTCTTCGAGCTTGCCCAGCAACTCATTCACCTTTTCGCGTGTCTCGACAAACTCGATGCGGATCGGCAGCTTGTCCGACACCTCCACCATGCCGGCCGAGTGCAGATGATGATCGGCGCCAAATCCGGCGATACCCTTCATCACCGTCGCACCGCTGACTCCGCGGTAGAAAAGGAAATCAAGGATGGTGGAATAGGTCGATGCCCCGTGGTACTTCGCTCCGTCGCTCACCGTGATCGAAACCTTCAGCGCTTTGCCAGCCGTCAGCATGCATCCCCCTTCATCGAGCGCGCGTTCATGAGACCAACTCCGCGGCCAGTATGCCGCACCACACCGCCGCCAATCCCAGAATCAGGCTGCCGAAAGAATAGAGTGCGGCGATGGGAACCCCACCAGCTTTCAGCAACGACATCGTCTCCCATTCGTAGGTCGAAAACGTACTGTACGCCCCGACAAAGCCCACAGGCACCAGATAGCGCCACCCTGCTCCAAAGCCGGCACGCTTCCCCATGAACGTCAGTACAAATCCGATCGCCGCGCACGCCGTCAGATTGATGGCCAGCGTCCCCCATGGAAAGCGCGTGCCCATACGATTCGTCACCGCAGCGCCGATCCAGTATCGGGCTACCGAGCCCAGTGCGCCCCCCAGCGCGATGAGCAGATATTTCTGCAATGCTCCTCCTTGCCGGCTCACCGTGCGAGCCGTCGAACCCAACATCGGAGCAGAGACCCCGATCCCTGACTACAACGGACGCAAAATCGCACGCCGTTGGCAACGGAAGGAGGTTCCACATTTTGTACAGGGATCGCGCCGGGAAAAACGACTCCACGACAGGATTCCCTGTCAGGAGTCATCATCTGTCCGGCTGCTAAGGACAGCGGTTAAAGGCGAACTCCTTCGCCGCTTGATTATCTCCACTACATATCAGCTGCGCCGCAGTGTCAAGTTGAGCCGTTGTACGGGTATGAACTCCAGGGCGAAATTCTGAGAAAACAGTGACGAAGGATCTCCCGACCGCTAACAGTTCGCTGCCGATCGCTCCTTCAGAACCCCATGATGTTGTAGCCGCTGTCTACGTAGATCACTTCGCCGGTCACGCCGCTCGCCAGGTCCGACGCGAGATACACGGCAGTCTTGCCCACTTCTTCCTGCTCCGTGTTGCGGTGCAGGGGAGCGCGGTCCGAGTGATACTTCAACATATCGCCCAGGTTGCCGATGCCGCGTGCGGCCAGCGTCTTGATCGGCCCGGCAGAAATTGCGTTTACTCGCACATTCTGTTTTCCCATATCCCAGGCAAGATAGCGGACGGTCGCTTCGAGCGATGCCTTCGCCACGCCCATCACTTTGTAATGCGGGACGACCTTCTCTGCGCCGTAATACGTCAGTGTCATGATCGACCCGCCCTCAGTCATCAAAGGAGCGGCCCCGCGGCTGAGTGCGATCAGCGAATACACGCTGACGTCGTGCGCGATCTTGAACCCTTCGCGGGTCGTCTGCAGAAAATCGTTCTTCAGATCTTCGGCCGGAGCATAAGCGATGCAGTGCACCAGCACGTCCAGCTTTCCGTAGCGCTCTTTGATCTGGGCAAAAACCTGCTCGATCTCTGCATCGTTCGCGACGTCGCACTGGAAAGGCTCCGCGCCCGGCAAATCCTGAATCAGCCCCAGCGCTTCGGACTTCATGCGCTCGTTCTGATAGCTGATGGCCAGCTTCGCGCCCGCCTCATGCAGTTTCTGAGCAATGCCCCAGGCGATGCTGCGCTTGTTCGCCAGTCCAAAGACAGCCGCCACGCGGCCTTCCAAATTCAGCATGAGTCGTTTCACTCCCCGGCGGTCGTTTTCCCACAATCATCTTCCGGCGAACCGAGGCGGACCCGGATCACGACCGGCTTTGCAATTGTAATCTGCGGCTTCGGCTGAGCAGCGTTCCTCACGCTCATTCGTGCCGCGATCCGGACATCGCAGGTTGTTTCGCGGCCTGGGTGCTTGCCGGCCTGTAATATCGCTGCTCCGGATACGCGCATGCAAAGCACAGCGTCTCTTCTTCGCGCTCCACGAAACGGTCGTAGTTGATGCCTTCGCCGCACTGCGCACAGGCAATGCGCGCGCTCTTGTAGCCCGGCATCTCTTTCGGACCCAGATCCACCTCGACCCACTCTTCTCCGAACAGCTCCGCATCATCCATCTCGCGGTAGGCCTTCATCTGTTGCTGGTTCTTGTCGGCGATCTGCGGATACAGCTCCCGAGCCCGCTGCTTCGACGACTCGACCGCGACAATGCGAAGGGCTCTCCCTGTCGCGAGATCGACAAACGTGGCCGCCATCTTGCCCCAGTCGCGAAACTTCAGGGCACGCTTGCCCAGTCGGCAACCCGTCACCACGCCGATGGCGTCCGTCGCGCAGCGGTCTATCTCAACGTAGGTCACCAGCCGTTTGCGATCGGTACCGCGCGGCTCGGTAATGCCCAGGCGCCGGCATCCCAGTATCGCCATGCGCACACCCAGAACCTGACCGGCGCACAAATGTCCGTGCGCAATCTCCGCCTGCTGCAACAAGTCATCCAGAGATTCCATGAGTGCCATGCTATTCCACTTGCCCCGGATGCGCCGAGCGCCGAGATGTTGGGCTCATGACTCCGGACCGTCGTCGTCCTCGACCAGCACCGCCGATGTGCCGACCAGATCGAAGCTGACTTCTGCCGCGCCGGTTATCTGGAAGCTCACCCGCAGCGGTTCTCGCTGCCATACCGCCGGTACACATACCGGGGTCGGGTGATCCGCCGCATCCCAGGCCTGCAGTTTCCTCGACAGCAGCGGCCGCCGGCCCTCCACCTGCGCTACCACCGCCATCACCTGTTTGCCGCTGGTGTTCACACCACAATAGGCTGCATAGTCCCGGAACCATACCGCCTCGGAAACCGCGGGATCAAATTCTGGCAGGCGCAGGACTGCGACCTTTCCTGAGGTCCGATCCGCCAGCAGCCACGGACCCCGCTGCCAAACCCAGTGCTCGCCGTGATCGCCGGGCAAAGCATCGTTCAGCCGCACCGCCCGGCGCACCGCAAAGCTCCGATCCGTTACATCGTGCGCGTCCCCGGTGGTCCACTCTTTCACCCTGCCGTCCACTACGAGGGGACGGATCTTCAGTTCCGTCTCACCTTTTTTGGCTCCGGCCGGGTCGCTCACTGCCGAATACGGCTCTCGCCGTCCGGAGCCAAGCGCCACCGTATGGACTTTTGGCGTGCACCACACCGTGCTCGGCAAAAGGATTGCCAGCGCCACAAGCCAGGCAGATTTTCGAGGGGTCATACTCGCAGGCTACGGAGGGAACCCGTCCCCGCGACAGGTCACAGAAGTACTGTCTTAGTGGTTCGGAGCGTTCGGAGTCGCCGTCGCCGCGGAACTGACCGCGTGCTGCTGGGCCTCATCGGCCATTACATGGCCGCCGGTGTAGCGCCACACCGCCCATCCGATCCCGGCCAGTAAGAGCAACAGGACCGCCAGCCCAGCCATCCGCAGACGCGAATTCTGCCGGCCACGAGACTGCTCGCGCGCTTTTCCTACGTTTTCCGCAAATGCGGACCAGTCGCCCTCAGACTGCTCGCGGCTGGCGGTCACAAAGCGCTCGACCCAAGCCGTTTCATCGAGGCCCACCGTCCGAGCGTAGCCACGCATAATGCCTTTGCCCAGAATGCCACCTGGCAGCGCTTCGAACTTCTCGTTTTCCAATGCGGTAAGGTAACGAACGATTACCTTGGTTTTCTCGCTGATGGTCTCCAGCGCGACACCCCTGGATTCACGTTCCCGCCGCAATTCCTCGCCGAAATGCCCCACTTCAGGCTTCCTTCCTCGGGATTTGCCAGTAAAAGATAAAACTCTGAACCGGCTTGCGTCAAAGAAATCGGGTCGATTGGTTACTTCTTTGTGTAGCGGAGATCATAGTACCAACGTAACTTTTTCCACAAATCCCCCATATGGGTGACTTCAATCCATACATCGGGTCACAAAACGGGGGTCATGAGCCTTTAAATCAACATTGCTGGCTCCTTCTCTCCAATGGCATCGCGCTTGCGTCGCTTTGTTACCCTGTAACTTCCATCCCGAAAGGGCGCGCTACATCCAACCTCACAGATGAACAAGCTTGTTGTCGGCAACATCCTCTATCGTCCGGTACGATCCGCCATCAGTGTCCTGGCCGTCGCTATCGAGGTCATCATGATCCTGTGCATTGTGGCCATCATGGTCGGCCAGGTACAGGGAGCGGCCAACCAGACCAACGGCATCGGCGCGGATATCATGGTTCGCCCGCCCAATGCCAGCAATTTCAGCGGACTCAGCGATGCTGCGGTTCCCGCCAAAATAGCCTCTCAGGTCCTGGCGAAGCTCCCGCATGTCGTCGCCGCTTCCCCCGTCATCGCCAAGCTGACGACCAACGGATCCGTTCAGACCATCTTCGGCATCGACTACGCCAGCTACAACGCCCTTCGCCCCTTTGTCTTCCTGGCAGGGGGGCCGCCCCAGGGTCCTGACGACGCCATCGTGGATGATCTTTACGCTCGCAGCCACCGTACCGGGGTGGGGCAGACCATTCAGGTCCTCAACCACGACTTCCGGGTCGCCGGCATCGTCGAACACGGCAAGGGTAGCCGGGTCTTCGTGCCCATCCACACGCTCGGCCTGCTCAACGGCACACCGGACAATGCCTCCATCTTCTACGTCCGTACCGATAATCCGAAGAACCAGCAAGCCGTCATCGACGAAATCCAGAACACCCCCAACATGACGACCTATCAGGTCCAGACCCTCGCCGAGTGGATGTCGATGATGACCCCTGAGCATCTGCCCGGCTTCACGATCGCCCTCAACGTCGTCATCGTCATAGCCGTCATCGTCGGCTTTTTGGTGATCTTTCAGTCCATGTATACGGCGGTGATGGAGCGCACGCGTGAGATCGGCATCCTCAAATCGCTGGGTGCTTCGAAGCTTTACGTGCTGAACCTTGTGCTGCGCGAGGCCGTTCTGGTTTCGATTGCCGGCATCCTTGTCGGAATCCTCGCTACCCAGGGGATCAAACTGCTCATGGACGTCCGTTTCCCGACCATGACCTTCCTGCTCACTACACACTGGCGCGTCTACGGCGCCGTCATCGCGCTGGTTGGATCGATCCTCGGCGCCATCTATCCTGCGTTCAAGGCAGCCAGCAAAGACCCCATCGACGCCTTGGCGTACGAGTAGAAGGCCCTTCTATCTGGTGTGAGCAGTGGTGGTGTCGCCCTTTCTACGGCGGAACGGCGCCCCATACGGCACCCGAATTCGCTCAAGGCGAAATTGCTGCGATTTCTGTGCCATCAGCCAGGCTCCGATCAGGGAGAGAAGGATCTCCAGCAGAAGGATGATGATGCTGCCCGGCAGCGGCCCAGTTCTGTTCAGCCAAAGAAGCGCCCCTGCCGGAATGACAAAGAAACTGCACCAGCCCGCAACGAAAACCGTCAGGCGCAGCAGAAATACAGACAGAATGGAAATCACAAACCGACTGATCGCGCCCATCAGGAAGCCGCCCACCAGCCCCGTCAGCGCCCCCGCACAGCAAAAGGCGATCACCGGACCGTGACCCGGCCCCGGCAACGAGTGAATCAAAACCGCGCCGACGAATAAACCCACCAGGGCCGTCGGCCCCGCCCCGAGCACTCCGGCAGGGATCGGGATTGCCCATGGCCGCGCTCTGGGCACCAGAGAAAGCACGACGAATGCAATTCCGGCCAGCAGAATAAAGGGCGCCGCGAAGAGAATTGCCATGGCGCCCTCATTATCACGATGCTCGATTGAATTTTCTACTTGTCCGTCAGAGCCTCAACTCCGGGCAGCTTCTTGCCCTCCAGAAACTCGAGGCTCGCCCCGCCGCCGGTCGAGATGTGCTTGATCTGATCGGCGACTCCAGCCTGTTTCACCGCTGCCACTGAATCGCCCCCGCCGATGATCGAAACCGCAGCCTGATTCGCCGCAACTGCTTTCGCGATGGCATTCGTTCCCACAGCAAAGCGCGGAAACTCAAACACCCCAGCTGGGCCATTCCATACGATGGTCCGGGCGCCGGCCACGATCGTCTCGATCGCCGCGATTGACCTCGGTCCAATGTCCAGTCCCTGCCAGTCAGCCGGGAAGTTGACGCTGGTGTCCCACGGCTGCGTCTTCGCATCGGCCGCGAAGTTGTCAGCGAGAATGTTGTCCACCGGCAGCAGCAGTTCCACGCCGTTGGCCTTGGCCTTCTTCAGGGCCTCAGCTGCGACCTCAATCTTGTCCTCTTCCACCAGCGATTTACCCGTGGTCACGCCCAGCGCTCGCTGAAACGTATAGGCCATGCCGCCCACGATGACCAGTGTGTCTACCTTGTCCAGCAAGTTGTTAATGACATCGATCTTGCCGGAGATCTTTGAGCCGCCGATGATCGCGACAAACGGCTTGGCTGGATCTTCCAGCGCCTTGCCGAGGTAATTCAGCTCCTTCTCCATCAGCAGGCCGGCGGCGCTCTGCTTCACGAAGTGCGTGATCCCCTCCGTCGAAGCATGCGCGCGATGTGCGGAGCCGAATGCGTCGTTGACGTAAACCTCGCACAGCGATGCCAGCTGCTTCGCAAACGCCGGATCGTTCTTCTCTTCCTCGGCGTGGAAGCGCAGATTCTCGAGCAGCAGCACCTGCCCTGACTCCAGTTGCCGTGCCAGCTCCTGGGTGATGTCGCCCACGCAGTCCGGCGCGAAGCCCACATTGGTCTTCAGGCCGATCTCGTGATCCAGCAGCATCCTCAACCGGTCGACAACCGGCCGCAGGCTGTATTTCAGGTTCACCTTACCCTTCGGCCGCCCCAGGTGCGACGCCAGAATCAGCTTCGCCTTGTGCTTCAGCGCGTACTCAATCGAAGGCAGCGTCTCTTTGATGCGCGTGTCGTCGGTGATTTCCGAGCCGTCCTCGCTCAGAGGCACGTTGAAATCCACCCGCATCAAGACATGCTTGTGCTCGAGGTGCAGATCGCGAATCGATAGCTTGGTCATACGCTCAGTCTCCGTTGCGCTCGTCATTATCTACCCCTGGCTATTCGTGCGGCGCGGAATGCACCACCGCGTCCGCCTCAATCTCCACACGCCACGTCGGCTGCAGCAGCCCGGCCACGACCACCATGGTCGCCGCCGGCCGAATTTCGCCGAAAAACTCGCCGTGAGCCTTGGCCACTTCTTCCCAGTCGTCCACATGGGTGAGATACATGCGCGTCCGCACCACGTCTTCGAGGCGCGCTCCGGCCTTTTCCAGCGTGCTGCGGATGATTTCCAGAATGTGTCGTGTCTGCGTTGCCGCATCGGCCAGATCGGCGCCTACCGGCCCTGTGCCCGATACATAGACGGTCTGCCCGGCGCGTACCGCGCGCGAGAAGCCAATCACCGGCTCATATGGAGATTCGCCAGGTATGTTCTGCCGCATGGAGCCCTCCCCGCGCGCAGGGCTCCGCTTTCCAGGGAGCCCCACCCGCAGCAGCAGTTGAACTACAGACCCTTCTTCGCCAGGAAGAGGATCAGGTCGCGAACACGGTTCGAGTAGCCCCACTCGTTGTCGTACCAGCTGATCACCTTGGCCATGTTGTTGCCCACAACCTTGGTCAGCGGTCCGTCCACGATGGAGGAGCGGTCGTCGCCCTTGAAGTCGCTCGACACCAGCTCGTTCGTGTCGTACCCGAGAATACCCTTCAGCTCGCCGTCAGCCGCCGCCTTCAGCGCGCCGTTGATCGAATCCTTCGTGACCGGCTTTTCGGAAACGAAGGTCAGGTCCACCACCGAGACGTTCGGCGTCGGTACGCGAATCGCGAACCCGTCCAGCTTGCCTTCCACCTCGGGGATGACCAGCTTGAGCGCCTTGGCTGCACCCGTCGAGGTTGGAATCATCGACAGAGCCGCCGCGCGTGCACGCCGCAGATCCTTGTGCGGGAAGTCCAGAATCACCTGGTCGTTGGTGTAGCTGTGGATGGTGGTCATGATGCCGGAGACGATGCCGAACTTCTCTACCAGCACCTTCACCACCGGCGCCAGACAATTCGTCGTGCACGAAGCGTTCGAGATGATGTTGTGCTTCGCGGGGTCATACTTCTTCTCGTTCACGCCCAGCACCACGGTAAGGTCCTCGTTGGTCGCCGGAGCCGAGATAATGACCTTCTTCACCGGTCCGCGGAGGTGAGCCTTGGCCTTGGCGCCATCGGTAAAGTGGCCAGTCGATTCGACCACAACCTGCGCGCCCACCGATTCCCAATCCAGGAGCGCTGGATCTCTCTGCGCGAAGACCTTCAGCTTTTTGCCGTCAACCGAGATGAAATCATCGCCCGCCGTGATCTCGTTCTTCAGATTGCCGAGGATGGAGTCATACTTCAGCAGGTGAGCGAGGGTTGCGGGGCTGGTGAGGTCGTTGACTGCGACAAATTCGATTTCCGGATTTCCGAGCGATGCGCGAAACACGTTGCGTCCGATGCGCCCAAATCCGTTGATTCCAACCTTGACGGCCATAAGAAAATCGTCTCCTTGCCTCAATTTTTCAGCTTACGTGCCACTACCCGATGTGATCCGGATCACTCTGATTCTTAACGGTCCAAAACGTCCGGAACCACCCATTTACCGATGCTAGCACCGTTGTCAATTGAAAAACGAACTGGCCCCTGGGCACCCTCTTTTTTTCCGTACCAACGTCACATGCTTTTCACACAAAACCGTGCCTGATCTGGCACATAACACCACAGTTCGTTTGCCCCGCGTCTGCGACTGTGTTACATCCTGGATATGCGCTTGTGGATGCGCGATCGTATGAGACGACGCTCGAAGCGTGGGCCCAACACCTCAGAGTCCACCGGAAAAATTGGGCAGGAACTGCCCCAGAACCAGCCAGCACCGCTCCAGCCTGCCTATTCCGGCGGCCCCGCTGCTCCAACCGCCGCGGACGGAGACACAAAACCTGCGTCCAAAAAAGCTCCCGAGCCGGAGGCCAAGAGGCCTTCCGAACGCCCGCACAAAGCAGTCGCCGAAGTTCCCGCCGAACCGGTGGGAACCTTGGCCGGTCCTGCTGAGCCCGTGGGCAAAATGGTCGTCGAAACCCAGCCGGAGTCCCTGTCCACTCCGCCGCCAGAGCCTGTGCAGGGCGCGGCAAAAGGTGCTCGCGGATTCGTGGTTCTCACCATCGGTCTGCCTGGGTCGGGCAAGACCACCTGGTTTAAGCGCCGCGGTGTCACTCCACTTTCGAGCGACCTGCTGCGCAGCCTGCTTTTCGACGACATTACCGAGCAGCGCTGGCAGGGCCTCGTCTTCTCGACGCTGCGCTCTTTGTTGCGAGCAAGGCTGATCGCCAAAATGCCCTGGAACTACGTGGACGCGACTAACCTTTCGCCCCACGAACGCCGCCAGTGGATCAAGATGGCAAAGAGCTTCGGCTACGACGTTCAGGCGGTCTTCTTCGATGTCCCGCTCGAAATCTGCATGGAGCGCAACAGCCGCCGCGAGCGAACCGTCTCGGACGACGTAATGAAGAAAATGGCCGAACGTCTCCGTCCACCTGACTTCAAGGAAGGCTTCTCGAAGATCACCGTAGTGCGCGTCAAAGGTGGGCCGGCGGCGGGGACAGCGGTACCTGAAGAGGAATAAGCTCCTGGAAATCTGAAGACGGAGTTTCGGCGCAGCTTCCTACCCGATGCGCGCCCTCATCGTCCAAAACGCTCCTGAGCAGTGCCGTTCGTTCCCATGGCACCAATCTGCAGTTCACGCGCGCGTCTAAGGCCTGACGGTCGTTTGCCGGAAAAACTCCTTCTTCGAAACCCGGGTCCAAACGCCGGGCACCGCACCCGGAGCAAGGTAATAGACGCCAACGCTCCAGCGCGAGTCGTCGGCGAAGTAAATCGTCGTGAATGTCAGATTTGCCTGGCTCACGCCCGGACATTTCCGGGCCATCTTTGTCTGCACCGCATCGCCGTCCATGGAAAACGCCAACCGCACCGTACCGCCCGGCGGCACGCGCAACGCCGCGGGCTGCGTCACAAACGCAGGTGGCGGATGGTAGTGCCCATTGCGGTCGGTGTAAACCACTCTGGGCACGAGGCCCAGCGTCGACCATACCGCCTCATAGGGGTTGTCATGCGACCCGTCGCCACACTCGGGAAAAACCATGCCCACACCTGCCTGCACAATCGTTTTGGGCGATATATTGCGCAGCGTGATCACCGTTGTTCCGATCCATTTGCCATTGACCCGGACGGGATGACCGAGTTGAATCGGCCTGCCGCCGATGGAAACCATGATGGTTACCGGCCGGTCCGCAGGGTATTGCGCATCCTTCAGATTGATGGTGATCTGCGTTGCCGGCCCCCCGCTGCGCAGGCGCTTGGGGGGCGAGCACTCCGATAAGCCAGAGGGTGTGAAGCAGCGGCCACTGCGAGTGAGTGTGACGCGCCATGCGGCAACTCCCATGCTGCGAGGAAATCTCGCCCGCCAGTCTACACGACTCTGCCCGTGCAGCCTGTCGGAATCACCCGATGCGGCTTTTCCATTGACCCGGCATCCGAATTGAGGGGATGCTGAGGGGAACGGGCTCCTTTCTACGCAACGAGATCGCATGTATATCCCAAGACCCAATCAGGAAACGCGAATCGAAGTTCTCCACGGGCTGATCGATGCGGAGCCCCTGGCCGCTCTCGTCACGCTCAGTTCCAGAGGCCTCGTCGCCTCCCACATTCCCATGGTCCTCGAGCGCGGCACCTCCGGCTTCGGCATCCTGCGTGGACACGTCGCGCGACCCAACGAGCAATGGCGCATCTTCGATGCCTCCCTCGAAGCGCTGGCTATCTTTGCCGGCCCGCAGCACTACATCACTCCCAATTGGTATCCGGAAAAACAGGAGCACGGAAAGGTAGTGCCAACCTGGAACTACATCAAGGTAGCGGCGTGTATTGTCAATGCGTTACCACCCATACCATTCGTACCATGAATGATCTAGGAGAGCGACGGATGACCAAAGCGGGCGGCCTCACCGAAAAAACCCTGTGCTGTTTGGTCGCGGCAATCATTTTATGCTTTGCAATTGTTGGATGCAGATACTTCCCAGAATCTACGTTTCAACTAGCTGACGACTCGAGGTTGCCTAGATGGTTTCACCTTCCACCGGGACTTAGCCGCCGCGATGTTTCAGTTACGATGAATTATTACACCAAGCCGGGGGGGAGCGATGCGACCTTTGTACTGTACGATCAAAAACAACACGTACTAGCTAAAGTAAACGGCAAGGTAAGAGATGCCGCGCCCTTGCACCTAAAGAGTTCTTCACAGGGAGATCCCACCGGTTACCCATTATTTGAAGTAGTCATTGCAAACGGTGTCACAGAGATTATGGAACATAAGAAAATGGAGCCGACCGTTTATATAGTAGATGACCCAGCTATTTGGAGGGAATTGGTGGGTACTCAACCTTTACATTAAGCCCGGTCGCTAGCCCCAAGTAATGCGACCATCGGACCGGCGAACCCAAACTCAAAACCCAATGTGCCGCCCGATCCAGCGTTCTGCGGGCAGTATAGTGCCGACGGGACAGGAGCGGGTGAAATCCTCAACAACCTCTGCATGGCCTTCCCGAACAATCCGTGGTCCAACTGCGTCAGAGGGAAGCTGCTGAATCAGTACACGCCGAACGGTAATCCGCTGAACCTCTCAATCTACTTGTTCTGGGATCACCCGTCAGACTTCGCGACCTGCGCGGCTCAGTAGGGAGAGGAATCATGAGCAACACATTTCGGTTATTCTCAGTCGTCGCGGTGGGATCGTTGATAGCGACCGTCCTATATTTCGGCCTAGCTCTTGGCTTGAATGCTCTTCTTCAGAGGCCCAGCGTGCCCCAGGCTGTGCAAGGGATTGGAGTGGCGGTAACCGTCCTCGCGCCAATCTGTATTGCCGCGTGGTGGATTTTCCGTAGACTTCGGGCCGTCTATGAGCGGCGTGCGGCGCGCTCTGCCGCCATAGCATTCGGTGTTTTTACTCCGCTGCCGTTAGCCATAAGCCTCTTGCTGGGACCAATCATCGGGGGCTACACCGGAAATTTTCTGGGGACTCCATCTCGTTGGGTTACTTTTTCAAGCGCGGTGATCGGGATCATCGTGATGATCGCCTTGACGACGTTCGTCATGAGCTTATCCGCCGTCTGGATCGTGCGTCGAATCGGAGGACTCCATCAGACGCAATAGGTTGGTTCAACAACACTCTCGCACTTGGGGTTGAGCGTGGAGGAGTCTGCCGAACGGGTTGTCATCACCGGAGCACTTAGCTACACGGGCAAGTATGTCACGCGGCTTCTGCTCAGCCATGGCCACCAAATTCGAACTCTGACGAACCACCCGGAGCGGGAGAATCCCTTCGGGGAAAGAGTGCAGGTCTTTCCCTATAGCTTCCATGATCCCGAGCAACTCCGCCGCACGCTGCACGGCGCGTCCACGCTGATCAATACCTACTGGGTGCGATTCCCGCACGGAGCGTCAACCTTCGAGACCGCCGTTCAAAACACTCGAACGCTGATCGCGGCCGCCAAAGATGCCGGGGTCAGACGCATCGTGCATGTCAGCATCGCAAACCCGTCAGCCGAGTCCCCGCTAGGCTACTACAGGGGCAAAGCGCAACTTGAGCAGGCGGTGATCGACTCGGGTCTCTCCTACGCGATTCTGCGTCCCACGGTGATCTTCGGCGTGGAAGACATCCTCATCAACAACATCGCATGGTTCCTCCGTCGCTTTCCTGTGTTCGGCATCCCCGGCGATGGCCGCTACGCCATCCGGCCATGAGAGACCTGGTCATCGAGCGCTCCTGACACCGTAGGCCGCTACAGCGAGTCGTACACCAGGGCCACAAAGGTGCTCGGCTTCAGCGTCCCCTTCGCCCATGTCGCGTCCAGGTCTGACGTCGGAGCAGCCGCCACAGCCTCCATCACGCTCTTGCCCGACGCCTTCAACTTCTCCACGCGATCGGCTACCGTCACCAGCATCTCGCGATACCGTTGCAGAGCAGCCTTGTCTCCCAGTATGCCGTGCCCGGGCACAATCTTCGTACGATCATCCGCCGCCGCCAGCACCTGATCGACTCCACGAATCATCCCGTTGATCGTGCCCCCGGAGCCGGTGTCGATCAGCGGATACATTGCGTTGAACCACAAATCCCCGGCGTGAATCACGTTCCCGTGCAGAAAGTGGATGAAGATGTCCGAGTCGGTGTGTGCTTCAGGCGTGTGCACCAGATTCAGCTGATCGTTGTTCACCCAGAGCGACTCGCTCTCCGCAAAAGTCTCCTGTGGCAACGCCGCGTCCGGAGCAGCATTAAAGTGCGCGTCGTACACCTGCATCACCTGTGGTTTCTGCAGCCGCGTCCGCGTGTTGTCGTGCGCCATGATGAAGGCGCCTTCCAGATGCAGCGCTGCATTGCCGTCGGTATGGTCGAAATGCCAGTGCGTGTTGATCAGGAGCTTCAGCTTATGCTCATCCAGCTTCGCGATGGCATCGAGCAGGATGCGCGTTCCCGTCGAAATCTGCGAGTCGATCAGCACCTTGCCGTCCGGCCCAATCTGGCAGACGACGTTGCCGCCCACGCCCTGCAGCAGAAAAATCGTGTCTGTGAGCTTTGTCGTTTTAATCTTCTCGGACGCCGCCGCCGTGCGCAGCTGCTGCGCCAGATCGGGATTCGGCTGCACCGCGGGATTCGTGTTCGCCGGCGTGGGCGCCGAATTGCTCTGGGTGGCGCTCTGAGCGGGCGCAGCCTGTGCCAGCAATCGCCCCTGCGTCAGCCACGCGGCAGTCGCCATGCCCGTGCTCACCAGAAAATCGCGGCGCGTTTTCATACGAGGGGTTTAACAGTGATGCTCATAAGTCGATGACACGCTTACAAAAGTCCAGGCGGCAAATTGAGCCCGCCCAGCATGCCCTGCACGTTCGATTTGATGATCTCATCCGCGCGCCGTCCCGCCTCGTTCACCGCGGCCGCCACCAGATCCTCCAGCATCTCGACGTCCGGAGCCGGGCCCGTCAAACTGCTGACTGCGGCCGGATCGATGCTGACCTTCAGGACCTCTTTCTTCCCATTCATCCTGACCGTGACCGCGCCGCCGCCCGACGACGCTTCGACAATCGTTGAGGCCAGCTTTTGCTGGATCTGCTCCTGCATCTGTTTTGCCTGGCCCAGCATTTCCTGGAGTTTTAGCGGATTCAGCATCGATTCTTATTGTCTTTCCGATTTGGTTTTGGTCCGCAGGCTTTCAGTTCGTATCCCGGAGGTCCAGCACGCTGCGAATGTCCGCGTTGAACAGCTCCTTCGTCTTTTTCACCAGCGGATTCTCCATTGCTGCAGACTGCGCACTGCCAGCAATCGGGGGTGCCGCTGCTTTGGCCGGCCCCGGCTTGGTCCCGCTCATCCCATTCTCTCCTGGCACAAACGCGATCTTCTGCGTTGCGCCCATGGCTTTCATCGTTTTCCTGCAAATCGCCTCAGCGTCTGCATTCACGGTCAGCGCGAGCATTTTCTCCCGGATCGCCAGCTCAACCCGAATTGCGTTCCCCTGCTGCGTCCAGCCGCCCTGGTGTACCAGGTTGGCGGCGGTTTCATGTCCTGCGTTGGCCAGCGACACGCAGACCGCATCGCGAATCTGATCCAGATCCGGCGCCGCCTCGGGAGCCAGCGCGAGCGCCCCGTCGGTTGAATCGGCCAATGTCTCGGCCAAGCCTACTGTGGCCGGCGGCTTCGCTTCGGACGCGGGCGGCATCGATGAAAAAGCCGCTTTACCCTCGGCCGCGGATCGGCCCACGCTCTCGGCCGGCGACAACGCGCGCGCCGCCGGCTCCGCGCTGCCGCTCTCGCCCATCGTCTTGCGATCGCGGTCCGCCTCAAACGGCGATGGCCGGGCCGGAGTTGGTGCGGAGGCACTCACCTGCCCCCTCATCGGGACCGACGTATTTCCTGCAACCTGTACTCTCTGCCCCGCACTCTGCCCGGTGACCTGTCCTGCTCCCTGTGACCTGCTCCCTGTACCCTGACCCGAGCCCTGCGCCCCGCTCAGAATTTCCTCAATGGGCAGCAGCCGCTGCAGGTGCACCAGCTTCACCAGCCCCAGCTCCAGATGGAAGCGCTGCTCCTGGCGGTAATTCAGCTCATCGAAGGTCCGCAGCATCACCTGCAGGAACCGCGTCAGGTCCTCTTCAGAAAACAGCAGCGCTGTCCGCGCTGCGCGCGCACGCTCATCGGCTGAAATCTGCAGCAGATCGGTATTATCCCCGCCTACCCGCGCCATCAGGGTATTGCGCAGATACCGCACAAACTGCCGTGCCAGGGCCGACGGACTGTTGCCCGCGTTCAGCAGCGTGTTCGCCTCTTCCACCACGGCCGCCGTCTGTCCCGCGCTGATCTGCTCCATCAGCCGCTCGAACACCGTGTTCGGCACTGAGCCCATCAGCTCGCGAATCTGCTCCGCCTCCAGGCGCGCCTTTCCCGCAACCAGGGGTGCCGAAGCAATCGCCTGGTCCATGATCGACAGCGCGTCGCGCATCGATCCGTCGCCGGCTTCGGCCAGCAGCGCGAGCGCCGCGCCCTCGGCATCGATCTCTTCCTGGGCCGCAATCGTTTTTAGCTGCGCCAGGATGTCGTCATATTTCACCGCATGAAAACTGAAATGCTGGCACCGCGACCGGATGGTCTGCGGAATGTCCTCCGGCTGCGTGGTCGCCATCATGAAAATGACGTGGTCGGGCGGCTCCTCCAGCGTCTTCAGCAGCGCGTTGAACGCCGCATCGGTGATCTGGTGCGCTTCGTCGAGGATCCAGATCTTATATTTGTCCCGCGCCGGACGGTAACGCGCCGCCTCGCGCAACTCGCGCACTTCATCAATGCCACGATTCGTCGCCGCGTCGATTTCCAGTACGTCCACTGCATTGCCCGCGCGAATTTCCGTACACGAATCGCACACCCCGCAGGGCTCCTGGGTCGGACGCTCTTTCGTTCCCACGACGGTGCGGCAGTTCAGGGCCTGCGCCAGAATCCGCGCGATCGTCGTCTTCCCAATCCCGCGATGACCCGAAAAAATGTACCCGTGCGCGATCCGGCCCTGCTCCAGCGCATTGACCAGCGTGCGCGTGACGTGCTCCTGCCCGGCGACATCGGCAAATTTTTGGGGACGGTATTTCCGAGCCAGTACCTGATAAGCCATCGAATGCTGATTGTAACGCCGGGTGAGCGGGCCGAATTTCCAGAAGAACGGCTGCGTTTCCACCGTCCTTCAGCGGAAGGAGAGACTATTATCCTGCCGCCAGAAACGTCCATGGAGTTTTTTCCACTATTCCACATACGATTTTGTTGAACCGCCGAGCTTGACGGCGGGGTTAAGATAGCTTGAAAAAGAGTGTCGCTGGGATATCAACGGCAGTTCAAGGCGACTGGGCCCCCTAAAGTTTATCTGCGCACGGTATCTCTCCAGGATCCGACCAAGCTGTTCGCTGCTTCGCAAAGATCCGGAGTTTCAACTCTTGCTGTTTAATCGCCATGGAGTGGAAACCTTGTATTTTGTTGATCGAACGACCAGATTCGTTCGTGGCTTTCTCCTGAGCTTCGGCCCGCAAGGGATCAAGAAGCGCGTCTGGGACCATGAATATCGCAATAACCTGTGGCAATTCCGCGATCACACAGCAGGGGATTGCGTGTACCGCCACCTTGAAAGCCACACCCGCCACGGCAACATTCTCGATCTCGGTTGCGGCTCCGGCAATACCGCAACGGAGCTTTCCGACGGAGCCTACGACTCGTATCTCGGCGTCGATATCTCCGAAGCCGCCCTCGAAAAGGCGTCTCAGCGCTCTGCCGACAGCGGACGGGACAGGAAGAATCGCTTCGCATGCGGGGACTTTCTGGACTGGCGCCCGCCCTCCGAGCAATTCGACGTCATACTCTTCCGTGAGTCCATGTACCACGTTCCACTGAGCAAGGTGAAGGCGGTCCTGGATCGCTACGCGTCGAACCTGAAGCCGGGCGGAGTTTTCATCGTCAGAATCTTTGCTGCCAACAAGGAGACGGCCGAAACCAAGCATCGGCCCAGTGCCATGCTGCGCATCATCGAAGACGAATTCGACGTCGTGGAGAAGCGCCGCTATGAGACCAGCGGGCGTCCCACCGTCATTGTCTTTCGCCCGAAGTGGGAGAGCGTCAAAAAAGTCGGCTAGGAGTGTCTGCCGTATCCGCCGATTTTCGCTGGCGGACCCTCTAGCGCCGTCGTTCCAAAATAAGTGTCCCCGATGCGGCCCTCCGCAGACAGCCTCCATTACCGCCTCGCCAGCCTCGCCGACGTTCCCAATCTCGGCTCGCTCATCGAGGCCTCCATCCGCGGCCTGCAGGCCAGCGACTACTCGCCCAGGCAGATCGAACAGGCCATCGGCACCTGGCTCGGCCTCGACACACAACTCATCGCTGACCAAACCTACTTCGCCGTCGAAGTCCTGGCCAATCCCGCAAGCCTGCCCACCATCGGCGGACTAGCAGCCTGCGGGGGCTGGTCTCGCCGCAAAACTCCCTATGGCAGCGACCATCGTCCCGGACGCGACAACGCCCTTCTCGATTCCCGCACCGATGCCGCCAAAATTCGTGCCTTCTTCGTTCACCCCGTGTGGGCGCGCCGTGGCATCGGCAGCCGCATCCTTGAACTCTGCGAGCAGGCCGCCCAGGCCGAAGGCTTTACGCGCTTCGAAATGGGAGCCACCCTCACCGGCATCCCCCTCTACCGCTATCACGGCTACGTCGAGCAGGAGCGCATCGATTTGCCACTGGCCGATGGCGAACAGCTGCCCATCGTCCGCATGACGAAGCAGTGCTGACCGCCGCAGGCCTAGGGAAGACGAATATCGACAGTCAGGACATTCTCAGTGGGGCACGTGATCCGGATGGTCTGCTCATCGCGACCCGGTCCGAATGTCGCAGCCGGGCAGGGAAGTATCCCGGTTCGGATTCGCTTCTGCATCAGGGGAAACCGTTGCGGGTTTCGGTAAATCCCATATTGCTCGAACCTCGTGCCGCCGATTAGTGCGTGTGCCTGAGCCGTCTGATACGAGAGGGTAGGGGAGATTCGTCCCAGTTTGTCGGGAATAAATCCTCCCGTACCCACAAGGACCAGGAGAATAACGATCAGACCGCGCCCCAGGTTGAGGAGGAAGAAAAGCGGAACCGCGATGCCGATCACCGCGGCAGCCCGATTCTTGTGCCAGAGCAAAAACATGGCCAGAACATAGGCCATCAATCCAAAAATCATGGTCAGAATGGGTGCCAGCGGGATCGCCCATGCGTATCCCGTCCGCCACTGGAGAACTTCAAGGGAGATGAGAAACAAGAGCAGAGCGGCGCTCCCCGCCTGCCAGCGGGTCGACAGCGTCGCCACGCTTCGCATCAGAATCCAGCTGGCCCAGAGAAACGCAGCCAGGACGACACACAGGATCAGCGTGACCATGGAAAGATCTTCGTTCTCTTCGAACCGTTCCTGGCTGCGATCACAGTCGCCTCAATCACTTCCGGCTCGCCCGCCTGCGACTCGCCGCCAGCGGTTTGCGCCTGGCCGCCGCCTTCTTCGCCGCCCGCGCCCGCTTCTTAATCTCCGACGGAGCGTACATGCTCTTCCGGCAATTTACCGACCCGCAGTTGCATCGCGCTTCGTCATCATCGCCGTCGTAGAGGAAGTAGTCGTACGTCAGTTCCTCGCCAGGTCTGATATTGCGGATCGCCATGATCCATACCCGCCCATCCGTCTCATCCGTTTCGCAGTTCGGATCGCAGGAGTGGTTGATGAACATCGCGGTTCCGTGGCCATCGATCACCGTTCTCCCATTGCCGACCCCAAACAGGTACGTCGTGGGCGAGTTTTCGTACTTCTCATCGGCTGTGTCTTTCGGGATGCGCGGGCCGGTATATTCCACCACCCGGGCGCCTTTGCGGATAGGCGCCATGGTGTAGCATCCGGCGGCGTGGATTGCTGACGAACGAATGATCAAACTCATCTCCACCACAATACCAATCCCAGCTCGTCTTTCCACGAACTGCCGCGTCTAAAATAGGAGCAATGTTGCGGCGCTCCCTCATCGCCGGTTTTCTCGCTCTGCTGGCTCTGCCCCTGGCCGCTCAGCAGCAGGACAATTCCGCCCCTCCACCCGCGCAGAATCCACCGGCGCAAACCAATCCACCCGCCCCGGCGAAGAAAGACGCGCCGAAGAAGAGCACCACCGACCAGAACCCCTTCCCGGAAGCGCAATCCCAGGCCGCCGCCCATGAGGCCCAGCAGCAGGACAATTCCGACCCCAGCGCCCCCCAGCCCCAAACCACGCCGCAGAACCGCAAGCCGGCGAGCGACAACCCCTTCCCGGAAGCACAGTCGCAGGAGGCGGCCCGTGACGCGCAGCATCCTGATGGCGCGAATCCGTCCGCGCCTCCTCCCGCCGACGATCAGAGCTTCAGCTCCAGCCAGGTGAAGGGCCTCGACATGCCGACCACCGACGTGGCGCCGCCGGCCAATCTGCCACCCTCAATGCTGCCCTACAATCCGAAACTCGCTCGCAAGGATGCCGAAATCGGCGACTTCTACATGGAGTCTGGCAACTGGCAGGGTGCCTACGAGCGCTTTCTTGAAGCCAACCGCTCCGATCCCGGCAACGCCGAGGCCGTCTTCGGTCTCGCTGATACCGCGCGCCGCCTCCACCATCCCGACGAGGCCCTGCGGAATTACCGTCTCTATCTCAGCGCGCTGCCCAATGGCCCGCATGCCAAAGAGGTTCGCAAGGCGCTGAAGGAAATGGGCATGGCCCCGCCTGGCTGACACTATACCGGTGATATAGTTCCCCCCAGCAGGTACCGGCCCTTCCCGGTTCCCCTCTTATGCACGCCGTTCTACAGCAGGTTTTCGCTTCCTATCGCGTCGAGCTGTCCCCCCGTCCGGTCGACTGGTGCCAGCTGCATCCTCTGAGGGATGAACGCCTCTGGAGCGCCCAGGAACTCATCGAGCATCTGGTGCTCACCTGCCGTAGCTCCAGCCGCGTGTTGCAGAAACGGCTCGACCGCGGAAGCGCCACCTCCGAACACAGCACTCCAGTGCAGTGGTTGCTTCAGATGGTTATGCTTTCCTTCGGCCGCATGCCTCGGGGCGCGCCCGCTCCTGTTTTCGCCCGTCCTGGCCAACTGCACTGGCAGCCGATGAGCGGCGCGCAACTTCTCGAGATGCTCCAGCAGGAGCTCGACCAGATGGATACTTTGCTCGACCGTTGCCGCCACCGATTCGGTCTGCAGCGCGTTACCAGTCACTTTTTCCTCGGACCGCTCCGCCCTGATCAGTGGCGCCGCTTTCACGTCATTCACCTGCGTCACCATCTTGGGCAACTGCGCCGCATTGAATCCTCGGTCAGCGAGGCCGCCACGGTCGAGCGGCCAACCCACTCGACCTGGCGCTGACCGGCCTCAGTATTTCGACTTAAAAGCGTACGTCAGTCCCATCGTGAACTGGAACGAGTTGCGCTTGGTCGCCGGCTCCGTTGCCGGCGGATCGTTCAGATAGCTGTCCAGCGTTCCCACGCTGAATCCGAAGTTCTTGTATGCCGGAAATGCGAATGTGTTGGTCTCCGCCGCCGAATATGCGCGCTCGTTGTTGTATGCCGGAATGAAGCCCACTTCCTGCGTGTACGTCACCAGCTTCAGTTTGAGCAGATAGTTTGCTGAAAACGTCGATCCAATCAGGTTCTGGCTCGACGGGGTGCCGGTGATAAACGACTGCTTTTCGTATTGCACCGTCGCCTTCAGATCGGCTTCCTGCTTCGGTGTCTTCAACGCCGTCCAGCCCAGCCCGCCGCCATAGATTTGCTGCAGGTTCAGATCCTGAGAGTAGTTGTGGTCGAACGCCGCCTGTCCCAGCGCAAAAATCCTGGGCGACACGTACTCGTCGCGTTCCGCATCGAAATGGAGGATCGACGACTTCGTACTCGTCGAGGGTGTGAACACGCCCCCGCTGGTAAAACTCGGCTGGGTAATCTTGCCGAACGATCCTGCGAAATCGAATGAGGTTCGGTTGCGCGGATCCAGCCATGCAGCCGTCGGAACCGTCCGAATCAGCCCCACGCTGCCGGATACCGCATAGGAATCCTGCGTTGCGGTCACCAGCGTCGCGCCCGCGGTCGCCGCCCCGTTCCAGCCCGCAAAGAAACTGGGCTCGTGATGCAGCTGCTTATCCAGTTCGGCTGAAGTCACAATCACCTCAGCGCTTTTTGTCGCGACCGGCGCCGCGGCCGCCTGGCTTGCCGGCTGCACCGTAACCGTGTCGCCCGTCGCATCGATCGAGCCCTGTGGCAGATTGGCCATCGCCTTTTTTCCGTGGTGCTTCATGTCCGAATTGAGAACGGCAAAGCTCCCCCCGGCATGGAGCTCCTTGATATCCGACCACTTGACGGTAAGGTCACCCAGCGGGTCGCTGTGAAAAGTCACCGCGCCCCCGATTTCCCCCACAAACCTTCCGTGAATCGTGTCGCCGTTGCTCAGCACCAGTGTGTCTGGTGCAGCATCGGCCTTCTTGTCCTGCGCCATGCACCGATCGAGGGGCATCAGGATCAGCAGAAACGGCATGATAAAGACGAAACGACGAAAACGAGGGAGCAAACTCATGGGAAGGGTCCTCCTATGGAAAAAATGAAGAAATGTTGTATTTGACGTGCTCAGCTGAATTGGAAGATTGCTTGTGCGTTTTCAGGATGCTGACCGCGCGCCCCGGTGTTGCTGCCCGGCTGGACGCGCCGCCCGATTTTCTCGACAATGAAACTATGCCTCTGACCCGTGACCAGGCTCTCGACTACTTCCGCTCCGACGATCTCATCGGCCTGGGTATGGAAGCTGACGCTGTCCGTAAAAGGCTCCATCCGGAAGGCGTCGTCACCTATATCATCGATCGCAATATTAACTATACAAACTTCTGCACCGAGTACTGTACCTTCTGCGCTTTCTATCGACCTCTCAAGGGTAAACAAGCCAGCGAGGGGTACATCCTCGACTTCGAAACGATTTACGAAAAAATTGCAGAGACCCTCGAAATGGGTGGCACCGGCGTGCTCATGCAGGGCGGCCTGCATCCAGATCTGAAAATTGACTGGTTCGAGCGCCTGCTGCGCGGCATCAAGCAGCGCTACCCGTCCATCTGGCTCCATTGCTTCTCCGCTTCCGAGATTCTTGCCATTGCCGAATACAGCGAGCTTTCCGTCCGCGACACCATCCTCCGTCTCCGCGATGCCGGCCTCGACTCCATCCCCGGCGGCGGCGCAGAGATTCTCGACGACGCGGTTCGCCATCGCATTGCCCGCCTTAAATGCGGAACTGAAGACTGGGTCCTCGTCCATCGCACCGCTCATCAGCTCGGCATGCGTACCACCGCCACCATGATGTTCGGAGTCGACGAGACCCTGGAGCAGAGGGTCAACCACTTCGACGTGATCCGCCGCCTCCAGGATGAGACCGGCGGATTTACGGCCTTCATCCCCTGGAGCTTCCAGCCGAACAATACCGCGCTCGGTGGTCGCGGCTGGGACGAGGCCACCGCTGTCGACTACCTGAAAGTCCTCGCCATTTCCCGCCTCTATCTCGACAACATCGAGAACGTGCAGTCCAGCTGGGTCACCCAGGGACTCAAGGTCCTGCAGCTGGGCCTGCGCTTTGGCGGCAACGACGTCGGCTCCGTCATGCTCGAAGAAAACGTCGTGCGCGCCGCCGGCACCGCGAACTGCACCACAGAAGAGGAACTCCGCCGCGTCATCCGCGACGCCGGCTTCCAGCCCCGCCAACGCGATACCCTCTACCGCACCATGTTTTTGAACTAAGGCAGATCGGCAGGCCCCTGGACACAGCCAAAATCGGTAAACGCGGAACCCTCGTCATCCCCGCCAAACTCCGCCGGCGCTTCGCTCTCAAAGAAGGAGATCTCCTCGTCATCGAAGAGCGCGAAGACGGCATCCTTCTGCGTCCCGCCGTTGCTGTCCCCGTCGAAATCTACACGCCCAGGCGCAAAGCCGAGTTCGCGCTCAACAATTCCGTCACCAAAGAGGACTGCGACGAAGCCTGCCGCTATATCCGCGAAGACCTCGGCCTCAATCCAGCCAGGATTCCCGATACCGATCCGAAGATGCGCGACCGCCTCCCATCCAACGCCGAATTTGACAGTTGGATAGAACGGAACAAGCGCAGAGAGGAAGCAACCAGGCGGCGGAAACATGCCTGATTTGCTGCGCGTCTTCCTTGACGCCAACGTCATCTTTTCGGCAACTCATAAAGAAAACCACAGGTTCATGCAGTTCTGGAGAATGCGGGATCTGGTGCCAATAACCTCGAACTACGTAGTCGACGAAGTCCAGAGGAATTGCGTCGGTGATTCCCAACTAGCTCGCGTGGCACTTCTGCTCCAACAGACCCACTTCGTGTCCGATATCCCCGGAGCCTTCTTGCCGCGCGGCGTCGTCCTCCCAGCGAAGGACGCGCCAATTCTGGCCGCCGCGGTGTTCGCCGCTCACTTCCTCATCACGGGCGACAAGCACCACTTCGGAAAGTGGATGCAGGTTCCAATCAAGACACATCTCGGCGAGATTCTCATCCAGGAACCCTCACCGTTCCTGACCGAGCACAGAGATCGCCTGCGCCAGGCCACTTACTCCAGGTCAATCTCCCCCGTCATCACATGTGCCCGCAAACGGTACTCCCCGTCTTTCGTCGTCCGGGTAAAGCTGCGGAAGAACCCACCCTTGTCCACCCCGTAGGCGCGCGCGTTCACGTCGCCAATGTCCACCGACGCGTCCACCGACTTATAGGCGCCCTCACTGGGTGAATTAATCGAGATCTGCCCCGCGTACAGATCCAGGTCCTTATCGCCGGTGATGTCTTCCACCTTTACCTCGCCCGCACCCATGTGGAAGCGCAGGTTCATCTTCTTCGGCACTTCGATTCGAATATGCAGGTTCTGGTTCTTCACCGGGCTGGTGATGTCCAGCCGTCCATAGCCCGGCGTTCCGGAGAAGCGTAGTTCCACGTCCATCGCGTGACCCGTCTCGACTGAGCACGAAACCCGGATCGTTTCCGCATCCGTGCCTATGATCTCCACTCCAGCTGGCCGCGACTCGATCACCAGAGCACCGCGCGGCCGCAAAGGAGCCTCGATCGGATGATCGCAGTCTCCAACCGTTTCCGCGAATAACATCGGTCCGGCCACCAGAACAACCGCCACCGCACAGGCACGCAGGAGTTTCATAGTTGACCCTACGAGAACCGCGGCATAAAGGTTCCCGCAAAAGTCTCGGGCGCCACGTTCCCTGCGGTTGCAGTTCCTTGCGCCTCTGTGCGCCGAGCAACGCTTTCCGGCTGATTAAGCTCCTATTCACGTTGGCGCGCAGCCAGTCCGGCAACGCACGTAATTCTTATGAAATCACTCTCCGATCCGACTCGCCTCAAGCCCATCGACAAGAAGGACAATCTCCTCCAGGTCATCGTCGAAACCCCTGCCGGCAGCCGCAACAAGTTCGCCTACGATCCCGTCCAGGGCATCTTCACCCTCAAGAAAGTCCTCCCGGCCGGCATGGTCTTTCCCTGGGATTTCGGCTTCCTCCCGCGCACCCTGGCGGCTGACGGCGACCCCATCGACGTGCTCCTGCTGATGGACGAGCCCGCCTTTCCCGGCATCGCTGTCCGTGCCCGCCTCATCGGCGTGATCGAAGGCGAGCAGATCGAAAAGCAAAAAGGCGGCCAGAAGAAAATTCGCAATGACCGCCTCGTCGCTGTCGCTGAGGCGACCCATATGTACGCGAAAATCCGCCGGCTCAGCGATCTTCCCAGTCACTGGATCAAAGAACTCCAGGATTTCTTCGTCAACTACCACAGCCTCGAAGGGAAGGAGTACCGGCTCCTGGGCTGCAAGGGGATCGACGCCGCAACCAGCCTCATTCGCGACGCACAGAAGAAGGCCCGCAAGCGGTCATGACGGAGTTAGTGATTCGTTTCCTGGTAGGCGGTCTGGTCGTCAGCCTCTTCGCCATCAGCGGCGACGTTCTTCGCCCCAAGAGCTTCGCCGGCCTATTCTCCGCAGCGCCTTCCGTCGCGCTTGCGACCATCGGGCTGACCATTCATAAAGAAGGAAAGCTCTATGCCGCGATGGAGGCGAGGACGATGATCCTTGGCGCCATCGCCTTCCTCCTCTATGCGGTATTCGCCAGTCTCATCCTGCGCCGCAGGAAATTGAGCGCCCTGACAACATCGCTGGCGCTCATGCCTGTCTGGTTCGGCGTCGCTTTCGGTCTTCTGGCTGTGCTCGATCGGGTGCTCTGAGATGGTCGAGATCAAATTGTCTGCGCTGAAGGAGACGAAACCCCATCAGTATCTGGTTCGTTTTCTCTTCGGTGGCGCTGCCACTCTTCTTGCCGGCCTTGTGGCAAAGCATTTCGGCCCGGCCGTCGGCGGCCTCTTCCTCGCCTTTCCGGCAATCTTTCCCGCCAGCGTCACGCTGATTGAAAGCCACGAGAAAGAACGTAAAGGGAAGCTGGGCTACGACGGCACCGGCCGCGGGCGCATGGCGGCCAGTATCGACGCAGCTGGCGCCGCGCTCGGCTGTCTGGGACTGACGGGATTCGCGCTGGTCCTCTGGCGGCTGCTGCCCACCCAAAACCCGTGGCTCGTCATCCCCGTCGCCACCATCGTCTGGGTTGTGGTTTCCTTTGCGCTGTGGGAGCTGCGCAAGAACCGCCTCTTCGGCCGGCATCCTGACGCGCGTAGCGCACACTAATCCCTGAACTCGAAACTCTAAACCCTGCCTTTCAGCTTCTCCACCACCACCGGCGCCAGTTGCGAAACGTTCCCTGCGCCCAGCGTCAGGATTGCATCGCCCTCCTTCGCCCGGGCCAGCGCGCTGCCAATCGCCTCATCGGTCGACGCCGCATACTCCACCTCTCCGCAGTGGATCGCCTCGACCAGCGTCTGTGCCGTGATGCCGGCGATCGGCTCCTCGCTGGCGGCATAGATGTCCAGTACCTCGACCGACCCCGCATCGTCGAAGGCGTGCACAAATTCCTCCATCAGGTCGCGCGTCCTCGTGTACCGGTGTGGCTGGAAGATCACATGCACGCGGCCGTAGCCACAGTCCTTCGCCGCTCGCAGCGTCGCGCGAATCTCGGTGGGGTGGTGCCCATAATCGTCCACCACCGTCACGCCACGCACGCAGCCTTTCACCTGGAAGCGCCGATCTACTCCGCGAAACGATTTCAGCCCCGCTGCAATTGCATCTGCGGCAATCTCCAGCTGCGTGCCAATGGCCACCGCCGCTGTTGCATTTAAGACGTTGTGGATCCCCGGCACCTGCAGTTCCAGCGGCCCATAGACTTCTCCCCCGGCCACCACCTCAAACCGCGTCCTGCAAACCCTGGGCCCCGTGGCTGCAGCTTCGTTTGCCGGAAGCGCCGGCAGCAACCGCAGGACAAAATCTGCATGCGACGACATGCCATACGTGAACACACGCCTCCGAACCCGCGGCAAAACGTCCGCCAGCAGCTTGTCATCCGCGCATGCGATGCAGGCTCCGTAAAACGGTACCCGCTCCATGAACTCCACAAACGCGCTCTCCACGTCCGCCATGTCGCGATAGCAGTCCATGTGCTCGCGGTCGAGATTTGTCACGATGGCCAGAATCGGCGACAGCCGCAAAAACGAGCGGTCGCTCTCATCGGCCTCTGCCACCAGATATTGCGACTGCCCCAGCCGCGCATTGGATCCCATCGCGTCCACGCGGCCGCCCACAACCACTGTAGGATCGAGCCCGCCCGCCGTCAGGACCGATGCCACCATCGACGTGGTCGTCGTCTTGCCATGCATGCCGGCAACAGCGATGCCGTACTTGAGCCGCATCAGCTCGGCCAGCATTTCCGCGCGCTGGATCACGGGAATCTTCCGCGCCCGCGCTTCAATGACCTCAGGATTGTTTTCGTGGACAGCGGAGCTGATCACCACCACGCTCGCGCCCACCACGTTTGCCGCCGCGTGTCCCTCGAACACCGTTGCGCCGAGCGTTGTCAGCCGCTCCGTCACCGGCGACCGCCGCAGGTCCGACCCGCTCACCGGATAATGCAGGTTCAGCAGGATCTCGGCGATCCCGCTCATGCCGATCCCGCCGATCCCGATAAAGTGAACCCGCTGCGCCTTCGCGAACACGCGCTAACCCCTAACCCGCAATCCCTTCATTCCGCGCCGTCAGTCCCCGCCTGCACCGGCATCGTATGCAGCACCAGGTCCTTCTGGTGGATGAATCCCACGACCACGTCGAAGCCCGTGCGCGCATCCCAGTCCTTCTCCGTGATCGGAAAGTGAAAAATCATCTGACCTTCCACTTCCTGGCCCGGCGTAAGCGTAATGTCCCGCGGCAGCGGCGTTTTCTGTTGTCCGGCCAGCGTTGGATACGCGACGAAGACTTTCTTGTCGTCCTCTCCGCTGGCCGCGAGGCTCTGTTGAATATCGCCGTTCGGCAGCGTCACATTCGCCCACATGTCGTGCAGGAACAGCGGCAGTTTGGTCTGACTCTTGATCTTCACGTTGGCGATCACGATCACTTCGTCATAAATGTTCGGAGCGCCATTCACGCCGCCCAGCCCGGCGCCTGTCGAAAGCTCGCGATGGATCGGATAGGCCGAAACCGAAATCACCTCACCCGCATGCACCGGCCCATGGTTGTTGATCCAGACATAGGTGCCGATGCACGCGACCACGATCACCGTCGCCGCCAGCACCGTAAACCAGGGATGATTGCCCGCCTGATTCCTCTCAGGCTGATCCTTATCGTCCGACATATGCCTCCCGATTCTACTGGAGTCTTTTGCAGCTTCATGCAGGCGTGGCACGTAACGACCCGAGAAAGTCGACCGCACCCCGCGTGTTCAGCACATCCTGTTTGCCCAGCCAAGCTCGCCGCAGCTGCTCGATTCCGTATCGCATCTTCGCAAGATGGCTGGTGTGATGCGCGTCCGTGTTGATCACGATGCGGCATCCCAGCTCCTTCGCCAGCCGCAGATCGCGATCGCACAGATCCAGCCGGTCAGGATAAGCATTGTGCTCGACGGCCACGCCCAACTCGCCCGCGCGCTTCAGCACGGCGCCCAGATCCAGTGCGTACGGTTCGCGCCGCAACAGCAGTCTTCCCGTCGGATGTCCCAGAATCCGCGTGTAAGGATTATCGAGCGCCTTCAGCATCCGTTCCGTCATCTCCGGTTCCGGCATGTTGAACAGCGAGTGCACGCTGGCGATCACCACATCCATCTGTGCAAGCACATCGTCGGACAAATCCAGCGCCCCATCCGCCAGGATGTCCACTTCGATGCCGGCAAAGACCCGAATCCTGCCTTCCATTTCGGCACTGACGGCGCGAATCCGCTTGATGTGCTCCACTGCCCGCGCGTCGTCGAGCCCCATGGTCATCGCCAAATTTTTCGAGTGGTCCGTGATCGCGATGTATTCGTAGCCACGGGCAACGCCCGCCTCGGCCATCTCGCGGATCGTGTTCTTCCCGTCCGTCTCCACGGTGTGCATGTGGACGTCGCCGCGAATATCGGCTTCCTCAATCAGCACCGGCAGTCGATGCTCCTCCGCCGCCTCAATCTCGCCGTTGTTTTCACGCAGCTCCGGAGGAATCCAGTCCAGTCCGAGTGCGGCGTAAATCTCCTGTTCCGTCGCGCCACACACAAACGATCCATCTTCGACCTTCGCCAGCGCATACTCGCTCAGTGTGTATCCGCGCTTCAGCGCCCGCTGACGCACCGTCACGTTGTGCATCTTCGATCCGGTGAAGTACTGCAGCGCCGCGCCATACGACCCCACCGGCAGCAAACGCACATCCACCTGCAACCCGCTCCGCAGCCGAAAGCTGACCTTGTTCTGCCCCTTCGCCAGCATCGTGTTGGCCGCGGGATAATTTGCGACATACTCCACCGCCGCGCTTACGCAGTCTTCCGCGCACGCCGGCCCCGTCGCCAGAATGTCCAGGTCCCCTACTGTGTCGCGCCCGCGTCGCAGCGATCCCGCCGGCAGAATCGTCTCGATCCCTGGAAACCCCTTGAGATATGCGATCAGCTTCTCCGCCGCCGTCTCCGCGTCGTCAATCAGGAACCGCCCGCTGCGCTCCTTGTAATCGGCAATACCTTTGCGCAGCTTCTCGATGAGCTTTTCGCCAAAACGCGGCAGTCCTTCCAGCTTTCCTGCGGCGATCGCCTTCTCCAGATCCTCAACGGAAGCCACCTGCAGCGCGTCAAACAGGAGTGCCACTGTCTTCGGACCCATCCCGGGCAGCCGCAGCAGTTCCAGCATCGTCGGCCGATACTTCACCAGTAGTTCTTCGCGCAGCGGAAGCGTTCCGGCGCTCTCAATCGCCTGGATGTTCGCGGCCATCCCTTTGCCGATGCCGGGAATCTCCTGCAATTTTTTGGGATCGCCGGCGATGGTGCTCAGCTGGACGGTCGAAGACTCTACGGCTTCTGCGGCGCGCCGGTACGAGCGGATTCTGAACGGATCGCCCGCGCTGATCTCCAGCAGATCCGCCGTGTCCGCCAGCAATTGCGCGATCGAGCGATTATCCATTCTTTCTGGATTACATCATGCCCGCAAAAACTCAATCAGAAATTGGGATTCAGGAGCCGTGCTTGCCCGGCTCCAAGGGAAACACGAGCGCTCTTTGTCCGGCCCAGGAGACGGCGCAGCACGCGCACACAAATTTCCGATGAGTTGTGTGGGGAAAATTGAGCCGGGCAGGTACGGAGGCTTACGCCGCGTCAGCCCCGGCATCGCGGGCCCTGATCACCTGGTCCGCTTGTGGCCCCTTCTGGCCCTGTACGATGTCGAACTCCACATCGTCGCCTTCTTTGAGGCTCTTATATCCGTCCACCTGGATCGCGCTGTAGTGAACGAACACATCGGGTCCGTCGTCCCTTCCTATGAACCCATAACCCTTGGCGTTGTTGAACCACTTCACCTTGCCTCTGTACTGAGCCACGTACCGAACCTTCCTCTCGGGCAACGTTGTTGGGGTTATCCAACCTGCCCTGATTCAGACGCCGCTGTTAACGCTTTGGTTTCCCAGGACGAGGTGGGAAACCTTCGCTCATTTCTTCTTTCTCTTCTTTTTTTCAATCATCCGCGCGTAATACAACACCGAAATCAGCGTCTTGCCGTCACGAATTTTTCCTTCATCCATTAACTGCAGTAACTGAGACACAGGCACGAACTGCAGCTCGAACGATTCGTCTTCTTCCGGCTGCGCCTTCCCCGGCGTCAGATCTTCCGCCAAAAAAACCTGCATCCATTCCCCAAGAAATCCTGGACTTGCGAAGTACCGCACCAGCTTCGTCCACTTCTTCGCCGTGTAGCCGGTCTCCTCCAGCAATTCTCGCTTTGCGCCCTCCAGATGGTCCTCGCCCGTCTCCATCTTCCCGGCCGGCACCTCGTACAGGTAGTGCTGCGCCGCGTGCCGGAACTGTCTCTCGATCAGAACGACCGGGTCCTTCTTATCTTTCGATCGGTCGACCGCCAATATGACCGCTGACCCGTTATGCCGGATCACCTCCCGGGTCGTTCTCTTGCCATTCGGCTCCTCGATCTCGTCTCGGAGCACGCGAAAGAGAGACCCCTCGAACACCGGTGTCGATTTCAGGATCTTCGCCGGCCCGCCCTCCCGGATCTTCAGTTTCCGCACCACCGGCACTGCACCCCTGACCTGTTTGCCGTCCTTTTTCTTCTTCTTCGCCATCTTCGCCTCGTTTCTTTTTTACGGTATCACCCACATCGGATGAAGGATCAACGCGAATCTCCGTCTGATCTACCCTCTGGCGCTTCGTCCCTGTTCCTGCATCTTCCCCACCCTTCCTTGCATCGGATGGGAAGCTTTCGCCGTTTGCACACTACGTTCATCACTGACTCCAGCACGCGACGTGCGCGCATGAGAAACTTCTGGTCAGGGCTCTTGCCGTGAAGGTCGACTGTTACCCCATCTCGATGCTGCCCCGGCAAAGCCGGCTCTTCCTCGACTACACCTCGAGCCACGCGCCCATCGCGCCCTTCTTCACATCCACTCCATGGGATCAATCGTGGGCGAAATCCATCCCCGCGCAGGATCAAGCCCACCGAAACGCCCTCGCCGACCTTCTCCGCGGACAAATCCGCAGTTGGGTTTCTGAGTCGGGCCCCGCAAGCGACAAGGCCCTCGCCAACATCGAGCGGCTTCGCCAGGGAGCCGGTGCCGTTGTCACCGGCCAGCAGGTCGCCCTCTTCGGTGGACCTCTCTTCACTCTCCTCAAGGCCGCCACCATTATTCGCCGCGCACAGGATTCCGGCGCGGTCCCCATCTTCTGGCTCGCGACCGAAGATCACGACCTCGCTGAGGCCGATCACGTCATCCTGCCCGCGCGTCACGCGCTGCATACACTGCGGCTCAACACCGACCAGCCCGCGGCGTCCAAACCCGTCGGCGACCTGAAGCTCGGCCCCAACATCGCCGCCGTCCTCGATCGCGCCGCCGAACTCATCGGAGGAACCCCCGAGTTCGACCTCCTCGCTTCGGCTTACACGCCCGACGCCACCTTCGCCTCCTCTTTTGCGCGCCTCATCGCGGCCGCCTTCGCCGACTATGGGCTCGTCGTCATCGACGCCTCCACGCGCGCCTTCCACGCCCTGGGCGCTCCCGTACTTCGCCATGCGATCGAACACGCCGACGAGCTCGAGTCCGCGCTCCATAAACGCGACAAGCTGCTTGCCGAGCGCGGCTATCACTCTCAGGTCCTCGTCGCCCCCGGGTCGAGTCTGCTGTTTCTGATCGATGAGCCCACAGGTGCCCGTCTGCCGCTGCGCCGCAAAAACGGCATCTGGGCCACCAGTCACGACGGCAACAAGAGCACCTACTCCACAGCCGACCTGCTTCAGATTTTGGCCGCAGCCCCGGAGCGACTCAGTCCCAACGCGCTGCTCCGCCCCGTGTTTCAGGACTACCTGCTGCCCACCCAGGCCGTCATCGGGGGCCCGGCGGAAATCGCTTACTACGCGCAGAACCAGGTTCTCTACGAAGCGATCCTCGGCCACACTACAGCGGTCCTTCCACGCCTGACCGCTACGATCATCGAGCCTTCTGTCGCGAAGATTCTCGATCAGTACGAACTGACCCTCGAAGACCTGCTCACGTCGCACGCCGATGAGCTGGCCCACCGCCTCGGCGCGCGCACCATGCCCATTGAAGGCAAGCGCCGCCTCTCCGCGACCGGCAACAGTCTTGACGACGAGCTCGACGCCCTCATCGCATGGACTGAATCGCTCGACCCCTCGCTTGCCCGCTCTGCCCAGGTGTCAGCTTCCAAAATGCGCTACCAGATGAACCGCCTGCGCCGCCTGGCCGCCAACTACCAACTGCAGCGCGAAGGCAGCATCCGGCGCCACGTGGACACGCTTAGCTTCAATCTCTTTCCCGACCGCCACCCGCAGGAACGCACCATCGGCGGCATCGCCTACTTAGCGCGTTACGGAACACCATTACTGGCGACCCTTATTGAGCAGGCCTCCCAGGACTGTCCGGGTCACAAAGCTCTGTGGCTGTAGAGTTCCGGGGCTTGCACCTGGTTGTGCGTCCATGCTCTCGCCGGCAGACGATTTCCTCTGACCTCGATCAATCCGAAGTGTTTTTCACAAGCTTGCTATGAGCACGTTGTTGTAGCTTGTGCGGCTATTGGCTAGCGGAGCATGGTCAGCAGTGCATGGGCTGCCGCTGCCAGTCCTACCCAAAGCGCGGCGCTCAGCAGCAATCCGCAAGCGACACCGCGTGCTGGAGCGAGGATTTCGGCTGCCTGTCTCTGTTCCTCTGCGTCCACGAAGCCGGCCTGCGGCTCATGCCATTGCCCTGCAGCATCGAAACCCGCGCCGTACCGAATCGCATCGATGGGGATCACCATAACCAGCTCCTGCACACCCAAGATCGGAACAGGGCCATAGTCGCAGAGGGATCGCAAAGGCCGATGTGATGTTGATCACCCACCGCATGCGGGAGCCATTGGCGCGGCCCGCAATGGAAAGGGGTCCCGAAACGGGACCCCTTTGCAAAACTAAAGAAAAATCCGGAAACCAGCCTGCGGGCCTACGCTCTTAAGCGGCTCCGCAGCTCTTCAGGGATACGATCCTGCAGCACGCGCGCCTGCTCAATCGCCACGCCGGTGAGATAGACGGGCGCCGGAGTGGCGATCGCCACCAGAATCCATGCGGCCAGCGAGGCGAGAAGGCCCAGGACTGCGGCTGCCTGCAGCGTGAGGACGACAGCAGTATGTTCCAGATGCATGACCACAGCAGCGCTGCGCAGGGGCTCGACGTGGTGAATGACGGCCAACGCCAGCAGAAAGGCCACAATGCACAGGGTGCTGAGGCCGATCAGAACGACATCGATGGTGCGGTGCAGCCTCTGCCGGGATCGGCAGAAGACACAGGTGGCAAGATGATCTTCATAGTCGGTACGCATTTCGGGCGAAATGCCGGAAATATCGTAACGCCAGCTCGATAATATGTCCCCGACGACCGAATCGGTGCAGGTGCTCATCGTTTCAGGTCCCCATTTTCCCCTCACCTCGCCAACGCCCGGCCGACAGCCCTGAGGTGAGAATCCAACGAAGGGGCGCCTCCTGTTGATTATAGTCCCGTTTGCTTACAGGACAATAGCTTCCAAGGGCTTATCCTGCTCGGCCAGCAATAAGTGGTTGGCCAGCAAGCTCATTCTGTCGCGCAGGGCGCGTTCGGCGGCTAACCGCGCAAGTTCCGGAAGGTTATTGTTTTCTGACAAATGGGCCAGGACGACATAGGCGGCGCCGCCGTCGTACCCTTTTTCCAAAAAGTCCGCGGCTGCGTCGTTAGACAGGTGACCAACCCGTGACATGACTCGCTGCTTGACCGACCAGGGGTAAGGTCCGTCGCGCAGCATGTCCACATCATGGTTTGATTCCAGCATCAGGACGTCGCACCCCCGCAGCTGCACACTGACGTTAGATGGCATGTATCCGAGGTCGGTCGCAATTGCTATGCGCACGCCATCTGCTTCAAAGACGAAGCCCACCGGATCGGCGGCGTCATGCGGAATCGTAAACGGCATGACGGCAATATCCCCAATCCTGAACCCATTGCCCGAGCGAAAATACTCCACTGAGGGAAGGGCAGCGGGGTCCTTTTCCGGCTCTCGCGCCGCCTCCGCAATGACTTCTTCCACGGCCGCCTTTTCTTCCGCATCTGGTTCCGCGCCGATATCGGCAGAGCATCGGGCGCTGGCTGCACCGGCGTTTTCTATTTGCTGTCCCTTATCCCCAGCAGCCTGCTTTTGCTGAGCGCCGGCCTTTCTCTGTGCCAGCCACTCCGCATAGGTGATCCGCTTCTGCGGGGTCATCCACCGTACCCAGGCCCGGTGGGTGGGCTCAGTGAGATACACGGGGATTCCCAGCTTGCGCGCGGTTACGGCCATGCCCTGGACGTGGTCCTGATGCTCATGCGTGATGAGAATTGCGTCGAGGGAGGTGGGATCCTCGCCTGCGGCGCGCATGCGCCGGATCAGCTCGCGGCAGCTCAGACCCGCATCCACCAGAATCCGGGTGCGTGTGGTGGAGACAAGGGTGCTGTTGCCTTTCGAACCCGAGGCCAGCACCGTCATCCGCACCATTTCCGCAGGATACGCCGGAACTATGTGGAAGGCGCGTACCATTCCTCGGGCCGGGTTCCTGGGTGGGTACCATGGGTTGTGCGCGTCTTGTTTGCGGCGATGCTGTGCAATCTCCACACGAGCCAAAAGAGGCTATGGGGCAACGCCTGGTAAGGCAGGGGAGAGCGTGCAGGGGACAGGGTAAAGAAGGGATGGGCAGCGCCCGGGAACTCCGACGCGTTGTTTTGCCGGCTTTGCTGACGCTCGGGAGCTTGTTCGACCGGGATCGGGGCGCGATGCGAGGGGAATCCGGCTGAGGATGAGAGTTCATGCTGCGCGTTTTTAGTTTGGGATAGTTTTTGGGTGCAGGGGACCCTCCCCCCTGGGGGCGGAAAGCGGGGCGAGTCTTTGGATTGTGGGGTTTGGTGGAGGTATCGAGCTCGATATCTCCCCGGCAGGGGCGCGGGGAGCGAGGAGCGGAGCGCAGGGTCGATTCGCCGGTACAGGCTTTGAGGTCCACTGAAGAGTTTGGCCAAACGGGTGGGGGCTGATTGCCGTTCCAGTAGCGCTGGCGAAGATCGGCGACGACGTGATCGCCGGGATAGCGGGGGTCAGAGGGATTCATGGCGAAGTCGCCGGCGCAATAGGCGCAGTTATGGTGGTCATCAGGACCGCCGCACCAGTCGATGCCGAAGGGGCAGGCGGGTTTTTTGTGTTTGAGGTGGGCGTGGGGATCGGGCAGGCCGGCAGCGAGGGCGGCAGCGGTTTCCTGGTCGCGGATTTTGGCGTTGTGCTCGGTTGCCTCGCGGATTCTCTCGTTATAGCGTTCGGCAAAGTCGTGGGGATCTTCGGTGACTTCCTCTTCAGTGAGCCAGCCGGAGGCGGGGAAGTCGGCGGCGCAGGTAGGCTTCGGCACGCCGAGACTCTCGCACTGCTGCTCGTACATGTATTTGGAGACCGACCACTGCGGTGCGAAGGTGCCGGTGGGGCCGCAATATTTCTGAATGGGGCCGAGGAACTCGCCGTCGGGACCGGTAAACACTTCGGAGACGGCTTCCTGGACGACTGTGTTCTGCTCGGTGGGTCTTGGGCGGACGGAGACGGGGCGGGGGAGCGTGCAGGCTGCGACCTGGCAACTATAGGTGAGGGAGCGGGCCTCGGCTGGATTGAGGGTGCCGGAGAGGATGCCCTGGGCGACCTGGGAGAGGACGAGCTGGATGGCGGAGTGATCGTCGAGGAGGGGCATGACGATTTTGGAGCCCTTCTTAGGGCACTCGGGGCGGCTGTAGTGTTGGTGGGTGTGGCAGAGTTCCTGGCCATCGATGGCGGTGGAGTTGCACTGGAGCCCATTGACGCGGAGAGAGCGGCAGCGGCGGGATGGTTTGGGTGCTGGAGTTGGATTGGCGGGCTGGCTGGCAGCGGGTTTGGTATTCGGCATGACTTCCTCGGCATTCGGCGTTCAAAAGGCGGGGGAAGCGGGCAAAGAAAAAGCCTCGCGTGAGGCGAGGCTTGATCGGAGCGGAACTTTCCCTATGTTGAGATTAGAAATTTTTGGAAGTCAGGGCAAGGGAAATAGGCGGGGTGGAGGGTACGGAGGTACTGAGGGTTAAAGGCAGATGGGGTGATGTTTCTTGAGTGCCTTCACGGGCGGGGACGGAGGCGGATGAACCTGCCAGGAGCAACCGCAGATCCCTGGGCTGCGCGTTCGGGATGACAACAGTCAATTGAGTTCAGAAACATCGCGCGGGCAGGCAGCAGCCAGCCGGGAGGCAGAGCCAGGGAGCAGCCAGCCAGAGGGAGGGCCAGCCGGGAGCAGGGCGCGGCGTTGTTTGCGGCTCGGGTCACTTAGTAGGTGTAAAAGCCGCGGCCTGTCTTGCGGCCGAGCCAGCCGGCATCCACCATCCGGACCAGCAGCGGGCAGGGGCGGTACTTGGGATCGCCCAGGCCGTCGAGCAGGACGCGCATGATATCCAGGCACACATCGAGGCCGATAAAATCCGCCAGCGTGAGCGGACCCATGGGATGCGCCATGCCGAGGCGGAACACCTCATCGATGGCCGCGGGCGTCGCCACACCCTCCATGACCGCGAACATGGCCTCGTTCAGCAGCGGCATCAGAACCCGGTTCGAGACGAAGCCTGGGGCATCGTTGACCTCGACTGCGGTCTTGCCCAGTTTTTCGGCCAGCGTCGCGACTGTCTCGTAAGTTTCCTGGGACGTCTGCAGACCGCGGATCACTTCCACCAGCTTCATGACGGGCACGGGATTGAAGAAGTGCATTCCGATCACGCGGTCGGGCCGCTCGGTGACCGCCGCCAGCCTGGTGATCGAAATGGACGACGTGTTCGACGCGAGAATGACCTGCGGCCCCGCAATTCCATCCAGTTCCTCGAAGAGCGCCTTCTTCACCTCAAACTTCTCGGTGGCGGCTTCGACGATCAGGTCGCACTGCCCAAGATTTGTCCGGTCGAGGGTTCCTTCGATGCGGGCGAGGGCATCGTCGACATCGGTGAGGGAAATTTTTCCCTTCTCCGCTTCGCGTCCCAAATTTTTGCGGATGGTTTCGAGGCCGCGATCCAGAAACCGCTGCTCCACCTCGCACAGCACGACCCGCAAGCCGCTCCGTGCAAAGACATGGGCAATGCCGTTGCCCATGGTTCCTGCACCCACTACGCCGATTGTCTGAATCTTCCTCATGGCCTGCTCCGATTTCCGCTACCGTAAAGCACCTGAAAGTGTAATTGGCCGGTCAGGCCGCCAGTTCTAAAATTCCGATCCGTGTCCACTTCTCAGCTTGAACCCAACGTCGCGCTTGAGGCGCCCGCGCTGACACCTCCGCGCCGAGAGCGGTGGATCGACCTGCTTTTCGTCCTTGCCATTGTCCTGTGGCGGCCCATTTTCGCCTCCACGATGTATGTGCTCCATTGGGTGTCCACGTCCTCCAACGATTCGAACCTTCGCGTTTTCGATCAAATGCTTGCCGAGGCCGCAGGTGTTGCTGTGCTGGTTTATGTGCTTCGGAAGCGCAACGCCTCGATCGATGAACTCACGAGGAGACCGGAGTGGCAGGACATTCCGCGTGCGTTGATGCTCTACATCGGAACCTGCATCGCCGCTGCAGCGGCCTGGTATCCAATCAATTTTGTTTCGTACGTTGCCGTCGGCCACTATCCGGCGCACGCCCAGGTGGGGCAGTTGCTCGGAATGCAGGCCACAGTAATTTGGCTGGTGTTTCAGTTCGTGAATCCCTGGTATGAAGAGTTGATCGTACGTGGGTTCCTGATGACCGAGCTTTCCGCTCTGACCGGAGTGAGGACGGCAGTCATCGCCAGCACGTTGGTGCAGGTTTCATATCACCTGTATCAGGGCTGGATGAACGCGACCGCCGTTGGCGTCATCTTCCTCATCTTTTCCATTTACTACGCGCGAACCCGGCGCTTATTGCCGATTATCATCGCGCACACCCTGCAGGATGTGCTTGCGCTGATGTTTTACCTCCATCATCGTTAAGCCCACTGCTGATCGGCGGCCGTTGTTTTCTGCCGGCTAGTCAACGCCCTGTACCTGGACCACGAGGCAAGTCACGTTATCGCGGCCGCCGGCTTCATTCGCTGCGTCCACCAGGCTTTGCGCCACCCGGTCGAGATCGTTTCCAGCGCTCAGAATGCGGGCAATGTCTTCCTCATCGACTTCGCGTGTGAGGCCATCGGAGCACAGGAGAAAGACGTCGTCCTTTTCCGGCTCGATTACCACTACATCTTCGGTCACGGATTTCTGCGTACCGATGGCCCGCGTGATGACGCTGCGAAAGGGGGAGCGCTCCGCCTCTTCGGGGGTCATTGTGCCGAGGCGGATCTGCTCATCGACCAGGGAATGATCCTGGGTGACGCGCCTGAGGTTTCCGGCGCGCAACAGATAGCAGCGGCTGTCACCGGCGTGGGCAACCAGCACCGGACCGGATGCTTCGCCGAGGAGCAGCGCGACCAGCGTTGTGCCCATACCATAGAGGCCGGGCTCGCGTTCGGAACGCTCGAGGACGGCGCGGTTGGCCTCGGCGATGGCCTCGTGCAGCTGCTCGCGGCTCGACAGCTCTCCGGCATCGGCGGTCATTCGCTCGAGAATCATATCGGTGGCCATGCGGCTGGCAACTTCACCGCCGGCAGCGCCGCCCATGCCGTCGCACACGACGTAGATGCCGTGCTCAGCGCGGTAGCCGAATGCGTCTTCATTGCTGCTGCGCACTCGCCCCTGACTCGTCCGAGCCGCTGCCTTCGCCGTTATCATCGCCTGGGTAATGGAACCAGAATCACGATACACGAACCACTCCTTGTTCTTTGTCACGCACGCGGAGGGCTACCCCGCCGAGTAACCATCTGCCTGGTTTTGGGCCGCAAACTCGGGTCCGCTGCTGGGCTGAGCCGATGCACTGACCGACAGCGTGGACTGCGGCCTGGAGCCTCGGCTGTGCGCGCCATCACCATTCTGCGTACGCTGCTCTTCTACAATCACAGTGAGGAGCCACATCGAATATGCCGCGCAAGCCGCTGATCGCCGCCAACTGGAAAATGTACAAGACACCGGCCCAGGCACAGGAATTTATGAAGCACTTCCTGCCTCTGGTCACCAACCATGACCGCGACGAGATTGTCGTGTGCCCTTCGTTCACCTCCATCTCGGTGGTGATCGCTGCAGCGACCGGGTCGGGAGTGGGCATCGGGGCGCAGAATATGCATTTTGCGGATGAGGGGGCCTACACGGGCGAGACTTCCTCTTTGATGCTTAAAGCGATCGGGGCCACGCACGTGATTCTGGGTCACTCCGAGCGGCGGCAGTATTTTGGCGAAACCGATGAGTTCATCAACAGGAAGCTGAAATCCGCGCTTCAGCACGGGCTTATTCCCATTCTCTGTGTGGGAGAAGTGCTGGCGCAGCGGGAGGCTGGGAAGACGGAGGAAGTGCTGGTCCACCAGACGCGCGGATGTCTGGCCGGCATCGTGGACAGCGTCATCGGGGACGTGAAAGCCAGTGAGGCGAACCCCATCGTGATCGCATACGAACCGGTGTGGGCTATTGGAACGGGCAAGACGGCGACTCCGCAGATGGCTGCTGAAGCGCACGGCGTGATTCGCAACGAAGTGGCGAAGATCCTGGACAGGGAAACGGCTGATCAACTCCGCATACTGTATGGAGGCAGCGTGAAGCCGGACAATGCCACGGCGTTAATGCACGAAGCGGAAATCGACGGAGCGCTGGTGGGGGGAGCGAGCCTGGACGCGCAAACTTTCGCGAGGATCGTCAAATATTAGAGTGATGTTTCTGAAGCGCCTTTACGGTCCGGGGAATAAGGCGAAGGGGCCTGCCAAAAGCAACCGCTGGCCGGTCCGCTGCGCGTTCAGGATGACAACAGGTCGATTGAGTTCAGGATCACACCCGCAGGATCGAAGAGGGCGCATCTGAAGAATCAGCTATGAACGAACCAACGACCATCGCCGAGATACTCGATAACGCGCGCACCATCGCCGTGGTGGGGCTGAGCAACCGGGAGGGCCGGGCCAGCTATGGGGTTTCGCGCTTCATGCAGTCGCAGGGCTACCGGATCATCCCGGTGAATCCGCTGATCGAGGAAGCGCTGGGCGAAAAGGCTTATGCCACTCTGGATGAAGCGTGGGCGGCTCATCCGGAGATCGATCTGGTCAACGTATTCCGCGCGCCGGCTTACATCCCTGCAATCGTGAAGGATGTGATTCGGCTGAAGGTTCCGCGGCTATGGCTGCAGGAAGGTGTTTGCCACGACGAAGCTGCCGGGTGGGCCGAAGGCGCGGGCATCAGAGTCGTGCAGGATCATTGCATTTTGAAGGAACGCATGGCCGCGGGGTGGAGGCAGCGCGCCTGAATGATGGCTGCCTGCTGCCTGCTGTTTCTTACTTCATGCTCACCGTCTCGACGCCTTTAGCCCCAACGTTCTCGCGGATGAACGTGATCACGGCTTCGAGCGATGTTCCGGGTCCAAAGACTGCTGAGACGCCCTGCTCTTTCAGCGACGCAATGTCCTGCTCCGGGATCGTTCCGCCCAGCACGACGAGGATGTCGCCGGCGCCCTGCTCGCGCAGCATCGCCGTGATCCGGGGGACGATGGCATTGTGCGCGCCGGACAAGATGCTCAGGCCCACGCAGTCGACGTCTTCCTGCACAGCGGCGTTCACGATCATTTCCGGGGTTTGCCGGAGGCCGGTGTAGATGACTTCCATCCCGGCATCGCGCAATGCGCGCGCAATGACCTTGGCGCCGCGGTCATGGCCGTCGAGGCCAGGCTTCGCGACGAGCACTCGTATTGGAGTCGTGCGCACGCTCATACAGGAACGCCGCAGAATACCACGGAGGGCTGCGACGAGGCCTCCTCAACTTTATCCCGGAACGGTGGCATCGCGGGCGAGGCCGAGCTTGCGCAACAGGGCGCTCATGGTGAGGCCCTGCACCACGATGGAGAAAACCACGACGATATAGGTAACGGCGAGCAGCCGATCGTGGGGGCGCCCTTGCGGAATGGAGAGGGCGAGGGCGACGGCCAGGCCGCCACGCAGGCCGCCCCAGGTAAGCACGCTCATGGTTCCTCGCGCGGGCTTTTGGAAGATGCGCACCAGGGTGAGGGAGGCGCCGACGCTGAGCCATCGCGCGCCGAGCACCACAGGAATAGCGAGCAGCCCTGCATAGACGTATTCCCAGTTCCACGGCATCGCCAGCATTTCCAGTCCGAGGAGCAAGAACAGGATTACGTTCATGAAGGCGTCAATCAATTCCCAGAAATCGTCCAGGCGATCACGGGTTTCGGCGGTCATTGCCTGATGGCGCGCATGGCCGCCCACCACCAGTCCTGCGACGACGGCCTCGAGCGGCGCGGAAAGCCGGAGCGCGTCGGCGAGGGCATAACCGCCCATGGCGAGGGCGAGGGTCAGGAGCACCTCGACGCGATAGCTATCCACCGAGTGGAGCAGCCGATGCACGACATAGCCGAGGGCCAGGCCCAGAAGAATGCCGCCGCCGGCCTTGACCAGCAGCAGCCAGGTGAAGCTCGCGACCGAAGGCCGACCAGCGGCGTCGAGGGAGGCAATCAACGTAAGGAAGACCACTGCGCCCACGCCATCGTTAAAGAGGGATTCGCCGCCGAGCTGGGCCTCCAGATAGCGAGGCGCACGGACCCGATGGAGCAGCTCGAGGACCGCGATGGGATCGGTGGGCGAAATCAGCGCTCCAAACAACAAGCATGCAACCCAGGCGGCATGAAATCCGGTGACAGCGAGGATCACCTTGAGCAGGCCGGCGACCAGGAGCGTCGAGAGGAGCGTTCCAAACACGGACAGCGCTCCCACCGCGGCCTTCTGCCTGGCCAGCTCCCGCAGGTCGAGCTTGAGCGCGCCGGCAAACAGCAGGAAGGCGAGCATGCCATGGAGCACGACCGCTGAAAAGTCGATGCGCCCAATTTCGGCGGCGACGCGTGCGTGGAGCCCGGGAACGGCGCGCCCGACCACGGCAACGACCAGCGACATGGCAAGCGACTGGAGCATGACGCCCACGGTCACGGGCAGGCGCAGCACGCGGCGGCTCAGGAGGCTGAAGGCGGCCGCCAGACACACCAGCGTGCTGGCCAGCGCAAAGACAGGCATCGAGATTCGATCTTACCGGGGAATCGTTCGGGGACGCAGGTGGTTGGGCCGGCGAACGGGGCTCGCTGTTCCTGCGAGCTTAGAAATTCCGAGGGGCGGCCGCCGCGGCTGTGGTTTCAGAGCAGAGACTGAATGGCTGGAGCGATGGCGCGGTCGAACTGATCGAGGTTGGCGGGGTCGGCTTTGATTCCCTGGACCAGGTGCCATTCTTCAGAGAGCTGGAGCGATTCGCCGGGCCAGACAGTCGAGCGCGGGCCCGTGAGCTCAACTTCCTGGAAGGCGCCTTCGACATAGACCTCGGTGTTAACGCCGTAGTCGGGATAGGGGGCGCGGTTCTGATGGGCGAAGCGTTTGACGAAGAGCTCGTCGCCGAGCAGGTGGGCGCACCAGCCTTCTTTATTGCGGAGGCCGAATTTTTGCGCGTTGCCGCGGGCCGGGTCGGCGCGGAGCAGGATGTATTTAAGGCCGAGGGTGAAGCGTGGGTCCTGCAGATCGGTGAAGGCGCAAAGGGCGAGGGGCTGGGTGACGGGTGCGTAGTCGTCGTGAGACTGGAAGGGGACGCGGGGGACGATGCCGATGCCGGAGTCGACGATGGTGATGGCCCAGACGGCGATGTCGACGGGCCAGAGGTTGCGGCTGGTGACGGTGTGCTCGATCGAGACTTTGGAGCCGGTGGGGGCGAGGGTGATGCGAATTTGCTTTTCGATGGAGGCGCCATCGGTGGGTGGGCGCAGGGTGATGCTGAGGTCGCCGTGGGTTTCATGCTGGACGGGGACGTTGTCAGGCGCGTAGGTGGCGGGGAAAACTTCAGGCCAGACCCAGAGGCGATGGCCGCCGTAGGGCTTCCATGAGCCGAGGGCGGTCTTGACGGAGCTGTCAGGAAAGCTGCCGAGGTGATTTTTGCCGGCGGCGGCTCCGTAGAAGAGAATGCGGGGACCGACAGCGGTGGTGACGATGAGGTCGGTGGCGCCGTTGGAGATCTTGATGCAGTTGGGCAATCCGGCGAAGGATACGGTTTCAATGGCCATCGGGTCGTGTCTCGGTTCGGAAGGACGGAATGAATGCGAAGGAACATTGTAGAGGAACAGGGATTAGGGATTAGGAAGCTGGAAGGCGGAAGCTCGAAGCTGGAAGGAAACAGTGGCGATGCGGGTTCGGTTGTATAAGGATGCGGGAGGTGGTTTATGCGGCGAGTGGGGATGGTGGGGGTGTTGCTGCTGTGCGGTGCGATGGTGGCGGCGGCGCAGGAGAAGGGCAAGCTGTCCGCGCAGTGGGAAGAGCTGACGGCGGCGGATTTTGTGACAGCGATTCACGAGGCGCAGGGAGTTTGCCTGCTGCCGTTTGGGATCCTTGAAAAGCATGGGCCGCATTTGCCGCTGGGGACGGACCTGATCAACGCGCGATGGGTGGCGTTGCACAGCGCGGCGGAGGAATATGCGGTGGTGTTTCCGGCGTACTACTTTGGGCAAATCGACGAGGCGCGGCATGAGCCGGGGACGATTGCGTACAGCCGGCATATGCAACTGGATCTGCTGCAGGAGACGACCGATGAGATGGCGCGCAACGGATGTAAGAAGATTCTGATCGTCAACGGGCACGGCGGGAATCTGGAACTGCTGCCGTATTTCGCGCAAACCGAGTTGCAGGAGCCGCACGACTACGTGGTCTACGTTTACTGGTGGGATGGGAAGAATGGGCCGGGGCGTCCAAAGCAGCAAACGACGAATGATATGCATGCAGGGGAGAGCGAGACGTCGCACACGCTGGTGACGCGGCCGGATTTGGTGCATCAGGATCGGGCGGGACAGGAGAGTGGAGCGGACCAGGCGCGGGTGCATTTGCCGGAAGATGTGTATACGGGCATTTGGTGGTATGCGCGGTTTCCAAATCACTATTCGGGAGATGGAACGAAGGCGACGCTGGCGCTGGGCGAGTACGACATGAAGGCGTGGGTGGCGGATCTGGCAGGGGCGATCAGAGCGGTGAAGGCGGATGGGGAGAGCCAGGAACTGCAGAAGAAATTTTATGAGGACGCGAAGCATCCGCTGGAGACGAAGCAGTGAGAAGAGCAGAGTTTAGAGTTTAGGGTTTGGAGTTTAGGTTTGGGTATCAGGGATTAGGTAGCTGTGGTTGTTACAAATAGGTTTTTGTGGGCGGAATCGATGCGCCATGGGTTCGGGGGGCGAACTTTGACCTGCACACAGCAAGGTGCAAAAGAGAATTTCGGCCGTAAATTTGCACATAAATCCCCGGATTTGCACAGAAATAAAGGACTTGCGGGAATTCGATTCTGTGCGATGATTCTTTCAACGGAGGAGCAATCTTCCCGAAGAAGAGAGCAGAACGAAGCAGTCAGGAGCAGCGGCAACGCGGCTCAGGAAGCTCACGGGCAACCGGGGGTTTCAGCAGGAGGCCGGGCAACCGGAGGCCTGCGGACAGCGGCGAAGACGCTCACGCGTCAGATGGGTTGACGGAGCGAACGGGAGCGCGGGCGCAAGCTCGCAGGCTCGGGCGAGGCCGGCAGCAACAGGGCGTGATCAGGTAGCCGAAGCCAGATCTTCGATAAATCGGAAGAAGGGGCGAGAACCCGCAAGGGGACTCGCCCCTTCGGCTTTGTGGCGTGCAAGGACGCGGATGGCTCGGCGGTTTTTCGAGCGAGGCGGCGACTGCGGCTGGCGCTGTGCGCGTATCCTCGTTATTCTTCTTCCCGATGAATAAAGTTGTCGCAACCGCGGCCGATGCTGTCGCCGACATTCCGTCGGGCGCGACGATCATGCTGGGGGGCTTTGGGCTGTGCGGCATTCCGGAGAATCTGATTCACGCGCTGGTGGCGGAGAATGCGCGGCGGGGACTGAATGGACTGCACACGATCAGCAACAACATGGGAGTGGATGGGTTCGGCATGGGGCTGATGCTTGAAGCGGGCATGATTGCGTCGCATACGGGCAGCTATGTGGGGGAAAACAAACTGCTCGAAGAGAAGGTGATTCGTGGCGAGCTGGATTTGCGGCTGATCCCGCAGGGAACGCTGGCAGAGAGGATACGCGCGGGGGGAGCGGGGATTCCAGCATTCTTTACGCCGGCGGGAGCGGGGACGCTGGTGGCTGAGGGTAAAGAGAGCAGGGAATTCGAAGGCCGGACGTATCTGCTGGAGTCGTGGCTGAAGGCGGATTTCGCTTTGGTGAAGGGATGGAAGGGCGATCGCGCGGGCAACCTGATATATCGGAAGACCGCGCGCAATTTTAACCCGATGATGGCGGCTGCGGCGCGCGTGACGATTGCGGAAGTTGAGGAGCTGGTGGATGTGGGCGAGCTGGACCCGGACCTGGTGGTGACGCCTGGAATCTATGTGAATCGCATGCTGGTTGGCGAGCGGTATGAGAAACGCATCGAGCGGCGGACGGTACGCGCGGCGGCGTCGTGATGCAGAGGCTGTGATGCGCCGGGGCCAAGGGCGCGTACTGCGGTGGTATGCTGTTGCCGCATCTTCGGAGGAAATCCAGTGAACGTACGTAGCCGGCTGCTGCCTGGCGGTGTGCTCGTTTCCGCTCTTTTGCTTGCCGCGGCGCCGTTGGCGCGCGCCGATAATCCCGGTGAACTGCAGGATCACCTGAAGAAGGCCGCGGACCTGAGCACTCCCATTGCAACCGGACTGAAGCCGTGGCACATGAAGCTAGCGGTGCAGCTTTACGATTTGAAAGGCGTGAGCACGGGCGCCGGCACGGTGGAGGAGTGGTGGATGGCTCCGGGGAACGAGAAGTGGGTGTTTGCGTTGCCGGACTACACGGGGACGGAGATCATCACGAGCGACGGAGTTTTTCGTTCGCCGGGCTTGATTACGGAACCGATGATGCTGATGGTGATCCTGGATCAGATGATCAATCCGATGGCGGCGGAGGAGAAGGCGGCTGGGTTTAAGCCGACGGCGCGTACGCTGCAGCTGGCGGGCATTACGCTGCCATGCGTAATGCTGGCGAAGTCGAACAGCCGGGTGGCGAATCAGCCGATCGGTTTTTATCCATCCTGGTGCATGGAGCCGGGCAAGGACGCGCTACGGGTATTTGTGGACGACGGCGGGATGGCGGCGGTGCGGAACGGGATCAGCTCGTTTCAGGGAAAAGATATCGCTACCGACATCAACCTGACGGTGAACGGCGTGGTGATGGGGACCGGGCATCTGGAGGCGATTTCGCTGGAGGACATGCCATCCACGCCGTACGCTCCGGATCGCGAGATGGTGAAGGCTCTGCCGAGACCCGTAGAGCTGAAGGGCAAGAAGCTGGAGAACCAGGCGGCGAGGCGAGTGGAGCCGGACTTTTCGCGGTCAGCGACGGGGAAGGATCAAACGACACGCACGATGAATGGGGCGCTGCAGGGGGACGTGGAGATTCGGCTATGGGTTGGGGAAGACGGGCAGATCCGCGACATGCGGCTGGAGTCGTATCCGGATCCCGGCGTGGCGCAGACGGTTTTCGATGCGGTGCGGCAGTGGAGCTTTCATCCGTACATGCAGGAAGGGCGGGCGGTTCCTGTGACGGGGACGCTGGATTTTGAGATCAACAAGACCGACTACGATCGCCAGATACGGCGGTAGGGCAGCGGCTGAGGCCGCGCATCGGCGCCAAGGTAAACTCAATCACGCATGAGTGAAAAGATTCTGGGCGCGGTGGCGGGGTTCATCATCGCCATTATTTCGGCGTCGGGCTACGCAGGGGTGGCGCTGTTGATGGCGATTGAGTCGGCGTGCATTCCCCTGCCATCGGAAGTGATTATGCCGTTCGCGGGATACCTGGTGCACACCGGGCGGCTGAGTCTGGTGTGGGTCGCGACGGCAGGCGCGCTGGGGTGCAATATCGGATCGGCGGTAGCTTACTGGATCGGCGCTTATGGTGGGCGGCCGTTTATCGCGCGCTGGGGACGGTTTGTGCTGCTGGATCAACACGATCTGGATCGGGCCGAGCACTTTTTCGCGCGCTATGGCGGGATCACGGTTTTTGTCGCCCGGCTGATGCCGATTATTCGGACGTTTATTGCGCTGCCGGCGGGCGTTGCGAAGATGCCGAAGGTGCGGTTTCATCTGTATACATTTCTGGGGTCGTGGCCATGGTGTTTTGCGCTGGCGTGGGCGGGAATGCGGCTGGGGCAGGCGTGGGATTCCGATCCGCGGTTCAAGGCGTGGTTCCACCGGGTACACCTGGGGATGGAACTGGTGCTGGTGGCCGGCATTGTTTGGTTTGTCTGGACCCATTGGCGCAACCGGGTGCGTCCTGACGAAGCATGATGCGGCTGGCTGAGCGGGCTCAGACGCAGTTGGGCGGGGCTTTGGAGCGGTTCGACCCAAGGTAATTTGCACTTCCGCGGCGCACGCGAGAGACTACCTGTTTGGACTTCATACTTTTGTCTCCCCCTGAAAGGCAGCAATCAAGATGGCAGGCATAAAACAACCGGCGGTTCAGCCGGCCAAGGGCAAGCTGGGAGTAATGACGGTTGGCATGGGCGCGGTGGCGACCACACTGATTGCAGGTGTTGAGGCAGTGCGCAAAGGGCTGGCGAAGCCGATCGGGTCGGTCACGCAGATGGGGACGATCCGGCTGGGCAAGCGAACGGATAACCGCACGCCGCTGGTGAAGGAATTTGTACCGCTGGCGGACCTGAACGACGTGGTGTTTACCGGGTGGGATATTTTTCCGGAGAACATGTATGAAGCGGCGAGCCACGCAGCGGTTCTGGATCGCGACCACCTGACGAGCATCAAGCCGTTTCTCGAAGCGATTAAGCCGATGCCGGCGGTGTTCGACCAGTACTACGTGAAGCGGCTGAACGGGACCAACGTGAAGACGGGGAAGAGCAAGTGCGACCTGGCGCAGCAACTGCGTTCGGACATCCAGAAATTCAAGTCGCAGGTGGATCGCGTGGTGGTGATCTGGTGCGGGTCGACGGAGATATTTCTGGAGCCGACGGCGGTGCATCAGTCGGTAGAGGCGTTCGAGAAGGGTTTGGTGGACAACGATCCGGCGATTGCGCCTTCGCAGATTTACGCGTACGCGGCGCTGAAGGAAGGGGTTCCGTTTGCGAATGGCGCGCCGAACCTGACCGTCGATCTGCCATGCATGATCGAGCTTTCACGCGCCAACGGTGCACCGATTTGCGGCAAGGATTTCAAGACGGGGCAGACGCTGATCAAGACGGTTCTGGCGCCGGCCTTCAAGGCGAGGATGCTCGGCGTGGCCGGCTGGTACTCGACGAATATTCTTGGCAACCGCGATGGCGAGGTGCTGGACGATCCTGAATCGTTCAAGACGAAGGAAGAGTCGAAGCTGGGCGTGCTGGACTACATCCTGCAGCCGGAGAAGTACCCCGACCTCTACGGGAACATCTATCACAAGGTGCGGATCAACTACTATCCACCGCGCGGGGACAACAAAGAGGGCTGGGACAACATCGACATCTTCGGATGGCTCGGTTACCCGATGCAGATCAAGGTTGATTTCCTGTGCCGCGACTCGATTCTGGCGGCGCCTCTTGCTCTGGATCTCATTTTGTTTCTGGATCTGGCTCAGCGGACGCCGGAGCTGCGGAACATCGGCATCCAGGAGTGGCTCAGCTTCTTCTTCAAGTCGCCGCAGTCGGCACCGGGGCTCTATCCGGAGCATGATTTATTCATTCAGTCGATGAAGCTGAAGAACACGCTGCGGCACATTATGGGAGAGGATCTGATCACGCACCTCGGCCTCGAGTACTACGACTGAGCTGGCCGCTCAGGCGGGCGCGCCTTCGGCGCAGGAACAAAGGCAACGTCAAGGGCTCCCTTTGGGGAGCCTTTGACGTTTGAGATGAGGCCGAGAATCTCGCCGGCTGCCAGGTCTCACCCCAGCGTTATGAGTCCGGTTTCCACATCGCGGGTTGCGGCTGCGATATTTTCCGGGCGGCCCAAATCGCGCCAGTAGGCTCCATCAGTGCGAAATGCCGTAATCTTTTCACCCTGCGCGGCGAGGCGCAGATAGGCGTCGATGATCGAGAACGCTCCTTGCTCAGTCATCGTCTCGAAGATGCGCGGGGAAAGGACGTGAATTCCGGCAAAGGCCAGGGGTTCGAGTGGCTCTGCGGGCCGGGCGATCTCGGGCTCGGCATCTTTCTTTGCTTTGCGCCCGCAGAGCTGTGCTGACCGGTCGAAGAGCAGGTAGCGCGAAGACTCGCGCTGGGCGACAGCGAGGGTGGCCAGGGCCGCCTCGTCGGCATGAAAGCGAATCATCTGAGCGAGGTTGATGGTGCTGATGACGTCGACGTTGTGGAGCAGGAAGGGCTCGTCGCCGCCATCGCGCAGAAAAAAATGCGCGGCATTTCTGAGGCCTCCGCCGGTATCGAGCAGCGCCGGCTCGATCGACAGCTCAATATGCATTCCGAAATTTTCGTTGGCTTCGAGATACGCCACGATCCTTTCAGCAAAGTGATGCGCGTTGACGATGACCTCGCGTATGCCGAAGGCGCGCAGGCGCCGGAGGGTGATCTCGAGCAGGGTGCGACCGGCAACGGTGACGAGTGCCTTGGGGCGGTCGTTGGTGAGAGGGCGCAGGCGGGTGCCGAGGCCAGCGGCCAGAACCATGGCCTTCACAGGCCCATCTTCTCCAGTTCGATGTGCCGCACGATCACTTCAACGCTGCTTCTGCCTCGGAGGTGTCTGGCCAGTCTCTCGGCCAGGTAAACGGAGCGGTGCTGGCCGCCGGTGCAGCCGAACGACACCATGAGACTGGAGAAGCCGCGTTCGAGATAGCTGGTAACGCTGGCGTCTACCAAAGAAACCGCGTTGGCCAGGAACTGATGGACGCTCTCTTCCTGATTGAGGTACTCGATCACCGAGGGATCTTTTCCGGTCAGGGTGCGGAAGCGCTCTTCGCGGCCGGGATTCGGGAGACTGCGCGCATCGAAGACGAATCCGCCGCCATGGCCCGAGACGTCGGCCGGTAACTGGCGATGGAAAGAGTAGCTGAAGATTCGGACGGTGAGGGTCCTGATGGAAGTGGCGAGGCCCTGGAGCATGGGTGAATGCTGCATGGCGCGGAAGCACTCCAGCAATGTGGGCAGCGCGATGGGCAGCTGCACATTTTCAGCCAGCCAGCGCAGGTTTTCGAGTGCGAAGGGAACGCTCTGCAGGAAATGCGCTTTGCGCTCGTAGAAGCCGCGATAGCCGTAGGCGCCGAGGGCTTGCATAATGCGCACATAGACGTAGGCGTAGTAGTGCTTCATGAACTCGGCGCGTTCCATGGTGATATAGCCGGCGAGGGAATCGAGGTAGTGGTCGAGCAGTTCCTGACGGAGGTGGGGCGGCAAAGCGGCCTTGCCATCGAAAAGCAGGGAAGCGACGTCGTACTGCAGCGCGCCTTTGCGTCCTCCCTGGTAGTCGAGAAAGAACGGCTGGCCATCGCGCAGCATGATATTGCGCGACTGGAAGTCGCGATAGAGAAAGTAGTCGTGGCTGGCGCTGAGCAGTAATTTGGTGAGCCGGCTGAAATCGTCCTCGAGGGCCTGCTCGTTGAAAGGCACGCCGGCGAGCCGCAGAAAATAGTACTTGAAGTAGTTCAGGTCCCAGCCGATGGATTGGCGATCGAAGGTCGCGCGCGGATAGCAGGCTTTGTAGTTCAGATCGCGTGCGGCTTCAATCTGAAAGCGTGGAAGCACAGCAACGACGCGGCGATAGGCTTCGACGACGCTGGGCGCAACCCCTTCGCCATTGCGGTTCTCCATCAGGAACTGGAAGAGGGTTTCGTCGCCGAGGTCTTCTTCGAGATAGGCGCCGTTGGACAGATCCTCTTCATAGATTTCCGGGACCGGCAGTCCGTGGCGGTGAAAGTGTTTCGAGAATTCGAGGAAAGCGATGTTTTCCTCGCGCACTGCGTGCACCACTCCGATCGCGGTGCGACCGCCGCCGGAGAGACGGACGATGATGCGGCCTGATCCGCCCAGTTGCCCCTGCAGCGGTTGTACGTCATCGGGAGGGGCGTGGAAATGCTTCTCAAAAAGACGCTGAAGAATATCCATAGGTAAAGTTCAGCAGGACGGGGTTCGCGACAGCGAATCGCAAACGCGCGGCTTGCTTCACAAACGATACATCCAGATCCGCCGGATGTTACGGTACGCTGTTGTCGATGCCGGTCACCCTCGCCAACGTGTGGCAAGTTGGTCTCACCTTCCCGGATGTTGAGAAGAGCACTGCGTGGGGAAGTCCGGCGCTGAAGGTTCGGGGAAATCTGATGGCTTGTGTGCCGACGCACAAGTCAGCGGAAGCGGGGTCGGTGCTGATCCGGATGGATCGGAACGATCGGGCCTCGCTGCTGGCGGAATTGCCCGAGCTTTACTACGCGCCTGATCACTACCTTGGCTACGACGCGGTTCTGGTTCGGATCGCAGGGCTAACGCCGGAGCTTCTGCGTGATTTGCTGGCGATGGCGCACCGGTTTGTCACGCGCAAGGCGCCGCGGAGGAAACCTGCCGGGGGCAAGGGGCGGTCCTGAACGCTGGAATTCCTGGCGGAGGGATCGATCTAACTCCATCCGCGAAAAGTCGTCTATAGGACATGCAGCTTTCCAGAATGGCCGGGGTCGCGGCAGTTTGGGCTCTGATGGCGGCAGCCGGCGTTCCTCTTCACGGGCAACAGGCGGCGGCGCCGGCTTCGACGATTACGGTGAACGCGCAGCTGGTGAACCTGCCGGTGATTGTGCGGGACAAGAGGGGGATGCTGGTCGAGAACCTGACCAAGGCGGATTTTGCGCTGAGCGTCGATGGGCATATGCAGACGATCCGGTATTTCGACAAAGACAGCGATTTGCCGCTGACGCTGGGGCTGCTGGTGGATACGAGCGGATCGGTGCGCGACGCGCTGGAGGATGAGCGGAACGCCAGCGAGGAGTTTCTGGAGGAGATGATGACAGCGCCCGCGAATCGATCGGCAGACCAGGCGTTTCTGATCCAGTTTGCGCACGAGACGGAGTTGCTGCAGGAGTTGACCAGCTCGCGGCCCAAGCTGCGAGCGGCGTTGAATCAGGTGGGCACGACGCCGCCGGATGAGCGCAACAGCCAGGACAACAACAGCGGTGGAGGCGGCCATTATGGGCATCGCGGCGGAGGCCATCGCTTTGGGGGCGGGACTACGTTGTACGACGCGATTTTTCTTGCGTCGGACGAACTGATGAAGAAGCAGCATGGGCGGAAGGCGCTGGTGCTGCTGACCGATGGCGAGGATCGAGGGAGCACCGAGACGCTGGCCAGCTCGATCGCGGCGGCGCAGCGCGCGGAGACGGTGGTGTACGCGATTTACTTCAAAGGCGAGCAGCACGGTTACGGAGGCCATGGCGGTGGATATGGCGGGCGGGGCGGCTTTCCTGGGGGCAGGCAGCGGGGCGGTGAGAGCCATGTTGACGGAAAGAAAGTGCTGGCACAGATCACCGGGGAAACCGGCGGGCGGATGTTTGAGGTTGCGGGCAAGCAAACGTTCGCGGCGATCTACACACAGATTGCCGAGGAGCTGTGATCGCAATACCGCCTGGGCTATACGCCGGATGCGGCGACGGCGGCTGATGGATATCATCGCGTGGACCTGACGGTGCCCAGAGACAAGAAGGCATTCGTGCAGACGCGGGACGGCTACTACAGCGGATCTTGATGCGGGGGAATGCTACCCGGCGCGCTGGCAGGAGATGGTGATCGCGCAGAGGTGTTCGGCGAAGCGGTAAGTACGATCGATGCGAATGAGGGCGCGGCGGCTAAAGAGCTCGTAGCGGCTGCCGACGATGACGGTGGGAGTGGAGAGCAGGCAATGCGATGCGAGGTCGGGGTCGTAGCCTTTCCATGCGCCGGCGAACATGTTGGCGACTTCGCCTATGGCGTCGCGGACTGTCTCATCCACTTGAGTGGATTCGACACCGGTAAGGGCACCGCAGATGCGCATGGCTCCGGGACGGGTACACTGCACGACGGTGGTACCGGCCAGCGAGCCAGCGAGCCCGATGAGCGCGGCAACGGTGTCGCCTTCGAGGGGATCGACTTCGCCGGCGAAGGAGCAAACCAGGCCCATCATGGTGCCGAAGACTTCTTCCATGGCCCGATCCAGATAGCTTTCGAGCCGCGCGATTTCCTGTTCTACCACTGCTAGTGCTGCCATTGTGTCTGCCGAAGGCCAGGCTTCTGCTGTTTCCCTTATCGACCGGGGTTGCTTTTGCACGAGGAAAATGGGGCTTGCCGGCGCGGAGACGGCGTTCCGTTTCGGAATGGGCTTCTACAATTTTGGTGAGGAGCTGTCATGCGTCTTTCTGCGCGCCTTGGGTTGCGGCTAATTCTGGTGGCTGTAGCTGTGGTGATTCTTTGTGTGCGTTTGATTCCGCGGCATCCTGCGCGGACGCTGGTGGCGCGGCCCGTTCCTGATTTGTCTGTAACGAATCCGCTGAATCAGGCGGGGGGTGGAGCGGCTCCGGCGGAGGCGTACGAGGTGTACTCCGCGCTGTACCAGACGCCGAGCGACGAGCCACTGGTTTTTGATGCGGCGTCGAGGACAGATATTCCGCAGGTTGGCGGAAGTTGCCTGAAGCCCTCGACGGTGGCGGAGCATGCGATGGCCGACGCGTTTGTCGCGGCGAACCAGCAGAGCCACGCGTGGGAGCAGAAATTTTCGATTCCACAGGGATATACGGTGCTCTCGCCGAGCGACGGCGCGCGGGCGGTGGCGTGTTTACAGACGCATGGGCGGGATGGGGCTGCCTGCGCGGCTTATAAGCAGGTGCGGCATGTACGTTTTTTGGGGGTGCCGGGTTTCGATGCCAGCCACACGCATGCGCTGGTGTCGGTGATCAAAAGCTGTGGCGGATTTTGCGGGAGTGGCGGGATTTTTGAGGTGGCGAAGGCTGGCGCGACGTGGAAGCGAGCGGAGGCATCGGGCTTCACGAGCGACTGCAGCTGGACGTACTAGGGCATGAGATCGATGATCCGGGCGTGGGGAGCGGGCGCGGTGAGGGTGACGATGGCCAGGGTGATGGGGAGCGAGAAGCGGCGCGGACCGGCGCTGCCGGGATTGAGGAAAAGGACGTCGCGGCGGCGCTCGATGAGGGGTTTGTGGGAGTGGCCGCTGACGATGACGTGGATGCCGGCGGCCGCGGGGTCGAGGTCCAGTTCTTTGACGTCGTGCAGCATGTAAAACGACGTGCCCGCCAGCTCGATGATTTCTGTGGGCGGGAGTGTGGCGCAGGGCCCCGTGCGGTCGATGTTGCCGCGAATGGCGGTGAGGGGTGCGACGGTGCGGAGTGCATCGAGGATCGCGGGGTCGCCAACGTCGCCGGCGTGGAGGATGTGATCGACCCCGGCGAGCGCAGGCAGGACTTCGGGGCGCAGGAGGCTGTGAGTATCAGAGAGGACGCCGATGCGCATGGTGGACATTATCTATGGAGCGGGATTCAGTGGGGAGGGTGGGGGTTCTCCTTGACAGCTTAGGAGTGCGAGGATACTCTCCTAATTGAATTAGGGGGATGTGTGGCAGAGCAGGCACAGATTCTTCCTGGGACGCTGGATTTGCTGATCCTGAAGGCGGTGTCACTGGGGCCACTGCACGGGTATGGGATTTTGCTGCGCATCGGGCAAATTTCCGGCAGCGCGCTGCTGATCGAGCAGGGAGCGCTGTATCCGGCGCTGTTTCGGCTGGTGCGGCAGGGTTTGATGAAGGCGAGCTGGGGAACATCGGAGAACAACCGCAGGGCCAAGTTTTACGAACTGACGGCTGCGGGGCGGAAGCGCTTCCGGGAAGAGACGGAGGGGTGGAACCGGCTGGCAGCGGCGATGTCGTCGGCGCTAGCCGCGCAAGCGGAGGAAATATGAAACTGCCGGGGTGGTTTCGATCCGCGGGATGAAAGCTGTTACACCACGACGGTTCGGCGGATGACAGGGCGCAGTCGCTGGATCGTTCGGCTTTGCCGGGGGAAGCGTAAGCAGGCGCTCCTGGCCAATGACAATCGAATGACAGGGCACTGACAATCCTCTGGCCACGCGCCAGGTATTGTCCTTCTGTCCACGCAGGCACCGGTGGAACGGGACCTGCTGGTCAGGAGGAACCCATGACTCAAAATATGACGCGTGGCTGCGTTGGCAGCCTTACCGCCCTGGTTATCAGCCTGGGTGCGGCTTCGCCGATGATGGCGCAGCATTACAAGCAAACCAATCTCGTATCGGATCAGTCGGGGGTGGCGGCAGCTGCGGATCCGAATCTGGTGAATCCCTGGGGAATGTCGCGGAGTTCTGGAAGTCCGTGGTGGTTTTCCGATAACGGCACGGGGCTCTCGACTTTATATGACGGAACGGGCGCGACGCAGAGTCTGGTGGTGACGGTGCCGACGGGCGATCCGACGGTGAGCTCGACGGGGACACCGACCGGCACAGTTTTTAATGGCGGCACTGGATTTGCGCTGGCGGCGGGCAAGCCGGCGTTGTTCATGTTTGTGACGGAAGACGGAACCATTTCCGGTTGGAACCCGGGAGTGAGTGCGACGAGTGCGGTGATCGAGGTGAACACGAAGAGCGCTTCGGTGTTCAAGGGGATGGCGCTGGCCACGATACAGCTGCCGTACTCGGGGCCGGCAACGTATATGTATGTTGCCGACTTTCGCAAAGGGCGGGTGCAGGTTTACGACTCGTCGTTCAACCATGTGCATGCCATGGATGGACAGTTCCGGGACGAGTGGCTGCCGCATGGATACGCACCGTTCAATATTCAGAACATCGGGGGCGAGCTGTACGTTGCGTTTGCGAAGCAGGATTCGCAGAAGCACGATGAAGTGGATGGCGCGGGACTGGGATTTGTCGATGTGTTTTCGCCGTTCGGTTTTCTGTTGCGCCGGATGCAGCACGGGCCGTGGCTGAACGGGCCATGGGCACTGGCGATGGCGCCGGGAGACTTCGGGATCTACAGCCATGACCTGCTGGTGGGGCAATTCGGCTCGGGCAGGATCGCGGTCTACGATCCGGTGACGGGTGCTTTTAAGGGGCTGCTGGAGGATGCCACCAATGCTCCGATTGCGATTGACGGACTTTGGGGGCTTTCGTTCGGAAGCGGTGGGACGTCGGGGCCGGCGAACACGCTGTACTTTACGGCGGGACCGGATGATGAGAACCACGGGCTGTTCGGGACGATCACGGCGGTGGAGAACACGCTGGGCAATTCGCAGTAAGCGGGAACGGGCGGCGACGGATCACGGAGAATCGTGATGGTCGCCGCCTGTTTTGTTGGGGCGAATCAGAGGCCTACGGCGATTCGTGTGCGCGGATCGAGATAGTCGCGGAGGGCGTCCCCAAGGAAGTTGAAGGAGAGGACGCAGAGCATGACGGCGATGGCGGGAAAGATGACGAGGTGGGGGGCGTCGAAGAGAAAGGGGCGCGCATCGTTGAGCATGGAGCCCCAGCTGGCGGCAGGCGGCGGAACTCCGAGGCCGAGGAAGCTGAGGGTAGCCTCGGCGAGGACGGCTCCTGCCATACCGATGGCGGCCTGGACGATGAGGGGCTGGAGGATATTGGGGAGGATGTGGCGGGTGAAGATGCGGAAGTCACTGGCGCCGAGGGCGCGGGCGGCTTCGACGAACTCGCGTTCGCGCACGGCGAGGACCTGGGCGCGGACAAGGCGGGCGTAGCCGACCCATCCGCCGATGGAGAGGGCGAGGATGAGGTTGAGGAGGCCGGGACCGAGGAAGGCAACGAAGGCGATGGCGAGGAGGATGCCGGGGAGAGCCAGGAAGGCATTCATCAGGAAGGTATTGATGGAGACGTCGATCCAGCGGCCGTAGTAGCCGGCGATGCCGCCAAAGAGGAGGCCCAGGAGGAAGGAAAGGCTGACTACGGAAACGGCGACGGTGAGGGAGAGGCGGGCTCCCCAGATGACGCGGGAGAGGATGTCGCGGCCCAGTTCGTCGGTGCCGAGCCAATGGGCGCTGGAGGGCGAGGCAAGGCGGTGGACCAGGTCGAGAGCGGCGGGATTAAAGGGCGCGAGCAGAGGAGCGGCGAGTGCCATGAGGATGAAGACGCACATAAACACGACGCCAAATACCGCCAGGGGCTGATGTCGGAGCGAACTCAGGGCTGAGGACCCGCATCTGAGGAGAGCACCCCGAAGAGAAGGCGAGGAAAGCCGGGATGGCGGGCGGGAGCGGGACATGGATTCGCGATGCAATTTGAGATGCAGCCTGGGACAGAGGAACCGATCGGGTATACCAATTCAGAAACGAGTCGAATAAAATCATTTTAGAGACATTGTGGCGGAAGTTGCCGTCATTCCTGACAATCATGGTGCACGCCAGGAAAACAGGGCCCACGACTCTGTACAAGGCCTGATCCCGAGCATAGAGTCGGGGCATCGATTTGGGGCTGGTTCTCCTGAATCATGTGGCAGTGGTTATTCCGCGGAGTTGTTAATGGCCAACCCAGCAGGAGTGTGTTGAGATCAACATGAAATTCAAAGGCATGAAAGTTGCCGTCTGCGGGGCGGGCGGGTTCATCGGCGGTCACCTGGTGAAGTATCTGCAGAGCCAGGGAGTGGACGTCGTCCGAGCGGTGGATGTGAAGCCGATGGACGAGTGGTACCAGGCTTCGAGCGATGTGGAGAACCTGGTTCTGGACCTGAAAGACAAAGACAGCTGCTATGAGGCCGCGAAAGGCGTGAAGGGAATCTTCCAGCTGGCGGCGGATATGGGCGGCATGGGCTTTATTGAGAACAACAAAGCGCTGTGCATGCTGAGCGTGCTGACGAACACGCATATGTTGATGGCGGCGCGGGATTCGGGCGTGGAACGATTCTTCTATTCCTCGTCGGCGTGCGTGTACAACGGTGACAAGCAGAAGGACGAGAATGTGATACCGCTGAAGGAAGAGGATGCATATCCAGCGCTGCCGGAAGACGGCTACGGATGGGAGAAGCTCTTCAGCGAGCGGATGTGCCGCCATTTCGAAGAGGACTTTGGGATGGTGTGCCGCGTGGCGCGTTATCACAACGTTTATGGACCGCTGGGGACGTATACGGGCGGACGGGAGAAGGCGCCAGCTGCAGTTTGCCGGAAGGTGATTGAAGCGAAGTCATCGGGCAAGCACGACATTGAAATCTGGGGAGACGGAAAGCAGACGCGCAGCTTCATGTATATCGACGACTGCACAAAGGGAACGCTGGCCATAGCCGAAAGCGAAATCGAGGAGCCGATCAACCTGGGGTCGAGCGAGCTGGTGACGATCAACCAGCTGGTGGACATTGTGGAAGAGATTGCCGGAGTGAAGCTGAAGCGGCATTACAAACTGGACGCGCCCAAGGGAGTGAACGGGCGCAACAGCGATAACACCAAGATCCAGGAGAAGCTGGGTTGGGAGCCTTCGATCCGCCTGAAGGATGGCATGGCAAAAACCTATGAGTGGATTGAGAGCCAGATGCTGGTGGGTGCGCGGCCCTGAAAGATGAGTTCCGGTTTACAGAGGGGCGAACTGCGCACAGAGCTGGATGCCTCGCCTTCGTACGGGCCTGAGGCGTTCCGACAGATATTAGGGGTGAATTTTTACGTCGGGGATGTAAGCGGCGCGATCGCTCGCATGTCAGAGAGCGGCGGCCTGCTGGTGGTACCGGCGGCGCCCGCACTCAAAGATTTAGGCACGAATGCAGGCTACCGCGAGGCGTTGCTCAACGCCGATCTGGTCATTACCGATTCGGCGTTCATGGTGATGATCTGGAACTATCTTGAGAAGGATTCACTGCGACGTTTGTCGGGTCTGGAATATCTCAACGAACTGCTTCAGCTTCCGGAGGTTCGTCGGCCGGGCAACGCATTCTGGATTATGGCAGGTGGGGCGAGCACGAGGACAAACCTCGGATGGCTCGACTCAAACGGAATTAGCGTTCCTTCGAGCTGTATCTATGACGCGCCCGTTTATGGGGCGGAGATCGACGACCGCACGCTGGTCGAGAAAATAAGTCTAAGTCGTCCCAGCCACATTGTTATCACGGTTGGGGGTGGTACGCAGGAGCGGCTGGGGCTTTACCTGAAGAAGCATCTCGATTACGTGCCGGCGATCCACTGTATTGGTGCAGCGATAGCATTTTTGAGCGGGGATCAGGTGCGCATTCCGATGTGGGCGGACCGATTGTATCTGGGCTGGCTGCTTCGCTGTTTTTCGGCACCTCGGCGATACATTCCGCGGTATTGGTCAGCGCGCAAGCTGCTGCCGCTGATGGTGCGATATCGGAGCCAGCTCCCGGTGAGCCGTCTTTCGGTGGAGGGGAAGCGCTGACTGGAGGAGAAGGCTTGTTCAGGGCAGCAAGGACATCGACGGGCGCGTGATCGAGTCCGGTGCGGGGAACATTGATGAGAAGAAGGATCGCGTGCGGAATCGTTTGGGTTGCGATGGTGGCAGCGTTTGTACCGGCGAGGGCGCAGGACGACGCGCGGCGGGTCTTCGACCTGACGAATGAGGATCGCCAGCAGCAGGGACTCGAGCGGCTGCGCTGGAATGACGCGCTGGCTGCGGCTGCGCGGGGACATGCGGATCGCATGGTGCGGGAGCGGGGTTTGTCGCATCAGTATCCCGGGGAACGGGAGCTGACGGAGCGGGCGGCGTTGGCAGGGGCGCATTTTCGGACGATCGCAGAGAACATAGCGATGGGTCCGAGTGCGGAGTCGATCGAGCGCGAGTGGATGCATTCGACTGCGCACCGGACGAACATTGTCGATCCGAAAATGAATGCTCTGGGCGTGGCAGTGGTGAGGGAAGGCGGGTCACTCTACGCGGTGGAGGATTTTGCGCAGACGTCGGAGGCTTTGAGCCGGGCAGAGGTCGAGGCGCGAGTGAGGGAATTGCTGAGCGGGCAAAATGTGGATGGGACCGCAGCGGCGGGTCCTGCGGAGCAAGCTTGCGCGATGGAGCGGGGAATTCCGGAAGGAGTGAGTGCGCGGTCGATTGTGCGATTCCAGACGCCGGACCTGAGCCAACTACCGAGCCAGGTAGCGCAGCAGATTCGGGCAGGCGACTTCAGGAAGGCGGCTGTGGGGGCGTGTGCTCCGGGGCCGAGGGAGGCGAACTTCACGATGTATCGAGTGGCGATTCTCTTTTACTGAGGGGGCGTTATTCGGCGCCGTCGCCGGGTTTGGCCGGTTCAATCTGCAGGGCATTGTTGAAGCGGTTGAAATAGTTGAACAGGCCGATGGCGGCCATTAACTCGACGATCTCGCCCTCGTCGAAATGCTCGCGGAGAGTCTCGAACTCCTGATCGGGAATGTGATTGGGGTCGAGGGTCATGTGCTCGGCGAGGCGCAGCGCGGCTTTTTCGGCGCGGCTGAAATCTTTGCGATCGGCATAGTGCGCGAGGTTCTCGAGTTGCTCGCGCGACCAGCCGAGGCGAAGGGCGATCTGAGTGTGGGAGCCGAGACAGTATTCGCAGCGGTTGATCTGCGAAGTGCGGATGATGGCGAGCTCTTTGAGGCGCAGCGGGAGGGTGCCGGAATTGAGGATGGCCTCGAAGTGGGCGATCATGGTGATGAAGATTTCGGGCCGATGCGCCATGGTGCGAAACATCCTGGGGACGTTGCCGCGGGAGCGCATGTAGCGGTCGTAAATTTCAGCGACGGCGGGCGGGGCCTCGGTGCGGGAAACGCCGGACAGGCGAGGAGCGGTTTTCAGCACGGGACTCTCCTGATGCGATCAGCGTACCGCAGGCGGGCGGGATTGAAGGGGGAGTGGCTTTGGTATAATCGCGGAAGAGAAGCGGTCGCCCACACTCCTCAGTAGCTCAATGGCAGAGCATTCGGCTGTTAACCGAAGGGTTGTAGGTTCGAGTCCTACCTGAGGAGCCAAAACTAAAATAAAATCAGCAAGATGCGAGGCAGCCAAATTGGCTGCCATTTTTATTTTTGTCGAGTGGCTGTTTTGATGGCTGTTCCGTATTTTTTTTCGTGGGCAGGATGGCGTCGGCTCTCGATCTGGTCGCGGCTTGAGTTGCGCTGAATCGGCAGCCGGTGCTCTTTCGTGCGAACATCCGCAGCGGATCGTAGCTCCGGCGAGTCTGGAAACACGCCTCTGCGATTTGTCGTGAACCGAGAATCGCAGCGGCGGCAGAATCCTCATCGGTTGAGCGAGCTTCAGTTTCAAAAATGAAGACCTGGGGTACATGCCAATGGTGGCTTAACCTAAATCACGAACACTTTTCAACGATGGCTATTCGGCGGACCATCGCTGAACGAAATCTGTTGCGGGGAGTGAGAGTGAACCGATGAATCCACCTGCCCCGATTTCCATACCCTTGAGCACGTTTACGATCGTCCCTGCCACCAATTGCTCATGGTTGACTGCTTGGCCACTCTTGAGCCAGTTCTGAGGACTGAAAATCTTCCCCGATTGCTTGCTTTCCATTACTGCTTGCTGGAGTGCTTGATTGATGCACTGCTTTGCTTGATTCAATATTTGACCTGCGAATTTCAAAGAGCTAAGGGTAGCAGAAGGTAACGGCACACTGTCCGATTTGTCGCTTGCATGAGCGAACAGCTGTGAAACGGTAAACAGCAAATGGAATCGAGCGGCGCCCTTGACTGCCTTGACGGCTTCATTTATCGCCAGAGATTCCCAATTCTTATCGATTTCCACAAGCCATAGCTTCAAAGCCAACATTGATTGTGAATCGAGTTGAGGGCTGAATAGTTTTTTGTAATATTCGTCGAAGAGGCGCTTCTCATTTGAAGCTGAGTTGGGTCGCTGGCAGAGCCACGAGATGACCATCTTTGCATAGTCGGGCGAGTCAATGCATCGGTTCGGCTCTTTATCGGGAGGTGTCTTCTCTCCCCTCTTTGTAATGAAATACGCGTGGTCCACCTCGGATTCATACCGCAGCTTAATTTGCCTCATTGCCTTGTCATTGCTTCGCAGATCTCTCGGCTTCACTGCGCTCTGGGAATTGGTGTTTACGCTGATGGAGTCACCAAGCTCGACTTCTGGGATCTCATAGAACCGAAATAGCAGCGCACCCTGAGTACCCTGCTTTTGCGCAATCTTCCCGGATGTGGCATAAATCGTCGAAAGTGACTGACAACCATTAACCACGGCGAAACCCTTCAATGAAAGGACATCGTTGGAAATATCAAAGCTTCTGCAAAGTGCGGTAATCCCATTATGAAAAAAGAAAAGGTACGGGGATTTCTGGGGGTTTGTTAACGTCTCTCGAATTCCCTTGTTCACCTTGTTGCCGAGTCCAAGACTCTGACGAACATTACGCCTAAAAAGCTTCTGATCCACTATTCCTGGCAGCTTTAGGCATCGTTCAACTGGAACCATGGCTATCACAACCCTGACGCCAGCTTCGGAGGACTCAATATACCGGTTCTTATCCAGTTGAATGCTTGTACTAAGTTCCGGCAAGTCTTTCTGTTCTGCTTCGGAGAGGCGCGTCTCGATCAAGTCTGAATCTACAACGGTCAACCCGGCGCTCAATTCCGTGCTCTCAGACATGAGTTTCTTGAATGCGTCGACGTCTGCCAGTGCAGCCGTTGTGAGGGAGCCCGTTGTAAGCAGCTCAAACTGGACCTCGTAATCCTCCTCAAGAGCAACTCGCATCGCCTCGAGTCGCTCGGCTAGTTTCCCGGAGCACTCAACCTGAAGGGATGGAAGATCACGCAACCTTTCCCATGCCGAGAGCACCTCGCGAACTGGCGCGGCGTCAATAGACGATGGCTTTGTGAATTTTCCTTGAATTACACGTACTCTTCGATCGTCGCCGTCTTCTACCACAATTGCATCAATCTGCTTATCGAGTTGGCCGTCGGTAATGGACGCTCTGGTTGCGTGGATATCAAGAAGAAGTACCCGACGAAGATACCAGGCCACAAACTGCTGGCCCTCGTTGGCGAAGTTGTTCACATAAAAGGGATCAGCCCCAATTTCTTTCTTGATTTGCTCGTACATATATCCTCGCAATTCGGTAAAGCCCCCGACGCAGGCCTACGTCCCACACAAGGGTCTGGATGCCCAACTTCGGCACTTCTTTAGTTGTGAGGATCGCACGCGGAGGTCCGGCCTTGGCGAACAGTATCAACGCTAAGGCTAGTTGTTGCCAACAGCCTTTGGCAAATTTCAAGGACATGGTTGCCGCCATTGCGCAAGCTTTCCGAAAGCAGACGCCAGTATGCTGGGCCAGATGCTGCGGCGTTCGTCTATATCGATCTCGAATGCTAACTTTTTACGGAGCTGATTTAGCGAGGCCACGGAATCAATGACCTCGCGATGCGGCAGGCATTCGAACTCACCAAGGAACAGTACCAGACGCTAAAATCTAAGCAGAAGCGGAAACGAAGACTATGCCACAAAAGATTTATTTCGACACGAACGTCCTGCGGTATTTTGTTGATGCATTCGGCAATGCGCCTGTCGACGTCGACCTGAAGCAACATCTTGTCGTCTCTCCAATCTCTGTTCTCGAACTTCTCTCAGAAATCGGCACCGATCAGGCGGAGGCAGCATTCCGCACGGTGAAGGTCTTTCCGAATATCTTCGACGCCAACAATCCAATTCCTCTGCTCCCCTGGGAGGATGAAGTCTTTCGCGTCCTCGTCTTCGATCAGGCACCCCAACCGGACCAGCTGGCTGAACTCCTCAGTAATGCGATGACGAGAGCATTTCATGCAGACTGCGTGGAGGACATCAGGGAGGATGGGAGAGAGCTCCGCAACGTTTTAGACCAAGCGAAGCTCAGAGCGACAAATGATTTTTCCGCCTTACTGAATTCGTTCAGGCAACACGGCGCTGTTGCGGAAGATGAACACCGACAAATCTTCGCAAACGGCATTGCCCACAGGGCTGGCGTGCCCCGAGAAGGCGTCAATGTTGACCGCGTCATCGACCGGCTTAGCGCCCTTTGGGCTTACGAGTATGAGCATGTAATGAACTCTGCGGGGGAACAAGAATATGACCCCTACAGACACCAGAATGACTTCCTCGACATTGAACAACTGGTCTATCTGGCCCACCCCGACTTACACCTGCTTACGAGCGACCAGGGGTTCAGAAAAGCGCGCGAATCGGCGCAATACCGGTGACGTGCCCCCGGAAAACTCAGCCAGGTAAAACTGGAGTTCTCTCGTAAATTGAACGGGAGGACGGAGTATGAAGAAGAGCCGGTACAGCGAAGAGCAGATCATTGGCATCCTGAAGCAGCACGAGGCGGGCGTAAAGA
>DASXDF010000065.1:0-307509 GCA_036490815.1 Acidobacteriaceae bacterium
TCGTCCTCTTCTCCGCCGTCCTCGGCCTCTACTTTGGGCTTTTCGGATTGCTGCTGTCCTGGTTCCATCGGCGGTTCGGTCTCAGCCTGGCGCTCATCCTCGCGCCCTTCCTCTGGGCCGCTCTCGAGCTTGCGGCCGCCCGCATCACCTCGGTGCCCTGGGACCAGCTCGGCTACTCCCAGGTCGATAACCTCTGGCTCACGCGCCTTGCCCCGGTCACCGGCGTCTACGGAATTTCCTTCCTGCTCGTCGCCATAAGCGCCCTGTTCACCGCAGCGTTGCTGGTTTCCACGAAGCGCCTTCGCCTCATCGCCGGCAGCGTGGCGATTGTAGCCGCGGCTCTGCTCCAGTGCGGCTCATTCGTCTCGCAAAAGCCCTGCGCAACCTCGAACTACGCTGTACTTCTGCAACCCAACATCCAGGTCGCTGCCGATGCGGGCTGGACCGGCAACGAATGGCACGGGAATTTCTCCTGGCTCCTCCAGCAAAGCGTTCGCACCTGCACTCCTGCGTATTCCGGCGTTCCGGGTGCCCACGCCCTGCTGACTACGCCGCCGGCCTGCGTTCAGAACACGCCTCCTCCCGGCGTTGTCCTCTGGCCGGAGACCGCCTCCTGGTTCCAGAGCGATCAGCCCCGGACCCTCGCGGCCATGCATCTCCTCGCGACTACCGCCAATGCGCCCCTCATCGCCGGCATGTCCGGCCCCAACGGCGACTACAACTCCGCGCTCTTCGTCCGCGCCGATGGCGCCGTCGCCGGCCGCTACGACAAGATTCACCTCGTTCCCTTCGGCGAATACATCCCGTATCGCAACCTCTTCTTTTTCGCCCACCAGCTCACCCACCAGCTCGCTGACCTCCAGCGTGGAACGAAGCGCGTTGTCTTCCAGGCCGACGGTCAGTCCTTCGGTACCTTTATCTGTTACGAATCGGTCTTTGCCGACGAGATCCGCCATTTCGCGCTCAATGGCGCCCAGGTGCTGGTGAATCTCTCCGACGACGGCTGGTATGGCGACACCTCCGCTCCGTGGCAGCACCTGGATATGACGCGCATGCGCGCCATTGAAAACCACCGCTGGCTCCTGCTCGACACCAACAACGGCGTCACCACCGCCATCGACCCGCGCGGCCGTGTCACCCTCTCCGCGCCCCGCCACCAGCTCACCACCCTCGTTGCCCGTTACGGCTACGAAACGGACCTTACCTTCTACACCCGCCATGGCGACGTGTTTGCGTACCTCTGCTGTGTGGTTGTCCTCGGCGCCCTGGTCTTCGGCTTCCGGTTCGGCCGCCGCGCCGCCTAAGCCAAAAACCTGAACGCTGTACGGTAAAATTGAGTCATGCTTTCCGATCTTGAGTTCGCCTACGCTCCCGTCCGCGAAAAAGTGCGCGGTTTACGGGAGTATCTTTGACGCGCCCCGCCTTCGTACCGCATTAGCCGCCCTTGAGGAGAAGCTGGCCGACCCGGCGCTGTGGTCGAATCCTGCCCTCTCGCAGCCGTTGATGCGCGACCGCAAGCGGATTGAAGCGCAGCTGACCGACGATGCGGAACTGGAGCGCCGCACCGGCGACGTCGACGCGTACTTTGAGCTGGCCCGCGAGGGCGAAGCGGTTGAACCCGAACTGGAGCGCGAGATTCACGCGCTCGCTGACCAGGTCGACAAGCTCGAATTCCGCACCATGCTCTCTGGCGAAACCGATCCGCTGAACGCCATCGTTACGGTCCATCCGGGCGCCGGCGGTACGGAATCGCAGGACTGGGCCGAGATGCTGATGCGCATGTATCTGCGCTGGGCCGAGCAGCAGGGCTTCAAAACCGAGATGAACGACTACCAGGACGGCGAAGAGGCCGGCATCAAGTCGGCGACGTTCACCGTCATCGGCGAGTACGCTTTTGGGCTGCTGGGCGGCGAGACAGGCGTGCATCGGCTGGTGCGCATTTCTCCTTTCGACCAGGCGAAGCGGCGGCACACTTCGTTCGCGTCGGTTTATGTTTCGCCGGAGATCGACGATTCGATCGAGATCGACATTAAGCCGGACCAGATCCGGACCGACACGTACCGGTCGGGCGGCAAGGGCGGACAGCACGTGAACACGACGGATTCCGCGGTGCGGATCACGCATCTTCCGACGAACATTGTGGTGCAGTGCCAGAACGAGCGGTCGCAGCACAAGAACCGCGAGAGGGCGATGAAGATGCTGCGGTCGCGGCTCTACGAGTACGAGCTCGAAAAGAAGCACGCGGCGACGAAGAAGATCGAGGACTCGAAGCTGGAGATCAATTTCGGGTCGCAGATCCGGTCGTATGTTCTGCAGCCGTATCGCATCGCGAAGGACCATCGGACGAAGGTGGAAGTGGGCGATGTCGACAAGGTGCTCGACGGGTTTCTGGACCCGTTTATTCGTGGGTACCTGTTGATGAAGCGACAGGGCGGCGTTCCGGTTGCGGCGGCTGCTGACGACGATCTCGAATAACGGCTAGCTTAGCTGTCGGAAGCACCCTCCCCCCTCCCTTCCCGCGGGGGCTGCGGCAGGTTGTTGCAGGGTCGGGGTTTCCGGAGACACTCTTTTGGGCTGCGGCATGCTATTGAAAATGGGTAGCTTGCAGCAGGCCTTTTGGCAGCGGGTGCGGGAAACCGGCGGGTGGATGAGTCGCTTGCGGCGGTTTTCCCGGTCACGTTCTTCCGACCAAGGCGTCGGCGGGCACGCAAGGATGTGCGCTGCAGACGTAAAAAGGGCCGCCCATGGCGGCCCTTTTTTCTTTCTTGCTCTCTATTTTTAGAATACCAAATTGAGGTTGAAAACGCGCCAAATTTGTTGGGGCGTGTTGGCTTGGAAGGGCTTTGGAATGTGGGGTTAAACTTCGGTACCGTGGGGGGGAGCTTGACAAATTTTCCACAGGTGGAGGTGCCGGTGCGGAGTCCGTCCGGCGTCCGTGGATCACGATACTTAGGTCATCGCAAAGCCGGGTAAGGATGGGGTTCGCGAAGCGAACCCCGGCATGGTTTCAGCCCCATCGCGTTCGCGACGGGAGTCCCCAAAAACGGCGTGTCACCCCATTCGGCCAAAACGCGCCGATGGGGACCCCAACTCTGCGGCAGCAAGGAAGGTGCTGCGCGCCGCGGTTTTTATGGCCCGACTGAAGTCGGGCCCTGTTACGGGGCGCAGGGGCTGAAGCCCTTGGGTTTCTCTACGATCTTTTCGGCACGGCTGAAGCCGTGCCCTGATACAACGGCTCAGGTTTATTGCGGTCCTGGTGGTGAGATTGAATGGCTTTCTCACCGCTTGAGTTTTGGATCGGTCGCTCATGCGACCGATGCCCCTCGCCCCCGGCATTGAGGAAGGGAAGGTGTTTGTGGCTTCGGGGGGGCCATTCGACTGCGCGCCGGTTGGCCTTATTCACCGCTGGAAGGGGTTGTGGCGGCGCTCCGCTCAGGATGACAGTTGTTGTTTGTTCAGGGATTTGCGGTATCCCTGTTACGAGGCGCAGGGGCTGAAGCCCCCGGGGTTTCTCTACGATCTTTTCGGCACGGCTGAAGCCGTGCCCTTTCAAAGCAGGTTCCTTTTCGCGGGGTGCGCAGGCAGCGCGGCGCTTAGCCATGGGGGCACTGTCTTGTGGACCTGCACAATGCGGCCGGACTCGCAAACGGCTGCGAGGCGATAGGGTTTTGCCAGCACATCGTTGTCGAAAACCCATACGTGGGGAAGTTCGCGGATGGCTGCCTTGAGATTCTTCAGGGTGCGTGGATAGCGGGATACCAGTTTTTTGGCTGGAACGTCGTGGCCGCCCTGGGAGACGCGCATGGCAACACGTTCCTCGGAGACATCCGCTCCTGAGATTCCGATAAAGCAGAGCAATACGGTGTAACCGGCGTGAGCTGCGGCTTTGAGAAAGCCGAGTTTGTCGCCCACCGGATCGGAAAAGACAGTTTCGAAAACGAAGCTTTCGCGTTGCAGCACCAACTCATCGCGGACTGCGGCGGCTGCTGTGGCCGCGTCGTATGGATCCATATTGAGTTGCCGGGCGATGACATCGGCATTGACGAGGCGGAGTCCGGCGGCCTGCAGGTGAGAGTAGTAGAAAGTCGTTTTGCCGGCACCATTCGGGCCCGCGAGCGCTACGACGATCGGGCGCCGATCGAGGAGCGGGGCCAGCGCGGCGAGATTCATTTCGAGGATTTGGGCTGGAGCCGAATGGGCTTGAACTCGCGGTTCACGAATCGTCCCACCGTACGTTTACCGTTTTGGTCGATGCGTTCCAGCATCCCGCGCTGGCCCGGCCAGGGGCGGTAATGCGGAAAGGGCAGCGTCTGGAGGTAGCCTTCGACGCGGTTTCGTCCCTCGGGAGAGTCGACGGTGGTGAGCAGTTCGGATAGCGGGCGCGCGGCGCCGGCACGACACAGGGCCATGACCTTTTGCCCTTCGAGCAGGGGTTCGAGGGAGCGGCCGAGGCGCGCCCAGAACTCGACCTGTCCGGCGATGGAGCGCTCGACCACTTCACCGGCGAGGCGGGCATCGAGGACCAGACCGTCGGACAGCTTGACTGGCTGACTCATAGAAACAGGGTAGCATAATGCTACCCTGCGGCCGAAGCGCCCAGGATTTATCTCAGGGCGGCGAAGGACTGCGATCTACTGCGGGCCAGATTGTTCCTCTACCGCTCCGGGGTAGAGGTTTTTAATCGGCGCCATTTGTTGTTGGCGGAGTTCGGGGTGCGGTAATGGTTTGCGGGGGAGCATCTGGTCGCGCATGGCTGCGTTGTAGACGAAGATCGCTTCGACGGTTGCCGCCTGTTTCAGGTCGCCGGGCTGGAGGCGCTCGTACACATCCTGATTGGAGTGGTGGGTACGGCTTTCGTAGTCGAGCGAGTCCTGAATGAACTGGAAGCCGGGGATGCCGACCGCGTCGAAAGAGAGATGGTCGGTGCCGCCGGTATTGCGCAGAGTGAGGGTGGTGACGCCGAGGTCTTTGAGGGGCTCGATCCACTGGGCGAAGATGGGCGCGACCAGGGTGTTCTCCTGGAGGTAGACGCCGCGAATTTTGCCCGATCCGTTGTCGAGGTTGAAGTAGCCGGAGATGAGGCGCTGCTCGGGCTTGAGGTCGAGTGGGCCGGAGGCGCGACGCATGAATTCGGGCAACGCGGCCTGGTCGGGCGCGGTGGAGAGGGGCGCGGAGCCGAAGTGTTCTTTCACGTAGCCGCGGCTGCCGAAGAGGCCTTCTTCTTCGCCCGACCATAGTGCGATGCGGATGGTGCGGCGGGGCTGGACGTGGAGCGCGGTGAGGATGCGCATGACTTCCATGGCGACGATGGAGCCTGCTCCATTGTCGGTGGCGCCGGTGCCGGCGATCCAGCTATCGAGGTGGCCGCCGACCATGACGACCTGATCTTTCAGGTCGGGATCGGTGCCGGGAATTTCAGCAACGGTGTCGTAGCCGTGTTCGTGGTCGCCGGTGAATTTGGCCTCGACGTCCATTTCGATGGAGACGGGGACGTGCGCCTGGAGGAGGCGGTAGACGCGGCCGTAGCTTTCGATGGCCATCACGACGGTGGGGACTTTCATCTCGTGGCCGCGGATGTAAGGGGTGCGGCCCATGGAAGCACCGTTGTCGTCGAAGATGGTGCCGCCGGAGCCGCCGCCGTGCTCGGCATCGCGGGAGGGACGGATGACGCCGGCAACTTTTTCGTCGGCGAGGAACTGGACGAGCTTGTCGGTGATGCGCATGCGCTGGACGTAGGTGCGGAGGCGGTCGCGCATGGCGGGGGAAATGCCGTCGTTTTCGCTGACGGGATAGCTGGCGATTTCTTCAAGTTCTTTGTCGGTGTAGCGCTCGAAGAGGGCGGCGTCGACGGGAGGGACGGGGCGCATTTCGCCGAGGAGGATGATTTTGCCGGCAAGCTTGCCCTGATATTTGGCGAAGTCGTCTTCGGACTGGATATTGACGTACATGGCTTCGGCGGTGACGGGGCCGCTGGTGGCGGGGGACCAGGGAGTGGCCTGGGCGATGAAGACGGCGGTATCGGGAGCGGTCATGCGGACCCAGGTGTTGAGCTGTTGCCAGCCCATGCCGAACTCACCCCAGTCGTCGAGGTGGGCGTTGACGCAACCCATTGCAGTGAGCTGATCGCGGGTCCACGCATTGGCTTTGGCCATGTTGGGGGAGCCGGTGAGGCGGGGGCCGATGTCGTCGGCGAGGGCGGAGCCGTAGTCCATGACGTGGGAGTGCTGGAGGCCTTCTTCGCGGATGCGCGCGTACATGGTGAGGTCGAGTTTTTCGACTGCGGGCTGGGGCTCGGACCAGGGGCCGTGGTCGGGGTCGGTGGCGGCGGCTGCAGCGGGGGCTGCGGGTTTCTTTTTGTCGGCGGCGAAGAGAGGGATTGTGGCGAGGAGCAGGATGGCGGCAGTGCGGCGGGAGCGGTCGAACATTGCGGGTGGTTCCTCCGGATGGAACAGAGCACAGAGCACAGGGCTCTGGGCTCAGCGGACAGGGTACAGGAAAAGCAGGTGGGAGGGAGTAGCGGGTTCGCAAGTCGGCGAGTTAGCGAGTTAGCAAGTCAGCAAGAGCGATTGCGCTGGGCGCGATACCCACTCAAGCCAACGGCAGGCTTGCATGGGGCACCCGGGCACAGAGCACAGAGCACAGAGCTCAGCGGACAGGGCACAGGAAGAGCTGGAAGGTGGGAGGTGCGAGTTAGCAAGTCAGCGAGTTAGCGAGTCAGCAGGAGCGATCGCGCTAGGCGCGATACCCACTCAAGCCGACGGCGGGCTTGCAGGGGGCACCCGGGTACACCGCTTGAGTTATGGTCGGTCGTTCGCCATGGCGAACGACCGAGTCCCCTCCGCGATGAGGCCGTCGGCACGTCGAGTTATTTCTGCGCCGGGGGGTCCATTCGACTGCGCGCCGTGAGGCATCGTGCACCGCTGGGAGGATTCTTCCCTGCGCTTCGCTCAGGATGACATTTTTTTTAGGAGGAGACGGTTTCTGAAGTGGAGTCGGAGGGGATGGTGTCGGGTTCGACGCCGGTAGCGGGGAAGAAGATGCTGAAGACGGTGCCGGTGGTGCCGTGGTCGCGGCTGCGGACGCGGACCGAGCCGTGGTGCTTGTGGATGATCTGCTCGCTGACCCAGAGGCCGAGGCCGGTGCCGGTAGATTCTTTGGTGGTGAAGAAGGGCTCGAAGATGTGGCGGCGGGAATCCTGGGAGATGCCGCAACCGGTGTCGGCGACGGAGATGCGGATGCCTGCGGTTGCATTTTGATGAGCGGTGTGGGCGCGGACGAGAAGGCGGCCGCCGTCGGGGGTCATAGCGTCGAGGGCGTTGCCGAGGAGGTTGGCGAAGAGCTGGCGGAGCTCGCCGGCAAAGCAGAAGAGCTGGAGGCCGGGGGGGTAGTCGCGGTGGAGGTCGACCTGGAGCGTTTGGATGCGGCCGAGGTGGAGGGTGATGACGGAGTCGAGCAGCTCACTGACATTGGTGAGTGCAGGCAAGGTGGACTGGCGGTAGAAGCGGAGGGTCTGCTGGGTAATTTCGGAGACGCGGGTGACTTCCTGCTGGGCGAGGTCGGCGAAGTGTGCGGTTTCCGGCGAGAGCTTTTCCTGGCGGATGAGGTAGAGAAGGTTGGTGACGGCTTCGAGGGGGTTATTGATTTCGTGGGCGATGGAGGCGGCGAGGCGGCCGGTGGCGGCAAGCTTTTCGGTGCGGCGAAGGGTTTCTTCGCCACGTTTTTGTTCGGTGGTATCGACGAGGATGGCGCCGACCCAGCGGGTGGCTTCAGTTTCGGTACGGACGGGGTAGAGGTGGGCCAGCCAGGTGCGGGGGCGGTGGGGCTCGGGCTCCCACGTAAGTTCGAGGTCGCGGACCGGCTCGCCGGTCTGGAAAACGGTTTCGATGGTGCGTTCGAGGCGGGCGGCGGTGGCGGGGGGAAGAATGCCGGCGACGCCGCGGCCGAGATGGAGGGCGAAGGAGTAGCCGTTCATGTCGGCGAGGAACTGGTTGACGCGGACGAAGCGGTATTTGCGGTCGAAGAAGGCGAAGCCGATGGGGGCATTGGCGAGCATGGAGTCGAGCAGCGCCAGGGTTTCGTTGAGGCCGGCGCGCTGATCCTGCATAGCGGCGACCATGCGGTTGAAGGCGATGGTGAGCTCGGCGGCTTCAGTAGAGGTGTGGACAGGGAGAGGGAAATCGGCGCCGGGATCTTCAGGGTTGTGAATAAGGCGGCGGGTGGCGCGGGTGAGCAGGGCGAGCTGGCGGGTGGTGGACTGGGCGAGGAAGGCGGCGATGATGGTGCAGGCGCCGAGGACGAAGGCGGCCCAGACGGCGGTGATGCGGAGCAGGGCGCGGAGGTCCTGCTTATCCTGATGGTCGTTGGGGTAGATCCAGGCGAGGGCACGGACCTGGCCGTTGTCGAGAACGGGGGTGACGACTTCCCACTGGAGTTTCTGATTCTGGTCGCGGGACTGGAACATGACGGGGACGCTGAGAGGGGCGCGGAGGTAAGACTTTTCTTTCAGGGAGAGAGTGATTTTGCCGAGGGAGGTAGGGTCGGTGGAGGCGAGGGTTTTGCCGAGGAGGTCAGTGATCTGGGCGGCGTTGACGCTGGTGGACCTGGCCATGGCGACGACGACTTTGTTAAAGGAGTCGGGGTGAGGATCGGCGAGGGCGAGGGAGCCGAGGGAGGACATTTGCAGCGCCTGGCTTTCGAGGCGGCGGTGCATGCGCTGGGCCATTTCGGAATTTTGCTGACGGATAAGCAGGAGCGTAAAGATGCCGACAACGATGATCTCGAAGAGGATGAGAGCGGCCATGAACTGGCCGCGAATCGATCGTGGTCTGAGGATCGGCATTCGGAGGAGCTACCGGTATTCCGTCACGAGGGCTCAGAAGTGGTGCAGGAGGTCCTCTGTCATTTCAAGCCGCAGAGGTGAAGGGTTTTCAGTGATCCTACACCCTGGTCAATTCGGTCGCGGGTGACTGCAGTTTCAGTTTCAGGGCCTCGGCAATTTGACGGCCGTGAAAGCGGCCATTCTCAATAAAAATTTCATTGGTGCGATCACCGGCGACGATGACGCCAGCGAGATAGATGCCAGGAACATTGCTTTCGAGGCTGGCGGGGTCGCAGGCCGGGCAGCGGTTTTCGCCTTCAATGCGGACACCGAGGGACTGGAGAAATTCAAAATCGGGGCGGTAGCCGGTGAGGGCGAGGACGGCATCGTTTTTGAGGACGCGGGTGGCTGGACGGCCGGCGGCGCCTCGGGTCTCGAGGGTGACGGTGTCGGGATCGATGCGGGAGACGGTGGTATTGAAGTGCGCGGTGATCTCGCGATTTTTGATGCGGTTCTCGATGTCGGGCAGGATCCAGTATTTGACGTGGCGATGCATGGCGGGGCCGCGATGGACGAGGGTGACGCGGGCTCCGTGACGCCAGAGCTCGAGGGCGGCGATAGCGGCGGAGTTTTTGCCGCCGATGACGAGGACATCGAGTGCGTAATAAGGATGGGGGTCGTTGTAGTAGTGGTGGACCTTGGGGAGGTCCTCGCCAGGGATGTTCATGAGGTTGGGGAGGTCGTAGTATCCGGTGGCGACGACGAGCTTGCGGGTAGAGAAGCGGTGCTCGCGGCCAAATTCGTCGCGTGTGACGACGGTGAAGTCGAGATCCTGACCGGTGACCTGCTCGACGCGGTGGTAAGCGCGGATGTCGAGCTTATAGAACATGGCGACCTTGCGGTAGTACTCGAGGGCCTCGTTGCGGGTGGGCTTGGCGTTGGGCGAAGGAAAAGGGATGTCGCCGATCTCCAGCAGCTCAGAGGTGGTGAAGAAGGTCATGTGGGCGGGGTAGTGGAAGAGGGAATTGCAGAGGCAGCCCTTGTCGACGAGGACGGAGCGGAAGCCGGCGCGCTGGGCTTCGATGGCGCAGGCCATGCCGGTGGGGCCAGCGCCGATGACGAGGACGTCGAAAATTTCTGCAGGGGACTCGTTTACAGCCATGTACTTAGATTAGACGAAGCGGGAAGCGGTTAGCGGTTAGCTAAGGAGCAGGCAGCGTAGAAGCGGTCAGCTAGTGAAAGGTCAGGGGACGGCGGCCGGAGCCTTTCCTCTTCAAGGCTGCGGGCGAAGAAATACATTCGCCGGAACGATCGCAGATCCTTCCGCCCTCGCGAGGCTCACCCTGTATGACCGTGCGCGGTGGTGAGCGGGTTCAGGCGGCGGTTCGTACTGCGGAACGGGTCTCGTGGGGATGGCCGAGGTAGGGGAAGTCGGCGATGAGGTCGGCGTGAGGGCCTACGCCATCGCTTGTCACCTTGCTGTTGGTGAGAACGGCGAGAAACAGGTCGGAGACGTCGTCGTTGAGCGCCCGGCCATTGTGCGGAAACGCGGCGGGGAGAGAAGGGTAGTAGAGAAGCAGGTCGGGCAAGAGCGTTTGCGCAACGCGCGTTGCTTCCTCCGGCGTATAGCCGCCGGTGTGTTCGAGCGCGTGCGCGAAGACGGGGACGAAACGGGCATCGTCGGCGGGTTCGCCAGCGAGGTAGGCATCGTTGTGATCGCCGGTCAGGAAGGGAGTCTGGTTGGGTCGCGCACCACGATCAGCCTGGACCCAGCCGGTGGCGGCGGTGTTCGAGGGGATCAGGGTTCGGGCCCACAGGCCAATCGCTTTAGATCCGAACAGGGAATTGGGCAGTTCGAGGGCGATGGTGCAGATGTCTTTGTCGGCGAAGTAATCCTCGTGTGTGAACTGCATATTGTTGACCGTGCCGAGCACGTCGAAGAAGAAGGGATCGCTGCGCCAGCCGGCAAAGAAGCGGAGGTTGCCGGCGTCGGTCGCGATGGCCTCCGGCCCCATGGCTACCGGCACGTCAGCGACGATGAGCTGGCCGTCCTCGCCGATTTGGGCAGCTTGTGCGCCCTCAGCGCGGCGCAGGGTCGCGACCTGGCCGCCGCCGGGGGAGGGCGAGAAGCGCACACGGTAGGCGATATCGGCAACGGCGTCGCCATTGGTATCGATGCGGAGCTCGTAGAGTGCTTCGGTCGCGAAGGGCTCGTCGGTGGTGGGCCCCTTCGGATTGAGGCCGAAGGAGGGATGAACGTCCATGATGAAGACGGACTTGCCGGGATCACCTGGCTTGGGGAAGGCAAACAGATCGGTTAAATCGAGGCGGGCGTCGCCGCGGGGGAATCCGATATTGGGACCGGAATAATGATGCGACATCGTTCACCTCTCTGATGGTGCCAATACTATGCGCGCGTTTCTTTACCGGCGCGTTACAAGAGCATGCGCTCGGCCGGGGTGAGAGCGCAATTTGGTTCGGGATTGCTTCGGGCAGCGAGGAAGCGGAAGGCTGTAGATCTCGGCGAGAATCCTGGTTAGCAAAGCGGCGTCGGAAAAGGTACGGAACCCGAGCGATCGGGTCGAGGCTATATGCTTTTTGCTGCGGCGACGTGGTTCGCTCCGGAAGAAATTTCATGTCGCAGGAAAGGAAAGCAGCCGTTGAGTTTTGCAGGGATCGATTTTGGGACGACGAATAGTTCGGTTGCGCTGGTGACTGGAAATTCGCGAGTGGAACTGGCGTCGTTCATCTTTGCCGGCGCGGAGACGCTGTCTTCGCGGTCAGTGCTTTATTTCGAGCAGTTGGCGTCGGCGGCCGGGATGAAGAGGACGCACAGCTGGTCTGGGCCGGCGGCGATTGAGCGGTATCTGGATGCCGACGACAAGGGGCGGCTGGTGCAGTCGCTGAAGTCGCATCTGTCGAGCCGGTCGCTGACGGGGACGGAAGTTTTTGGGCGGCGGCATCGGCTGGAAGAGCTGGTTTCGCGGATGCTGAGCGATTTGCGGAAGCATGCGGAGAAGCAGTTTTCGAGGCCGATTCGGCGGGCGGTGGTGGGGCGGCCGGTGCGGTTTGTGGGCGCAGAGACGACGGACGATGACGATTTTGCGGTGGGACGGCTGCGGGAGGCGTTCGAGATTGCAGGTTTTGAAGAAGTGGATTTTGAACTGGAGCCGGTGGCGGCCGCGTACGCTTACGAGTTCACGCTGGACCACGATGAGCTGATTGTGATCGGCGATTTCGGCGGGGGGACCAGCGACTTTTCGTTGTTGCGGGTGGGGCCGGGAGCGCGGATGCGCGGCGATCGCCAGATTCTGGGGTACAGCGGGATTGGGCTGGCGGGAGATGCGTTCGATGCGCGGATTGTGCGGAAGCTGGTGTCGCCGGCGTTGGGGTCGCATTCCGAAGCGCGGTCGCTGGACAAGATTCTGTCGGCGGTGCCGGCGTGGATTTATGCGAACCTGGAGCGCTGGCATTATCTGTCATTTTTGCGCACGAACAATGTGCGGGAGATTTTGAGGAGCGCGCGGCTGCGGGCGCTGGAGCCGGAGAAGATCGAGGCGCTGATTGCGGTGATCGAGCAGGACCTGGGCTATCAGTTACACCAGGCGGTGCAGCGGCTGAAGTTTGCTCTGTCGCAGCACGAAGCCGCGGAGTTTCGTTTTCAGGATGGCGGGCTGGACCTGCGGGTCGAGTTGACGCGGCGTGAATTTGAAACATGGATCGCCGATGATCTGAGGGCCATTGAAGAAGGCGTGGATGCGTTGTTAAGAAATGCGAGTGTCGATCCCAAGGATGTCGACCGCGTGTTTCTGACTGGAGGAACATCGCTGGTACCGGCGGTACGGCGTATTTTCTCTCGGCGCTTCGGCAAGGAGAAGATTCGCGGGGGGCACGAATTCACTTCAGTGGCGTATGGACTGGCGCTGTGCGCGCAGGAAAGAGCCGCGGCGGGTGAGAAGTGAGCGGCGGGGGCGTGGGATGCGACGTTTGTCATTGGTCCGTCGAGCACTGATGCGCTTGACCGCGAGGTGCAGGGCGAGTTAGTTTTCCTCAACTCCCCGTTTCTTCCTGAATCGCAGCGTTGCCGGTATCCCCTTACGCAGGAGAAGAGCCTAATGCGTTACCGTGCCCGTACGATGGCACCGATGCTGGTGCTGCTGATGGCCGCCGCAGGGCGAGTGTATGCGCAGGAAATTCCGCGCGAGCCTCGCCCGGCAGAAACCGAGCGTACGCCGGAAAACGACAAGGAAAGTAAGTCTGAAAGGGATGCGGAGGAGCTACGTGCGGCGGCGCGCAGAGGTTTCTCTGGGCATATCTCGGCGGAGGGATTTCCGGCATTCGAGGAGGACATGTCTCTCCACAATAAGGGGCTGCCTTCTTATGTCGAGCCGGTCGATCTGCAGTGGGAGCGGAATCCGGCGTACGATGCGCGCAATCCCGGCAAGGCGCCCCGATATCTGGTTTTTCGCGTCAACCACCAGGACGGGTCGCGTCGCGCGCTCAGCGTCGACGATGTGCGGACGCTCTATCAAGCGCATCGCCCGCTGGTTCAAACGGGCGCCGCGACGCAGGAGGCTGCCTGGCACGAGTTCACGAAACAATATTCCGTTGATACCGTTACGCACGAAGACACTTCAGCCAACAGGAACTGGACTGAGATCAGCGACGCGGTGAACCTGGGCAACCGGCGGCTCGATCCGAAAAGCACAGTGATTTTTAACGCGCTGCCGCAGCAGACAGGGGAAGGATTTGTCCGGGAACAGTCGCGGATGAAGATTGGCGGGAATGCGAAGGCGTGGGGCGATCTGAACGAGAAGATTCGGACTTCGTCGGGAGAATTTACTTCCCGGGTCGCGACCAAACAGGATTTGCTGCACGAGCTGAATTCCGGCACGTCGAATGTGGTGATTCTGTACGCGCACTTCGACGGCCAGCATTTGTACATGCCTGACGCGCATGGGGGAAGAGGCGAGCCGATCAGCGTGGACGAGTTCAGGGCGCTGAAGGATCGGACCGGCGATTCAACTGTGAAGGAGCGGGTAGTGGTGCTGGCGGTATGCAGCACGGCGGCCAAACCCGCAGGGGGAGCTGTGACGGGAGGGATGCCCGCTTCGCTGGTTTCGCTGTTGCTGCAGAAGGGAATCGGGCGGACGGTATTTGCGACGCAGTTTCCTTATGATGCTCGGCAGATTCCGGATCTGATGCAGCGGCTGAGTTCCGGCGCAGGACCGCGCGCGGGTGGCGGACAGCTGCGGCAGTACGTGGAGCTGCTTTATTTCAGACTGGGGCAGTCGAGCCCGGAAACGGAAGGGGTATTCGGTGAGTAGACGCATCCAGACAGCTCCGGCGACGGAGGAGGGCGCGCTTTTTCTGGGCGCGGCGCCCGACAACCAGAACAGAGGTGACGATTATCTCGACCGGCTGGTGAAGTACATCCCGGCAGAGATCATCGCGCTGTATCTGGGGGCCAGCAATGTGGTGCCCAACACGGTATGGAAGAACGAAGTGATCGCACTGTGGGTGATCACGGCGGTGACGACGATCTGCACGCCGATTTACATGCGCTCAGCGACGAAGGACTTCAAGACGCAGCCGACGCTGTGGTCGCAGGTGATCATCAGCTCGATTGCGTTTCCGATATGGGTGTTCGCCATGGGCGGTCCGTTCGAGGTGACGTGGCCGCACTGGTATCCGAATAATAAGTGGATCGCTGCGATCGTAATCAGCTTTGCGACGTTTCTGGCGGGGATTTACAAACCGGATACGAAGCCCCCGACGGATCCAAACGCCCCGAAGGATCCGAAGGCCAATGGCGACGCAACGAAGACAGACGCGCCAGTGCCGCCCGCCCAGCCTGCAGCCAGTTGAGAAGTGGAGCTACTTCTTTTTGACTGGTTTTTTGGCGCGCACTGCGGAGTTGGCGGCGACCGCTTCGCGGATGAGTTGTTTGAAGGCGGCTTCGTTGATGGTCTCGCCTTCGCGGACGTCGATGGCGCGGCGCATATTGCCTTCGAGGCTCGAATTGAAAAGCTTCTTCGGATCTTGAAGCGAAGCGCCGCGGGCGAAGGTGAGCTTAACGACCTGCTTGTGGGTTTCACCCGTGCAGACGATGCCGTCATGAGAGAAGACGGGTGTGCCGGGCGAGGAGGGCTTGACCCATTTCCGCTCTTCCACAATGTCGGGGTCGGCATCGTGGATGAGTTTGCGGAGACGGGCGAGGGTCTTGCCGCGCCAGTCGCCCAGCGACGCGATTTTTTCGTCGATGAAGGCAGAGCCGGACTCTGCAGGGGCTGGGGTTTTCATGGGAGGCTCCAGTACTGAGGAAAATTTAGATGCGGTTGAGCGCGAGCTGCGACCGTTTACTGCCACATGAGCTGCGTGACCTGAATGATGTTGCCGCAGGTGTCGTTGAGCATAGCGATCTTCGAGGCGGTGACGTCGGTGGGGGGCATAGTGAACGCGGCGCCGGCGGCCTGCATGCGCTCAAAGTCTGCCTGGAGGTTGTCGGTAAAGAACATGGCAGCGGGCTGGCTCTGCTGGAACAGGGCGTCCTGATAGGTTTTGGCGGCGGGGTTGTTATTGAGCGCGAGCTGGAGCTCGGTGCCGTTGGGGTCTTCAGAGGAGGCAACGGTGAGCCAGCGATACGGGCCCTGGCTGAAGTCGGCTTTTTTCACGAAGCCGAGCACTTCGGTATAGAAGCGCAGAGCTTTTTCCTGATCGTCGACGAAGACGCTGGTGAGTTTGATTTTCATTTTGTTTCTCCTTTGCGGGGTTGAGGCTGGGACCGAATTTCTGCTTCAGGACTCAGGCTGTTCTTCTCGAAAGCATGCGGCGGACGACGTGGCCTTTCCACATCCACAATCCAGTAAGGACCATGAGAGGAAAGAAAACGAATCGAGTGGGGGGAGCATATTGGGGAAGCTTGTCGAACGGACTATAGAGATAGCCGTAGATGGGGATGGCGAGGATGATGTGAATCCAGCGGGCGATGGAACGTGTGGGGATGGCTTTCATGGTGACGTCTCCTTCCGATGCGGACGTTATTCTCCGAGTCCTGCGACGACCTGTTCGAGGCCGTCCAGAAAATTTCTCCAGCCGTAAGTCGCGCCTTTGTAGGCCTGTTCACTGGTCAGATCGAAGCCGGACTGCTCCATGCGCAGATGGGTGCCGGCGCTGGTGGGGCTGAGCGTAAAGGTGACAACGAGCTCGTGGCCTAACGTGCCCCAGGTGTAAGAAAGCTTTGTGAAGGGCTCGACGGCGATGACCCGGCATTCGATGATGCCGTTCCAGTTGGGCACCGGATCGCGGCGCAGGGTGAACGCATGGCCGGCGCGGGGCTGAAAGTCATTTTTCATCAGCCATTGCTCGATGAGGGAGCTTTGGGTGAGGGCTCGCCACACCTTTTCCGGCGGATGAGGAAATTCTTTTTCCACGACTACGGAACGGGTGGAAGTTTCAGGTGTCGTCATGGTTCCATCCTGTTGAGTAAGTCTTCGAGGCGGTCCAGTTTGGTCTGCCAGAAGTTGCTGTAGTAAGTCATCCAGTCGATGAGGGGTGCGAGCGCACGCGGCTGTGCGCTGTAGTGGGTCTCGCGCCCGTGGCGGCGATTGCGAACGAGGCGGGCACGCTTGAGCGCAGAGAGGTGTTTGGAAACCATAGGCTGAGAAACGCCGGCGTGCGCGGTCAACGCATGCACGGTGAGCTCGCCGTCGCGGGTGAGCCGTTCGAAGATGGCTCGGCGGGTGGGATCGGCGAGAGCTCGGAAGAGATGGTTGGTTGCGGCGCTCGGCATGATCATAATCATAACCGTTTGGTTATGGTTTGTCAAGGGGGAATTTTTGCGATGCGCGCTCGTCGATCAACCGACGTTTTCAGAACTGGGGCGGGGTAGCGGGCAGGGCCGCGGAATCGATTCCTTCGCAGGTTTGATTGTCGACGGTGAGGTTGCCGTGGGCGTCGAGGTGAATGGTCCATACAGTGTCGTAGTCAGCGTCGGGCCAGTCGGGGGCGATTTGAGTACTTTGGTAGCTGGCGAGGAGCGCATTGATGGTGGGCGGGATATGCTCGTGCTCCCAGGCGGCGAGGATGGTCTGGTTCGAGAATTGGCCTCCGGTAAAGAGCCAGGCGCTGACGTTGGTCGAAAGCTGGGGCGCATTTTGGGCGAAGACGGCGACGCTGGAGGCGACCTGATGCGGAAGGTTGTTGGCGATGGCAAAGGGTTCGGCGGTGAGCGTAGTTCTGACATAGGCCGAGGCAACGCGTCCGGGGCCGGGGGGAATGGCGTTCGATGGATCGATGGAGAGAACGAGGCTGGGGCGCTGAATTTTTCCACGGAGTGCGTTGGGCAGAGAGAGCGCGCGCCACTGTCCGGCACCGACGTAGTTGCCGTCTTCCCAGGCACTGACGGGATGGGCCTCGGCGTGGCGGATGAAATAGATTGTCTCGCTGGTGTTGATGCCGGCGGGTAAGACTGCTCCTGCATCGCCGGCTGTGACCTCGAGGCTGAAAGATTTTTGCTGGTTACAGGAGGTGGCAGCGGGAACGGGCAAGACGGGATAGGTAGCCGGGGGATTGAGCGGGGGATTGTACGCAACGAGCCGGGCGCCGGCCGACGGCGCGACGGAGACGACGTAAACCTGGTTGGGACCACCGTAGTTCGGAGGCAGGGCGAGGTTGTAATCGCCGATGGCGTTGAGGCTGGACATGATCGCGCTGACGGTTTCCCAGGGCGCGGAAAACACGTAGAACCCGGGGGCATTCGCCTTGATGATCCCGCGGAGGATGGCGTCGTTATCGCCGTTGGTGTTGTTGAAGTCGAGGCCCTGACATGTGGAACAGGAGAAGACGGGGGGTGCAACGCCGGCGGGGACGGAGCCTGCGGCATAGGCCGAGAGCAGGGGGTAACTCGCAGCGGTGACGGGGGCATCGACGCCGTCAGAGACGGCGACCTGGTTGAGCAGGGCGAACTGCTGGATGGATTCCAGAGGCGCCAGATCGGGATAGTGGGCCGCGGTCTGGAGGTGGGTGGTGGGCTCGAGCGCATAGATGGTGGTGACGTTGGCGCCACCGAGAACACTTTGTTTGAGGAATGTGCTCATGAGGAGCGAACGCTGGAATCCCTGAGACGTGAGGTTGGCGGTCGCGGGATTGACGTCGCCGGGAGCCTGAAAGGCGAGGTCGGGGCTGACGGCAAAGATGAAGTTGATATTGGCGGCGGGGAGGGGCGGGGGCAGGGGGCGGAGATTTTGGCCGCAACCGGCGGTGAAGGCAAGGATCAGGGTGGCGGCAACGGGCAGGGGTGGGACGATCTTGTGAACGATTTGCATTGACTTAGCTTTCAAAAGAGAGAAATCGGCACCTTCGCGGACTGCATGAGCGCATTACCGGGATGCGTCGCGGCTACGGCCGTCGAAAAAGGACGTCGATCTTGACAAGGGTGGAGCCTGCGACGTAGCGTCAGACGCAATTCCCCGGCAGTTCAGTTTTTCCGCGCCGTATTTTGCGGTTTTCTCCTGCGCTGTAACGAACGGCGAGCGCTCTGATTCTGGTTCTGCATTGTGAGTGGAGACTCGGCGGGAGTGGGAGCAACGCACATGGCTGATCGAAGGGAAGACCTTCGTCCGCGGTTGCAGGGACGTCTTGACGGTTCGAAGTGGCAGAAGGAGACGAAGGCGGAGTTTATTCCCAAAATGACTCCGGTGCAGTACTTCGGATCATTGCCACAAGCGAATGGCGTTGCCATCCGGAGCCACGGAAGAGTCTTCTGCTTGCTGTGGGGTGAACCTGGCGGCCTGTACGCGGCGGGGCGGGTTGAGGGAGAGGGGGCGGGTTGAGGGAGTGGGGGCGGATTCCTGGTACTCCGGGATCCGGTGGCCGTAGTTCACGTGGGTTTCGTCAACGGGTGCTCGAACCGGGGGCGGATTTGCCGTCGCACATTTTTCAAAAATGGTTACAACGAGCCTTTAAGGCATGAACGTTTCCTGTGCTACGGGGTTAACGGGACGCCTGATTCGGCAACGAATGTCATCCGATGGTAGCCGGCGGGTTCGGTTCTAAAACGCTTCTGAATCCGGGTTAGGGTTTGTGATTTGAAAGGAGATTCGATGACGGTAATTCAGGTGGGTTTGGTGGACATGACGGGCGAGATCAAGAGCGATCTGGTCCACGCGGCGGCAATGGCGCTGAACCTGCAGGCGACGCGGGACCTGCCGCAGTTCTGGCCGGTAACGGCGACGGTGATGTATTTGCCTGACGCGAAGAAAGTGCCGGCGGGGGTGTGGCCGGTGCAACTGGTGAAGACGCTGCCACCGGATGAAGGCGGATTCCACTCGGACCGGCACAAGCAGCCATATTCAAAGGTGATCGCGAGCAAGAGCGATCCGACGTGGACGATCGATGCCAGCCACGAGATTCTGGAAATGCTGGTAGATCCTTATGGGAACCGCATGCAGTCGTCAGTGGCCATTGAAGTGGTCAAGGGAAAGATTCAGGACGGTACGGGGCAATTTGGATATCTGGTGGAGGCATGCGATCCCTGTGAAGCGAACGACTATGCGTACACCATCAATGGGATTGCGGTGTCGGACTTCATCACGCCACATTTCTACGATCCGGTCGTGACGCCGGGGACACGTTACAGCTTTACGGGAGCGATTAAGGGGCCGCGGCAGATTTTGCCTGGAGGGTACATTTCCTGGGTGAATACGGCGGCCGACGAATGGCAGCAACTGATGTGGGTGGATCCGTCGAAGAAGCCGTACATCCAGAATATTGGGAAGGCGGACAAAAGCAAGAGCCTGCGCGAGTGGATTGACGGGTTGGCGGTGGCGAGGAATATGGCGAAGGTTGGGCGGAGGTCGAAGACGCGGAAGGCGAAGACGCTGCTGCAGTATTCCGCAAAGCGGATCGCGGCGATGGACCGGCTGTCGGTGACGAAGGCGAAGCTGTACCGGTAGCGGCCGATTTCCGATTTCCGATTCCCGTGACCGTCGCCTGACGTACGGTTTGGTGGAGGGTTGCGCTCGTGGTCAGTGAGCGATGGCCTGGCGGAGGCGGCGGACGGCGGAGGGCATCTGTTCTTCCGGCGTGTTGCTGAAGCCGAGGAGAAAACCCTGGCGTGTTTTTCCGTTGGAATAGCAATGGGAGAGCGGCCAGAGCCAGAGCTTTTCTTTGGCTGCGCGGGCGGCAATGTCGGCATCGTGCAAACCATTTCCGTTTTTGAAGGACTCGGGAAGGGTGACGGTGAGGTGCATGCCGGCTTCGGAGCCGTGGATCTGGAGGAAGTCGCCGAACTCGGCGCGAAGGCTTTCGACCAGCGCGGTGCGACGGGATTTGTAGAGCGAACGCATGCGGCGGATGTGACGGGCGAAATGGCCGTCGTGCATGAAGTCGGTGAGCGCTTCCTGAAACAGGTAGGACGGAAAGATATCCATGGAGAAGCGGACAGCGGCGAAGCGGTCGACGAGGTCGGCGGGAATGACGATGTAGCCGAGGCGGAGGGAGGGGCGGAGGACTTTGCTGAAGGTCCCGATGTAGATGACGCGATCGCAGGGGTCGAGACCCTGGAGGGAGGGGATGGGCATGCTGTCGTAGCGGTATTCGCTGTCGTAGTCGTCTTCGACGATCCAGGAAGAAGAGCGGCGGGACCACTCGAGGAGTTGGAAGCGGCGGGAAGCGGACATGGTGACGCCGAGGGCGTAGTGGTGCGAGGGGGTAACGAAGGCGACGCGCGCGTCGGGAGCGAGACGCATGCCGGCGGAGATGTCGAGGCCTTCTTCATCGACAGGAACGGGAACGGGACGGCAGCCGGAGCCGAGGAGCAGGGAGCGGACGAGGGGATAGCAGGGCTCTTCGAGCCAGGCGGAGTCGCCGGGATCGAGGAGGACGCGGGTGGTGATGTCGAGTGCCTGCTGGGAACCGGAGACGACCATGATCTGGGAGGGATCGCAGCGGACGGCGCGAGCGGTGCGCAGGTAGGAGCAGATCGCTTCGCGAAAGGGCTGGAGGCCGAGCGGGTGCAGGTTGTTCGCGGAGTGGACGCGGAGGGAGCGGCTATGGCGGGAGAGAAGTTTCGACCAGAGGTCGAAGGGAAAGTGGTCGAGGGCAGGCTGATGAACGCCGAAAGCTCCCCAGCCATGGCGCCAGGGATTGGGATCGTAGGCGGGGAACAGCATGGAGCGGCGCGAGGTGCGGCGGGTGCCGGGGGATTCTTCGGCGGGGCGGCGGACGTGGGTGGTCTGATGAGGAAGAGAGGCGGAGACAAAGGTGCCGGCGCCGACGCGGCTTTCGAAGTAGCCTTCGGCGAGGAGCTGCGCATAGGCATCGAGTACAGGGAAGCGGGAGATGGCGAGTTCGGTGGCGAGCGCGCGGCTGGAGGGGACTTGCTGACCGGCGGCGAGATCGCCACGGAGAATGGCGTCGCGGAAACCTGCATAGACCTGGCGGTGGAGGGGCGCGGCGGCTTCACGATCGACGGGAATGACGGGGACGATGCCTGCGGAAACATCGAGCATGGGAGGGATGGTAGTGGTTATGCACAATGGGTGGCAAGTTGTCATGTTGAGATACCACTTTGGGTCTAAAAGTGGTTATGGGGAATGGATGGGGTGGGGGTAAAGCGGCTAGCTGCCGAGCATGAGTTGCGCGAACTGTGGGGTATCGCGGAGCTCGGCGAAGGCGGGATCGTGCATGACACGTTTCCAGTCGTGGAAGCCTTCGCCCATAGCGCGGCGGAGGAAGTCGATGGCGCGGTCGTCGAGGTTTTCGGAGGCAAAGATTTCGGAGAGGGAGTAGTCGCGGCGGAGGCGGATGCGGCGTGAGCTGGGGCCTTCGATCATGCGGGTGAGGTCGAAATCGAGAGAGGCAGGATCGAGGTTGAAAGCGGTGCGATAGGCTTCGAGACCCTGCTCGTATTTTTCCTGGGCGAAGTAAACCGAACCGAGATTGGCGGCGATGATGGCGGATTTGGGATTAAGGGCGAAGGCGCGCTCATAGAGATGCTGGGCCTGGCGGTAGTTTTTCTCGACGAAGTAGGTAGAGCCGAGATTGCTGAGAGCTTCAGGAAAGTCGGGCTGAAGGGAGAGGGCGCGTTCGTAATTTTTTCTGGCCTCGTCGACCGAGGAGAGGTGATGCCAGGCGACACCGATCTTGTTGAGGGTGGCGGCGTCGGCGGGGGCGCGGTTATAGGCGTCGATGGCTTCGATGAAGGCGCCCTGGGCGAACAGGACGTCGCCGGCATCTTTGGGGGAGGAGGCTTGCGATGTTTGCGCGGCGGCAAAGGGGCTGAGAGCGATGAAGAGAACGACCGGAGAGAGCCGCGCGACCAGCCAGAATTTGCTCACGGTGGAACCTCCGCGAACGGGCCGCTTGAGAGACGATGATGCCACATTTCAGGCAGGGGTGGCCTGGGCGAGTGACGGATGGCGACCAGCGATAGAAGGCCGGGAACAAGCAAGGAGCTGGTGGCTGGTTTGCCGGTGGAAGCTTCGCTCATGGGGGACTGACGTCAGCTATCGTGGCTCATCGGGCGTTCGGAATGAGTCGGAAACATACACTCCACGCGCAATTCCTGCGCGGTAATGCACTGGGGCGTTCCCACGGTTGTGATCAGCGAGAAATAGGAGAAGCGCTCGTCGCCACGCCGAAAAGTAATGGGCAGCACAGGGTTCTGCGGCACTGACGGCGGCTTCAATGCCGCAACGCCTGGATATTTTTGCAGCCGTTCGAGAAGCTTTGTTGCTTCCGGGTCCATGACCTGCCCCACGGCTTCCCGCCGGACTCGCTGCAGCAGGCCGGCTGCTACCTTTTCCCACTCCTCGACAAACGGCCGCATCGCGGCCGGATCGAACATGAGGTCGAGGAGATTGCGGGGCTTCGGTCGTGCCTGCAAATCGATAAAGGAGCTAAAGAATCGCGTTGCAGCCTGATTGGTGCGAATCACATACCAGTGCCGATCGAGGACCAGGGCGGGGTGCGGCTCATGCTGCTCGAGCATCCGGTCGATGGCGCGGGTAACGATCGCCATCTGCTCGGCATCGATGCTCTGCTCTCTGTAGAGCGGAGCGTAGCCTGACGCAAGCAGCAGAACATTCCGCTCGCGGAAAGGAATGTTCAACGCGTCGGACACGATGGAAAGAAAGTCCCGGCTGGGTGCGCTCCGGCCGCTTTCCACAAAGCTCAGATGGCGCTGCGAGATGCCGGTGTCGAGAGACAGATGGAGCTGGCTTTTACCACGTTCCTGCCTCCAGTAGCGCAATAAATCCCCGAGCTGAGGCACTGCGGGATCAGACTGAGTTTCCATTTTGATTTCCTCTGGTCAGAGCTGGAGAGGGGCGGCAGATGCGAACGACCTCCGGTCTCGTCCTCCACGTTATCCTCGCCAGACGAAGGGCTGGAAGCGTTCTTCCAAAGGCGGATTGGCGATGGTTCCAGCATAGTTGGTGATGGTTGAGGCAGCGACCACAGCAACCACTTCCAGGACTTGTTCTTTTGTGAATCCCGCGGCGATGAAGGCATCAAGTTCCTGTTCGCTGAGGTGTCCGCGCTTCTCGATGAGATTCGTCGCGAGAGAGGAAAGAGCTGCCAGTCGGCGGTCGCTCGGCAAGCGTCGCCCACGAACCGCGTCGGTTTCTTCAGAACGGACGCCTTGCTGGAGAGCAAGAAACGTGTGGAAGGCCACCGCATACGCGCTGGAGTTCGCGACCGCGTCGGTGAGGAGAACGATCTGAATCTCCTGCTCGGAGAGGGTGCTGCTGTGTACCTGTTGAAACACGGCTGTAAGAGCCGTTACGAGTTTGGGCGAATTTGCAAGTGAAGCGGCGAGGTTGGGAAGAAAGCCGAATGCCTGGCGCAACTTCTCGAGCGCAGGCCTGGACGCTTCCGGCGCGAGTTCCAATGTGTAAATGGGATATTGCAGCATGGAATTCTCCTGATAAAAAGTGCAGCGTCTCGGGACACCCGGGCCATCTGCCTACTTCAATTTCGAACAGATGGCGAGGCGCGGCAATTACCCCGGAGGTAATCGTGAGGGAAAGCGGGTGCGTACGGGCAGGTGCGGTCCTCGGCAGGCCAAAAATCACCTATCGATCCAACGCCGAGTCAGAAGCCCGCGGTTGACGTGGATTTTGCGCGCTGGCTCCGTCACGAGCGGACGATGACAGGGATTTATTTTGCGGCGACGGGTTCTTTGACTCCGTGGTGGGCGGAGGGCCACTGGGGTGCGCGCTTTTCAAGGAAAGCACTGACGCCCTCGTAGAAGTCGGCGTTGGAGCGGGCGTCGACGCTGGCGCGGATGGCGGCTTCGATGTCGTCGGGAAGGTGGCGACCGGAGTAGTGGCAGAGGAGGCGCTTGGTGGCTTCCATGGCGGCGGGGCTGTTGCGGAGGAGGCGCTGGGCGAGGTTACGGGCCTCGCGCATGAGGTCGGGTTCGACAATGATGCGATTGACGAGGCCAAGGGACTGGGCTTCGGCAGAAGAGATGAGGCGGCCGGTGAGGAGGAGGTCGCGGCAGGATTTTTCGCCGATCTGGGTGCGGAGGAAGGCAGAGACGATGGCGGGGACGAAGCCGATGCGGACTTCGGTGAATCCGAATTTGGCTTCGGGGACAGCGTAGGTGAAGTCGCAAAGGGTGGCGATGCCCATACCGCCGGCGATAGCAGGTCCATTGACGGCTGCGATGCTGGGTTTGGGGAGCGAGTAAAGGGTATTAAGGAGCGTGGCGATGCGCTGGGCGTCGGCATTGTAGTCCTCGGCAGGGGACATTTGGCCGGCGGCGAGTGGCATGTTGCGGAGGTGCTCGAGGTCAAGGCCGGCGCAGAAGGAGGAGCCGGCGCCGGAGATGATGACGACGCGGCAAATCTGGCTGGCGGCAAAACACTGGAGGGCGTGGGTGAGGTCCTCCATCAACTGGTGGTTGAGGGCGTTTCGCTTTTCAGGACGGTTGAGGAGGATGGTGTGAATGCCGGAATCGGTATGAGTGTGGAGCGTGGCGTAATGAGGCATGGTCGCTCTCCCGCAGGACAGAAAATCTTAGAGCATTTTGCCACGAGGTGCGAGGAGAACTACAGGGATCAGTATTCATTGATCAGTGTTCAGCAATTGGATCAGGCCGGGCCCGGGTCTCAGATCGAGACCCGGGGCAGCCAGATGCTGCTGGTTAGCGCCAGCGGCCTTCGACCCAGTAGTAGCCGCCACGTTCGTGCGCCCAATGGCCGTCGATCCAGTGAGCATGACGGCGGGGTGGCTCAACATAGTGGCCGGGCACCCAGACGTAGCGAGCGCCATCCCAGCGATGGTAGCCGTGGACCCATACCCATCCTTCATGGGGGACGGGGCCAGGATGTTCGACCTGGATGGGTGGGGGGCCAACGCGCACATAGATATGCTGCGCGAACGCAGGGGGGATGCTGAGGAGCACAGCAGATGCAACGAGGAGCAGTTTCTTCATAGGAGTGGGTCTTCCTTTCGGGGAAAATATTGGACGACGGTTACTGATGGAACCTTCGCATGTCGCCACACAGCCGATGGAACCCGGCGAGGGGCTGACGGGTTGCGCAAAAAATGGTCTCACGAAGCGGTTGAGTCATGGTTTGCGCGGGATGAAAAGCTGTGCGGGCGGAGAGATGCGATAGACCTGAGAGAAGTTGCCCTGGTTGACGGCGAGGGAGAGGCGTCCGCGCGAATCGATATAGAAGAGCGGCTTGCCGGTGGGAACGTCACTGAAGGTTTTGTGGAACGGGATGGTGTATGGCTTGCCGTTCAACGTGACGGGGACCGGATCGCCGATCTGATAGCCGAGCTGGGCGAAGGTGGGCTGCGGGATATCGAGGACGAGATTGCCGAAGGGTCCATCGGTGCCGATGACGTCGCCGTGGAGGCCTTTGGCGTCGATGGAGGCGACAGGAATGTTGATGCGGACGAGCTGGGAGACATCGAGGACGGGGCCGGCCTGGGTCCAGTCGTCGCCGCGGGCGAGATGAGCGCCGGCAGGAGAGAAGATGTCGCGGCCGTGGAAGGTGGATGACAATTTGGAGCCGATCATCCAGCCGGGGTTGGTGATTTCGCGCGCGGCTTCGATGCCGTCGCGATCCTGAACGAGGGTGAGGAGGCCGTTGTCGGGAACGACGAAGAACTGGCCGACTTTGGATTTGGCGATGATGACTTTGCGCGTGGATCCGACAGTCGGATCGACGACGCCGACGAAGACGGCGTCTTTGGCGAAGTAAGGAGCAGATCCGGCGAGGAAGCGCGCGCCCTGCGCGATGTTGTAGGGAGTGACCTGGTGGGTAATGTCGATGACGCGAACGCCGGGGGCGATGCCTTCCATGACGGCTTTGCAGATGCCGATGGCGTCATCTTTGACGTCGAAGTCAGAGAGGAAGCCGATGGTGCGGAGATGGTGATCGAATCTGGGTGCCGACTGACACGCGGTGATGCCGAGGGCCACGAGAAGGGCGGCGCACGAGAAGAGAAGAAGGCGTCGGTGGGAAGACATGCTGGCTCCGTGGATAAATGAAGACGAATCTACCACGGGCGCATTTTTCTCGTCAGCGGGTGAGGGCGAACGCGATGATGGTGGCGCCGGAGCGGGTGGTGTTTTGTTCGGCTTCGGCGGTGATGCTGGATTCAAGGTCATCGGTGTCGAGGTGGACTTCGCAGGCGGCGATTTGTTCTTCGGTTGCACCGTGGAAGCAGAGTTCGCAGACGCCGAGTCCGGAGTTGCCGGCATCATCTTCGGCACGAAGCGGGGGACCAAAGACGCGGCAGGTCATGGGACGCGCGGCGTAGAGGTCGCAGAGTCCGGTGGCGGGATCGAGGACGGGACAAGGCTCGTCGTTGGCGAACTCTTCGAGTTGGTCGGTGCGCGCCTCGTCGATGAGGCCGGAGTTGGGGTCGCCGGGAAAATCGGGCGCGAGGCGTGCGGCTGATTGGCGCGCGCGCCGGCGAACGGCGGAGGCGCGATCCGGATCGATGGAGTCGAGGGTAGCGAGGCCTTCGCGGAGACGGGCAGCGTCGAGCTGCGAGATGGGAAAGACGCCGATGCAGCACTGGGTGCATCCCGGAGCGCAGAGAAGGAAGGGGCCGGAGCGGCGGGCGGCGTCGGCAACGGCGGCGTCGACGATGTGGATGAGCTCGGCATCGCGCGCGGGGAGCATGGCTTCAAGACTAGCGGAACGGATGCGATGAAGAGGTAGTAATTTGGAGAACGTATGCTGGCTGGGAAGCGGGAAGCTGGAATCCAGTAGCCGACGGCGGGCAGCCGTATCGGAGGGTGGAGGCCTTGAGGTGGTGGTGACGGCGAAGACAATTGTTTTGATGCTCCTGGCCGCGTGCTGGCTGGGTTTGCTGGCTGAAAGGGCGGCGGCGCAGGATAATTACGAAATTCAGGTATATCCGTCGGAGACGATGGCACCCGGGACGCTGCTGGTGGAACTGCACAGCAACTACACCGTGGAGGGCAGCACTTCATCGAGTTACGGTTTGCTGCCGACCGAGGGGCAGGAGCACGAGACGGTGGAGTTCACGCAGGGGCTGTCGAAGTGGTCGGAGCTGGGGTTCTACGTATTCACCGAGGAGCACAACGGGACGGGCGTGCAGTGGGTGGGGGATCATATTCGTCCGCGGGTGCGTATCCCGGAAAGCTGGCACTGGCCGGTGGGAGTGAGCCTGTCGAATGAGATTGGGTATGCGCGGGCAGCGTATTCGAATCCGACGTGGTCGTGGCAGATTATGCCGATTGTCGATCAGACGGCAGGGAAGTGGTACTGGTCGGTGAACACGACGATGAACTGGGGAATCCACCCGACGTCGTTGCCGGTGGGAACGCCGCAGGCGGAGGTGAACACGTACTACCGGGATGTGTCGCCGCACGGAGTGGCGTTTGGGCCGGCGGCGACGCTGACGTATCAGCCGAACAAGTTGTACAACGTTGGCTTTGAGTATTACGCGGACTGGGGCGAGCTGGGGCACTTTGTAAATCTGCACAACCAGCAGCAGCAGGTTTTTCCAGTCGTGAACCTGTTTGTTTCGCCGAAGTGGGAGATCAACTTTGGGGCGGGCTGGGGAGCGACGGCGTCCACGGATCATTTGATTGTGAAGGGGATTCTGGGGCGGTACTTCAACTGGGGGAAGACGAGCATGAAGAATCGTGACTGAGGAAGCAGCCGGCCGTCGGCGAGCGAAGAGGTGGGGAGGAAAAAGCAACAGCAGCTGTTACGAATGAAGGTGCGGCGATGAGGGGATGGGCAGAACCGATGGGGATTGGCGCGGAGGATCGCGTTTTTGTGCTGACGGGCGCTGGTGTGAGCGCGGAGAGCGGTCTGAAGACGTTTCGGGATCAGGGTGGCTTGTGGGAAGGGCATCGGGTGGAAGATGTGGCGACACCTGAGGCGTGGGAGGAAGATGCGGAGCGGGTGTGGCGGTTCTACAGCGAGCGGCGCAGGGGAGCGGGGCTGGCGGAGCCGAACGCGGCGCATCGGGCGCTGGCGGAACTGGAGCAGCGGATTGGGGATCGGTTTTTCCTGGTCACGCAGAATGTGGACGATCTGCACGAGCGCGCCGGGTCACGGCGGTTGATCCACATGCATGGGGAGCTGTTTCAATCGCGGTGCGAGGCGAACTGCGGGCGGGCTCCGTTCAGGGATCATGCGCTGTACGAGACCGAAGAGGCGATTCCGCGATGCGGATGCGGAGGGCGGGTGCGTCCGCACATTGTGTGGTTTGGGGAGACCCCTTTGGAGATGGAGCGGATCCAGCAGGAGATCGATCGGTCGACGGCGATGCTGGTGGTGGGAACGTCGGGGGCGGTGTATCCGGCGGCGAATTTTGTGCGATGGGCGGGGCCGCGGGTTCGGAAGTACTATGTGGGTCCGGAAGAGCCGTTGAACGCGGCGGCGTTTACGCGGGTGGTGCTGGGGAATGCGGGGGATGTGTTGCCGGGGCTGCTCAGATTTTAGGGATTAGAGTTTGGAGTTTAGAAAACCGCTATTCGGGCGCAGGAGCTGAGGATTCATGACAAAGAGCGGACCGACGACCGAGGAAATGCAGGTCCATTCGACTCGCATCTGAATGGTTGGTTGCGCCCAAAAACGGCGCAACGATAGGGCGGCTTCGCGCAGGTTTTCTGCTACTCCACCCTATTCTGGCGTCGTGTATGTCGCTACGCCCCAGGATGGAGGGGAATTCACTCCAGGGAGGCTGCGCTGGGGCCGCCTTCGTTGGGCGTTTCTCCGCCGTCGTCTTCCAGCGGCGGAGTTTCTTTGAGGGCGGTACGAACGCGGGCGATTTCGTCGCTCATGATGCGCATGGCGAGCATGCAGAGGCGCGGGGAGAGCTCGAACATTTCGGTAACTTTAGGGCCGGGGACGAAGCCGAGCTCGGAATCTTCGGCGAGGACCGCGCTGAGGCTGTAGTGACCGGTGAGGGCGGCTGGGAGACCGGCAATTTCGCCAGGGCAGAGGGTGCGTGGGGGATAGAGAGTGTTGACGCCCTCGAGCGAGAGGGTGACTGCGCCTTTGCGGACGACGAAGACGCCGGAGAGCGGGTCGCCGCTGTGAAACAAGGCAGTGCCATTGGGGAGGGTGACGCTCGACGCGACGCGATCGAGCTCGACCGCCAGTTCGGACAGTTCCTTTTTCATACTCCTAGCGGAGTCATCAACGAGTAACGGCGGGTCAGGCTCCGTGAAAGCATTTTGCCGGAGGAAAAGGCCCCGGAATGTGATGTAGATCACAGTCTGCCACGAAATGGCGCTTTTTGGCGTCAAGGCGGCTGGTGGTGCGGGACGTGGGAAATGGGGACGCAGGTGACGATGACGCGGGCGCGCTCCAAGGACGGCTTGGGCCCTCTTTACGGTACGCAACTTCGGCAGGATGAATCGCAGTGCAACGGGCCTGGGGCACGCTTTGCTGGAAGAAGCGGCTGCCCTGAGGAGACCTTAGTGCATGGAGCCATTCAGGTTATTGAAGAACTGGTCGTAGGCAGCCTGACCTTTTTCCTCGGCGAAACGGAGAGGTTTGACGCGCTCGACGAGAATTTCTTTGGCGTTGGGTTGGGTTTTGAGGATCTCCATGACTTCAGCAATGAAGTCGGGGAGGGGCATAGCGCGGGGATCCCGGTTTTGCTGTTGGCCCATCAGCTCAGTTTGGACGTAAGGAGGAACGAGCTCGAGGACTTGGACGCTGGAGTTACGGAGTTGATAGCGGAGGGATTGCGTCCAGGAATGGATAGCGGCTTTGGAGGCGCAGTAGGTGGGCGTCATAGCGAGAGGCAAAAAGGCCAGGCCAGAGCTGACGGTCATAACGGTGGCGTGCGGCTGCTTCTGGAGGTGGGGAAGCAGGGCGGTGGTGAGGTGGAGGGGCGCGAGGAGATTGATTTCGACGATGGAGTCGATGGACTCGGCGTTGTCAGAACCGTCGGTAAGGTTCTCGGCTTGCATGATGCCGGCGTTATTGATGAGGACGTTGAGAGAGGGGAATTGGCGGGCGATGTCGGCTGCGAAGGGGACGAGGGAGTCGCCTGATTGCCGAGTTTGTGGAAGGATTCGGCGAGGGCGCGGCCGATGCCGGAGGTGCTGCCTGTGATCAGGATGGTGTTACCGGTGGTTTGCATGGTTCTCCTTGAAGATGAGGGGAGGAGGAAGGGCTCTGGTGGCTTAGATTGCGCGATGCGGGTTCGGTTGCATTTTAGTCCCGCCGGGTGAACAGCAAGGTGCAGAAGGGAGTGGGCTGCTGGGGTCGCGGTGACTCGGGCATAATGGCTGCACGTTGGTTCGTTTCCTGGAGACTTGTATGCTGCGCACGTTCTGGTCGGGTAGTTTGGTTGGGGCCGTTGCAGTGGCCTGCACGCTGGCGGGCTCGCCGCTGGCTTTGAGGGCTGCTGCGCCGGATCCCGGGGCGTCCGCTGCGGAGATTCTGCATCGAGCCGAGGAGCAGGCGCGCGCCGAACACAAGAATATCCTGATCGATTTTGGCGCATCGTGGTGCGGGAACTGCAGGCTCTACGATCGGTTTCTTGCCGACTCGCAGATGCATCCGTTGATGAGCCAGGCGTTTGTGTTTGCCACGATGGATACGGGCGAGCACGCCGGTGACACGAAGCATGCGAACACGCCGGGCGGGGTGGAGTACGAGGCTTCAATCGGCGGCAGGAATGCGGGGTGGCCGTATCTGGCGATGCTCGATGCGGACGGCAAGCCGATTGTGGATTCGCTGCGGCCTGATCCGAAGGCGAAGAGCGGGAAGAGCAATACGGGATACCCGGACGCTCCTGCGGAGATTGACTGGTTTGTAGACATGCTGCGTCGTGGAGCGCCTTCGCTGGGCCAGCAGGATCGGGCGAGCGTGCGTGCATGGCTGACGGCGCACTCGACGACGCAGCGGCACTAAGAGGAGGAACGCGCGATGACGGCTGAATCAACGGGAACCGAAGAGACGATCAGTTTCGAACAGGATGTTAAGAAGCTGTTCCGGTCGTCGGATCGGGATGCGATGAAGGGCGCTTTCGATCTGTGGTCGTGGGACGACGTGAAAAAGTTCGCGGCACCGATTCTGGAACGCATCGAGGACGGGACAATGCCGTGCGATGGGGCGTGGCCGCCGGGACAGGTGGCGATTTTCAAGCGATGGGTTGCGGCGGGCATGCCGCAGTAATCTTCTCGGTTTAAACCTTTTTTTGCTCGGCGCGGACGGGGGTCCGGGGTTACGGATCGCGCAGTCGCGCGGGGAAGAAGCTCGCTTCTGGAAAAAGATCGCATTGCGATGTAAAATAGATCGCAATGCGATGTAATAACAGCCAGTAGCCAGTAGCCAGTAGGCGGAAGCCAGTAGCTGGGAGCTGGAGCCACATCGTACGGCAGGGGCGGAATGAATGGCGAAGGAAACGCAGAAGAACAGAGCGATGATGCAGGACCTGGCGTGGTTCAGGTATAACCTGCGGCGATTTGTGCGGTTCAGCGAGAAGGCAGCGCGGGCTTGCGGTGTGACGCCGCAGCAGCACCAGCTGATGCTGGGAGTCGCAGGCTTCACGGAAAGCGGCCGGGCAACGATTTCGGATCTGGCGGAATTTTTGCAGGAACGAAATAACTCCGTTGTGGGGCTGGTGGAGCGAGCGGCGGAGAGCGGGCTGGTGCGGCGGCAGGCGGGCAAAACGGACCGGCGGCAGGTAGTGGTGACGGTGACGGCGAAGGGCGAAGAGATTTTGTCGACGCTGACGCAGCTGCACCACGACGAGCTGCGGCGGATTCGAGCGGGATTTTTGACAGGGGCGAGGATGAAGCCGGGTCGCGCAAAGACGCGGCGTGGACGGGGAGAGGAGTTACAGGATGGCTGAGTTTCCAATTCCGGAAATGGCGGCGACGCCGGAGTCGCAATCGAACAGAAAAGGGCAGTTCGGCGTAGCGCTGGAGCCCGAGGTAGTGAAGATCTGCCTGTTCTCGCTGGGAGTGGGGTTGGTGGCGGGGCTGGTGGCGCAAGGACTGCTGGAGCTGATCCATCTGTTCACGAACATCTTTTTCTACGGGAAATTTTCGTTCGCGATCACGAACCCGGCGGGGAATCATCTGGGGCTGTGGGTGATTCTGATTCCTTCGATCGGCGGGCTGGTGGTGGGGACGATGATCCACTTCTGGGAGCCGACGCTGAAGGGGCACGGAATTCCAGAGGCGATGGAGTCGGTGCTGTTCGGGAAGAGCCGGATGCGGATCCGTGTAGCGATACTGAAGCCGCTGGCGACGGCCTTGGCGATTGGTACCGGCGGACCGTTCGGGGCTGAGGGTCCGATTATTCAGACGGGTGCGGCGATTGGGTCGCTGTTCGGGCAGGCGGTGGGGCTCTCCCCTTATTACAGGCGGGTGCTGCTGGCTTCCGGCGCGGCAGCGGGCATGGCGGCGACCTTTACCGCCCCGCTGGCGGGAATTTTGGTCGCGGTGGAGTTGCTGTTGTTTGAGCTGCGAGCGCGGTCGTTTATTCCTGTTGCGTTCGCAGCGGCGGTGGCGACGGCAGTTCGGATCCATTTTGCGGGATGGTCGCCGCTGTTTCCGATGGCAGCTTACAAGCTCACGAGCCTGACGGAGCTGTGGCTGTTCGCGGTGCTGGGCCTGCTGATGGGCGTGGTGGGCGTGGTGATGATCCGGGTGCTGGCGTGGCTGGAAGATTTCTTCGACGAAATGCCGTTCAAATATGCGCTGATCTGGTCGCCGGTGATTGGCGCGCTGATTCTGGGCGTGATTGGGTATTTCTATCCGCAGGTGCTGGGCACGAGCTACGACACGATCCGCGACATGCTGAACGATCGGCTGACGGCGAGGCATCTGGTGGGAATCTCGGTGGCGAAGTTCTCGGCGCTGGTGATCTCGCTGGGATCGGGAACGACGGGCGGCGTGTTTGCTCCGTCGCTGGTGGTGGGAGGCGGACTGGGTGCGACGTTCGCGATGGGCGCCCATCATCTGTTTCCGACGCTGGTGAGCGATCCTGCGTTTTATGCGCTGGCGGCAATGGCCGCGGTGTTTGGCGGAATTGCGCGGGCTCCGTTTGCGAGCATCGTGTTTCTGTTCGAGCTGAGCCACAATCCAAACGCGCTGCTGCCGCTGATTGTTTGCGTCATGGTCTCCGACGGACTGGTGCGGTTGTGCAGCCGCGAGTCGATTATGACGGTGAAGCTGGTGAAGCGCGGGCTGATTGTGCTGCAGGATTACTCGGCGCCGGTGCTGATGCGAGCGCGGATGGAGAAAGTGATGCGGAAGCAGTTCACCGTGTTCAAGGCGGACGACACGCTGCGCACGGTGCTGGCAACGTTTGTGCCGGGTGAAGTGGCGATGATCCCGGTGGTGGATGCAGCGGGAGCGATCGTGGGGATCGTGGAGCCGCACGATCTGCTGCGGACCGATTCGGCGGAGCGTCCCATGCGGGAGCTGGCGCGCCAGGATTATGTGCTGGCGTATCCGGGCGAGCTGGTGGACCAGGTGCAGCGCGACATGATGCGGAAGAGCACGGAGAACGTGGTGGTGGTGGAGGCCGAGGGGAAGCGGAAGCCGGTGGGGATTGCGCGGGCGAACGACATTCTGCAACTGCGGCGGTGGCTGATGGAGGAAGAGACGCGGGAGCCCAGGAAGCAGGGAATAGGGAGTAGCCAATAGGGAGCAGGAAGGGGGAAGCAGGAAGCTGGAAGGTGGAAGCGGGAAGCGGAAGGCCGGTAGCTGGTAGCTGGTGGCGACAGGCCGCGCTATGCTGGGTGCCATCTTGAGGTGGGGCGATGGCGATGGATGTGCGCGGGGTGTGTGCGCTGCTGCAGGTGTACGACATGCCGACGTCGGTGAAGTTCTATCGCGACGTGCTGGGGTTTGAGGTGGTGACGACGTCGCCGGTGCTGGGGCCGGACAAGTTTCACTGGTGCCTCCTGCGATTGGGCGGCGCTGAAGTGATGCTCAATACTGCATATGAATTTGACAGCGAGCGGCCGGTGCCGGCGGATCGCGCGCGAGTGGCGGCGCATCATGACACGGGATTATTTTTTGGGTGCCCGGATGTGGATGGGGCTTACGAGGAGCTGCGCGCCAAGGGCGTGGCGGTGAATCCGCCGAAGGTTGCACCGTACGGGATGAAGCAGATGTCGCTGAGAGATCCGGATGAGTACGGGTTGTGTTTCCAGTGGCAAGCGGAGAAGTGACGGGTCACTGCCGGACCGTGGTGCGATGGGGCGGAAGGGCGAAGGACGCGGCGGCGAGAAGGAAAGTGACGAGGAGGAAGAGATACTCAGCGGGGAAGGGGCCGAGAAACACAAAGAGGGTGGCGGCATTGCCGATGGGAATAAGCGCGAGCAGGACGAGCAGCGTGCGGGAGAGAAGGATTTGTCCCGCGACGGCGGCAAGCAGGATGGCGGCAAGGATCAGCTGGGTGAGGGAGTCAAGAAGCCAGAGGCCCTTGAAGGCGCCGGTGTAGAAGCGGGGCATGCCGGAGGCCGCGATGACGGGGAGGGCATGGCGGAATCCGGCACCATGCAGGGCGGCGCCGCCAAGGAGGAGCAGTGCGGCGAAGGCGAGCAGGATGCGCGAGGCGCGTGCGGGCATGAGCGATTCTCCGTGGACGGCGCGGTTACCCTTTCATGAAATTCTGAAACGCGGCGGTGTCGAAGTAGATGGTGAGCGAGGCAAGGCGGCCGCCGGAAGCGGTCCAGATCTCGACCGCATCGAGAGCGCCGGACGTGCCGCGCGGTGAACGCAGGTCATAACTCATCCAGACGCAGGCAGTGTCGCCGTCGATGAGCATTTCTTTTTTATGGGCCGCGGTGACGAGGCGGAGGAATCCGTTGTTGGCGTCGACGTAGGCGGATTTGCCCTCGCTGATGCGGCCGCCGGGGGAGACGAAGCGGAAGGCATCGGAGAGAGGCTGCTGCCAGCCGTCGCGACGGGTGATTCCATCGTAATAGGTGCTGAGAAGATCGGCGATCATGCGGTGCTCCTTTCAGGTGTGATTCGCAGTGTCAAGTATGTACTTGAGAAAATCAAGCAGTAAGTTGTTAAAATATACTGAGCGGTGTATAAACACGACATGCGATCCTACGGGCAGGAGTGCGCGCTGGCGAAGGCACTGGACGTGGTTGGAGAGCGGTGGACGCTGCTGATTGTGCGGGAACTGATGATTCGCGAGGGCTGCCGCTACACCGATCTGCGCCAGGGACTGCCGGGGATTCCGACGAATCTGCTGGCAGACAGGCTGGAAGCGATGGAAGAGGCGGGGCTGATCACAAAAGAGGCGGCGCCTCCACCGGTGGCGACGAATTTGTTTCGGCTAACGCTGCGCGGGCGGCAACTGGAGCCGGTAGTTGCAGCTTTGGGCCGATGGGGCGCGCCGCTGCTCGAGGAGCGGCACGGGAAAGACGCGTTCTGCGACCACTGGATCGCATTGCCGCTGCGGCTTTACGTCCGCGACCACACGCCGGATGCGGCGCGGGTGACGCTGGCCCTGGAAGCGGGTGAAGAGAAGGCGGTGATGGAGACGGTGGGCGATGGATCGATCGAGGTCCGATCCGGACTGGCCGCGCATCCAGATGCGCGCATCGCGGGAACGCCGCAGCAGATTCTGCGGTTGCTGACGGGAAAGATGAGGCTGGCCGAGGCACGCGCTCAGGGACTCCGCTACGAGGGCGAGTCGGGATTATTGCACCGGTTTTCCGGGAAGTAATCGCGCGACGGAAGGTGCGGGAAGTTTCGACTTACCAGTCGAACTGCGCTACGATGACGCAACACATCGTCGTCCAGGGCTCCCCCAGAGCGAGGTTCGATGGCTACGTCGGCACAGACCTCCCCGGTTGTCTCGAGTAAAAAGCGAGCAGCGGGCGGAGCGGGGAAATACTTTTACTTCTTCATGTCGCTGCTGGTGGCAGCGGTGGTGATCTATGGCTTCGGCCATACGGTCGATGAACGCCTGGTGCATGCGGCTCCGCCGCGGCCCTTGTTGCTGTGGGTGCACGCGACGCTGTTTTCGACGTGGGTGGCGTTTTTCATCCTGCAGTCGTCGCTGGTGCGGACGGGCAATGTGCGGATCCATCGGACGCTGGGATGGTTTGGGGCGGCGCTGGCGGTGGCGATGACGGTGGTGGGGTTTGCGACGGCCATCGTGATGCGACGATTCGACATGCAGTTCGAGCCGGCGAATGTAGCGGGTCCTGCGGCATTTCTCATTGTTCCGTTTTTTGATATTTCCGCCTTCACCGTGTTCTTCTGGCTGGCGGTGAACTGGCGTAGAAAGCCGGAGGTGCACCGGCGGTTGATGCTGATTGCGACTTGCGTGCTGACAAGCGCAGCGTGGGGCCGCATGCCGAACGCGACTTTCGCTAATGTGTGGTTCTACTCGGGGGTCGATGCCCTGATCCTGCTGGGCGTGTTGCGGGACTTGTTGGTGATGAAGACGGTGCACCGGGTCTACTTGTATGCGCTGCCGCTGCTGATCGTGGCACAGGTGTTTGTCATAGGGACGCTTTTGAGCTCGGCGCCATGGTGGACCAGGATTGCGGAACGGATTCTGCGGTAAGTATTGCCAATCCTGCAGCGGGCCCGGTAGCGTATAAGGTTTTGTGCGTGAACCGGGAAGGCGGGAGGATTGGGAATGGCGCAGGCCGAGCTGAAGTATCAGTCGGGATTTGGGAATGAGTTTGCGACCGAGGCGGTGAAGGGCGGGCTGCCGGAGGGGCAGAATGCGCCGCAGAAGGCGCCGCTGGGACTCTATACAGAACAACTGAGCGGGACAGCGTTTACGGCGCCGCGGGCGACGAATCGGCGGACGTGGACCTATCGGATCCGGCCGTCGGTGACGCACAAGCCGTTCAGGGAAATTGGGACGGAGCTGGGCCTGGGTTTGTTCAGGAGCGGGCCGTTTACGGAACTGCCGACGCCGCCGAACCAGATGCGGTGGAATCCGGTGCCGATGCCGGAGAAGAAGACGGACTTCGTCGACGGCATTGTGACGCTGGGCGGCAGCGGCGATCCGGCGATGCAGATGGGCGTGGGACTGCACGTGTATGCGGCGAATGTGCCGATGCGCGGGCGGTATTTCTATAACGCCGATGGCGAGATGATGATTGTGCCGCAGCAGGGCAGGATTCGAGTCCACACCGAGCTGGGGATTTTGGGTCTCGCGCCGGGAGAAATTGGCGTGGTGCCGCGCGGGATGAAGATGCGCGTGGATCTGGAGGGCGCATCGCGGGGATACATCTGCGAGAACTATGGGTTGCCGTTCCGGCTGCCGGAGCTGGGCGCGATTGGGGCGAACGGGCTCGCGAATGCGCGAGACTTTCTGACGCCGGTGGCTGCGTATGAAGATAAGGATGCGGACTTCAGGATTGTGGGGAAGTTTTTGGGGCGGATGTGGGAGGCGGAGATCGACCATTCTCCGCTGGACGTGGTGGCGTGGCATGGGAACTATGCGCCGTACAAATATGACCTGGCGCGGTTCAACTGCATCAACACGGTGAGCTTCGATCACCCGGATCCGTCGATTTATACGGTGATGACGTCGCCCTCGGTGATGCCGGGAACAGCGAATGTGGACTTTGCTATTTTTCCGCCGCGGTGGCTGGTGGCGGAGCACACGTTCCGGCCGCCGTGGTTTCATCGCAACATGATGAATGAGTTTATGGGGCTGGTGTTCGGTGAATACGATGCCAAGGCTGAAGGATTTCTGCCTGGCGGTGCGAGCCTGCACAACTGCATGAGCGGGCACGGGCCGGACGCGGAGACCTTTGAAAAGGCGAGCAAAGCGGAGCTGAAGCCGGTGAAGCTGGATAACACGCTGGCGTTCATGTTTGAAACGGGGCTGCCGGTAAGGCCGACCCGATTTGCGCTGGAGACAAAGATTCTGCAGCATGAATACTTCGAGTGCTGGCAGGGGCTGAAGAAGAATTTCAAGGGAAAATAGAGGGCGGCTGAGAGGCGGTCAGCCAGGAAGCGGTCAGCGAAGAACCAGGGGACTTGGATATGAGTGCTGCCGAAAGGTTGCTGGGAAGAATCGTCGACTACGCCGGATTGTTTCCGCCGGCTGCGCTTTCGATGGAGAGCGCGGTCGAAAACTACCAGCGGTATCTGGTGGGAGACTTCGGCTGGATCCTGGGAGGGTTTCTGGTTCCGGCGTCGCGGCTGGAGGAATTCTCGGCGGCGTTTGAGAAAGCGTGCTGTGGGGAACGGGAAGCGCCGTGGACGCTGAACATTGTTTGCGCCGGTGATAACGCGGACGACGTGCGGGCGATTCAGGATTTCCAGCAGGGTGCGGTGTTTATCGGAAGTCTTGAGACGAAGGCGGCGGATGCGCGGGCGGCGAAGGAGATGCTGGAGCGGTTGCCGGCGGCGCGAGCGCGGTATGTGGAGTTTCCTCCGGAGAGGGCGGTGGAGGTGCTGCCGGTGCTGGCGGATTATGGGGCGTGGGCGAAGATTCGGATGAGTGGGGTGACAGCCGAGTCGGTGCCGTCGTCGCAGGTGGTGGCGCGGTTTTTGCTGCAGTGCGTGCGGGAGCGGGTAGCGTGGAAGGCGACGGCGGGGCTGCATCATGCGGTGCGCGGAGTGCGGGAGGTGGCGCCGGGGGGGCCGCGGGTAGCGATGCATGGATTCGTGAATCTTTTTCTGGCGGGAGCACAGGCGTTTTACGGCGCGGATGAGAAGGCGCTGGTGCGGACGCTGAACGAAGAGGATGCGTCGGCATTTCGCGCGGACGACGATGTGCTGCGGTGGCAGGATGACAATGTGCTGATCGTCGATCAGGTGGAGAAGGTGCGGAACGAGTTTGCGATCAGCTTTGGGTCATGCTCGTTCGATGAGCCTGTGGACGATGTGAAGGCGATGGGATGGATTTGAGGGCTGGCGCGTCGTGGCGGCCCGGATGCGAAATTCTTCCTGCGGACCTGATGGCGTCTTCGTTTATTTCTGGTTATCTGCTCAGAAGGATGGGACCTGGCGAAAGTGTGCTTTCCCGAAACGGGTCGAGAAAACTCGGAGGCACGGTACTTTCGGGCTGAGGCAGAGGGCGAGTGGCATGGACTTGCGGTCGACAGAGGTATCAGCTTCTTGCTATGGGGTGAACCTGGCGGGGGCCCGGTGCTTTTTGTTGCAGAAGCTGGACCTCTGGGCAGGGTTGGGCGATTGGACTGCGCGGGGGAGGCGAAGGCATCGCCGGAGACCGAGGCCAGGATTGATCCACTGCTGCAGATCGAGTCCAGGATCGATCCACTGCTGCAGACCGTCCAGCATTGATCCACGGCTGGAGACCGGTCCGGCATCGATCCACTGCAGCAGACCGTCCAGCATTGATCCACTACTGGAGACCGGTCCGGGATTGACCCACTGCTGCAGACCCTCCAGCATTGATCCACTACTGGAGACCGGTCCGGGATTGATCCACCTGGGACGACGGGGTTGTTTTTAATTCGGAAGCAGCTTTCTCGTACGATGGATTGCGATGCAAACCAGAAAGCAATGCTGGGTGGAATCGGCGAACGATCCTGAAACGGATTTTCCGCTGGAGAATTTGCCGTTCGGGCTCTATGAAGAGGAGCGGCTGCGGCGGCACACCTGCATCGCGATCGGCGATCAGGTGCTCGATCTGCCGGGGTGCGCCGGCGCGGGTTTGTTGAATGCGTCGCAGGCGATGGGGCCGCGGGGCCTCGGGGACATCGAAGCATGGCGGGCGCGTGAGATTCGGCGGTGCGCGGCGGAGCTGCTGAGCGATGCGACGGTCCGGGATCGCGTGGAGCCGCACCTGATTCCGCAGAAGAATGTGAAGATGCTGCCGCCGTTTGGAGTGGGCGGCATTGGCGACTATACGGATTTTTACGCTTCGATTCATCACGCGACGAATGTGGGGCGGCTATTCCGGCCGGACCAGCCGCTGCTGCCGAATTACAAGTGGGTGCCGATTGGGTACCACGGGCGGGCGTCGTCGATTGTGGTGAGCGGGACAGAGATCAGGAGGCCGAGCGGGCAGGCGAAGAGTCCTGACGCGGCGGAGCCGGTGTTTGGGCCGAGCAAATCGCTGGACTACGAGTTGGAGGTCGGGTTCTACATCGGCCACGGGAATGAGCTGGGAGAGACGATTCCGCTGGAGCGCGCGGAGGAGCACATCTTCGGATTGTGCCTGCTGAATGACTGGTCGGCGCGGGATATCCAGGCGTGGGAGTATCAGCCGCTGGGGCCGTTCCTGGGCAAAAGCTTTGGGACGACGGTCTCTCCATGGGTCGTGACGGTGGAGGCGCTGGAGCCGTTTCGTGTGCCGGCGGCAGTGCGGGCGGAGGGGGATCCGAAACCGCTCCCCTATTTATGGTCGGAACAGGATCAGGCGCGGGGCGGGTTCGATGTAAATCTCGAAGTGTGGATGGCCACGAAGAAGATGCGCGAGGCGGGCGAGGCGGCGGTGCGAGTGAGCCGGGGGAATCTGAAGGATTTGTACTGGACACTGGCACAAATGGTGACGCACCACGCGAGCAACGGATGCAATCTGCGACCGGGGGATTTGCTGGCGACGGGAACGGTGTCGGGAGCGACGGCGGAGTCGGTCGGTTCGTTATTGGAACGGACAAAGCGCGGGGCCGAACCGTTGGCACTGCCAAATGGGGAGCAGCGGAAGTTTCTTGAGGATGGCGATGAGGTGATCCTGAAGGGCTGGTGCGAGCGCGAGGGGGTTCCGCGGATCGGGTTTGGCGAGTGCCGGGGTGTAGTGGGAAGAGCAGGGACAGGGGATAGGGATAGCGGCTAGGGAATAGGGGATAGGGGATAGGGGATAGGAAGTAGAAGGCGGGCGAAGAGCAGCGAGTCGGGAGTCGCCCGCAGGGACCAGGAAACCCCTGGCGGATTAGTAGGGCAGTCCGTAGAAGTGCAGGTACCAGCGGATGACTGGTTGCCCGGCGTAGATCGCATAGATAGCGGTGGCGCAGAGGAACGATCCCAGAGGCAGACGGGCGGACGCAAACCGACGCTTGCCGCGTGAGAGAGCGACGGCGACGAGTCCGAAGAGGGCGGTGGCGAACGCGCCGATGATCAGAGTCAGGACGGTGGGCGCGGCTCCGAGCCAGGCAGCGATCATGGCGAGGAGTTTGACGTCGCCCATGCCGAGGCCTTCCTGGTGGCGGGCCAGCGCGTAGAGCCAGCGGAGCAAAAGCAAAACCAGAGCAGCGGCGAGAGAGCACAGGATCGCGCGGCCGGCGTGGCGGAGATGGTCGCTCAGAATTTCGGCGGGCTGCAGAAGCGCGTAGAGAATGCCGAGGGCGATGCCGGTGAGGGTGAAGGCGTCGGGAAGGCGCATGGTTTCCGCGTCCATAACGGCAAGGCCGAGGAGCAGGAAGCTGAGGGTGGCGGTGCCGGCACCGGTGATGGTGAGTCCGAAGCGAAGAAAGCTGAGCAGGAAAAGCGCAGCAGTAGCCAGCTCAACGGCAGGATAGCGCCAGGCGATGTGCTGGCTGCAGGAACGGCAGCGGCCTCGAAGCAGGATCCAGCTGAGGATGGGGATGTTGTCGAGGGCGCGGACGGGAGCGCCGCAGCGTGGGCAGCGAGAGCGCGGGTTGATGAGGGACTCGTGGCGTGGCAGGCGGGAGATGCAGACATTCAGGAAGCTGCCGAAGGCGAGTCCGAAGAGGACGACGAAGGTCGAGATGAGCACAACGGGAACGCCGGAAGCGGTAAGCAGAATTGCAGTTCTCCTTGCTCAGACAGCATACGCGGAAGCAGGCTGGGCACCGTTGTACAGTAAGGTTATGCCCCCTGAAAAGGATGCAGCTTTGGACCGTGCTCCGGATGGGCGCGAGGCCGATGTGCGTGCGGATTCGCATGCTGGGAAGCTGTTTCAGGAGGCGGTCGCGATTATGGCGCGGCTGCGGGCGCCGGGTGGGTGTCCGTGGGACCGCGAGCAGACGTTTGCGTCGATCCGAAAATACACGCTGGAAGAGACGTATGAAGTGCTGGACGCGATCGAGCGGGAGCACTGGGGCGATCTCGAAGACGAGCTGGGCGATTTGCTGCTGCAGGTGTTGTTCTACGCGGAGATGGCGGCCGAGGCGGGACACTTTGGAATTGACGGGGTGATTGAGGGGCTGAATCGGAAGCTGGTGCGGCGGCATCCTCATGTTTTCGGGGAAGAGGCTTCGGCGGCTGCGGGGAATCGAGCAGAAGGGTTGGAGACGGATGGGTTGGGCGCTGCGGAAGTGCTGCGCAACTGGGACGAGATTAAGAAGCTGGAGAAGAGACCTCGGGAAAAAGACCCCACGCAAGCCAAAGGCGGGCTTGAAGGGGGCACCCTGGATGGGGTATCGCGGGCGATGCCGGCGTTGAGCGAATCGGGGAAGATTGGGTCGAAGGCGGCGAAGGTTGGGTTCGACTGGCCAGACGTCAACGGGGTTGTGGAAAAGCTGAGGGAAGAGTGTGGAGAACTGGAAGCCGAGGTCGCTCGCGGAGATAAAAAAGCGGCAACGGAGGAGATTGGAGATCTGTTGTTTACGGTTGCTAACCTCGCGCGACACTTGAAGGTTGATCCGGAGCTGGCATTGCGGGATGCGAACGCGAAATTCCGGCGGAGATTTGCGGGAATGGAAGCGGCGACGGAGCGGCCGCTGGAGGATCTTTCGGCGGAAGAGCTGGAAGGGCTCTGGGCACGGAGCAAGGAGGCGGAGCGGCGGGCATGAGTGCGGTTTTGAGTCCTAAGACGATGACGACCCCGACGGGGGCAGAGGTGGTGCTGCGCAGCTGTGAGGGGTTCGATGAGCTGGACGCGTGTGTCCGCCTGCAGACCGATACCTGGGGATACGACGAAACCGATGTGATCCCGCGGCGGCTGTTTACAGTGGCGCAGCGGATTGGCGGGCAGGCTATTGGGGCGTTTGCGGGTGAACAGATGGTGGGGATGGCCATGGCTTTGCCTGGGGTCAAGCCGGACAAGGGGGCCGGGCCGACACCGTACATCCACTCGCACATGCTGGCGGTGCGGCCGGAGTATCGGAACGCAGGGATCGGGCGCAGGCTCAAGCTTTATCAACGAGATGAGGCGTTGGGGAGGGGAATTCGGCTGATGGAATGGACCTTTGACCCGCTGGAGATCAAGAACGCTTTCCTCAATATCCACAAGCTGGGGGTGATTGTGAGGGCGTATACGCCAAATTTTTATGGTGTATCCTCATCTCGTCTACAGGGTGGACTTCCCACGGACCGTCTCCACGCGGAATGGTGGATGGATTCGGAACGTGTGAAGGCTGTTCTGAACGGATCCCCAACCACACCGCCGGAAATCCAGGAGACAGTTTTGTTGCCGAAGGCCATGAGCGAATGGAAGGCTTCGGATACCGGTGTCGCCAGGGCCATGGCCGTGCAGACTGAAAATCGTGACCGCTTTCTGGATGCGTTTGGGCGGGGACTTGCGATCGTGGGGTTCCGCGTAGACGGTGAAGGTAACGGCGCTTTCGACCTCGCAAGACTGGAACAACTCGGAGTTCTATGAGAATCGATGCCATTTTCCTGCGCGAACTGCGCCTTCCGCTCGTAAAGCCATTTCAAACAAGTTTTGGGACCACAACGGATCGACGCATCCTGCTGGTGGAGCTGCGCGGCGAAGGGCTGAGCGGCTGGGGGGAGTGCGTCGCGGGAGAGCATCCATTTTTCTCCGATGAGACGGTGGACACGGCATGGCTGGTGATACAGCAGGAGCTGGCTCCGCTGCTGGCGGCGGCCGATCCGGAGCACGGCGGAAAATGTCAGTCGATTTTCCGGCAGGTGCGCGGGCATCGGATGGCAAAAGCCGCGCTTGAAAATGCCGTGTGGGATCTTGAAGCGCAGATGCGAGGGATTCCGCTGGCGGAACTGCTGGGCGGGACGCGGGAGACGATCAACTGCGGCGTTTCAATCGGGATTCAGTCGAGCCTGGAGCAGCAACTGGCCGAGGTGGAGACGGAAGTCAACGCCGGTTATCAGCGGATCAAGCTGAAGTGCAAGCCGGGCTGGGACGTGCATGTGCTGGAGGCGGTGCGGAACCGCTGGCCGCAGATTCAGCTAAGCGTGGATGCCAACTCGGCGTACCGGCTCAATGATTCCGACCACATCATGACCTTCGACGAGTTCAACCTGCTGATGATCGAGCAGCCGCTGTGGGCGGACGATTTTTACTTCCACTCCATGCTGCAGAAGCGGCTGGCGACCCCGATTTGTCTGGATGAATCGATCCGGAACCGGCGGGATGCGCTGGCGGCGATCGAGATGGAGTCGTGCCGGATTATCAACATTAAGTGTGGACGCGTGGGCGGGTTTAGCGAGGCGATTGCGGTGCACAACGCGGCGCAGGAGCGGGGCGTGCCGGTGTGGTGCGGCGGGATGCTGGAGACGGGGATTGGACGCGCGCACAACATCGCGCTGTCATCGCTGGATAACTTCACGCTGCCGGGCGATGTGTCGGCGTCGAAGCGCTACTGGCGGGAAGACATTATCGATCCCGAAGTAGTGGTGTCGAAGACCGGCGAGATTACGGTGCCGGATACGCCGGGACGCGGGTTCGAAGTGCGGACCGATCTGGTGGAGAAGCTGACGGTGCGGAGGGAAGAAGTTCGGTCGATGGCGATGGTGGCGTGAAAAACAGAGTTTAGAGTTTAGGGATTAGAGGTTAGGAGCAAAAAGGGGAGCGGCGCTTGCTGCTCCCCTTTTGCTTTGCGCGCGGAGCTTATTGCGGGATGGGTTGGGTTGGGGCCGGCGCGGTGAGGGATTGCGCGGTGCGGCGGGCTCCGATGGCGATGACGACGAGGGCGGCGGCAAGGAAGACAGCGTTACTGATGCGGGCGGCAAGGATGGAGCCGGGAACGACCGGGTGCCCTATAAAGGCATGCACACCGTAGGCGACGGCTCCGCCAGCGGCCAGGCTGAAGATGTGGAGCGGGTTCCAGCCGGCGCGACGGGACAGCACGGAGACCGAGGCAAGGAAAGCGAGGTCGATGGTGAGCATTGCAGCGACCGCGCCCCAGTTCCAGGTAGGCGGAAGAATGAGGACACAGAAGCCGAGGACGAACGCGAGAGAGCCGGTGAACCAGGGCGAAGGGACGCCTCCGGTCTGGGCAGAGGGCGGAGCCGGACGCAGACGGAAGGCCAGCACGATGAGGAGGAGGATCACCAATCCAGCGGCAACAAACTGCGAGGCGGGCGCGACCCAGCGATCCTGTTTGAGGGTAATGAACACGCCCATGAAGCAGCCGATGAGGAAGAGGACGAAGACGACGGAATCTCCCACACGGCCGAGCCACGGCTGATCGGTGTGCGCCGGGAAGAGTCCTTCGACCAGGGCGATGGAGACGGAGATGCTCCAGAAGGCGTGGAGGTTGAGCATGAAGAGGGTCCACCAGCCGCCAATGTGGAGCAGGGGAATCCAGGCGTGGGTGAGGAAATGCCCGTGCAGGTGGAGATAGTCGGGGTTGAAGAGGGACTGGGTGGTGAAGGCTTCTTCGAGCAGAGCGTAGGCGGCGCCCAGCACCAGAATGGACGGCCAGCCGCGGCGGGAGCGGCGAACAACCTCGCGAATGAGAAGGGCTCCGCCGCCATACATAGGAGCGAGCGCGACTAAGGCGAAAAGAAGTTTGAGGGGCAGGTCGCCGAGGAGGTATTCGGCGACGAGCGGCGCGGTGAAGAAGAGCACAATGGCTGCGGAGATGCTGCGCTGGGAACGGTTCATCGTTGTGGTCCGCGTGGTGGGAGCAGTGTACATCGACATGCGGTATTTCCCTCTGATAAAGAGGATCGCGCGGTGCGATGGGAATTGGTGAGTGGGATATGTCAGGAAAGCGAGATGACAGTTGTCATCCGGCGTTGAGTGGTCTGGTATGGAGTTCGCTGCGCAAGGGGAAGTGGTAGGGTGTTGGCATGAAAAAACTGGCGGTGGTGATGGTGGTGGTGGGGGGATTGTGGGTTGGGGCATGGGCGCAGAACGCTGGCGCTCCGCTGGAGGGGACGGCGGGGGATGGTTACGCGTCGGCGCGGAGCCTGGAGATGTATCGCGAAGGCAACGCGCGGATGTTGATGAACGATTTTGGACAGCTGGCGCGCTATCACGATGACGACGCGAAGCTGGCGACCCCGGCACAGGGCGAGCAGCGGGTGGTGTTTTTCGGCGATTCGATTACGGACAGCTGGAAGCTCGATGATTCGTTTCCGGGAAAGCATTACATCAACCGCGGCATTGGGGGGCAGACAACGCCGCAGATGCTGGTGCGCTTTCGTGCAGATGTGATCGATCTGAAGCCGGCAGTGCTGGTGGTGCTGGCGGGGACCAATGACATTGCGGGGAACACGGGCGATGAGACTCTGGAACAGATCGAGGGCGACTACGCGACGATGGCGGAGTTGGCGAAGGTGCATGGGATCAGGATGGTGTTTTCGTCGGTGACGCCGATCAACAACTACAATCCGACCGCGCTGCGGTTTTTTCTGCAGCGATCGCCGGAGAAGATTCTGGCGTTGAACGTGTGGCTGAAGAAATACTGCGCGGACCAGGGGTTGGTGTATCTCGATTATTTTTCGGCGATGGTGGATGAGCGCGGGATGCTGAAGGCGGATCTGACCCAGGATGGGTTGCATCCGAACGCGGCAGGATTTGCGGTGATGGCTCCGCTGGCTGAGGCGGCGATTGAGCGGGCGGCAGCGCAGCCGCGAGTCCGATGACTGCTACCGATGCCAGTAAATAAGATTCTGCTGTTGCCGGGCATGGACGGGACAGGAAAGCTACTTCTCGATTTCTCTCATGCTCTGCCGAAACAGATGCGACGGGTCATTCCCATCTACCTCGCCGATCGATTCCTTTCCTACGCAGACCTGGCCGGGCTGGTGCGCTCTTTTTGCGAGGATTCCGAACCGTTTGTGCTGATGGCGGAGTCTTTCTCGACGCCTCTGGCGATTCAGGTTGCGGCCGAGAGACCGAAGAACCTGAAGGCACTCATTTTGTGCGCTGGGTTCGCCGAGAGTCCGGTGCGTGGACCGGCGCGTTGGCTGGGATGGGTCCTGGCGCCTGTACTGATGCGGATCCCTCTTTTGGATTCAACGATCCGGTCACGCCTGGTCGGTGAAGACGCCACTGAGGAACTCATGGCTGCAGGGCGAAAGGCGATCGCGTCCGTACAACCTCATGTTCTGGCGGGAAGACTGCGCGCCGCACTGACCTGCGATGTGCGATCGACACTGGAAAGGATCAACGTGCCAATTCTCTATTTGCAGGCGCAGCATGACCGTCTCGTGGGGTCCCGCTGCTTCGCCCAAATTCAACGTTTAAGGCCTGATATTCAGACCCGAGTGATCGACGGTCCTCATTTTCTCTTACAGCGTTACCCGGAAGAAGCGGCACGAATCGTCACCGAATTCATTGGGTCTCTATAGTGGTTCCCCAACTTTTATCTGTCACCGATTGATTCTGAGCTATTCCTCAACGGCGCAAATGACAAAAGGAGTCGGTTAACTATTTCGATAACAGTTACGGGGTCGGGGTCAGGGCGAGTGGGAAGAATCAGCCATATCCAGAGGGGTGACCGCCCCAGCCTCAAGGCTTAACCTGCTTGTCGTCCAGCGTGACGCGTCCGCTGGCTGCGTCGTTCAGAGCCAGGTTGAGTGCCAGTACGTTGACGCGGGGTTCGCCGAGGAAGCCGAGGTCGCGTCCCTGAATGTGCGACTCGACGAGGACGCGCACCGTGGCTTCAGGGAGGTGGCGCGCGGCGGCGACCATCGGAACCTGGTAGAGCGCGTCGGCGGGGGCAATGTCCGGATCGAGGCCGGAGGCCGATGTGGTGACGAGGCCGATGGGCACCGGCTGACCTGGATTCTGCTTTTGCCAGTTCGCAACGTCGGCGTCGATGCGCGTGACGAGCGCCTTGTTCGATTGCGCAAGGTTCGAGCCGCCGGAGTTGGTGGCGTCGTATCCATTGCCGGCTGCGGAGGGGCGGCCGTGGAAGTAATTCGCACTCGTGAAGCTCTGGCCGATGATGGCCGAGCCGATGACCTGGCCGTCGCGGGTGATGAGCTGGCCGTTGGCTTTATTGCGCATGGTGAGCTGCGCGAGGCCGGTGACGAAGAGCGGGTACACGATGCCGAGGAGAATCGTGGTGACGACGGTGAAGCGGATGGCGGTAATAAATGTGCTGCGCATAGTTCCATTCTCCGAACGGCTCAGGCCAGGTGCAGGGCCGCCAGGCCCAGGTCGATGATCTTGATTCCGATGAAGGGCACGATGATGCCGCCGATGCCGTAGACGATGAGATTGCGGCGGAGCAAAGCCTGGGCGGACATGGGTTGGTACTTGACGCCGCGCAGCGCCAGCGGGATGAGCGCGATGATGATGATCGCGTTGAAAATGACGGCGGAGAGAATCGCCGAATGCGGCGTGGCGAGGTGCATGATGTTGAGCGCGTTAAGCACAGGAAAGACTCCGGCGAACATCGCGGGAATGATGGCGAAATATTTAGCGACGTCGTTGGCGATGGAGAACGTGGTGAGCGCTCCACGGGTCATGAGGAGCTGCTTGCCGATCTCGACGATCTCGATGAGTTTGGTCGGGTTTGAATCGAGGTCGACCATGTTGCCCGCCTCTTTCGCGGCTTGCGTGCCGGTGTTCATCGCGACGCCGACGTCGGCCTGAGCGAGGGCGGGAGCGTCATTGGTGCCATCGCCGGTCATAGCAACAAGCTTGCCTTTGCCCTGTTCGCGCTTGATGAGGTCCATTTTGTCTTTGGGCTTGGCTTCGGCGAGGAAGTCGTCGACCCCGGCTTCGCGCGCGATGACGGCGGCGGTAAGGGGATTGTCGCCGGTGATCATGATGCTGCGAATGCCCATGGCGCGCAGGCGGGCGAGGCGATCTTTGAGGCCGCCTTTGACGATGTCTTTGAGATAGACGACGCCGAGGGCAGTGGAATTTTCTGCGACGACCAGCGGCGTTCCGCCCTGGCGGGCGATTTCTTCGACGCGGTCGGTGACCTCGCGGGGAAGACTGGAGCCCTGCTGCTCAAGATAGCGGGCGATGGCGTCGGCGGAGCCTTTGCGAATCTTACTGCCGGCCAGATCGACGCCGGACATGCGCGTTTGCGCGCTGAAGGGCACGAACTCCGCGCGCATGGCGCTGAGGTCGCGGCCGCGAAGATTGTATTTGTCCTTGGCGAGAACGACGATGGATCGGCCTTCGGGCGTTTCGTCGGAGAGCGAAGCGAGCTGGGCAACATCGGCGAGGCGCTCGGTGGAGATGCCGGGTGCGGGGAAGAACTCGGTGGCCTGGCGATTGCCGAGGGTGATGGTGCCGGTCTTGTCGAGGAGCAGCGTGTTGACGTCGCCTGCGGCTTCAACAGCGCGGCCGGACATGGCGAGGACATTGTACTGGACGAGGCGATCCATGCCGGCGATGCCGATGGCGGAGAGCAGAGCTCCAATGGTGGTGGGGATGAGACAGACTAACAGCGAGACGAGGACAAAGATGGTTTGCGGCGCGTGGGAGTAGATGGCGTAGGGCTGGAGCGTGGCGACGGCGAGCAGAAAGATGACGGTAAGGCCGGCAAGGAGGATGCTGAGCGCGATTTCGTTGGGCGTTTTCTGGCGCGTGGCGCCTTCAACGAGAGCGATCATGCGGTCGAGGAAGGTTTCGCCGGGGTTGGAAGTGATGCGGATCCTGATCCAGTCCGATAAGACGCGGGTGCCACCCGTAACGGCGGAGCGATCGCCGCCGGCTTCGCGGATGACGGGCGCGGACTCGCCGGTGATGGCGGATTCGTCGACGGACGCGACGCCTTCGATGACTTCGCCATCGCCCGCGATGAACTGGCCGGCCTCGACTTTGATGATGTCACCAACGCGAAGCTGGGAGCTGGAGACGGCTTCGGTGGATCCATCGGGACGGAAACGGTACGCCATGGTTTCGCCCTTGGACTTGCGGAGGGTATCGGCCTGAGCTTTGCCGCGGCCTTCTGCGATGGCTTCGGCGAAATTCGCGAAAAGGACAGTGAACCAGAGCCAGAGAGTGATCTGAAGATCGAAGCGGATGGGCTGATGGCGAGCGGCTTCTTCAAAGAGCAGCGCAGTGGTGACGACGCTGCCGACTTCGACGACGAACATGACGGGGTTCTTCATCATGATGCGCGGGTCGAGCTTGCGGAAGGAATCGATGATCGCCTGGCGCAGAATGTCGGAGTTCCAGAGGTTTTGCTTTTTGGACATAGTGAGTAACTCCAGTTACGAAAAGAGGGTTCCGTGCTGGAGAAGGAGGTGCTCCAGGATAGGTCCGAGGCTAAGTGCCGGGAAAAATGTCAGCGCACCGACGATAAGGATGACTCCGGTGAGTAAGACGGTGAACAGCGCCGTATTCACGGGGAAGGTACCGGGGGATGGAGGAATGCTCTTTTTGCGGGCAAGGTTGCCGGCAAGGGCAAGCATGGGAATCATCATGAGAAAGCGGCCGGCCAGCATGGTGAAGCCAAGAGCGGTGTTGTACCAGCGCGTGTTGACGCTGAGGCCGCCAAAGGCTGAGCCATTATTACCGGCGGCCGAGGAGAAGGCGTAGAGGATCTGAGTAAGTCCGTGAGGGCCGGGATTGCTGATGCCGGCAAGGCCGACTGGATAAATGACGGAGATAGCGCTGAGGGTAAGGATGAGCAACGGAAAGATGAGGACGTAGAGCATAGACATCTTGACGTCGTAAGCCTCGATCTTCTTGCCGAGATACTCGGGGGTGCGGCCGACCATGAGTCCGGCGATGAAGACAGAGAGGACGACGAAGATGATCATGCCGTACAGGCCGGAGCCAACACCGCCAAAGATGATTTCGCCGAGCTCGATGTTGAGCAGGGGGATCATGCCGCCGAGGGGGGTGAAGGAATCGTGCCAGGAATTGATGGCGCCGCAACTGGCATCGGTGGTGATGGTGGCGAAGAGTGCGGAATCGGCAATGCCGAAGCGGGTTTCTTTACCCTCCATGTTGCCGCCTGCCTGGAGAGAACTGCTGAGCTGCGCGACGTTGTGAAGGGTTGGGTTAGGGTGGGACTCCGCCCAGTAGGCGACGGTAAATCCAGCGGCGAAGAGCAGGGACATGCAGGCGAAGACCGCCCAGCCGTGGCCGGGAGAACCGGTCATGCGGCCCAGGGTGACGGTGAGCGCGGCGCCGATGAAGAAGATGGAGAACATTTCAAGAAAGTTGCTGAAGGGGGTCGGGTTCTCAAACGGGTGCGCGCTGTTGGCGTTGAAGAATCCGCCGCCATTGGTGCCGAGCATCTTGATGGCTTCCTGTGAAGCGACGGGACCCTGGGCAATGGTTTGCGTCTGATGTTCGAGGGTATGGGCGGTGGTGTAGGGATGAAGATTCTGGATGACTCCCTGGCTGACGAGGGCGAGTGCATAGACGATGCAGAGAGGGACGAGGACGTAGAGACAGGCGCGCGTGGTATCGACCCAGAAGTTGCCGATGGTTTGGGATTCGCGGCGCGAAATACCGCGGACAAGAGCGATAGCTACCGCGATACCGACAGCGGCGCTCAGGAAGTTATGGTAGGCGAGAGCGACCATCTGAGTGAAGTAACTCATGGTCGCCTCGCCGGCGTAGGCCTGCCAGTTGGTATTGGTGGTAAAAGATGCGGCCGTGTTCCACGCCAGAAAAGCTTCGACACCGGGGAAGTGCTGGGGGTTCCACGGCAGAACGTGCTGGAGACGCTGGATGAAGTAAGTCAGCAAAAGAGACACGAAGCTGAAAAGAAGCATGGCGCGGGTATATTGACGCCAGTCCATTTCATCGTCACGGCTGACACCGCAGAGGCGATAGACGAGGTTTTCGACAGGAGCAAGGAAGCTGTATTTTCCTGAGAATACTCCGGCCATATAGATGCCGAGGGGCCGCATGCACGCGAGGAGCAGAAGGAAATAGACGAAAAACTGAAGCCATCCATTGAACGTCATTTCAGAACTTCTCCGGATAGAGGAGGGCTACGACCAGGTAGACCAGCAGCAAAGTGGTGATGAAGAGAATGATGAGGGTGGTCAGATTCATTCGAATTACCTCAGCTTCTCGCACGCATGCACATAGAGGAGAGCGCCTGCGAAGAACGCGAGGGAGAAGAGGATCATGAGCAGGTCGGTCACGGGTGCAGTCCTTTCTACCAGGAACCTTGTTTGCCGCCGTACCACCAGACGAGGCCGAGCAGAGCGGTGTCCTGGTGACCGGAAGGCGAGGCTGGGTTGTTGGTGACGAAGTAGAGACGATTGCTCCAGTCACGCCGGTATTCGAAGAAGGCGTCGAAGTTATCGCTCAGTGTGTATTTATAAGTGGCGGTGAATTCTTTGAGGGCCTGGGTTTCATTGCTGAAGAGGCCCCCGTGGTCGGATAGGTACTCCGCGCGGGCCGCCAGTGCGCCGCGAGGGGTGACCTGATACTGGGCATAGGCGACGGCACCGTCGACGTGTGAAGGCGTGGAGGATTCTCCAGGGGCAGCGTTAACCCATTCACGCTGGATGACGTAATCGCCTTCGGCGGCGAGGGTAAGTTGCGGACGTGGCTGCCAGGAGACGTACGAATCGAAGATGTGCAGTTTGCCGTTGGGGGCGGGATTGATGGGGGCAAGACAGAGCCCGGGCTGAACCGGAACGTTGCAGTTGGTGGCTGCGATGCTGTCAGGATGTTCCTGGCCGAGGTAGTAGTTGACGGTCCAGCTGACGGACTTAGCCGGCTGCAGGGCGATGCCGAAGAGCTCGTCTTTGAAGCCGTTGGCCGGTTCGGAGTGGTTGGCGCCGTTGACGATCCAGTAGTTGGCAGTCAGCTTGTTGCTGAGCTTATAGCTGGCACGTACGCCTGCATGGTAGAAGGGGAGGAAATAGAAGTAGAAGGAGCGGGTATAGTTCGCCTGGTCTTTGGTGTAGTTGCTTTCATAGCCAAGGGAGCTGGCCCATTTTCCGAAGTCGATGTTGACGCCGTGGCCCACGGGGGCGATCCAGGAACCATAAGCCTGAAAGATGTTGCGGTAGATGCTGGGACGGGCTTCGTTGGCGGGATTACCCTGCAGGGTTTCGGTGGCCTGGCCGAACTGAAGATCGACGCGGAAACCGTAGCGTCGATGGACGGACAGGTCGGGATCGAGGTCGAAGATGAAGTCGGCCTGGTTGATGCTGAAGGCATTGCTGAGGACATCGTAAGCGCGAAGATCGTTGACGTTACCGGTGGGATGGTTGAAGTTGTACTCGTAGTAGCCGTCGAAGTAGTAATTCAAAGTTGCGCCGCCGGGCAAAGTTCCAGGAAGCGGCGGCGCGGCCGCGGAGGGCGGGGCGTCTGTCTCAATGGTTTGTACAGAGGCGGAGGGCGAGCGCAGCGCGGCGCTTGCAAGCACAAGCGAGGCGGCTGAATCCGGCCCGGCTGAGGCGGGCGAGGCGCTCCCGGAGCGCAGTTGGTCATTCTGTTGCTCAAGCATGGTGACGCGGCGGCCCAGATCGCGCACCAGTTGCTTCAATTGTTCGACGTCGTTCGAGTCGGGTGCGGTTTGGGCCGCGCACGGTAATACGAGGAGGGCGAGAGCCAGGGACAGGACGATAGGACGGATTGCGGGAAAGGTACGAAGTGTCATAGCCGGTTCCAATCCAGTAGAGGCCCGGATCGGTAAGGTCGGGATAAGAGGTCTGTAAGGGATTTGTAAAGCCAGTGGGGAAAAGGGGCGCGAACGTCGATGATCGCCTCGCGAACCGCGTGACCTGATCTAAGTCAAGAGACTCGTGAGTCAGACGAAGAGCCAGGAGTTATTCCGCGCCGCCTTCAGGGAGAAAGCGGTAGCCAAGCCAGGGTTCGGTCTGGATGTATTCCTTATGCGCATCGCCCTGGAGTTTTTTGCGGAGTTGTCCGACGAAGACGCGGAGGTATTCCGGCTGCTGCGCGGATTGAGCGCCCCAGACAGTGGTGAGGAGAACGCGGTGGGTAAGGACTTTGCCGGCGTTGCGTGCGAAGAGGAGAAGAAGGTCGAACTCTTTGGGAGTGAGGTGGACGGGGCGGCCGGAGACAGTGACGGTGTGCGCGGAGGGATCGACGAGGAAGTCGCCAACCTGGACGGGTCCGTCGCCGGAACGCTCGGGAGCGCGGCGGAGATGGGCGCGGACGCGGGCGAGGAGTTCCTGGATGTTGAAAGGTTTGGTGACGTAGTCGTCAGCGCCGGCGTCAAGGGCTTCGACTTTGGTGTGCTCCTGATCGCGGACGGAGAGGACGAGAATGGGGGTACGGTTTTTGCGGCGAATAGCGCGGGCGAGATCGATGCCGGACATGCCGGGCATCATGAGGTCGGTGATGACGAGGTCGGGATCCCACTCTTCAAAGACGCGGAGGGCTTCGTCGGGATCGTTGGCGGTGCGCACGTCGTAGCGCTGGGCGGAGAGGGAAGCGCGCAGGACGCGGGTAATCTGAATTTCGTCGTCGACGACGAGGATGCGTTCGGCCACCGTACTTACTCCGGGGTATGATCGCGTTTCATGGAAAAGGATACGCCGCGGGCAATAAGGATTTTGTTACGATACGTGTTTCTGACGGTTGCGGCGCTGTTGCTTGCGACGTTGTTTCGGAAGCTGGTGCCGGCAAACGAGACCACGGTGGCGCTGGTTTTCCTGATGCTGATCCTGGTGACGGCATCGCGATGGCGGCTGGCGTACTCAGTTTATTTGTCGGTCGTTTGCGCTGTACTGTACAACTTTTTCTTTTTGCCGCCGGTGGGGCGGCTGACGATCACCGATTCGAGGAACTGGGTCGCGCTGGGGGCGTTTCTATGCTGCAGCGTGCTGGTGAGTCACTTATCGGAACAGGAGCACCTGCACGCGGAGACGGCGGAGCGGCGGCGGCGCGAGGTCGAGCGGCTGTACGAGTTCAGCCAGCAGCTGTTGTTGCAGGAGGATCTGCGTGGGGTGGGGCACACGACGCCGTCGGTAGTAGCGTCGGTGTTTGGGTTGCGGGCGGTGGCGCTCTATGTGCGGGAAGAGGATACGGCGTACTACTCCGATCCACAGAATGAGTTGTTGCCGGTGGTCGATCTGAAGCTGGCGGTGCAGAGCGAGCCGGGGGCGACGTTGCGGAACGGATACCGTGTGATTCCGCTGGCGCTGGGAATGCGGGCGCTGGGCGTGCTGGCGGTGACGGAGGGGGGATTCTCGACGCAGATCTATGAAGCGATGGGGAGCCTGGTGGCGATTGCACTGGAGCGCGCGGTTGCGGTGGAGAGGGCGAGCCGCCTCGAGGCGTCGCGAGAGAGCGAGCGGTTGCGAAGCGCGCTGCTGGATTCGGTGACGCATGATTTGCGCACGCCGCTGACGGCGATTCGGGCGGCGGCGACGACGCTGGTGAGCCAGCCTGATTTGCCGGACGCGGAACGCGGGGAGCTGGCGGTGGTGTTGGATGAGGAGAGCGCACGGCTGGACCGGCTGATTGGGCAGGCGGTGGAGATGGCACAGCTGGATGCGGCAGCGGTGCAGATCCATGCACGGCCGGAGGATGTACGGGAACTGATTGAGACGACGGTGGAGGAGATGCGGCCGGTTCTGCGGGATCGTCCGGTGACGGTGGAGGTGGCTCGCGACGTGCCGCGGGCGCCGGTGGATCGGGCGCTGGTGCACCGGGTGCTGCGGCATCTGATCGAAAATGCGGTGGCGTACTCGCCGCTGGGATCGACCATTGAGGTGAGTGCGGCGAGGGATGCGGATCGGCTGGTGGTAACGGTAGCGGATCGGGGAGCGGGGATCGAGCCGGGAGAGCAGCCGTTTATCTTTGACAAGTTTTTCCGCGGTAAGAAGCAGCGGAGCCAGGCAGCGGGAACCGGGATGGGGCTGGCGATTGTGAAGGCGATTCTGCAGGCACATGGCGGCGGCATTGCAATGACGAGCCAGCCGGGGAAGGGAACGCGGTTCACGTTCTGGCTGCCGCTGACGGCGCGAATCTTAAGGGAATCTGGAGACCTTTGAGAGTTAGATAACGTATATATAGGCCAGAGGCCGTGAGGCTCGTGGAACAGGCATGACCACAGGCACTTTTGTCAGGTGAGGTCGCTCGAATGTCGTTTTCAATACGCCACCGCGGAGTTTGCTCTGCGAGTGGGATCGTTTGCTGTCTTCTGGCGTGGTCGTGGGCGGGTCACGCGCAAAGGGGAAGCGGCCGGCCGAATATGGGTCAAAGCAAAACGCCGGCGCCGTACACCATTCCGGTAACGGTGCGGCGGGTGGTGCTGGACGTGGTGGTGAAGGACAAGGCCGGGAATCCGGTGAAGGGACTGCGCAAGAACGATTTTGCAGTCACCGAACAGAGGAAGCCGCAGACGATCCGTTCGTTCGAAGAATTTGATTTCAACACTCCGGGAAATTTTGTCGCACCCAAACTGCCTCCGCTGCCTCCTGACACCTATGTGAACGCGGCGATGGAGCAGGAGAAGGGGCCGCTGAATGTGATCGTGTACGACGCGGTGCACATGGAGGGGGCGAACATATCAAGCGAGACCAGCCAGGGGGATCAGATCCAGGCGCGCAAGCAGCTGGCGGCGTTTCTGCAGTCGAAGCCGGCTGGGACGCAGTTTGCGTTGTTTCTGCTCGCGCAGGATTTCCGATTGTTGCAGGGATTCACGACCGACACGAACAAGCTGCTGGCGACGCTCGATGTGCATCATCCGGGAGGGCACATTCCGTTCAATCTTTTGAACGGGCAGAATCTGGGCAAGGACGATTCGCTGATGCCTTTTGAAGTGATGGCATTCCTCGGACACTACCTGGAGGGGCTGCCGGGGCGGAAGAATCTGATCTGGATGTCGTCGCAATTTCCGGCGGAGGTACCGCTGTTTGGTATCCAGGCCGCGCAGGTTGGAAATACGATGACGGCGGCAGCGAGGTCGCCGCTGCAGGGGCAGGGATTTGACGGCAGCGCAGACACGACGTTCAGCGACACGTTCAGCGCGAAAGTGATGCGCGAGGCGATCGATGCGCTGAATGCGGCGCAGGTGTCGGTGTATCCGGTGGATGTGGGGGCGCTGAACCCGGCGCTGGATGGGATCGACATAATTGCCGAACACATCGCGGTGTCGACCGGAGGGCACGCCTACTATAACGGCAACGATGTGAAGTCGGAGATGGCGAATGCAACGGCGGATGGATCGAATTACTACGAGATTACCTATTCGCCGAGCGACACCCGTGAGGATCACCGGCCGCGGATGATCGAAGTGAAGACGGGGAGTAAAGATTACAGGCTGGAATACCGGCGCTATTACTATGCCGAGGATCCGGATGCACCGATCACCAACGATGAGAGAGCGGTGGCGGCGGCGGTGGCGGATCAGGTGGTGGCGCACAGGGCGGGGGATTCGATGTATGCCTTTATGGAGCATGGCGCACCGGAGGCGCACGACATTTTGTTCCGGGCGCAGTTCCACGCGGGACCAAGTGCCATGGCGACGCCGGATCAGATGGCAAGCCTGGTGGATCAGCCGGCGTATTTTGTGGTGCGGAAGTCGAACAAGCCGGTGAAGCTGCCGCCGCCGATTCCTTTGCGGGCGTACACGATTGATTATCTGGTGCTGGATCAGAGCGCGGCGGCGCATACGGGCGGACAGGTGCTGGAGTTTGCGGTGTGCGCGTACGACAACTCAGGGAAGATGCTGAATGGGCTTTCGCAAAATGCGGTTCGGGGGGATGCGTCGGCGAAGGCCGCGCACCCGATTTTCCGGGCGCAACAAACGCTGGAAGTGCCGTCGAATGCGGCGTGGCTACGGGTGGCGGTGCGCGACGTGAATACGGATCGGATCGGGACGATGGAGATTCCGCTGCCGCTGGCGGGGGATCGGCAGATTGCGCAGGGCGCCTCTGCGAACCCCACGAACTAGGACCAGTGGTTTAAGGAAGACGCAGCGCAGCGTAGTCATGGCCGAGCTCGGCGCACAGGGCCTCGACGACAAGCTCATGGTCCGCTCGCTGGGGCAGGCCGGAGACGGTGACGGCAGCGACGATGCCCGCATTCGTCACGCGGATGGGAAAGCTGCCACCGTGGCTGGCGTAATCGGCCGTGGGAAGGCCGCGGGCTTCGAGCGAGGACTGCTTCTGCTCGAGGTCGAGTCCAACGGCATAAGAGCTGCGGTGAAAACGGAAGACGGCGTTGCTCTTGCGGCGGACCCACTCGGCGTTATCGGGCGTGGTGCCGGGGAGCGCTGCGTAGAAGAGCGGCTGCGCGGGGCGGCGAACGTCGATGACGATGGTGAGGTTGCGCTCGACGGCGAGGGTGCGCAGGCGGCAGCCAAGACGCCAGACGGTTTCCTCATTGAAGGAAGGGAACTCCAGGGTGCGCTCCTGGAAAGCGATCCTGCTCAAATCCTCGTCAATGGCCATCGTTCGTGTGCTGTTTCCGCAGTGCGTTCATGATCCGGAAATGAAGCGGAAGAACCCGTCAAAAGCAACCGCAGATCCCTCCGCTGTGCGTTCGGGATGACAACCCGTTAAGTGAGTTCAGAAACGTCACGCTAGACCGCGGTGGTTTCGAGCTCGTGCTCGCGGGAACCGTAGCGGTTCTTCACGTACTCGTCGAGGATTTTCTTGAAGTCCTGGACGATGGTGTCGCCGCGGAGAGTGGTCATGAGGCGGCCGTCGACGTAGACCGGAGCTTTTGGATCCTCGAAGGTGCCGGGGAGCGAGATGCCGATGTTGGCGTGCTTCGATTCGCCGGGTCCGTTCACGACGCAACCCATGACGGCGAGCTTGAGCTCTTCGACGCCAGGATACTGTGCGCGCCAGGCGGGCATCGAGGTACGGAGATAGCCCTGAATTTGCTGGGCGAGTTCCTGGAAGAAGGTGCTGGTGGTACGGCCGCAGCCGGGGCAGGCGGTGACCTGCGGGGTGAAGCTGCGAATGCCGAGAGACTGGAGAATCTGTTGCGCGGTGAGGACTTCTTCGGTGCGGCTCGCGCCGGGCTTGGGGGTGAGGGAGACGCGGATGGTGTCGCCAATACCCTCGAGGAGCAGCGGTCCGAGGCCTGCGGTGGAGGCGACGATGCCCTTCATGCCCATGCCGGCTTCCGTGAGGCCGAGGTGGAGTGGGTAGTCGCAGCGGGCGGCGAGCATTTGGTAGACGTCGATGAGGTCGCGGACGCCGGAAACTTTGCCGCTGATGATGATCTGGTCGTGGCGGAGGCCATAGCGCTCGGCGGCGGCGGCGGAGTCGAGGGCGCTGCGGCACATAGCTTCGAGCATGACATCGCGCGCGGGGGCAGGGTTGGGGAGCTTTGAATTTTCGTCCATGAGGCGAGTGAGGAGGGCCTGGTCGAGGGAGCCCCAGTTGACGCCGATGCGGACGGGCTTCTGATTTTCGACGGCGCATTCGATCATGGTGCGGAAATTGTCGTCGTCTTTGCGGCCGATGGAGACGTTGCCGGGGTTGATGCGGTACTTGGCGAGAGCCTGGGCGCAGGCGGGATATTTCTTGAGAAGCTGGTGCCCGTTGTAATGGAAGTCGCCGATGATCGGGACGTTGATGCCGCGCTTTGCGAGGCCTTCGACAATATACGGCAGGGCTTTGGCGGCGGCGTCGTTGTTGACGGTGACGCGGACGAGCTCAGAGCCGGCTTCGACGAGCTCGGCAACCTGCTGGATGGTCGAGGGGGCATCGGCGGTGTCGGTGTTGGTCATGGACTGCACGACGACGGGGGCATCGGAGCCAACTTTTACGCTCCCGATGCGGACGGTAACCGTCTTCCTGCGGTGGATTTCGGGCATAGGGGACCTCAAGTACAGTTTACAGGGAGCAGGGAGCGGCGATCAGCGCAGGGGGCCGGCTTGGCGGCGGAGATCCCTGAGCGGGTAGAAGGCGCCACGCCAGAAAATGCCGCGACGGATCAACGTGAAAAGTGCGGAGCGGAGCATGGCGTAGAGGACGAGCGCGGCGGCGATGGGAAAGGTGAGGACGTAGGCGGGGTTGATCCGGTTGTAGAAACGTGAGGCCTGTTGGTAAAGCAGGGCGATCATCAGCAGCGAGAGGACGCTGACGACACGGATGTATGTGTTGCCGAAGAGGCCGACGATCGGGACGAAGCACAGGATCAGGAGGCCGAGCCAGGCGCCGAGAAACAGGGTTATGCGAAAGCGGAAGGTGGCGAAGATGTTCTTGGTGAGGTTATGAACCATGCCGAAGACGCCGGTGGCCCAGTGAAGCTGGATGAGTCCGGGACCGAAGACGACGTGCTGGCGATAGCCGCGATGTTTGATCTGGTAGCCGAGGCGGAGGTCTTCGAGGACTTCGAGGGGCAGAGATTCAAAGCCTCCGACGGCGCGGTAGACTTCGCTCCGGACAAGGTTGAAGGCGCCCATGCCGATGGAATCGCGTTTAGCTTTGGGGTCGGCGATTTTCCAGGGACGCGTCGCCAGCAGTGAGAGCGACTGGAAGATTGCGCACATCATGCGCTCGCCCGCTGTCTTCAGGATGAGGCCGGGCATGAGGACGAGATGATCGACGGCGGCGTGTTCGGCATAGCGCAGAGCGCGCTCGAGGGTGTCGGGACGGAAGACAACGTCGCCATCGGTGAAGAGCAACCACGGGGTTGCAGATTGGCGGGCGGCAATCGCCATGGCGTGGGTCTTGCCCATCCAGCCCGGGGGTAAGGCGTCGATGTGAATGACGCTGAGGGGTTTTCCGGATGACGAAGCGTCGGCCGCGACTTGGGCGGAGAGGGAATCCATGAGGGCGCCGGTTGCGTCGGAGGATCGGTCGTCGACGGCGATGATTTCGACGGGGATCGTTTGGGCGAGGAGGGAGCGAAGGGTGGTCTCGATGGCGGCGGCTTCGTTGCGAGCGGGGACGATGACGGTGATGCGGGGTACAACTTCCCCATCCTGCTGCGCAAAACTGCTCTGTGCACCAGGATGGGGCACCCAGGCATTCTTGAGGAGGTTAGGAAGGCGGGGGAGCTGGCGCTGGGCGGTGACGGCGCGCTGCGTCCAGACGATGAGGACGAGCTGGCTAACGGAATACGCGACGAGGTTGAGCCACTGCATGGGTCAGGCAGGCCCCGCGGTTTGCGGTTCGAGGTCGGGCAGGCGCGGGGCGAAGCGGGATCCGAAGAAGAGGATGGCGCCGGAGATGGTGAGAGAGACGAGTGTGGCGGCGAGACCGATGCGCAGGTTGGTGGCGTCGGAGATGCGGCCTATGAGGCCTGGGGAAAAGGCATCGCCGAGGGCATGAATGACGAAGAGGTTGACGGAAATGGCGGTGGCGCGGATGGGCGCAGCGACAGAGTTCACGATGGCGGCATTGAGCGGTCCAGTGCTGAGGAAGAGACAGAATTCGGCGGCATAGGCGCCGGGCAGTAGAAAGTGCGCCGGTCCGAAGAAGACGAGGAGGGCGAAGGGGACGGCAAGGAGTGTGCCCCAGGCGGAAACGAGGTAGAGCGCGCGGTGATTGCGCTTGATCCATTGCTGGGCGAGCCAGCCGCCGGCGATGGTGGCGAGGAGGCCGTCGATAGCGGTGATTTCGCCAGCGGTGAGGCCGGCTCCGGCGACGGAATATCCGGCGAAGCGGCGGAGGAAGGTGGGGAGCCAGGTGGAGATGCCGCCGACGGCGAAGGTCCACATGGCCATGCCGAGGGTGGCGGTCCAGTAGGCGGGATTGCTGAAGAGCCCGCGGAAGCTGGTGCGCGCTGCGGTGGGTTGGAGGGTATCGGCGCTGCCGCGTTCAGGCTCGCGCACGAAGAGCCAGAAGGCAATGGCGATGAGAACGCCGGGGAGTGCGGCGACGTAGAAGGGGATGCGCCAGCCGAAGTGCTCGCCAAGCTCGCCACCCATGAGGTAGCCGAGCGCTCCGCCGACCGGGATGGTGATGTAGAAGATGCTGAGGACGCGGTTGCGGTCCTCTTCGGGGTAGAAGTCGGCGAGGAGAGCGGGGGCGAAGATGGAGAAGGTGGCCTCGCCGATGCCGACCGCGGCGTGGCGAATGAGCAGCGTCTGGTAGTCGTGGACGAAGGCGGTGAGTAAGGTGGCAGCGCTCCAGATGAGTGCGCCGGCAACGATGAGAGGCTTCCGGGGAAAGCGATCGCCGAGCCACCCGGTGAGGGGCGCGACGAGCATGTAGGTGAAGAAGAAGGCGGAGGTGAGGAGGCCGGCCTGGGCGTCGTCGATATGAAAGTCGCGCTGGATGAGAGGTTGAACGCCGGGCAGGACGTAGCGGTCGATGAAGTTGAAGAGGTTGAGGGTGGTGAGCAGGAAGAGGGCGGTGGTGGCGGTGCGGAGCTTCACAGGGTACAGGGTACAGGGAGCAGGAGGCAGGACATGCTCGAGCCAGCTCCAGACGCAATGTTGGGTCCTAGAAGAGGGTGTGGTCGTGGCTTTCGGGCGGCGATTCCAGATGAGCGAATCGTTCGTCGTCCGCTTCCTGGCGAACGGAACTGAGAGCGAGGGTGACTTCGCGAATGTAGTAGAGAACACCACTGAGCAGGGCGATCATGGCGGCGACAAAGACGGCGGCGGCGGCCGGAGCAGCGGGTTTCCAGTAGAGGCCGAGGCCGAGGAGCAGGCAGGAGAGCAGGGTTCCTACGAGGGCAATGAGGCTGAGCAGGAAGGTGCGACGGATCATCTCGGCGCGTTCTTCCATCGATTGAATCTGGAGGGTAAAGGCTGTGGCGTCTTTGACTCTGCCGCTCTGGACTGCTTCGCTGCGGGAGCGGACATATTGGCGGATGCGGCTGACGATGCCCATGAGGCGGACGTTGATGGAGAGGATGAACAGGGCGGTAGCGGAAAAGAAGATGGCAGGAGCGACGAATGCCTGGAAGAGGCGGCTGATGTCGTTCATCACGGCTTCAGCGTAGCCCTGGCGGGGGGCGAGGCGATGTGAGATCGCTCACCATGGATGGTGTGGCGTAGGTTACCGATTGCAGGTTGCGGATAGCCCGCGGGAATTCCGCTAGGTTTTGAGTTTGTCGAGGTGGCGGAAGAAGTCGGTTTGGTAGAGGAGGCCGGAGAAGAGGGTGAGGTTGTAAAACATGTGGACGATCATGCCGGCGGCGACCGAATCGGTCTTAAGACGGATGATGCAGAGAATGAGGCTGACGAGGCCGATGAGCAGGACCGGTCCCCAGGCATTGGAGACCTGGGCGGAGTGCATGAGGGCAAAGAGGAACGACGTGACCAGGATGGAAAGCGGAATTCCGACGGTGCGGATAGCGGTTTCGCCGATGACGGCTTTCCGCTGGAGCCAGCGGAAGATGTTGACGAGGCTGGGCAGGAGGAATCCGCGGAAGGCCAGTTCTTCGGTGAGGGGAGCGAGGGTGACGCCGAAGGCCATGAGGACAAAAGCACCGGCGCGGGACTTGGTCATGTCCTCAAGAATGGGTGGCGCTTTGGGCATGGGGAGGAAGTTGCCGGCGAGGGTGATCAGGAGACCGGAGACGACGCCGAGGGCAGCGAGGATCAGGAACCAACGCGAAGCGACCGCGAAGTTCCAGTGGATGCCCCTGGTGAAGGGGCGATCCCACCAGAGCGTAAATACGAGCGCGGAGAGCGCGACCAGGACCAGGTAAATGGCCGCCTGCATGGAGATGAGGTAGATTACGTTGCGGCCGATTTCCTGCATGAGCACAGGCAGGCGCACGTGCGGGTGCGTGGCATAGATAGAGAGCAGAGAGACGAGGTATCCGCCAATCATGGCAGGAAGGATGAGCAGGACGAAGACGAGGACGTGGCCGATGTTGGGGATAAGGCTTGGCGGAGGCGGGGAAGGAACGAGCTCAAGCGTGCGGGGCGGCGGTTCGATAGGGTGCCAGAGATAACTCGCTGGCTCCGGGAGCGAGACGGGAAGTTCCTCGTTGGCCGCAGAGTTCGTTGCCGGACTTGTTTCGGAACTGCGCGGCTGCTCGAAGCCGGTTTCGATGTCGCTCATTGAATAGTCTCTTTCGCTGATGCTCTTCCCGAGGGTTTCGAATGGGCAGTCCGGCTTCCATTGGCGGACGGTTTGGCCGCGGGGCTGGCGATGGGTCTGCTGGTTCCAGCATAGTAGGGACGCAGGAATTGGCCAGTATACGAATGGGGGATGCGGGCGATCTGTTCGGGCGGCCCTTCTGCGACGAGGTAACCGCCGCCGTCGCCGCCTTCGGGGCCGAGGTCGATGATCCAGTCGGCGTTGCGGATGACGTCGAGATTGTGCTCGATGATGATGACGGTGTTACCGAGGTCAGTGAGGCGGTGCAGGACTTCGAGGAGCTTGCGGACGTCGTCGAAGTGGAGACCGGTGGTGGGCTCGTCAAGCAGATAAAGAGTGCGGCCGGTCTGACGCTTGGAAAGCTCGCGGGCGAGCTTCATACGCTGGGCTTCGCCGCCGGATAACGTGGTGGCGGCCTGGCCGAGATGGATGTAGCCGAGGCCGACGTCGACCAGGGTTTCGAGTTTCTGGCGTGCCTGGGGAATGTCGGCGAGGACAGGCAGGGCGTCTTCAATGGCGAGGTCGAGGATGTCGGCGATGGAGTGGCCGTTGAATTTGACGGCCAGAGTTTCCTGATTGTAACGGCGGCCGTTACAGACTTCGCACTGGACATAGACGTCGGGAAGGAAGTTCATTTCGATGCGGCGCTGGCCTTCTCCCTGGCAGGCTTCGCAGCGCCCACCCTGAACGTTGAAGGAGAAGCGGCCGGCTTTGTAGCCGCGCTCGCGGGATTCGGGAAGCATGGCGAACAGGTCCCGGATGGCAGTGAAGACGCCGGTGTAGGTGGCGGGATTGGAGCGCGGGGTGCGGCCGATAGCGGACTGGTCGATGCGGATGGCCTTGTCGAGAAGGTCGAAGCCTTTGATCTTCGAGTGGGCGCCGGGGGCTTCGCGGGAGCCGTAGAGTTCCTGGGCGAGCGCGCGGTAGAGGATGTCGTTGACGAGGGTGCTTTTGCCGGAGCCGGAGACGCCGGTGACCACCGTCATGACGCCGACGGGGAATTTGACGGTGAGGTCTTTGAGGTTGTGGCTGCGCGCGCCTTCGACGGTGATCCATTTGCCGGTGGTGGGACGCGGGACGAGACGCTGCAGGGTAGAGATTTCGCCGGAGAGATAACGACCGGTGAGGGAGGCCGGCGTATTCATGATGACGTCGGGCGTACCTTGTGCGACGACCTCACCGCCGAGACGGCCGGCTCCGGGGCCGAGGTCGAGAACGTAGTCGGCGTGGCGGATGGTTTCTTCGTCGTGTTCGACGACGAGGACGGTGTTGCCCAGGTCACGGAGCGATTCCAGTGCGGAGATCAGGCGCTGGTTGTCGCGCTGATGGAGCCCGATGGAGGGTTCGTCGAGAACGTAGAGGACGCCACGGAGGCGCGAGCCGATTTGGGTAGCGAGGCGGATGCGCTGGCCTTCGCCGCCGGAGAGGGTGGCCGCATTGCGTTCGAGAGAGAGGTAGCTGAGGCCGACGGCATTGAGGAACTGCAGGCGCTCGACGATTTCTTTGCGCAGACGTTCGGCGACGAGGGCTTCGCGGGCGGTGAAGGTGATGCTGCGCGCGTGCTCGAGGGCGCGCTCCATGGAAAGCGCGGTAAATTCCGCGATGGACCTGCCATCGATTTTGACGGCGAGAGATTCGGGGCGCAGGCGCTGGCCGTGGCACACCGGGCATTCTGAGGCGGACATGTACTGCATCATCCACTCGCGGTAGGTGTCGGAGCGGGCTTCTTCGAGGTTGTCGCGAAGCCAGGCAAGGATGCCGTGGAAGCCGGTGCGTGGGGCTTCGGCCTGGGGTGGTCCACAGAGGAGCAGCTCCTGCTGTTTGAAGGTGAGCTGCTCGAAGGGAAGCTTGAGGTCGATTTTGTATTTCGCCGCGGCGATATTGATGAGGCGGATGAGGTACTGCGAGGACGAACCGGGGCCGAGGCCGCCATCGAGCAGAGGCTTGGACCAGTCGGTGATGATTCTGGCGGGATCGAAGTCGTAGATGCTGCCGAGGCCGTGGCACTCGGGGCAAGCGCCGTAGGTGGAGTTAAAGGAGAAGCTGCGCGGCTCGAGCTTAGGAACGTCGAGGCCACAGTCGGGGCAGGCCATGGAGGACGAATAGAGTTGTTCGGCGGTACCGGAGCCGCCCTGGGTGCCGACGAGGACGAGGCCGTTGGCCATCTGCAGAGCTTTTTCGACAGAAGCGGCGAGCGCTTTTTCAATCCCGGGCTTGAGAACGGCGCGATAGACGATGGCTTCGATGGTGTGGTTCTTGCGCTTCTCGAGGTTGGGCGGATCGGAGAGGTCGCGGACTTCGCCATCGATGCGGGCGCGGAAGCCCTGCTGGTCGAGCTTGTCGAGGAGGTCTTTGAATTCGCCTTTGCGTCCGCGAACGACGGGGGCATAGATGGTGACGCGCTCACCGGGTGAGAGGGCGAGGATGCGCTCGACGATTTGCTCGGCGGACTGGCGGGAGATCTGGCGTCCGCAACGCGGGCAGTGGGGCACGCCGACTGAGGCGTAGAGCAGGCGGAGGTAGTCGTAAATTTCGGTGATGGTGCCGACGGTGGAACGGGGGCTGCGGCTGGTAGTTTTCTGCTCGATGGAGATGGCGGGGGAGAGGCCTTCGATGGAATCGACGTCGGGACGCTCGATCTGATCGAGGAACTGGCGGGCGTAGGCGGAGAGAGTTTCGACGTAGCGGCGCTGGCCTTCGGCGTAGATGGTGTCGAAGGCGAGGGAAGATTTCCCGGAACCGGAGAGGCCGGTGACTACGGTAAGGGAATTGCGCGGAATCTGGACGTTGATGTCGCGCAGATTGTGCTGGCGGGCGCCGCGGACGGTGATTTGTGTGATGGCCATAACAGGGAAGAGGCTGGTTGTCGACGGGAAAGCCGGGCAACGGGCAGGGGAGCGCAGATAGCACTCTAGTACCAGTTGCAAAACGAGACATTCAGGCTAGAATTCTGGAAGCTGATCCTGTCCGTATCTTATTCGGCAACAGAAAAGCGGGTCAACGTGTCTCCGCTTCTGGTAAGAATGACATCGGATGAGGAGCGGGGATGCTGGCCGCAAAGGCGCATCTAATCCAGAAGGTGAAGGATCCCCGGCCATGTCGGGGAGCATATTGGGAATGCAGGAAGCAATGAATACACTGATGTTGGTATGCGCGGGACTCGCCTCGCTGGCATTTGGAGTCCTCCTGGCTTACGGCGCATGCCGGGCCGCCTTCGAAAAACTGTTGCGACATGCCGGTCAGGTAGCCGCACAACGTGCCAAGACGCAGATTGCACCCGCAGTTTCTCAGCCGGACTCTCTTTAATCCCCCTGTTCGCCTGGCATCCTGGCCGGGCGGTTCCTCTTTTTGATTCCTTTCTCGCTGCGATCAGGCTTCGACCGCCGCTGATGATCTGACTTCTATTTCTTTTGATATTTCGGATAGCCGCCGGTACGATTCGAGGCGATCGGCGTGGTCCCATGTGTCGGTGACGGCGATGATTTCGTCGGCATCGGTGGCGGCGATCAGGGCATCGAGTCCCGCCATGACCGTCTGGTCGGAGCCGATGATGGCAGCACGGAGCTTGTTTTCGACGGCGGCATGCTCCCAATCCGACCAGATCGCATCCATGGAGTCGACGGGCGGGAGCAACTCGACCGGCTGATTGCGGATGAGGCGCAGGAATCGTTGCTGCGGCGTAGTGAAGAGGCGGCGAGCAGCGGTGTCGGTTGCGGCGGCGATGACCTGGACGCCAACCATGAGCCACGGCTGACGGAGGACTGCGCTGGGACGGAAGTTTTGGCGGTAGAGACGCGTGGCGTGCTCGAGCATGTCCGGCGCGAAGTGGGCGGCGAAGGCGAAGGGGAGTCCGAGGTGCGCGGCGAGCTGAGCGCTGAAGTCGCTGGAGCCGAGGAGCGTGATGGGGACGTTGCTGTTCTGGCCGGGAATGGCTTTGACGGCCTGGCCGGGGCGCTCGGGACCGAGGTAGGTGCGCAGCTCCTCGAGAAGCTGGGGAAAGTCGTCGCCGGTTTGCTGGAGATCGCGGCGCAGGGCGCGCATGGTGTGGAAGTCGCCGCCGGGAGCGCGTCCGAGGCCGAGATCGATTCGGCCCGGGTATAAGGCTTCGAGGGTGCCGAACTCTTCGGCAACGACGAGCGGCGCGTGGTTGGGGAGCATGATGCCGCCGCTGCCGACGCGGATGGTTGAAGTGGCGCCGGCGACGTGGCCGATGAGGACGGGAGTAGCGGAGCAGGCGAGTCCGGGAATGGAGTGATGCTCGGCGAGCCAGTAGCGACGGTAGCCCCACTTCTCAGCATGCTGCGCGAGGTCGACGGATCGAGCAATGGCGGAGCCGGCGGATTCGCCGGTCCGCATGCCGACGAGGTCGAGGATGGAGACGGGAAGAGGCACGACTGTTAGATGAAGCGGAGGTGAGCGAGGGTTCGAAGCAGGGAGCAGGGAGCAGGGAGCAGGGAGCAGGGAGCAGGGAGCTGGGAGCTGGAGCTGGAGCCCGAAGCAGGGAGCAGGAAGCGGCGGCCAGGCTATTCGCTTCTCAAAGCCTCGACGGGGTTGACGCTGGCGGCGCGGCGCGCGGGAAGGTAGCTCGCGGTCATCCCACAGAGGCCGAGGGCGACGATGACGAGCAGGACGGTGGCTGCGTCGTAACCGATGGCTCCGTAGAGGAACGAGCGCAGCACTCCGCTGGCGGCCCAGGCTACGCCGAGGCCGACGGCCATTCCGGTCGCGAGCAGCAGGAGGGCATGACGGAGGACGAGCCAGAGGATGTTTTCGCGCTGGGCGCCGAGCGCCAGGCGAACGCCGAGCTCGCGCGTGCGCTGGCTGACGGAATAGGCGAGCAGGCCGTAGATGCCGGCGACGGCGATGAGCAGTGCGACGACGCCGAAGATGCCGAGGAGGCGTGCGGCCAGGGTTTGCGGGCCGAGTGAGGAATCGACCACCTGCTGCATGGTGGTTTGCTCGGCGAAGGCGAGGTTGGGATTGAGCTGGTGGACGGCGTCGCGCACCACGCGAAAGGCGGCTTCGGGGGCGAGGTGGGTGCGGACAGCGATGTCCATGTGGAAGCTGGCGAGGATCGAATACATGTCCTGCCCGGGGGTGAGCTGGTCGAGGTCAAAGTAGAGTTCAGGCACGGAGGATGCTCGGACGGAATCCTGATGAATGTCGGCGATGGTGCCCACGATGGTGGCGGTGATCCCCTTGTCGTCGTCATCCCACTTGAGGCGTGTGCCAAGGGGATTGCTGCCCCCCAGAACTCTGCGGACAAACTCCTGATTGACGAGAACCGCGAGTGGCGTGCCCGGACGGTCGGTGTCAAGAAAAGCGCGGCCGGTGGTGATGGCAATGCCCATGGTGCGGAAATAGTCCGCATTGCTGCCACGAACCGCGGCGCCGACAGTGTCTTTTTTTGCGGGTGCAGGTTGATCCGCCGGCCAGACGTCGAGGGTGAAGTGACTGGCGGTGAAGGGGCGGATGGTAGCCATGCCGACGGACTGGATGCCGGGAGAATGGCGAAGCTTTTCCTCGAGCGGATTGTAGAAGCCGGTGACGATGCTGGGAGCCTTGGCATCGCCGCCTTGCCACCAGGCGCCGTGCGTGGGCATAAAGATGGAGGTGGTGTCGACCTGTTCCGGGGCGAAGCCGAGGTTGGTATGGCGCAACTGCCAGAGGGTCTGGATGAGGAGGCCGGCAGCGATGAGCAGCGCCAGGGTCATGCCGATTTCGCCGATGACCAGGGCATCGCGCCAGCGGGCATGATTGCGGCCGGTGCCGGAACCTAAAGATCCTTCGCGCAGACCTTCCTGCACGGGGAGGTTGGCGCCGTAGAGTCCGGGGCCGACGCCGAAGAAGACAGCGGAGAGGCAGGAGAAGAGCAAAAGGACGGCGCAGACACCGGCATCGATATGAATCTGCTCGCCGGAGGGAATGAAGGCAGCCAGGAAGTGGCCAAGGATGTGGAGGGATGTCCAGGCTGCGAGCAATCCCGCAGCGCCGCCGAGGAGGCTGACGAGCAGGCTTTCTGTGAAGAACTGGCGAATAAGCCGATTTTTTGGTGCGCCGAGAGCCCCGCGGATGGCGAGCTCGCGGCGACGGGCGTTGGTGCGGGCCAGCATGAGGCCGGCGAGATTGGCGCAGGCGATGAGCCAGACCACGGCGACGGCGGCGTCGAGGGCGTAGAGGCCGGAGCGGACGTTGTCCGTTGTGACGTCGCGCAGAGATTCGACGCGCACGGGCTCCAGCGTTTCGCTGGAGGCAAATTCGTGGAGCAATTGTGTGTGGAGGGTGGAGATTTCCTGCTGAGCCTGGCTGACAGAGACGCCGGGACGGAGGCGGGCCACTGCGGAGAGGGAGGCATCACCGCGATCCTCCGTGACAGCATGGATGGGGAGAGGCGAGTAAATCTCGTCGCCGGTGTTCTGCGGGACCTGGAAATTGGGCGGCATGACGCCGATGACGGTGTAGGGGTCGCCATTGATGGGCACGGTCTGGCCAACGATGGACGGATTGGCGTGAAAGACCTTGTGCCAGACGGAGTCGCCGAGGATGACGACCTGGGCGCGGCTCTGGTTTGCGTCGTCGGGTCGAAAGCCGCGGCCGAGAGCCGGCTGGGTGCCGAGGACATCGAGAAGGTTGGGGCTGGAACTGATCTGGGCAACAAGTTCAGGGTTGTCGCGGCTGCCGAGGGTAGGGACCTGGATGGTCCAATACGCGAGATCAGAAAAAACGTGAGTGCGGGATTTCCAGTCGCGCACATCGGGCAGGGAAGCGGGATCGAAGCCGCTGGTTCCGCTGAGCGCGTGGGGGGCGATGATGACCAGCTGCGAGGCGTTGCGATAGGGCAGCGGCCGGAGCAGAACCTGCTCGATGACGGAGAACATGGCGGCGTTGACGCCGATGCCGAGGCCTAGCGTGACAATGGCGGTGAGGGTGAAGACCGGGGACTTTCTGAGTTGGCGCAGGGCGTAGCGAAGGTCCTGGGGCAGCGAATTCATCGCACCTCTCCGTATTCGGATCACGCAATTGTAGCGCCTGTTTTAGGTCCAGGCAGTACCTGCGGCGGCGAAGATTGCCGCGGTTCCAACGCGCGCACCGTGCGGCCGGCGCGGAGTCGGTTAACCTTGAAGAGGGACACTTCGATGGCGACGATCAGGCAGGAAGACTTTGTTCAGAGCGTGGCGGATGCGCTGCAGTACATCAGCTACTACCATCCGGTGGATTACATCACGAGCCTGGGGCGCGCGTATGAGCGCGAGGAGTCGGCGGCGGCGAAGGATGCAATAGCGCAGATCCTGATCAATTCGCGCATGTGCGCGGAGGGGCATCGGCCGATTTGCCAGGACACGGGGATCGTGACGGTGTTTCTGAAAATTGGGATGGATGTGCGATGGGACGCAACGATGACCGTGCAGGAGATGACGGATGCGGGGGTGCGGCGCGCGTATCTGAATCCTGACAACACCCTGCGGGCGTCAATTTTGGCCGATCCCGCGGGGGCGCGCAAGAACACGAAGGACAATACACCAGCGGTGGTCAGCGTCGAGATGGTTCGCGGCGGCGAGGTTGAGGTGACGGTGGCCGCGAAGGGTGGAGGCAGCGAGGCGAAGTCGAAGTTCGCGATGCTGAATCCATCGGACTCGGTAGTGGAGTGGGTGCTGAAGACGGTGCCGACGATGGGCGCGGGGTGGTGTCCGCCAGGAATGCTGGGGATTGGGATTGGGGGGACGGCGGAAAAGGCGATGCTGCTGGCGAAGGAATCGCTGATGGACCCGATCGATATGAGGGATTTGCTGGATCGCGGGCCGCAAAATGGCCTCGAAAAGATGCGCATCGAGATTTACGAGAAGGTGAATCAGCTGGGAATTGGCGCGCAGGGGCTGGGCGGGTTGACCACGGTGCTCGACGTGAAGATCCGCGATTATCCCACGCACGCGGCGAATTTGCCGGTGGCGATGATTCCGAACTGCGCAGCGACGCGGCATGCGCACTTTGTGCTGGACGGTTCGGGGGCGGTGGCGCTTGCACCGCCTTCGCTGAAGGACTGGCCAAAGCTGACGTATGACGTTTCGTCGGCGCGGCGGGTGAATCTCGACACGGTAACGCGCGAAGAAGTGGCGACGTGGAAGCCGGGCGAAGTGGTGCTGTTGCGCGGCAAGCTGCTAACCGGGCGCGATGCGGCGCATAAGCGCATGACGGACATGCTGAACCGCGGAGAGAAATTGCCGGTCGACCTGAGGAATCGGTTTATCTATTACGTTGGGCCGGTGGATCCGGTGCGCGAGGAAGTGATGGGGCCGGCGGGGCCGACGACGGCGACGCGGATGGACAAATTTACGCGGCAGATGCTGGAGCAGACGGGGTTGCTGGGGATGGTCGGCAAGGCGGAGCGCGGGCCGGCGGCGGTGGAGGCGATTCGCGACAATCACGCGGTGTATCTGATGGCGGTGGGCGGCGCGGCGTATCTGGTGTCGAAGGCGATTCGCGCGGCGCGGGTGGTGGCGTTTGAGGATCTGGCCATGGAGGCGATCTATGAGTTCACGGTCGAGGACATGCCGGTGACGGTGGCGGTGGACTCGCAGGGAACGTCGGTGCATGAGACGGGGCCGCGGGAGTGGAAGCAGAGGATACAGACGGAGTTTGCCGGGGTGCCGATCCTGGCGTGACTGGCCGTCACGGGTGGACGCGCCTGCGGCGCAATTCCCAGTGCTGACAATCGAGAAGAGTGGAGACCCTCCCTGGGATGGGTCGCGCAGATTCATCTATCTGATTTCTAATCGCAGCATCCATAGATGAGGGGCGCTACTGATGTCCGAGACTCGCAAAGAAAAAGATTCGCTGGGATTGGTTGAGGTTCCGGCGGGGGCGTATTACGGCGCGCAGACGGCGCGGGCGGTGGAGAACTATCCCATCTCGGGAATGCGGGCGCATCCTTTGCTGATTCGCGCGATGGGGATGGTGAAGCGCGCGGCGGCGGAGGCGAACTGGGAGCTGGAACTGATTGAGCCGCGGTTGGCGGACGCAATTATCTCCGCTGCGCAGGAAATCATTGAAGGAAAGTGGGACGCGGAGTTTGTCGTCGATGTCTTTCAGGCGGGAGCGGGCGTGAGCTTCCACATGAACGCCAACGAAGTGAGCGCCAACCGGGCGAATGAGATTTTGGGCGGCAAGCTGGGCGAGTACAAGGACGTCCATCCTAACGATCATGTGAATTACGGACAGTCGACGAACGATGTGTTTCCGACGGCGATGCGGCTGGCGACGTTGCTGGATCTGGAGACGCTGTATCCGCAGATCGATGGGCTGGCCGATGCATTTGCATGGAAAGGGGCGGAGTTTGACGGGATTGTGAAGGCGGGGCGGACGCATATGCAGGATGCGGTGCCGATCCGGCTGGGCCAGGAATTTGCGGCGTATGGGGTTGCGGTGCGCAAGGCGGGCGAGTTTTTGCGGCAGGCGAGCGATGGGCTGCGGGAGCTGGGACTGGGCGGGACGGCCGTGGGCACGGGGTTGAACACGCATCCGGAATATAGAACCAGGGCTGTTACGAATTTGGCGCGGATTGCGGGGTTGGCGCTCTATCCGGCGGGGGATTTGCGGTGGGCGATGCAGTCGCAGGCTGTGATGGGGCAGGTAAGTGGGGCGCTGCGGGGGTTGGCGCTGGAGATGATTCGGATCTCAAATGATCTGCGGCTGCTGAGCTCAGGTCCGAATACGGGGTTCAACGAGATTCAACTGCCGAGCTTGCAGCCGGGGTCGTCCATTATGCCGGGGAAGGTGAATCCAGTAATGGCGGAGCTGGCGGCAATGGTGAGTTTCCAGGTGGTGGGGAACGATGCGGCGGTGGCGATGGCGGTACAGGCGGGACAGCTGGAGCTGAACGTGATGATGCCGGCCATGGCTTATAACGTTTTGCAAAGCATTACGATCATGGCGAACATGCTGCGTGTGTTCACGGAGCGCGGCGTGGCGGGGATCAAAGCGAATGCGGAGAAGTGCCGGTATTATGCCGAGAGCACGATTGCGCTGGCGACGGCGCTGAATCCAAAGATTGGGTATGCGAAGGCGGCGGAGCTGGTGAAGGAGTCGGTGGCGAGCGAGGTTTCGATTGTGGAGCTGGCGCGGAAGAAGAAGGTGCTGAGCGAGGCGGAGCTGGATGAGATTCTGGATCCGATGAAGATGACGGAGCCGAGAGCGGAAAACAAGGCGGGGAAGGGAAAAGCCTGATGGCGAAGATTGTGTTGTCCGATGATGCGAGTTGCTGGCCGTCGCTGCCGCTGGCTGCGTGGAAGGACACCTGCGCCACACTGCATATGTGGACGCAGATTGTGGGCAAGGTGCGCCTGGCGCTGACGCCGCTGGTGAATCACTGGTGGAATGTTCCGCTGTACGTAACGGCACGGGGGCTGACAACGTCGCGGATTGCTTATGGAGCGCGGGCGTTCGAGTTGACCTTCGATTTTCTGGCGCGCCAGCTGGTGCTCGAGACCAGCGAGGGCACGGTGAAGACGCTGGCGCTGAAGCCGCAGACGGTGGCAGATTTTTACGCGCAGTGCATGGAGATGTTGCGTGGCGAAGGAATCGAGGTGAAAATCTGGCGGATGCCGGTGGAAGTGCCGAACCCCATCGCGTTTGATGAGGACCGCGTGCATGGGGCGTATGACGCGGCGATGGCGGAGAAGTTCTGGCAGGTTCTGTTGAGTGTGGATGCGGCGTTCTATCAGTTCCGGTCGGAGTTTATCGGGAAGGTGAGCCCGGTGCATTTTTTCTGGGGAAGCTTCGATCTGGCGGTCACGCGATTTTCGGGCCGGAAGGCGCCGGAGAGGCCGGGCGCAGATCCGGTGACGCGGGAAGCCTATTCGCATGAGGTGAGCAGCGTGGGATTTTGGCCGGGGACGGAGGGAGTTTCTGATGCGGCGTTTTATTCGTATGCGGCTCCTTCTCCCGTTGGGTTTGCGGAGGCTCGAGTTCGCCCGGAGGCGGCGCGCTGGGATACAAAGCTGGGTGAATATGTGCTGACCTATGAGGATTTGCGCACAGCGGCGTCGCCGAGCCGGGCGCTGCTGGAGTTTTGCAGGAGCACGTATGAGGCGGCTGCTCGCTTCGGGCAGTGGGATCGAGGCGCCCTGGAGCGGACCGGATGAGGCAGGAGGAAGCAGAGCGAGGAGGAGCGATGGCATCAGGCTGTGCGCATCTGAACGAGATCAAATTCACAACGACGTCGACGCATGTGTGCGCGGAGTGCGTCAGGATGGGCGACCGCTGGGTGCATCTGCGGCTATGCCTCGAGTGTGGGAACGTGGGGTGCTGTGACTCGTCGAAGAACAAGCATGCGACGAAGCATTTTCACGCGACGAAGCACCCGCTGATGCGGTCGGTGGAGCCGGGGGAAAGCTGGGTTTGGTGCTTTGTGGATGACATGTCGCCGGGAGAGATCCGGCATGGGGAGTTTGTGGCGGCCTGAGGTACGGGCGCGGCGGGAAGAGATATGGTGCGAAAGGGGGGATTTGAACCCCCACGCCCTTTCGGGCGCCAGATCCTAAGTCTGGTGCGTCTGCCAATTCCGCCACTCTCGCACAGAGCCTTGCATGGGCATGGTTGATCAAGCGTCCGGAGCAGGGACCGTTGGCGGTCGCCTGTCGGGGTCGAGAACCATCTGCATTGTACTTTGGCGCAAGGAGCGCGCGGAATGGGCTCCTGCGATGACCAAGGCGGGGTGGTAAGGGGGAGACTCTCGCCGGGAGGGGAGTCTCCGGGGAAGATTGCCGTTTAGGCGGCGGGCGCTATGAGCAGGGCCTCGATGGAGGGGGGTGGCACGGGCTCGGGCAGGGCGGTCGGCGCATAGCGGCCATTCGCGATGTCAACAAAGACCTTATTGGCAGTATCTTCGGTACGTGTCGTATCGATATGGAGCCTTCGGACCGCCCTCATAACGATGGTGGCGAGAAGGAACCGATTCTCGATTTGGAGCCCGGCCGAATACACCAGATTGGATCGCATTGCTACCTCTTTCCCGGTTATGGCGCGTTCGCTGCAAGAGCCGGACTCGACGCAGGGTCCCGGGTATGGGTCCCCCTGCCGGGAGAGCTCCGATTCCACGGAAAATGGGGAATCTGGCGACGGAGCTATCGAGGGCTGGCTAGAAAATGCCGATCGATCCTGGTGCCGATCGAGTCTGGTATCAGCATACGCTGGAAGGGCGGCGCAGCCTCCATCTTTCTTTGCCTGTTGAGTCGCTGGGGGTTACCAGGGGGAGGCGCAGGGAAAACAATGCTATACTGTGGGCGATCGTCGAATCCGATCTGGTTTCTTGCCTGTTCCTGCTTATCGCTTGACTCGCAATAAACGCTACATTGAGTTCAGCGATACATTCAAAATCAACAAGGAAAAAATAGTTATGGAACAGGGAACAGTGAAATGGTTTAACGACGCCAAGGGCTTCGGATTTCTGAGCCGCCCGAACGGCGAGGACGTATTCGTCCACTTCTCCGCGATTCAGAGCAACGGCTTCCGTTCGCTCCAGGAAGGTCAGGCGGTCCAGTTCAACGTAGTGAAGGGACCGAAGGGCTGGCAGGCAGAGAACGTTCAGGCCCTCTAAACCAGGAAACAGGAAGGCGGGAAGAATCGGGACTGCGGTCCCTTGATTCTTCCCGCTTTTTCTTTTTGGGCGGAAATTGCGGTGAACCTTAGCTCTCGGCTCGCGAGATCTGCTCAGTAATGATCTGGAAATGGTAGCCCATGACGGCCATGGTCATGGCGGCGCCGAAGGATCGGCGATAGCGGGTGGCGGCCAGCAGCAGAAACTTCCAGTAGCTCAGTCGGGCTCGGCCGAGGACGCCCTGGCGCACGATGGAAAGGAACATGGCGCGCAGATTGGCCAGCGTGATTTGGGATCGATAACGCGGGTGGCAGCGACTGAGATACGCACGGACGCGATCGTAGTAGGCTTCGCGGCTGTAGATGCGGCGAAGCACGGAGCGGTATCCTTCGACGAGTTTGGCAGCGTTCATACGGGGCAGGAAGTTGAGCTCGCAGCCGGTATTGTTGCCGCCGCCGGCGTGCAGGATGCGGCCTTCGCGGGAGAGGCGGCGGTGGAGCTGGGTGCCGGGCATGGCCTGGAGAAGCCCGACCATGGCGATGGGAATCGCGCTTTTCTGAATGAAATCGACGAGGCGGTCGAAGACGTCTTCGCGGTCGGTGTCGAAGCCGAGGATGAATCCGCCCATGACTTCAATGCCGTACTGCTGAATGGCGGCGACGCTCTCGAGCAGGTCACGGCGGGTATTCTGCAGCTTCTGCGTAGCCATCAGGCTGGAGACGTCGGGCGTCTCGATGCCGAGAAAGACGGAGGCGAAGCCCGCGTCTTTCATAGACTGCATGAGCTCGCGATCGTCGGCGAGGTTCAGGGAGGCTTCGGTAATGAGACGGAAGGGGTGGCGGTGGTCGCGTTGCCACTCGGTCAGGGCGGTGAGCAATTGGCGGACGCGAACCTTGTTACCGATAAAGTTGTCGTCGACGATGAAGACCGGACCGCGCCAGCCGGCAGCAAAGAGCTGATCGAATTCGGCGAGCACGTGGGCGACCGGCTTGGTACGCGGGCGGCGCCCATAAATCTCGATGATGTCGCAGAACTCGCAGTTGAAGGGACATCCGCGCGAGTACTGCACGGTCATGGTGCTGTAGTGCTTCATGCGGATGAGGCTGAGATCGGGCAGGGGCGTGTGGTCCATCGCGGGGCGCTCGGGGGATTCGTAAACGCGGCGCGCAGTGCCGGTTTCAAGGTCGCGGGCCAGATCGGCGATGAGGTCTTCGGCCTCGCCGATGACGATATGGTCGGCCTCAAGTTCGGCCGCGGTGAGGCTGCTGGCGATGGGTCCGCCAACGACCGTGCGGACGCCGAGTGCGCGGCAGCGGCGGACGATGGAGAGCAAATGGTCCTGCTGAACATGCATGCCGCTGAGCAGGACCACGTCAGCCCAGGCCAGGTCCCGATCCCTGAGGCGCTCGACGTTGGTATCGGTGAGGCGCTTGTTCCAGGATGCGGGCAGAAGAGCGGCGACAGTCATGAGACCAAGCGGGGGCTGCGCGGCGCGCTTGCCCTGAAACGAGAGTGCGTAGCGGAAGCTCCAATACGTATCGGGAAATCTGGGATAGACGAGCAGGGCGTTCATCGGGACCTCAGAAGAAGTGGAACGCAGGAGAACGCGGGGGGGTGGTCTGCGTGCCTGGGTTCCAGTTTGGTCCTTGCAGAACTACACAAGCGGGGAGGATACAAAACAATTACAAAAGGCTCCCCATTGAGGGGAGCCTAAAGTAACGAGCGCAGCTTTCGAGCGACTCAGGAAGGAGTGAACTAGTAGCGCGAGCCTCCACGGCCGCCGCCGCCACCACCGCCACCGGAGCGGCGATTACCACCGTAGCCGCCACCACCACCGGAGCGATTGCCACCATAGCCGCCGCCTGAGCGTCCGCCGCCGAATCCACCGCCGCCGGTTTTGGGGCGCGCTTCGTTCACGACGAGGGCGCGTCCGCCGACCTGGGTGCCGTTCAAGGCGGTGATGGCTGCCTCGGCTTCGCTGTCGTTGGTCATCTCGACGAAGGCAAATCCGCGCGATTGTCCGCTGTCGCGATCCGTGGCGAGGGTTGCGCTTTCGACGGCGCCGTGTGGCTCGAACCATTGACGGACATCGGCTTCGGTGGCGCTGAAGGCGAGGTTTCCAACATAGAGCTTTTTCATTGGCTTTCCTTTTCCGTTAGGGCTGTTTCGGCGGCAGCAGGGTTGATCTCGGAGAGCGGCTCGGACAAGGGCACAAGTTCCGTAGTCGAATCGGGATTGTCGGATTCCGAACCCGACAAAGGATCCCGTTTCTCAAGTTTTCTCTGTTGTTTGCGCTGCAATTTGGCCTGCTGCTTTTCCTGACGGGCCCGTTCCTTTTGCCGTTTTGCAAACGTAGCACTGGTTCGTGAAGCCAGGGGTTACCTCCTTGTTCGCCGTTTCCGCACAATTTCGCCACCCTCCGCCACGGCCGGGACGGTCGACTCCTCAGCTGCCTCCACGGGATGGATGAAGGAGCGGGGCAGGAATCGGGGGTCGCATTTGAAACCCTGCGAAGTCAGCGCTGTCGCAGCTTTCACCAGCGTCGCGCGCTTGGTGGAAAGCTTGCGAAGGTTGGTATCGCGGGCTTCCTGGGAATCGAAGTTTTCGTAAGTTTGACAGTAGATGATCTTGCGATCGATTAAATCGATCGCCTGATGCAGATCCTGCAGGGCGTATTTGTTCGGTTCAGTTGCTTGCATGCGACCTCGCTGTTCTCTCCCGGTGAGGGGTTGCCGGTTGAAGGAAGACGTTCTCGAAGCACCGTGGGCCGGGAATCCGGCGGTAGACCTGCTGCCACCGATAAAGCCACAGCGGTTACGTGCGGAAGACGTCGTCCCGGAACAGAATTTCTTGCGGAAGGTCGGCAGGAGACAGAGGGTGGGAGTTATAGGAAAAAACCGCCAGACTCGAATCGGGACAAGCTTCGCGAGATACTTCCAGCATACACTTTTGGCGGGCCTGGCGTGTGGGACGCCGGCGTGTGTTCGCAGGGGCAAAGGGGTCGATCTGAGGCTCGGCATGGCGTGCAGAGTACGGTTTTCCGGGTGAATTCTCGCCAGGGCGCGATGCGGTAGTCTTGTGGGGACTATGAATCCACCGAATCCACAACCGAAGATTCACCTGAACCAGACGGCGGAGTATCGCGAAATTTACTCGAACAGCGTGCAGGTGCGGGTCAGCGTGTGGGATTTTCTGCTGGTATTTGGCCTGGTGCATCAGGAGTCGCCTGACGAGGTGAATGTGAACAATGCGCTGGGCGTGTATCTGAGTCCGCAGCAGGCGAAGGCGCTGTGGAACGTCCTGGGGCAGAACCTGGCGCAGTATGAGCAGACTTTTGGCCAGCTGGCTCTGGAACCTCAGCCGCCGAAGGGGCCTGTGCACTGAGAGGCCGAGCGAGTCAGCAGGTCAGCGAGTTAGCAGGCTAGCGGAGTGCGCGTGCGTGTGGTTCCGTGGTGGGCGGTGCTGGCGGCGGCGTTTGTCGCAGTGGTGGCCGCGCATGCTTCGCTGTTGCGGCTGCCTTATTACTGGGATGAGGCGGGGTATTACATTCCGGCAGCGTATGACTTTTTCCGCACCGGTTCGCTGATCCCCTATTCCACTTTGTCGAATGCGCACCCGCCGCTGCCATCGGTTTATCTGGCGGTTTGTTGGAAGGTGTTCCATTTCGCGCCCGCGGTGACGCGCGTGGCGATGTGCGCCGTGGCGGCGCTGGCACTGACCGCGGTGTGGCGGCTGGCGCTGATCACGACCGGGAAGCAGGCGGTAGCGCTGGCGACGGTACTGCTGACGGGGATCTATCCCGTGTTCTTTGCGCAGAGTTCGCTGGCGCACGCGGACCTGTTTGCGGCGGCGGGGACGCTGTGGGCGCTGACTTTTTTCCTTGAAGGGCGGATTTGGCTGGCAGCGATTTGTTTTTCGCTGGCAACACTGTCGAAGGAGACGGCGATTGTGACGCCGCTGGCTCTGGCGGTTTGGGAGAGCTGGCAGATTCGGAGGCCGCGGGGAGAACGAGCACTCAAAATCGGAGCGTTGCTTGTGCCCGCTATTCCCTTGGTCGGGTGGTATGTCTTCCACTGGCGGAAGACCGGGTTTGTGTTTGGGAATCCGGAGTATCTGCGCTACAACGCGACGGCGACGCTGACGCCGGTGCGGGTGCTGCTGGCGCTGGCGCATCGCACAATGCATGTAACGCTGCATATGAATCTGTTTGTGCCGGTAGTGGCGATGCTGGCTTGTTTGTTGCTGCCGCCGGTGGAGGAGCCTGGCCGGCGGCACACGGCTTCGCCCCAGTTCCGCGAGCGGATTCGACCTTCAGATCAGGCTGTGTTCTATGTGACTATCGCGGCGAACGTCGTGTTCTTCTCCGTGCTGGGTGGGGCGCTGCTGACGCGTTATCTGCTGCCGCTCTATCCGCTGGTGCTTCTCTTGTGCGTGAATACGTTTCGGCGGCGGCTCAAGGAGTGGACCGGGCTGGTGGCGTTGAGCGCGGCGGCGTTTGTGGCGGGGCTGTTTATTAATCCGCCCTACCGGTTTGCGCCGGAAGACAATCTGGAATACGCGACGGTAGTCCGATTGCACGAGGCAGCAATAGCGCAGATAGTCGCGCACATGCCGGAGACGAGGGTGCTGACGGCGTGGCCGGCGACGGATGAGCTGAGCAAGCCGGAGCTGGGATATGTCACGAAGCCGGTGCCGGTGGTGGCGATTGGGAATTTTTCTGGCGCTGAAATCGAAAAGGCAGCAGAGATGCGCGACGATTACTCGGCCGCGCTGGTGTTTTCGACGAAGTATGATCCGCCGCGGCTGTGGCTGGGATTAGGGCGCTGGAATGAGAAGTTCGACGAGCGCTATTTCGATTTTCATCGCGACATGCCGCCGGGCCTGATCGCGCGGGTGCTGGGCGGGCAGGTGGTATGGGGCGAGGAGCGGAAGGGGCAGTGGGTGGCGGTACTGCAGTTGAGCCGAGAGCCTGGGCCGCGGCAGGCGTCCTATCCGGATGTTGATTGGGAGCGCGCAACGAGCTCGGCGACACCGTTGGATTCCCGATAGAGGACAGTGTTGAGAGAAGGGAATGCGGTTCGCAGCTCGCCGGGATCGAGCGCAGTGTTGAGCGCGTGACCCTCGGAGTAGCGCGTATGGGCTGAGGTGTAGGTCTTGTAGACCAGAGTGCCACCAGGGGCGAGGGCCGATGGCAGGGCGGCGAAGCAATCGCGGACAAGGCACCAGACAACGAGGATCAGGTCGAAGGGGTGGTCCTTGGCCCACGCCAGAGTTTCGGCGGCCGATTCGCGCCGGGTGGTGAGGGGGACGCTGGCCGCGACGGCTCGGTGCGTGGCGATGGAGAGCCCCTGATCGGAGACGTCGGTGAGGACCGCGGTCCATCCGGACTGGGCCAGCCAAAGGGCATGGCGGCCAGCGCCGCCGGCGAGGTCGAGGGCGCGACCAGGAGACAAGCTGCCAGCAACTTCGACCAGCAGCGAATCGGGGTCGACAGATTGCGCTTCGCCGGCGAGAAATTTGGCGTTCCAGCGCTCACGATCGGTGGAGTTGTCCATAGCTATGTAACTTAATGTGACGCTGGCGGAGTACTGACAGTCATGCTCCATCCTCCGTTATACTCGGGGGATGGCGGCGCAGAAGACCTTCTATCTCGAGACTTTTGGCTGCCAGATGAACGTGCACGACTCGGAGAAAGTGATTGGCACGCTGGAGCAGCAGGGTTACGCCCAGGTGGAGACGGAAGAGGCGGCGGACCTGATCCTCTATAACACCTGCTCGATTCGCGATAAGGCGGAGCAAAAGGTTTTCAACCGGCTGAACGACACGAAGGCACTCTACAAAAAAGGTAAGCGGTTTGGCGTACTGGGGTGCGTTGCGCAGCAGGAAGGCGAGCGCATTTTCGAGCGGGCGCCGTATGTGTCGCTGGTGTCGGGGTCGGCGTCGTACCGGAAGCTGCCGGAGATGCTGGTGCAGATCGAGAACGGCGCGACGAGGGTGACGGGACTCGACGACCGGCAGACGGAAGAGACCTTTGAGACGGAGTTCACGGCGCGATCGAATCCGCACCGTGGGTACATCACCATCATTGAAGGTTGCGACAAGTTCTGCGCTTATTGCGTAGTGCCGTACACGCGCGGCAAGGAGCGGAGCCGGAAGTCGGAGTCGGTGCTGGCCGAGGCGCGGCGCATGGCGGACACCGGATTCACGGAGATTCAGCTGCTGGGGCAGAACGTGAATTCGTATCGGGACTCGGAAGGGAAGCGCAGCTTTGCAGAGTTGCTGACTGCGGTGGGCGAGATACCCGGGATTCGCAGGGTGCGGTTTACGACGTCGCATCCGAGGGACTTTACTCGGGATATCGTGGCAGCCATCGACGCGGTGCCGTCGTTGTGCGACCACGTGCATCTGCCGGTGCAGAGTGGATCATCGAAGGTATTGCGCTTAATGGCGCGTGAATATACGCGCGAACAGTACCTGGAGCGCATCGGATGGATCAAAGGCGCGCAACGGAACATCAGCATGACGACGGACGTGATTACGGGATTTCCTGGCGAAACGGCAGAGGATTTTGAAGAGACACTGATGCTGCTGGATGAGGTTCAGTACGACGGCGTTTTTGCGTTCAAGTATTCGCCGCGTCCGAATACGCCGGCGATCTCGATGCCGGATTCGATTCCGGAAGAGGAGAAGTCGAAGCGGCTGCAGGTATTGCTGGAACGGCAGCGGGAGATACAGCGGGCGAATTACGAGAAGCATCTGGGCCAGGTGCTGGAAGCGATGGTTGAGGGGATGAATCCAGCCCGCGGTCAGGTGGTGGGGCGTACCTCGCAGAACAAGACGCTGAACTTTACGACAACACAGTTGATTGCGCCTGCGCCGGGTGTCTATGTGCCGGTGCGTGTTACAAAGACGCTGCCGAACAGTCTGGTGGGTGAGGCAGTCGAGATTCAGTAGTGGGGGACACGATGGAAGTGGAAATGAAAATCCGGGGCCTGATGGTCGATCCTTCGACGAATATGCCGGTCGTGATCCTGAAAGATCCGAAGAGCGAGGCGGTGCTGCCGATCTGGGTGGGGCTGTATGAGGCCAACGCCATCCAGCTGGAAGTGGAGAAGGCGACGACGGCGCGGCCGCTGACGCACGATCTGCTGAAGAACGTGGTGATGGGATTGAATGCGCAGGTGCAGAGGGTGGTGGTTTCTGAGCTGCGCGGCGACACTTTTTACGCGGTGATCTGGATGGAGCAGAACGGGGAGATTGTGGCGATTGATGCGCGGCCGTCCGACGCGCTGGCGCTGGCTCTGCGGTCGGACTGCCCGATTTTCGTCTCAGAGGAAGTGCTGCACGCGGCCAAGGTGCTGCCCAATACGGCTGAGACGCAGCCGACGGAACAGGATGTACGTCGCTGGCTGGAGAATCTCGGAGATGAGGATTTAGGGAAGTACAAGATGTAAGAGCGGCAAGAGCAAACCCAGGCAGGTCAACGGCCGGGGCAAGCCGGAACCGGGCGACTGTGGCAAGTGGCAATCCTGAGGGTTCCGCTCGGCTGATTACGAAAGTTGACCCTACCTTCGTTATCTTGCGGGATTACGAAACTGCTCGCTACAACTGAGACACTTACAACGCAGATCTGGGGAACGGGGCTGATGGTTGGCAGGCGACTGCATCCGCAGCCCCATTTTTTGTTTCTTTTCAGTAAGATTCGCCATTATCCCGCTTCAACCATAATGGTCGGGCGCGCATCGTACTGACGGGCGTCGGGTGGCTGGGTATGCGGAATGCCCGGTAACAGGATGCCAGCGGGTTGAGTGACGATTCGGCGCGCTGTGGCGTCAAAATCTCCTCTGCAGCCTGTAGGAAGTGTCGGCCAAACCGGGCCTCGCGCTGGGTTAATCGATTTGCGATACGATAGCCTGAGGCTCCTGAGATACAACTTTGTGATGGGAGAAATAACTGAAATGAAAAGACTTGCAATTCTACTTTGCACGTTCGCGCTGGCTGTTCCTGGGTTCGCTCAGGACAAGGGCAAAATCATTTCTCGCCTCGATGCGGCGCGGGATGTTCTGAACCAGGTGATGGCTACCCCCGACAAGCAGATTCCGGATTCCATTTTGAAGCAGGCAACGTGCGTTGGCGTGGTGCCCGGCATGCTGAAGGGCGCTTTTATTTTTGGAGCGGAATACGGGCAGGGAGTGGTGACCTGCCGCACTCCGCATGGCTGGAGTGCGCCGGTATTTATTCGGTTGGAGGGCGGTTCCTGGGGCTTCCAGATTGGCGGACAGGGCACGGATCTGGTGCTGGTTGCCGTCAACGACAAGGGGTTTCAGGACTTGCTGCACAGCAAGTTCAAGATTGGCGCCGATGCCTCAGCGGCGGCTGGTCCGGTGGGACGCAACGCCCAGGCCTCGACGAACTGGAAACTGCAGTCTGAGCTACTGACGTGGTCGCGGAGCAAGGGTCTCTTTGCCGGCGTCGACTTGAGCGGTGTGGCCGTGAGCCAGAACCATGCCGACACCGATGCTTTCTACGGAGCCCCTGAGGAATTTACTCATGTGCTGCGTGGCGATGTACCGGTGCCCATGGATGCGCGGCCTTTTGTGCGGACTGTAGTGAAGTATTTCCACGCCTCTCAGGAGTAGTTCTTCTCGAAGCGAACGGCAGGGCGGAGCGGTGGGGCTTCCGCCTTGCCGGGTTCGCCTGAGCACAGCGACTGTTGACCATATAGACTGACTTTTCGCCATCGATGCGAGAAGCTCTGGAATATGCGTTCGCCTGGACTCTGTTAAGGCTGATTGGAGCGCTGCCCCGAGGCGTTGCGCGCAGCATGGGCGCGGCGCTGGGGGCGGTGGCATGGTGGGTGGTGCCGCGGCTGCGGCGCACCGGACTCAGGAATCTGGAACTGGCGCATCCGCAAATGCCGGCGGACGAGCGGAGCCGCGTTCTGCGCGGGCTTTACCGCAAGCTTGGCTGGCAACTCGGCGAGTTCTGCCACATGAGCCGTTACACGCGCGAGAACACGCGCACTCTTTTCCGGTACGAGGGTTTGGAGAACTACCTGGCGGCGCGGGATCGAGGCAAGGGCGTCCTGATCGTCACCGGACATCTGGGTGCGTGGGAGCTATCCAGCTTCTGGCATTCGTTGATGGGTTATCCGATGACCATGGTGATCCGGCGGCTCGACAATGCGCGCGTCGACCGGATGGTCAACGACATTCGCTGTCTCCATGGCAATCACGTGGTCCACAAAGACGATTTCGCCCGGGGTCTGCTGTCGGCGATGAAACGCGGGGAGACGGTGGGTATTTTGATGGACACGAACATGACGCCGCCGCAGGGAGTTTTCGTGCCGTTCTTCGGAGTGGCGGCGTGTACAGCATCGGGGCTGGCGCGGGTGGCGCAGCGGACGGGCGCGGCGGTTCTGCCCGGATTTCTGGTGTGGGAAGCGGCAGAGCGGAAATACGTCCTGCACTTTGGCGAGGAGATCCCGGTGGCGGATTCAGGCGATGACGAGCGGGACGTGCTCGACAACACGGCACGCTTTACGGCCGCGATTGAGGGGTACGTGCGCCGTTATCCGGATCAGTGGCTGTGGGTGCACCGGCGCTGGAAGACGCGGCCGGAGGGAGAAGCTTCACTCTACTGACGCTGGAACGCGCAATCGCTAATCTGCAGCGGCGATCTTCGACGGAACCGAGTTGCGAGCCACCGACGCCGTAAGACTGCGTGCGGAGGTCGAAGCGCCTGCGGCCAGAGGATCGCCTGGGGCATCGGAGGCCTGAATTTCGACGCCCTGCTTATCGGTCCATCCCGGGAGAGACTGACTACCGTAGATCAGGCGCACGCCATAGCTAAACGTGAAGTAGCTCCAGACCCACTGCGAAAGCACGGCGAGCCGGTTGCGGAAGCCGATGAGGAAGTAGATGTGGACGGTGAGCCAGCTGATCCACGCGAGAAAGCCGCCGAAGTGGGCCTTGAAAGGCCATTCGACTTTAGCGACGGCGGCAAGGCGGCCGATGGTGGCCATGTCTCCCTTATCGAAGTAGTGGAAGGAGCGGCGGGGCTGGTGGTTGAGGTCGGCCTCAATCATGCGGGCAACGTGATCGCCCATCTGCATGGCTGGCTGCGCGACGCCGGGAACTTGACGGCCGTTCTGCTCGAAGTGGGCAAGATCGCCGCAGACGAAAATCTCCGGATGGCCTTCTGGGTTCAGCGTGTTGTTGACCAGCACGGCTCCGCGTTTGTCCGTGGGCATGCCGAGCAGTTTGCCAAGTGGAGAAGCCTGGACACCGGCAGCCCAGAGCGTGACCGCGGACACGAAGCGCTGATCGCCGGCGATAACGAAGCCTGGCTGGACTCCGGTGACGCGCAGGTTGGTGCGGACCTCGACGCCCAGTGCCTTCAGCTGCTCCTCGGCCTTCGCGGAGAGATCCTCGGGGTAAGTGGCGAGCACGCGATTCATGCCTTCGATGAGGATCACGCGCGAGGTGGTGGGATCGATGTGGCGAAAGTCGTGGCGCATAAAGCGGCGGGTGATGTCGCAGATGGCGCCTGCCAGCTCCACCCCGGTGGGTCCGCCGCCGATGATGACAAAGTTCAGCGGAGGATGGGTGCCGGTCTCAAGCATCTCGCGTTCTGCCAGCTCAAAAGCAAGCAGCACACGGCGGCGAATTTCAATGGCGTCTTCGACAGTCTTGAGGCCTGGGGCCAGCGGCTCCCACTCATCGTGGCCGAAGTAGGAGTGGGTGGCGCCGGTGGCGACCATGAGGTAGTCGTACGACATCACGGCGCCGCTGCGGAACTGGACACGCCGGTTCGGCAGGTCGAAGCTGAGGGCTTCGTCCATCAGGACTTCAGTGCTGGAACTGCCGCGCATCATGGTACGCAGGGGCGAAGCGATGTCGGCGGGGGAGAGGACGGCGAGTCCGACCTGATAGAGGAGGGGCTGAAACGTAAAGTGATTGCGGCGGTCGACCAGGGTGACATCGACCGGCAGCTTTGCCAGCGCTTTGGCCGCGTGGGTGCCCGCGAAGCCACCCCCAATGATCATGACGCGCGGCCGCCGATGGAGAGTATCTGTGGCCATTCGTTTTAAGCCTCTATAGAAAGGATGCGCGAGGGCGGAAAACGATGGATTCTATTGATATTTAGCCGCGGAGGGCGCCATAAGCCGCGACGAGCAGGACAGCTACGGCGGAGATGGCGCCAACCACAGCTGGTGCATGGCGAAAGGACCAGCCGGTCAGCACGGCGGAGAGGAAATAAACTGCGAGGACGACCGCCTGGAGTGCAAACCGTTCTTCGAATTTGGTTTTTTCGCGCTCAATCTGCGGTTGGCGGGCAGCCAGCAGGGTGAGTCCGTTCGCGAGGGTGGTCCAGGTGCCGGTGATATAGGTGGTCACGACGCCTGGAATTTTCAGCTGGACCATCGCGGCGCTTTGGACTCCGATGGCGAGAGCGACACAGGCCAGGAGGATGGAGCCCAGTGCAGCTGATGGGTGTTGATGGACCGCGACCCAAACCGTTTCCGCCGCGAGGAGGAAGAGGGATTCGAGGAAGAGCGCCCAGGAGATGGAGCGCGCCCACGTTTCGCCAGTGGGAACGCGGCGAGCGATGAGTGTACCCAGGCAAACACCGGCAAAATAGCCTGCAATCGAGACCAGTGGATGAAGCATATCGCCGTGGGACTGAAAAACGGCGATACCCAGCAGGACAGTATTGCCGGTCATGTTGGCGACGAAGGCGTGGGCGAGGCCGAAATAGCTCCAGCCATCGGCCGAACCTGAGGCAATGGCGAGCATTAGCAGCAGAGAATCCCGCTCCGCTTTCTTCACGGTTCAGTTGGATGCGGGGTGCGAGGCGGCCGGGGGAAATTACGGCGTCGCTCAGCCGAAGCGGGCGCGGCCGACGGTACGGCGGAAATCTTCCCCGCGCATCTCCACCATGACGCACATTTCGGCCAGCCGTGAGCGCATGCGCTCCCCGATGCGGTCGCCAAGGGTTTCGTCGCGGGTGGCGCGGGTGGTGCCGTTGGCGGAGCCTCCGGGCGGCAGGTCCGCATAATTCGTGGTGATGATGGTGGTGCGCTTGTCGTTGTAACGCGTGTTGAGGACGAGCGCGACCGTATCCCAGACCCAGTCAGTGGGCTTGGAAGCGCCGAGCTCGTCCAGAACCAGGACCTCGGCGTCGAACACCGGCTGCAGGATTTCCATTTCGGTGGTGGCGACCTGCGGGTTGTAGGAGTGCTGGATTTCCTTGAGGAGCTCGCGGTAATCGCAGAAGAGGCCGTGGACGCTTTTCTCGACGATGAGCGCCTGCAGAATGCCCGCGGCGAGGTGAGTTTTGCCGACGCCGATAGAGCCGGTGAGAAGCAGACCGCGGCCGGCCGTGGTCGCCGGATAGCCATCGACGAAGCGGCGCGCCATCAGATGGGCGGATGCGAGCGAGCGGTCGGCGCCGGGAAAGCTCGCCTCATAGCTGTCGAGGGAGCAGTGTTCGTAGCGGGCGGGAACGGCAGCGCGGTGAAGCAGCCGCGCGACGCGCTGGTCCAGCTGGCACTGGCAGGTTTCAATCTTGGTGGCCCCGCCTGAAAAGGGAGTCACCTGGACTCCCATGCCGCCACATTTGGGACAAACGCTGGTCATGAAGGTTCAGTATCGCAGGTTGGGCGGGGTGGAAAAGGGGGTGGGAGTGTGGAGAGTGGGAACACCTCTGATGTGACGAAGCTTGATGCATCGAGACGGGCCGGGTAGCGTGGTGGGGTGACCCTGGAGTCTGAACAGATTGTCGGTCTCTACCAACGCCACGCAGCGGTGTGGGATCGGTTGCGAAGCCTGGGCAGTGTGTTGGAGCGGCCCTGGCTGGATCGATTCCTGAAGCTGGTGCCCGCGGGCGGATCGATTCTGGATCTTGGCTGCGGCGCTGGATTGCCGATAGCAGGCTATTTGATCGGGCAGGGTTATCGCGTGACGGGGGTTGACTCGTCGGCGCCGCTGCTCGAACTGAGCCGGCAACGCTTTCCAACGCAGGAGTGGATTTTGGGCGATATGCGGACACTCGATTTGGGCAGGAGCTTCGATGGTGTTCTGGCGTGGGACAGCTTTTTTCATTTGTCCCCGGAAGAGCAGCGGCCGATGTTTCCGCTTTTTTCGCGGCATGCGGGAGGAAAAGCGGCGCTGATGTTCACGAGTGGGCCGGAGCATGACTCGGCGCTGGGGGATTTTGAAGGCGAGCCGCTCTATCACGGAAGCCTCGATCCCGCGGAGTACCGAACCTTGCTGGGTGAAAACGGTTTCGAGGTGGTGGAGCACGCAGTCGATGATCCGAGCTGCGGTGGGCACACAATCTGGCTGGCGGCGGGGCGGATGACGGCTTCGCTACCAGACGGTCAGCCGTAATCTTTCAGAGCAGGCCCTGGCAATATATGATGGGGAATCGGATGGACTGTTAGGCACATCCGGCCCACCCACGGTCACCTCAGATTCATATTTTGCGCGTTCGACAGCTAACAGCGAGCGTGTGCCGTGGAGCCGGGATCAGAAGAAGGGAAAGCAGGAATCCGGTGACCCAGGCAAAGTCGGCAGTGGTGGTAGGCGCGCAGTGGGGCGATGAAGGCAAAGGCAAGATTGTCGATGTGCTGAGCGAGCGGTTCTCGGTGGTAGCGCGCTACGCGGGCGGCCACAACGCCGGGCACACGGTGATCATCAACGGGCAAAAATTCATTTTGCAACTGGTGCCGTGCGGCGTTTTGCGGCCTGGGTGCCGCGGCGTCATTGGGAATGGGGTTGTGCTCGATCCGATGGCGTTTCTGAAAGAGACGGGACGGCTGCGCGATCTGGGGATCGATGTGGACAGCCGGCTGTTTGTGTCGAACCGGGCGCAGGTGATCCTGCCTTATCACCGGATGATTGAGCTGGCGGCGGAGAGCGCGCCGGGGCGGCAGAAGATTGGGACCACGAGCCGCGGCATCGGTCCGGCGTATGAAGACAAGATGGCGCGGAACGGGCTGAGGGTGGTCGATCTGCTGAACACGAGCCTGTTGAAGACGCATATTGAGAACGCCTGCCGCGAGAAGAATGCGATTGCGCATGCGCTGTTCGGGACGGAGCCTCTGGATCCGGCGCAGATGTACGACGAATACGCAGCGGCGGCGGAAAAGGTGCGACCGTTTGTAACGGACACGGCGGCGCTTTTGAATCAGGCGCTGCACGAGGGCCAGAGCGTGATGTTCGAGGGCGCGCAGGGGACGATGCTGGACATCGACCACGGGACGTATCCGTTTGTAACGTCGTCGTCGGCGGCAGCGGGTGGCGCGTCGACGGGGACGGGCGTGGGGCCGACGAGGATTGGAACGGTGATTGGGGTTACGAAGGCGTATGTGACGAGGGTGGGCGAAGGGCCGTTCCCGACGGAGATTTTCGACGAGGCGGGAGAGGCGCTGCGCGCGCGAGGGCAGGAATACGGCGCGGTGACGGGGCGTCCGCGGCGCTGCGGCTGGCTGGATTTGCCGCTTCTGCGCTACTCGAACCAGATCAATGGAACGGACTGGCTGGTGGTGACGAAGCTGGACGTGCTGGATGAAATGGACTGGATTCCGGTATGCACGGCGTATGAAGTCGACGGGAAGCCGTACGATGTGATGCCGGCCGATATACGAGGTATTGATGCAATACGGCCCGTGTACACTCGGCTGAAGGGTTGGAAGACGTCGACGGAAGGAATTCGGAACTTCGACGAACTGCCGAAAGCGGCGCAGGAATATCTGCGGTTCATGGAACGGGAATCGGGCGCGCAGATTGCAATTGTGTCGACGGGCCCGGATCGGGATCAGACGCTGGAACTGCCGGCATTCCGCGAGGCGATGCGGGCGATTGCGGGAAATAAATAGTTTTCTATGAGGGTGTCGGGCTAGACGATGATCAGCTTTACGGTTCGCATGAGGTTTCGCACGGATGACCGCGCGAGAGTGGCTGAGTTACTGACGGCGCTGGCGCTGGCGTCGCGTCAGGAGGCTGGCTGCGTTAATTACGTCCCGCATACCCTCGACGGGGAACCTGACACGGTGGTCATCTACGAGCAATATAAGGATCAGCAGGCGGTGGATGCGCACCGGGCCTCGCCGCACTTCAGGGATTACGCGGTGGGTGGGATCTATCAACTGATGCTCGACCGGCAGGTAGAAAACCTGACCTCGGTGGCCTAGGGACCGATGCAATCATCCAGGACTTTCGCGCGTCTGAGAGGGTAGGGGCGCGTGCGAGGACGGGACATGGTGGGGCGTTCCGCGCTGGATATGACGATCCGGGGACGATTGGCGACAGTTCGGCGATTCTTTTTTGACGGGCCGCGGGAACCCGGGCTAGCATCGGTTACGACCATGCGCCGACGCCCGGCCTCCAGCCTGTGCATCAAACCGGTTCCGCAAGCTGTTGCGGTGCTGATCGTGCTGGCGTCGTGCCATCCGGTGTGGGGAGTGCCGCACCATGAGAAGAGCGAAATCCATAAGGAGATCGAAGCGCTGGAGCAGCGGTGGCAGCAGGCCACAGTGACCAATAACATTGGGGAGATGAGCCGGTTGCTGGCCGACGATTACGTCGGGATCACGTCCAATGGCACGGTGGAGAACAAGCCGCAGGCGCTGGCGCAGCGGAGCGCGGGGACGATCCGGATCACGAAGCTGGATTTGACGGACACGCATGTGCGGGTCTACGGCGATACGGCAGTTGTGACGTCGCAGGCGCAGCTGGAGGGGACCAATGGAAGCAGCGACATCAGCGGGCAGTATCGTTACACTCGCGTTTACAACCGGCGGCTGGGGCAGTGGAAGATTGTGAGCTTCGAGGCCAGCCGAATGCACGACTTCGATGCCCGCGCCAGCAATAAGCATTAGATATCCGGCATTCGGGGCGTAACGCTCGCCCTGAATCCGTCACCATGCATCGTAGAAGCAGACGGTTGATATACTGAGTTGCCGCGTGGTTTGTCCACGCCCAGGAGAAGAACCCATCGATAAACGTTCCGCGAAGCAGTTTGTTCGAATCAACGATCGGATTCGCGCCCGCGAAATCCGCGTGATCGACGAGAACGGTGAGCAGCTCGGCATCCTTCCCCCCTTTGAAGCGCTCAAGATAGCCCGCGAGCGCGGTCTTGACCTGGTGGAAGTGTCGCCCACAGCTGTGCCGCCGGTTTGCCGTATTCAGGATTACGGAAAATTCCTCTACGAAAAAGAAAAGAGTGACCGCGCAGCCCGCAAGCGTCAAAAAGTGATCGTCGTGAAGGAAGTGAAGTTCTCGGTAACGATTGACGATCACGATTACGTAACGCGCAAGAACCAGGCAGTCCGCTTTCTGCAGGATGGCGACAAGGTGAAGGCCTCGCTGCGCTTCAAAGGCCGGCAGATGGCGCACCGTGAGCTGGGATACAAAATCATCAACCGGCTGATCGTGGACATCGGCGAGAACGGCATTGTCGAGTTCATGCCGCGCATGGAAGGCAACACGCTGCACGCCATCATTGCGCCCGGCAAGAAAGAGCAGCAGCCGAAGAAGCCAGCCGCGCCTCGCCAGCCGGAAGCGGCTGCTCCACAGGCACAGACCGCACAGTAAGCAGATATAAGGCCGAAGCATCGGGGAAATCCGATGCTTGGGCCGGCATTTGCCGGTTTGGCAGCGCGCCGATTTTTCGTCGCCCCTTCCAGTGAAACGGCTATGATGCTCGGCAAGCTCCCTGAGCCTTGCGAACCGCGTGTCTGCTGATCAGAACAAATCGGAAGTGGCGCAGGCAGAGGCATTGCCACTGCGCGTGGATGGCGTGGTGAAGCGCTTTGGCGCGGTCACCGCGGTGGCAGGGGTGTCGTTTGAAATTCAGCCGGGCGCGTGCTTTGGGCTGCTCGGGCCGAACGGTGCGGGAAAGTCGACGCTGATTCGCAGCATTGTGGGACGGGTGCGGCTGGATGCGGGCAGCATCAGCATTTTTGGCCAGCCAGTGAGTTCAAGCGCAGCGCGGGCCGAACTGGGATGGGTGCCGCAGGAACTGGCGGTCTATCCGCTGCTGACGTGCCGGGAAAATCTCGAAGCGTTTGGGAAGTATCAGGGTTTAGGCGGGAGAAAACTCAGCGAGGCCATCGTATGGTGCCTGGAGTGGGCGGCGCTCGCGGATCGCGCAGGATCTCCGGTGAAGACGCTGTCGGGAGGGATGAAGCGGCGGCTGAACATGGCGGCAGGACTCATCCACCGGCCGAAGCTGGTGCTGCTCGATGAGCCAACGGTGGGCGTCGATCCACAGTCGCGAAACCGGATCTTCGAGATGGTGGAAGCGCTGCGCAGCTCGGGCACGACGATCATCTATACGACGCACTACATGGAAGAGGCGGAGCGGCTGTGCGACTGGATCGCGATTATCGATCACGGACAGATTATCGCGGAAGGGACGAAGGAGGCGCTGGTTTCACGGGCGTTTGGCTTGCGCAGCTCGGTGATGATGCGATTTGGTGTGACGCGGGCCGATCTGAGGGCGTGGGCGGCCGCGCACGAGGGAACGGCAGAGGATGGGGTGGTGCATTGTTCCGTGGAGAAGCCGGCGGAGATTGCGGAGCTGCTGGAGGCGGCGAGCCGGGATGGGCTTGAGGTTCTGGATGTGGCCTTGCAGCGGCCGAATCTGGAGTCGGTGTTTCTGCACCTGACGGGGAAGGATCTTCGGGCATGATCGGGACGGTTGTCGAGACGAGTTTTCGGAGCTTGCGGCGGGACCGCGGCGCGTTCGTGATGTCGTTCATCCTGCCGATTGGGTTTTTTACGATTTTCGGGTTTGTGTTTGGAAGCATGCGGGGGTCATCGACGCCGCGGGTGAGTGTGCTGGTAGTGGATGAGGATCAGACGGCCGCTTCACGGAGCCTGGTGCGGGGTTTGCTGCGGGAACCGTCGCTCGATGCGATGACACATCCGAAGGCGACCAAGGAGAATCCTGCGCCGGGGGACTACACGGCGGCGACTGCGGAGGCAGCGGTGCGCAGTGGCGACGCGCCGGCCGCGCTGATTATTCCTGGGGGATTTGGGGCGCACCCGATTTCGTTTGGGCCTGCGTCCGGAGCGCAGCAGGCGAAGTTTCAGATTCTGCACGACAGCGCCGATCCAGTGGCGGCGCAGGTGGTAGCGGGAATGCTGGAGAAGACGGTGATGACGTCGTTGCCGGCGACGATGGCGGCGTTGGGGTCAAAGTATTTCGATCAGGAGATTGGCGGGCTGACACCGCAGCAGCGCAAGCAGATGGATGAGGGGCTGGCGCGGCTGAAGCAATTCCAGGAGCAGGACGATGCACAGGGTACACCCGCGGCGAGTTCGACTGCAGGCGCGGGCGGTGGGATGGTTGCGGTCGATGTGCGTGACGTGGTGGGTGAGAAGAAGAAGAGCCCGATGATTTCGTATTACGCGGCGGGCGTGGGCGTGATGTTTCTGCTGTTCACGGCGAGCGCGGCGGGCGGGAGTCTGCTGGATGAATCAGAGAGCGGGGCGCTGGATCGAGTGCTGTCGGCGCGGGTGACGATGACAACGCTGCTGGCGGGGAAGCTGCTCTACTCGGCCTTGCTGGCATTTGCCCAGTTGACGATTATGTTCCTGTGGGCGGCGCTGGTATTTCATCTCGACTTATTCCAGCACATTCCAGGATTCCTGGTGATGACGGCGATTACGTCGTTCGCGGTGGCGTCGTTTGGGATGCTGCTGGCAAGTGTGGCGCGGACGCGCGGTCAGTTGGGAGCGTTTTCGACGCTGATCATTCTGACCATGTCGGCGCTGGGCGGAAGCATGTTTCCGAAGTTCATCATGTCCGATCTGATGATCAAGGTTGGATATTTCACGTTCAATTCGTGGGCGATCGAGGGTTATCAGAAAATCTTCTGGCGCGATGAGCCGATCCGCAGCCTCGGGCCGGAAGCCGCGGTGCTGGTTTCGGCGGGAGTAGTGCTGTTCCTGCTGGCGCGGTGGTTCGCGCGGAAGTGGGAATATGCATAGGCACTGACTGACGGCCGGCAGCTGGTAATTCCGACGAGCCTATTCTGCGCGAAGAGCCTCTACCGGATTGACGGTTGCGGTTCGTCGAGACGGAATAGAGCTGGCGAGCGCAGCCGCCATCGAGAGCGCAAGACACGCTCCAATGTAGGTGACGGGATCCATGGGGCTGACGTGGAAGAGCAGCGACGTGAGCAGACGAGTGACGCCAAATGCGACAGCGAGCCCGCATCCCACGCCGACGGCAGCGAGCAGTAATCCCTGACGAACGAACATGCCGGTGATGTCGTTCCGTTGTGCGCCGACAGCGATGCGGATGCCGATTTCGCGGCGGCGCTGCGATGCGGAGTAGGCGATGACGCCATAGAGGCCGACGATCCCGAGAAGCAGCGCGATGGCGGCAGCAGCGCCGATCATGACCAGGGTGAACGAAGTGCGGGCCATGGAGCGCGTGTAGAGGAATTCCTGTGTGCGCACATCGGAGACGGGCAGGTTGGCATCGACCGACCAGATTACGCGGCGAATATCGCTCATCAGGCTTTCGGAGCCGGCGCGCGGGGTGCGGACGGCGAACACGATCCAGCGGCGAACGTTGACCTTATCGCTCTCGAAATTGTTCATCACGAGCGGCCAGTAGGCGGTGGCCGGCGCGTCTTTGTTGATGCCGTCGCTGTGAACATCGCCGACGACGCCGATAATCTCGCGCCAGTCGTCGGAAGTACTGACGCGGATGCGTTTGCCGAGCGCGTTGGCGGGGGAACCCCAGTATTCGCGCGCAAAGTTCGCCGAGATGATGGTGACCGGGAGGCGCTGGTAAGTCTCCCGCCAGGTGTAGTCGCGCCCGGCGACGATCGGAATGCCCATGGTCTGGAAGTATCCTGGTGAGGCGAACTTGAAGCGGCGGAGCGGCGGCAGCGAACCATCGGCGTAGTTGTGATCCTGGGCAAAGACGGGGTCGGTCCAGCCATCGCCATCCATGGGAACGGAGCTGCCGACGCCTGCAGAGGTGACGCCGGGGAGAGCGGCGATGCCATGCAACATGGCTTCTTCCATGCGAATGACTTTTTCGGCGTCGGGCACTTCAGCTTCGGGGATCGAGATGCGCAGGGTCTGAATGGGGGAAGCCGCGTCGAAGCCTGGGTTGACGTGGGTGAGAGCGCGGAAGGTGCGGATCATGAGGCCGGAGCAGACCAGCAGCACGAAAGCAAGGCTCACCTGAATGACGACGAGGATGTTGCGCGTGCGATGACGCTCGCGGCCCTGGCTGAGGGTGCGGCCGCCTTCGCGCAGGCTGGTTCCGATGCGGGAGCCGGCGTAGCGGAGAGCGGGGATGGATCCGAAGAGGAGACTGCAGCCCAGCGAGACAACCAGCGTGAAGGCAAGAACGGGGAGGTCGATGCCGATGTCGTACAGGCGAGGCAGGCCGGAGGGCGCGATCGCAAGGAGCAGATGGAGCGCGCCCCAGGCGAGGGCGAGGCCGATGCCGCTGCCGAGCACACCGATGACGACGCTCTCGATGAGGAACTCGCGCGCGATATGCCAGCGGCTGGCGCCGAGCGCCGAGCACACAGCTAGCTCCTGATGGCGGCCTTCAGCCCGGACGAGCATGAGGTTGGCGACGTTGGCGCATGCGATGAGCAGGACGATGCCGATGCTGCCCATGAGCACCCAGAGAAGCTGGCCCACGTCGCCGACGACGTCGCGCATGAGGGGGCGGACTTTGGGTCCCAGGCGCGCCTTTTGAAACAGGGCGATGCTGAAGCCCTGCGGGGCTGGGAAGCTGGACCACACGTTTGGGATCATCCGTGCAATGTCAGAATTGGCGGTATCGAGGGTTTGACCGGGACGGAGACGGGCGATGCCTTCGTAGCTGAACTGCCCCAGGGTGACCTTGTTGCGGTCGAGTTGAACAGGCAGGTAGAGGGCGGGCTGAACGGTCCAGTCGAGAAAGCGAAAATTCTGCGGCATGACGCCGATGACCTGGCGAAGTTTGCCGTCGACATTGATGGAGCGTCCGAGGACGGAGCGATCGCCGCCGAAGTGGCGCTGCCAGTAGCCATAGCCGAGGATGACGGTTTGGGCAGAGCTGGGGGCGGCGTCGGATCGGCTGAAGGTGCGGCCCAGCATGGGAGAGATGCCGAGGACAGGCAGAAGACCGTCGGTGACATCGACGGCGCCAACCTGCTCGGGATTGCCCTGGCCGGTGATATTGACGGAGTCGCCCTCGTACATGCCGATGTCTTCAAAGACGCGGTTCTGGTCGCGGTAGACCAGGTAGTTGGACGGAGCCATGTTGACGTCTTCAAGATTGAGGCCGGGTGCTGTATGCCATACGCCAACGAGCTGGTTGGGGTGTGGGTAGGGGAGGGGCTTGAGCAGAACGCCTTCGAGCACGCTGAAGACGGCGATGGTGGCGCCTACGCCTGCGCCCAGAGTGATGAGGGTGACGAGGGTGAACATCGGCGCGCGCCGCAGCCGGCGCAGAACCTGTTTGAGTTGGGTAAGAAGCTCCACCGATTCGCCTCCTTGCGCGGGCGCACCTGTTCTGCAGGAGGGGTACGCAGGGGTTTTGGGCGGAGTTCCAGCGCAGGGTTCAGCGGGGCGGGTTTTGTGACGAGCGGGACGGACGGACTGGCCGTCCAGGCAGACGCGCTTCGTGCAATTCTCCTGGCGATGGCTCTCTCCAGGTTCTTGCCGGGACTGCGCGAATTGAGGCGCGGTTTTCTCAGGCGCCGAAGCGGGCGGCAGAGCGGGCTTGGGCTTTGGCGGCTTCTTCTTCCCGATTCTTTGGCGGGGCGTTGGTGGCGAGGGAGTGGAGCAGACGGGAGGAACTAGCAGCGATTTCGTCGATGGCGGCGAGGAAGGCCGCCTCATTGGCATGGGAAGGCTTATTGATGCCGGTGATTTTGCGGACGTACTGCAAGGAAGCGGCGCGGATTTCGTCGGGGGTGACGGGGGGATCGAAGTTGAAGAGGATTTTTATGTTTCTGCACATGGAGATCTACCGGTGTTCTTTATCAGGTTAAAGCAGCGAGTGTTTTGGCTAGAAGGCTTGAATAAGTATGATGGTATGATGGCTACATCATGATGTCACGTACTCAAATTACTTTGGAGACGGAAACCCAGCGGCGAGCCCGCAAACGCGCGGGCGAACTGGGAGTTTCGTTGGCGGAATACGTGCGGCGTTTGGTGGCGAGCGATCTGGCCGGACCACGTGCCAGCGCCGATCCGTCGGCGGTCTTCGATCTTGGCCGATCCGGTGGTTCGGATATTGCCCGCGACAAAGACGTCATGATCGGCAACGCATTTGCCTCTGGCCGCCGTCGATCGAGGCGATGAGCATCTTTGTCGACACCTCGATGTGGTACGCGGCTGCGGATTCCAGCGATGCGAGTAACCGGCGCGCAAAGACGATCCTCAAGGCGAACGAATCGCTGCTGACGACCGATCACATTTTGGTAGAGACCTGGACATTGCTTCACCATCGGCTGGGGCGAGACGCCGCCGAACGATTTTGGGATGGCCTGCGCAGCGGCATTGCCGATGTGGAAGCTGTGGGAATGGCCGATCTGGAGGCAGCCTGGCAGATGGGGCTTGCGTGGAAGGGCCAGGACTTTTCTTTGGTTGACCGTACAAGTTTCGCGGTGATGCGCCGGTTGGGCATCGAACGGGCAGCCTCGCTCGACGAACATTTTGCAATTTTCCGCTTTGGCCCGCGGAACCGACACGCATTTACCGTCCTGCGGTAGTGCGTCGCTGGTTGGGAAGGTTATGGTCCCAGCATGATCGAATATGCCGTCGTGTCGTTTGCGGGGACAGACGCGTCGATTTGCCGGTTGCTTTCGTCATCCAGATAGTCGTGCCACTATGGGGTCGATGATGAAAAGTTCGAGCCAGGCGGATGCAGGATATCGGATGGGCAAATGTATGAGGTCTGCGGCGCGCGCGGGCGTGGGCGCGGCATGGCTTGGGGCTCTCGCGGGGTTGTCCCTGATCGGGCAGCAGATGAGTCCGAACGCTCCCCGGGGCGCGGAGACGGCGGGTCCGGTGTTTGAAGTCGCGTCGATCACACCGGTACCTGAGAACCGTCAGGGAGCGACGTCGATCAGCCCGTATGGCAGCGATCTCTTTCTTGCGAGGAATATTACGGTACTTCTGCTCGTTTCTTTGGCCTACAACATGGACACCCGGAACATTGTCGGAATGCCGAAGGGATTTGAGGATCGTCAGTTCGACATATCGGCAAGGGCAGAGGGCCACCCGAAACTGAGTTACGAACAATTGCAGCCGTTGCTGCAGAATTTATTGCGCGATCGGTTTCACCTGGCGGTTCATCGGAGCACCAGGGAAGCGGAAGGGTACGCACTGGTGGTGGCGAAGGGCGGTCCGAAGATGAAAGCGGTCGATGCAGGGAAGACGGCAGGAGATACGCCGTATATTCTTCCAGATGCAATACGGGCCCGGGATGCGACGATGGGCCTGTTAGCAGCGGTGCTGTCGCGACCCGTGGGAGCCGTGGTGGTGGATCAAACCGGGCTCAGCGGAAACTTCGACATCGACCTGAAGTATCGGGCCAGCGATTCCGAGGACTCGAGTCTGCCGTCTGTGTTCACGGCGATCGAGGAGCAGTTGGGACTAAAGCTCGTTCGTCAGCGCGTGCCGACGACGATCCTGGTAGTCGATCACGCTGGCAGCGAGCCGACGCCGAATTAAGGCGGTCAGTCTTTACTCCGTTGATCGCCAGGAGAAAGGGCGAAATTCGGCGAGTCGGGCGAAGTCGCGTCGATTGACGGAGATGATGGTAATTCCGGTGCGGGCAGCGCTCATGGCGACAAGAGCATCGTTGGTAAGGCGTGCCCTGCCAATGTTTTCGTAGCCATATTTCTGAGCGATGCGCGAGAGGATCTTGCCAGCCTGCGTCCAGTCACTCAAATTGGGCACGAGCAGTCTTTTTGCGGAATCAAAGTCACGCTCGAGCTTTTCTATGACGGGGTGATCTTTGCGAAGGGCGCCTGCGTAGAGTTCCTCAAGTACGACGGAACTGAGCCAGAGCGGGACGGTTCCTGTCCAGCGGCGGAAGAGCAGGGAAGCATCGCCGCCGCGCCGAAAGGCGCTGATGTAGACGGAGGAATCAAAGAGAACCGGCATTTTGCGCGGCTGCCAGATCAGTCAGAGTCATCGAGATTGCCGTAGACATCGCGGATGACGATTCCGCTCTTCACGAATTTTTCGTGTGCCGAGTCAGCGAGGCGGCTGCGTTCGTGTTCTGCCAGGGCGAGGTCGAGGGCGCGGTCGATGGCCTCAGTTTCGGTAGAGGCGCGGAGGGCTCTGCGGACGCGGCTGATCTTCACCGGGTCGAGCCGGAAATGCTTATGCGTGGTGCGGCTCTTAGCCATTTCTCCGACTCAGATCTTAACACGGATGTGTACAGATCTCCATTTTATGTACACAGAGTTGGTTCCGCTAGTGCGCGACGCCGGCGGGCTCGCGGAGCCAGTTGTAGAGAGGGAACTGTTCGGCCAATTCGAGGACCTGGCCACGGATGCCGGTGAGGGCTGCGGAGTCGGTGCGATGCTCCAGGGCGTCGGCGATCCAGCCGCCGATGGTGCGCATCTCGGGTTCCTTCATCCCGCGGGTGGTGAGGGCGGGCGTGCCGATGCGGATGCCGCTGGGCTTGAGCGGCGGATTCGTATCGAAGGGGATGGCGTTTTTGTTGACGGTGATGCCGGCTTCACCAAGCGCGGCTTCGGCTTCGCTTCCGACCATGCCTTTAGCGAAGACGTCGACGAGCATGAGGTGCGTGTCGGTTCCGCCCGAGACGACGCGGTAGCCTTCGCCGGCCAGAGTTTCGGCGAGAACTTTGGCGTTGGCGACGATTTGTGCGGCGTAGTTCCTGAAGTCGGGCTGCAATGCTTCGCGGAAGGCCACAGCTTTGGCGGCGATGATGTGCACAAGGGGTCCGCCCTGCTGGCCGGGGAAGACGGCTTTGTCGATGGCGGCGCCGAATTCCTGGCGTGAGAGAACCATGCCGGCGCGCGGTCCACGAAGGGTCTTGTGCGTGGTGGTGGTGACGATGTGGGCGTGCGGGACGGGCGAGGGATGAACGCCTCCTGCGACCAGGCCGGCGAAGTGAGCCATATCGACGATGAGGAGCGCACTGCAGCCGTCGGCGATCTGGCGCATGCGGGCGAAGTCAAAGTGGCGTGGATAGGCGCTGCCTCCGCCGATGATGACTTTCGGTTTTTCGCGGAGGGCGATCTGCTCGAGCTCGTCGTAGTCGATGGTCTCGGTATCTTTACGAACGCCGTAGGAGACGACGCGATAGAGCTTGCCGGAGAAATTGAGCTTGTGTCCGTGGGTCAGGTGGCCGCCCATGGCGAGGTCGAGGCCGAGGATGGTGTCGCCGGGCTGGAGAACGGCCATGTAGGCGGAGGCATTGGCCTGGGAACCGGAGTGAGGCTGCACGTTGGCGTGCTCAGCGCCGAAGATTTGCCTGGCGCGATCGCGGGCGAGGTTCTCCACCACGTCGGCGTACTCGCACCCGCCGTAATAGCGGCGTCCCGGATAGCCCTCGGCGTACTTGTTGGTAAAAACGGAGCCCGCGGCTTCGAGCACGGCGCGGCTGACAAAGTTTTCTGAGGCGATCATCTCTAGGCCCTCATGCTGGCGGCGGACTTCAGCATCGATGGCGGCGGAGATCTCGGGGTCTTCGAAGGGGAGGGTGCGGGACATGAGGTCGGGCATAAAAACAGGGTACAGGGAACAGGGTATAGGGGCAGGGTGCACGCTACCAGTCACTGAGGCCGTGCTATTCGTGGGGCGGCAGGGGATCGGGCCACTGAACGACGGCATACTTGCCGTCCGCGCCGCGGGTGATGACGGGCGCGTAGAGACCGAGGAGCTCACGACGCCACCAGTTGCCGGTCTTCTGCTTTTCTTCCATGGATGTGAACCAGTATTGCCAGAGAACGGCCTTGATGTAGCGCGGCGGTGTGGTGGGAAAGGGATTGGTGCGGAATAAGGCGAGGACGTCACGGTCGTTGTCGAGCAGGCGCTCTTCGGTGAGCGGGACAATTTCGGCATTCTGGAAATCGGTGAGAGAGGCGAACCAGAGGTTCCAGTCGAAGCGCGGCTGGTAGGGCGCGTAGAGACCGGGGGCTTCGTTAAGGGCCTGGGGTTTGAATCGGAACGTGTACGGCGTCCAGTTCTGGCCGTCGTTGGATCCCTGGAACTCGATTTCGTAGCGGCCCCGGGTCATAACGGCAAAGAGGCCGTACTGGTTGGCGATGCGGAAGGGCTCGAGGACGGCGATGGGCGCAGTGAAGACGGGAAAGTCGGGCCAGGGCATGCGGAGCATTTCGGCAGTGGTGTCGTAAGCGATCCAGGTGAGGAAGACGGCGGTGAGAGCCAGGCGGAGGGCGGACAGGTGAGCACCGATCCCACGGATACGGCTTCGTGAAGGAGCATCCGCGACGGGTTTGGTTTGCCACTCCGGTGTAGTGAGGATGGAGAGCCGCTCTTCGGCGACGGCGACGGATTCGGGGTGAGGCACTTGTTCGAGGCGGTCGCGGAAACGGGTGGGAATCCAGGAGAGAAGGCTGCGATCGTCGAGCAGGAGGAAGCCGAGGAAGAAGACGATGTAGTTAAGGAAGGCGTAGTTGGCGGTGAGGATGACGCCGATTTCCCAGGGTGTGACGATGCAGAAGCAAATAAGGCGAACGCGGCGCGGGAGGAAGAGCATCCAGACGATGGCGAGTTCCATCACCAGGGTACCGGCGGCGGTGGCGACGTGGAATCCATGCGGGAAATGCTGGACGTACCAGCCGATCCACGTTGGCAGCGGGCCGTTCTGGTAGTACTCGTCCATCGCGGTGAGGTGCCGCCATTGGGTATCGCCGGAGAGCAGCTTGACGATGCCGGATTCGAAGTAGATGCGGAACCACTCCCATTGCAGCAGGAAGAGGGCAGCACGCGGGGGCGGGGAATAGACGCCCCATCCAGGCCAGAGGCCGCGAGGCGCGAAGAACAGCGCGAGAAAGCCGGCTTCGAGCAGCATGCCGTCGGACTGGTAGCCGGAGAAGTCGCCGGCCGCGGAGACGAAGGAGAGGAAGCAGACGAAGCAGAGGAAGAAGCTGAGGCGCGGCCACACGTTGATGAAGGCAGCGACGGAGGCAATGAGGCCGATCCAGACGATGACCATCATCATGTGCGAGGTGGAAGAGAACCAGAACAGGGTGGGCGCGTACCAGAAGCGGAGCGAGCCGGGAAACTGGCGGCTGACTGCCACGAGGAAACTTTGGGTGGGCAGGATGCCGCTGGGGCCGATCAGAGCCCTGATCTGAAAAAAGAGAGCGAGGAAGGCGGAGAAGTAGATGCCGGCCAGGGCGCGTAGAAAAATCCAGCGGGGCGCAAATCGATTCCGGGGGCCGGCATCGGGATCAAAAAGCCAGCGAACGATATTGCGCGGAGTGCGGTCCATGGAGGGCCCGTGTGGTGAAGTGTCCAGGAGAGGATTTATATAGCGATGATAAGGGCTCCGAGGGTCAGATGGCGCGTCGGGGAACAAAGATGGTGATGAGGGCGAGCAGAAAAATGACGGCGATAAGGGTCTGGGAGATGACGCAGTAGAGGCACCATACTTCGAGCACATGGGCTTCAACGTGGCTCAGATAGAGCGCGAAGCTGAGCGCGCCCGCGGCAAGCAGCAGGGTGAGGAGCCGCTGACGGAGAAAAGCGAACAGGGCTATGGCGGCGTATCCGAGGATGCCAAGCAGCGCGACAGGAACGCCGTTCCTGGGTGCGGGACCACTCTCAGCATCGGGGTGAAAAGCCGCGCGCAGATGGAAGAGGATGCCGTTGACCGTGGCGTAGGAGCTACGGTTGACGGTGCCGCAATCCCAGTGAGCATTAATGTCGCAGGGCTCAACGCCGGTGGAGTAGTGGACGTGCAGGGCAAGAGTGGAGACGAGGACGCCGGCGAGAGCAAGGATAACGATCGCGTAACGCATAACTCTACAGGGTACAGCGTGCCCGGCCGTGGCAATGGTTCCCGGAAGAGCCAGTCGCTGGACGCCGGTAGCGGTTATTGGAAGAAGGCGATGAGGACGAAGAGGAAGAGCCAGAAGAGGCCCATGGCGTGCCAGTACCAGGCGGTGCAGTCGACGGCGATCTGACGCATCTCGACGCGCTTGAAGCGGAACATGGCGACCAGCGCGAAGGCGAGGGCGCCGAGGCCGAGGAAGAGGTGGACGGCGTGGGTTCCCGTAACGAGATAGAAGAAATAGCTGTTGGGATTGGAGGTGAAGAGAAATCCCTGCTGCGCAAGCTGATGCCAGGCGATCCACTGGCCGGCGAGGAAGCCGATGCCGAGAACAATGGTGGCGATCAGCCAGGGAGCGGCTCGGCGGACGGCGGGACGGCCGAGGCCGAGCCATTCCTCCATGATGTCGATTTCGTGGAAGAGCTGGCGGCGGGAGATCTCGATGGTGAGCGCCGAGAGCAGAAGGATGGCGGTGTTGATCCAGAGAATGGGGGGCGCGGAAAGCGGATGCCAGTCGGAGACGATGTTGTCGCTGGGGGAAATGTGGATCGCGCTTTGGCGCACGAAGAAGGCGCTGACCAGAACGGCGAAAAAGACGAGGTCGGCGGCGAGGATGGAGAAGACCGCCATGCGATAACGAATGAGCTGCTCGCGGGGACCATGACGGCGCGAATGGTGGGGGTCCCAGTTTTCATCGCCTCCTCCGCCGCCGGTCGGTCTGCGGTCGAGCGGAGGCTTGCCGCCGATGCCAGGATCTTTCCGTTCGGTTTCGACCGTGTGTCGGGTGAAAGTGGCGGGCATGGAGCACTCCGAGTCGAGTTCTAAAAGCTTATACCGGTTTGCCTGCGGATGGACACTCCGTTGGACGGGAGGCGCAGCTAAAAAGGTTTTTCTGCCTCCCATTGGGGGAGGAAATCCTCGTCGGGACGAACCAGGGGTCCGTATACGTAGGGCCCGTTGATAACTGTGGGATGCTCCACCGGCGACCACTCGAGCGTGGTGGCTCGCCACGGATTCGCGCCAACCTGCGCTTGGCCGCGGCGGGCGCTGAAGAAAACATTGAAAAGGAAGATGAGCTGAGCGGCGGCGAGCAGGAACGCGGACCAGGTGATGCCGCGCTCGACGGGGATGAGATTCGCGAAGGATTCGACCGGACCGGTGAGCTGAGCGTAGTGGCGCGGCTCGCCGGCGAGTCCGGCGAAGTGCATGGGAAAAAAGGCGCCATAGGCGGCGATGAGGGAGATCCAGAAATGGATTTTGCCCAGTGTCTCGTTCATGCGGCGGCCCGTGAGCAGCGGGTACCAGTAGTAGATGCCGGCAAAGACGGAGAAGACTCCCGCCATGGCCATGACGAGATGGAAGTGCGCCACCACGAAGAAAGTGTTGTGCAGATACGCGTCCAGCGCAGGCTGAGCGAGCAATGGTCCGGTAAGTCCACCGGCGATGAAGAAGGAGAGGAAGCCGAGGATAAAGAGGAGCGGAGTTTCGAGGCGGAGTCGGCCGCGAAAGAGCATCACGAGCCAGGTGAGGATTTCGGCGGTGCTGGGAACGGAGATGGCGATGGTGGTGAGTCCGAAGGCGGTTCCGGCGTAGGGGTTCATGCCGGAGACAAACATATGGTGCCCCCAGACACAGAGGCCAAGGAGGCCGATGAGGAGCGTTGCGGCGACCATGAGGCGGTAGGCAGGAACGGGACGGCGAGTGAAGTTGGCGAGGATCGAGGAAGCAATGCCCATGCCGGGCAGGATGGTGATGTAGACCTCGGGGTGGCCGAAGAACCAGAAGAGATGGAGCCAGAGCATGGGGGTTCCAGCGCCATCACGCTGCGGTATGCCGTTGAGGACGATGCCAGAGGGGAGAAAGAAGCTGGTGCCGCAGTGGCGATCGGCGAGAAGAAGCAGGGCGGCGATGAAGAGCGCGGTGAAGGCTATGACGGTGAGTCCCGAAGAGACGAGCCACGACCAGACGGTAAGCGGCAGTCGGCTGAAGGTCATTCCGGCGGTGCGGCGGCTGACGCTGGTGGCGAGGAGATTGATGGAGCTGAGAACCGCGGCGAGACAGAAGAGCGTGATGCTGACGAGCCAGAGGTCCATCCCGGCAGCCTGGCCGGGACCACCAGCGGCGAGAGCGCTGAGGGGCGGGTAATTCGTCCAGCCGGAGATGGGTGCGCCTTCGGGGACGAAGAAGGCAGCGACGAGGATGAGGAAGGAGACGGTGGTGATCCAGAACGCGGCGGCGTTGAGGCGGGGAAAGGCCATCCGGGTGGCGCCGATTTGCGCTGGCAGAACGAGATTGGGGAAGGCGCTTTGCGGCACGACGGTGAGGACGAAGAAGACCATCAGCGTGCCGTGCATGGTGACGAGGGCGAGATAGTCTTCGGGGCGAATGATCCCGTGAATCGGGAGAGCGAGGTCAGGCCACGTCCGGTGGATGCGCATCAGCAGCGAGAGCAGCGTGCCGGTGATGACGGCGAGCAGGGAGAGAACGAGGTAGTTCAGTGCCAGGGTGCGGTGGTCGGTGGTGAAGAGGCGGCGCATCATCGAGCGGAACCTGCGACTGTGGAGTGTTCGCGCGCGGCTAGCCAGGTCTTGTATTGCTCCGGGGAGACGACACGGAGGCGAGCCTGCATGCGGCTGTGGCCGAGTCCGCAGACCTGGCTGCAGAGGATGGGATAGTCGCCGTCGGTGGTGGGCGTGAAGCGGAGTTCGCCTGTCATGCCGGGGATGGCGTCCTGCTTGAGGCGCATGCCGGGAACGAAGAAGCCGTGGATGACGTCCTGGGAACGGAGGAGGAGGTCGACGGGCTGGCCAGCGGGGAGGACGAGGAGGGCGGAGACGATGTCGTCGGCTGAGTGCGGGTCCTCCGGGTCGAGGCCAAGCGGATTGCCAGTGGGGGCGCTGACGAGGTTGGGGCGGAGTGCGCCGTAAGCGCCGTCGGGGCCGGGATAGCGGAAGTACCACTGAAACTGAGCGCCTGTGACTTCGACTTTGATCGCTGATCCTGAAGCGGATTCGATGTGGGTTGCTGCCCACAGTCTGTGTCCGGTTGCGTCCATGCCGATGTAGAGCACGGTGAGGGCGAGGAGGGCGAGGGTTTCGAGAATTATCAGGGGACGGAGCGTGGAGGCTCCGGATCTGTTGGTACCCGCGCCGCGGCGGCGGAAGAGGAAGGCGGCGACGATGAGAAGGTGCGCGGCAATGAAGAGGCTGAAGATGACGGCGAGGTTCCAGCGCAGCAGCTGGTCGAGAGCAACGCCGTGTAGTGAGCCGTTGGGCGGGAGCCAGTTCATGGTGAGCGGAGAAACGGGTCAGCGATGAAACGATTAGCGAAGAAGCGGTTTGCTTCGAGACTTCAGCTTATCGCGTTGGGATTGAGCGCGATTGCCTTGACTGCCAGTCTCGCACCAGGTCGACGAACCGCTGATGAACGCGGCGGTCGGTGGATAGTTCGGGGTGGAAGGTGGCGGCCATGATGTGACCTTGCTCGACGAGGACAGGAAAGCCGTCGCGTTCGGCCAGGATTTTGACGCCGTCGCCGGTCTTCGCGATCCGCGGCGCGCGGATGTAAACCATTTCGAGCGGACCGCCGGGAAGGTTCGTATCCGAGGTCTGAATAGCGGAGTCGATCTGGCGGCCGTAGGCGTTGCGTTCAACGGTGGCGTTGAGGACGCCGAGGCTCTGTTGCGGCGGATGCGTGACTTCAGTCGCGAGCAGGATGCATCCGGCGCAGGTGCCGAAGGTAGGCTTGGTGCGGACGAAATCCTGGAGGACGCCGAGGAAACCGTCGCGTTCGAGGAATTTCAGGATCGTGGTGGATTCGCCGCCGGGAATGATGAGGCCGTCGATGCCGCTGAGTTCTTCAGGCTTGCGGATGAGGACGGGTTCGGCTCCCGCTTCGCGCAGGGCCTGGGCGTGGGCATCGTAGTCCCCTTGGATGGCGAGCACGCCGATACGAGGCGGATGGAGGGGCGCCTTCGGCGTTTTGTTGTCGTCGGCGGCCGATGCATCGGGATTATTTGTGTCGTTCATTGTTACTTATGCGGAAATCGTCTCAGGGGCTAAAGCCCGGAATTGCTGGCGACTGTAACGGCACGACTCAAGTCGTGCCCTGATACAAAACCACGATGAGCGCCCGCGATTAACTTTCGACGGATGTGATTCCGACGCGCAATCTTTGTGCGCCGCGAGGCGCGATTGCCTGGACGGCGAGTCCTTAGTTCCCGCGGGTTTGGAGCAGCTGGCTTTCTTCAATAGCGGCTGCGGCGAGGCCTTTCATGGTGCCGGTGACCTGCTCGGCGACTTCGGCGAGAATCTTCGGATCGTTGTAGTGCGTGGTCGCGATGACGATGGCTTTGGCGCGGGACACGGCTTCTTCACGCTCTTTGGGATTCTTTTCAACGTCGAGCGGAGTGGCGCGTTCCTTCATGAAAATTCCCGACCCAACGAAGATGGCTTCTGCGCCCAACTGCATCATGAGGGCTGCGTCGGCGGGCGTGGCAATGCCGCCGGCGGAGAAGTTGGGGACCGGCAGCTTGCCGGCCTGGGCGACCATCTGGATCAACTCATACGGCGCCTGGTGTTCCTTGGCGGCCGCGTAGAGTTCCTGGTCGGAGAGAACGGTGAGCGCTTTCATTTCGCGGACAATTTGCCGCATGTGCTGCACGGCGTGGACCACGTCTCCGGTGCCGGCTTCGCCCTTGGTGCGAATCATGGCTGCGCCTTCGGCGATGCGGCGAAGCGCCTCGCCGAGATTGCGTGCACCGCAGACGAACGGAGTGGTGAAGGCGTGCTTGTCGATGTGGTGCGCTTCGTCGGCCGGGGTGAGGACTTCGGACTCGTCGATGAAGTCGACGCCGATTTCCTGGAGAATCTGCGCCTCGGCGAAATGGCCGATGCGTGCCTTCGCCATGACGGGAATGGAGACGGCTTTAATGATCTCCCGGATGAGTTTGGGGCTGGCCATGCGGGCTACGCCGCCCTCGGCACGGATCATGGCAGGGACGCGTTCCAGCGCCATGACGGACGTGGCTCCAGCCTCTTCGGCGATACGCGCCTGCTCCACATTCATGACGTCCATAATGACGCCGCCCTTGAGCATTTCGGCCAGGCCGACCTTGAGACGCAGGGTGGTTGGGGAGTTGGGGGCGTGGTGGCCGTTGCCGTTGTGGGTCTTTGCCATGGTGGAGCTCCTCGGGACCGCCTGGTGTTGGGGGACCGCGACCAACGCGGTGTTGCGACCAGCGGAAGGTGTTGCGTGAAGCTCTATTTTAACAAGGTTCGCTTGCGGGCCTCGATCATCTCCGGCGTGACGGTGACGAACACCGCTTTGGCGGTGGCGAGGATGTTCCCGGCGGCGTCGGCGAGCTGGGCTTCGATGTGATTGCGGCGGCCGGTGGTTTCTTGATGGCGGGCGGTGAGGGTGAGCGGAATGCCGAGTGGGACGGGGCGAAGGTAATCGACTTCGAGGTGGCGGGTCATGGCGAGAATGCCGCGGGCGCGGTTGGATTTGCTCATGGCCTCGTCGAGAAGGGTAGCGATGATGCCGCCGTGGGCGTGGCCGGGAGGGCCGGCAAAGCGGGCGGCGAGACGCAGGTGGGAGACGACGTTGTTGTCGGCGTCAATAAAGAACCGTAGACGGAGGCCGGTGCGGTTTTCGAGTCCGCAGCCAAAGCAGTGGTTGAGGGCGCCGTGGGCAAGCGGGGTGAGGGGCTTTTCGGTGGAGCGCATAGGGACCTGATCAGCGTAGCTGACTGGCGGTCCAGATGTATGTTTGCGAACTGGGGCGGCGCTCAGATCAACCAGGGAATGAGGGCGGCGGTGTGGCGGGAGTAGTCGGCGTAGGTATCGCCAAACTGGGAGCGCATCCACTTCTCCTCAAGACGCAGTTTGTACCAAAGGGAGAGAAAGACGAGGACGAAGGCGAGGATTCCGCGGAACTGGGTTGTGGCGATGGCGGAGCCGAGGAATCCGGCGAGGATTCCGGTGTAGATGGGGTGGCGGACAAGGGTGTAAGGACCCGTGGTGATGAGCTCGTGGTTCTTCTTGATGGTGACGGAGCGGCTCCAGTTGGTGCCGAGGGTGACGCGAGCCCAGACGGAGAAGAGGAGACCGGCGACGGTGATCGCGGCGCCGAGAAAGAAGGCCCAGGCGGAACCGGGAAGAAAGTGCTGGTAGAGCCATGCGATTGGGAGGCGGGGCCAGCAGAGCAAGGCCACGCCAGAGAGCAAAAGGATGGTCCGGAAGACGCGAGACGATACCGATTCGATGCGCTGAGTGGCCTTGGCGCCGGCAGCGGCGATTTGCCAGTACACGAGATAGACGATCCAGACTGCGGGAAAGAACCAGGCGTACAGGATGTTCATGTTGTCTTCCTCAGCAATGCTGATGGTTACGCGAGCGGTGTGTGTTTGGTTCCAGGGCGATGGTCTGCCGATAGAAGCAGGATGTGGGTCGCGTTGGGATCGTTGATTGGGCGAAAGCCGAGGCGTTCGTAAAGGCGGGCGGCTCCGGGATTTTCAGCGCGCAGACGGACGCTGTTGAAGTGCTGGCTGGCGTGGTCGATGAGGGCGGTCATGAGGGCCCGCCCTGTACCAAGATTCCGCCATACGGAGCGAACATAGACGCGGCGAATGCGGCCGATGGCGGGGTTGCGGGCGAAAGGGTCGAGGTTGAGGCCGCCGACAGCGATGAGGGAGTCGCGCTCGATTGAGCCCATCAGGATTTCTCCGGGACCGTCAAAACGATTCTCGCCTGTCGACCAGTCTTCGAGCAGAGTGTCGATGAAGTTGTAGCCTTCGGCGTTGGCCTCGGCCTGGAGTTCGTCGATTCCGGGGATGGGAAGGGTGATGGCATGGATCGCTGTCATGCTGAGACTCAGAATAAGGCAGGGGCTGCAATTGAGGATCGATTCCCGCAGAGACTCATCAGACAAGAGTCGGAGGAGATGCATTTGACTGCGGGTGGTCTCATTTTGCTAAGCGGAGGCGTGGCGGGAATTCTGGACATCGGCGCTACGGGGCTGGTGATGAAGGCGCAGGGCACGCCGTTCAGGAGGCTGCTGCAGTTTGTGGCGAGCGGGGCGCTGGGGTCCGCGGCGTTTGAGGGCGGCCGCAGAACGGCAGCGGCTGGGCTGGTGATGCATTTTCTGATCGCCTCGGGTTGGGCGCTGATCTATTGCGCGGCAGCGGATTTGTGGCCTGGCCTGGTCCTCCATCCAGTGACGTGCGGAGTATTGTTCGGCGTTGCGGTGCATTTGGTGATGAGCCAGGTCGTAGTGCGGCTTTCGCGGGCGGCGAGACGGCCGTTTACCTGGAAAGGATGGCTCACACAGCTGGCGATTCATATCGTATGCGTGGGATTACCGATCGCGTTGATCCAGAGCTACGGGTTGCGTTAAGTTTTGCAGCGGCTTCGGATGAACGGCGAAGCTTCCAGTCCGCTCAGTGTTCTGCTTTAGATAGCTGGGCGATGGTCATGAGGCCACCGGCGACAATGCAGCAGAAGCCCAGGCTGACGATCCAAAAGCCGACGCCCGCAACGGAGCGAACATTGGAGGCGAAGAGCAGAGCGAGGAGGAACAGGGGACCGACCATGGAGCCGATCATCACCTGAATCGCGCTGAGAAGCATTTTGCGGGCGTAGGCGGCGGTGCGCGAAAGATACAGGAGACCTGCCGATGCCAGTGCGCCCAGCAGAATGAAGTAGACCGCTCCCGCAAATTTGGTCAGGCCAAGCAGGGAGAGGCTGGAGGAGGGCATGGGATTCCCGCCGGTTGGGTCGGGCATGGCCATCGCGGCGAGGTCACCCAGGCCGGGGATATCGATAAACGGCAGGAAGAATCCGATGAGGGCGACGACTGCGCCGCCGCCGATGATCTTCTCCGCGAGAGAGAGCGAGGAAAGAAACGAAGTCGCCATTTTGCCGGCGTTGGCTGCGGCGGAAGGGCCAGCGGGAGCGGAGGGGATCGGTACGGCGGAGCCGGCCGGTACGGCGGAGGCTAATGGTGCTCCGCAGAAAGTGCAGAACGAGACGGTAGTGACGTTTTCTTTGCCACAAGCGGGACAGAACATGCACTCCTCCTTCATTGCGGCGCGCGACGGGCGACCGCGTGGAAAGGAACCAGAATGTGGGGGAAAGGAGGTGCAACTATAGCCAGCGTCGTCGCGCGGTGTCAAGGAAGTTCATCGCGCCGTTGGTCATCGCTTGTCAAGGAGAGACGAGGCTGCTCCAGGAGGCGAGAGGAGTTCCAGGAAGCAGCTTGAGGAGGGCGGCGTGTTCCTGAGCGCGGGATGCGCGAAGGCGGGTGCGGACCTGATCGAGGTGCTGATCTGGGTAGCCGGGGTGGCAGACGAGTTCCCAGGTGGCGGAGGGGTCTGGCGGCATCGCCTGCAGGAGGCTGCGGAGGGTTTCTTCGACATTGATGCCGCCGGTTGCCAGCACGCCAATGGTGCCGCTGGTGGTGGCGAGGCCAGAAGAGCGCACCGCACGCTGAAAAGCCCGGTGCTGGGACTGAAGGGCTACGACAGCCAGGCGGCGAAGCTGGGTAGCCGATCCCTGGGTGGCGCGTAGGGCCCAGTCCGGCTCAAAGGGATTGCGGATGGCTGGAATCTGACAGGCGCGGGCAGCGGCCAGCAGGGGACGGACGATTCCGGAGAAGAGGTGCGTGTGCTTGTGCGTGTCGATGTGGGAGACGCGAAGGCCGGCGGATTGCAGGCGGCGGATTTGCGCGGTAGCTTCCGCGGTGATTTCTTCGGCACGGATGCGGAAGGTAAAGAGGTCGCGGACGAAGGCAGTCAAGGTCGGCCTGAAGGATCGGCTATCGGGGCAAAGGGTGGGGATTTGCTCTGGCGGGAGCACCGGCGTTCCGTCGACGAGGAGGACATGGCAGCCGACTTCGAGGCCTGGATTGGCTTTTGCGGTGGTAATCGCGTCGTCGAAGAAGGCGCCGGTGGCCATGAGGGTCGCGGAAGAAAGGGCGCGGGCGCGATGAAGTTCTGCGACGGAGCGATTGACGCCGGGGGTGAGGCCGAAGTCATCGGCGTTGACGATGAGAGGCACAAGACAGGGTACAGGGAGCAGGGAGCAGGGTGCAGGGACGGCGATCAGGGATTGGTGATTAGCTGCCGGAGCCGTAGATGGCGGGGTTGAGAGCGGGGTCGTTGTACATCTTGAGCTGGCGGTAGATTTTGAAACGGCGCGTGCCGGCGAGGACCTCGGACCAAAGCTGGTCGAGGCAGGCGACGAGGTCGTCGCGTTGTTCGGTGAGGAGCGCGAGACGCTGCTGGTTGCGTTCGGTGTGGCCCGTGGGCGCGTTGGGACGGTCCACTTCTTCCTGAGTGTGAAAGATTTTGAGGGCGAGGATGGAGAGGCGATCGATCATGAGGCCTGGGCTTTCGGAATTGAGTGGAGCCTCGGACCCGTCCTTCGAGCGGAGGGCGGCAGCATGCTCCAGAAGGACCATGTCGCACTGCTCGGCGAGGTCGTTGCGGGTCTGGTTGTAGCGGTCGATGGCGCGTTTGACCTCGACGATGTCGGCGTCGGTGGCGCGGGGGGCGCGGGCGCGGTCCTCGGTGTGCCAGAGGTCGAAGTTGGCGCGGTGCTGGGAGAGGACGGTGTCCTCGAAGGGACGGCCGGCTTCGATGGTTTTCAGTGGGTCGGCGTGCCAGAGGCGGGTGGCGCGGTCGTGGAGCCGGGCAATTTCGGCGGCGGAAAAGTGAAATGCGTCAACCATTGATTGTGGCTATGGTAGAACACGAGTGACCGATGAACACGACCGAACAAGAGCGGATTCTTTGCATCACCAGCTATGAGAAGGGGCAGGCGTTCATAGAGGAGTGCGTGACGCTGGGGTGCCGTGTGGTGTTGCTGACGGTGGAGAAGCTGCGGAATGCGGACTGGCCGCGGGCGATCCTCGAGGATTTTGTCACAATGCCCGAGGGACTGACACTGGAACAAGTCACCAACACGGTGACGTATCTGGCGCGGGCCAGGCGATTCGACCGGATTGTGGCCCTTGATGAGTTCGACATGGAAACGGCAGCGCATCTGCGGGAGCACATGCAGATTCCGGGGATGAGCCGGACACTGACTGCGCATTTTCGGGACAAGCTGGTGATGCGCTATGAGGCGCGCGCGGCTGGAGCTGTGGTTCCGGAGTTCGCGCGGGTGCTGGTGCACGAGGAGTTGCAGGACTGGATGGATCGGGTGCCGGCGCCGTGGGTGCTGAAGCCGCGCAGCGAGGCGTCGGCCATCGGGATCAAAAAGCTGCACACGGCGGACGAGGTATGGCGGACACTGGAGCAATTGGGCGATCGGCAGAGCTTCTATCTGCTGGAGCGGTTCGTGCCCGGGGATATTTTCCACGTCGACTCGGTCGTGAGCGAAGGGCAGGTGGTGTTCGCAAGCGTGAGCGGATACGGCAAGCCGCCGATGCAGGTGATGCATGAAGGGGGCGTGTTCACGACGCGGATTTTGGAGCGTGGGTCGAATGTGGCGCGGTCGCTGATCGAGATTAACGGGCGGCTGATTCCGGCGATGGGGATGGTGCGGGGAGTGACACACGCGGAGTACATCCGCGCGAAGGATGATGGTCAGTTTTATTTTCTGGAAGTGGCGGCGCGAGTAGGCGGCGCTTTTATCGCCGATGTGGTGGAGGCGGCCACGGGGGTGAACCTGTGGCGGGAATGGGCGCGGATTGAAGTGGCGCACCTGCGCGGAACGAAGTACGAAGTGCCCGAGCCTCAGGGCCTGTATGCGGGCAGCGTATTGTGCCTGGCGAAGACAGCCGATCCGGATACGGCGATGTTCGAAGCGCCGGAGATCGTGCTGCGGCTGAAGAAGCACCACCATGCGGGGCTGATTGTGCAGAGTGAGGATCCGGAGCGGGTGCGGGGGCTGTTGGAGGAGTATGCGGATCGGTTTGCCCGGGAGTATCTGGCGACCGCGCCGGTGCCCGATAAACCGACGGCGTGAGAAACAGCGATTAGAGTTTAGAGTTTGGGGATTAGAAACCAGCGAGTTGGCGGGGGAGTCAAGTTGTCAGAGTCGTTGCAGTTTCCACATCGGCGGTTCAATCCGCTGCGCCGGCAGTGGGTGCTGGTGTCGCCGCATCGGACGGATCGGCCGTGGCAGGGCGAGGTCAACAAGACTTCAGGGTTTTCGGAGGTGCACTACGATCCGCAGTGCTACCTGTGCCCGGGCAATACGCGCGCCGGTGGAAAAGTTACGCCCAAATATGAAAGCGTTTACGTTTTCGACAACGATTATGCGGCGCTGTTGCCGGATTCGCCCGCGCCCGAGCGCGCGAATGCTCCGGATTTGCTGCGGGCGGAGCGCGAGCGCGGGCGGTGCCGGGTGCTGTGCTTTCATCCTGACCACAGTTTGACGCTGGCTCGAATGCAGGTCGGGGATATTCGGAAAGTGGTGGATGCGTGGACCGAAGAATACCGGACGCTGGGCGCGGAGCCGGATTTTCGTTATGTGCAGATTTTTGAAAACCGCGGGGCGATGATGGGGGCGAGCAATCCGCACCCGCACGGACAGATCTGGGCAACGGAACATGTGCCGGACGAGCCTCGGGCGGAGACTGAGGCGCTCAAGGATTATCAGGCGAGCCACGGAAGTTGCTTACTGTGTGACTATGTGGGGCTCGAGACGCGGGAGGGCCTGCGCGTCGTTGAGGAGAACGATGGATTCCTCGCGGTGGTGCCGTGGTGGGCGGTGTGGCCGTTTGAGACGCTGGTGATCGCGAAGAAGCATGTGCGGTCGCTGCTCGATTTCGGTGATGCGGAGCGGGATGCGCTGGCGGACATGCTGAAGAAGCTGACGACGCGTTACGACAATCTGTTCGAGACGAGCTTTCCGTACACGATGGGGTTCCACCAAGCTCCGACGGATGGAGAGGGGCACGAGGAGTGGCATTTTCACGCGCACTTCTATCCGCCGCTGCTGCGCTCGGCCACGGTACGTAAGTACATGGTGGGATTCGAGATGCTGGGAATGCCGCAGCGGGATATCACGCCGGAGACGGCGGCGGAGCGGCTGAAGGCGCTGCCGGGAGTCCATTTTACGGAACGGGTGTGAGCGATAAGGCGTCCAGCTATCGATCATAAAAGTGTGTATAATGAGCGATGGCTGGTCTCTCTATCGCTCGTTAGTCAAATAATTGGTGAGCGATAGCAGAGGGTTCTATCGCTCATGACGTGGAATTGGCAAAAATCGGATTGGCCGAATTTTCGCTGGGAAGCCTCTCAGTTGTCTCACGCCGAGGAACAATTCCTGCTGGGTGCTGGTGTCGCCATTGGAACGGCCAGGCACCTGGGTGAGGATGACCGCAGCCAGGTTCTGATCGAACTGATGAGCGGCGAGGCGGTGACGACGTCCGCGATTGAAGGGGAAATTCTCAATCGGGCGAGCGTGCAGTCTTCAATCCAGAAACAGCTGGGACTGGCGGCTGAGCCAAGGCCAGTGGCGCCGGCTGAGCAGGGCATCGCCGAGATGATGGTGGACCTCTACGATTCGCACACGGAGCCGCTGACCCAGGCGAGGCTTTTCCGGTGGCATCGGATGCTGATGTCGGGGAGACGCGACCTCGTCGATATCGGGAGGTATAGAACGAGCGAAGAGCCGATGCAGATCGTCTCCGGCGCAGTGGGAGCGAGACGGGTGCATTTCGAGGCGCCGCCATCGGGGCGGGTTCCGGAGGAGATGCGGGCTTTTCTCGCGTGGTTTGAGCGCAGCGGCCCGCAGGGGGCGGCGCCGTTGCCGGCGATTACGCGGGCGGGGATTGCACATTTGTATTTCGAGTCGGTTCATCCGTTCGAGGACGGTAACGGAAGAATCGGGCGAGCGATTGCGGAGAAGGCGCTGACCCAGGGTTTTGCGCAGCCGGTGCTGATTGCGCTGGCGACCACGATTTTGGCGCACCAGAAGAGCTACTACCAGGCCCTCGAACAGGCGAATCAGGGAAACGAAATTACGCCGTGGCTGGTCTGGTTCGCTGAGATCGCGATGGGCGCGCAGGCGAGGTCATTCCACATGGTGGAGTTCGTTCTCGCCAAGTCGAAACTGCTGGCACGGCTGCGCGGGCAGATCAACGAGCGTCAGCAGAAGGCGTTGCTGCGGATGTTCCGTGAGGGGCCGGAGGGCTTCAAGGGAGGACTGAGCGCCGGCAATTACAGCACCATCACCGGGGCATCGCCCGCGACGACGACGCGCGATCTGGCGGATCTGGTGGAGAAGCGGGCACTCCTACGGACCGGAGAGCGAAGGCACGCCCGGTATGCGTTGAACCTGGCGAGCGAGGATGGAGCGACGGGGCGGAATTCTATCGCTCACAAATGATTTGGTGGTGAGCCCGCTGGGACTCGAACCCAGGACCCACGCCTTAAAAGGGCGTTGCTCTACCAACTGAGCTACGAGCTCACACTCTTTCCAGGTTAACACAGCGAATGTCGGTGGTTTGCGGGGTCCCGCGAGTGGCGTGGAGTCTGTTCCTGAGCGGAATCTCGGGTGCGACGGCGGTGTGGGATCGCGGGCGGTGGCACACTCTGTTCGGTTTGTCCCCCACTGTCGTAACGATACCGCAGTTACTGAAGAGGAATGGCCCGCGAGAGGCTTAAAGGTTTAACTTAGTTAAACTTCTACTCCACACGCTGTCTCCTCGCGGTAATCAAGTTGATCGAAAAGGAAACAGTTACCAGGCGAAAAAATGAGGTCGCGGGGGTGGGAGATGTCTATGACGTTGAAGTGGTATTGCTGTGCATTTCGAGGCACAGCAGTGTGATAGAGTCCAGGGCTTTTGGTGCGCCGGCGGCGACCGCCGATGAGGGATCGGGATTCCTGTAGCGATCCGAGGATGACGCGATGAAGCAGGATGAGGACGCGATGAGCGGCCGAAACCCGGATAACAACGATCAGGCCGACGACGTCGCGACCCTGTATTCATGGGCCAACCTGCACGGGGCCAAATACCGGGACTTCAGCGCTTCACGCCAGGAGATGCGGGCGCAGATGCGGCAGCGCACCCTGGCCGAGCGAGCGAAGATGGCGCGCGAAGAAGCGCCGAAGGCCCCTGCCGGGCTGGGCGAGGGCTCGCGCTGGAACGATTTGCTGCCCGGGGGCGGCGCTCAGGCGGCGGCAACCGCTCCGGTGCGCCATGAGATTCCGGTCGAGCGGCGATTTGAAATACCCGATCATCCGGAACGAATGCGAGGTACATTGCCGGCGGTGGGCGAGTCGAGTTCCGGGACGCGCCGGGGATTGGCAGGCGCTCCGTATTTTCGCGAAGATCCGGCTGGTGAACAGGGGCCATCGAACGCGACGGAGCCAGAGTCGTCGGAAGTCCGTCCGGCGTGGCTGGCGGAGCGGAGCCCCCAGTCCGTGGAACGCAACGCTCAGCCTCTGGAACGGAACCACCCGCCGATGGAACGGATGTCTCAGCCCGCGGCGCAAAATCCTCAGTCGGCGGCTCCGATTCCCGGACCTGCGGCGCAAAGTTCGTCCGCCGCACAGAATGCGGGGTCAACGACGTACATACCGGGACCAGCGACGCTTCTGCCGGCGACCGACACGCTGCAGCAATCGCGGGAGCGGGTTGCGTCGCGCTGGTACGCGCTGCGGGGAGTCTTTGGCCGAGGCCAGGAGGAGAACCAGCCATCGTACATCGAGGGTCAGGTTCCGGTGCTGACAACTTTCTCGCTGGCGGGCGGGGTAGGAAAGACGAGCCTGGTGGCAGCGGTGGGGCGGGCGCTGGCGGCGCGCGGGGAGCGAGTGCTGCTGACGGATACCTGTTCGTTTGGCGTACTGCCGTTTTACTTCGGAGCGCGAGAAGTGAAGCCGGGCGTCGTGCGGACCTTCAGCGGCGGGTCCAGCGATCCGGCGATCCGGGTATTGACTTTGGAATCGGACCGTTACGATGCCGATCCGGATTTGTTGCGGCGGGAAATGGCGCGCGGAACCCAGGACATCAGCCGGGTGCTGATCGATGTGACGACGGGATCGGGGGCGATGTTGCGGCAGGCACTGCGGCTTTCGCCGACGGTGCTGGTGCCGGTGGTTCCTGACATGGCTTCGGTTGTGACACTGCAGGTGATGGAAGGATTCTTTCGCAATCAGGAGGGGCTGAGCGGCAAGCCGCTGCAGGCGTGGTATGTCCTGAATCAGTTCGATCCGTCGTCGCCGCTGCAACTGGATGTTCGGGAGGTGCTGCGCCAGCAACTGGGCGAGCGGCTGTTGCCTTTTGCTGTGCACCGGAGTGCAGCGATGAGCGAGGCTCTGGCCGAAGGCATGACGGTGATTGACTACGCGCCGAATTCCCCGGCGGCGGAAGACATCATGAGCCTGGTGACCTGGATTCGCAATATGTCGGTTGCGGTCAGCAGTGGGCATCGCGGGATTCGCTGGAGTGAGCGATGACCCAGGCAGAGATGTGGGAAGACTTTGAAACCGGGCGCGGGCCCTTCTTTAAGCTGCTGCGGCTGGTTTTGACCGCGGTTGGGATCGTTGCGCTGTTTTTTTTCGGTTCGCTCTCGCTTTCGTGGCCGCAGCAGGCAGTGCTGGGACTCCTGATCCTGCTTTTGTGCATATGGCTGAGCCGGGTTTCGGATTCGTATCTGATCACGCTGACGCTGATGATGCTGTCGATGTTTGCCACGTTCCGGTATGGATGGTGGCGAGTGAGCACGATCATCGCGTTCTTTCAGGATCCGGGAACCAGGTGGGGCCCGGTGGACGTGTTCTTTATCCTGCTGCTGCTGGTTGCCGAGGCGTACGCGTTCGGAATCCTCTATCTGGGTTTTTTGCAGACGGTGTGGCCGCTGCGGCGTGCGCCGGTGCCGCTGCCCGACGATCCGGATGACTGGCCGGAAGTCGATCTCCTGATCCCGACCTATAACGAGCCGTTGAATGTGGTGCGGTATACGGCGCTGGCATCGCTGAATATCGACTGGCCGGCGGACAAGCTGCACGTGTACCTGCTCGATGACGGAAACCGCGAGGAATTTCGGGAATTCGCGATCGAGGCGGGCATCGGCTACATGACGCGCGGCGACAACCTGCAGGCGAAAGCAGGGAACATCAACAACGCGCTGAAGAGCCTGAGCGCGCCGTATGTGGCGATCTTCGATTCCGATCATGTGCCGACGCGCAGTTTTCTGCAGATGACGATCGGATGGTTTCTGAAGGATCCGAATCTGGGGATGCTGCAGACGCCGCATCATTTCTATTCGCCCGACCCGTTTGAGCGAAATTTGGGGCAGTTCCGGGTGATTCCGAACGAAGGTGAGTTGTTCTACGGGATCGTGCAGGACGGGAACGATTTCTGGAATGCGGCGTTCTTCTGCGGATCCTGTGCGGTATTGCGGCGCGAGGCGCTGGACGAAATTGGCGGCATAGCGGCAGAGACGGTGACAGAAGACGCGCACACCTGCCTGCGCATGCAGACACGTGGATGGAACACGGCGTATATCAATATTCCGCAGGCGGCGGGGCTGGCGACGGAACGGTTGTCGGCGCATGTGAAGCAGCGGATCCGCTGGGCGCGGGGGATGATTCAGATTCTGCGGATTGAGAATCCGCTGTTTGCCCCGAACCTGTCGTGGCCGCAACGGCTGTGCTACTTCAACGCGATGACGCATTTCTTATATGCGCTGCCACGGCTGATTTTCCTGACGGCTCCGCTGATTTACCTGATTTTTGGGTTCACGAATGTGCCGGGATACTGGATTGCAATCCTGGCTTACGCGCTGCCGCACCTGACGCTGTCGAGTGTCACGAACAGCCGCATCCAGGGATACCACCGGCACTCGTTCTGGAATGAGATTTACGAGACGGTGCTGTCGCCGTACATCCTGCTGCCAACACTGACAGCGCTGTTCAATCCCAAGCTGGGGAAGTTCAACGTGACGTCGAAGGGTGGCCTGGTGACGCGTACGTTCTTCGATGCGCGCATCGCGCAGCCTTTTATCGTGCTGCTGGCGTTCAACGCGCTGGGGCTGCTGATGGTGATCCCGCGCTTCCTCCACGTGCCGGGACTGGGATGGCTGTGGGACGGGACGCATCCGGGAACGATTATCACGAATGCGCTGTGGACCTCGTTCAACATTGTGATTCTGAGCGTTTGCGTGGCGGTGGCGCGTGAGGCGCGGCAGACAAGGCAGCACGTGCGCATTAACTTCGCGGCACCGGTGCGGGTGCTGATGGGCGATGGACGGATTGTGCCGGGGCAGACGATTGATGTTTCAAGCGGCGGCCTGGCGATGGAATTGCTTGAGGGGATGCACGCGAATCACGGGGACGCTCTGCGAGTGATCTTCCCGCTGCGGACTGGCGATGCCGAGCTGCCGGCCCAGGTGGTGGGGCTGGCCAATGGCGTGCTGCGTCTGCAGTTCGAGCCGCTGACCGTGCCCGAAGAAGAAATGCTGACCATGGTGCTGTTCTCGCGGGCCGATTCATGGCTGGGATGGGGCGAGTCGCGCGAGGTGGATCAGCCGCTGAAGAGTCTCGGCCGAATCATTCGCATTGCGTTTCGCGGATTGGGGATGGCGCTTTCAGCAATGATGCCGCGCCGGAACGGGAACCAACAGGGCAAGAAGTCGACGGTGACGGTGGAGAGTCTGGTGCTCTTGCTGGCACTGGGTCTGGCTGGTTGGGGGGCAACGGCGAAGGCGCAGACGGCAGCGGCGAACGCGCAGAACGCGCCCGCCACAACGATTGGTGCTCATAACGCACCCGCGCCTGCATCCGGCGCACCGAATGCCGCGGCGGCGGGTACGAGCCAGGATACGACGGCGACGCCACCAGCGGCGGGGAGTTTCAGCAAAGAGACGAATCTCTTCGATCTGGGAACGCCGGGTCCGATCAACCTGCACGGAACCGACGCGTACGACACGATTTACTTTGCAATTCCACAGAACGAAGTGGTGAAGCAGGCGTCGATGCACCTTTACTACCACTTCTCGCCGAGCCTGATTCCGGCAACGAGTCACCTGAAGGTGATTTTGAACGGGACGACATTCGCAACGCTGCCGGTTCCGCAGACTCCATCGAATGGCGCGGCAATCGAGTCCGACGTGGTGATCCCGCCGGATCTGCTGGTGCGGAACAATCAGCTGACTTTCGAGTTCATCGGTCACTATGCGCAGACCTGCGAGGATCCGACGAATTCGGCGTTGTGGGCGCATGTGGATACGAACACAAGGATCGCGATTGCCGGGGATCTGTTGCCGCTGACAAACGATCTGAAGCTGCTGCCTCTGCCATTCTTCGATTCACAACTGGCGCAGCCGCCGGTGATTCCAATTGTGTTTGGTGCGACGCCGTCGCTGAAGGCGCTGGAAGCAGCGGGCGTTGTGACGTCCTGGTTCGGAGTGATGGGAGATTATCGGTCGGTACGTTTTCCGGTTTCGGTGGGCTCACTGCCAACGGGGAACGTGGTGCTGATTGCGGAGAACTCCGGCTCCCTTCCGCCGGGGTTGAATTTGACCGATCCAACGGGACCGACAGTAGCGGTGCGCACGAACCCTGTCGATCCGTATGGGAAAGTGCTGATCGTGACCGGCGCAGACGCGGATCAGACACTGGAGGCGGCCCAGGCGCTGGCAACGGGTTATCCGGGCCTGCAGGGGTCGACCGCTTCGATTACGCAGCTGAATTTGCCGGCGAAGAGCAGTCCTGACGATGCACCGCGCTGGCGCGTGGGAGATGATCGCGGGCGGGTGCCCTTATGGACCGGACCCGCGGAAGCGATGCAGGGAGACGGCAACGCGCCGCTGGTGGCGTACTACAAGATTCCGCCGGATTTGTTTTTCCAGGATACGCAGCAGAATGTGAAACTGCACCTCGACTACCGGTACAACTCGATTCCGATCGGGCCGATCTCGAGCATGCAGGTGGAATCGAACGACGCATATCTGGGGTCGGTGCCGCTGGCGCCAGGCAAGGAAGCTTCGCGGAATACGTCAGTCAACATGGCGATTCCGATTGTGAACCTGCGGCCGTTTTCCAACTCTATGAAGTTCAAGCTGACGTTTCAGCAGCTGAGTGCCGGCGGCAACTGCACGGGCGGTGCGATGCCTGGAAACCAGATGGCAGCGATTGTGCGGAGCTCGTACATCGACCTGAAGGGACTGCCGCACTGGGCGGCGATGCCGAATCTGGAATTGTTCTCGAATGCAGGATTTCCGTTTACGCGCTTTGCCGATCTAAGCCAGACCGCCATCGTGCTGCCCGAGCAGCCGTCGCAGCAGGAGGTAGAGACCTACCTGACGATGATGGGACATTTTGGCGCGGAGACAGGCTTTCCGGCGATCCGGGTAACGGTCGCGGGGCCGGATGCGCTGCATTCGGGCGCGGATGAAGATTTCCTGGTGATCACGACGGGGCAGAGCAACGGGGCGGTTGGGCATCTGGCGGCCGGCATGCCGGTGACCTTTGGCGACAACAGCCTGAAGGTGCAGGACACGCGCGGCTTTTTCTCGACCTTCCACAACATGTGGTGGAGGCTGCCGGCGAGCGATCAGCTGTCGTCGGGAGAGATCGGGACGACTGGTGTACCGGATGCGCTGATCGAAGAAATCGAGTCGCCCTACGCGAGCGGGCGGACGGTGGTGCTGATCGATATGAAGAGCGCCTCAAACTCAGATCCAATGTTGAAGGCGTTCCTGGAGGCTTCACAGTCGAGCGCGGTATCGGGAACGGTGGCGTTGCTGCAGGGATCGCGCTTTGAGAGCTACCGCATTGGGAACAACGTCTATCACGTTGGTTTTTTGCCGTGGTGGACGGGGCTGGGTCTGTGGTTCATGCAGGTTCCGTGGATGGTGGATTTAGCAGTGCTGGCGATCAGCTTTGTATTTGCGATCTGGATTCGAAGCTGGCTGCGCGCCAAAGCGAGGCGGCGTTTGCAGATGGTGGAAAGCTTGTGACGGACAAGTGGCGGGATTCGTGGGAAGAGCAGTTCTGTGGCGGATCTCCGACAATGCCACTTCGTTCGATTGATCGGCGGGAGAAGATTCTGAGGGACGGGGAAGAAGTGACCATGAATCGAAACGTCCGCAAGCTGGGAATGGGTTTGAGCCTGGCGGTGGTTCTTTGTCTGAGTGCGTTCCAGGGACAAGGACAATCGGCGGCGGAAAAGAGCCTGTTGCAGAAGGCAGCCGCGCAGGAGCAGTCGGGGCATCTGGACCTGGCGGCACAAACCTGGCAACAGATTCTGCTTTCCGATCCGAACAATGAAGATGCGCTGGCGGGGTTGGGGCGTTGGGCGAAGCTCAGCGGAAACGATGCCGAAGCCGAGACTTACATCGATCGCCTGCGTACCGTGAACCCGAATAGTCCTGAAATTGCGAAGATCGAGGCGCTGGTCAGCAACAAGACGCAGAATCAGCTGCTGGAACAGGCGGCGGAGCTGGCGAAGAACGGGCACAACGAAGAGGCTCTGAAAATTTACCGCCAGACATTCGGGACGCATCCGCCGGATAACTGGGCGCTGGCTTACTACGACACGGAAGCCGGGATTCCGGCGGCGCACGACGACGCAGTGAACGGGCTGCGGGGATTGACGGCAAAGTATCCGAGCGACCCGCAGTATGCCATCGATCTGGGGCGCGTGCTGACCTACGATCCGCGAACACGGGCAGAGGGCGAGAAAATCCTGAGCCAGTATCCCCAGGACACGGCCGCCCAGGGAGCGCTGCGCGCGGCGCTGGCATGGGACGTGCAGAATCCGGCGACGGTGCCGCAGGTCCGCGAATATCTGAAGCTGCATCCTGACGCGGAGCTGGCCAAAGAGCTGGCGGAAACGCAGACGAGGCAGGCGCAGGCGACGGCGGGCATCGCGCGCACGCCGGCAGAGCAAGCCGCCTTCAGAGAGCTGGCGGCCAACCATCTGTCGATGGCGCAGCAGATGTTTGTCGATCTCAATGTGAAGCAACCGACGAATCCGCGGGTGCTGGCGGGACTCGGTTTTGTGCGCATGAAGCAGAGCAATTTTGGCGACGCCGCGCAGTATTTCGAGCAGGCGCAGGCGAACGGGCTCAGGATTCCACTGATAGCGCAATCGGTGGCGACTTCGCGTTTCTGGAACACGATGCAGCTGGGCACACAGGCGCTGAATGCGAACCAGCTGGACGAGGCTGTGAAGCAATACAAAGCGGCTCTGGTATTGCGGCCAGGAGCTGTGGACGCGCTGACCGGAGAAGCCGGCGCGTACATGAAAATGCAGCAGCCGGATCTTGCTGTGCCCCTGTACCAGCAACTGCTGAAGAAGCAGCCGCGCTCGGCGGCGTGGTGGCGCGGATTATTCATGGCGGAGGCAGAAGCTGGCCAGGGAAAAGCGGCCATCATAACGGAGGGGCAATTTCCTGCGGCTTTAAAGAGCAGCGTCGCGAAGGATCCGGATTATCTGCGGACGCTGGCGAAAGCGTACGCAGCGGCGGGCCAGGATGCGCAGGCGCAAAAGATTCTGCTGCAGGCGAGCAATCTGAAATTTCTGCCCAGTCAGGAACGGATCAGGACCGAGATTACGCTGCAGTATGCAGCGCTGCTGGCGCAGGACAAGAACTATCCACAGGCGGCCGACATCTATCGGAAGGTCCTTCGCAGCGATCCGAACAATATCGGCGCATGGCAGGGAATGGTTTCGCTGGAACACCTGGCAGGACACGACCCGGACGCGATTGCCATGGTGGAGCGGATGCCTCCGGACGCCTACGACAACGCGCTGCGGGATGGCGGATTCCTCTCCGAACTGGCGGCGATTTACCAGAGACAGAATCATCCGGATGTTGCGGAGGGATTCCTCCAGCGAGCCATCAGAATCTATCAGGACAATGGCCAGGCTCTGCCGATTCCTCTGCAGCTGCAGGTGGCGGCAGTGGATCTGGACAGGAATCATCCTGAGGGCGCATACAGCATCTATCGCAGTGTGCTGACGCAGCATCCGGATCGGCAGGACGCGTGGAAGGGATTGCTGGCCGCGCTGCACGCGACCGAACATGACGCGGATGCGCTGGCACAGATTCAGGAAATCCCGCCTGAGGTAAGGAAAGCGCTGGCGACGGATGTGGAATATCAACAGACGCTGGCGGCGATCTACGCGGCGAACGGCGATCAGCGTGGAGCCCTGGCGCTTCTGACCCAGGTGGAGGAATATTACCGAACGGAAGGCAAGCCGGCGCCGGCGTCGGTGGACGTTGCGAATGCCTGGACGCTGTTTAACGTCGGTGACGATCGGGATTTGTACCGGCAACTGATGGGGCTGGGGGATCGCCGCGATATGACGGACGAGGAGCGGCGGCAGGTGCAGACGCTGTGGGCGACGTGGGCGCAGCGGCGCGCGGCGCAGGCTTCGGCGGCAGGGAACCCGCGGCGGGCGGTCGACATTTTGATGGCGGCGGCGCAGGCTTTCCCGGGAAATCCCGCGGTGAGCAAGGCGCTGGCGGTGGGATTTGTGCAGGCAGGTCAGCCGAAAGATGCGATGGCAATTTATCAGGCGCTGGATATGACGAATGCGTCGGCGTCTGATTATCAGAGTATGGTGGGCGCCGCAGTCGCCGTGCAGAACATGAAACAGGCTGAGGCGTGGCTGCGCGAGGCTCTGGCGAAGTTCCCCAATGATCCGAAAGTACTGGCCTCGGCAGCACAGTTCGAGACGGCGCGTGGCGATCGCGCGAAGGCGGCGGACTACTGGAGGGCTTCGCTGAACGCGATGCCAACGGTGGTGCCGACGACGACGCTGGCGCACGAACTGGACCACGCAGACCTGGTCAAACAGACCAGGCCGGAGAAGCCCTCAGACCTGGTGAATCTCCTGAAGCCGGAGGGAGAAGCAATCGCCGGAGACGAGTACGCCGGTGTGCCATTGCCGAGCTACAGCAATCCGAATCCGACACGGGCCAGCAACCAGCCGTATGGACCTGATCCTTACTACATGGGCACGCCACCGGTCGAGATCAACAACGGAGGAGCGGCGCAGGCTTCGCCGGGCGTGAGTGAACTGCCAGGCCCGCCGGTGGCACCTCGGGCGGCGCAGAGTGCCGACGGCGGCACAGACGCGATCGCGCCGCTTACCTCGAATCCACCGGCTGCAGAAAATCCTGGTCCCGCGAATCCGAAGTCGATAGTGCCGAACGCTGGTGGCGCATCCGGACAGTCACCAAAGCGCAAACCGGAGCAGCCGACAGCGAAGCCGTATGTTCCGCAGGCTTCGGTGCCGATGACAACGCCAGACAAGCAGGCCAGCGCGGCCAGCACTCCCGAACAGCGGCCGGAGCAACTGGGTCTGGATACGAGTCCCGCACTATCACAGCTGTCGAACGCGACCAGCGAGGCGATGCAGCAGGCACAGGCTGCACTGAACGCGGCAAAGAAGCCGCTGGATCCGTCGATGGTGTCGACGCAATATGCGCCGCCTTCACAGGCAGTGATTCCTGAGCAGGACTATTTTGAGAGGCCGACGAGCGCCTCCGACGATGAGTTGATGAAGGAGAACCTGCCACCGCTGCGCGGGGGGTACGAGCGGCCTGCGGTTGTGAGGCAAAGGGATCTGCGGGAGCAGGCGCAGATCAACCTTTCCAACATCGAGGCTGGGTACAGCGCGTGGCTGGGGGGAACGGGGGTGGTGAATCACCGCAGCGGGACGACGGGCTTTGATGCGCTCACCGTGCTGCAAGCCCCGTTTGAGGTGGCTGCGCCGCTGAGTACGGGGGGGCGTTTAACCCTTGTGACCAACCCGGTGTTTATTGATTCTGGATCGGCCACGGCCTCGCCGCTGCTCCCAGGAGGAGTGGTGGAGCGGCTGGGGACTGCTCCGGCGAATTCGGTACTGAATCAACAGAACGCGGTTGGCGTTGGCGGCGAGGTGCAGTTTGCTACCGAGAACTTTGCGGTCAGCGCAGGCTATTCGCCCTGGGGATTCCTGGTGTCGAACGTGATTGGGCGAGTGAACTGGAAGCCGGGGAATGGGCCGTTTATCTTCACGGCGACCCGCGATTCGGTAAAAGACTCGCAGCTTTCCTATTCGGGTTTGCGCGATCCGGGATCGGTGGGGCCGGGATTTGACGGCAACGTCTGGGGTGGAGTGATCGCGACGGGCGGCAATGTGCAGTTCGGCAAGAGCGATCCCAGCTCGGGGTTTTATGTGAGTGCCGGCGGCCAGTATCTCAACGGCGTTCACGTGCAGAATAATCAGCGGATCGATGGGGATGCCGGAGCCTATTTTCGGGTGAAGGAAGTGCCGGACCAGGGCAATCTTACCGTCGGCGTGAACTTCTTCGGAATGCACTACGCTCACAACTCAAATTTCTTTACTTACGGGCAGGGCGGCTACTTCAGCCCGCAGGCATACTATCTGGCGAATGTGCCGTTTTCCTTCCAGGGCCGGTACGGTGTCAACGTTCACTACAGCGTCGTCGCGGCGTTTGGAGTGGAAGCCTTCCAGCAGGACAGTGTGCCCTTCTTTCCTCTGGATACGGCACTCGAAGTAGCCAACAGTAACGCTTCCTACTCGTCTCAGTCGGTGGTGAGCGGGAACTACGACTTCAAGGGCGAGGTGGCGTACCACCTGACTGACCACTGGTTTGCGGGAGGCTTCCTCTCGCTGAATAACACGCGGGACTACAACAGCCAGGTGGTTGGGTTCTTTGTGCGTTGGACCAACCGGGCGCAGGTGGAATCGGATATGGGGCCGACGGGGCTGTACCCCTGGGATGGCCTCAGACCGTATCTGGCGCCCTAGGTTCAGGGATATCACCGGCCGCCCGTTACCGATAAACGCCTGTTCCCCAAAAATAGGATTGTGGATTGAACGGATTGGGTGTGAAATTGCGATCATAATTCCGCCGTGTTATGAGGGCTCCCTGTCGTGACTTGTAAGCTGTGCCGTATCTTTCTGCCGATCGCTCTGTTTTCGTGTTTGTCCGCCTTCGGGTTTTCTAACTGGACCCAACCCACACCTGAGGAGTTGAAGATGACGTCGGATCCGGCAGCGCCGGGTGCGGCGGCGGTGTATTTGTTTCGCGAAGAGACAGCTGACGACGACCGGCACATGCATACCTTGTATGCACGGATAAAAATTCTGAAACAGCAGGGAATCAACCAATTCTCCGACATCACCATGCCTTATGAAACGAATGCCGACCTGGTCGATGGCTGGCTGGAGCAGAGGCGTTGCGGTGGCGACAGCTGGCGCTGCGCGACGACGAGGAAGAAACCAGGAAGCGGATCGCTGATGAACTGCAGAGTTTGGTTCCGAACGGCGTTTTGGTGAAGACTGCGACCCTGACCGGGCTCACCGATGTATCGCAACCTCTGATGGTGACGCTGGAGGTGAGCGGGGGCATGGGCACCCAGACTGCGAACAGAATTATTCTTCCCGGATCGTTCTTTGAGGCGAATGAAAAGCCGTTGTTTCCGGAAGCGAAACGTGAGAATCCCGTGGATCTGCATTATCCCTATGCGGTACGCGATCAGGTGAAGATCACTCTGGGACCAGGATTAGCGGTTGAAAGTGCTCCAACGAACGTGCAGGTCCCCTTTCCGAAGAACGCGGACTTTGTTGCGAAATACGCAGCCTCAGGCAGCACTTACCAACAGGCACGACTGATGGCGTTAGGCAAAACGGTTTACGGCAAAGACGACTACCCCCAGTTACGCGACTTTTTTCAGAAGGCCGTAACGCAGGATCAGCAGCAGCTCGTACTGCAGCGGAACCCGGTGGCAGCCAGCGCAGCGAACGGATCAGGAGCTAATCGGTGAGGGCCAACAACAATGAGCGCGTCCTTCCGGCTTCGTTATTCCGCGTTAACCGAAGAGCTGTTTTAACAATGGCTTGGCTGGCCAGCTGTGCGGTCGCGGTCCATGCCTCAAAAGATGCGCCGCTGCCGGATTGGGTGCTCCAGGCGTCGACCGATGCACCCCTCAAAGGCGAGTGGCGGGATGCGAAGGCGGTCTACCTTTTGCAGGACACGCTACTGACGGTTCAGCCGGATGGCCGGGCGGTGGAGCGCGAACGGCTGGTGGTGAAGATTCTGCGTCCGCAGGGACGGAACTATGCAATTCCGGCAGCATATTTCTCCAACGACTCGAAACTGCTGTCGTTTCACGTGTGGAGTATCGCTCCGGATGGACATCGCTATGCGATGAAGGATTCGGAGTACGTGGAGACCGGGGATGTGGGTGCCGGTGATGGAATTTTGTACGGGGACCTGCGAGCGCGAGTGGCCTCGCCGCCCGGCGCGGATCCGGGAGGGGTCGTCGCATGGGAAACCGAGGCGCAGGTACCGAGTTACCTGACCGAGGATACGTGGGGCTTCCAGAATTCTGTGCCCACCGTGCATTCGGCTTATGAGATCGATCTGCCGGCGGGATGGCATAAGGAAGCGGTGTGGTCGCGGCACGAAGCGATCCAGCCAGCGGAAGCGGCGCCCAATCATTTTCGATGGGAGCAAACGAATATCGACGGCATCGATTTGTCGGACGTGCCTTTGCATCCTGACTGGTCGGCTCTGGCGGGACGGATGACGGTCCATTTTTCTCAGGACTCGCTGCCGGAGGGCGCCGCGTTGTGGACGCGGATCGGCGATTGGTACTCCCGGTTGGCCGCGCCGCGGAGCGAAGGCGGATCGGACATTGCATCGACAGCGAAGTCCATCGCCGGAGACGGCGATTTCATGGCCCGGCTCTCGAAGGTCGCCGATTTCATGCAGCAGCAGATCCGCTACGTGGGGGTCGAGATTGGGATAGGCGGCTTGCAGCCGCATCCTGCGGAGGATATCTTCCACAGCCGGTACGGCGATTGCAAAGACAAAGCAACCCTCATGATCACGATGCTCGATGCCGTGGGGATTCGGGCGACATGGGTGCCGGTGGATGATCGCCGCGGCGTGGTGGATCCGGCCGCACCGTCGATGATTGGCAATCACATGATCATGGCGATCGAGATTCCGAAGGGCTATGAGAACCCACGACTACAGGCGGTGGTGACGACCAAGAGCGGCAAGCGGTATCTGATCTTCGACCCGACCAACGAATATGTACCGGTTGGCGAATTACCCGAGTACGAACAGGGAAGCTGGGGACTTCTGGCGGCGGGAGCGGACAGCCAGGTGATTCAACTCCCGGTTCTGAACCCTGATGTGGACAGCACGGAGCGCAAGGCGACCTTCGAGCTGGCTTCTGACGGCACGTTGAAGGGTGAAATAACGGTTCTGCGTGCAGGCCCTTCCGCATGGAAGATGCGGGGAAGGCTGGCGATGGACAGCGATAAGGAGCAACGGCAGCGCGTGGAGCGGTTGCTGCAGCACGATTTCTCGACGTTCACGCTGGGCGATGAGAAGGTCTCTCACGTACGCGAGCTCGATCGGCCGCTGGAGATGGACTATTCGGTGACAGCGCCGTTGTATGCCAAGAGCGCTGGAACCCTGCTGCTGGTGCGGCCGAGGATCGTGGGCACCGACGCGGAGGGCCTGGACGACAAGCCGCGCAAAGTGCCGATCAGCTTCGACGGAGTTGGGACCTGGCGCGACGACTTCGATGTCGCGATTCCGGCAGGCTACGCCGTGGACGATATGCCGGATCCGGTGAACATGGATGTGGGATTCGCGACGTATCACAGCGAAGTGAAAGCCGAAGGTGGAAAGCTGCACTACAAGCGTGAATATGTCTTGAAGAAAGTGGTGCTGGACGCGGGCGACTATGCGAAGCTGCACAAGCTGGAAGCGGCGATCGCGGCGGACGAGAATAGTGACGCGGTTCTGAAGAAGCAGTAGGGGCCAGCTGAGGCGGACAAGAAACGTGAGGCGGCCTTTGCGGGCCGCCTCCTGCTTTAGCGATTGCTTCTTATTTCCGTTCCTTCTGAATGGGGACGACCTGGACCGTGGTGTCGCGCATTTCGTTCAGGAAGCGGTTGATGATGGAGCCGCGCAGAAGGATATCCCAGCGCGTGCGAGCGGACTGCCCGAAGACGACGTGGGAGATGTTTTCTTTGCGGGCGAATTCGATCAGGGCGTCGGCGACTTTTTTGTCTTTGAGGGTGACAATGCGGGCGCCGAGATCGCGTGCCATGCGCTCATATTCCTCAATGCGCGCGAAAGCCGCAGGATCGCCGTGGCGATTGTCGATGCCGGGAGTCTCGACATAGACGACGAACCAGTTGGTGGCGAGGCGGCCGGCAATGCGAGCTCCGACGCGGATGAGGCGCTCCATGCCGATGCGGGGCGAGAGGCAGACCATCACCTTCTCGGGAATGGGGGCCTGTTCGAGACCTTGATTTCGCCGGTATTCTGCGGCAGCTGTTCCAACCTGCTCGGCAGTGGTGCGCAGCGCCAGCTCGCGGAGCATGTTGAGATTGCCCTTGCGAAAGAAGTTGGCGAGCGCCTGTTCGACTTTCTCCGGGGCGTAGATCTTGCCCTGACGAAGGCGATCGCGCAGTTCGTCGATGGTGATATCGACGTTGACGACTTCGTCGGCGCGACGCAGGAAGCTGTCAGGCACGGTTTCGCGAATTTGAGTACTGGCCGAGCGGGCTACCGCGTCGTTGAGCGTCTCGAGGTGCTGGACGTTCATCGCGGTCATAACGTTAATGCCCGCGTCAAGTAACTCCAGGACATCTTCGTAACGCTTGTGGTTACGGGAGCCAGGGACGTTGGTGTGGGCCAGTTCGTCGACGATCGCCCAGGCGGGATGGCGTGCGAGAACGGCCTCGACGCTCATTTCGCGAAGAGTGACGGAGCGGTACTGGATCTCCTCGAGAGGAACGACTTCGAGGCCCTCGACCAGCGCCGCCGTATCCGCGCGCCCGTGCGGCTCAATAAGGCCTATGGCGATCTCGATGCCCTGGCGGCGCATGAGATGGGCGTCTTCCAGCATGCGGTAGGTCTTGCCAACGCCGGGAGCTGCGCCGAGGTAAATGCGCAGACGTCCACGCTCATTCGTCTCTTTTGCGGGTGCAGCGGGTAAGCCAGACTCCGCTGGCGGCGCGGGGCCGCGGACTGCGCCATCAGGAGTGGGGGGAGAAGGAGGAGTTGTCATCCCACCTCCACCGGGTGACGGTCCGGTTCAGCGACGGCGATGGGCAGGGTGAAGCGGAACGTGGTTCCTGCGCCGAGCCGGCTTTCTACCGAGACTTCGCCGCCCTGCGATTCGACGAGCCTTCGAACCAGCGCAAGGCCGAGGCCGGAGCTTCCGCTGTTGGGGTCGCCGGTGAAGCGGCCAAAAATGGTGGGAAGGCGCTCGGCTTCAATGCCGCGGCCATTATCGTGCACGAAGAACTGAACGCGATCCTGCTGCTCAGCGGCGCCGATTCGGATGTGCCCCCCTTCCGGGGTATAGCGCAGAGCATTGGTCACAAGATTATCGAGGATGGTGCGAAGCGCGCGACGATCGGTCTCGACGTAAGCGACGTCGTCGAAGGCCATAAGCTCAATGTCGATGTTCCGGTCATGCGCGGCATCCCGGCTGCGGACCATGGCATCGCGGAGTGCATCGATCGGACGCACCTTCTCAATGCGAAGCTGGCGGCGGCCGGTTTCGAGTTCGGCTACTTCGATAAGGTCAAGCATCAGGTCGTCAAGGAGCTCGGCTTCGTGGGCAGCGCCGCTGGCCAGTTCCATCTGGAGAGGACGGAGTTCGCCGGCGTGGTTCTGGGTGAGTGCGTAAAGAGCGAGGCGCAGGCGGCGGATGGGCTCACGCAATTTTTGCGATGCGACGGAAAGAAAGCGCGACTTGAATCGATCCACCTGGGCAATTTCGGTGACATCTTCAAGGAGGGTGACCGCGCCGAGCAGCCTGCCCTCGCTGTCCCGCATAGGAGTAGTACGCAGGCGGTAACTGCGTTCGGCTTTACCGATGCGCATCGGCAGCAGCGCCGCTTCGCCTTCGCTGGCAGTGGTGGCGCGCTGCATGGAAACAGCCGCGCGGATGGCGTCAAGGATCTTGTCGCCCCCGGGAGTGTTGGTGAGAACCATGCGGTCGACCTCGGCGCCCTGCGAGGCGCCGCTGAGGACTTCAACGGCGGCCTGGTTGAGCTTGAGCACCTGGCCTTTGCCGTCTGTGACGATAACGGGTTCGAAGATGGAGCGGACGATGGCGTCGGCGAGCTGGAACTCCATTTGCCTGCGGCCCGATTCGGTTTCGCGCAGGTCGCGCAGGCGGATAGCGAGGCGGTTGAGTTCGGTGGCGATTGCGCCGAGGTCATCTTTGGATCGCCACTCGACGCGCTGATGCAGATCGCCCTGACCGATTTGGCGTGCTACCCGCGCGGTATGGCGGAGAGGGCGGATGACGAGGATCAGCATAATCGCCGAAATGATGGTGGCGGCGAGGATGGAGAGCCCGCAGGCGGCAATGAGGCGAGCGCGCAGAGCATTCTGCTGGCCGCGCAAAGCGGTGACGCTGGTATAGCGGAGGGTCGAGAGCTGATTGAGATCGCCGCGCAACTCGACGTGAAGGGATTCGAGGGCGCGGGTGAGGTCGGCTGGCTCCGCGGGAGGGCGTTGCGTCAGGCGGGCGTTCTCGCGAGCAAGATGCTCGATGGGAAGAGCGGGGTCGAAATTACGCACATCGTCGACGGCGGCGCGCAGAAGGATTTGAGTGTGTGCGGCCTGATCGCGAAACTCAGAGAGCGTTGAACTTCCGGTAGCGATGCGAGCTGCGATCAACTCTTCATGTGCGAGAGCGCCCTGGGCAGAAGCGAGCGAGGCAACCGCGGCTTCCGCGACGCGCACCTGGGCATCGAGGGCCGCAAGGCGCACGAAAGAGGTGCGCACCAGCAGGCTGACGGTGGTGACCAGCGCGATGAGCAGAAGACAGCCGAGAATCAGCCTTTGATAGAGGCTCAGCATCGGTGGAAGGAAGAAGATCCCTGAACCTTGAGCGTAGTGGGGTGGGGAGCATGATGCAAGCTATTCGCCGCCGCGATAGCGGGACAGAACGTCGTCGATGGTCAGCATGCCTTCGAGGGTTCCGCGGCTCGCGCGGTTGAGAATCGGAAGCACCGGCCAGAGGGGAAAGAAATGAAGGGTCTGGTCGAGAGGCATGTCGGGGAACAGCAGCGGGGATCGATCAGGCCTGAGGACGCGGTGAATGGGGGTGTCGAGGGTAAACGTGGCGGCGGCGCTGGTCAGCTCATCAGCGCTCATCGCATACCACGAGCCGTCGAAGAGCCGGATAAAGCAGGCCGCGGCGTGCGCTTCGGAGACGCTGCTGGAGACCGACTCCAGGCTGTCGCTGGCAGCGACTACCGGAACTGAGACGGGCTGGAGCGCGTCTTCGATGTGCAGCACAGATTCCTCCCGCTGCTCCTCCATCGAGGGCAGGTCGAGTCCATCCTGCTGGGTGAAGATCTCAAAAATACCGATCGGTTGCAGGCTGCGCGAGATGAGAAATGCCAGTGTGTTCGCCAAAATGATCGGCAGAACGATGGAGTAGTTGCCGCTGACTTCGAGCACCATGAAGACCGAAGTTAATGGGACACGGAGAAATCCGGCAAAGAGGACGCCCATGCCGACCAGAGAATAGGCTCCGACAGTCCCGGTGAGATGGGGGAAGAAGTGCTTTTCGAAGGCGCCGACCGCGCCACCCAGCATGGCTCCGATGAAGAGGGTAGGAGCGAACATGCCGCCCGGTGTTCCGCTGGAGAACGAGAATGTGGTGGCCAGCAGCTTAAGGAAGACCAGGGCCAGGAGCACCTGCCAGACAAACTGGCCGTGCATGGCCTGATCGATAACGTCGTAGCCCGTTCCCATCACCTGGGGGAAGCCGAAGAAGCCGATGGCGCCGACCATGAGGCCGGCAACTGCGGGCTGGAGGAAGAGAGACCAGCGGGGAAGAGCGCGCAGTCGCGGGCGAAGATAGCCGAGAACGAGTGAAAAGACCGGTGCGAGGAGGCCGCCGAAGACGCCGAGGACCGCGTAGGCCATCAACTCACGGGGATCGCGCAGAGTGATGGACGGAATGCGGAACATAGGCTGGGGTCCCCAGAACCAGCGCGCGACGACCACACTGGAAATGGCGGAGAGCACGAGGGACCCGAGAACGGCAGCGCTCCAGCTGCCGATGACTTCTTCAATGACGAAGAGGATGGCGGAGATGGGGGCGTTGAAAGCGGCGGCGAGACCGGCCGCAGCGCCGATGGGCGCGAACATGCGCAGGCGACGGCGCGAGAGATTGAGGTTGCGGGCGATGATGGAGGCGACTCCGGCTCCGATCTGGAGCGATGGATCTTCGGGCCCCAGAGAATGGCCGCTGCCAATAGCGAGAGCAGAGGTAAGGAATTTGCCGATGACGGTGCGAAAGGAAATGTAACCGTCATAAATATATAAAGCGGCTTTGGTCTGGTTGACGCCGCTGCCGCGCGCCGCGGGAAAGAACCAAATGACGAGAGCAGAGACGGCCAGTCCGGCAACGGCGGGCACGAAAAGAAGACGGAACTGGCCCCCGTGCGGGGCCGATCCAAGGGTCAGCAGCCGGATCCACTCGATGGCGATGCGAAAAGCGACGACCAGGAGTCCGGAGATGACGCCGATGAAGATTGCGAGAACGAGAAAGAGGCGTTCGTCGCGGGTAGGCGCGATCCTGTCGAGGGTTGCGGACAAGGTTGTGCGAGCCAGTGGGATTGGCGGCGACGAAGCTGTCGCAGAGGTTCCGATGCCGCCACTGGCAGGCGGGGTCGCGACGGACTGAATCGGGTCGGCCATTATTGTTGTTCTACCGCCTGGGGGTTATGTGCGATACGCAGCAACAACGCATCGTCGCCTGTCGGTTCACTGCAAGTCACAGTCGCGGTGGTTTCAGTCTGGTAAGCGAGTTGGAGAATGGTTTGCTCGAGGTCCGGCTGCTGTTCAAGCTGGGATACGGTGAGGCTGGAAGGAAGCTGACCCCATTGGGCGGCCAGGCTGGTCAGCGCAGCGGGAACGGAAGAGGCGGAAGCCGCGCAGGTGCTGAGCCTTTGGCGGGCGATTCTTCTTATTGAGAGCACGCGTTGTGCGCGGATGCGCGGCGCGAGATCGAAGGCGGGATCGAGGTCAAGAACATGGAGAGATATATCGAGCATGTTGCGGTCTGCCGTTTTTTCCTCGTCAGAGAAATGAGCGGCGACAGGACTGGCCATCACACGATTCAGGGAATCGGCAGAGAGGCGGTACATGCCCAGGGCAAAGGCCGTCCGTCCGGCGCCTTCGAACGCGGCCATGGGAGGATCGCGGCGTGTGATCAGAGAGCGATAAATGTTGAGGGCATCCCCCGAGGCGTCAGCCTGCTCCAGAAGGCCTGCGATATCCAGCTTGATGGCCGGGTCGTCGGGCGCGTTGCCGGCAGCGATGAGCAACTGGCTGCGGGCACGGTTGTGTTCGCCGCGTGAGATCAGGTAGCGCGTCATCTCCAGGCGAACTTCACGGCGGCGATCGTAGCCATTGCCTTGCCAGGTGCCGTCGAGAGCGGACTGGTAGTGAAGAATCGCCTGATCTTCGTTGCCTTCCTTCACGGCGAGGCGTGCCAGTTGCAGGTTGATGGTGCCATCGCCGGGGGCAGACTCCCACAGGGTAGTGAAGTAGACAGAGGCTTCCTGGAGCTTTCCCGCGTCGGCGAGGGCGGTGGCCAGCTCAATTTCGGTGTCGCGATTGGGCACATAGGCGAGCGCCGAACGAAGGGCATCGATGGCGGCTCCGGGGCGGCCATCGCGCAGAGCGGTCTCCCCACGGGTCTTCCAACGCGCTCCCAGCTCCCGCTGGTGGTTGGTAAAGGAGCGAAACAGAAGGAGCGTGAGAACGAAAATGACGGAGGTGATGAGGAAGAGAGTGAGAAGAGAGGCAGCGTCGCGCAGCATGAGATTCCTGCGTGCCAGCCGCTCTTCGGTGGTGAGGATCGTACCCGCCTGCGCTGAGGCCATCCTCTCCATAATCCCAGATTTATAGGTGGAATCGCGCATCCCACGACAAGTCTGCAGATTTCCAACGGGCCGTTTACAGGGGTAGGATGAGGATGCAGGTGGGATGGAAGGCATGAATCCTGAAGAGAAACAGGCGGAACTGGAGGCGCGGCTCGAGAAGCTGGGCAGCGTGATTGTGGCGTACTCCGGCGGGGTGGATTCGGCCTATCTGGCGTGGGCGGCGCATCGCGTTCTCGGGAAAAGAATGCTTGCTGCGATGGCCGATTCGGCCTCGCTGGCGAGGAGTCACTATCGTGATGCGGTGGCGTTCGCAGAGGAGAATGCCATCCCGCTGCTGATTCTGGAGACGAACGAGCTGGAGCGCGAGGCATATGCCGCGAATAACGGTGACCGCTGCTTCCATTGCAAAGATGAGCTGTTTACGGTGCTGGAAGCGGAACGGGCGAAGCGGAATTTTGCCGCTGTAGCCTATGGATTGAATCTTGATGACGGCAAGGATTTCCGCCCCGGACAACGAGCGGCCGCGGAGCATCATGTGGCGGCGCCCCTGGCCGATGCAGGGCTGAACAAGGCAGATATTCGCGCGTTGGCGCAGGCAGCTGGACTGCGCGTCTGGGATAAGCCGGCCTCGGCGTGTTTGTCGTCGCGCATCGAATACGGGCGGCGTGTGACGACCGAGGCGCTGCGCCAGGTGGAGGAGGCCGAGGAGGCGCTCCGCGCGCTCGGATTACAGCGCTTCAGGGTACGGCATCACGGGAGCGTCGCGCGGATTGAGATTGCCGAGGAGGAAATGGCGGTTACGCTGGCCCCGGAGTTCTTCCGCAGGATGGCGGCTGCTGTTCGGGCTGCCGGCTTTCCATATGTCGCGGTGGACTGCGACGGCTACCGCTCCGGCTCGATGAACGAACTACTGCCGGCAGAGATGCTGGCGGGGAACGTGCGGAACGGGACAAGGGCATCCTGAATTCTCTATGACGATTGGAACGATTGAGTGCTTCGCCGGAATTTCCGGAGACATGCTGCTGGGCGCGCTGATCGACGCCGGAGTGCCGACAGAGCTGCTGCAGAATGCTGCGGCGGCGCTGCAGATTGACGCGGAACTGCGAATTCGCTCCGTGAGCCGGGCCGGGATTCGGGCGACGAAGGTGGATGTGCTGGAGAACGGAACGCCCGCGGAGCGCCAAGAGGATCATGCGCACGGGGATGAGCATGGAGCCGAACTGCACGGGCACGACGAGCACCATCACAGTCGTGATTCGCATCACCATCACGGCCTGCTGGGGCATGCTCATGCGCCGGAAGCCGGTGCCAGCGGTCCCTCGCACGCGCACGGCAGGAACTGGCCGCAGATTCGTGCACTGATTACAGGAGCAGCGATTCCCGAGGGAGCCAAGGCGATCGCTTTGCGGGCTTTCGCGTTGCTGGCCGAAGCCGAAGCGAAGGTTCATGGAATCCCGCCGGAGGAAGTGCATTTTCACGAAGTCGGCGCCGTGGATACGATTACGGACATCGTTTGCGCGGCGGTGGGGCTCGATTCGCTGGGCGTGACGGAGTGGCGTTGTTCGGCGGTGAATGTGGGCAGCGGGTTTGTGCAGTGCGCGCACGGATTGATGCCGGTGCCGGCTCCGGCGACTGCCGAATTGCTGAAGGGCGTGCCGGTGTACTCAGCCGGTCCGCAGATGGAGCTGACGACGCCGACAGGAGCGGCGATGCTGCGGGCGCTGGGGTGCACGTTCGAGGCGCGGCCGCCGCTCTCGGTGACCGTATCGGGATATGGAGCGGGCGGACGGGATCCCGATGGATTTGCCAACGTGCTGCGCGTTTCGGTGGGGACGGTGGCCGAGGACGCGCGGGAGCAGGAGTCGTTCTCCGGGGATCGGGTGGTTGTGCTGGAATGCGCGCTCGACGATGCGACGCCGCAGGTGGTAGCCCACGCGATGGATTTGGTTCTGGAACACGGCGCGTTAGATGTAATGGCTGCGCCGGTGACGATGAAAAAAGGCAGGCTGGGGACGTTATTGACGGTGCTTGCGAAAGCGGAGAACGAAGTGGATCTGGAGAAACTGCTCTTCCGCGAAACCACGACGCTGGGCATTCGCCGGCGCGAGGAAGCCCGTGTGATTCTGGACCGCGCATTTGTAACCGTGGATACGCGATATGGCAGGGTTCGGATGAAAATCGCATCCGGAGGAGGGCAGGTGCTGAACGCGATGCCAGAGTACGAAGACTGCCGGCGCGCAGCACGAGAACACGATGTCGCGCTGCGGACGGTGATGGAAGCTGCGACAGCGGCCTACGCTGAGGTCAGCATCCTGAAGGTGAAGGCATGACGCGCGAGATGATTCTGCAACTCCTCGAAAGCGTCCAGGCGGGAGCGACGACGCCCGCGAAAGCTTTGCAGGATCTGGCCAGGATGCCTTACGAGGATGCTGGATTTGCGCGGATCGATCATCATCGCGCGTTGCGGCTGGGGCTGCCCGAAGTGATTTACGCTGCCGGGAAGACTCCGGCGCAGGTGGCGGAGATTTTTGCGCGTATGGCCGCGGCGGGGGGCGCCGTTCTGGCAACCCGGGCCAGCGCTGACGCCTATGTGGCAGTCAAGCAGAGAGTACCAGAGGCTGTTTATCACGAGCAGGCGCGCATCATCGGGCTCCGATCGGAAGCCCAAGGCCTGAAAGCGGGGCCGATCGCGGTGGTCTGCGCGGGCACCAGCGATTTACCGGTCGCTGAGGAAGCTGCAATCACTGCGGAATATCTGGGACTCGAAGTCGCGCGCATGCACGACGTCGGTGTGGCGGGGCTGCACCGCATTCTAGCGGCTCGCGAGGGATTGTCGACTGCGCGAGTGGTGATTGTGTGCGCGGGGATGGAAGGTGCGCTGCCCAGCGTGGTTGGAGGTCTGGTGGCTGCTCCGGTGATTGCGGTGCCGACCAGCGTGGGCTACGGTGCAGCATTCGGTGGGGTGGCAGCGCTGCTGGGCATGCTGAATTCCTGCTCGCCCAACGTGTGCGTGGTGAATATCGACAACGGATTCGGCGCGGCGTACGTTGCCGCGATGATGGTGCGCAACCAGAAGGTTGTAGACGGCAGCGACGTCAGGGACGCCCCGGTTGACGCGCCTGATCATGGCGCCGCAGTTACGAATCATCGGTAGCGTCGAACTCTGATTTCTCCGATGCGCGGGCGCGCTCAAACGCCGGCGGGCGTGTTCTTCGGTTTCTTCGAGAGCAGCCACAGCATGCCGATAACGGCGAGCAGCGATCCTAAGCCCGCGAGGCCGAGAATCCGCAGAACCGCGACCGTATAGCGACCCTGGGAAGGCGAGTAGCTGCAGCAATAGAGCAGCACGAGATCGCTGAGCGTCCCGATGTGCCTGGTGCTGGCCTGGATGATTGCAAGGCGCACATCGCGTGGTTGGTAGTCGACGCCGAAGAGGTATTTCGAGAGGCGGCCGTCGGGCGTGGCGATCATGATCACGCTGGAGTGGGCAAACTGATCCATCTTGCCGTCAGGACCGGGAACCCGCACGTAGTGGAACCCGGTGGCCTGTGCAAGGTCGCCGATGGAGTTCTGCTGGGCGGTGAGGAAGTGCACAGATTCGGCGGCGCCGGGGGCATCGATCATGGCGAGGAAGTGCTGCTTTTCGGCGGTGGCATCCGCGGGCGTATCCGACGGATCGATGCTTGCGACAACAACATCGTAGTCACGGCCGGCGTTGAAGCCGCTTTGATGCAGTGCCGATGCCATGCCGTGAAGCACCTGAGGGCAGAGCATCCGGCAGTTGTAGTACATGAGCGCGAGCATCACGGGACGGTTGTGGTTGAAAAAGTCGCCGAGCCTGACGTCGCGGCCCGATTCATCTTTGAAAGTGTCGTTGAGGGGCAGCGGGCGATTGAGGTTCTGGTCGATTCCGGCGTTCTTCTGCCACGCGGGACTTTGCTGCGCGGTAGCCCCGACGGGACGGTCGGCGGAGTATTGGGGATACGCAGGCCGGACCGAAAGCAACAGGCTCAGCGCAAAGAAAGCGGCGAAAATGGGGGGGCGAAGGCGGACCACTTCTCAGGATACGCCGTGGAACGCCCGTTTAAGGGAGCGGGTGCAGGACTACGGTTTTTCCAGTGCGGGCGGACTGACGGGCCGCGTCGAGGATCTGCATGACGACCATGTTGGTATCGAGAGACGTGAGGTCGTGGTCGGGATCAAGCTGCCCCCGCACCACTGCGGCAAGGTAGTGCAGTGATGTGTCGTTGGGCGCGGGGAGCGCAGGGATGTTGAGGCCCACCACGGGCGAGGCTTCGGCGACGCGCTCGCGAATCTGCGTAGGGTTGGGGGCAATGGCGTATCCCTTCGTTCCATAGACTTCGGCATCTTTGCGGCCAAAGGACCAGTCCCAGGAAGGCATGAGCACAGCCTGGGCGCGGGGATAGCGCATGATGATGGTGGCGTCGTCGTCGACATGCGGATACAAGTCAGGCTTGTCGGTTTGGGCCACGGCGGTCACGCTGACAGGCGATTCGCCGTGCATAAACCAGGTCATGAGATCGGCGCCATAGCATCCAAAGTCGTAAAGGGCACCCGCGCCGTTTTCAGCGGGATCGGTGAGCCACTTGAGAAATTCGGGCTGAACACCGATTTCCTTCGGGCCCTGATGGCCATCGTGGATGATGGCTTTTCGCAATTCACCGAGACTGTCGTGGCGCAGCAGATCGTAGAGCGCGCGATTGCTGGGATACCACGTGGTCTCGTAGTTCACCAGCACCTGAATGTGGTGGCTGCGTGCGACGCGACGGATGGCGAGCGCGTCATCGAGCGACAGGGTCAGAGGTTTTTCAACCATGACCGTGACGTTGTGGTTGGCGGCTGCCTCAATAATGCGGCGGTGTTCCCCGATGGAGGTGTAGACGAGCAGCGCCTGCGGCCGCTGATGGGCAAAGAGATCGTCGAGGGTGGGGTAAAAGAGGCTCGGTTCGAGATGGAACTGCTGGGCGTACTTGTCACGAAGGCTCGCATCGGCATCGACGATGCCGACAAGTTGCGCATCGTTTTGCTTCGGAAACTGATTCAGGAAGCCAGTGACGTGGCCGTGTTCGAGGCCAACGATCGCGACGCGAACGGGAGCGGGCTGTCCAAAGGCGTTCGCTGTGGAAAGTCCGGAGACGAACAGGACGACGAGCCAGGCGATTTCAAACGGCCGCATGCGCATGCATTCATGTTACCGCTGCGAACGATGGCGGGCGGAAGCCGTTGCCACGCTGGTTTGCGGAGTGTTAGCTTGGGTATTCGATCCATCCACAGAAACAAATCACCGAAGGAAATCAACCGACATGCAGACGAGCTATAACGGATTGACTTTGCCCAAAGACGGCGAGGCGATCCAGTATGCGAATGGGAAGTACAAGGTTCCCGATCATCCGATTATTCCTTTCATCGAAGGCGACGGCACAGGCCGCGATATCTGGCGAGCATCGCAACGAGTATTCGATGCCGCGGTGGAGAAGGCCTACGACGGAAGGCGCGCGGTGAAGTGGTTTGAGATTTATGCCGGAGAAAAGGCCTTCCGCGAGTTCAAAAACTGGCTTCCGGACGACTCAGTGAAAGCGGCGACGGATTTCCGCGTGTCGATCAAAGGGCCTCTGACGACGCCGGTGGGCGGAGGGATTCGCTCACTGAATGTGGCGCTGCGGCAGATCATGGATCTGTATGCATGCGTGCGGCCGGTGAAGTATTACGCGGGGGTGCCAAGCCCGGTGAAGCGGCCGGAGAAGCTCGACGTGGTCATTTTCCGTGAGAACACCGAAGACGTGTACGCGGGCATCGAGTTTAAAGAGGGAACTGCGGACGCGAAGAAGCTGATTTCCTTCCTGAACGACGAGATGCTGAAAGGGGGCAAGAAGAAGGTTCGCGAGGATTCAGGTGTCGGCATCAAGCCGATTTCGATTACGGGCACGAAGCGGCTGGTGCGGTATGCGATCCAACATGCGATTGCCGCGGGCCGGAAAAGCGTGACGCTGGTGCACAAAGGCAACATTCAGAAATTCACCGAAGGCGCATTTCGCGAATGGGGCTACGAAGTCGCGGTCGCAGAATTTCGCGGCGATGTGGTGACGGAGCGAGAAAGCTGGATTCTTGGAAACCTTGAGGCCAATCCCGGGCTGAGCGTGGAGCAGAATGCGGCGCTCATCGAGCCAGGGCTGGAGTTCGGCAATGACGAATTCCGGCAGCAGCTCTACGCGGAGATCAGGGGCGTGCTGGATTCGATCGGGACGTCGCACGGCAACGGACAGTGGAAGAAGAAGGTGCTGATCAACGACCGCATCGCCGACTCGATTTTCCAGCAGGTGATTATTCGGCCGGAGGAATACAGCATTCTCGCGTGCCCGAATCTCAATGGCGATTACATTTCTGACGCCTGCGCGGCGCAGGTTGGCGGGCTGGGGATTGCGCCGGGGGCCAATATCGGCGACGGCTATGCCGTCTTTGAAGCGACTCATGGAACGGCGCCGAAGTATGCGGACAAGGACGTAATCAACCCTGGGTCGGTCATGCTCTCCGGAGTGATGATGTTTGAATTTCTGGGATGGCCGGAGGCGGCGAAGCTGATCGAAAGCTCGATGGAGAAGACGATCCAGCAGAAATTCTTGACTTATGATTTCGAACGGCAGATGCAGGGTGCGACCAAGGTAAAGACCAGCGAATTTGCAACGAAGATGATCGCCAACATGTGAGGACGCGCCGGGATCGACCGTCCGGGTATACGCGCCTTTGGCGCAAGAGCTCAATTCGTGGTCCAGGTTATAAGGAGATGAATCAATTTATGCGGAAGAAAGTAACGATCGTTGGAGCTGGGAATGTGGGCGCGACGACTGCGCACTGGATTGCGTCGAAGGAACTCGCCGACGTGGTGCTGATCGATGTAGTCGAGGGGATTCCGCAGGGCAAAGGGCTGGATCTGCAGGAAGCGATGCCGATCGAGAAGCGCGACTGCCAGATCACCGGTACGAACGATTACGCCGACACGGCCAATTCCGACGTCGTGGTGATCACGGCGGGCATTCCGCGCAAGCCGGGCATGAGCCGCGACGATCTGCTGCAGACGAATTACAAAATTATGTCGGATGTGGTGGGGAAGGTCACGGCGAACTCGCCCAACTGCATTCTGATCATCGTTTCTAATCCGTTGGACGCGATGGCGCAGGCGGCCTTCCGGCAGGCGAAATTTAATCGCGAGCGGGTGATTGGAATGGCGGGCGTGCTCGATTCGGCGCGGTTCCGGACCTTCATTGCAGAGGAGCTGAAGGTCTCCGTCGAGAATGTGACAGCTTTTGTGCTGGGCGGGCACGGGGACACGATGGTGCCGCTGCCGCGCTACTCGACTGTGGCGGGGATCCCGATTACGGAACTGATCGAGAAAGAAAAGCTGGATGCGATTGTGCAGCGCACGCGCGATGGCGGCGCAGAGATCGTGAAGTATCTCAAGGCGGGCAGCGCCTACTATGCGCCTTCGGCGGCGGTAACCGAGATGGTGGAGGCCATTCTGAAGGATAAGAAAAAAATTCTGCCGTGCGCAGCTTATCTCGATGGCGAATATGGCATTCGCGGATACTACATCGGAGTGCCGTGCAAACTGGGATCGCGTGGTCTGGAGCAGATTATCGAGATCAAGCTGACGCCGGAAGAAGATGCCGCGCTGAAGAAGAGTGCTGAGGCGGTGAAAGAACTGTGCGCCGTGATTGGAGTTTGATCAGCCGCGAGCGCGCAGAAATGCGATGACATGGTCGGCTTCAACCACGCCGACCAGTTTCCCGCTCTTGTCGACCACCGCCAGTGCGCGAAGATTGTATTTGTCGAAGAGTTCGGCAACCTGGTTTTCGTGCTGGTTGAACTGGATTGAGATAACGCGGGGTTCAGCGAGCACTTCGAGGCGGGTTTCCGGGCGAGCCAGGACCAGGCGCGCGAGGGGAACGACTCCCTGGAGAACTTCGCTGGAGTCGATCAGGTAGATCTCGGTGATTGTTTCCGGGTCGCCCTCGAAGCCGCGCAATGCACGAACACCGTCGGCGACAGTCGCGCTTTGGGGCACGGCAATGTACTCGGTAGTCATGCGGCCGGCGGCGGAGTCCTCACGAAATTCCAGGAGGTCCTTGACTTCCTGGCGCTCCTCGGGGTCCATCTCTTCAAGAATGGCTTCGGAGCGTTCGTTGGGCAGCTCGGCGAGAAGGTCGGCGGCTGCCGAGGGATCCATTTCCTCCACGATGCCGGCTGCGGTCTCTGAATCGAGCGCCTGCACCAGGGATTTCTGAAGCTTCGGCTCGACTTCCTCCAGGGTTTCCGCGGCGACCTCCTCGTCGAGAGTGCGCAGGACGGCCTCGCGCTCAGCCGGCGGAAGGTCCTCAAGAATGTCAGCGATATCGGAAGGATGCATCTGGGCCAGCCGCTCGTGTTCAATGTTCAGCTTGACGCGGCGGGTGGGGTCGACTTCGATCATGTCGACGAAGTTCCATGGAATGACACGGGCAGGAAGCCTGGAAACGAGCTTTTCGAGGGTGCTTTTGGGCAGGGTGCCGCTGAGCAAACGGCGCAGGGCGCCTCGCAATCCCACCTCGACTTCCATGACGCAGAGTTGTTCGCCGTTCCCGTTCGACTGCCAGCGCAGATTGACGTCGTTGACGCGGACGACCTTACGGCCGTGGACATCGATGATCTGGCGGTCGAGGAGGTCCTGGCGCAGCAGGATGAAATTCTCATCACCCTGCAAAGGGTTTAAAGCGGCATCAGGGCGCAGTTCGAGGGCGCCGCTGGGGATCCAGTGAACATCTTTAGAAGACACAATCTCCAGCCCTTTACGGGTCTTGAGCACCAGCCCGGCAACACGGCCGGCTTCTTCCCCGGTGCCGACCGCGACATCTTTGAGGCGTCCGCGAACGCGCCCGCGCGTGCTGGTGATGGGCGTACCGAGAATGGCGGTTAGCGACCGCAACGCGACTTCTTCGGTCATGCTTCGTGTCTCGGCATGAGTGTAACAGTCTGTTTTTCCGCCATGGCAGGAAAACGGAACGGGCGAATTTCGACGGAATCACAGCTCCTGCGGGGAGATGCGCGAAAGGAGGCCCGCACGCCTCTCAATCGCGACAAATTCCCAGCCGAACTGAGCGGTGGCGGTTTTCGTTGACTGGGTAGCTGTATAGACATAAACTCAGCGCTGGGCGCGTCGGCGGGAGGGCACTACAGAACCCCGGCCGCCGAAGAGCCTCGTCGCCCCCCATGTCCTCAGGAACTACCCGGTACGCGCCTCCATCCGATCGTGTGAAGCTGGTTGTTGCTTCCTCGGTCATGCTCACCTTTATTTCTTTTTGGCGAGCGGCGGCCGTGGTGCTCAACGATCTTGGATCGTCCGCCTTCTACGCTGGAGGCATTGCCGAACAAGCAGTAGGGAAAGCAGCTCCCTGGTTCATCCTGGGCGTGATGTTGTTTTCCTTCGCCGTGCGCTCGGTCTATGTCGAAAGCTGCTCGATGTTCACGCGCGGCGGCGTTTATCGGGTTGTAAAGGAAGCGCTGGGCGGGAACTTCGCCAAGCTGAGCGTCTCGGCGCTGATGTTCGATTACATCCTCACCGGCCCGATCTCGGGCGTATCGGCGGGGCAGTACATTGTCGGTCTGATGAACGAGCTTCTGGGCGTGAGTCTGAAACATGGCTGGACGCCGGGGTGGATGCTCGGGCTCGCACGTCAGGGGTTCCCTATCAACGAAACGGCAGCGCTGTTTGCCGCGGTGGTGACGATCTACTACTGGTGGCAGAACACCAAGGGGATCGAGGAGTCGACCGACAAAGCGCTGAGTGTGATGCAGGTGACCACCGTGATGGTGGTGCTCCTGCTGGCCTGGGGCTGCATTACCGCGTTTCATAATGGCGCCCGATTGCCGCCTTCGCCGATTCCGGCAAATCTGCATTTCACTCCCGATTCCCTGGGATTTCTGAGCGGCACAAAACTGGCGACGATGCTTGGCCTGTTCGGCATCCTGATGGCGTTTGGCCACTCCGTGCTGGCCATGAGCGGTGAAGAAACGCTCGCGCAGGTGAATCGCGAGATCGAGCACCCCAAGCTGAAGAACCTGAAGCGCGCCGCGATTGTCATTGCGATCTACAGCTTCGTTTTTACGGGAATCGGAACGCTGCTGGCGACGATGATTATTCCCGACGCCGTCCGTGTACCGATTTATCGCGACAATCTGATCGCGGGCATGGCGATGTACATGTGGGGCCCGCAGGTTTTGCGCATTATTTTCCGGGTCTTCGTGGTAATCGTCGGGTTTCTGATTCTTTCCGGAGCGGTGAACACCTCGATCATCGGTTCGACGGGCGTAATGATGCGCATCGCCGAAGACGGCGTGCTGACGGACTGGTTCCGCAAACCGCATCGCCGGTTCGGGACGAGCTATCGCATCATCAACCTGATTACCGGGCTGCAGTTGTTCACGATTATCGTGAGCCGCGGCAACGTAATTACCCTGGGCGAGGCTTACGCATTCGGCGTGATCTGGAGTTTCACCTTCAACTCTCTGGCCATGCTGGTGCTGCGCAAGAAATACAAAGGGGAGCGCGGCTGGAAGGTGCCGGTGAATTTGCGCATCGGCAGCATCGAGCTGCCCATCGGACTGTTCTGTGTTTTCCTCACCCTGCTCACGATTGCGCTGGTTAACCTAGCGACCAAGAGCGTGGCTACGGAAAGCGGCATTGCTTTCACCGCGGTGTTCTTTACGATATTCGCTATCTCAGAGCGGCGAAACCTCGCAAAACATCAGTTAACCCAGCAACAGATGAAGGAGCATTTCCAGCTTGAGCAACAGGACACCATCGGGCGAGAGGCGTTGCAGGTTCGCCCCGGCGGGGTCCTTGTCACGATGCGCGATCCGGTCAACCCATTCGCGCTGAAGTGGGCTCTGGCCCGAACCCGCACCGATCAGCAGGACATCGTGGTTCTGACAGCGAGGATGATGGGAGCCGGGGGTCCCGACTATGTCGAGAACCAGATATTCAGCGAGCATGAGCAGATGCTGTTTACCAAGGCCGTGTCCGTAGCGGAAAGCTTTGGCAAGCATATCTCTTTGTTGGTAGTTCCGGCCGGTGACATCTTTGCGGCGCTGGTACAGGCGGCTAACTCCCTGGAGGTTGCTGCGCTGGTTTCAGGGTTATCGACGCGCATGTCTGCGCAGGAGCAGGCGTTTCATATTGGTCAGGCATGGGAGAGCCTGCCGGAGCCGAAACGGCAGTTCACTTTCTACGTGATCATGCCCGACGGCGAGGCCGAGGCCTTTCATATTGGTCCGCACGCGCCGTCATTACGCGCGGAGGACGTGCAACTGGTGCACCGCCTGTGGCTGAACTTCCGCCGCGACCCCGAGATGCAGGGACTGCATCACAGCGACATCATGACGTATGCGCTAACGAGGCTGGCCATGGATTACGCCCGCGACAAGCAGGAAACTCTGCGCAACCTGCGCCGCTACACGCTGGAAGGCGGGCGCGATGCGCAACTGGGAATAAGTTATCGTGCGCCCAGCCGAGAGGATCAGTCGATGCCTGCCCCCCGCCCGTCGCTTGACGATGAAGGACACTAACCCGCCAGCGGAGCCCCGGTCGCAATTGTAAAGTTATCTCTTCCCATTTAGTCTCGTAGGAGCAGAAATCGGGCTCCTTTGTCTTTGGGAAAACAAGAAACTATCCGGTTGGGTTATGGAGGGTACTGTGGAAGTTAAAGGGATCGTTGCGGAACTGGAGAATCAGATTGCTCGTCTGAAGGAAGCACGAGCGCTGCTTGCAGGAGATGGAGCGGTTGCAAAGAGGCGCGGAAGGCCTCCGGGGAAGGCAGCCGCAAAGCGGAACGGGCGAAAGCGCCAACTGACGGCGGAGGGTAGAAAGCGGATTTCAGAAGCGTTGAAGCGCCGCTGGGCGTTGCGACGCAAAGCCGCTGCAAAGTCGGCGAAAGCTGCTTAGGTGAAGGCGGGCACAGCCCGCCTTCGTTGCCTAAAGAGTGCGCTTAAAGAGCGGCGTGGCCAGCAGCAGCGAGATAATCCCAAATCCGAAAAGAAAGAATATGTCGGACCGAATGGCCGCGAAGCCGCCGTCCTTGATCAGGATGGCCTTGAATCCATGCACAGCGTAGGTGAAGGGATCTACAACGGCGATGGCGCGCAGCCATTTGGGAAATGCTGCGATGGGGTAAATCGCTCCGCTGGGGAAAAACAGCAGAGTATTCAGCACGCCGAACATGGCGCGCGGTACTAATGGATCTTCGACCCGTACCATCAACAGAAACATCATGCCGTTGAATGCGATAGAAGTAGCCACGATGAGCAGCGCGAGCTGAAGCACAGCGGCAGGATGAAAGATGATGCCGAGTCCGGCCAGCAGGGAGCCGATAACTGAGAGGCTGATGCCAGAAAGGACAGCCTTGATAGCTCCGGCGATATTGAGGCCAAGCACAAGCTCGAGCTTGGTGATAGGCGTGACCAGATAGCCTTCATGAACGCCTCTTGCTTTGTCGTCGATATAGAGCATGCCGCCGCCAATCATGACCGAGATGTACATGGCGAGGGCGACGGAGCCGGCAAGCAGGAACTTCATGTACTCGATATAAGGATAGAGTTCCACGATATCGAGGGTGATCGACTGCACAACTTTGGGCTGGATCAGAGGGGCGTTCAGAGCATCGATCAGCGACTGCATCTCCGACTCAAGGCTGCCACTGACAAACTGATCGGAATTGTCGACCACCAGGCCGATATGCGGCGATTCACCGGCGAGCACGCGGCGCGAATACTGTGCTGGAATGACGACGGCTGCGTCGATTTTTCCAGTGCGCACGTCTTCCTTCGCAGCTTGTTCGTCTGAGTAAGAAACCGTAGTGAAGGTTCGAATATTGGCGGCCACCGCCTGGAACGCTTCGTGAACTTTCAGGGACTCCTCGCCGTGGTCGTAATCCACCACGCCCATGCGTGCGTTGGTGACTTTACCCCCGAAGGCGTTGCCGAGGATGATGAGCTGCACAAGTGGCAGGGTCATCGACATCAACATGAGGGTGGGAGAGCGGAAGAACTTCCGCATCTCGCGTTCGACAATTGCCCACATTCGATTCATGGCTGCATCCCCGGGCGGGGCGGCATCATGAAGCTGACCGTCTTCACCTGCTCGTCGCGCAGTTGCCGTCCCGTGTAGTAGACGAAGACGTCATCCAGCGTGGTGTTCTGCACGCTGAGGCCCTGGATCGGATCGTTCGAAGAGACCGCCATTTCGACCAGTTGCGTGGTGGTCAGCGACCCATTCGAGGTCATCAACCGATATTCACCGGATCCCCGGGACTCCACACCGGTGACGCCTGCCAGCTGTTCGAGTTGCGGCTTGCGATCGATCTGATTCTTGCCGAACTGCACTTCAATGACGCTGGAGCCAGGCACGCTGGACTTAAGACCGAGCGGTGTATCGAGGGCAACCAGTTTGCCATGGTCGATAATCGCGATGCGGTCGCAGAGGTTGTCGGCTTCGTCCATATAGTGGGTCGTGATCAGGATGGTCAGCTTCATACTGGTTCGCAGACGGTCCAGCATCTCCCAAACAGCTACGCGAGAGACTGGATCGAGGCCCGTAGTAGGTTCGTCGAGGAAAAAAATCCGCGGATTGTGGATGAGGCCGCGCGCAATTTCGAGACGTCTCCTCATGCCGCCGGATAAGGTTTTGGTCTGCGCTTCGCGCCATTTGGTCAGATCGACGGCTTCGAGCAGTTCCGCAATGTTGCGTTCGCGCTGCTCGCGCTGAACGCCATAAAGCTTGGCGTAGATGGAAAGATTTTCTTCAACCGTGAGGTCGATATCGCTGGTCAGGGCCTGAGGAATGACGCCGATAAGATGCCGAACCGCGTTCGGCTCCCTGACCACGTCGTGACCACCGATGAGCGCTCGGCCCTCCGTTACGGGGATAAGGGTGGTCATCATGCGAATGAGAGTGGATTTTCCGGCCCCGTTGGGACCGAGAAGACCGAAGATCTCGCCATCGGCTACCTGGAAGGTGACGCCCTTTACGGCCTCGAACGTGCCGTAGCGCTTGACGATGTTGTCGACAGCGATCGCCGGGGGCGGGGAAGCCGCGGACCTGGTGGGCTCGGCAGACGTCACGGCTTCACCAGCTTGTCTTTGGGAATGTAGACCTCGGCAATCATTCCGGGAACATAACGCATGCCGGGATTGTCGATGAGCAACTTGAGCTGGACGGTTTCGATGTCTCGCTTGCGTCGGCTCACGTCCCGTTGCGTAGCAAAGGCGGCTTCGGCGGCTTTGGCAATGACTGTGCCCGATACCGTTGCGCCGCTTGGCATGACGACCCGGAGCTTGTCGCCGAGCTGGACCGCGTCGGACTCCGTTTCAGGGAGTGGCGCGTAGACCCAGGTTTGCGAGAGGTCGACGATAGTGACGATAGGCGTAGCCGCGGAAACCACTTCACCCTGGCGGGCGGCACGCACATTCACAATTCCGGTGACAGGCGAAAGCACCTGCGCATAGCCGAGCTCGACCTGGGCCTGATCGAGCAGGTCCTGAGCATTGCGAACGTCGGCATTGTTGGAATTGACGGTGTGGGCGGCAACTTTAGCCTCAAGAAGATTAGCGTGAGCCGTCTGGAGCGCTGCCTGTTGGGCGGCCACGTTCTGGCGGGCAGAATCGACGGCGGCTTTGGCTGCGTTCAGGCTGGTGACTTGCTCATCGCGCGTCTGCTGGCTGCTGACTCCAGCCTGGGCAAGGGCGACGGCCCGCGTCGTGTCGGCCTCCTGGTGATCGTAGTTAGCCTGAGCCTGGGCGAGGGCGGCTTGGGCGACTCGCAACTGAGCTTCAGCGGCGGTGACCTCGGATGTCGTACTGCCTGCGGTCTGGCGCTCGGTGTCGCGTGAGCCCGCAAGCTTGGCGGCTGCACTCCTGGCAGCGGCATCTGCAGCGTTGCGTGCGGCAGCCAGGTCGTCGGCCTCGATGGTGGCGACAAGCTGACCGGCACTGACCTTTTGTCCTTCGTCGACGGCGAGAGACTGCAGCCGGCCCTGGATGCGCGAACTGACGACAACCTCGTTCGCGTCAACGGTGCCGATCAGCTGCAGGTCGCCGGTCCGGCTGGTCGAAAAGAAGTACCAGCAGAGGGAGATGACGAGCAACACGGCCATGATGATGAAGATTCGATTGCGTGGTTTCATGCGGTCTTTTGCTCCGGTATTGCGGTCTCCGGGAAAGGCATCGCGGCAAGCACAGACTTCGCAAGACGCGCGCCGTGGCGGCGATCGGTGAAGATGGTTTGGCCCAGATATTCGATTGCAGATCTGCGTCGTGCAGCCATGGCCGCCGGCTCAAGCGGATCCTCATTAGTCAGCAAGCGAACCATCGGCGCGCTGAGGAAGTAAAAAACGTTGGCGCCGAGGGCGGCATACATCAACTGCATGGGGTCTACGTCAAAAAGCTCGCCCGTACCGATGGCCTCTTCCACCAGTTGCAGGCTTCGCCCCCACATCGGTTCGAAGGCTTTTTTTGCGAGTATGCGCATGGAGTTCGACTTCCCGGTTCGGAAACGAACCATTTCCTGTTGCATCAGAGCCCCAAACCCACGATGAATGAAGTTGCGATCGAAATGCTGCAGAGCGAAGCGAAGCAAGCGCTCGCCCGGACTGCAATCCAGTTCGAGAACCGCGAGAGCGTCGCCCGCGACCTTGCCGGCAACTTCTTCGAGAGCCGCTGCGTAGAGGCCTTCCTTGTCGCGAAAGTAGTAGTAGAGCAGCGCCTTGTTCACCCGCGCCGCCGCAGCGATGGCGCCGGTACGGGCTCCGGCGAGGCCATGCTCGCTGAACTCGCGGATGGCGGCGTGAAGGATACGGTCGCGGGACGGGTCAGGGCGATTGTTTTGAATTCGAGACATTGATTGACTGGTTAGTTAAATTAACCGGTTAGTCAAAATGTATCGCACACATGCTCAAGAGCGCAAATTGTACAATTTTTCTCCTGTAATGATCTAGAGAACTAGTACACTAGTCATTGTATGACCGCTTCCGCTCCCGCCAAAGCATCGGAGTTTCGCTTCCGTCTTGACGCCCATAGCGGCGTGCCGGTGTATCGGCAGCTGATCGATCAGGTGCTGGCCGCGGTCGCCCGGGGTGCACTGCGCACCGGAGATCAGCTGCCGACCGTGCGCCAGGTGGCGGTTGATCTGGCGATTAATCCGAACACGGTCATGCGCGCTTATCGGGAGATGGAGATTAGGGAAATTCTTGACACGCAGCAGGGCTCCGGGACGTTTATCGCCGAAACGAAAACTGCGGGGTCCGGCGAAGAGCGCGAGCGGCAAATGGAACAGCTGGTCGTTGAGTTTGTGGCTCGCGGCGGTTCGCTGGGATTCACCGCGCAGGAGATGATACGGCGACTGCGCGAGATGGTAGAAGAGACGGCATCGAGGAGGAAATAAAACATGAATTGGCGAAAGCAATTCAGCGGCGTGGGCATTGGCGTTCTCCTGATTTGCCTGGTCGGCGGCCTGGCCACGACTCGGTTCACCAACAACGCGACGTATGTCATCGCCGGGATGCTGGCGGGGCTGTACTTCCTCTTCGCGATTAAGGTCGTCGATCAATGGGAGAAGGTTGCGCTCCTGCGGTTCGGACGGTATCGAGGATTAAGAGGACCAGGAGCGTTCCTGATCATTCCGGTGGTCGACACGCTGAGCCGTTATGTGGACCAGCGAGTGCGCGTGACCACGGTGAGCGCGGAGGCGGCACTCACGCGGGACACGGTGCCGGTCAACGTCGACGCGATTATTTTTTGGCTGGTGTGGAACGCGGAAAAATCGATTCTCGAGGTTGAGGATTTCATGCAGGCGATCAGCCTGGGATCGCAGACTGCGCTGCGTGAGTCGATTGGGCGACATCAGCTGGCCCAGATGATTACCGACCGCGAAGCGCTGGGACACGAGTTGCAGAAGATTCTGGACGAGAAGACAACGCCCTGGGGCATTACCGTGCAGTCGGTGGAGATTCGGGATGTACGCATTCCGCAGGCTTTGGAAAATGCAATGTCGCAGCAGGCGCAAGCCGAGCGGGAGCGTCAGGCGCGCGTAATCCTGGGTGAAGCTGAAGTGCAGGTATCGGAGCAATTCGCGCAGGCCGCGCGCGTCTATGAGGAGAGCCCCGTCGCGCTGCATCTGCGCGGCATGAATATGCTGTACGAAGCGATACGCGAAAAGGGTTCGATGGTGATCGTTCCTTCATCCGCGGTGGAAACGATGGGGCTGGGCGGCACACTGGCGACGGCATCGCTGGGGAAACAGGCATAGAAGGAGTCGGCAATGTTGATGCGGAGCAGGATTGTCTTTCTCGGAAGTCTGGCATTTGTGATCGCTTCCGCAGCCGCCGGTACAACGGCTGTCCACGCGCAGAGCGCGTCTCCGCCGGCGGCGAAGGTCGAGTTCATCACGGTCGAGCCGGACGTGAAGCTGGAGGTGCTGGACTGGGGTGGGCCTCGGGACGGAAGTAAAGCCCGACCGCTGGTTTTCCTCGCTGGACTTGGCGACACCGCACATGTCTACGATGGGTTCGCACCGCAGTTCACGGCCGAGAATCACGTTTATGGAATTACGCGGCGCGGGTTTGGCAACTCCAGTAAACCGGCGCCTACGGACGCAAACTACTCCGCGGATCGGTTGGGCGAAGATGTGCTCGCGGTGATTGGGGCGCTGCATCTCAATCGGCCGGTTCTGGCCGGGCATTCGATTGCGGGCGAGGAACTGAGCTGGATGGGAACGCGGCATCCGGAGAAGGTCGCCGGACTGATTTACCTCGATGCGGCGGATGCGTATGGATTCTACGATTCGGTGCGCGGTGACACGCAGATCGACTTGCTGGACGTGAAAGAGCGGCTGGACAGGTTTCGCGCGGGTGCGGTGTACGATCGCGCTTTTGTCGACGGACTGCGCGCGAGCGTGGCTCAGCTGAACAGGGATCTGGACGCTGAACAAATGCGCCTGGCAGAGATGCCGGATGTGCCCGCGCCACCCGCTCCTCCGGCAATTCCGCTTGCGGCCTGGTTCGGCATGGAGAAGTTCACGAAGATCGATGCGCCTGCGATGGCGATCTTCGCTTGTCCCCATGACATGAGTCCGATGTTTCGAGGACCGCTGGCGAACGATCCAATGGCGCAGGCCTCGATTCGCGCATTCGATATGCAGCGATGCACCGATCAGTCCAACGCGTTCGAGCGAGCGATGCCGGCCGATCCTGTGGTGCGCATCGCCAACGCGAACCACCACATTTTCGTCTCGAACCCCGACGAAGTGGCGCGCGCGATGCGCGACTTTATGGCGAAGCTGCAGTGATCCGGGAACTCAGAGTCTGTTGCCTGCCATCAGTGGCCCAGTGGACGCGAGGTGCCTTCGACCGGCGGCTTCGCCTTAGGGTGCTTGTCGGAATACCGGCCCAGCAGGAACATCGTGAGTCCGAAGACCATCATCACGACCCCCCAGATCAGGTTGATGTTCATGTCGGCGGAGCGTTCGTAGATGGCGCTGCCGCGCGTGAACACGCCGTAGACGGAGAGCATCACGCCGACGATCAGGAAGAGCAGACCCAGGGGGATGCGGAGATCGAGGCTCATGGTGTCCTTTTATCTGAAGATGAGGTTCAGGCCGACCAGCAGAACAATGAGGCCGACCGCGATGTAGCTGGGACGCGCATACCAGGCCATATGGTGCTCGACCGGTTTGGGTGTCAGGGAGTAGACCAGGCCGACAAGCTCTTTTTCAGGGCGCGGTTTGGTGACGAGGCTGAGAGTCACGGTCAGCACAAAATTAATCGTGAAGGCGAAGATCGCCTGCCAGAAGTTCAGCGCCATGTCGCTGGGGTACATATGGACGACGTGGATCCAGCCGCCATGGATGCCGGGATGATCGCCCAGCGGCAGAGTAAGCCCATGGTGCAGCAGGGCGCCCACGGTTCCCGCAGCCAGTCCGGTAAACGCGGCGTGGCCGGTGGAACGCTTCCAGAACATGCCGAGAAGGAAGGTAGCGAACAGCGGCGCGTTGACGATTGAGAACACCAGCTGCAGCGTGTCCATGATGTTGTTAAAGCTGAGCACGACGTAGGCCGTGCCCATGGAGATCAAAATCCCCACCACGGTTGTCCATCGGCCCATCTTCAGATAATGGGAGTCGCTGGCATGTTTGTTGATGTAGGACTGGTAGAGATCGAAGGTCCAGACGGTATTAAATGCCGTGACGTTGCCGGCCATACCGGACATAAAGCTGGCGAGCAGAGCGGTGAGTCCCAAACCGAGAATGCCGGTAGGGAAGTAATGCAGCAGCATGTTCGGAATGGCGAGGTCGTAGTCAAGCACCGGCTGACCATGCGTGTCGAGCATGATCTTGCCGTTGACTGGATCAACCTTGGCGGGAATCAAGCCGCGGCCTGCCGCGAGACTCGCTGCGTCACTGGTGGCGAGTCCGGTTGGAGCGATCTGGCTCGTCGCGTGGCGCGTCACCATCGGGGTGCCGATGGCGATCAGGCCAGGCAGAATCACGAGAAACGGGAAAAACATTTTCGGAATCGCCGCGATCAGGGGCACCCGGCGTGCAGACTCCTCGGAGTTGGCGGCCATCGCGGTTTGAATGACAAGAAAGTCGGTACACCAGTAGCCGAAGGAGAGAACGAAACCAAGGCCGGCGACGAGGGGGAACCAGTCCACGCCCAGCGGATTGGTGGTTGCGCTGCCCATCCCCTGCCAGGAATGCATATACGTCGCCGGAAGCGACGCTTTGAGGCCGTTCCATCCACCGACGTTCCTCAGGCCCACCCAGACCAGAGGGGCAAAGCCGGCGACGATGAGGAAGAACTGAAGGACTTCGTTGTAAATCGCGCTGGTGAGTCCGCCGAGGAAGATGTAGCAGAGGACGATGATGGCCGAGAGCAGGATGGCGAAGTGGAAGATCCAGGCGACGGGCAGGCCGAGATCGATGAAGAGCTTGTCAAAGACGTGCAGGGTCTGGATGAGGCGCGCCATCGCGTACATCGAGATGCCGGAGGAGAACACGGTCATCACGGCGAAGCTGCAGGCGTTCCAGGCGCGGGTTTTTTCATCGAAGCGCAGGCGCAGGAATTCCGGCACCGAGCGCGCTTTGGAGCCGTAATAGAACGGCATCATAAAGACGCCAACGAAAATCATGGCGGGGATGGCGCCGATCCAGTAAAAGTGGCTGGTGACGATGCCGTACTTGGCGCCTGAAGCGCCCATCCCGATGACTTCCTGCGCGCCGAGGTTGGCGGAGATGAAGGCGAGACCGCAAATCCAGGCGGGCAGGGAGCGGCCGGCCTGCAGATAATCCTTGCTGGTTTTCATGTAGCGCTTGAGTGCGAAGCCGATGCCGAGCACAAAAGCGAAGTACAGCAGCATGATGAGCCAGTCGATGGTGGTGAGATTCACGCTTGGCTTTGCCTCCCTCGGGAAAGAAATCAGATGGCAATATCGGAGGCAACTGTACACGGTTGCATCGGTCAAGTCCAGATGACGAGAGAGGGTGCCCTCTCCGCACTGAATCGATTAGAGAGACTGAACCGGGATCAGTGTCAGGTCGTCGACCAGGCCGACTTCCTTCTGGATGAAAGGCTCACCATAGCGCACGCCGGCGAGGGTTCCGTAGTGGCGAGCCTCGGCAAAAGTGCGCTCGCGAATCTCTTCCTCGGGAACGAACAGGCCGCTGCCGGCGGACTGATTGGCGTATTGCGACCGATAGGCCATGAGCGCGCGATGCCGATGCTCGATGAAGGGCGTAATGTCGACAACAAAACCGGGCCGCACGTCGGCATAGAGGCTGGCGTAGACGATTTTGAACGGACGATGAGGAGGCGCACTCGTTTCGATCTTCGCGAGGCCGGAGAGAAAGCAGGCCTCATAGCCAAGAATCGAGGCAGTGGCGTGGTCGGGATGGCGCGCGCTCCAGTATGGAAGGATTACCACGCGAGGACGCACGCGGCGCAGCGCTTCAACGACTTTCAGACGATGATCCCAGGTGTTTTCGACGCGGCCATCCGGGATATCCAGTGCTTCTCGCCAGCCCACCCCAAGGATTCCTGCAGCTTCAGTGGCTTCGGCGGCGCGTTCCTCTGCAGAGCCGCGCGTGCCCGCCTCCCCCTGGGTCAGATCGAGAATTGCCGTTGAGATACCGAGAGAATGCATACGGAGAAGAGTGCCGCCGCAGGTCTGCTCCACATCATCGCGATGAGCGGCGATGGCAAGAACCTCCGCCACGGCTGTTGGGGCGATCGCTGGTTCCGCCATACCTGTCGCCGTCGCAGATCCTTAGTAGATGGTGTTGTCGTTGTCGGTGCCGGCGTCCATGTAGGCGCAGTCGATCGCGGTGCCGGCAATGGTGACGTTGGAATTGTCGAGCTCGGTCATTTTGGTGGTGTTGTAGATATAAATCTGACCGCCCTCGGTGGTGTAGACCTTGTGCAGGCTCTCGACTCCGGCGATTCCGGTGCCATCCCCCTTGTAGGAGTCAATGGTTGCCGTGTTGGTCCCGGTATTAAACATCGTGATGCAGCCGAACTGAACACCGCTTCCGGACTGTGCCTGCTGATAACGAACACCCTGGTTGCACTGCGAGGAGCCGATCCAGAGGGTGTTGTCATCGCCGAAAACCATACGATTGTGGACCCCATCGCTGATCGGATAGCTTCCCGCAATGGTGTTCCCAGGCGTATTCAAAACGGTCAGATAACCAGCAAAGAGACCGCTGGAGCTTTGGTACTGCTGGCCGGCTACGTACAGAGTATTGGCGTTAAAGATGGCGTTGGTCGACCCGTTGGGGATCGCAATATTGCTCTGAGCTACAAGCGCGATGCCACTCGCTCCCGTGCTGCCGGTGTTGATGGAGGAAGCGGTAATGGGAATAACAGTGAGCCCAGCCGTGGTTCCACCGCACTCCGGACCGCAGTCGACGACATAAGCGGTTGTGCCATCCGGTGAGAAAACGGCCTTGATGGGGTGGTCGAACGTGGCCGATGGTCCCGTGCTGACAGGGAATACGCACCAGGTGGGCTGCTTCTGTGGCTCGCAATCCTGTGCGCCGAGGTAGTTCGGATTATTGATGGCCGCGGTTTGCTGGGCTGTCGTCAACTGCACGACGCTGTAAACGGCAAAACTCGCTGGGTCCGCGACGTTGACGGTATGACTGGCGGCCTGGTTTGCGTTTTCGACGAAGACCAGGGCGATCGTGCCGCCCGGATTGACGGCGATCCCATAAGCATTGGGCACGTTGAGGGTCAGAGCGGCGCCATTGGTGCGATTGGCCACGCTGATGACGTGTGCCGCGGGATTCGCAGCATAAACATAGCCAAGGTCGCGGCTGACAAAGACTCCGTTGAAAGGAACACCTTCTGTGCTGCTGGAAAGGCTGCCGGGAATGGCGACGGTGGCGCTAACCTTTTCTTCCGCGTAGCTGATCAGGGCGAGGCTCCCATCACCCTGCCCATAGACTGCACCGGTCTGCTGCTCGGGCATGTTTTGAATCGTCAGCGGCAGCTTGCCGGAATAGCCGCTGATCTGCAGCTGTCCGCCCGAAGCGTTATAGGGATGGCGGATGTCGTAGTAGGCATCCATGAAGGGAAGAGCACCGGTGGCAAAGGCACTGGGGTTCTGCTCGGCGATCAGCACCCGGTTCAGCACGCCGCTGGGCGGAAGGGTGCGGCCCGCGAAATAGAAGCTCTTGCCGCATGAGCTGATGACGTTGCAGATCAGGAAGACCGAACCGAGAACGGCAACGAAGTACAGGGAACTTCTCTTCTTCAAAACCTTAGAACCTCACCATGGGCACGGCTAGTGACAATCTCGTAGGAAAGCCCAAGTATAACAGGGCAGTTGCGGCATTTCGTTGGACGCAGAGGTCTTCCATCGGTGAGGGATGCAGGGGCGAATCAGGAGAAGAAAGGGAGCAGCCGCGTTCCAATCCTGTGAGGCCGACCGGGGCGGCTGGACCGTTCTCGCCCTGATACCATGAGACAGGCCTATCCCCGCAATGACCAGCCGTCTTGAGCAACTCTTTGGCCGACGCACCGTTCTCTGCGACGGCGCCATGGGCACCTCTCTCTATGGGAGAGGCGTGTTCATTAATCGCTGCTTCGACGAGCTGAATTTATCGCAGCCCGAGCTGGTGCGCAGCGTCCATGAGGATTATCTGCAGGCCGGCGCGGAGATTATCGAGACCAACACCTTCGGCGCCAATGCTTTCCGGCTGCAGAGATTCGGGCTCCGCGACAAAGTTGCCGAGATCAATCGGGCAGGAGTGGCTATCGCCCGCCAGGCCGTCCGGCAACTGGCCGACAAGCAGGCGGGCACGGCCTGGGTCGCTGGATCGGTTGGCCCCCTGGGCGTTCACCTGGAACCGCTCGGCAAGACCGGTCTCGACGAAGCCCGGGATGCCTTCGCTGAACAGATTCGCGCCCTGACCGCCGGCGGACCAGGCGTAGCGGTGGATTTGCTGATTGTTGAGACCATGCCCGCGCTGAATGAGGCGGAGCAGGCGGTGCTGGCGGCGCGGGAAGTTGCGCCCGAAATACCCATCGTGGTGATGATCACCGTCGATGAAGAAGCCAACGGCCTGGATGGAGCCTCACCGGAGACTGCGGCGGCGCGCATCGAGGCCTGGGGTGTTGATGGGATCGGCTGCAATTGCAGCGTGGGTCCGGCCACAGTTTTGACGGCCGTTGAACGGATCGCCGCGGTGACGACCTTGCCGCTGATGGCGATGCCCAACGCAGGCATGCCGCGTTCAGTGGAAGGGCGAAACATTTATCTGTGCTCACCGGAGTACATGGCGAGCTTCGCCCGCAAATTCAATAAAGCGGGTGTGCAGTTTGTGGGCGGTTGCTGCGGAACGACGCCGCAGCATATCCGGGCTATGAAATCGGCGCTGCGAGCGACTGATGCGCAGGCCGCGGCGCAGCGCACCACAAAGAACGAGCCCATTGTGTCGGAGACGGCGCCTCCGGCGATCGAGGAGCGTTCGCGGCTGGGGCGATTGGTTCGCGAAGGGGCATTCATCACCATGGTGGAGATCGTCCCTCCGCGCGGAATTGACTGCAGCAAGGAGCTGAAGGGTGCCCAGGAGATGGCGGATCTGGGGGTCCACGCCATTAATGTGCCTGATTCGCCGCGCGCTTCGGCGCGCATGAGCGCGCAGAGTCTCTGCATCCAGATTCAGCAGAAGACGGGCATCGAAACCCTGTTGCACTACACCTGCCGCGACCGGAACGTGCTCAGCATCCAGAGCGATCTGCTGGGGGCCTCGTCCATCGGGCTGAAGAACATTTTGTGCCTGACTGGGGATCCGCCGAAGCTGGGGAATTATCCCGACGCGACCGCGGTTTACGACGTGGATGCAATTGGGCTGGTCAACATCGTGCACCGGCTGAACCACGGTCTGGATATTGGAGGCAATCCCATTGGAGCGTCGACGGGGTTCACGATCGCGGTGGCTGCGAATCCGGGCGTGCCGGACCTGGATAACGAGGTCCGCCGGTTTGCCTGGAAGGTGGAGGCTGGAGCCGAATACGGCATCACACAGCCGGTCTTCGACCTGCGGGTTCTCGAGACATTTCTCAAGCGCGTTGAGGGATTCCGCATTCCAATTGTGGCGGGCATCTGGCCGCTGACCAGTTTGCGGAACGCCGAGTTTATGAAGAACGACCTTCGCGTGGCCGTGCCCGACGAGATTATGGTGCGCATGGGGCGGGCTTCCACTCCGGACGCAGCGCGGGCGGAGGGAATCAAAATTGCGCAGGAGATGCTGGCGGCGGCGCGAACCATGGTGCAGGGCGTGCAGGTGAGTGCGCCTTTTGGACGCTACAGCGCGGCAGCCGATGTTCTTGAAGCTGTTTTGCCAGGACGGAAGCGCGGCGATGCGGTGAACGGAGCGCTGCCTGAGGAGACCCGAGTTGGCCAGCTTTGAAGAATCGCTGACGAAGCTGGAGGAGATTGTTGCGCAACTGGAGCGCGGCGATCTGAGCCTCGAGGACTCTGTAAAGCTCTTCGAAGACGGCACTCGTCTTTCCACCGAATGCCGGAAGCAGCTGGAAGATGCTGAAGGAAAAGTGGAGCTGCTGGTGAAGCAGCGCGATGGCTCGGTGAAGCGCGAACCGTTTGGGCAGTAGACCGGTTCTTCCCCATGTACAAATGGGTTAAGTGGTGATGGCAGCCGCTGCCTTTGCGGACAGACGCTCGCGTACGAACGCGACGAGGTCGTCGGACAAATAGCTCGGCGGTGGAATCTCAAAGTAGGGTTTGGTGTCGAATGCTTCCTGCGAGATGGCGCTCGCTGGGCTGTTCGATGACAAGAGTACTGCATCGGCGTGTGTGAGGAAGCGTCGCGCGGAGTCTTTGAAATCGGCGACGGCCGGATCGAGGACCGTCAGATACAGGTCGGGCCGAAGGAATTCAAGGATGCTGTTCGACTCGAGGATGGCGTTTTCTGAGGCGGCCAGTTCTTTCTCAATGCGCGGCATGGCTTCGACGAGCATGCCGATGCGCGTCCGCACCCAAACCGATCGCGCGGCCCCGGCGGCGAGGAAACGCGACGTATCCGTTCCGCTGGCCGGATCGTGCTCGAAGTTCACGGCAACGCAGGAGTCGGCGGTCTGGCATTGGCAGGGCTTACCGTCTGCAGTACAAAAGCCGTGTCCATACTGGGTGATCTTGAAGGCGCTCCAGTGGAATTCCGGCAGTCGCGCGATGAGTCCGGCAACGACCGAAGTCTTGCCGATATTCCGCGAGTGTCCGCCCACGACGACCACGGCCATTACCGCTCCTCCTGATCATCCGATGCGCGACCGAGACGAGCCAGTGCGGCCAATTCTTTGAGGTACTGGCGAAGGGGACGAGCGGGGCGGCCCCAGAAGACGATGCCTGGTCCTTTGACCTTCTTGTTGGTGAGGACCCCGGAGCCGGAGCCCAGGATAACCTGTTCGCCGATGTGGGCGTGGTCGCCGATGCCGACCTGTCCACCCACAATGGCATTGGCGCCGATGGTGCTGGAGCCGGAGACTCCGGTTTGGGCAGCGATGACGACGTCGTGTCCGACGCGGACGTTGTGGCCCAGGTGGACAAGGTTGTCGATTTTCACCCCGCGCCCGATGCGCGTTTCTTCCAGCGCACCGCGGTCGATGGTGGTGTTGGCGCCAATCTCCACGTCGTCTTCGATGACAAGCCGGCCCTGCTGCGGGCTCTGCAGATATTCGCCGGTTGCGGCATTGCGGACGTAGCCGAAGCCGTCGGAGCCGAGGACCACTCCGGCATGGAGAACGACATTGTTGCCCAGTTCGGTGCCCGGATAAAGGACGACGCGGGGATAAATGCAGCAATTGGCGCCGATCTTCACATCGCGCCCAATGACGCTCCCTGCGCCGATGGTAGTGCCAGCGCCAATCTGCGCATTGGCTTCAATGACAGCAAAGGGGCCGACAGAGACATCTTGCCCCAGGGTGGCAGACGTGTGGATGACGGCGGAGGCATGAATGTCGGACGCGATCTCAGCGGGCCGCAGCAGGCGCGCGGCCTGAGCGAAGGCAAGGCGCGGTTGGGCGACAACCAGCAGGGTTTTGCCGGACGCGGCGTCAGACATTTTAGGTGCGACGATGATGGCGGCTGCCGGCGAGGCGACGGCGGCAGACAACGAAGCAGCATCTTCAGCGAAGACGAGGGAAGTGGCGGACGCCGTGCCTGCGCTGGCAACACCGCTGATGTCCGGATCGATCCTGAGGTCGGTGCCGGCCGGCCGAAGCTCCGCGCCCAGAGCCGCAGCGATTTGGGAAAGCTTCATTGGAGACTAGGGTACAACCTGCATGGCTGCGTGCAGGAACCGGGTAAGATCCTTCGCTTGCTTGCGCCAGCTCAGGATGGCTGCGTCACTTCTCGCGAGCCACTACGAACTCCGGCATCCACTGGAGGGCGCGCTTGTATTCGGAGTCGGCGACGCCAGTCAGCGCGGTCTGGGCGGCTTCGGAGTATCCGAAGGCGACCTGCATGGCGTAGTTCACAGACTGGTTGCGCTCGAGGATGCGCATAATCTCCTGGTGGGAAACGCGCTCGAAATTCTGGTCCTGCAGAACGGTTTGTATCGCTGAGCGCTCCGCCGGCGTGCTGCCGTTCTCGATGGTGTGAATGACGGCCAGCGTGGCTTTGCCTTCGCGCAGATCGCTGGCGACGGGCTTGCCGAGGACTTCCTCACTGGCAGTCAGGTCGAGCACGTCATCGACGATCTGGAAGGCGAGCCCAAGGTTGCGGCCGTAATCGCCCATAGAGTCTTCCATAGTCCGATCCGCGCCGGCCAGGACCGCGCCCAGCCGCATCGAGACTTCGAAGAGGCAGGCGGTTTTGCGGTAGATGAGCTCGTTGTATTCGCCTTCGGAGATCGGCTTGCCCAGACGCTCCATCTGCAGCAACTCACCCTCGACCATTTGCTGGGTGAGATGGATGAGCAGCTCGAGGACCCGAAAATTCCGTTCTTCGAGCGCCACGCGAAAGGCCTGCATATAAAGCCAGTCGCCGACCAGAACGCACTTGCTGTTGCCCCAGGTGCGGTTGGTGGAAGGGCGGCCGCGGCGGATGTCGGCTGCGTCAATAATGTCGTCGTGGACCAGCGTCGCTGTGTGCACCATCTCAACAACGGCGCCCAGACGGATCATGCCATGACCGGAATAGCCCAGGCTGCGGGCTGCGAGCAGGAGGAGAGAAGGCCGAATCCGCTTGCCTCCGCCCTCACGCAGATATTCGGAGATTTCCGTGATGGCGGCAACGGAAGAAACAGCGTCCGCGCCGAACTCGCGCTCGATAGCCGCGAGGTCGTCGTGCAGCAGGTCGAACACTTCCTTCGCGGTTGCTGTCGCCACTGTGCTCACGTACGTTCTCCAGCCTGCGGGCCCCGCCGTTCAGTTCGAACGGTAGTTTGTGAACTGCATATCGATGCCTAGATCGCGCCCGCGTAACAGCGCGATAATTTCCTGGAGAGAATCGCGATCCTTGCCGGTGACCCGGACGGTATCGCCCTGGATCGAGGCCTGGACCTTCTTTTTGGAGTCTTTAATGATTCTAACGATCTCTTTGGCCTTCTCTCCAGCAATACCCTGTTGAAGGCTGATCTTTTGCCGGACCGAAGACCCAGCGGCCGGCTCCACTTTACCGAAGGTCAACGCCTTCAGAGAGATACCGCGTTTGACCATCTTCTGGCGAAGGATCTCGGTCACGGCCTGCAATTTGTACTCGTCGACCGACGCGAGCTGGATCGCGTCCTCGCCTTCAAGGTTGATTTCGGACTTTGAATCTTTCAGGTCGAACCGCGTGCGCACTTCTTTCGTCGCCTGATCGATGGCGTTGCGCACTTCCTGCATATCCACTTTGCTGACGATGTCGAAGGAGTTTTCCGCTGCCATCTCCGCGCCTCTTGTCTTAGATTATCCGCTACCGGCCCGGAAGATGCGCGGTGGCCGGAATTTCGTTTGGGAAAAACGCTCCAAAGTTCGCTGTGGTGCGCGTGGCGACCTCTTCGGCCTCGATGCCGCGAACCTCAGCGATTTTTGATGCGACCTCCTTCACCCAGGCCGGTTCATTCCGTTTGCCGCGATTCGGGATCGGCGCGAGAAACGGCGCGTCGGTCTCGATGAGTATGTGATCGAGAGGAACAACGGCGGCAACATCGCGGATGGGCTGGGCTTTCGGAAATGTGATGTTGCCGGCGAAGGAGATGAGGAAGCCCAGGTCCATGGCTTCGGTCGCGTGGTGCAATTCGCCGGTGAAGCAGTGCAGGATGCCGCCCAGGCCGGTCGCGGACCATTCGGTTCGGAGCATGGTGAGCGTGTCGTCCCAGGCGTTGCTGCTGTTATCGGAGGGCCGGCAGTGAATGATGATGGGCTTTTTGCGGCCGGCGGCGATTTCCATCTGACGCAGGAAAGCCGCCTTCTGGGTGTCGCGCGGCGAGTGGTCGTAGAAGTAGTCGAGCCCAATTTCGCCACAGGCCAGGACCTCAGGCTGCTGCAGCAGATCGTCGAGTTTCGCGTAAGCGGCTTCGCCGGCGAGGCTGGCTTCGTGGGGATGAATGCCGGCGGTGGCCCAGATTTTCGGCAGGCCCGGGTGGCCGGCAAACGCGCGGCTGATTTCAAGCGCGCGGTGCATGGTGTCGGGCCCGTCTCCGATGCCGATGGAAAGGATGGCTCGGACGCCAGCTTCAAAAGCGCGTTCGAGAAGCGCAGTGCGGTCTTCGTCGTAGCGAGGACTGTCGAGATGGGCGTGGGAGTCGATCATCGGTACCCGCCGGAAAGCGTGCAGGAGACACAAGGGCAATAACAGGCTGCCTGCTCTATTTCGCGGAGTGCGAGCGTAGTGCGACGGCCGACTGTTCGTCAGCCGGACAATTCTCTAACGCCACATCTCCGAGCCACGACAAGGGATGTTTGGGGCTGAGCTGGAGAAGACTGGCCCGGCCGATAGCCACGCTCTTATACCAGAAGAGATACGATGAATAGCCTCCTGGTCCCTTGTACTGGCATTGCACCAAACGGGCTCCGCTGGCATTGAGGTCACGGAACTGCTTAAGAATCTTGTCCTGGACCTGCGAATCGCCGGCCTCAAACACTTCATAGGGGAAGCCGTCGGACTGGTCGAAAAGCACGACGGTTTGTTTATCGAGCCGGGACGCGCTGAGCGGTGCGTCGGCAGGGACCGGCCTGGCTGACATGCGATCGATCAGGAGCTTGATAAGATTTCGCCCGATCCGCTGGATCCGGGGGCTGGAACAGCCCTGCGCCGAGATCTGGGCGACGGTCGCCTGAAAGACGGGATTGAACATGGTGGCCAAATCGCTCGAAGAGAGGAGCGCGGCAGGATCGTGTTGGTTGTCGAGGTCGGAGCCTCCCTCACCGTAAGAGGCGAGATGGGTGACGAGGTAGCTCGAATCAGCTGCGGAAGTGTTTTTCGCCGAGCAGTTGGCCTTTCCGAAGGCGTTGACAACAGCGAGTTGATCTACGCGGCTGGCATGCTGATCGCTGATCTTCGAGAAATCTCCGCGATCCAGCTTGTCGAGAATCGTGACGTCGTGCTGCGCGGAGGTATCGGCGAAGATGGGGCCACAGGAAGCAAAGGCCATCGCAGCGACAACCCAGATCAGTCGAGGCACAGGAGTCTCCTGAAGGGAAGGCCAAGTGTAGCATGGGGGATTTGGCAGCCACGATCGATCGTCTTACTTCAGTCTGGCGCCGACTTCAATGTCCTCGAGGAACCCGGCGAGGACCGCTTTGCCGCCTTCGACTGAAGCGGCGACTATCATGCCGTTCGACTCCAGCCCGCGCAGCTTCCGCGGAGCGAGGTTGGCGACGATCACCACTTTCCGCCCGATGAGAGATTCCGGCGTGTACGACTCGGCAATGCCGGCGAGGATCTGGCGGGTTTCTGTGCCCAGATCGACTTCAAGGCGGAGAAGTTTGTCGGCTTTCGGCACGCGCTCGGCGACTTTTACCTGAGCGACGCGAAGCTCAACTTTGGTGAAATCGTCGATCGTGATCTTATCGCTCGCCGGAGCGGCACTGGGTGGCACGACCACAGTTCCCGTCGCCGGCGCAGCCGGAAGGGAAGGCGTGCCGGGAAACTGCCTGGCATCTTCGTGCGCAGGCGACGTATTTGCAGACCCGCCGGCTGAGCGCGTGGCTGCGGCCTTCTCTTTACGGCTGCCAATAGTTTCGCGCACCGTTTCCGCAATCGCACTTTCGATGCCCACGACAGCGGCGGTCTCCGTGGTCGATTCGGCGATGGCGACCGCCAGGCCGTCAACCAGTGAGTGCAACTTCGAGATATGCGGCTCCGGGGTTGCCGTCGCAGCGCTGGACTCGGTTGCTGTAACCGGCGGCGTGTTTTTCTGTTCAATCTCGTTCATGCGTGTGATGGTCTCCTTGTCGGCGCGGGGGAAGAGGGGTGAAAGCTCGCCGAGTTTTGTGCCGGGTTTGAGTCCTCCCCACGCGAGGTTGGTGAGGTCGGCGGTGCGGATGTCGCCGAGGCCGAGTTGGGCCCAGACTCTGGTGGCGGCATCGGGGATGACGGGGTAGACGAGGGCGGTGATGATGCGAATGACCTCGGCCGCCATGTAAAGGATGGTGGAGCGATAGGCCTGCTGCTGCTCCTCGGAGACGTCGTCGTCCTTCTTCCAGGGAGCGGTGGCGGTCAGGAAGCCGTCGACGGAGGCGACCAGCGCCCAGACAGCTTCAAGGGCGCGCGAGAAGTCAAGTGCCTCGAAGTGGGTGGCGAAGGCGGCGATGGTCTCGGGAATCTCGTTCTTCATTGAACCGGCGCGCGGGACTGCGCCGCCGCCCGAGGCCGGATGCGGAACGACTCCGTCGAAGTAGCGGCCGATCATCGACAAAGTTCGGCTGACGAGGTTGCCGTAGCCATTGGCGAGGTCGGAGTTGTAGCGCTGCACCAGCGCGTCGAAAGAAAAACTGCCATCGTGTCCGAAGACGATTTCGCGCAGGAGGAAGTAGCGGAGGGCGTCGGCGGCGAACAGGTCCTGTTCGGATTTTGAGGCTTCGGGTTTGAGAGCGCCGAAGGCTTCGAGGATGGTTTCTGTGCGGACGATGTTGCCGCGGGATTTGGACATCTTGCTTTCTTCAAAGAGCAGCCAGCCGTGCGCGTGGACGGAGCGCGGGAGCGGCAGGCCGGCAGCCATGAGGAAGGCGGGCCAGTAGACGCAGTGGAAGCGGATGATTTCTTTGCCGACGAGGTGGAGGTCGGCAGGCCAGAATTCTTCATACCTGCCGGGGTCGGACGAACCCCAGCCGAGGGCGGTGATGTAGTTGGAGAGGGCGTCGAGCCAGACGTAGATGACGTGTTTTTCGTCGCCGGGAACGGGAATGCCCCAGTTGAAGCTGGTGCGGGAGACGGAGAGGTCGCGGAGGCCGGATTTGACGAAGGCGATAACTTCGTTGCGGCGGGTTTCGGGGCGGATGAATTCGGGGTGCTGGTCGTAGAACTCGAGCAGCGGGCGCTCGAAGGCGGAAAGCTTGAAGAAGTAATTTTCTTCGCTGACGGTTTCAGTAGGGCGGCCGCAGTCCGGGCAGGGCGCGCCGGGCGGGGCTTCGACGTAGAGTTCGTCGAAGACGCAGTACTGGCCGGTGTACGAGCCTTTGTAGATGTAGCCGCGGTCGCGCAGGAGTGCGAAGAAATTCTGAGTGCCGGTGATGTGGCGAGGCTCTGTGGTGCGGATGAAGTCGTCGTAGGTGAGGCCCATGCGGTCCCAGAGGGTGCGGAATTCGGCGGAGACTTTGTTGGCGAATTCCTGAGGAGTGCAGTGGGCGGCCTGGGCGGAACGCTCGATTTTCTGGCCGTGCTCGTCGGTGCCGGTAAGGAACCAGGTGTCGACGCCGAGGGAGCGTTGGCGACGCGCGATGGCGTCGGCCACGATGGTGGTGTAGGTATGGCCGATGTGCGGGCGCGCGTTGACGTAGTAAATCGGCGTCGTGAGGTAGAACTTGTCGGGCATAGGGGTCAGCAAGAAGCGGGTTAGCGAGTCAGCGGGTTGGCAAGTTGGCGAAAAGCGAGTGAACTGCTAGCCTGGAACGCGTGAAAGCGGAGCGAACCGCGAGCCAGTGCTCTTTCCATCTTAGAGGAAGCCTGCAAAAGTGCGTTGCCATCGCCAATCAGTGGCTTGATTCGTGGAAGGGCGGGAGCGATTTGCTTTCTGGCGAGAGATATTTCTTCAACGGGTCGTGCTTCAGGCCCTTGAGGCCTTCGATGACCGACTTTGCGTTGAGTTGCGCCCCGGCCAGCGAGGTGTGGGTGTGGGGATCGGCGAACATCGGCTCAACCGCGGCCTGGCCCATCCGTTCGTACTGTTGGGCGATGATCTCATTGAGATTCACAAAGAATGCGCGGTCGCCCTTCTTGTCGGATTCGGCAGCGGCTTGACGGGCCCATTCAACGTAAGGCTCTCGATGGATTCTGTCGCCGTCCCAGGTCTTGCGCGGAATCAGCGAAAGAACGATGGGCGTAGCGCCGTGCTGCCGCGTCTGGTTGATCAGCCGGCGGAGATACCAGCCGTAGCTATGCACCGTTTCGTGTTTGCGAGTGAGGGGGTTGTCGATGGTGCGTGCGTCTTCGCCGTTGCCGGGCAGCGTGCCCCGGGCGCGGGCCGCATCGTCGAGGGGGCCGTTGTCATTGTGGCCGAACTGCATCAGGACAAAGTCCCCAGGCCGGATCATGCTGAGGACAGAAGGCCAGTGGAATTGGAAATACGTTCGGCTGCTCGTCCCACCAAGGGCGCGATTGACGACATTGATCCGGTTGGTGCGGAACCAGTGCGCGATCTCGTCGCCCCAGCCCCACTGGCCGTTCGCTCCGTCTCCCTGGCCGTTGCGGACGGTGGAGTCGCCGATGATCCAGAGCGTGGGGAGAACGGCATTGGCGGGGAGCGGCATCGACATTTCGTCGGCGCGGATGACGGCTTCGCCTTCGGCGGAGAGGTAGGGATTCAGCGGCGAGTCGGGAAGGGCTTTGAGTCCGGCGACGACGGAGCGCGCGTTGAGGGTGGCTCCGGCGAGGTTGGTGTGGGTGTGGTCGAGGGGGAAGAAGGCGGCGACTTTTTCCGGGCCAAGCTTTTGGTATTCGCGAACAACGATGCCGGTGAGATCGACGTAGTCCACATTCTCGGCGCGGGCCACGCCGGCGGTCCATTCGCGGAAGTGGCCGAGGCCGGGCTCGACTTTTCCATCGGTCCAGATATTGCGGGGCGTGACGGAGAGAAGGATCGGCGTGGCACCTCTGGATCGCGTGCCGGCGATGTACGTGCGCAAATACCAGCCGAAGGTGTGAACCGTCTCAGTTGTGCCATCAGCGGGGCCGACGGTTTGCGTGTCGTCGCCGATGCCGGGAAGGGAGCCGCGGCCCTTGGCGTCGTCGATGGGGCCGGGATCATTATGACCAAAGTTGATCAGGACATAATCGCCGGGCTGGAGTTGCTCGATGACCTGATCCCAGCGCTTTTCAGTGAAGTAGGTTCGGCTGCTGCGGCCGGCTTTAGCGGCGTTGACGAGGCGGATTTTCGCTGGATCGAAGACGGCGGCAAGGGGAGTGCCCCAGCCTACGCGGGGTTCGGGATTGGCAGCGTTGGCGGGTGCGTCGATGTGGGCCGTGGAATCGCCGATGATCCAGAGCGTGGGGGGATGCGGCGGCGTTTTGGATTGCGAGAGCGCGACTGTGAAGGGGAGGGCCAGAAACGCTGCAGACAGAAGGCGAAGAAGTTGGAGACGGGGCATGAACATTTTCTTCGGATTGCTCCTGAGTAACGGAGAAGAGGGCCGGTTGTCAATAGAGGGCTTGTTTCCGGAATGAAATGCACATGTCGGAAGATCGGCTGTTAGGATCAAGAGAAAATTATGGATATTTCTTTCTTGCTGAAGGTTTTCGCGTGTATTTGAGACAGCAGAGACAGCTTGCGGAGCGGATTCGTGCGGTGCTTCGCAGTTTGTATCAGATCGAAGTCGATACCGTGGTGCTGGAGCAGCCGCCGGAGTTCAAGTTTGGGGAGTTTGCGACTCCGATTGCGTTTGAGCTGGCGCGGAAGCTGCGCAAGGCTCCGCGAAAAATTGCCGAGGAGATTGTCGCGGGGCTGGGCCATGCGCCAGGCTCTGTGCCCGGATTTACCGGGTTTGATGTTGCCGGCGCGGGCTACATCAACGCGCGGCTGGCGCGGGGCGATTTTGCGCAGGCCTTTGCGCGATCCGGCGATGTGCCTCGTCCGGAACACCCGCAACACGTCTTGGTCGAACACACCAGCATCAATCCCAACAAAGCGGCGCATGTGGGCCACCTGCGCAACGCCATTCTGGGTGACACGTTTGTGCAGTTGCTGCGCGCGGCCGGGCAGCAGGTCGATGTGCAGAACTACATCGACAACACTGGCGTGCAGGTGGCCGATGTGGTGGTCGGGCTCACACATCTGGAGGCACTCAATCTGGCCGGGGTCGAAGAGTTGATGACGGAACTGGCCGAGGATGGCACGCGGATCGATTTTTATTGTTGGGATTTGTATGCGCGGGTCTCGCAATGGTACGAGGCGGTGCCGGAGGAAACTGCGTCTCGGAAGAAATTGAGACTCGATACTCTGCATGCGCTCGAAGCAGGCGGGAACGAGACGGCGCAGATAGCTGAGTTGGTCTCAACGGCAGTCCTGCGTCGTCATCTCGAAACAATGCTGCGGTTGGGCATTGAGTACGACTTGCTGCCGAGGGAGAGCGAGATTCTCCATCTGCATTTTTGGGATCTGGCGTTTGAGCAGCTGAAGGCCAAGGGCGTGCTGTATTTCGAGACCGCCGGGAAGAACAAGGGCTGCTGGGTCATGCGTCGTCCGGGCGCGGCCGAAGTCGCCGGTGACGCACCCGACGAGGATGCGAAGGTCATTGTCCGCTCGAACGGGACGGTGACGTATGTAGGGAAGGACATCGCGTATCACCTTTGGAAGTTCGGGCTGCTGGGACGGGATTTTGCGTATCGGAAGTTTTTCGAGTACGTGGATCGTTGGTGCTGGATTTCGGCGGAGACCGGGGAGGCGAATCATCCGCAGTTTGGTGGCGCGCAGGCGATCTACAACGTGATCGACTCGCGCCAGGCCGATCCGCAGGCGAATGTGATTGAGGCGCTGCGGGGGCTGGGCTACACGGAGCAGGCGGCGCACTATACACATTTTTCCTACGAGATGGTGGCGTTGACGCCGCGCTGTGCGCTGGAACTGGGCTACGAGGTTTCCGAAGAAGACCGGGCGCGGCCGTACATCGAGGTATCGGGGCGAAAAGGATTCGGAGTGAAGGCCGATGACCTGATCGATCGGCTGATTGTCGCGACGCGGGGTGAGGTCGACGGGCGGCATCCGGAGCTGAGCGAAGCGGAGCGCGAATCGACGGCAAAGGCCATCGCTGTGGGAGCGCTGCGGTATTTCATGCTGCGGTTCACGCGTAATTCGGTGATCGCGTTCGATTTTAAAGACGCGCTGAGTTTTGAAGGGGAGACGGGGCCGTATCTGCAATACGCGGTAGTGCGGGTGCGCAGCATTTTTCGCAAGGCGGGCACGACGGCGGAGGATGCGCTTGCGGCGGTGGCGGATGTCGATCTCACGCCGTATCTGAGCGGCGAAGGCAGTGAGGGAATCTGGGAAGTGTGGCTGCGGGCCGCGAAGACCACGCTGCTGCTCGAACAGTGCCTCCAGACGGCGGAGCCGGCGTATCTGGCGAAGCATGCGTTCCAGCTGGCGCAGGACTTCAGCAATTTTTACCGGCTGCACCACATTTTGAGTGAAGAGGATGCGGCCAGGAAGAAGCTGCTGCTGGCGACGGCCGCAGTGATGGAGCGAGAACTGGTGCGGGCGCTCGCGTGGATGGGGATTTCGGCTCCGGAAGTGATGTGAAGGACCGGGGTCGAGTGGACAGGGTGTAGGGAATAGAAACGGCGTTCAGCGTTCAAGGGAATCGCCGATAAGGACGACAGAGGTATCCAGGGCTGGCGATGACTCTCCGGATCGCGCGTGTGCTGTTCATCCTGTTGATGGGTGCTGGGCCGGCGTTGGCGGCGACGCATGTGGGGATTGCGCCGATTCCTGATGAAGTGCGCACCGATTATTTCGTCGTCACGATCAATGGACATGCGACCCCGGTGGTCCATGCGGCGTCGAGCTATTACCTGCTGAATTTCGATCTGGACGGACCGGCGACGATTTCGATTCGCGCGGTGGATGCGCATTACTGGGACCGGGGCGTGGAGATTCAGCCGATGCGCTACGGGATTCGTCCGGTGCGCAGGGGCGCGACCATCACGTTCCATATCCCAGGTCCCGTGAAGTTGTCCGTAGCGCGGCCCGGCGATCATTTTGCAGATGCGGAGATGCTGTTCCTGCTGGGCAGTTCGCCGGACGAATCGCATATCACCGCGAAGACTGCAGGCGTTCGCTATTACGGGCCGGGTGTGCATCGGGAAGACATCGAGGCACAAACGGGCGATCAGATCTATCTCGCGCCGGGCGCGGTGGTTTTTGGCTCGCTGAATCTATGGCAGGTTCACGATGTACGGGTCGAAGGCCGCGGCATGATCATTTACGACGGACCGCAGGAGCCGGGGGGCGACGAGGGGTGGATGCAGAAGAAGGCCTGGCACTGCATCGTGATGAATGAGACGCAGAACGTCGAGATCGACGGCATTACCTGCGTGGTGCGCAGCCGCACATGGCAGGTACAGATGCGCGACTCGCGGGCGACAGGCTTTTACAACGTCAACATCATTGGCGGATTTTCGCGCGACGCGAATCAGGATGGGATGGACTGGCTGGGTGGCGGCGACACCACGGTGCGCAACGCCTTCATCCGCGCCTCGGATGATGATTTTGCGATGGAAGGGAACTGGGACGGCTACACGGATGCCGAGATGCGCCTCCCGGGGCACGATGTCACGAACGTCACAGTGGAAGATTCGGTGGCGTCGACGAGCATTTCGAACACGTTGCGGGTGGCGTGGCCGAAGAAGACGTTTCGCAGCGCGCATATCGTGATGCGGAATCTGGATGTGATCCATACCGGATTCGGCGGGTGCGTGGTGCCGTTCAGCTTCTTCGAGCTGTGGGCGGATGAAGCGGCACAGGGAGAACACACCGACTTCCGGTTCAGCAATATTCGTCTTGAGGATTTTTACTCCCTGCTTCAGATTCGTTATCCGGAGCCCGCGGTCCGGGGCGTGGTCTTCTCCAACATTGCCGCGATGGATGGAGTGGGGATGGTGCCCTCGGTTCTCGACGGCGACATCAGCGGCGTGGTGTTCGATGGCGTGCGGGTGGCGGGCAAGGTTGCGGCTCGCGACGCGGATATTCCGCTGGACCTGGTGGGTGGCGCTACGGAGCCAACCTATCAACCGGGTTTGGTGGATGCTTCTTTCGATTACACAGCCGGCTTGATCCGGCCGGGGCAGACGATCACTTTTCGCGTGGCGGCGCCGGAGACGGCTTGGCACTATGAATGGCTGTTCGGGGACGGCACGAGCGCCGAGGGAACGGTTGCGGAGCACGCTTTTTCCGACGCTCAAGGCACCCTGCTCGATGGTTCCGGCCGGTTTCGGGTTCTACTGCACGCGACCCGAGCCCCGCACGATGAAGTGTGGGCCTTCCGCAGCGTGGTGGTTTCCGAAGAGGCCGTTGCTGCGGACCCCGAACTGGCGGCTGCTTTGCCGGGGCTGGCCGCAACTGCAACAGGCAATGGGCGCGGGACGGCATTCGACGGTTGGGTGAGAATTCCCACCGAAGGCGGCTACACCATAACGCTGCTGACGAGTCGGAGAGCCACGCTAATGGTCGATGATCTTCCCGCGGTGCGGAGTCCGGAGCTGCGGATCCAGGTATGCGGGTCGATGGGCGATGCGGTGCAACCGGTGCGTCTGAGCGCGGCGCTGATGGCCGGGCTGCATCGGATCCGGATTGAGCTGGACGCCGGCATCGAGAATGAGCCGAGTGGGAATGCAGGGCCGGGCGGACCAATGCTGGTGTGGGAAGGACCGGGCATCCTGCCTGAGCCGATTCCGGCTTCGGTGTTGATCCATGCCCCGGCACACCAATAATCGGCTGGTTGAGATTTCTACTGACGGATGAATCGGTCGACCGCCTGCTGCCGCGGTGGCGTGGGCTTGCCTTTTTCTGATCCCGGACCGGTGCGGGCCTCATTATCCTGAAGCGGCTGCATGCCGTCGGGGCCGGCGGCCGTGGGCGAACCGGGAACCGGCGGAATTCCCGTGGAAACGGAGGCATACTTCAGATTGGGATGAGCCGTGGTGCTGACGTCCGACGTGAACTCAAACGCGGCGTGTCTTTTGTTCCCGCGTGCGGTCTCGCATCCCGTTAGTGCGAAGGTGCAGAGAAGACAGACAAGAGAGGTGGACAGGACGGTCGTCGAACGCATATTCCTCCGGCTGACAAAGATCAGGATTGCACACGGGCCACGTAGGTTCGATGCCCAGGGAACCATGCGCGTTGATTGTAGCTTGGGCAGCGGTCACCCCTCGAGGAAGCTGCGGATAGCCAAAAAATAAAGTTCAGGTAACGGGCACTTCTGCATGTTGCGATCCACCGAGACGTGCACGGTTTCCGCTTCGGCCAGAAGAACGTTCTCGTCGTCGCGCGTGCACGAGAGGCGATAGGAGAACTTGATCACGGAGGTACGCAGCCCGGAAACGCGGGTTTCGATGGTGATGAGGTCGTCGTAGCGGGCGGGTGACTTGTAGCGGCACGAAGCCTCAACCACGGGAAGATGGCAGTTGTGCTCGATCTCCATTTGCTTGTATTCAAAACCGAGCTGGCGAAGGAGCTCGACGCGTCCAATCTCGCACCAGATGAAGTAATTGGCGTAATAAGCGACGCCCATCTGGTCGGTTTCCGCATAGCGGACGCGAAGTGTGGTGGTGGATGGCGGCATGAAGAGCAGCCTACAACACGGTCACAATGAACCGAGCCGCCAGCCAGTGGCCGGTAGCGAAAGGGATTTAGTCGTGGATGGTGTTGGTGGAAGCGAGCGTGCCGCTGCCGGAAGACCGGCCGGCGTCATCCGTGGGCGTTGCCGCTGAGGCAGGCGGCGGTGCGGAAGTGCCCGGCGCCGGTGCTGCATCATGCGGGCCAAGGCCCAGCTTGATCAGCGCTCGCGAGTCGGGTGTCAGCTTGGTCTGCCAGCCATGATCGGCCTGGAATTTCTGCATGGCAGCTTCGGTATCCGGGTCCCACTGTCCGGAGGCGGGGCTGGGAAGGTAATGCTCGCGGATGAGGGCGTCCTGGATTTCTTTGGCCCGTTCCGGCTCGATTTGCCGCTGTCCCGGCGTGAATTTATGCTTTTTCGCCTTATGGTGCAGCAGGTGACCTGAAGTGGCAGCACGATGCGTCCGCGTGGCGAACGCGGGTGTGGCGGCGAGCAGCGCGCTTAAAGCAAGGATGGGCCAGGTTCTAGACAGAACCATGCAACAGGAACCTCAAAAGTAAACAGTTCGGCAATCTATTCGAGCAGGGTAAAAGGGACCGCCCGAAATTGCAACACAAACTGCAGGGGTTCCCATGACTTTCGGGGTGGGAAGCCCTGCAGTTGTGGGATGCCAGGTTACGGCAGTGTGCCGCCCAGGTACTCATTTCCCGAATTGGGATGCTGGGGATCGACGATCTCCAGCACCGCATCATCGCCCGGATGCAGGGCACTGACCACGGTTTGAAATTCCTGAACATTGTGAACGGGGTGGCGGTTGACGGAAATAATGACGCCGCCCTGGAAGTTGCCCACCCCGATGTCATCCGCGAAGGAGCCGGGCTTGACTGATTCGATCAGCACGCCGTGCAGATTCGCAGGAGCCCCCTGCGGCAAATCCTGAACGGTGATGCCGAGCTTTGCCGGAGAGATGGTGCCGGGATTAGCTTTCTCGTTTTCCTGACCCTCATCGCTGGCCGAGTTGATCGCAGCCATCATCTTGTCGCGATCGGCAATGGTGACGGTAGCATGCGCCGCCTGGCCGTTATGCAGGTAGCCGAGGTCGACCGAGGATCCGGGCTTGCGTGCCGAGATGTTGGCAACCAGGTCGTCGCCATCTTTCACCGGCTTGCCGTCAATCGTGGTGATGATGTCACCGGATTTGAGGCCTGCCTTGGCAGCCGGCTGGTTCGGGGTGATCGCACTGATCATGACGCCGGATTTGAACCCGTAAACGCGCGCCACGGCGCTGTTGGGATTCGGCTGGAAGCTGATACCGATGCTGCCCCGGATGACTTTGTGGTCAGGACCGATCAGCTGGTTGTAGACGTCGACGACCGAGTCAGACGGCATCGCGAAGCCGATGCCTTCGTTGCCGGCCGACTGCGTGTAGATCGCTGTGTTGACGCCGATGACTTCGCCGGCCATATCGAGCAGAGGGCCGCCGGAATTCCCGGGATTGATAGCGGCGTCGGTCTGGAGAAAGTGCTGGAATTCGCCCTGCGTGCCGGGCTCGACGGTGCGGTTTTTACTGGAGATAATGCCGGCTGTGACAGTCTTGGCGAGGCCGAAGGGTTCGCCAATGGCAACGACCCAGTCACCGACCTGCACACCTTCTGAATTCCCCATCTTCACCGTGGGCAGAGGGGTATCGGTCTGGATTTTGAGGACGGCGATATCCGTGGCTTTGTCGACGCCGACGACTTTGGCGGCGCGGCCCTGATTGCCTTCGGGATCGTTGGCGAGGCGCACGAAGATGCGGTCGGCCTTATCGACAACGTGATTATTGGTGATGATGTAGCCGCGGGGATCGACGATGAAGCCGGAGCCCAGCGACTCCCGTTCCTGGCCGTCATCGCCGCCGCCCATATCGGGGCCCTGGCCGAAGAAGCGATTAAAGAAATCCTGCAGGCCGCCCTGTCCGCCCTGTCCGCCCTGAGCACCCGGTCCGCCCTGGCCTCCACCCTGAGGTCCCTGATCGTCGTCATCGCCATCGGGCGGCTGCTGCTGTTGCGGCTGCTGCTGGAACGGCTGCATGTAATGAGGGCCGCGTCGGCGGTTTTGCTGCTGCTGTTTCGGCAGAATTTCGGTATTGATGTTCACGACCGCGGGGCCGACCTCTTTCGCGATACGCGAAAAGTCAGTGGAAAGCTCACGGGGCGCGGGAACTTTGAGCGGGGTGGCATCCGAGCTGTTGACCTGAGACTCCTGACCGCGAACCTGATGCGCAACAAAGGAACCCACCAGTATTCCTGCGGAAAGGGTAGCGAGAATGGTGAAAGTCGAAGCCAGACGGTTATAGCGGAACCGCCCCAAAAAAGATTTCATTCGAATCGTACCTCGTTGATCGTCAGGGTTTGGCGCGGCAGCGTCTCCCACAATCCAGTATAGAACCCGGAAATGGACTGGCGGGTGCGCCTCCGGTCGCGGTCTTTTGTCCCTCTTAGACGTTGCCCGCACAGCTGGGGTTACAGATCGGGATTGGCCGTCGTTCTATTTGAGTGGAACGTCTGTGGTGGAGGTTGGTTGTATCGGGTAGAGCGATAAAACGTCGGCTAAGGCTGGTCAGCCAGCGGAACCGCTTCGTGACTACTGGGCTGCACCGGCAATGGGAAAAACTCAGTCAACGCAACGCCGCCGAGAATCAGCAGGGCGCCGGCTGCGGTTTTGCCGTGCAGGCGCTCGCCGAAGAACAGGAATGAAGTGAGCCACGCAAATACCGGTTCCAGAGCCAGAATGAGCGCAGTATGCGTGGCGGGCAGCAGCTTCTGGGCCCAGGATTGAACGGTGAATGCTGCCGCGGTCGCCAAAACCGCGGTCACCGCAAGGGCAATTATGAGGCGCAGCGACCAGTGGATCCAGGAATGCTCCAGCAACGGCGCGCTGACCGCCATGAAGACGGTACAGAAGCCCACCTGCAGAATGGCAAGCTGCTCAAAAGGGACCCGCGGCGAAAGATGAGCGAGGGCCAGAACATGCAAAGAGAAGCCCAGCGCGCAGCCGAAAGTCAGTACGTCGCCAACACCGATTGAATGGAAATCAAAACCGGCGCCCCGCGGCGTTGTCAGCAAAACAATGCCGATGAAGGCCACGAAAGCTCCCGCCCAGGCGTTCCATCGCGGAGAGAGCGAGCCGCGCGGGCGCAGGACCGGAATTGCACAGAAGAGCGGGACCAGAACCACCACCATTCCGGTGATAAATGCCGACTTGGATGGGGTTGTAAGCCGCAGGCCGGCAGTTTGGAATTGATATCCCATAGCGAGGCAGGCGCCGACAATCGCGCCGGCAAGAAGCGATCGACGATTCATGCGTCCGAAGTGGCCCCGATAGAACAATGCAAGGCACACGAAGGCGAGGGCCATTCTGATGAGGTTGAAGAGAAGAGGAGAAACGTCGTCGAGCGCATCCTTCACGACCACAAAGGTCCCGCCCCAGACAGCAACCACAGTAATCAGAAGCGCATGAGCGCGCAGGGACCGCGATTCGGGTGTGGCCGCATCAGACATGGGTGAAGGTTAGCAAACGCATCCAGGACGAACGTCAGCTGTGCCTGATGGCAAATCGATTGCAGTGAATCGAGCCTGCGTTTTCCGCCCTGAGCGGAACGCTGGGGTCCCTGTTTCAAAAGATGCCGAGAGTATGCTTACATGAGGTTATTGATCTCGCCGGATATCCGTCGTAGTCTCGGGCGGCATGGTTTTCCGCTGTAGTTTCCCCAGACTGTTCAGCGCCGGGAGAAAAAACTCCATCCCATGCAGAACATCCTGCTGGACATTCTGATCATTGGGCTGCTGGTGATCCTGTTTGGGTCGATCTATCGCCGGCACGCGACGGTGCGTGTTCGTTTTTGGCTGCTGGGCTGGTTCTTCATCCTCATCCATTTCGGGCTCTTACTGTATTCGCCGCCCGACCTGTGGGGACAAAAGCTGCTGGTGGCGGCGGCGGAAAGCGCGCTGTTGCTGTGCGGAGCGGCATTCGCCTTATCGTCAACGCTGGTCTGGGAAAAAGGTTGGCGGTTTCCCGCGCCCGCCCTGCTGCTGAGCGTTCCGCCGGTCCTGTATGTGACGGTCGTGACGCTGTGGAATGCTCCGATGCCGCTGCTGATGGGGCTTGGGGGATTTACCCAGGCGGCATACCTGACCGTGATCCTGCGATTCGGCCGCGGACGCAAGCGTGTCGCAACAGACGCAAGCGCGATTCTGGCCCGCCGCTGGGGCGCAGCCATCCTGGCCGTTACTACTGCCTGGCTCGCTGTTTTGCTCTTCCGCGGACAGCGCGACAACAGTATTTATCCCGTGCTCTCGGAAATCTTCTTCCTGAATGCCCTGTTGTACTGGGAAGATTTCAGGCGATCGACGGCTGGGGTCTGGGTTACGGTGTCAGGTTTGGCGGCCTGGGGATGCGTCTTTCCGTGTGCGTTGCTGATGGAGGCTTTTTTCCCGCGTATCAACGTGATTGACGAGATGTGGAACGTTCCGAAATACTTCGTAGCCTTCGGAATGATCCTGACCCTGCTGGAGGAACAAAAGCGACAGGCGGATGCGCGCAGTCAGGAATATCAGGTTCTGTTTGAGAGCAATCCTCACCCGATGTGGATTTTCGACAGGGAAACTTTGCGCTTTCTCGCCGTCAACGACTCGGCCATCGCGCGTTACGGCTACAGCGCCAAAGAGTTTCGGGCCATGTCGCTGCGGGATATCCGGCCTCCTGAAGAAATCGAGGCGATGGAAAAGACCATCACTCAGACTGCGGACGACGACGCGGTAATCGTGTCCGGACCCTGGACCCATATCCTCCGGGACGGACGGCGGATTCAGACTGAAGTGTCCGCACACAGCATTCAGTTTGAAGGACGGCGAGCGAGGTTTTCTCTGGTTCAGGACGTGACGGAGCGCCAGCAGCTGCACCTGAGACTGCTGCATCAGGCGCATCACGACATGCTCACCGGCCTACCGAACCGGCTGCTGCTGCTGGATCGGATGGAACAAGCGCTGGCTTCAGCCGCGCGGCGCGGGAAAAAGGCCGCCGTGATCTGCCTGGATATCGACCGCTTCAAACAAATCAATGACACGTTCGGTCATGCGATCGGCGACCTGTGCCTGAAGCAGGTAGCGGAGCGGCTAAAAAGCCGGCTCCGCGCTGAGGATACTGTCGCGCGATCGGGTGGCGAGGAATTTACCGTGGTCGTCGGAGACCTTGTTTCTGCCGACGACGCCACCCGGGTGGTGGAAGATTTGCTGATCTCACTGCGTAAACCGCTGGTTGCGGAGCAGTATCCGATCGACCTCACCGCCAGTTTTGGAATCGCCATGTATCCGGATCACGGTGTGGACGCCGCCGAGTTGTGGAGGAGTGCCGACGCTGCGATGTACCGCGTTAAGCGGTCGGGTGGCAACGACTACGTCCTGGTCTCGCAGGAGATCAGTCAGTCCACCACCGAAGCCAACGAGCTGGAATTATTCATGCGCCGCGCCCTGAAAGACGGCGGGTTTGAAATGTACTACCAGCCGGAGTACCGGGCCGATGGAAGCATTTGCGGTCTGGAGGCGCTGCTGCGGCTGCAGCATCCGAAGTTCGGCATGGTCAGTCCCGATCGCTTTATTCCCGTCGCCGAGGAGAGCGGGCTCATTGTCCCGGTCGGCAACTGGGTTCTGCGTGAAGTATGCCGGCAAAGCGAAGAATGGCGAAGGCGCGGCCTTGACGTGCCAAGAATTGCCATCAACGTCTCCCCGCTGCAGTTCATGCGCATGGATTTCTCCCGTCAGGTCAGGCAAGCGGTCAGAGAAACAGGTGTGGCGCCGGATACCCTCGAGATCGAGATGACGGAGACTACGGTGATGCGGAACCTCGAAGACCTGGCGCGGCAAATGAGGGATTTGGCAGACCTCGGTGTCCATTTCTCTGTCGATGACTTCGGAACCGGCTATTCCTCCCTGCAGCATTTGCACCAGCTTCCCATCGAAAGGCTCAAGATCGACCGGTCTTTCATCGAGAGATTGTGCGAGTCCAACGGGACCAGTGCGCTGGTTCGGGCGATCCTGTCCCTTGCCCACAGCCTGGGGCTGCAAGTAGTTGCCGAGGGGGTGGAGAGGGAGGAACAGGCAGAAGCCCTCGTCGCAATGAAATGCGACATCATGCAGGGATTTCTGTTTGCACCACCACGCCAGGCGCAGGACATTCCGGCGCTGCTCCGACTGGGACACGCTCCGACAAGCTGGAAGGCGGCACCAGCCAGGGCATCGGTCTGAAAAATTAACAGTTTGCGACCGAGTGCCGGTGTTGAATCTGCATCAAATGGCCGTGCGTTGGCTTAAGATTTTCCGCAGGGACAAGAGGGTTCGATCCAGGGCACTCCCCGGCCGGGCTTCATTGACCAGGACGGAAACAGGGCTGTACACTCAAGTCACGCTTGTGCAGCAAAGCGGTAATTCCTGGGCATAATGCATGGCGCACTGCCAGCTCTGTTTCTGTGGATTGTCCGGAAGCAAGCCCTATTTTTTTCGCGAACGGCCGCTTGCTGGGATTGTTTGCCGCGATAATTCACCAAAATTAGTCCCCATCCGGAAGTCCTGCTCGGGATTCCGGATACTGAGAGGTTGAGTGCAACAGTTGATTCGCAGCAAGCCGATCTCCGGCGCTCCGGAGGCGAAGGATTTACCGCTCACGGATATCTGGCTGGTGATCCGCAAGAGGCGCGTCCTCCTGCTGAGCATGGCGTTGGGGATTGCCGCCCTGGCCGCTACAGCAGGCTTGATTCGCGGGAAGCGATATACAGCGACCGGGGAGGTTCAGATTCAGCCCGGGTCCGCTTCGGACCTGAAGCAATCGATCTCCTCCGTCCTCAGCTCCGGCATGAGTTCCCTCGACGTAGTTATTGAGAGCGACATCCGCATTCTCTCGAGCGACAAGCTGTTAGTCGCGGTGGCGCGAAAACTGGACCTTACCGACAATGCGGAATTCCTGGGCGGTAAATCGGTAACCGTCAAATCATCCCTGCTCGGACACCCGGTCCCTCTGATGCACGGAAATCTCGATGATCCCTACGTTCGGGATGCAGTTCTGAAAATCCTTAATAAACACCTCACGGTCACCCGCGTCCCTCGAACGCAGATGATTACGATCTCCTATGCAAGCCGATCGCCGGAGCTTTCGACGAGCGTGGTGAACGCGCTCGAGAACGAATTTATCCTGAATAATTTTTCGACCCATTACAGCAGCACCCAGCAGGTAAGCAAATGGCTGACGACTCAAATGGACGACCTGAGAGCGGTGGTGCAGACATCACAGAACAAGATGGTCGACCTTCAGCGGAAGCTGGGGGTGATGGCTCTGGATCCCGAACACAATCTTATGGTTCAGGAGATTGCAAACCTGGAAAAGGGGGTGTCGGACGCATCGGAGCAGCGGGTACTGGCCGAAGCGCGGTATCGAATTCTGCGTTCGTTGCCTCCGGATCAGATTCAGGACAGTCCCACCGCCATCGGCACTGACGGGCCCCAGGGCTTGCTCTCCAGTCTGCGAGTCCAGCGAGCATCAGCGGATGCGGAGTTGGCGAGACTGCAGCCCGTTTATGGTCCGAACTATCCCCAGGTTAAACAGCTGAGGGCACAAGCCGACGCCGTTAACCGCGAAATCCGGGATCAGGAACAGCGCGTGATCGCGCAGGCGAATGACGCCTTCGCCCTGGCCCAGACAGCTCAGAACAAGGCTCAGGGGATGCTCGATGACAAGGTTCACGATCTGTATGGCAAGCGAGACGACCTTGTGCAATACATGCTGCTGAGCCAGGAATACGATTCCAATCGGCGGATGTACGAAAGCATTGTGGCGCGATTGCGGGAGGCAACTGTGGATGCCGGCCTCGATGCTGCCGACATCAATATCGTGGATCTCGCCTCTTCCCCAATTGAGCCTTCCAGCATGCCTCCGTGGGAGCTGGGCTTGATCGGTCTCCTGTTCGGCAGTTTTGGCGGTCTCACACTGTCTCTCTTCCTTGAAAAGATGGACACCCGCCTGCGCGATGCGCACGAGATCCAGGAAATCCTTGGCCTGCCTTCGCTGGCCATGATTCCGCAAAGCCATTGGAAGTCCAAAGGTTCAGAGCTGGAGTGGGTCGTGGGTCCGGAACTGTTGAGGGACCCGCGTTCACCGTTTGCGGAGTCCTTCCGAGCACTGCGGACTTCGATGAGATTGTCGACCACGTCCAGAGAATCGAAAGTGATTACCGTGACCAGTTGTCAACCATCGGAGGGCAAATCGACCGTCTCGGTCAACATGGCTGCCGTTCTTGCGCAGGGCGGCAAGAAAGTGGCCCTGGTCGACACGGACATGCGGCGCCCCTCAGTCTACAAACGCCTGCGGCTCGAGGGTGGCAAGGGCTTATCCGAGGTACTCACCGGGTACTACACCCTCGACGAGGTGACGCAGACTCACGAAACGCTGACGACGCTCGATGTGATCCCCTCCGGAACAGTTCCACCACTCCCGGCGGATTTGCTGGCCTCCGATCAGATGACTGAGGTGGTGCGTCAACTGCGCCAGCGGTATGACTATGTCATCTTCGATACGCCGCCCGTCTTGTCTGTCACCGATCCAGCCATTGTGGCGGCTCAGGCGGATGGCATGGTGCTGGTCATCCGGCAGGGCTACTGTACGCGCCGCATGCTGGCGCGTGCCGCCGAGATCCTGCAGGGGCTGGATGTGAAGGTCTATGGCTTCGTCTTCAACGGTGTGGATGCATCGTTGCCGGAATATTACGGATACCTGGGGTATTACACCTATGAATACGGGAAATGACGCTCGGATGAAAACGAGCGCCATGGCGCAAGGAGAACGATGATTCGATCAGGAACCCGAATGCCTGCCGCCGCGTCTTGCGCGGCCCTCTTCGCCTCAATCCTCGTGTTCGGGGCTGCCGCGGCATGGGGACAATTTGCAGGACCCGCCGTAGGCCCTTCGAATTCCACCGCAGGCGCTTCTCTGTCCGCACATAACGCGAAATACGGCGCGGTGAAGATCAGTCCGGGCGATGTCATCGCCATTAGCACGTACGGAGCGCCGGAACTAAGCACGGTTTCGACGACCAGTATCGACTCTCCGGGATGGGCGAGTAATGGCGCTCCGGTGAGCGGTATTAAGGTAGGGGCTCAGGGCGAAATTGTGCTGCCTTACCTGGGTGTGGTCGAAATCGCGGGCAAAACCCCTGAGGAGGCATCCCTTTACCTCGAGAAGGAACTAAAGGACAAAGGCATCCTGGTTGACCCGCAGATCACCGTGGAATTGGTTGATTCACCGACCCGGGTGATCACGGTCATCGGCGAAGTGCAGAAGCCTCAGCCCGTACCCGCCTTTGGCCAGCTGCGGCTGCTGGACGTGGTTTCGGCCTGTGGCGGGTTCACACCCGTGGCCAGCCACACGATCACCGTTCGGCGCCCGGGCGAATCCGAGCCGATCACCATCCTGCTCGGTACGGATCCGAAAACGACAGACGAGGCCAATATTCCTCTCATGGCTGGAGACACCGTGATTGTGCCCAGAGTGGGGAATGTATTCGTGGTGGGCCAGGTGAAGACACCTTCGGCCATTCCACTTTCGAGTAATGCTCCCGTCACCGTGATGCGCGCAATTGCAATGGCCGGCGGAGTGAATTTTGGAGCTGCGCTTTCGAAGGTCGTCATTATCCGCAAGACGCCGAATGACCAGCACATCGAAATTCAAATGGATTTGAAGAAGGTGATGGCCGGCAAACAGAGAGATATTGCACTCGCCTCTGACGATGTGCTGCTGGTACCGACCAACGGGTTCAAGGCCGGCATGGCGGGTGGCGGCGCAGCGATCGCGGCCTCGTCCATTTACGGCATCGGTTATATCGCCAAGTAATCCCCTAAGTGGGTGGCCGGGAACGCATAACGGAAGAGTGACCCATTCTGATCCCCAATCGCAGGTGAGTTTTCGATTATGACGCTTCGCCCTTTCAGGATCCCGCCACTCGCGATGCTCATGACCATCATCCTGCTGGCCGTCGGGGAGTTGATCTGCGGCACAAGTCTGTACTTCGTCGCGATGATGACCATTGCAATGGCATCGATCGGGATCACCTATAACTTTCTCGGTGGCCTGTCGACTTTAAGCGGAATGTGCTTCGCGAATCTCGCTCTGCAAACCTTTGTCATCTCGCAGTTCGCGAAGGTGATACTCAGGGAGGCCTCGGACAAGAATCTCGAAGCGCCGTACCTCACCATTACGATTTATGCAGTGTTCTATTTCTGCGCCATGCTGGGGGTCTTCGTCTACGGTCGCGCACGAATCAGACTTCCCAGGCCGATGGAAGTGCAAACAGGTGATCAGCGAAGGGTGCTTTACATCATTTCCCTTGCGTTAGGATTAGTTGCAACCGTCGTTTACCAGTTCTATACAACCTCTTACAGTGCGGAGGATATTCAGTATGGGATGGGCAGGAGCCTTGCTCTCGCTGGCACCCCGCTCTTGTTGTTCTCTCTCGTATTGGCAGTTGACCGTCGCATTATTGAAACCGGCAAACGGCACAGCTTTGGCCTTGATGCGATAGTTCCATTCGTTCCTCTTTTTATAGTCGGATTTATGAATACCGTGCGGCTCGAGATGGTATCGCCGGTATTAGTGTATTTTATGGCCTGTTATGTCCGAGGTTATCGGTTGCGGAGCAAGCATGTCATCGCAGGTCTAACCGCCGCGCTTGTCTTCGTTGGTTTTATTTCGCCCTTCGCACTTTACACGCGAGACGTCATTCGAGGACTGAAACTGCGGGATCGAATTTATGTTTCCTATCACACGCTGATGACGGTCCATGATATTGGCTATCTTATGGCGGCGCAGGAACTGAACGTCGAAGACAAAGGTGCGCGCCGGGAAGAGTATTACGACGTTCCTGGCACGTTTCTCCTCAGTCGACTTTCACTCATCCGCGCAGACAGCAACGTCATTAGCGCCTGTAGCAATGGATTTCACTATGGTTTCACTGCGATCTGGATCGACCTGCTGAAGAACATCCCATCTTTCCTTTATCCGAACAAGCCCCGTTACGTGACCGGCCAGGACTATATAGGACATGTTTCCGGAATGTCGTCCGACAGTGAGTACAACACTTATCCCCAGCTTTCCGGCATCGGCGACAGCTACGGCTCTTTCGGATGGTTTGGCGTGGTTCTGTTTCCCTTGTTCGCGCTACCGCTGATTTTTGTTGTTTACGAAAGCATGTTCGACATAAGCAAGCCGTGGGGCACGGTAGCGCTCGGATTGTGTTTCATGGAGATGAGCGCCATCATGCTGCCACAATATCTTCCGCTCTTGATCCGAACACCGATTTTCATCCTGGCGCTGTCGTCTCTCATGGGATTGCTGGTCAGGATGATTCCGCTGGGAGAACGGCGTCGCACAACAAGTCGGTCGTATCGGGGGACGGCCGTCTCGCGGAACGTGTGAGCACGGTACAAGGTTGCGGCAAATAAATGGGTCGGACGAGCCAGCTCAGGGGTCCGACGAGTTGAACCTGGTACCACTTAAAAGTTTGAACTCTGTGAATATGAACCAGTCGTCTGCTATTGCGCCTTCCGTGCGTCCACGGATCGAGCCGTTGACCAGCGTTCGCTTCGTCGCGGCGATATCGGTAGTCATTTACCACTACTGGCCGGAGTTTTTCCCCGATGTATCGACCCCGCGGCTTTTTGTCAGCGGTTTCATGGGCGTTAGCTTTTTCTACGTATTATCTGGATATATCTTAGGTGTCGTTTATCTTCGCGCTCGACCGGCGCGTATTGATCGCAAGAGGTTTTGGACGGCCCGGTTTGCAAGAGTCTATCCTTCCTACGCTCTCGCTTTAATCCTGCGTATTCCGTTGATTGCGGGAATTATTGTTAGCTCAGAAAACATACCCAGGCGACTGGTTATTGCAATAGGCAGCCTGGTCGCCAACCTAGCTCTGCTTCAGGCTTGGTATCCCGTGCTCGATTGGCGCTGGAACCCTCCGTCGTGGTCGGTGAGCGCAGAGGCGTTCTTCTATTTGCTGTTTCCACTGCTTGCCATCTGGAGTGCAAAGGTAGTCAACCTTTCCAGGGTGGCCATACTGTGTATCGTCAGCTACTGTGTGATGCTGGTGCCTCCCACTTTGCTGTTGCTGCATGGAATCGGGTTTAACTCCCAGCCGCGTCCCGAGGCGTTTTTGTTTGTCGTGTTCGCCCCGATCTTCCGTATTCCGGAGTTCATGATTGGGTTGTTCCTCTGCGGTCTGGAGAAGAAAATAAAAGAGAAGGCGCTGCAGCAGGTGACGTTAGAAAGAGTTGCAGCAGTAACACTGGCCGTTTCGAGTGCGGCGGTGTTGGGCGTGGTATGGTCTGGCGACAGAATTCCATTTGTTCTCCGCTACAACGGTATCGCCGACTTAGCATTTGCGGGCATTATTGTGGGGTTGGCGAACTACCATGGCCTGATTTGTAGAGTGTTCTCGACGCGCGCATTCATTTTACTTGGAGAAGCGAGCTATGCGGTGTATATCCTTCAGTCGCCCTTGCGTGACTATGTTGACTTTGTAGCGTCAAAGATGGGAGTGAGCTTTGGGAGCGCATCTCGCCTGGCGGACACGTTGATATTTGGTTGTTATCTGGCTCTCCTGATCGGAATTTCTATAGTCTGTTATTTGTATATAGAAGCGCCACTTCGGCGAGGCATCATGCGTATGTACAACGCAAGGACAGGCCGGCCTGGAATCGTCGATGCCAACCCCCTGGTCGAGTTGTCGACCGCCAGCGGGAAGGATGGTAGCGCCACATCGACGACGGGTGCTTAGTAACAATTCGTCGGGACGCGTGCAGGTTCCTGTGGCCGTCGAGCTTCGGAACCCGTCTGGCCTCGTGGAATGCTGGTGTTTGCTATATGCGTCAATCCACGGCGAGCTTTGTGACAAGTCTTTTCCGAACCATGCCGAGTCCGAAAACGAACCAAGCCACCGCGAAAAGAACGACAGTTCCGGCGACGGCGATCAGTGCCTGGACAAACAGCGGGAACGGACGATCGTATCTCATCAAGAGAATGCACAGGGGAAGGGCGGCCCCCACCATGGCCGCAAGTTTCAGGACTGGAGTCATCGTGATGGACGGGTCGAAAAGAAACAGCTTCCTGTTCTCACGGTAGAGCAGCGCCATCTGGGTTGTCTCGGAGACGAGCCAGGTGTACATAAATCCATTCAGTCCAAAGCGAATTGTCATGGGGATGCTGATGGCGAGCATCATCAGGTTTCCCCAGAAAACGATATGGGCCAGGCGATCGTGCGTATTGGTGGAGAACTGAAAGAACTGCTTATGCTCGCGCATGCTCATGGCGGCGGAAATCAGCGCCATAAGGCCATAGGTATACGGTTCGAAGAGGTCCGGTTTGTGCAGCCACACGGCCAGAAGCACGGGCGAGCAGAGAAGCGCTCCGAGATTGGCGACCGGGATCAGACCGAATACGACCCGTTCGGAGTAGTGAAAAATCTCGAGCAGCGTCTTTTTGTCGCCGCTGCCGAAGCTGAAGGTGATCTCTGGGGCGATGGCGATGGTAATCGTTGACAATAATCTGCGCGCAGTGGAGAGAACCGTCCTCGAGATGGTAAAGAGGACGACGATTTCAGGGCCCAGCAGGCGCTGCAGGAGAATAACGGGCACCTGGAAGAGCAGAAACTGTTGCGAAAGGACCATCGCGAACATTCCACTCGGCCGCAGCGCTGTTTTCAGGGTTGGCCAGTTGGCTCCATGCAGGCCCAGGGGCAATCCCTGAAGGCGCTTTCTCAAATCGATGATTGCAGCGAGAACAAATGTAAAGGTCGCAGCAAACTGAGCGAAGGCAATTGTGGGGAAGGAGGCATGATGGATGGCAAGTGGCACGCAGACGAGGATAGGAGCCAGATACCGAATGTTTGCCCACATTTGCCCACGATGAGTCTCCTGAACAACCATGTAGAGGTTGTTATAGTAGCCTCCCAGGATATGGGCCATCGTCTGCAGAGCCAGAAAGAACGCGGTGTATCCCGCGGCAGCGCGGCTGATGGTGCGCAGATGCAGCAGTGCTGGGAGCGGGAGGAGTCCGATGAGAGCGCCAAGGATCGCGCCTACCGCTACCAGAGCTAGAAGGAAAGCCAGAGTACTGCCCTGGAGACGCTTGTACTGGTCGAGCTCTCCGCGCTGACGCAGCATGGTAAGTTCGTTGCTCGCGTATGTGGTGATGCCAAAATTCAGCGACGCTAAATAGGCGAGAGTCGCAGACAGCACCAGCCATTCACCATACTTCGCGACTCCATATACGGTGATAAAAAGCGGCGGAAGCAGGAACTGTCCGATCAGGTTGATACCGATCGAAGTTCCCTGGGCACCGAGCATCTTGAGAATGCGTTTGAGCATGATCCGTTGGCAGGCTCTCTTCCGAAAGGGATGTGGAGGAATCTCCGCGCCACGTGTCCCGACGTGAAGGAGGACGATCAGTAGCGAAAAAAGGACCGCGGCGGTGCGCGGTCTGACTCTCATTATATCGGGCGGCCGGCGACATCACAGAAGACTGCACGCACCGTGGGACGAAGACAAAACAGAATCGGCGGCGTCGATCAGCTCGACCCACGACGCTCAGAGGGTTCGGGTCGAAGAGCGTGTACGGATGCCCCGGCCTTACACACGATCGAGGACAACGCAGTGGGCATCCCGATTCACGATCTGAAAGCCTGCTTTCTCAAATTCGTGGACCAGCTCCGGCACTGAGAGATTACGCTCCGCAGTCCGGATTTCGTGGAGTTCGGCCAGAATGCGTTTGGCGCCACGCAAATCACCGTGGCGCAGGACTTCCCATTCTGCTCCTTCGATGTCCATTACCAGGGTGTAGTCACGCAGATTGTACTGGTTTGCAAGGTGCGACAGCGTGACGGTGGGCACGGTGATCGAGTTTCCCGAGAGACCAGAATTTTCGATTTTGCCAACAACGGACTGGGCATCGCGACGGAAGATAACGTGCTCATGTTCGTAGTCGACGGCTGCGCTGATGAAGGTGGCCCTGTCGCTATATCCGTTAAGGCCGCAATTCTCAAGCGCAAGGGCGCTGAGCTCGGGATCGGCTTCGACGCTGATAATTGTGCGTTCCTTCGACAGCAGCGATGCAATGAGCAGGGTAGTGATACCGGAAGATCCACCAACCTCAAGAACGTCTGCGTCGCGCGGGAGAAAGTGTGCGATCTGATCGAGCTCGGCGCGCTCGTAGATCCGCCAGAACAACTGTCCGACCATGCGGTTGGAGACGCGCGGATGATCGATCCGAATCAGGCTGTTGCGGTGTTTGATGGTGTGCCGATTGAACGAACGGATGCAGGCCCCGGCAAAACTTCCCGCCACCAGGTTAGCGACGGCCCGTTTTGCGCTCGGGGGGACCGCCCTTCTGAAAATTCGCCGGAGCATAAACCACCTTACAAGTCACTTTCTTCGCGGGACCGCAGCTGGGAAAATGGCCAGCATGGCCAGGAGGTGCTGATCCGCATCTCTCAAAGATTGCGATGAGGTGCGGAAGAGCCTGCGGAACAAAATGCATGATCGAACTGCTTTAGTCCTCAAATATTTTAAGGGATGCGATCATCGTACGCAGGCTCACCCCAAATGTGAACTCGTACGATGGGTTGAAGGATGATCGGCGGGGAAATGTTGCGGAGCACACACCCTAATCGACATTATAGCGGCCATCCGCCGGCGGTCACTCGCAGGTTGTTCGGAAACGCGCGATCCTTTCACACAGAGTTGGCAGCAACTGTAGTCCAAGATATTATTTGTTCATTGATAGCTTGGCGTACGAAGGATACTCCGCACAGCATCCAGCACTCGCCCGCGGTCTCCGCGTCTCCACCTGTTTCTTTAAAACAAAATAAAGACTGATGAACGGGAAACCGTTCGGTAAAAGGGACACTAAAATGCCTCTTCGAGTGGCGATGGTGGTATCGCATCCAATTCAATATCTTTGCCCGATGTATCAGGAGATTGCAGCGGATGGGCGCGTTACTCTGCAGGTAATTTTTGCCGAAAGCGGAGCCGGCCCGCGTTTTGATGAAGGTTTTGGGCAAGTTGTAAAGTGGCAGGACAATATTCTCGAAGGATATCCGCACAGTATTGTTGAAACCGCGGCATCGGCGCGCACTGATGGGGTAGTAGAGGAACTGAAGAAATTTAAGCCGGAGGTCCTGCACGTGAATGGATATCACCGGCCGTACCTGCGGGGAGCGTTGCGGTGGGCCCGAAGATCGGGAACGGCCGCGATGATCACAACGGACAGTGAACTGCTGCACCCGCGGCCGTGGCATGCGCGCCTCATCAAGAGACTGGCGCTCCCGCACATCTTCGCCGGCATTCAGCAGTTTCTGACGATGGGCGATGAAAATGGCAGGTATTACGAGCACTATGGCGCCAGTCCGGATCGTTTTCTGCGACTGTCGTGGCCGATAGACAGTAGATATTACGACCAGTTGCTCGCGAAACGCGACGAACTGCGGCGGGCCACGCGGGAGAGACTGGGCATCGCACAGGACGCTGTGGTGGTTCTTTGCGTGGGCAAGCTAATTCCGCGCAAGGCACAGGCAGAGCTTATCAGGGCGTTTGTTCAGATAACCGGAGGTGAGCGCCGTTCTGCGGTGCTTCTGTTGGCCGGTAGCGGGGTGGACCGAGCCAAGCTTGAAGAATTGGCCAAGCCAGCGGGGCCAGCGGTGCAGTTTTTGGGATTTGTCGGGATCGACAAACTGCCCGAATACTATATGGCGTCAGATGTTTATGCTCACCCGGCGAGCATGGATCCGCACCCGGTTGCGATCAGCGAGGCTCTTTATTGCAGCCTGCCGATCGTTGTGTCAGATCGCGTGGGGAGCCGTGGGCCGACCGACGATGTACAGGTGGGCAGAAACGGGTGGGTCTTTCCGGTGGGAGATGTTGTTGCGCTCTCAGAAATTCTTGCTGATTTGATCGACCATGCGGAGAAGCGGGCGGAGGCCGGCAAGTTTTCACGGCAACTCGGGCTCACTCATACCGCGGATCACTGCGCGCGGCAGTTGATTGAAGGCGCGGAGCGCGCCATCAGAGTGCGGGACGCCATCTCCCATTGAGAAACGGCGCCCGGTGTTCCGGCTATGCGGTTTTCGATTCGATCTTCTGCTGCCAGCCCCACGCAGACGTCAGAATGTCCTCGAGGTTGCGCCTGGCGACCCATCCCAGAATTTCGTTGGCTCGCGCCGGATTTGCGTAGAGACATGGCGGATCGCCTTCGCGCCGGGGGCCGTAGCGATGCGGAATCCGAACGCCGGTGACGACCTGGAAGACGTCGAGGATTTGCCGGACGGATGTGCCGCGACCGGTTCCGAGATTGACGCACATGGATTCGCCGCCGCGGGCTAAATGCTCGAGTGCCAGGACGTGGGCCGATCCCAGATCGGAGACGTGGATGTAGTCACGGATGCATGTACCGTCGGGGGTATCGAAATCGTTACCGAAGATGGTGAGGGGTGGGGCACTGCCGAGAGCAGCCTTCAGTGCCAGCGGGATCAGATGGGTCTCGGGATCGTGGATTTCGCCGATCACTCCACTGGCGTGTGCCCCGGCGGCATTGAAATAACGAAGCGCCACGTATTGCATGCCATGAGTCACGCGGTAAGCTTCGAGTACGCGTTCGAAAAACAGCTTCGTCGCGCCATAAGGATTGATTGGGTCTTTTGGGGATTTTTCGTCAATGGGGCAAAGCTGCGGAATGCCGTACACCGCGCAGGTTGAAGAGAAAATAAAGGTCCTGACTGGACTGGCGAGGATCGCATCGATAAGCTTCAGAGCCGATTCGACGTTATTGCGAAAATACTTTCGCGGGTCGGCCATGGATTCCCCGACATAGGCCGATGCCGCAAAGTGCATGACTGCGTCGACGCGAGCAAGGAGGGGAGCAAGGCGGGTACCGTCGGAAATCTCACCCTCGACGAGCTCGAATCCTTCCGACAAACGCCGGCTTCCGGTGCTCAGGTTGTCATAGATGACGACCTCATGCCCCGCGACGACCAGTTCACGCACTGAATGCGATCCGACGTAGCCGCTGCCGCCCGTCACGAGAACGCGCATTCGTACTCCTGTTGTTCTGAGATACTTGATTTCATTGATGTTGCGGATTTGAAACAGCAAGGACGGGAGCAAAAACATGGTAGCATGGCAGGCATAGACATCGGTCGCTCGTCACGGCCATTTGCTCAAAGGCCGGCTCTCAATTTCATAAAAAATCCGGATTGAGCAAGGCGTCCATCTAAGACCGTGGCGGGAGGGATTTCTTGACGAATCACGCAGGAGCGAAGCGCGTCCTGGTCACCGGCGCGGCAGGATTCCTGGGATCGCATCTTTGCGATGCGTTGCTGGCGGAAGGCCATCGGGTCCTCGGAACGGACAACTTCAGCACCGGACGGGCAGCGAATCTCGAACACCTCACGAACGAACCCCGATTTGAGCTGATCGAGCAGGACATTTGCCGGCCCTTCGACTTCGGCCAGATCGATTTCCTTTTCAATTTCGCATCACCCGCCAGTCCTGTTGACTACATGCGCATTGGCATCGAAACCCTTCGTGTCGGTTCCGAAGGCACCAGGAACGCGCTCGAACTCGCCAAAAAATATCGCGCTGGCTTTCTGCATGCCTCCACGTCGGAATGCTACGGCGACCCGACCGAACATCCTCAGTCGGAGAGCTACTGGGGAAACGTCAATCCGGTAGGTCCCCGGTCGGTCTATGACGAGGCCAAGCGATTCTCCGAAGCGATGGTGATGGCCTACCATCGCTACCACCAGGTCGATACCCGTCTGGTAAGAATCTTTAATACCTACGGCCCGAGGCTGCAAGGCAGCGACGGGCGGGTCATTTCGAACCTCATGGTGCAGGCGCTCCACGGAGCGGACCTCACCATTTACGGCGATGGAACCCAGACCCGCAGTTTCTGTTACGTCTCGGACGAGATTGACGGGATCCTTCGCCTCTCTCGCTCCGAGGAACATCTGCCAGTGAACGTCGGCAATCCGGAGGAGTGGACGATCCTTGAATGCGCGCAGAAAATCCTCGAAGTGACCGGATCGTCCAGCCAGATCCGCTTTGCGCCGCTACCGCAGGACGACCCGGTCCAGCGACGGCCGAACATCGCCAAGGCCAGACAATTGCTCGGATGGGAGCCGAAAATCGACTTGAAGACCGGCTTGAGGCTGTGTCTGGATTATTTTCGGCAATCCGTTGAGCGAGGAGAAAAAGCGTCTCCAGCGGTCGGTCCGTAAGCCCCTGCCAGGTAAGACCGAAACCGAAGGACGGAGGCCGGCGGTCGGTTCCCCCAGGATTGCCCTGTTTTGGAACAATTCCGGGCGGCACGCGGCAGATTCACTCCGACAACAAACCGGGCGATGGAAGTCCCTGATATATTAGGAGACTGGATCAGTTGCCCTGATTCGCGCGTGGCCCCGAATCGGGGATTTCCCAATACCTGAAAGGACACTCGATTGTGTTGATGATTCGCTTGGCGCGCGTGGGTGCGCGCAAACAACCGTATTACCGCGTGGTCGTGATTGAAAAGGACCGCGCTCGGAACGGCCGTTCGGTGGAGGTAGTCGGCACTTATAATCCACGAACCAGTCCGGCTTCCGTCGATCTGAAGCTTGAGCGTATCGAGTACTGGAAGGGCAAGGGCGCGCAGCCGTCGGACAGAGTTGCAAAACTGTTGCGTTCCGGTTCTTCCCCTGCTGGTGAGCCTGCCGCGCCGAAAAAGAGCGCGTCGGACAATACGGACGCCTCGACAGCGGCCTAGATATCCAGCCAGTCTACGGAGGCGTCGACCGCTCGCCTGCTCCAGATCCTCCCACAACGTTACTTTTGCACTCCGGGGCACAGAAAGTCTGCCGATTGTTCTTTTGTCCATCGCTGACTTTACGGTACTATCCGCGATAGCCCCGGAAGATGAACGCGTGTGTCTTCCCAATGGGGGGCAGGATGAAGCAGACGACAGACAAACCCGATGACATGCGGGAATTAGTGACCCAGATTGCGCGAGCGTTGGTGGACCTTCCCGAGGCTGTGGTTGTTGAAGCGGTGGAACGAGACGAGAGCACGGTGCTGCGCCTGCGCGTTGCCCCCACAGATGTCGGGAAGGTGATCGGCAAGCAAGGACGCACCGCGCGTTCGGTGAGGACGATTCTTGGGGCTGTCAGCATGAAGCACCACCATCGATACACTCTCGACATTCTCGAAGAGGACCACCAGGGACCCGCCGCCGCCGAGGAATAGTGACCGGGGAAGGAGTGGGGTCCCCGTCCAGCCAACCCTCGCCAACTGCAGGGGTTTTTTCATGCCCGATGTGCCGGTGCCGAAAGCAGCGGACCACTCGGCTGACGCCGACCGCTCCCTCCGCGTGAGCGCGCAGGGTAGTCCGTCTCCGCGTCACAACCCAGCCTGGGTGCTGGTAGCGAGACTCATCCGGCCGCAAGGGCGGCTTGGCGAACTGATCGCTGAGATCCTCACGGACTTTCCGGAGCGCTTCCATCAGCGGTCCCGGCTCTTCCTGATCCCACCCGAGCGCCTCGGCACGCGCGCACGCGAGATGTGCCTCGAAAATTTCTGGTTCCTGCGCAGCCGGATGGTCATGAAATTCCAGGGCATTGATTCGATCAATGAAGCGGAAACCCTGCGCGGATTTGCTGTGGCCATTCCCTCCGAAGAGCGCGTCCCTCTCGACTCGGGGTCCGTTTACCTGAGCGAGTTGATCGGCTGCCGATTGGTAGACCTGAACCGGGGCGGCGCCGAGGTGGGCGAAATCGCCGACGTGGATCGCGAGTCGTCGAATACCGAATTGCTGGTGGTACGCAGGCCGGGCAAAGAGTTCATGATCCCCTTCGTCGCGGAGTACCTGGTGCGTCTGGATACCGCCAAACACATCGTGGAGATGCGGCTGCCCGAGGGTCTTCTCGAAATCAACGAGCCCATGACCGACGAAGAGAAGCAGGAAGCTCCCGGAACTGGACGGGCAACCGAATCAAGGAGGCGCCGAGGCGCCCGCAAGAAAAAAATCTGATTTTCGTCGGAGGGTTTGACGAGAGGCGCAAGTGTCGGTTTCCTGGGGGGACGAGCGCTCTGAGCCCAGCGCGATCGACTGGAGGCCTTGCCTGGCTTTCCTCGGGCCCACCTTCTCGATCCAAACGGCAAGCCAGAATAAAGAAGGGCCGGCGGAACTTTTGTCCCGCTCGCGGTATTACCGTTCATGACGGATGGCTACCCGTCAGGGCAGCGGAATGCCAGAGGCGACGTGAACGAGAACGAAGACCTGAACCAGCTGAAACAGCGCCGGAACGACGACGACACCGACGAGCGGTTGATGGCGGCATTTGTGCGCGGGTCGGTGGAGGCGTTTAACGCGCTTTTTCTTCGCTACAAACAGCCGCTGTTCGGCTTCTTCTGCCGACGGATCGCGGATCGATCGCACGCTGAAGAGCTAACGCAGGAAACTTTCCTTGCGATCCTGCGCGCGCGGGAGCGGTACGAGGCGACCGCGTTATTTCGGACGTATCTATATGCCATTGCGCAGAAGATCCTGCGCTCCTATCGAAGAAAGACCGCCTTTCGGGCCACGTTTTCCGGGATGGTTCCCGGGGATCGCGAGCCTGGGTTAAGCGTAGCGATCGACGCCGAGATTGCGCTGCGCGAGGCTGTCCGCCGGCTGGACCGCATTGATCGCGAGATTCTGCTGCTGCGGGAATACGAGGAGCTCAGCTACCTGGAGATCGCCGTCGTCCTCGCGATCCCGGTGAACACGGTGCGATCGCGGCTGTTTCGCGCGCGCATGGCCCTGCGCGACCTGCTCACGGCACCCGCGGCGAGCGCCAAAGCTCAACCACTTTCGAAGAGGGAGGAGCACGCATGAAGATCGTGACCGAGCACGTTGCTCCGGAAGAGATCATGGCGGCGCTGGACCAGGAACTGACCAGCGCCGAAACGGCCGTGGTGCTGGCGCATCTGGATGAGTGCGCCGAGTGCGCCCTGGTGCGCGAACAGTTACGTAGCGCGTCCGAGGCGCTGGCGGCCTGGTCGCTTCCAGATGCGCCGGCTGCGATGGATGGCGTGGTAGAGGCAGCGGCTGCCCCCGCCGCCGGTAAAGCCTCTGGCAGGCGACCCAGCAGCCGACGCCCCGATCGATGGAACCCTTTGGCATTCGTTGGAAGCGCGGCACTCGCTGTCGTTGCGGTGGCGGCTGTCATCGGGCTTGTGCAATCCAATGAGGGACACGATTTTTTCCCTGGGGGAGTTGTTGGGCAGCGAGCAATGGCGCCAGCCGAGCCTGCGCCGACGACGCCGGCCGCCAGCGACAGCCTCTCCCGGGCGGAAAGTCGGACCGGTACGCTGGGCGGCGAGGAGGACAAGAAAAAACTCGATGGCTTTGTGGGCGGGGGCGGCAGTCCCGTGCCTGCTCCCATGATCGCGCGCACCGTTTCACTCACCATCCTGGTGAAGAACATCGTGGAGGCGCGCGCAGCGCTCGATCAGATTCTCGCAGGCAAACAGGGCTACGCCGCGCAGCTGACCGTCGAAACGCCGGAGAACGGTTCTCGCTCGTTCCAGGCTTCGTTGCGCATTCCAGCGACGGAGCTTGCGGCGGCGCTCGGGTCGCTGCGCGGCCTCGGCCAGGTGCAGGGCGAATCGCAGTCCGGGGAAGAGGTAACCCGGCAGCATGCCGATCTGGTGGCGCGGCTGACCAACGCTCGTGAAACGGAAGAGCGGCTCCGCGCGATCCTGCAGCAGCGAGCAGGCAAGATGGACGAAGTTCTGCAGGTGGAGGAGCAAATCTCCGAGACGCGCGGACAGATCGAGAGCATGGAAGCGGAGCAGGTGGCGCTCGAGCATCGCGTCTCCTATGCGACAGTCGAGCTGCAGCTGACAGAAGAGTACAAGGCACAATTGCTGGGGACCTCTGCGTCCGCCGGAACGCAGATGCACAATGCGTTCATCACCGGCCTGCGCAATGCAGGCGAGAGCCTGTTTGGGCGGGTGCTGTTCGTGGAGGAATACGGACCGGAGTTGCTGCTCTGGATCGCGATCGTGGGGATTCCTGCATCTCTGCTGTGGCGGCGGAATCAGCGGGTGCGCAGGGTGATGTGATGCCCGGGCTCTCCGTGGAGAGCGATTCCAGGGTGCGTATGACTGGGGCTCTTTTAAGCCAGGGCCTGCGGCACAGCCTCTTCCCAACGTCCCTGCGCTTTCAGGATCAGTTCGATCACTTCCCGCGCCGCGCCGCGCCCAGCAAGCCGACGCGTGGTGTAATGGCACACTGCCGCCAGCTCGGGAGCTCCATCCGCCACGCACACGCCCAGACCGGCACGCTTCGCCAGCGGGATGTCGGGCAAATCGTCGCCCAGATAGGCAACTTCTTCCTCTGTCACGCCCGCCTTTTGCATGGCCTCTTCAAACGCCTGAGTCTTCTTCTTTTGTCCCAGATAGACGAAGTCCACATGCAGCTCTTTGGCGCGCTGCGAGACGGCCGGCGACGAGCGGCCCGTGATGAAGCCGGTCTGGATTCCCATGGTGTGCGCCAGGCTCAGGCCCTGCCCGTCGTGCGCGCTGAAAACTTTCATTTCGGAAACCGCCGGGCCCCCGGACCCGTCGGCTGCAACGGTCGAGATCAGACACACGCCTCCATCCGTCAGCGTGCCGTCCACATCCATCAGAAACAGCTTGATCCTGCGGGCGCGAGCCAGTACCTCAGGAGAAGCGAGCAACGCAACTGCATTGTCGGGCATAAAGCGATTTTAGCGGAGGACGAATATCGAGCTGCTTCCGCGGGGATTGTGGGCGAGAGCAACCGTGGGTACGGTCCACGAGACGCCGAACAGCAGGTCATCGGACCGCCACTGCCTCTTGTCCAGTGATTTACCAGCGCGTGGCGCTGATGATGTAGTAGGCCACCGGGCCCAGGGGGAATCCAACAAACGGCAGCAGGATCGGCGCCAATATATTGTTCCATCGTGCCCGTGTCATTTTGCGTTGGCCGAACGCAACGCTGGTGAGCAGGAATTTCAGCGTAACCCAGGGAACGTGAAGGACCGAGGGAGTTACGCGTGCCTGACTTCTCTCGATGACGATGTCCCGAAACCCTGCGCGCTCCAGTTCGCGCCGGAATGGCTCAACTTCGCCGAACGTGTCGATCGCCCAGCAATCGAGAAGCTTCCGGTAGATGAATTTCTGTGGCCCGCGCAGCTTACCCGGACCTTTAAAGCCATCGGCCACCACGATCCGTCCGCCTGGACGCAGGAGACGATGCGCTTCTTTCAGGAAGGCCGATTTGTTTGCGCCGCGCCCATAACAGCTGCTCTCAACCGAGTAGACCCCGTCAAAGGAGCCTGCCGTCATCGCGGTATGTTCGTAGTCGCCGAGCGTAAGAGAGAGGCCAACGGCCCTGGGGCAGGATCGATTGAGAAGACGGCCTTTTTCCAGCTGCCAGGGAACCAAGGTGATCCCGGTCAGCTCAGCCCAGGGAAGGCAGCGAGCGATGCTGCGCAGAGTTGAGCCGACACCGCAACCCATGTCCAAAATGCGTGTGGGCATGTGCGCTCCGGGATCGCTTTCAACGTGAAGGCGATCGAGCACCTGCTGGTTCATCTCCTCGAGCATCACCTCGCGCGCGAAGGGATTCATCCCCCATCGAAAATAGCCGAAGTGCATGTTGAATCCCGCGCTCCAGGCCTCGTAATCCGGTCCTGCCTCCTCGTAGTAACGCTGAAAGCTGACGTCGTCATGCGCCGCAATCGCGCATGCCTCGGATGCCGCCGTGAGAAGAGCAGTCATCAGTCCAGCCTCCTTCTTCGTGTCTTCGGCAAGAGGCGGGTGATTCCGCTGCCAAATCCAATAAGGGAGCGCAGGCTGGCCGGCGGCAGCTTCTTCATCTGGATATACCAGCCGTAAAGTTGCTCCAGAAACACCTGCATTGCAGCGATGCGTGCTGCGACCACCGGATTGGACGGACGCTCGGCCTCGGCTTCGACGGCGCAACGGCGGAGCATGGTCAGTGTGGGGACAATCTCACGTTCCACGCGCTGTTCGACCACTGTGAGGAATAACGACCAGACGTCGGCCGAGGTCTGGAAGAAGTCGCGGCGGTCGCCCATGCGGCTGTCTACCTGGACCAGGTTCCAGTTCTGCAGCTCTTTCAGACTGGTGCTCACGTTGGAGCGCGCGACGGAAAGAGTCTCCGCAATGTCTTCCGCTGTCAGCGATTCAGGAGAAAGATAAAGCAGGGCGTGCACCTGGGCCACCGTACGATTAACTCCCCAGCGGGTTCCCATTTCGCCCCAGTGCAGGATGAATTGCCGCGTAGAGTCGTTCAGTTTCATGTTTTAAGTGTATCAGATATTTCTGTTGTTACAGAAATATCTGATACACGCGAATGCCGTTCATTGCATGCCGCCCTGGACAGCCCTCCCAAAGACCCATTGAAGAAACAGGCGTGCCTCGATCTAGAATTCCCAGGTAAGAGAGAAAAGGACAAACCCATGCGGTTTACAGGGAAGCAAAAAGTGTTCTTATGCATGACGGCTGTTGCCGGCATGCTCAGCGTCGGGGTGAATATCGACTGCCAGACTGCTCCGCAGCGAACCCTGCTGGCGCTTTCCAAGCGCGACCATACCCTCGCCATGGTTGATCCGGCCACGCTGAAGGTGATCGCGCGCGCTCCGGTCGGTCCCGACCCCCATGAGGTGATTGCCTCGGCAGACGGCAGGACCGCGTATGTTTCGATCTACGGGGGCGGCCGCTACCATGCGCTGTCGGTGATCGACCTGGTTGGACAGAAAGCACTGCCGGACATTGACACCGGAGCCCTGAACGGGCCGCATGGCCTGGCATTTGTTGGGGGGAAGTTATGGTTCACGGCCGAGGGCGCCAAGGCCATCGCGCGTTTTGATCCCGAGTCCGGCAAGATCGACTGGATTATGGGCACCGGCCAGAACCGGACGCACATGATTTATGTGACCCCGGATCAGAAGCGGATCTACACAACCAACGTGAGCTCCGCGACGGTCAGCATTCTCGACTACGCCGCCCTTCCACCGATGGGGCCTCCGCCAGGAATGCGACCACCGCCCGGTGCGCAACCGCCTCCGCCGCCCCCGGGCGGAAACCAGCCCCGTATGGACTGGAACGAGACGGTGATTGCGGTCGGCAAAGGCGATGAAGGTTTCGACGTGTCGCCGGACCGACGTGAATTGTGGACAGCCAACGCGCAGGATGGAACGCTGTCGGTGATCGACCTTGCAAGCCGAAAGGTGGTGGCCACCCTTGATGCGAAAACCTTTGGGGCCAATCGCCTCAAGTTCACTCCGGATGGAAAGCTGGTTTTGATTTCTATGCTGGGCGGCGGCGATCTGGTGGTTTATGACGCAGCCTCCCGCAGAGAATTCAAGCGGGTGCCGATAGGACACGGCGCGGCTGGAATTCTGATCGATCCCGACGGCTCGCGAGCCTTCGTCTCGTGCGGTCCGGATAACTATGTCGCCGTGGTTGATCTGAAGAAGCTGGGGGTCACAGGCCATATCGACGTGGGTGGCGAACCGGATGGTCTGGCCTGGGCGGTTCGACCCTAACCTTTCGAATCGGCCGCCCATATGGTGATAGACCTTGACCTCCGATCGCATCAGCCAGCCCGCACGGCCGGCGTCAGGATGCCTATGTTTGCGATGCCGAGTTCCCGGCTCATGTCGATAACCTCGGCGACCGATGCGAAGTCCAGGTTGGGGTCGCCCTGGACGAACAACACCTTCTCGGCCCGGGTCGAGTAAATAAGCCTCAGTTCCGCAGACAGCTGCGCCTTCCCCCGAACCATCTCCGCGTTGATCTTGTACGTCGTGCCATCCGGGCCCGCGATAATTTCCACGACAATCGTCCGCTCAGGCGCCGGCTGTTTGCCATTTGGTAGCTGCGGCAGCATCGCTTCCAGACCCCGGGGAGTGACAGGGACAATGACCATGAAGATGATAAGAAGCACTAACAGGACGTCGATCAGCGGCGTCACATTGGGTTCGGCGCTCAGTTTCCGTGAGTTGCTGACGTTCATGACATGCTCCTTCTTCTCCACAGACCCCTCCGGCCAGGATAAGGTTCCCGCCGCCTGGGCGTCGAGTCGGCAATGACCCTTGCGGATACGGCGCGTCTATGGAGTGCCCAGTTGCGGTGAATGATGGGTCCTCCGCGCTGGGTGTTCCGTCCACCGTACAATTGGCTCGGCTCCGGCTGGTTTGGGGGAGCGCAGTGTAGAAGTGCCGGACTCCGAAGAAAGGCGCAAACGCATGAAACATCCCTGGTTGGTTTTACCGCTGGTGCTCGGCGGCGTGGTCGGGACCTCTCCGGCGAAGGCGAAGAAGGATGCACCGGTGTCGCAGTTGTTCTGCCATGCGCGGTTTGTATATGTGGAGACGGCGGAGGGGGATGTCCTTAATCCGAACGTCATGAACGAGGACCGCGATGCGGCGACGGATCTGCAGCAGCGGCTGGAAGAGTGGAAGCGCTACACCCTGGTGATCCGGCGCTCAGATGCGGATCTGGTCTTCGTAGTGCGTACAGGCCGTTTGGCGGAGACAGGCGTGACGGCCAGCACGTCGCGCGATCCCAATCCTGGCATTTCCGGCCGCGTGGGCAGCGGGCCTGGCGGAGCCGACCAGAGCCCAGGGGCGGGCGGCACACCCAATCTCGGAACGAATGGGCAGGATCCAGCAGACTCAGCCGGCGCAGCTGGACGCAACGGCCGACTGGGTGTTGGCGGGGAGGTCGGTGATCCGGACGATACGCTTTGGATCTACCAAGGTCCGGGCGAAGGCCCAGCTCTGCATTCGTGGCTGTGGCGGCGCTCAGAATCCGGCGGGTTACAGAACCCGATGCCCCTGTTTCAGCAGGTACGCAGGGCGGTGGACACCGGCTGCGTGGATCCGGACAAACACTAAGGAAACCTGCGAACAGGGCGCGGCAGCACAAGGTATCTTTTACTTAATCTTCTTCACGATCGTATCGGCGAATTTCCCATAGGTCGTTTTCTCGTCGCCCTCACCTTTGGCGACGGGCTTATGGCTGTCTGGCTTGCGCAGCGTGAATTCCAGAAGTGTGTCCGCGCCGATCTTGTTCGACTTCAACATGAGGGCATTATTTTGGCCGGCGCTGGCCTGGCTATTGTTCAACGAACCCCCATAGTCAGGAGTGTTGGGGCCAACCTCCTGGCGCCAGAGCGTGACGATCCACGCGCAGTTCCGGTGTGCGGCCTCGGCGTCGATTTCTTTGGAGGTAAATCCTGTGATGGGCACAATGTCGAATGCGGGAGAGCCGGAAGAGGTTCGGGCGACCAGCTCCTTGCCGAGGAGGCTCGAGTCCATTCCGTCGTCGACGTCGGCGGCGTGACCCTGCTTTTGCTGAAAGACACACACCACGGGGTTTTGGGCGACGAGGGCGGGCGCGAACAGCGCAGACATTGCGATGAGAACGGCGAGAGCGCGAGTCATTGCATTGAACCTTTCTGTGGGAGGCGGCAAGTATACAACGAAAATTTGGTTTGGAAAGCACGGTTTTGCCGGGCCGTAAGTAAGTTGAAGTTAGCGGAAAATCCTTAATTTTCGACCAGGGATTGGAGACGGAGGAGGGCGCCGTCCCACTCGGCGGAGACCCGGTCGAGGTAGTCGCGGAGGTCGTGGACCGGCCGCGGGTCGAGCTCAAAAAGGCTGTGGCGGCCGGAACGCGCTGAACGGACAATCCTCGCGTGCTCAAGGACGCGTAAATGCTTGGTGATGGCCTGACGCGTGAGGTGCGAACCATGCGTGAGCTGCGCGATGGAGCACGGTCCTCCGCGACCAAGGCGGGCGAGGAGCGAGAGACGGGTGCGGTCGCCGAGCGCAGCAAAGGTGCCGGCCGCTTGGGTCTCTCCGCGTCGCACAGTGGACGCAGGAAGAGCGCTGCCGCGGGAGGAAGATTTCCCGCGGGGTGCTCTGCCCAGACGTGGAGTTCCGTTAGGGATTCTGGGTGACATACTCGTCGATGTTCTTCATCTGTTGGCTCCAGCCGTCCTCATTGCGCAGGAAGGCCTCTTTCCGGCGCGCGTCAGGCAGGTCGCTGAAGCCCGATTCGGTGACCTTGAGAAGCGTGCCGTCGCCCGCGGGCTCCAGGTGGAACTCGACCAGAGTGGGCGTCTCTTCGGAGTAGTCGATGTTGGGATCGATTGCGTACGGGTGCCAGGTGAAGGCGAAATACTGCTCGGGGTCAATGGACTGGACGACAGCACGCCAGGTAAGGTGCTCGTAACCAGGCAAGGTGATTTTGCCATGAGATTCTTCGCCGACATTGAAAGGGCCTTCGAGCTTGACGCGAAACCATGCGCCGAATTCGTTGTAATCGGTCAGTGCGCGCCAGACGCGCGAGACATGCGCTTTGAGAACGATGCTTTTCTCGATGCGGTCGGCTGTGCGCTCCGCACTATGAGCAGTCGTCATAGGCAACCTCCTGGTTGCATAATAGGACCGAGCGCGCCGCAAATGCAACCATAGGGTTGCATTTCCATCAGAACGCTGGCCGTCGGCTATAAAACCAAGGCTTCATTGGATTGAGAGGGTCGATCTCCAGCAGGCTCGTCATTACCCTCCGGAAGCGCCATCGCAGCTCGTGATGCCAGAATCCAGAATGGGATCCAAAGTGCGCTGAGCGTCGGTTCCACAAGGCGAATGTGTTCGATCGGTATGAACTCTGGCGCAACAATGATTAATTGGAGAGCGAACCAACCGGCAATAACCGCGGGTGAACGCCACGCACCACGGGCCGCGAGTGCAACAAAGGAAGGCAGCGCAAGGGCAAAGTCATGAAACCAAAGGTAGGGTGAACTGGCGAGCGAAACCAACAACAGCAGGGGCAGTCGCTCTCGCCAGACCCAGCGGGTGCTGTGCTTTTTCCAGTCGAGGATGAACCAAACGGCTCCAGGAACGCAGGGCAGCCATTGGAGCCAGGTATGCTGCACCCCGAAAATCAGCCGCAGCAGACCTCTGGCGCCGCAACTGATCTCGAGTGTCGGACCGGAAGCATCGCGGAGGTAGTGAAGCGCCGCTGGGTCCAGCGCAATCGCGCCAGCCCAGCACACCAGGCAGGTGAGAGCCGCCGCGAGGAGAAAGCGAAATCTCCGCTCCCGAATCGCCGAGAGGAGAATTGCCATCAGGACAAGCCACAGCAGCTGGGGCTTAATTCCGAGTCCCGTCGTAGCGATTCCTGCCAGCACCCACCGCTGCGAACGCAGCAGCAGCAGAACTGCGGTTAAAGAAGCCAGCATGAGAGGCGTGACCTGGCCAAGTCGAACCGCAGTTCCGAACGGGAAAAAGGTCAAAAACACCAGGGCGGCGATCCAGACCTGCCGCTGCCTCCACCGAAGAAATGCCAGAGACCAACGGCGGAAAAGCAGCTAAGGGCAAGCGAGAGGGTCATCCACATGACCTGAGCCGCGCGAAACGGCAGAAGAGCGATGAGGGCGGGAATGTAAAGTGACCAGGGCGGATAGTGCATGGGCTGGCCAATCGGAAGAAGCCACCCCTGGGCACGCTCGATCGCGAGGATGGCGTCGGGCGAATAAGGGTTCAGGTGGCCCAGCAAAAGCCGTCCCGCTGACCAGATGGCGATGAAGTCAACATAGGGAAGCGCCAGGATTTTACAAACCGTTGCGAAGAAGAGGGCACCGCAGCACAGCAGGCTGATCACAGTTTGTCCATCTCTAAGGCGCGCGCTTTTCATAGTTCCGCCACGTCGCGGCTCGCCTGAGTGTGATTCGGGAGAGGACCTGCGAAAGGCAGTCTCGCGTGGTCGTGAATTGGATCCATCGCGTCCTTCCTTCCAGTTTTTGAGCCAGCTTAAGCGGCGGTCAGCAGCAGCGGCTCATTTTTCGTGATCACCAGAGTGTGCTCGTAATGAGCGGCCAGACCGCGGTCAGCGGTGCGCACAGTCCAGCCATCGCGCGCCAGAACGGACTTGCCCGACCGGCTGGCGATGATCGGCTCGACAGTGATCACCAGGCCCTCGGTGAGCATTTCCGAAGCGGAGGGATCGGGCCAGTTCGGCACGCTCGGCTTTTCGTGGATCGTCCGACCGATCCCGTGACCGCATAGGTCGCGGATGACGTGGAACCCGGCGGCGTTCACTTCCTTCTCAACGACCCGGCCGATGTCGCGCACGCGATGTCCGGCACGCGCCACTTCCATGGCAGCTGTGAAGGCGCGCTGGGCACACACCGCCAGGCGGCTGCCGATGGCAGACTCCGTCACAGGCGGACCAACGATCACGGTCTCAGCGGCGTCGGCCATAAACCCCTCTTTCGAGATGGTGACGTCCAGCTTCAGAAGGTCGCCGTTGCGCAATCGGCGGTTCGACGGGATGCCGTGAACGATTTCGTCGTTGACGCTGATGCAGCTGACGCCAGGAAACTGATAGACGGTGGTCGGTCCGGAAACGGCGCCATTCTGCCGCATGAGGTCGCCGCCAATTTCGTCGAGTTGTTCGGTGGTAACGCCGGAGCGGGCAGCGGCCTTCATGGCTTCGAGCATGAGGCGCACAATGCGGCCGGATTCACGCATGGCGGCAAGCTCTTCGGGGGTATGGATGGACAACGGAACTACCTCTGTCCTGTATTTTCTCAGGCGGCGGGGCTGAAGTGTAATTTCATTTTCGCCGCGCAGTTACTCGCCCAGCAGCACGCGCTCAGTCGAGAGCGCGTGACCCGTACCAGGATCGCACTCGATCAGCAGCGCAGACATGCGGGGATCGCCTTTGGCGGCCTCGAATTTCGACGGCATGCTGGTGAGAAAGCGTTCGAGAACCATCTCCTTCTCGACGCCAATGATCGAATCCCAGGGGCCGCTCATGCCTACGTCAGTTTGATAGGCGGTGCCGCCGGGGAGAACGCGATTATCGGCAGTAGGAATATGGGTGTGCGTGCCGAGGACGGCCGTGACGCGGCCGTCGAGATACCACCCCAGAGCGCACTTTTCTGAAGTGGCCTCGGCGTGGAAGTCGACGAGGATCACCTTCGCCGTGATCTGGCTCAGCAGTTTGTCGGCAGTTCGGAATGGGTCCTCGTTGTTGGCCATAAAGACGCGCCCCTGCAGAGAAAGTACGGCGTAGTTCTGACCTGAAGGCAGCTGGCCCTGATAGACACCGTAGCCGGGCGTGTCGGGGGCATAGTTGGCGGGACGCAGGATGCGGCGCGGCCGCTCGTGGCTCTCCGCGGGGACACCTTTGAGGTAGTCGATGATTTCTTTTTTGTCCCACACGTGATTGCCGGTGGTGAGCACGTGTGCGCCGAGATCGAAGAGCTCGTCGGCGATGGTGGGGGTCAGGCCGAATCCGCCCGCGGCATTTTCAGCGTTGACGATGACGAGGTCGACGGCGCGCCCGGCGATAACGTGGCCGATGTGCTCCCGCACGATGCGGCGACCGGCGCTCCCGAATACGTCGCCGACAAAAAGAATACGCATGGAATCAGGGTACAGGTTGTGACCAACAGGCTACGGGGATTGTTACAGATTTCATGCCGTGTGGAAAAAGCTGTGGTAGGTTGGACGAATGGCCGCAAATACCCGATTCGCAACCGGCGTTCATGCCATGGTCCTGCTCGCTGCTGAACCGGATGGACTGCAGACCTCGGAAGACGTTGCCGGCAAGCTCAGCATCAATCCTGTCGTTATTCGACGCGTATTTTCCCTGCTGCATCAGGCAGGACTGCTGGAGAGCCAGAAGGGTCCACACGGCGGATCGAAGCTGGCGCGCCCGGCGAAGGCGATCACGCTGAAAGATATTTATGCGGCGCTGGATGGTGGAGACCTGTTCCACGCCGCGTCGCTCTCGGGGCAGACCGCGAAGGTGGGTTCAGCGCTGAAGAAGGTCTTCGAAGGAGCGGAGGGCGCAATGCGCGATGAACTGGAGAAGACGCGCCTGAGCGACCTGGCAAAGAAGGCTGGGAAAAAGGCGAAGAAGTAGTTCAGGGGATGCCGGCCATCGCGGCAACCGCCTTCCGCGAATCCTTCAGCCATCGCACAATCAGCAGCAGCGCAATCAGAATCAGCGAAATCGTCAGCCCGGTCCATAGCCCGGAGAGCCCCCACTTGAAGTGAAAACACAGCAGCGCTCCAAAGGGCAGCCCGAGAACCCAGTAGCCCATAAAGTTCATGAGCATGGGGAATCGAGTTTCGCCCAGGCCGCGGAGCGCGCCCGTAGAGACAGTCTGAACGCCATCGAAGATCTGGAAACCTGCCACGATGGCGAGAACGTGCGCGCCGAGGATGAGGACGCGCGAGTCATTGGTCCAGATGCGGATGATCGGTTGCGGAATAACGATCAGGAGTACGGCCATGAGCGCCATGAAGCTGGCTCCGAGAATGATGGCGATAATGCCGGCGCGGCGGGCGCGGCCGGGATTGCCGGCTCCGATGGCGTGGCCGACGGCGACGGCTGCCGCGGCTGAGATTCCCAGCGGAACCATATAAGTGTAGGCGGCGACGCTAAGGACGATTTCATGCGTAGCAAGCGAGATAGGCGTCAGGTGTGCCGCCATTACCGTGGCCGCGCCGAACGCAGCGACTTCCAGAACCACTTGCGAGGCAGCGGGCAGGCCAAGCCTGAGCAGAGCGCGGATGCGCGTCCAGTCGGGCCTGGGCCAGTGGGTGAACAAGGCGTGGCCTCGGCCGTGTTCGTGGGCCCATGCGGCGTAAACCAGCACCGCAGCCATGTAGATGCGCGCGAAGACGGTTGAGAGCGCGGAGCCGGGGACGCCGAGCGCAGGGAAGCCAAAGTGGCCGTAAATGAAGATCCAGTTGCCGGCGACATTGATCAGGTTAGCGCTGATGAGCGCGAAGCTGACAGGGCGAACCCGCCCTACGCCCTGGAGGTAGCGGCGGAATCCGCCATAAACGAGCAGCGGAAACGTGCCCCAGTTGAGGATGCCGACATAGGAGCGGGTGAGCGCGGCGACGGTGGGATCGACGCCACGGCCGGTAAAGATCCACTGCGCCGCAAGCATGGAGAGCATGAGTAGCGGCGTGAAGGCGATGGCGATGTAGATGGCCTGTGCGAGGGAGCGGTGGCAGTCGTCGAAGCGGCCCGCGCCCCACGACTGTGAAACGAGCGTATCCAGGCCGAGCAGCAGGCCGATGCCGAACAACGAGGGCGCGTAGTAGATAGCGTTGCCGAGGCCGACGGCGCCGATGGCGTCAGGCCCAAGGCGGCCCACCATGATGAGGTCGACGATGGTCATGGTCATCCAGCCGAGCTCGGAAAGCACGACAGGAATGGCGAGAGAAAGCAGCGCGCGGAGTTCCTCACCGATGCGCGCGGGGTGCTGGTGTTGTTCGAAGACTTCGATCTCGGGCGAGGGTGCGCCGCTGGCCTGGACCGGGAGGTCCTGCAGCGGACCGGCCTGAATTTCAGGCCCCCGAATTTCGCCTTCTGAGGACATGGAGTTGGCTCATTTTAGGCGAGGCAGAGCCGAGAGTCCGTGTGGTACGCTCGACAATAGCGTGCAACACGCGACCGGCGCCCAGGGCGATGCCGGATATGCGGAGAGATGGCCGAGTGGCTGAAGGCGCACGCTTGGAAAGCGTGTATACCGCAAGGTATCCAGGGTTCGAATCCCTGTCTCTCCGCCAGATGTTGATTTCAAAAGACTAGGTTCTAGTCTTCCTCCACAATTCAACCCCTCGGGTAGCGGCGCCGGTACCCATTATCGGCAAACGGAGGGGTCCGTGCAGCAAGTCTTTGATCTCGCGTTCCATACGCGGACTGAGGAAGCCGCGTGTCGTCTAGCAGATTCCGCGTGTCCGCGCGGTTTTGATTTCAACGATCTTCCCGATCGCATCAACGTTGGAATTGCCTCAGCCCCGATTCAGTGGGATGTGATTGCCGTTTGGGCTGTAGGTGTTATAGGTTGCGTGGCCTTCTGGCGCGCGATCTTCTCACTTGCGGCGATGCTTCCACAGTTCCTGTTGGGGGCGCACTGATGGTGAAGAAACAAGCGCCCGTCGAAAAAGTCCTGGTCATTCGCACCGCTTCCGCCGATGGAAAAAGTTACGGCGGTTTCCAGTGGCCTAAGTCTGGATCTGTTGAGTGTCGCGATTGGGATCCGGCGCCGCGGTGCGGCAATGGTCTCCATGGGCTTCAGTGGGGAGATGGCAATTGGGCCCACCTTTCAGAGGCCGTCGATGCACTGTGGCAGGTCGTCGAGGTCGATGCTGACTTAGTCGTGGTTATCGACAGTGACAAGGTCAAGTTTCCCCGCGGCAGTGTTGTTTACAGCGGAGATATGCCGGGCGCGGTGAAGCTGGTCCTCGCAAACGAACAAAGAATTCTGGCAACCGTGAAGTCGATCACGGCCGCGTCTCGAAAAAAATCGAAAGGCGGATCGGCGCCAAAGACGGCGGCGTCCTCCGGCTACCACAGCAGGGCGGCGTCCTCCGGCGACTCCAGCACGGCGGCGTCCTCCGGCAACTCCAGCAAGGCGGCGTCCTCCGGCAACTCCAGCACGGCGGTTGCGAAAGGGAAAGATACGATCGCCATGTCGGCTGGGTTCGATTGCTTTGCCAGCGCCGGCGAAAACGGATGCTTTGCTCTCGCGTGGAACGACAAAGGCGCGAAGCGAACCCGCATCGTTGTCGGCTACGTCGGTGAGGATGGCATCGAGGCCGATGTGTTGTACCGGCTCAACGCCAAAGGCAAGCTGGAGGAGGTGCGGAATTGACCCCGCTCGCCCTTTCCCTCCACTGCGATCAGCTGGCTCCGATGGCATACATGCCGCCGGAGCTGGCCTCGCGGGTCTACAACACCCTGGCGGATAAGACGCTTCCTCCGCCAGTGTTCAACACGCTGCTCGCGCTGTCGGAGCTCTGCGATCCGCACGGTGGCCCTATTCCCCTCGCCGAGATCCAGCGTTATTCCCGAGCGGTCATGCGAGTCGAGCTTAGCGATCGCACGGTGAAGGGAGCCGTCAAACAGTTGATCGAGCAGTATGGCGTCGCAATTGGAAGCGCCCGCGGCGCCGCGCGCCATGGATACTTCTTCATCCGCACGGACGAAGAGGCCACGGCTGCGGCCGCTCCACTCCTCGCCGAAATCCGAAGCCTCGCAACTCGCTGTCGGACACTCTCCCCCAAAAACCCATACATCCAGCATTTGCTTGGACAAATGGAGGTGCAGCTTTGAGGCCCATCGTTTGCTCCGGATGCGCTCAGGTCTTCAGGGGCGGGGGTACATCGCGAATGCTGCGCTCTGTGCTGTTTCATTTCTGCCGAAAGTGCTGGCGCAACCCTCAGCGTTGTGAACAGCAGATGGTCGAGGCGACGGCCAGGGAGGTTGTCTACGTTGGGAACTAAAACTGGAATCGAATGGACGGATGCAACGTGGAACCCCATCCGTGGCTGCACGAGGGTGAGCGAGGGTTGCAGGAATTGCTACGCCGAGAAAGTTGCGTATCGCTTCAGCAAGCCTGGCTTGGCCTACGAAGGACTCGCTGTTCTGCGGAACGGCCACGCGAGTTGGACCGGCAAGGTCGACTTCGTCGAGAAGCATCTGCTCGATCCCGTGAAGTGGCGCACACCGCGGAAGATATTCGTCAACAGCATGAGCGATCTCTTCCATGAAAGCGTTCCGGATGAGTGGATCGACAAGATTTTCGGCGTGATGGCGCTTTGCCCACAGCACACCTTCCAGGTGCTTACGAAGCGCCCGCAGCGAATGTTCGACTACTTCAATGCGTCCGTCGGCGGTCGCCTCGACGTGCGAGGAGCTCTGATCGGATCACAGGCCTCACCGATTCATCTCAAGCGCACCGACAACCCGTTCCTCGAATGGTCTGGTCTCCCGATGCCGAACGTGTGGCTGGGAGTGAGCGTCGAGAATCAGAAGGCAGCGGACGAGCGGATTCCGCTTTTGCTCCGGACGGCGGCCGCGGTGCGGTTCATCAGCGCCGAGCCGCTGCTCGGACCCATCAACCTCTGCGCGGTGCCAGACAGCAAAACACGGCCACAGGAGTTCTCGGCGAGGTACACACCCTGCGGCGACCTCGACTGGGTCATCTGCGGCGGAGAAAGCGGATCTGGCGCGTCTGTCCGATCCATGAAGGCTGCATGGGCGAGACAGCTTCGCGATGAATGCGTCGACGCCGGAGTTCCTTTCTTCTTTAAGCAATGGGGTGAATGGGTGCCGACGGAGGATCCATCTGTAGCGGCCGCGCGCGGCGTCCCCCTCGAAGACTGCATGAGCTATGTGGGAAAGAAAGCCGCTGGCGCTCTGCTGGATGGCCGCGAGTGGCACCAATTCCCGGAGGTGCGTCGATGAGGGAACTCATTCAATCAATCATCCTGCTCGGACTCGCCTGGTACGCCTGGCATCACGGCCCAAAGCCCGCTGCGGTTCTGTGCGTCACAGCTCTGCTCTTGGGATTCTCATTGTGGGCGACGCGCAAACGAGGAATCCGCTGAAATGGCCAAACGTGGCGTCCTCGACCACCCGAAAAATCTGGACCTCGCACAGAAACTGAAGATCATGCCGCCATTCTCTCTCGGCGTGCTCGAGGCCTTCTGGCACTGGACTGGCAAATATCGCCCAACCGGCGACATCACCGGCACCGATCCCCACCTCTTTGCCGTCTCCATCCGCTATGCCGCCGACGCCGATGCTCTATGGAATGCTCTGGTCTCTGCCGGCTGGATCGAGCGGGATGGCGAGCGGATGCTCGTTCACGATTGGAGCGAGCATGCCGACGATGCCGTGCGGAAGTACCTCAAGCGGCGCGGAGAATCTTTCGCCGATGGATCTGGGCCATTTGACAGGAAGGTTGGACAAAGTCGCGACTCAGTCGTGCCGATGTCGCGACTCAGTCGTGCCGATGTCGCGACGGAGTCTGGACAAGGTGGGGACATAGTCACGACTGCGGCGTGCCTGCCTATACCAGTGCCAGTGCCAGAGCCTATACCAGTGCCAGAGCCAGTATTAAACCCTGCGCCGGCTATGCCAGCGCCGGAGCACGGGACAGGCTTCTTCGCGCCCGACGACTCGATTCAGAGCCGGGAACGAAGATTCGTGAACTTCAGGACGGCAGTCATCGCCTGGTGGCGTGACGCCAATGGCGGATCGATGCCTTGGGATGGCAGCGAGCAACGGCGCCTGAAGGAATTTCTGCAGGCGAATCCAGCGCTCACGATCGAGGAATTCAGGACTTTGCTGGAGAATCGCGGGCGGAGTGATGTGAACCTGGCCGAGCGCCCGCGCGCATGGCTGGCGACGCTCACCAACTACGCCAACGGCCGTCTCGACCGCTTTGGGAAGCCGGAACGGATCACGGGCGCATCCCGCGCCGCGGATCCAGACGCCGGAACGTGGGATTTGATCCACTCTGCCGAGCTCGCACCGGAGTACGCGCGATGCGTCGACATCGAGTCTCGCGTCTCGCTCGTTCTCAAGCTTGCGCCGGATCACGTTCCGCGCGATGGCCTGGCCGATAAACTCCGCAGTCTCATCACGACCCGAGAACACTTCGTTTCCAACAGGAAGGAACCGGTGCCATGCTAACCGGCGTAACTGCAACGATGACAACCCGCGAAGTGCAGACGGCCGCCCATCGTCCGACTGTTGTTCCCGTGGCGCTGTCGTACTACCGGCGCCAGGATGAACTGGCTCTACACGCTGCGAAGCGGACTCGCAACGGCATTCCCACTGCCGGCGCGCTGCTCGAGCGCAGCTGGTTCGAAGCGCACTCCGAAGTCGGCTGGATGGGTTGGGAAAGCAGCTTTTCGAACATCTGCAAAATGCTCAATTGGGAAGAGGCCCCGACCCGGGCGGCACGCATCGAGGACATCGATCGCGTCTGGCGAAAATCGCTGCTGGATTGGGGTCGCCTTGAGCGTGACCGGCGGATGAGCGAACTGCTCGACCTGAAGATCATCGACAACCCAGCATGGGCCCGACGGCACGCAATCCAGGAGGAACTGTCGCTCGACGAGACGGCCCTATGCACTTGACCGAAATCGTGCAAAAAGGGGTACTGTATTGCGCCGCGGCGGAGTTCGTGTGGTTGGCGGCGAGGTCGATAACGCGCTGGATTCGGCGCAAACGGGCATGCAATTGTCGCTGCCATGAGGGGTGAACGTGAGCAGAAGAGAAGGGCGCGCGCCAAAGACACGGGCCGAGCGAAAGAAGACCAGTCACGCAAACAAATTGAAGCGCGGCGAGTGCCTAAACTGCTGCAAGTTAGCCGAACCCGATCGGCAACTATGCAAAGACCATCTGGAGAAGAGCAGAGAGTATTCGAGGACGCCGTCCGCCCGGGCTGCGGTTCGCGTGTCACTCCACAAGCGCAAAGAGCGCCTGAAGAAAGCCGGGCTCTGTCAGGACTGCGGCCAGAACCCACCGTTCCCGAAGAGAACGCTCTGCATCGGCTGCCTCAATTCCCGCAAAGCGCGCGAGGCTGACCGGCGAACCCGGATTGCTTGCGCCTCCGATCCCATACCTCTTTTCCCGGTAGACGCCCAGGCACCGCTGCAGTCGCTGCGTAACAAGATTGCCTCATGGTTCCACCGCAAGTCGGAGGTGTTGCGGTGAAGATCGGAACAAAAAGTGTTCTCTATGGCGCGCACTGCTTCTGTCTCCATCCTTGGTTTGTCGCCGCGGGTTGGACGAAGTTATACGGTTTTCCGTTGGATCCGAGGCTATGGCTGGCATTCTTCGTGCATGACATCGGCTATCTCGGAAAGCCCAACATGGATGGACCGGAGGGAGAGCGTCACGTCGAACTGGGCGCTGCAATCATGGGGCGCCTGTTCGGAGACGAATGGCGCGACTTCTGCTTGTTCCATTCGCGATACTACGCAAAGGCTGCTGGCCATCACCCGTCCCGGCTTTGTTTCGCCGATAAGCTGTCATTTCCGCTCACGCCACACTGGCTCTATCTCCCAATGGTCAGCGCTACGGGCGAAATCCTCGAATATCTGAAGAACGCGCAAAATGCTACTTCCGCCCACTGGGTTCCTACCGGCTACGACAAGCGCAAATGGCATTCGCAACTCTGTGAATACATGAGGCGCTGGGTAAACGAGCACATCGGTGGCGGCGCCGATACCTGGACAAGCTCCAATCGTCACGCCCGCACCGAAAGCGGTGTGTGGCAATGAACCACGGCAAAAAGTGCGAGAACGGCTGCGCACTCCCGGCAACCTGGCGCTGCGAACACCTCTTCTTCTGCGAAAACTGCAAAGAGGGGATCATTCGCAACGTCGGCATCGATCGTTACCAATGGGAACGGCTCAGCGAAGACGAGGACGACTTTTCCCGAACCGCCCATGGTGTTCGTCGGCGGTGGGGCTGTCCGGCGATCACCCGGGCTCGCATGGTTCGCGCTCACGCCACTTCAAAGTTTGAGCAGCTGGCCGGAATTCGCCGCATTCCTGACAAGACGAACCCCCGCGGCTATCGCGAAGTCTGCGTAACGACCACCGCATGGGAGAATCGCCGGGCATTTGTCTACGAGCGGGATAACGGCCGGTGCCGTCGATGTGGATGCCTGGCGCCGCTGCACGGCCGGCTGCTGACTCCGCTGGAACCCGGACTTCCTCCGACCGCCGAACGCGCCGGCGAGGCCATGCACATCGCCGCGCGGAAGGCTGGTGGAGGATTCAGGGACGACCACCCCACCAATCTGTTGTGGGGATGCGCCACCTGCCACCGGCTGGATCCAACCTGCAAATTCCTGCAGCAGCAGAGAGAAGAGGTGTTCGCGTGAAGGGCGACTTTTCCGCCGGCGGCCGATCGATCTTGTGGGGGATGCATGGCTAGCCGTGACGACTCAAGACAATGGGAAATTCTTGAGGGCGACGCGCTCTCTCGTCTCAGGGATTTGCCATCTAATTCCGTGCATTGCGCCGTGACTTCACCGCCCTATTGGGGTCTGCGCGACTACGGCATCGAACCTGTCCTCTGGCCTTCGGGATGGCGGGGCTGCTTCGGTCTCGAACCGACGCCGGAACTCTACCTCGAACATGCAGTCTTCATCTTTCGCGAGGTGCGCCGTGCGCTGCGCGCAGACGGCACTTGCTGGGTAAACATGGGAGATAGCTACTGCAACACGGATAAGTGGGGTGGCGGCAAGAACGGAAATACCGGAAAACATAGCATCGCAGAGGATGGCTCTGTGCCTTCATGGACAGTTAGATCAAAGAAGGATCCCATCCCCGGTATCAAGCCGAAAGACCTGGTGGGCATGCCATGGATGCTGGCTTTCGCGCTGCGCGCGGACGGCTGGTATCTGCGACAGGACATCATCTGGGCGAAACCGAATCCGATGCCCGAGAGCGTGCGGGACCGCTGCACCAAGGCGCATGAATACCTGTTCCTTCTCACCAAGAGCCAGCGCTACCACTACGACGCTGACGCCATCCGCGAACCATTGACTCGACACCAGCGTTGCGCGACTCAGCCAAGATGTCGCCAGGCAGCGCGGCGGCGATCGGGTTCCCGGCAAGACGAACGGCACCATGAAAGCTGTGTCCCGTGGAATGCGACGCACGGATTTGGAAGCCTTTGGCCTCACGCGCGGCACAAGCAACCCGTCCTGCGTCCACGAAAACGGAGCTAATAAGCGTTCGGTGTGGACCGTCGCGACAATGCCGTTTTCTGAGGCTCACTTCGCGACGTTCCCGACCAAGCTGGTCGAGCCATGCATCCTCGCTGGATGCCCCGAAGGTGGGCTGGTGCTGGATCCGTTCAACGGAAGCGGGACAACCGGGCTGGTGGCGACGCGGCTCCAGCGCCGGTACATCGGTATCGAGCTCAATCCGGAGTACGTGGCGATGTCGCGGCGCAGGATCACAGACGATGCACCGCTATTCAATTCAACCGCAAATGTTACGGAGAACCATGAGACCGAGAAAGAAAGTGCTGATCGTCACGCCGGATCCGGTGAAGTCGTCGCTGGTGAGATTTCAAACGGATATTTGGGGATTCGCTCCGATGACGGCTGCCGACCCGGCAACGGCGCTGTACGCGCTTCGGCAATATGAAATCGACGTGATGCTCCTTCTTTGCGTGGATGGCGCAAAGGATCTGATCGCGACAGTCCAGGATGATCACCCCTTCACCTCCGTTGTAACCCTCGGCCTTCCCCGAGACGAATTCAGCCGCGCGGACATGCAGTTGAGCGCCAGCGCCACAGCTGCGCAGATCAAAGAGACACTGCGCCAGGCATCCTGCAGAAAGAGGGGTCCATCGGCCGCGCGCATGGCTGCTCGGCAAGCTGAGGAAGGGGTAACGGCGTGAGCGGCGAAGAAACGGTCGATACGCTGAAGGCCAAGCTGGCAATCGTCAATCGGGCGCTCGAAATCGCTGTCGACAAACACCTGGCGACGGTGGGAGAAGCGCTGTACCTGGCGGAAGTCGAGAGACAACGCGCTGGCCGGCTAATTGGATGAAGTCGGCTCGCACTTCAACCTTTGAACTGGAGGGGATATGAGCGATGGAATTAGTGACAGCCATGAATACGCTTCTGGGCGCGCATTCACGGCTGATAATCGGCGCACCGTGGTTGTGATGAGGGAAAGCCACGAAGCCGCCCAACTAAAGACGATAATCGGCTGGGTGTCTAGGCAGGGGCAGTTCTTCGGAGACGATGAGCGGACGGCGCGCTGGGCTGGATGCACGCATGAGCTATGTCCTGGCTGCGGTCAGGTAATCGAGCGCGGGTGGTGTAAGGCGTGTCGTGAGAAGAGGGATTTGGAGAAATGGGTTGCCGCTCCCCGCGAAACGTGGGACGGCACAACTCCGCTCTACTCGGACGCCTACGACAAGTATTTCTTTGATGACGATTGGGAGGAGTATGCCGAAGCCGCCGGTCAGACTGTGGAGGATTTGCGCCTCTATATCTGCACGCCCCAGTATGGCCGCGAAATTGATTCGCAATATTTCGAGGACGAACTTCCAGAGGACGGCGAGGTGCCCGGCGGCATTCAGCTGGCCATGGACTCCTTAAACGATGCGATCCGTGAAGCCGGGCCGCTGTCGTGGTATCCCGGTGACAAGGTGCCTGTGTTCGACGCCGCATCAACCCAGCCTTAAACCGAAAGGACGCGAGCCACACCTCAACCTTTGACGTGTGGCTCGTTCTCCTTAAAGATCTCGTCGTAGAGCCGGTTCATTCCCTGTCGAAACACTGCAGAGACGGAGCATCCGAGCTTTTCAGCAAGGATCTCTGCCTTTTTGCTTTCCTTTTTGGTCAGTCGAATGTGCAGCGTCTCGCTTCGCAATTGCTGTGATTTCCTCGCCCCATCCTAACCTGAACTCCTGATAGCAGTTGCAGTTGTGTCCACATTGGGGTACAAATGTATCCACAAGGTGCACACAAACGAGGGACATCTATAACACCCCCGTTATCTTGCACTGTTACCAACCGGCGGGATATAGATTGAAAAACCCACAATAAAACAATCTGTCCGGGGGCCCTGTTGGAGCGTTTGCTGAGTACCCATGAAGTCGCTGAAGCCTTGGGAGTTAAACCAGACACAATCAGAGCCTGGCGTTCGCGCCGGGTAGGTCCAGAGTTTCACAAAGTTGGCGGTCGTCTGATTCGCTATCGCGAGTCCGACATTGAAGCATTTCTGCATTTTGATGGGAGGGGGAATGGCGACGAGCCTCAAGCGGCGAGGTAGAGGCGGCGACGGCCTATATAAGAAGAGAGGCATTTGGTATTTCCGAATCATCGACTGGAACGGCCGTCGCCGCGCGCTGAGCGCTCGTACGACCGTTTATGACGAGGCCCGCAAGCGCCGTGCAGCCTATCTCGCTGATCTGGAAAAAGGTGTCGATGTCACGGCGTCGCCAAAACTGACGTTTGCCGCCGCGGCTGAGCGGTGGATCGATCGATGTGCCCTGGATCTCGCTTCTGGGACGATTCGCTGCTATCGCCAACGGCTGAAGAACATCAACGCTGCAATCGGCGGCATGCTGATCAGCAAGATCACGGCCGACACTGTCCGGCGCTACCAAATGCTTCGCGCACACATTCTGGAGGCCTCGACGGTAAACGCTGAAACCAAAGTGATTGCGGCTGTCCTAAAACAAGGCGGGTTTTGGCTTCGCGTCAAGCCAGAATTCCGATTTTTGCGTGAGCCAAAGACGCGCGCCCGAGCCGTGCGATCCGATGAACTCGAAAAACTGTTGCAAGTTGGATCGGAAAGAGCTTCTGATTCAATCATGTATCACGTACTGCGGCTGTTTCGTGAAACCGGATTACGACACAAAGAGCTGCGCATGCTCCGCCGCCGGGATGTTGATTTGCAGAATCGCTGTATCTATATAAGTCGAACCGCGACAAAGACGGATGCCGGCGAGCGGATATTCCCGTTGCTGGACGATGGACTCGACGCCATGCGAACCCTAATGAATATCGCTTCAGCGCAGGGATCAGTTGATCCCAACCATTACGTATTTCCAGCGATTGATCTCGCTGCTGTGCATGGCTCTAAACACAAGAAACGAATAGCCAATCCAACCAAACCGCGCAGTGGCTTTGAGGATGCATGGCATACTCTGCGCCGCCTTGCGGATGTCGATCAAACTTTGCGATTGCATGACTTCCGCCATACGGTCGCCACGGATATGGGTGAGGCAGGCGTCCCTTCTGGAATCGCCATGGAACTCATGGGTTGGAAGACACCGGCAATGCGGGCGCGCTACGAACACTTTCAGACGAGTGCATTGCGCCGTGAGATCGACCGCGTCGGTGCCTTTCGTGCTGGATCTAAAGCATCTAAGCCAGAGCTATCCAAGTCGAATGTCGTTCCCTTCCGGCGTCCCGCTGCGCAGTAGCCCTATCAACTTGACTCGTTTCCTCGCTTCCGTGGTACAAGGTCATGGCGTGATGTGAAAGAGGGGTGCCGCTTGCCAGAGACCCGACGGGTCCTTCCCGAGCGGTTCGTCTTTGCGGGTTGCGCGCCGGCGCAAAATCGCTAGCGACAGGGTTTTTCAGGATCGGTTTCCGTTTCCGCGATGGACGAGGGGCAAAAGTTCGGCGGACTGAACGCGCTACCGGTCGAAGATGTCGCAGAACTCCTCTCCGTCAGTCCGAAGACCATCCGCAACTGGCTCAATAAAGAAGACTTGCCGTGTCAGAGCGATGGTCGCCGCCGCGTCCTCGATTGGACGACCACCCTCGAATGGTACGTCCAGCGCCGCATCCAGGAAAGCGGAAAGCATGGAAACGAACCGGAGGCCGGCTACTTGGTCGGCGAAGAAACCCTCGAGCAGGCGGAAACCCGGAAGACGATTGCCGAAGCTGACCTGAAGGAACTCAAGCTGGCTGAACTCCGCGGGCAGATGGTGCCGGCGGATGAGGTCGGCCGCAATGTCGGCCAGGTTGCGAGCGCCATCAAGACGAAGCTCGACGCCATGCCCAACGCGCTGGCCCTTCGGCTCGTCGGGAAGAAGGACCGCGTGGAGGTCCAGAAGATTCTCCACGACGAGATCTACCGTTTGCAGCTGGAACTCGCCAATGTAGGGAAGCAATACGAACCAAAGCGGATCGTCACGGACGAGGACGAGGAATGATCGGGCCCCAGTTCCCAACTCCGGAAGAGCAAGAACGTCAGTTATTGGCGGCGCGTTGGAAGCGCATCCGCCGTGGCATTTATGAATCTCCGTTTGGGTCGTGGTTTCGAGGCCCCCATGCGGCCTGGCTCGTCGCCCATAAGTGGGGATGGTTGTGAAGCCGTTCGTCTGCTCCGACGAATCCAGGCAGGCTCTCCAGGTAGCCATCGCCGTCGGCCTCAACGTCTTCAGGCCAAAACCCCCGATGACGCTCTCGGTCTGGGCCGATGAACATGCCTACATCCCCGCCGGCTCCGCCAATCCCGGCAAGTTCTCAACATCGATCGCGGAATACGAACGCGAGCCGATGGACATCATCTCCGACCCTCACTACCGGAAGGTCGTCCTGGTGTGGGCATCGCAGACCGGCAAAACCCAACTGGGCCTGAACGCCCTCGGCTACTTCAGCCATCAGGAACCCTCCTACATGCTGATGATCCAGCCGACGCTGGATCGCGCCCAGGAAATTTCGAAAACCCGCATCGCGCCCATGATCCGGGATTCGCCCGTCCTGCGCGCGCTGTTCCCTGACCCGAAGTCGCGGGACAGCGGCAACACACTCGAATTGAAAGAATTCCCAGGCGGCTTTCTGTCGCTGGTCGGCGCAAACTCGCCGAGTGGGTTGGCATCGAAGGCCATCCGGTTCCTTTACGCCGACGAGGTCGACCGCTTCCCGGAGTCCGCCGGTACCGAAGGCGACGTGCTCGATCTGGCCTATGTCCGTCTGTCGACGTTCTGGAACCGCATCGCCGTCGAAACCTCAACCCCGCTCATCAAGGGAACCTCCCGGATCGAGCACTCCTTCTCCGAGTCGGATCAGCGCTTTTACATGGTGCCCTGCCCGCATTGTGGCCTCGAACAGGTCTTGATGTGGCCCCGGCTGAAGTTCACGAAGGAGACGACACCCTCTGGCCAGACGCGGCCCACCGCCGTCTGGTATGACTGCGTAAACGACTGCCGGATCGAGGAATCCAGCAAGTATGAAATGGTCCGCCGTGGCCGATGGCAGGCGAGCGCAGAATCGCGTGACGGTCGCACCGCCGGCTTCCACCTGAATGCGCTCTATTCCCCATGGGTCGAGTGGACGGACCTGATCCTCGAATGGCTCTCCGCTCAGGCTGACCCGGAGAAGCTGCAGGTCTTCACCAACACGCGTCTGGTTGAAAGTTGGGAGCTCCGCGGCGAAGGTGCCGAGGAAACGGAACTGGAGAAGCGGCAGGAAATCCTTCCTACGGTGGCCGAACTGCCCGAAGGCGTGCTCCTCCTGACGATCGGTGTCGACGTCCAGCGCGATCGCATCGTCGCCAGCCTCGTCGGGTGGGGACAGGGTAAAGAGGGATGGATTGTCGACCACTTCATCCTCCGCGGCTCGCCGGCGCTCCCCGAAGAGAACCCCGACAGCCCCTGGCGGCAACTCGACGAGCTGCGAGAGCGCCGGTGGAAGCACCCGTCCGGGAAGATGCTGCGCGTCTCCTGTACCTGCGTCGACTCCGGTGACCAAACGAAAATCGTCTACGACTACACCCGTCGCCGTGAGCGTGAGCGGGTCTATGCGGTCAAGGGCGCGGACGGCTTTGGGCGCCCGCTGGTGAACGGCGGAACCCGTCCCGACAAAAACAAGACGCTGCTCTACCTGGTCGGCGTCGACACGGCGAAGGAACGCATCTACTCCGGACTCCAGCAGAAGACCCCGGGCGCTGGCTATATCCACATCCTGAAGGCGGAACACCTCGACCGCGAATACCTCGCCGAGTTGACCTCGGAGCACATCATCACCTCCCGGAAGCGAGGCAGGGCGGTGAAGCACTTCGAACTCCTAGCCGGTCGGCGCAACGAAGCGCTCGACTGCGCGGTCTACGCCTCGGCCGCGCGCGAGATCCTTCGCCCGAACTTCCCGAAGCTGTATGAGCGCATCTTCGGTCGGCCGCCCTTGCCGCCGGAATTGACTCCCCTGGTCGATGCGCTGAAGACGGTCGCCGAAGGCGTCCGCCAGGCATTCAAGGAAGAGACGAAAGAGCCGATTCCTGCGCCCGAAAATGCCGGCGCCGACCCGTTTGCAAACCTGCCCATTATTGGATCGTTCAAAAAGGTCAATCCGGTGCAAAAACCGGCATCCTGGCGCGATTCGTGGGAAATCGGCTGATAATCACGTATCTTTGACCATTTTTGAAGGTCCGATTTACTCTCTCGCGTGAGCAGCTATCCCGGCATTCTGCCCGGTTGGATCATCTTTGACCTCGACGCGCCTCACCCGGAGCCGCTAGCCTTCAATGCCGGCGATTCGCTCGCGTGGAATCGCGGATTCGAGCAGTACCCGGCCTCCGGCGGCTGGACGCTGACTTACGTCCTCAATAATCAATCGCAGAAGTATGTCGTCAGCCCCTCCGATATCACCGTCGACGGTGACGGCTTCTCGGTGGCGATCCCATCGTCGGAAACCAAGACATGGACCGCTGGCGAATACCTCTGGCTCGCCGTCATGCAGAACACGGTCAATGGCGTCGCCGAGCGCTTCACTTGCGCGATGGGCCGCGTCGCGATCCAGGCCGACATTCTCGACGCTTCCGCTCCGGTCGATACCCGCGCCCTGGAGGAGATTGCGCTTGCGAACATCAAAGCGGTGCTCGCTGGCCGCGCCGGCGATGGCGTCCAGGAATACAAAATCAACGATCGCGAGCTTCGCCGCTACAGCATGGCGGAACTCTTCAAGCTGAAAAGCTACTTCGAGTCGGAAGTCAGGAAGATCCGGATCAAGCACGGCGAAACCGTGCTGCCCGATACCGTAGCCTTCCATGCGGATTGGGGACTTAATGGGTAATCTCGTCACGCTGGACCTTACCGAAGCGAAGCATGCCGTCATGGAATCGCGCCTGACGCTTCCAGGGCCCGCGACGGGCAAGCGCGCGTATGACGCCGCATCGTTCACCCGTCTCACTGAAGACTGGGCGACCTGGACGACAAGCGCCGACCTCGACCTGTGGGCGGATATCTACCGGCTTCGCGCTCGATCTCGCCGCGAATCGCAGAACAACCCCATCGCCCGCAAGGGGATGAAGGTCTTCGTCAAAAACATCTTCGGCCCCGATGGAATCCGCCTGCGGATGAAAATCCCCATGAAGAAGGGGAAGAAGCTCAACGCCAAGCTGAATGAGCAGATCGAGCATCTGTTCCAGCAGTGGGGTCGCCGCGACTTCTGCACCGTCCAGGGCAACATGAGCTGGGAGCGCGCGCAGCGGTTCGCCGGCGTGCAGACCTGGCGCGACGGAGAGTGCTTCATCCGCCGCCGGTACGCGCCCAACAAATTCGGCATTGCTCTGCAATGGATCGACCCGGATCAGCTGGATACCAACTATTTCCTGCAGCAATTGCAGAACGGCAATCAGATCCGCATGGGCGTCGAGGTGGATCCGGACGGACGCGCGGTCGCCTACCACTTCTGGGATCGCCACCCTGCGGAATGGTCGATGTCCAACCGCAACCGGATTCGCGTCCCGGCGGAAGACGTGATCCACCTGTACGACCCGGAGCGGGTGATGCAGACCCGCGGCGTCTCGGAGATGGCGTCATCGCTGATGACCATGCACATGCACAACAGTTACAGCATGGCGGAAGTAGTAGCCGCACGGATCGCCTCGGCGAAGATGGGCTTCTTCGAGAAGACGGCCACCGATGCTGGCTTCGAGGGAGCTGAGCGCGACGAGGACCGCAACGTCAAAGCGAAGATGAACCCGGGCACCGTGGAAACGCTGCCTGAAGGCCTCACGTTCAAACCGTGGGATCCGCAGCACCCGACGACCGCCTTTCCGGCGTTTACCAAGATGCTCCTCCGGATGATCGGCGCCGGCATGGATATCAGTTACGAGACGCTTGCCAATGATCGCGAAGGCGTCAATTACTCTTCCATCCGCGCGGGGCTGCTCGACGACCGCGACACCTGGCGGACGTGGCAGGATTATTTCTCCGATGAACTGACCGGCCGAGTCTTCAGCTGGTTCCTGGAGTCGGTCTGGCTCGCCGGCCTCGTGCAACTCGACGGAACTCCCGACGACTATGTCAATTACGCCGTCTGGACCGGCCGCGCATGGGCGTGGATCGACCCGCTGAAGGATGCGCAGGCCGCCACGCTGATGCAGCAAAACGGTCTCGAGACGCACACCGCCCAACTCGCCCAGCAAGGCGACGACTTCGAAGAGACGATGGAACAGTTCGCCTACGAGAAGGACTTCAAGAAGCAGCTGGGTCTCCAATTCGGAACCGACGTCCATGGCGTCGCCGACACGGCGGAAGACAATCCGGACGCCGAAGACGGCGCCTCCGGCGGCAAGAAGAAGCAGGGCGATGGCGACGGAAGCTGAATGCGATTCGAAGCCCATCTATGATGCACGCCTCGCCGTTGCTCTGGCGCAGGTCGACAGGTATGCTCTGGGCGCTCTCCGGCGCCTGCGCGGCGAAGAAGAGCCGACCCTGCAGCAGCCCCGCAAACGTGTCCCAAAGATGGGCGATCGCATCGTCCAACGAAAGCCAGACCCCTTTTATCCGTCCGGCGCCGAATGGTTCTATGGCCGCTGGTGCGCGCTTGAATGCTCGCACCTCTGGACCCCGCCGGCAGTCGTCCAGCACTACCTTGAGACTGGCGATCCGCAGCTGGCTCAGTCCGGGGCCAATGAAAGCGCTCCGCGGGAGACGGCGGCCAGCGCCTCGTCGCTGCATTCAACCTTCCAAGGCGCTGATTCCCCACCGATCGGGCCAGGCTGGCATGCTGCATGGAGCGCCATGTACGCCGCCACCGGCCATATCGCCGGAGCGGCGGAGTGCGCCATCGCCGCCCTCGCCCATGCAGCGGCCGAAGCAGCTGCCAAAGAATCTGGAGGCCGGTTGCCGCCGGATGAACATCTCGCCGTCTACCTTGCCGCCCGCGCGCGCCTGCAGATCCACTTCGCCGAGGCTGCTCGCGAAATCATGGAAGGCGAGCATGCCGCCTAAAACACGGCATTTGACAGCATTTTTCGCTTCCGTGCTACCTTCTCCGCGCAATGAGTAAGCGAGAACTTCCGAAGTCTTTGCCGATGGGTGAACGCATCGTCCAGGTGCGAGCGCAGAAGCGCGCCGCAGGCGAGGCCCCGGCTTATCCTCTGACCATCGCGACCGACCAACCTGTCCGTCGCGGTGGCTGGTACGGCTGGTATTACGAAGTCCTCGGCCATAACGCCGGCGAAGTGATCACCGACCGTCTTGCGAATGGCGTCTCGCTGCTCGTCAATCACGATCCCAATCAGCGCGCCGGCCGCATTGAAAACGGCCAGGTTGCCGATGGCAAGACGACCGGCGAGGCCCGTTTTGGTACGACCGACTTTGCGCGCTCCGTTCAGCAGGAAGTGGACGACGGCACACTGACTGACATGAGCGTCGGCTATCTGGTGCACGAATATCAGCGCGTGGCGGACTTCGATCCAGACGATGACGAGGACGAAGACTACATGGGCACGTATCGCGCCGTGAGCTGGGAACCCGTCGAAGGTTCGCTCGTCGCGATCCCTGCCGATCCCGCTTCCGGCGTCGGCCGCAATATGGAGTCCGACAAAAATCTTCCGCAGTACCCGGTTCGCTTTATCGGCGCTCCGGCAATTTCTCCCGTAACCCCGGGAAAACAGGAGCAACGCACAATGGCTTCCGTAGCCGTCGTACCCGAAAACACCGCAGCCCCGGTCGTCACGGTGGGCGCCGATCAGATGAAAGCAGAGCGGATGCGTACCGCGCATATTGCCCTCCTGGCCCGGCAGTACCCGGATATTCTCACCCGCGAAAAGGCGGACGAGTTCATCGCCAATGGCAGCGAAGGCTCCGTGGTCGGCAACTTCGTCCTGGAGCAGCAGCGCGCCAAGCAGGTCAACCTCCACTCCGGCTCGCCGGTCACGCTGACGGACAAAGAGCGGCGCCAGTATTCCGTGGTGCGCGCAGTTCGGAACATGATCGCCTCGCGCGAGACCGGGAAAGATGAGGGCTGTTTCGAGCGCGAAGTCTCGCAGGAGATCAGCAAAGTCCTCGGCCGCGACTCCGCCGGTCTCTTCATTCCGACGAATGAGCCGGTCTTCCGGCTCACTTCGCAGGAGATCCAGCAGCGCGCCCTTTACACGGGCACTTCCGGTGCCGGTGGCGCAACGGTGGCGACGGAGTTGATCAGCTTCCTCGACGTGCTGCGGCCGGCGGTGAAGGTGTTCAAGCTGGGCGCGGAGTTCATGGGCGGGATGACATCCAACTTCAGCCTGCCGAAGCAGCTTACCGATTCCGACTTCAACTGGGTGGGTGAGAATCCCGGGTCCGACAACTCGGATATCGATCCGGCCTTCTCCCAGGTGCCATTCACGCCGAAGACGGCCACCGGTTCAACCGCGTGGTCTCGCCAGTTGTTTGTGCAGTCCTCCGTCGACATCGAAGCAAGGGTCCGCAATTCGCTGGTGCAGCGTGCGGCCATCGCCATCGACAAGGTCGCACTGCAAGGGACAGGCTCCTCGAATCAGCCCAAAGGCATCCTGAATGCGACGGGTGTTACGGTGCTCGCGCTCGGCACCAACGGCGCGGCCCCAACCTACCAGAACCTGATCGACATGGCGATGGATCCGGCGACCTTCAACGCCGACCAGCTGGGCGAGATCCGGTATCTGATTACCCCGGAAATCTCCGGCTACCTCCAGGGTGTCGCGAAACTGAGCAACCAAATTGCGCTTCCCATCTGGACTTTCGGACCGGACGGCCAGGGCTACATCAATGGCCTGAAGGCGGACTGGTCGAACCTCCTGCCCAAGACTCTGACCAAGGGCACGGCCTCGGGCGTTTGTCACGCCGGCATCGCTGGCGTCTTCAATGCGCTCACGGTTGCCGAGTGGGGCGCGCTGGAAATCATGCTCGACCCGTACACGGGCGCGAAGCAGGCGTTGGTGAAGATCATCGCGAACATGATGATCGACGTCGAGCCGACCTATGCGCAGGCCTTCTCCGTGTACCTCGACGCTCTGAACACGACCTCCGAGCCTTAATCGGGAGGTTAGTAACCCGCGGGGGCCGGCGGAATCCGGCCCCACCAAACTTCAGCGAGCGAGGATGAAACGTATATGGCGATCGAACTGTTGCAACCGAAGCAGGAAAAGCTCCGCGCAATCGAGATTCTGCGGTCGGTCCTGGTGCAGGGCCAGCCCCTCACGAAAGGCAAGCAGGTCCGGGTGCCCGAGGCTGAGGCGTACGACCTGGTGCATAACGGGCAGGCGAAGTTCATCACGCCGGCGGATGTGAACGCGCCCTATGGCGGCGTCAAGAAGTAGATGGCTTTCGGCGACGCCGACCTCGGGGTGTTTACGGCGGACTTCGGCGTAACTGTCGAGTTCGGCGGAACCTCCGCGCTGGCGAATCTCGATCAGCCGCAGAAGATGTTTCTGGGCGATCACGGATACGCAGGCGTCGATGTTGCGGTACCGGCGATCAGGCTTCCTTTTAACGCCTTCTCGCCGATGCCGGAAGAGGAAGACACGCTGACCGTCGACGGTGCGGATTACGTCGTCGGTTGTGTCGAGGCTGAAGGTGATGGCGGGTTTGTGCGGATTGATCTGAAGGCGGCGTCATGACGAGTCCCAGCGTGCAGTCGAATGTGCTCGACGCAATCGTTGCATTGCTGGTGGCAGTGAACTCGGGGTGGGGCGCTCACAGGTCGAGAATCATCCCGTTCAGGGCGGATCAGTTGCCGGCCTTCAACGTGATTCCGGAAGAGGCGCCGGCAGAGTACGTCGGAGCGTATTCCGGGGCTGTGAACTGGCGGTTTCGTTACAACGTCCGGTGCACAGTCGTTGGAACGGATGGGGTCGATAAGCTGGCCGATCCCCTCTATGTTGCAGCGTGCCAAACAGTCCTTGCGGACCCCACGCTGGGTGGACTTGTGCTCACGACGCGCGTTGTCGGCGCGAAGTGGGAGAAGGAAGGCGAAGGACTGGAAGTGCCTTTGGCGCTGGTCGTCACCTTCGAAAGCGAATTTGCCACGTCCCGGAGCGATCCGAGCGTGAGTGTTCCGTAAGGGAGGAAGTAGATTTTATGACTGGCCCAACTGTAAGCCGCCTGACCGGTGACCTCGCGCAAACCAGCGTGGGGCTAACCGGAGCGCAGACCCAAGTCTTAGGCTTAACCGACTGGGAAATCAACCGGAAGCTGAAGACGGTCGATTCGACCACCACCGACGACGCCGGCGACGAAACGGCGCTGCCTTCCACGCGCAGCTGGACCGCGTCGGCAAAGTATGCCTATCTCGATGCGGATCCGAGCCAACTCGCCCAGATCCTCAACGCGATCAGTTCCGCGCAGACGGCCGTGCAGTGGAACTTCTTCCCCGATGCGGTTCTCGGCCGCGGCGCCTGGTCCGGCAAAGCTTTCGTCGACAGCTACAAAATCGGCGGCGGCGTCGGCAAGATCTTCGCGCTCGACGTGACCCTCAAGGGCACTGGCGCTCTGACTTTCGGCGCGCAGTTGGCGCCCTCCTCGGGTGTGGCTGAAGAATAAACCTCAAGGCGTTCCATGGTTGTCACTCCTGGCCCCTTCAAACCCGGCCCCGCCTTAAAAACGGGGCCGTCTTTTTCCTGAGGACGCCAATGGATCCAAAGATTCGCGAACTCTTTGTGCAGTTACTCATCCTGGTTCAGGAGTCGGCGGACGTCGGCGCCGGCCTGATGCCCCGTGCCGAGCTCACCACCCACGTAGAGATGGTGAGGCAGGCAATTGACAAGCTTTGACCGAAAGCCCGCAAGTGAGGTACGACACTGCATGGTTGCCGATCCGGTACGCGCGCACATTCCCATCGATCTCGATCGGAAACGCATTTTGTGTTTCGATCACCGCGCCACGTTTCTACTGATGCAGCGCTTCGGGTTTCGGCCCATGGCCTCTCTCTATTGGCAGGTTGCGGATCCGGATGACCCCAAAAAGAAGATATTGCAGATTCGCTCGATCGACGCGCTGCTTTATTTCCTCTGGGCTGGATTGCAGCGGGACGCGGACGACGCCGGCGAGACGCTGTCTCTTGAGCAAATACAGGAATTCGTCAATCCGCTCACCATCGAATCGATCTTCCTTGCGCTGATCGCAGCGTTGAATCGCCCATTAAAAAAAAAGGTGACCGCAGAGAACGCCGGAGCAAGCGCGCCGGCCGAGCGCGAACCCAGCACGAGTTCGACTGGGAGGCAGCACTTCGATTCGCCTGCGGAAGGATCGGACTAACGCCTGAAGCGTTCTGGCGGCTGATGCCCTGGGAGTGGTCGCTGATCGCTGACGGCTATCGTGAGCAGCGCGAAGAGCGCACGCGGCAGGAAGCTGGCTACCTGGCGATGATATTGACGGCGCAGTGCGGCAAGCCGATTACGGCGGCGCAGCTGCTGGGCGAGGAAACAGCGGAACAGACCGAAGGGCAGAAGCTGTCGGCCGGTGAGCGGCGGATCTCCGAAATGAAGCGGAAGTTGAAGCGGCTGAAAAAGAAGAAGGGAAAGTCGAATGCCTAACGGTATTGTGATCCAGATTCAAGGCGACGGCGCCGGGGCGGCCGAGGCGCTGCGGACGATCGAAGAGAAGATGCGCCAGTCCGCCGATGCTGGTCGCGAAATGGGCGCCACGTTCGGTGAAGTCGGGGAGCGCATTCAGCGGGCATTGGAGTACACGGGCATTTACTTCGGCATCCGAGAGATGACCGAAGGCATGAAAGACGCCATTTCTTCCGCTGCCGAATTTGGCGAAACGATCGAGCATGCAGCCCTGAAAACGGGGATGAGCGCTCAAACGCTGTCGGTACTTCACTATGCCGCCGATCTCACCGGAAGTGATTTTGAACAGTTGGTAAAGGGTGCGACGCGACTCGGTAAAACACTTTCCGATGCAGCTGACGGAAATCAGCGCTTAAGTCTCCTCTTTCAATCGATGGGGATTAACGCGAAGGATTTGGCATCCCGATCTGATGGCGTCGAAATTGCTCTGCGTAAGATTGCAGAACGCCTCCAGGAGGGTGAGTCCCCGGCCCGCCTCAATCAACAGTTAATGGAGGCCATGGGTAGGTCTGGCTCCGAGCTTGCTCCGGTACTGGTTAGCCTGGCGGAACACTTTGATGAATTCGCCGCCGGAGCGAAAGAGGCTGGCGTGTACATGGACGATCTATCAGCTGGCAAGCTGATGGAGGTGAACGAGCAGATCAAGCAGCTCAAAGAGAGTTGGACCGGGCTAACTCTGGAACTGACAGAAAGCTTCGCGCCTGCCATCAAGGCAGCGTTGCAAGACTTTAGCGGACTCCTGCAGATCACTCGCGAGAGTCCCGTGGGTAGCATGAAGGCTTTTCTCGGGAGCGCTTTGGGCATCCCATCGCTGGAAAACTCTGGTATCAGCGATCTCGTCAAAGCTCACGACGCCGCCATGAATGCGGTCTCTAATCCAACAAAACCCACGAAGTATGGCGATACCGGTACCGAGATGGACCCGACGATGATGGCGCGGTTAAACGTGCAATTATCGGCGGACCGGCGTCAACTCGACGAGGCCAAAGCAGCTTCTGAGGCCATGCTCGCCATTTTGCAGGCTCAGCATTCCGCCGGACTCGTCTCCACACAGGCGTTCTATGCTGAAAAGCTCGGGATCGAGGAAGACGCCATTCAAGCCGAAATGCGCTCTCTCATCAAGGAGCGTGATCAAATCGCTTCCGCCGCCAAATCCGCGCCTTCCGGAAGCAGCCAACAGTATGAAATGAAGGCAAAATTAAACCAGGTAGAATCCCAACTCGATCAGCTTCAGGAGCGTCGCCGGTCGATAGAGGGTACGCTTGCGGCGGAAAAGACTGGCGCCCTTCAAACAGATGCTCTAGCCCAACTGCGCTTGGAAACAGAGACGAGCCGCGCCGCTATTGAGTTCGAGAAGAATAAGGCCTCGGTTATTATGGCCCTCCTCGATTCCCAACACGAGGAAGGGCTTTTGAGCGACCGCGAATTCTATAATCGGCGACTCTCGATCCAACAGGATGCCCTGGATGCCGAGGCCGCAGCGATCGGTCGTCAGGCGGCCGAGTTGGATGCGCAACAGCGGCAACTTCCAGCCGACAGCCCGAAACAGATTCAATTGAAAGAACAGCAAGTTCAGCTTGAAACAGAATTGCAGAGGTTGAGCGCCGAGTATGCGAAGAACGAGTCCGACGCTGCTGAGGCTCAATCGAAATCCATACAACAGTCTGCGGCAATCCTCGCCAGCACGAAACGCCATGCCACTGGTGGATCTGGAGATAACGAGGATGCGAAGTACCTGAAAACTCAAGGCTATGATATGGCCACGTCGGAAACGCAGGACTTTCTTCATGGAATCGAAGACCTGAGCGGCAAACATCCGCTGCAACGTCTGGTCGATAACATGATTCAGGACCTGGATCGCTACGCCGATGCAATCATCGAGCACGAATTCATTGGTCCAATGCTGCAACAGATTTTCGGGCTGAATTCGCTTGCCGCTCAGAATCCTGGATGGCTGCAGTCGTTGAACGCTTCGACGGCTGGACTGCAAACACAGTCGCCCGACCTAACGGAAACCATTCCAGGCTTTTCCGATGGTGGAGAACCTGACGGCCTGTCGATGGTCGGCGAAGCGGGGCCGGAACTCTTCATGCCGAAGGGGCCCGGGACCATCCTCCCGAATGATCTGCTGAACTCAATCGCCGGTGGCGGCGGGGCGCCAAATGTCACGATTAACAACGTGAACAACAGCAGTTCGCCGGTAACGATGAAAGCGCCGCAGGTCAGTTATGACGCTCAGGCGAAGCAGTTTGTCATCCAGACGGTGATCGAAGACATGCAGGGCGGCGGACCGATGAGTCAGGCGCTTCGAACTGGTTGAGGCGTGTTGACTTCGCCACCGGCCGCCCACGCAAGAGCCACCACCCAACCAATTATGGTCCACCCTAGAAATAAGTTGAGAACAAACACTCCTCCACTCGCCTTGCACTTTCGGTGGGTCGCCACTGCAACCGGAACAAAATAAACCAATAGGCAAAAAAAGAAGATGATTAGGGTGCCCACAGCTTCCCCATTCGGGGCTGAACCCGGCGTGGCATATGCCGCCGTGGATGCTTCCGTATCCGCTATGCGAACCCTTTGGGAGGCTGGCACAGAGATGGAAGCATCTCGCATTGCAAGCGTGGTCGCTCCACATGGAAGATAGCGCTTAATCTGCGCTGGACCCAGAGTGTCATCGCCTTCCGTCCTGAAGGCCGACGTATAATCCCAAATTGGTCCGGACTTGTTAGGGCCGAGAAACCACACTTCTACGTGTCTGTTGGCATATATAAGCTTTCTTTGCCAATAGTAGACGGGGTTCGAGACTGTTCCCTGGTTTACAGTTTCTAGCAAATCAGAACTCGGTAGTCCGCACGCGTATATAAGCGCCCGCGCATCGTCCCGATTGGCCCATTCTGAAAAATGCTGAGCCTCAGCCCAATAGCTAGATAAGACGAGCAAACTAGCCGCGACCAATCGTTTCTGCATAACCCCTCCGAAACGCGATCAGTGTACCGCTTGTGGCCACAAAGTCAATATCCCACTTGTGAGGGATAGTGCCTCATTCTATCGCTCAGAGCTTAACCCGGACTCCGCTCCCCCGCAACAGGTCATTCGCGATCGTCTCGGTGGCGGCCTTACTGAAGTTACTCGGGAAGTTGGCCTGGGCGGTCCGCTGAACCTCCTCGAAAGCTGGGAAGATAGCCGGGATGTGGGCGGAGCGGATGAGCATATACATCGGCATCGCATCGCGGGAACCCAGCGCGCGCGCCATGATCACCTTGTTTCCGCTCTTCAGGGTCGCCGCGAAGAAGACATGCCCCATGGTGACAAACCCTCGCACGGTCGGGCCCTCGGGCCCACCGCGCCGGCGACTCCCGCGGCTCTTGATGTTCTGCAGAAGCTGTTGCGGCCTGGCCCAGCCCGGGATGATCTGGCCGACGAGCGCCGTCAGATATCGGGTCGGAACGCCAATGTAAGCGCCGCCATCGACGACCACCCGGCCGGAGGGCGTCTTCGTCCCGCTGTCCTCCTGCCGCGGCAGGTAGTCGGGGGCCCCGGTGCGGCGGTTGGCGGTGTCGGTGTAGACGGCGGCGGTTAGATCCTGCTTGGTCGCCATCCGGGTCAGGGTGCGGCTTCTGGTCCAGTCGTTCCGCAGTTTGAAGACCCGCTCCTCGAGAGTGCGCGTCTGATTCCGCGCGTCGATGGCGGTCATGGTGAGCGCCCGGGCGATGGTGAACGGGATCTGGTTCTGACGCAGGTCCGCGAAGGCGCGCAGAGGACCGTCGATGTCGACCTTGGCGGAGAGCACTGGCATACGCCATCATCCCCCGATTTGACCGAAATCGGCAATTGGGGGCACCTTGCGCGCGGCCATGGGGGGTGAAGGTGGAACTCAACATTTCAAGACAGGGCTACCGCAAGGTCAGCGCGGATCAGCTTGTGGAGTCGGCGCTGCTCCTGAACGACTATGCATCACTGCTCAGTCGCCTCGGCCTCGGTCGCGCGGCCGGCCTTGCTGCGGTCGTATCGTTTGGTCTTTTGCAGTCGCCAGAACTGAAACAGCCGGCAAAGGTGGTGCGCCGGTGAACGGCTGCAAACACAATCCCGAGCACCCATGTTGGGTCTGCCGCCGCCTTCGGGAGCATCCGTTGATCATCCTGAGGTCACCGGGGGCTCCGATCGAGCCACGCTATTGGCAAGACCCGCCTCCCGATAACCGCGAACGCGATCTTCCCGCCAGTCTGAAGACGCGATGAAGCGCGGGATCCTCTCCGTCGGTTTGGCGCTCTACGGCAGTCTGTTGCTGCTCGCCCTGATTTGCTGCGCCCCTATCGGCTGCGTCGGCAAGTTCGGTACGGCGCCTCGGCCAGTGCCGGACCCAGCTGTTCCAGTGGCAGCCGCGCAGTCGAGCGTACTCGCGGTCACGCCGTCCAGCGTGGCCTTTGGCTCCGTCCTTGACACCAACATCGAAGCGCGGTCGGTGACGTTCACGAATCCTGGGACAACCGCGGTGACAGTTTCGGCGGTCGCCGCCACTGGCAGCGATCAGTTTGTAACTTCGGAGACATGGCCGGTCAATGTACTCCCGTTTACGCTTGCCGCGGGTGCGTCAAAGAGCGTGCTGGTGATCTTCGCGCCGACCGCGTCGGGCTCGTTCTCTGCAACGTTCACGGTTGGCGGTGCGGTGCTCACGATGAGCGGTACCGGCGTACCCCTCGGCCCGTCCTATGAGGTGGGACTTACGTGGGATGCTCCTGCCGTCTCAACCGATCCGGTCGTGGGTTACAACGTCTACCGCGCGCCGGCCGCCGGTTCGTATCAGCTGCTGAATGCCTCGATCAACGTGCCGACCACTTTCACCGATGCCACCGTGATGTCAGGGCGTAGCTATAGCTACGAGGTGACCAGCGTGGATGCGTTTGGAGTGGAAAGCGTGCCATCCAACGTGTATGTGGCGGCGATTCCCTGATGCCTGCCCCTCAGCTGTCCCGCGCAACCCTGGAGAAGGTCCGCGCTGCGATTGTTCGCAGTGAGCGTTCCCTGCAGGTCGTTGCGGAGAGGGCGAAGTTTCTGGCGGACACGCGCTCCGCAATCGAGGCCTCGCAGTCGAGGCTCTACGCCATCCTCGCAACGCAGCCGGTCAATTGACCGAATCCGCTGAAGTGGGGTACTGATTCGAGTGCCTACCCCGTCCTTTCCGGAGCTGACCCGCGCCTTTGCATTGCGCCAGACCGAAGATCCGGTCGATCCCACGTTGCGCTCCCCCATGGAGAACGGCATGGAGGAGACTCGGCCGCGCTTCACGCGCAACCGGCGAACCTTCCAGGTGTCGATCGATCTCCTGAGTGCCTCGGACAAGGACGCGCTGGACAGCTTCTATCAGGATTGCTCCGCGGCGGGTGCAGCCTACGGCGGCCAACCGTTCACGCTGCTCGATCCGCGCAACCTCGACAATCCCCAAACCCTGACCGTGCGCTTCGCCGCCCTGCCGAAGTACTCCGACGCCGGCTGGATCGGCGCCGACGATAAAGGCAACGCCGCGGGCTATCGCTGGAACTGCCAGTTTCAAGTGAGGGAAATGTGAGCACGGTCCGGCCGCCGCTCTCGCTGCTCTCTGTCGTCGCCAATATCGAACGCCACAACCTGGCGAGCGGTGATCCGTGGATCCTGCTCATGGATGTCGAGTGGCCTGGGAATTCCGCCAGCGATCCCGGCGTGACCCAGCAACACGTCAGGCTGGCGCGCAATCTCGATCCGATCACCTTCGACGCCAATGACGGCAATGGTCCATGCGTCTACGAGCCCTTCAACTTCGAAATGGGCGAGTTCAACATCAGCTCCAACGGAAGCGTGCCGCAACTGGAGATTCAGGCCTCCAATGTCATGCGGGTGCTGCAGAGGCTGATTGAGCAGTACGCCGGCGTGGTCGGTGCCAACCTATACCTCTACGTCGTGAACACCGCAAACCCGGACGGTGAACCGGACCTGACGCTGCAATTCACGATCCTGGGCAGCACCTCGGATGCGAAGCTGGTTCACCTGAAGCTGGGTGCGAGTTCTCCGATGCGCCGTCTGTTCCCGCTGCTCATGTACTGGCCCAACTTCTGCATCTGGAAGTACAAGTCTCTCCAATGCGGCTATACGGGCGCGCTTCCGACCTGTAGCCGGACGCTCGACGGCACGACGGGTTGCGAGGCCCACAACAATCAACTGAGATTCGGCGGGTTCCCGGGGATCGATACAAACGGCGCACAGGCCGCGGGGGTGGTGTGATGGGGATTAATTGGGATTGCACGCGGGCCCCGAAGGGTTGGTATTGCGCGCGTGTCCGAGGACACCAAGGCCCTTGCGCCGCTTGGCCTCGCTGGTGGAAGCGGCTGCAACTCTGGTTCTTTGACCGAATCCCCTGAAACGCGGTACTTAGACGGGTGCCAACCCTCGCCCAAACGGGCTTCGCACCTGTCCCAGCGAAGAAGCGGAGCGCGCTGCCCATCCGGAAGCCGCCCGCGCTGTCGCCCGCCCTCTTCTCTGATCTGATCGGCAAGCCCTTCGTCGACGGCGGCCGCGGCCCCGCAAATTACGACTGCGTCGGTCTGGTGATCGAGGTGGCCAAACGCCTCGGCAAAACCCTCCCCGACTACCTGAGCAGCGAAACCGAATTTCATGCGCAGATGGCCGCGGACGGTGCAGCCCTCGCCGACCTGCCGCGTGTCGGCGCCGCGACGGCTGGAGACATCGTCCTCCTGCGCACCGGTCCCGCTGAGCATCACGTCGGAGTCATGGTCGATCGCTGGCGCATGATCCATGCCTGGAAAGGCATTGGCGTGCTGGTCGAGCGCATCAACTCGCCGCTCTGGCTGCGCCGCATCCTCGGCTTCTATTCGCTCGGGGCTGCGAAGTGATCCGCCTGATCTGGATCCGGAATCCCCTGCAGCCCTCGAGCACCCGTGAAATCCGTGAGATCGCGCCAGTCGATGGCCAGCATTTGCTCGGCTGCATTTCCCATCACCTCTACCACGACGGAATCCCTCCGTCTGAGATGGTGATTTCACTGAACGGCAAAATTGTTCCCACGGAAGAGTCGACCAGGTTCTTCCCGCGCGATGGGGACTGCATCGTCGTGGCGCCGCTGTTGAGTGGCGGAAGCGTCTGGCGGACGCTGGCGCAGGTCGCTGTCATGGCGGCTTCTGTGGCGATGATGGCCGTCCCCGGCCTTCAACTTCCCGGGGTCCTTGGAATGTCGGCTGCGCTGACGACGAGTATCGCGGCCGGTGTCGTCTCGATCGGCGGGAACATGCTGATTCAAACCTTCCTGCCAGCTCAGCCGAACACGAAGGCGCAATCGGCCAGTTATGCCTTCGACGGCCCTCAGTCCCTGGCGCAGTCGGGCACGGTGATCCCGAAGGGTTACGGGAAGTTCATGTCGGGCGGCAACATCATTTCCAGCTTTGTCGATGTCGAGGGTTCTGATCAGTACATCAACGCCTTGATTTGTTTCGGCTTCGGCCCCGCGCGGACCATCGCCGATATCGAGATCAACCAAAAGGCCATCAGCACCTATCAGAACGTGTATTACTACACCCGCGCCGGCACCAACGCCCAGGAGCCAATCGCCGGATTCAACCGCATCGTGAACGGCTATCCGCAGGATGTCGAGGTGACCTGCGCTGGTGGGCCTGTCGTCGTGCCCGGGACCGGGACGCAAACCCAGGCGCTGCAGGTCGACGTGCAGTTCCCGGAGGGCGTCTATTACGTTTCCGGCGATGGAAACGACCTGCCCTGCGCGATCATCTACAAGGTCGAGTACTCCATTTCCGGACTGAACGCATGGCAACCGGTGCTGCAGCCGCTTGAAACTCAGTCGGTCATCGTCTACAACGGCGACGGAACAGTAAACCCCTTCGCCAGCCCCGCCTGGGTTCTGATTCCGAACAATCTCCCGGCCGGAAGCGGCGTCTGCATCGACACCTCCGGCAATGGTTCCGACCCGAACCCTGCCGGCCTCCACGCTGGTCAGGCGGGGTCGACCACGTCGAACATTACCACCGTCGATCCGGATGGAACGACGCACACCGTCTCGCAAACCTTCTTCGGTGAATGGCAGCCGGTCGATCTCACGCTGCCCTTTGTCGAGGTGCTGAGCTGGACCAACGGCTGGACGAAATACGTCGCCGACACAACGCAGGTCTGCTACAACCGCGTGTCGATCTATGGACTTCCGGTCAATAAATACGACGTGCGGGTGACGAAATACGGGTCGAACAATGCCAGCAACACGGTCAGCCCCGGAGACTATTTCAGCCCGAAGCGCGGTCAGGATGTCTGGATCCACACCGTCAACGAGATCACCTATCAGGATCTCGCCTATCCCAACATGATTCTGGTGGGCGTGCGCGCGCAGGCGACCAACCAAATCCAGGGCGCCAATCTGAACGTCACGGCCGTGATCGAATACGGCCTGCGGACTCTCGACAACAACGTGCTGCCGGCGGCGTTGCAGGTCTTCGAGGAGGACAATCCGGCGTGCGTCGCGGCGGATATGATGCTCGACGACCTCTACGGCGGCGGGGAGTGGCCCGGGATCGCGGCGCCTAACATCGAGCGCTTCATCGATGAGTGGGTCTCATGGGCGGAGCTCAACGACGAACTGGTCGACGACGGCAACGGCAATTCCATCCGGCGCCACGTCTTCAACGGGATCTTCGACAACGAAGACAATCTGTGGAATCAACTCAATGCCGTGGCGCAGATGTCGCGCGCGGCCATCATTCCGATGGGGCTCGATTATGGAGTCTTCGTCGATCAGGCCGATACGCCGGTGCAGCTGTTCTCCATGGGAAACATCATTCAGGACAGCTTTCAGGAGCACTGGATGATGCTCGACGACCGCGCCAACCAAATCGAGGTGCAGTTCGCCGATTCCACGCGCTACTACCGGCAGGACAATCCCATGGTCTATATCGACCCGGCGGACATGGCCTCCGGCGCGATCATCAAGAACGTTCGAATCAACGGGAAGGGAATCACGCTGCCCGCGCAGGCCTGGCATTTCGGCCGGTTCAAAGGACTCTGTAATAAGCTTCTGCTCCGCCTCGGGCAATTCCAATGCGATGTCGACGCGATCGCCTGCCGGCCGGGGAATCTGATCATCCTGCAGCATGACGTGCCGCAATGGGGATGGGGCGGACGGCTGCTGACCGGAAACTCCGTCGACTCCATCGGCGTTGATCGCTCGGATCTGCCGTGGGACGGAACGACTGCGTATAACGTGGTCGTCCTCTTCGCCGCGGTGAAGCGCTACGTCGGGACGGTCACCTCGGTCGCAACCGATGTCGATGGCACCGGTCTGACGATCGGGACGACGGTGGGCCTGTCCTTCTTCGACAATGCCAACCGGGTGACGCGCGCCGTGATCAATGGGAAGGATTGCACTATCCTGTCGGCAACTCCCTCCTCGATCCTCGTGACGGTTCCACCGGGATTCACGCCAACGACCGGGCAGCCCTACGCGCTCTATGACACCGACGTTCTGGAGACTGCGACGGTCTCCGGTGTCACTCCGGGGCCCGAGGGAACGCAGGTCGTCAAGCTTGGAACGCCCTTCAGTCAGGCGCCCGACGACTATGCGACCTATTTCTACGGCGTTCCGGGTTCCCAGAAGATTGTCCGGGTGACGCGCATCGCGAAGGCCAGCGACATGCGGTCGACGATCGAATGGATCGATTATGACCCCGGCTGCTATATCGACGCCACGCCGATTGTCGGCGAGACGAGCGCCCAGGTAACGACCAATCCCGGCGTGACGAACCTCCAGGCAGTCGAGCAATTCGAAGTGCAGAGCAGTGGAAGCTACGAGGACTTCATCAACGTGACGTGGATCCCCGGCATCAACACGGCCGGCGTCGGCATCTACGGCTCTTTCGGCCAGGCAACGCCGCAAATGCTCACTCGGATCGAGGGATATCAGTCGAGCTGGCGCTTCCAGGTGAGTCCGGGAGTGACATGGAAGATTTGGGTCGTGGGCTTCGACGCCAACGACAACTATCAGGCTTGGTCCGCGGCGCCCAATGTGACCATCACAACCGAGGGAATCACGACCAACCTGCTCGCTGACTCGAGCTTTCAGAGCGGTTTCGTCTATTGGAATCTGACCCCGCGCGCCGGCGACACGCTGGTGCCGACCTTCCAGAATGATGGCGAGGCGCAATACGCGGTCGCCGGTTCCACGCTGGCGGCCGCAACGCCCATCCTGAATCAGGTGGTCTCGCCTTCCAACTGGCAGGTCGGCCACGATCTGATGCTCTCCGCCTACTTTGAAACCACGGGAACGCCCTCGGGGAACTTGGTCGCGGACATCGCCTTCTACTCCGACGCCGGCATCACGCTGATCAGCGCCGCCCGCGCGGTGCTGGTGATGGCTGGCGCAGCTCAGACTCTCGTCCGCGTCTTTTGCGCTTCGACCGTAGTTCCCATGGGAACGGCGCAGGTCCGGGTAAGGGTGCTGGTCGACGGAACGGTGAGCATTCCCGTCGCATCGGGCTTTACGGTGAGCCATCTCCTGCTCGAGGCTCCGGCGGTCGGGCAGACGGTTCCCTCGGTCTGGGCGGACATCGACGACACCGGGCGCGTGACCGACGTCTTCCAGTTGGGCAGTAGCAGCGCGATGCGCGCTCAGGCCTCGGCTCTGCCGGTCGGGACGGGCAGCTTCCCCTTTTCCTACACCGACACGACCGTCACGATGGATTGGAGTGGGCTTCAGATCCAGTGGCCCGATGGCGGCGTGACGGAGATCGTCAACGGGTCGGAAGCGGTCACCGGCCTCACCGCCATGACGAATTACTTTGCCTATCCCTACTTCGACATCGTCAATGGCGGAGTGAAGTTTGTCGCGCCCGCGGCGCCCGTCGGCTCGCCAGCGCTTCTCACGACGGTGCACGACCCCGTCGCTGATGCCGCTTGTAAGTTGGATGGACGTGTTCCCCTCGCGCCCGGTGGCCTCTCGGTCATCACGGCGGCGAGCGGTGGAAGCGGGTCTGGCTCCGGCGGTGGAAGCGGGTCTGGCTCAATCAACGTGAGCGTGACGCCCAACCCCGGACACCTCTCGGGATTGCCCAGCGTCACGGCATTTACAGCCACCGTCACCGGCACCGCCATGACCGCTGTGGTCTGGAGTTTGGGCCCGGGGTCGGTGGGAACGATCAGCGGCGGGGGAAGCTGGGATCCGGGATCGCCACCGACGCACGGTTCCGCGACAATCATCGCGACGAGCGTCGCCAACAGCGCATGCCAGGGGTATGCCTCCGTCAGCTGGTAAGTTGACCTGTTTGGCGAAATCGTCATAGCGTGCTGGCGCTATGCTACGTCGCCGCCTGCCCCTTTTTGTCCTGCTCTTCCCGTGGTTCGTCTTTCCGAACGGCCACTGTCAGTTTCTCAACCTGACGGCTTCCCACATCCAGGACCCGTCGGGGAGCGCACTTACGGGGTCTTTGTGCGTTCGGCCCGTCAACAATAGCAATTTGCCTCTGCAGGCGGTAGCGGCGGGAAGCGGTGGAGGGCAGCTCTCGACAAATGAGATTTGCTCGCCCGTGACTAGCGGCTACCTGCCGGGAACCTGGCAAACACTCGATCCCTCGGCGGGTGGAACGAATCTAACGCCAGATCCGGTGATTACTGGATTCACGACATGGACCCAGCCGGGCTCATGGCTGACCACGCCCGTTTCTTCACTGGGACTTCCCAGCCCGGTGAACGCGTTGACGGCACCGTCGAGTTCCAGCGGCACAACGCAGGGATCGTCGAGCGCTGCAATTACGGTTGTCCCCGGCCAAACCTATACCTTCAGCGCGGGCATTAACGCCTCGGGATCTGGCGTGACCGGCGCTTCGCCGGAATGGCTCATCTCGTCGAATCCAAGTGGCACGGTCAATTATGCATTCATCGCCGTCAACGCCGGGACCACGGCTACTAAGACAGTGCAGTTCACGGCCCCGGCGGGCGTGACGCAGGTCTATATTCGGGCCAATGTCAATTCCTCCACAATTGGATCCGGGGCGGACATCTTCTTTTATGAGCCGCTGCTGCAGGCCGGCTTCAGCCAACTCGCCGATACCTCGATCGCGAATCCGGCCAATATGTGCTATCGCTTCACATTGCGGAATGCGACCGGCGCCGCGATTTATGCGGCATCCTGCGCGCAGCCATCGAATGCCACCGCGAATAGCGGCGCTCAGGCCTACTGGTGTTCAACGGTCTCCGGTGCCACGACCTGCAACTACGATCTGTTTCAGCCGCCATCGACCCCGCTGACGGTGACGAGCAACACGGGTCCGGTCGGCGCCACCGGACCAACCGGACCAACCGGGCCTACGGGTCCAGCCGGCAATGCCAACTTTAGCAGCACCACGACCGGGCAATACATGAAGGCCACAAGTTCAACGACTGCGGTCGGCGTCAACACGTCGCAGGTCTTGCTTGATATCAGTGGCGCACCCTCGACGAGCGGCCTCACGACGCAGCTGCCCCTTACAGGCTGGACGGCGATCCACGTCCACGACGACTCCTGGGGCGCATGCGTAGGGGCAACGGGCGGCAACGGGAACTGTTACTGGGGTCTGCTGGCTACGGATCTCGGCCTGTCTTTTACCAGCAATGTCACCAACTATAGCCTCGGCGGCGACGAGATGGCCGACATGACCAACAAGATCTACCAGGACGAGAATCCCGGCGCGGCCACGACGACACTGACGCTGATCGGCAACACGGTCAATGACGCGAACAACGCCGGCGGCAACTATTATCAGGCGAGCGGGGGACTCGGCCGGTGGCAGGGGAAATATTCAGCGGCGTTTCAGTCCGCGATGATCGAGTTGTCGATTCCTTCGACGTACAAAACGATTCCGACGGCCACCACGGGATGGAGCAGCGACACCACTTATGCCGCAAACCACGGCGTTTCCTGTACTGGTGGCAGCGGCGGCTGTGCGGCTTTGGTGCTCAATTACACGACGAGCAGCGTCGGGCAGAGCCTCGCGATAGCGTTTCGCGCTATCAATGGCAACCTTGGGACGATGACCTGCACGGATTCGGGGCTGAGTGATGGAGCGACGGTCTATCTCGCCAACACAATGACGCCGTGGGTCGCGACGGCGAACGGGACCAACGAATTCCCGATGGTCTATGTGTGGAATGATGCGACTCGGCTTTCTGGAAGCCATTCGATTACCTGCAATGTGACTTCCGCCAGCGGTCAGACGAACAGTGTCCTATGGTCTGCTCCGATGCCCCCGACTGCCGGCGCCAATCCGCTGTGGGTGTGGGGCGCGCCGCCTCAACTCAACGATTCAAAAAGCATGGTGACGCAGGCTTACAACGACATCGCCGCGAATGCCGCGGCGGACGTTCAGGCGATGGGGCTACCTGTCAACTGGATAGATCTACGGAATTGCCTCTATGGCACCGCGGCTCAGGCGGCTGCTTCCCCGAACCAGCAATTGCATCTGAATAACAGTGGATATGCTGCCCACGAAGCCTGCATCAAGGGTACGCCGCGGCAACCTCATCAGAAGCTGATTGATACCAGCCGTCACGCGCCCTTCGCGCGCGTGACCGCGGCCGCCGATGCCGTCTCAGCTGCCGATCGGGGGTTTGCGATTTTCTACAACAATTCGAGCGGCGTCGCGGTGACTTTGCTGCCGAATTATATGTCGACGGTCCAAGGCGCCACGTCGGGCACGACTGAATCGGGCCCGGGTAACTCCGTTCGGCTCTTCAATGGAGGCACCGGGCCGGTGACGATCACCGGAGCTTCAGGGACGACCCTCGTCGGCGTGGCGGGAAATCTTGTCCTCAAAGCAAATGCCTGGGCCGAATTAACTCCTCTCTATCAGGGTCCGTCCACCTTTTGGGTAGTCACCGGTGCAAGTCCTGGGCAGGGAATCATCATCTACAAGCTTGTCACCGGTACCACATACACGGGTACCTGCACGGACAACGGTCTCCTCTTCAACGGAGCGAGCCCTGTATACACTCTTCCCACCGCTTGCCAGAGCGCCGGCGCAGGAGGAGGCGGTGCACCGACGGTCAATATCATGTTTGTCGGTACAGGACTTCTCACGACCTCGGGAGATTCGACCGGCAATGTCAAAAACCTCGTGATGCAAAGTGGAGACGACGCCACGATCTGGCCGTACGCGGCTAGCCAGTGGTTCACCTCAGCGCGAAGCGGATGGAATAACTATCAGGGAGTGAGTCCCTCGGCGATGGTCTTGGGTAGCACGCTTTCAACGGCCGCCTTCATCATGCCGACCAGCAATACGGTCCCTGGATTCTATTTTGCTTCTTCCACCTCAACTAATGTGTGGGCCACAGTGCTGAATTGGTCCAGCAGCACGGTCGATTTAGGGCTAGCTCCCTGCGGTAGTGTGACCTCGATCACCACGCCATCCGGTTGCGTCCATGAATACACCTGGAACAGAAATGCGACCAACATCACGGCCGGATTCGGGGTGACCTTCACCACCGACAATCTAACGGCCAGCGCCACTTATATCTATCCCAACACGGCAGGCGCTTCGTACCACATCGGAACGGCGAGCGGTTCTTACACCTCCGGACACCTACCCGTAGCGAACAACACTACCGGGAGTCCACTCGTCGATTCCGGGATAGTTGCGGTGAAAGTCGTCGCGAACTGCGGCACGATCGCCCCTACGGCGTCGGCAACGACCACTGCGCTGGCCGTCACCGGCTACACCGCCACGGGGATTGCCACATTGACGCCCACCAGCGCCACGGCGGCGACCCTCATGCTGGCCAAGTACTATGTGACCAAAGCCAGCGGCACGATCACCTTCAACTGGACCGGGGTCCCGGCCGGCACGGAAACCTTTGATGTCGGTTGCAGCCTCCAGTAATTGACCGGAACCGGGGTCTTGCGGTACTTATCTGTACCGCGAACCCCGGAGATTATGCGTTGACGGACCACGAATTCCAGTTGAAGGTCATTGAATCGCTAAGTCGGCTGGAAACAAAAATGGATGCCCTCGTAGGCGAGGATGGCAATGGCGGCTGGAAGGCTGCGATTACTCAGCAAGTTGAGGATCTGGAGAAAGACAAATGGAAGCGCTCAGGCGCATCCGGCATCCTCGGCGCTCTGTTCGGCGGCCTCTGTCAGTTCGTTGGCCACTACGTCTTTTCCGGAGGGCGGCATTGATCACTCCGGAGCAGCAGGCCTTCCTCGAGAAAGCATATGCCGCGGCCGTCAAGGCCGCCCACGTCTTCCCAGCCATGGCCGCCAGCGAAGCGGCTCTCGAATCGACGTGGGGAACCTCCCAGCTCGCCCTCCTGGGCAACAATCTCTTCGGCGCGAAACAGCAAGTCCATCCAGAGTTCGCCACGATCCACCTTCCAACGCGCGAATTCCTGAATCACGCATGGACCACGGTCGACGCCGCCTGGTGCTCCTACCCGGACTTTGAGACATCGTTCTTCGCGCGGATGGATACGCTGCGCCGTCTGGCACCCACCTACCCGCATTACGCCTTCGCGGTCGAGGCGAAGGATCCATGGGCCTACATCAACGAAGTCTCGCAGAGCTGGTCGACGGACCCCGACCGCGCCTACAAGGTCGGGCAAATCTATAGGTTGCACGCCGCAAGTCTGGAGGCAACTGCTTGAGCCAATTAAAGCTCGCTGGTCAACCATTCGATCTCGCGAGGGCGGTGACACAGACCGTTCGCCTGAAAACCGCTCTCGACAAAACTCCGGCAGACACGATCTACCGGGCGGACGAGTTAGCTAAAGTGTCCGGAGTTCGGGAGAAGGACATCCGCCAGACCAGCACGTTCGGCCATTCGCTGCTTTCTGGATATTCGGCGAAGGTCGGTGCCACCCGTTTCTGGGGTAACCCGAAGGCAATCAAAGAACTGCTCCGCCAGGTGGGCCGATGAAAATCCAGGAAGCGAAACATGCAGCAGAACTCGAACTGACCGAAAGCCTCAAAGTGCTGCTGCGCAAAGCGCCGCGCACGGTCCCGGAAATCGCGGCGGAGCTTGGCTGCCCGGCGCGCACCGTCGAGCGCACCCTGCGCGCCCTGAAGGCGGAAGGGTCGATGATCCACGGCTTTGTTGGCGGCAAGTTTGGCTTTACCGATGCGGTGACGCTCGACAAAGGCCACCTCACGCTGAAGGCGGATCGCGACGGCGAGCATCGCTATGGGTTCGTCACGGACACCCACCTCTGCAACATGCATTCGCGGCTGGACGTGCTGAACGAAGCCTACGACTTCTTCGCGTCGGAGGGCATTACAAAAGTGCTCCACGCCGGCAACATGGTCGACGGCGAGATGCGGTTCAACAAGACGGAGCTCATCGTCGCCCCGGGCATGCAGAGCCAGATCGATTACGCGGTCCAGGAGTATCCGGCGCGCAAGGGCGTCAAGACGTACTTCATCGACGGCGACGACCACGAAGGCTGGTATTACCAGCGGGAAAAGGTTCAATTCGGCAAGCTTCTCCAGAATGACGCGAAGGCGGCCGGCCGCGACGACCTGGTCTATCTCGGCTATGGCGAGGCGGACATCGCGTTGGCCTACAACGGCCACGAAGCTGTCGCGCGGCTGGTGCATCCCGGCGGCGGTTCTGCGTATGCGATCAGCTACACCGATCAGAAGCGAGTCGAGTCGTACCAGGGCGGCGAGAAACCGCAGATCGAATGGGTCGGCCACTACCACAAATTCAACTATGGCTACCCGCGGGAAGTCCACACGCATCAGGGCGGCTGTACCTGCGATCAGACGATGTTCCTGCGCAAAAAGCGCATCCAGGCAATGGTCGGGTTCAACACGATCGGGATCACTCAATCTTCGGAAGACGGCTCGATCATCCGGTACGCACCGGAATGGTTTCCGAGGTTTGACCGCGGCTACTACGAGAAGCGGTTTTGAGCTGTGGACGATTTTGCCTTCGAAGAAGATAGCGCCTCGGACTGGTGGGGCGATGTGCGTAGCATTCTTGTCTTTAATCGTGGGGAGGGTAAGTGGCCGGCACGCAAACGCTCGAGGCGTTCTTTGACGAAATCCGCAGTTCCTGCGGCGAACATGCAGAACGCAAGGGATACCTGCAGGACGGGCGGAACGTCCTCGGCGAAATGATGAGTGGGGCGGGAATCGAAGGCCCACATGCAGCCGGTGAAGTCTTCACCAAGGCGCTGGAATATACCCGCGCGCCGCGGCGCCTGCTCGCTGTGAAGATTGCAGGGTGGGCATGGCGGATGTGGTTGGCGGCAGATAAAGACTGAGGATTTGACCGCTTCTGCGCCTTCCATGCTACTTTCCTGCGCACCGAAAACCCTCCGGCGCTGGCCTGGTGCGGATGCTTGAACTCTTGTAGCCGAATTTCTGTCGCACCTTCTCGGGCACAGCTAGCGGCTCGTTCCTGTACTCCGCACCGCGCCATACAAGCTTCTTGGAAAGGTTGGGTTATGGAAGCCATTAACTCTCTGATTCCAGTTCTCGGGCCCTATGTCATTCTCGCCGCCGGCGTCGCCCTGGTGATCCATGGCCACTCCGACTCGGGCCTGGTGACCGGCGCCTTCGCTCTGATTCAGGTGGCGAGCCGCCCTACCAGGGACAAGTCGGTGGTTCAGTCGGACCCAAAGCAAACGTAAAGATTCCCGCTCAGGCGGATCAAGGAGAAGTCATGGCATCTGGTCTCAGTAAAATCGTCGCCGACGTCGAAGGCGTGGAGCACACCGTCATCAGTTGGCTCGCGAAGCAATACGCAGCGTTCTACAAGGAAGAGCCTTCGATCGAAACCGTTGTCGACCAAACGGTCAGCTACGTGGAGCTTGGGCTGCCAGTCGTTCTCGGCGTAACGGGCGGTGCAGCTTTGGTGCCCGAGATTGAGAGCGTTCTGGACGAAGTGGTATCGGACATGAAGGTGGTCAGCGCCGTCGTGTACGACTTTGGTCCATCCCCGAACGCCGCGAATATCCTGGCGTCTGTCCAGTCGAACCTGCAGGGCCTCGAGACTGCCGGCCATGTGAAGGATCCAGTCCAGGTTGCCAAGCTGGGCCTGATCATCAAGGCCGTCGGCTCTCTCGCGGCAATCATCGCCAAAGCGGTTGCGGCGTCTTCACCGGCCCCCGCGCCCGCGGCGGCCTAACCGATTTCATAGAGGGCGCGCAGGATAATCCCTGATTTGCCAGCCGGCGGGGCATCAGGACAATCTACTGCTCGCTTCAGACCGCCGGCATTTGGTTCGATCTAAATGGCGACCGTTCATATCCGCAAAGTCGGCGCATTCGAACGCTCCGCGCATACCCTGCTGTTGCTTGCGGCGGCGTCCCTCCTCATCACAATCAACGTGATGGCATTGCGCCTGTACCCCACAGTCCATGCGAGCTCGGTGAAGGCCGAGGCTTTAATCGACTTCAGTTCGCGGACGATGGTCGATGTAAAGAAGCTGGTGAAGGATGCGGATGACACCGAGAACGCTCAGGCCGGCTACCTGAAGCAGTGGAACGCCAAAGTCTCCTTGGCGCTCGACAATGCCAACGGCGCGCTGGTCTCGCTGAACACTGCCGTCCAGCACTTCACCGCCGACGAAGATGCGTTGACAAAAGCGGCCGCAACCGGCTTAGGCTCGGCGAACGATGCGACGGTGGCTCTTACCGCGGATGCTGGCGCGCTGCAGACGGCCATCGGACAATTCGGGGCTGCGGCAGAATCCATCAACGGCCTGGCGCAGGATCAGGATCTAAAGCGCGCGATGAAGGGAACGGCCGATCTCAGCGAACAGGCTGCGGGAATCGCGGGCGACACGCATAAAGTCACCTCGCACTTTGAGCAGGAGATCGATAGCCCGAAGCCCAAAACGTTGCGTCAAAAGCTAAGTATCGCGTGGGAAATAGTGTGGCAGTTAGCCATGTTGGCTAAGTAAACAGAGCACCAAAGTAGGTACTACCAATGTGTATTACCAACGCCGCGATTTGCACAGGCGAAGTTCCTTTTCGTGATTGACAGGCGTTAGATGCGGTGTATGGTTGAGCAGGTTGCAGGCGATTCCATCGCGGGATCGCACGGTTTCAAGGGCCGAGGGTGTTCGGAGGCCGAAATCGACAGCTGGACCGGGAAGCAAGCCGGGTAGTAAAAGACGGCAAGCGTACCGGGGGACATGGGGGGGTATGAAGCGTTACGGGGCGGGTGGAAAACTGGATTCTGAGCGGTATCGGAGCCGGTTCCCATCGTTCGGTAGCTCTTCATAATCCAAACCCAAGTATACCGCAAGGTATCCAGGGTTCGAATCCCTGTCTCTCCGCCATTAACCCGACTCATCTTTAATTCCAATGGCCATCTTTATACTCGAGGTGTGTTCAGACAGATTCGCGAAAAACGGAATGCAGGCATTCGATTCTGGAGCCTGATGCTGACTCTAGTCCCGGCAATGTATGCCGCAAATTCTCCGCAGCACACCACAGCACTTTCAGCTGCTACGCAACTCATTGTGGTCACAACGGCGGACTGGAACGCCACAAGCGGTACTCTCCAGCGGTTTGCGCGCACAGCTCCGCAGGCAGCGTGGCATCCGGTTGGCGATCCTATTCCTGTAGTGGTGGGGAAAAACGGCCTGGGTTGGGGTGCTGGAATGATGTCCGTTCCCGGGCACCGCTCTGACGATCCCGTAAAGAAGGAGGGCGATCGCAGAGCGACTGCGGGCATTTTTCGTCTCGGTACAGCGTTCGGCTACGCTCAGCTCAAGCCCTCGAGCTGGTCGATGCCCTATCTGGCGCTCAGCCCTTCAGTTGAATGCGTTGATGATTCTCACTCGAAGTCTTATAACCGCGTCGTCGATCGCGCGCGAATTAAGCCGGACTGGAATAGTTCCGAGCATATGCGTTCGGAGGGCGAGTACTACCGTTGGGGAGTAGTCATCGACCAGAATCCAGGGCGCGTTCCGCAGGGCGGTTCCTGTGTCTTCATGCACATCTGGGGCGGCGATGGACAGGGAACCGAGGGTTGCACCGCCATGGCGCGGCCGAACATCGAAGCCGTCCTGGCATGGCTCGATCCCGCGACGCACCCGCTGCTCGTGCAAATGCCGTTACAGCAGTATCGGCAGGTGGAGAAGGACCTTCGCCTGCCGCGGCAATAATTCGGCCAATCTAGAACTCCACGCGCGCAGCGAATTGCGCGAGCCGATAGTTTGTAAGAAGAGCCGTCGCCTCGCCGAAGCTCTGGGGATTGTCCAGGGTGGCGCTGATCGACTGCGGATCGAAACGCACGCTGTTGGTCATGTTGAACATGTCCCAGCGCAGGACCAGTTTCAGCTTTTCAGTAAAGGCGAACGACTTATCGATGCCCTCATCCCAATCGAAGTAGCCGTCGCCGCGCAGCGGATTCCGCGTCCCCGACTGGCCCGGCAGCCCGTGTGCGAAGGCCGCGAAAACTGCCGTCGGATCCGAAAAACGTTGTGCGAGTTTACCGTGGCCACTTCCCCGCGTGGGAATGGGAGCCACCTGCTGGGCATACCCCTGAATATCCCAGTTTGTGGGATAGTAGCCGCCATTGTTGACTTCGAAAGGGAAGCCGCTGGTCCATCGAACAATGCCGGTCGTTTGCCATCCACCGATAAGTTCATTGGTCAGGCGTTTGGTACCACCCAGATACCTTTTTCCAGTTCCGAAAGGCAAATCCCAGACAAAATTGGAATTCAGCTGATGGCGCACGTCATAGTCCGACGGTCCGTAGAGCTGATTCGGCATCCAGGTATTCATGATCTGCGCATTATTCGTCGTCCCGGAATTGCCAAGGCGCTCAGCCTGCGAAGTAATGTCGAGCGATTTCGAGAAAGTGTAATTGAAATCCGCTTCGAGACCACCAAAATGCTGGCGGTAAACCGCCTCCAGCGCGTTGAAGTTGGAGTAACCAATGGACCGCCACCCGTAGAGCGCCGAATATTGATCGTGATAGTAGCGGAAAGCCGGATAACTTACGCCTGCGCCGATATTACTGTTCGGTAGTGAACCCGGTGTGTCGAGCTGATAAAGCGCGTAGGTTTCGTTGTATAGATTGCTGGCAAACAAAGCGTAAACATTCTGGGTCGCTGTGAGAGGGCCGTAGCCGAGCCCAATGTCCTGGCCTTCGAGACCCGCGAACTCCTGCTGCCAGTAAGGCACAGAAGCAACCGAGGCAACGGACACGTTATTGCGCGCCATCTGCGCCAGATGCGCAGCGGCCGCAAAATAGCTGGTGCCGCCGATCATCGTATTCACCGGCATCGCAACGTCTTCCTGCGCGAGCTGGCGATGTGCATAGCGTCCAACCCATGAAAGTTCAAGAGAGGCGCCGCTGTGTAAGCTGCGGGTGATCGAAAAATCGAAAAGATGGGAGTAAGGCGTCTTGATGGCTGAATCCAGACCCCAGCTGATCGCAAAGCTTCCATTGCCGCTTGCCGCGGGCACGGCGGGAAACCCTCCCGTGGGTGCAGAGGGAAGCAACGCTTGTGGCACATCGGTGATTCCGGTAAAGCGCGGCGCGTCCTCGATCGGAATTGATCCAGGCGCATTCGACAGATGCGACGAGAGACCGTACGACCCCGTGGTATCGAAGTTCTGCACGGTTGCCGCACCAAAGTGGTCGAAGACCAGCGAGTACCCGGCGCGAATGCTGCTTTGCTGGTTGCCGAAGACCTTGTTCCAGAAGCCATCGGTCGCGGCGGGTGAGTAAGCAATCGCAAGCCGCGGTCCAATGTCATTTTTATCCGGTGTCCAGAAATCCGGAGCGTGGTTGTAGCGGCCATTCAGATTAAAGGCCAGCTCTCCAACGTCGTTAGCTGCCCCGCCCGCCGCTCCCTGTATGGCACTGCCGGTAACGTACTGCCCAAGGGAATAGGGCTTGCAGGTGCTGCCGGAGAACTGGCAGGTTCCAACCTGAGTTCCGCTGGTCTCCGCGGGCGCCTGTAAATAAGAGTAGCGCAGACCGTAAGTTAACGTCAGGGTCGGCAGCACTCTCCATGTATCCTGCCCATAAAACTCATATTCATTCCAGCGGTAGTCGCGTTTAATAGGCGTGCCCAGCGCCAGCGCGGTCCCATTCTTATCGTAATTGTAGACCGCATCTCCCTCAGTCACTGTGCCGACCAGGTCCATGATTGCGGCGTTATATTCGTTGCCATAGTTCGCGAAATCGACAGCAGGATAACCGTATACTTCAGGATCGAAGGGGCCATAGCTGTTGGCGATTGTGGAACTGCGTGTGAGCCACCCCTGGTTCATCTGGCCATCGGGATACGACTGTGCATTGCTGACACGTTGATCGTCGATAAAGCGAAGATCCGTTCCAAATGCGAGGTTATGCGCGCGCCTGGTCCATGACAGGTTGTCCACCACGTTCTGAACCGGAATAATGAATGAAGTCGAGTAATCCGTTGAAGTAGGTTGTGCAACTTCGGAGAAATAGATGACCGGCTGATTGTTGGCGCCTGCTGCTTCCTCGCCCTGCCGCGTGAACCCGAAACGTACATCATTCACAACACTTCGATTGATGACCCAGGTATAACCCGCGGCAAACCCCTTGTTGTCAGTCAGCACTGTTGTTTGAGGCGCCTGGCCAGGAAAAGCGGGAGCCCCGGGCTCACTGTCGTTTTGGAGATTACCCCTCCAAAACAGCGTGTGCGTCCCGCTGGGAGTGAGGTTCCAGTCCAGACGTGCGATATAGGTGTCGTATTTGCGGTGGATTGTATATGGGAATCGATATCCGATGCTGTTGAGACCGTCGCCCTGCGTCGGATCGTTCCCCTGAGGGTAGTTATTGAGCACCTGCAGCAACGCTGCATCATTACCCGTGCCTTGTGGGTCCATTCCCTGAATGTCTGCAGGAGTTAGCGTGTAGATGGAATCTCCACCGCCAGGAGTCGCGTACTCGTAGTTGAGAATTCCGGACCGGTAACTCGCAGTGGGAACAGTTCCGGCGTTGACACTGGTACCCTGCGAGTCGCGCCTTCCTTCATAGTTCAGAAAATAGAACAGCCGGTCTTTGATGACTGGGCCGCCGACTGCAGCGCCATAGATGTTGCGCACCAGACTTTCCGGCCGGTTCGGTTCCGAAGCCGCCAACTCCTGTTGCTTGTTAAAAAAATCGTTGGCTTCCAGAAAATTCGACCGGTTGTATTCATAAACGGCGCCATGCAATGCATTCGACCCGCTGCGCGTGACCAGCGCGACCTGCGCGCCGGAGGACCGCCCCTCTTCAGCGTTGGGGTTGCTGGTAGTGACACGGAACTCCGCAACAGAATCCTGTGTGGCGCGCAACACGCTGGTAAAGGCGTATCCATTATTGATGTCGTTCACATCCACGCCGTCCAGCGTGATATTGGATTGATCGCTGCGGCCTCCGTTGACAGATCCTGCCCGCGAATCGCCGGAGTTATTTCCCACGCCCTGCGTACCACTCACATCATCCGAGCGTCCCAGAAAGGTCACGCCTGGTTGCAGGCTCAACAGATCGGGAACATTGCGCTGGTCCAGGGGCAGCGACTCCACCTGTGTGCTGCTGAATGCGTTTCCCAGCGTTGCGTCAGTCGTATTCAACATGGCCTGCTCGCTGGAGTTCACCGTGACTTGTTGCGTGACGGAGGCGGGTTGCAGCGAGACATTGGAAGTGGCTGGCTGGCTCACCAGCAAATCCATATTAGTCTTCCGAGTGACGGCAAACCCGCTCGCTGAGATGGTGAGCGTGTAACGGCCCGGTTCCAGTTGCGAGAACTGATAAGCGCCGTTACTGTCGGTCGTGTCTTCACGCACGGCGCCGGTGGATTGCAGGGTCAGTGTTACTTTGGCGCCGGGAATCACCGCACCGCTGCTGTCCGTGACGCGCCCATTTACCGAGGTGGTTGCCTGGGCATACGCGAAGCTGGAGACGAAAAGAAATAGCAGAAATGCAAACAACGATGCTCGAAGCAATTTGAACCTGGTCACAGCGGGCTCCAAAAGGGAAATCGCGCCGCAACTGGGGCGCGGCGAACGGACGGCCTATCTATTGTTCAATACAATCGTGCGGCTGCCCGGACAAGGGTTTTGCAAATCCCCCGTTCGGGCCGCTATGGAAACGATTCCGCCGAGTGTATCACGACGCCATCAGACCTGCCCTGATCGAGCTGGACACGTCAGCCTGGCACACATGAGAACGGTGACCGATGCCGCAGTTACCTGCATCGGCGCCCAGTTGCACGGAAGCAGGGTGGAGCTATCGCCGGCTAGAAGACAACTTTTGCACCGAGAATGGCTATGCGGTTTCCTGAGACAAACCCCGTTGGGCTCGGAATGCTGCCAGTTTCGTTGTAATTCGTTGTCCCGAAGGTAATGCCGTTGGCCAGGAACGTTCCCGGCGGTCCCCAATACATCTGGTTCAGAGCATTGTAGAAGCCCATCGATAACTCGACGTTGACTCCCTCACGGATGGCGGTGGACTTAGTGATAGTTGCGTCCAGTTCGCTGTAGCTCGAGCCGCGATCAATGCCGCGGCTCGAGCCTGGATAAGGATTGTTGACGGCATCGGCGTAGGCCATGTTATCGACAATCCAATGGGCCGTCGCAGGAGTGATCGCCGTGCCGGGACGGTAATTGCCCGCCCCATCCACGGAGTCGGTGCCGTAGAGCACGTATTGCGGCGTGCCGAGCGTCGGCGATCCGGCAATAGTCGGGCCGGTGTAAGGGTTCAGGTATGCCACAGAATTAATCGGTGCTTTCTTGTTGGAGAGCACAAGGCGGCACGTATCGACCCCCACGCTCACAGTCGGATCCCCATTAAATCCCCCATCGCAATAGCTGGTGTCGCCGGTGTATGGGTCGAGCACGATGGGCTGGAAATTGGTATATGGCTGGCCTGAATCGAAGCGATAGATGGTGGAGAGGGCGTATCCGTTGATGAGACGGGGTAAGAGGCCGCCCCGTCTCTCAGTTTTCGGAAATGCATAGGTCAGGCCAAGACCGACCGCATTCGGAAAGTCATTGCCTCCCACAGAGCGCTCACCGCGATCGGCATTCAGGGGATTCTGCGGGAACGAAATCGACGCACCTGATGTTCCGGTGCTGCGGAAAGCGTCGGTGGCATTGTCCAGAATCTTGCTGAAAGTGTAGGAGATGGTGCCCGTCACTCCGTACAAATTGCGTGTGGTGAGGTTCGTCTGGAGACCGTTGTAGTTTGCCCAACCAGTATTGCCGATGATCCCGAGATGACCGTAGGCGCATTGCAGACGCCCATATCCGGGCGCAGTGGCATCCTGGCATAAGGGCATCTGGTCATAACCCGGGAAGGATTGCTGGATGGTCAGGAGGTAAGGATTCGCATTGTTACTCTGAAAATCTTTCTCTGTGAGACTACCGGTATAGCGAATCTCACCAACAGCGGCTTTACCGAACTGGTGCTGCAACGCGAGGGTGTATGTCTGCGTATAAGGAGGCCGGAAATTGTCGGGAACCCTCGATTGACTGAGCGCACGCGGATCCCCACCCCTGGGCAGAGAGGCGAGATTGGCCGCGCGTACCGCCGCGTTGGTAAAGTTGCCGTTCGCGGGCAGGCAGTTTCCATTGCAGGCGATTCCGCCGGCGTTTGCAGTGGGCGCACTGGTAGCATCGTTGCTGAAGATGTTGTAGAAGCCCGGATTCGTATTGATCGCATATCCTGCGCTCACCACCAACCTGCGATCAAACGGTGGATTCCACGCGAAGCCGATGCGAGGCTGCAAATTCTTATAGAAATCGTTGACTGCAGGTACCGTGCGATCCGCCAGCGGTAGGGAAGTGTTCCAGAACGCGGTTGCGGGGTTCGATTCCCGCGATACTGTCTCGTCGTGAAGCGTGTTGTAGGACTGGCTGAAGTACTCCCAGCGAAGACCAACGTGCAGAGTAAGACCTGGAAATAATTTCCAGTCATCCTGAATGTAGCCGGCTGCATCCAGTTCCGTGAACCTCGTGGTGGCGACGCCGTCTACGAGGCTAAGAAAAGAACTGGCGGCAGTTTCTCCGGCCAATGGACCATCCGAAAGAAAGTTGCTGAAGGAGCCATAATTGTACTGTCCCCCATAAAAGGGCAGATAAGTGCTGGGAGAGTTCTGATAATCGAGCTCGCCACCGAATAACAGTGTCTGAGGGCCGTGAGCCCATGTGGCGTTGTTCTGGATCTGGGTTACCTTGACAATTCTGCCCTGCGGGATCTGCGGATTGTCTGTGTCGCCAAAGGGTTCATCGTTGCTCGCAGTGAAGGTTATGTAGGACGGGCAGGCGGCGATGTTAGATGTGGTGCACTGTGGATAGGCTCCCCCCTGAAAAACGCCGGTGGTTTGCTGGAAACTGTAGCGGAGCTGATCTACCCATTTTGGACCAAATGTGTGGGTCCAGTCGGCTCCGACGGAGTGGGCAACATCGGTGTCTCCCGTCCATCCACCGGAGGGGACATCGCCAAAGGCCGCCGCCAGGCCAAGACTCTGATAGAAGTAGCGCAGAAAGAGATGATCGCTGGCGGTCGGTTGCCAGTCGAGACGTCCCAGGTCTTCCTGGTCGTGATATGGATTGGCGAGGAAGCGCTGCACCTGCGAGAAGGGAATCGTAGCGGTGACGCCGCCCGGCCCGGTTACTGTTTCCATCACCGGAGTTCCCACGGGCTTGGGGTCTCCCGTCACAACGCCGTAAGGCCCAAATTGCTTCAGAATGGCCACGGCCGGATTATTGGGAAAGGCGCCAGTCAACGCCTGGATTCCATCTGGTGTGGGAGTAAGTGCCGATGAGGTAGAAGGTGCAGCACCGGTACGGATTGGATCCCAGTACGTGCTGCCAAAGGCCCATAATTTGTTTCTGAGAATGGGGCCGCCGAGCGTGCCGCCGTAGCGGTTCTCTACTAAGCGGGGAAGTTGTGGAACTTGACAGCCGGTTGTCGATGGTTCCTCATCCGGTTTGCAATAGCCGAACAACGGGTTCTTTTCCTGATTGGAGAACGAAGACAGGAACTGACCCTGATAGAACTCGAAGCCGCTTCCATGGAACCGGTTCGTTCCGGATTTGGTGATGTAATTCACGATCGCGCCGGCGTTCCGTCCGTATTGCGCGCTGAAATCGTTCGTGATGACTTGTAATTCCGCAAGTGCATCCTGGTTGCCAAAGAAGACCTGTGGTCCGCCGATCGTGTTATCGTTATTCGATTGTCCGTCGAGTTCGAAATTATTGAACCGGCTGCTCTGACCATTCACTGAAAACTGGTCCCCGTTGGAATTGGAGAAGGCATCGGCGTGTGCACTGACCACCCCGGGAATCAGTTCCGTCGCTGTGTCGAATCCGTTGTTGAAGGGGAGATGCGAGAGTTCCTGAGCATCCAGGGTTGTTGTCACCTGCGAGTCTGTCGTTTCCAGTATTGCCGCCGCCGTTCCATTGACTTCAATCTGAGCCGCCGCCGTGATGGCCATTTGCAGACGGCTCAGTTCGGTGGTCGATCCGGAGGTTACGTCGACATTGTCGACGTTCAGGCTCGCGAATCCGCTTGCGGTGACTACCAGGCGATAGCGGTCCACAGGCATGGCGCGCAGCGCAAATGAGCCGTCCTTTTGAGAGTCGGAGACAAACTGAGCACCCTTCGCCATATCGGTTGCCACGATATGGGCGCCGGGAATGACGGCGCCCGATGGATCGACGACCACCCCGCTGATGATTCCGGTGGTGATTCCCTGTCCGGATACGGTCGCACGCAGCATCACGACAGAGAAGAAGACTATAGCGATTCGATAAACGATCCTGCGCTGCGCAAAAGTCATATGCATTGTTTTCTCCCGTTGCAGACAGAGGCTCAGGACGAGCGACAAACAGGCGAATGATTCAACGAGTCGCGTGCGCGCATGCGTTCAGTTGTTCCGTACTGCGTTCGCAAGTCGCCGTAGCCGCGATCCGCTTCCAGTTACACTTCCCCTGCTGACTACGGCGGGAGACATCAGCACGCAGTCCTCCCGAACACAGAAACCTTCCAGGTTATGTGACTGGGTGCATCTTTATGAATGCAGACGCACGCCAGTATGGGAGTAACGAGCGGCTCAACTTAGATATCGCGCGCTTATTCCGCGATTCTGGCGGGGATAGCTATGGTTTCCTGCATAAAGAGGGGGACGCCCTACAGATCGGCGCTATGCGGGATAAATCGCGAGAATTCCGGGACAAGCGGTGACACCGGGTGTTTCGATCGCCAGGTCATGCCGCTCATTGTTGTCGGATAGAAAATACGGTCTATAAATATTTGTATAGCCGGGAACAGGTGAGGGGCGCTCAGGCTACCTGGGCGCCGGTTGCCTTGAAAGTCTGCAAAATGCGAGCGTGATAACTGCGACTCATGGGTATTTTCTGGCCATTCACCAGCAGAACGGCAAAGTCGCGGCGGGACTCGGTGCGGACTTCCTTCACGTACTGTAGATTGACGATCGCCGAACGGTGGACGCGCGCAAACATCTCGGGATCGAGCTTCTCTTCGAGATCGCTCATCGTCTGGCGAAGCAGATGCGTTTCAGTCTTTGTGCAAATGCGCACGTAGTTTTCTTCCGCACCGATCCAGCGAATGTCAGAGACGGGAAGGAACAGGATGCGGCCCCGCGATTTGAAAACCATGCGGGTTGTGTAGGGGCTGGCATTATGGTGTCCTTCTCGGCGCGATGGAGGCTTTCCAGTTCCCAGGATTTCCTCATGGGCACGGTCGATGGCTGTGCGGAGCCGGTCCGCGGTGAACGGCTTCAGGAGATAATCCACGGCGTTCATATCGAATGCGCGCAGTGCATACGTATCGTAGGCCGTGGTGAAGATCACGCGGGGCGGTGTAATGCCGGTAAGCGCGTTGAGTTGATCGACCAACGCGAAGCCATCCGTTCCCGGCATGCAGATGTCGAGGAAAAGCAGCTGAGGCGTGGTGGCTCGCACAATGTCAAGGACCTCGGCAGCGGAGCCGCCTTCACCCACCACCTCGACACCGGTGCTTTGATTCAGCATTTGACGCAGCTTCTGCCGCGCGAGCAGTTCGTCATCGGCCAGGACTGTCTGAAGAAACATCGAGCCTCCCTGCTGCAGGCGTGAGCGCCGGATTAACCGTGCAACGCGGCGACGCCGAAATCTGTGCACTGGGGAATGCCCGTTCATTGCCAAACGCCGATTTACCGCATCCCTCTGAAAAATATGTCAACTAACGGCCAGGCGTTGCCGGTCGCCCCCGGACAGGTGCCCATAACCGGACTCAAGCGTCCGAGATCGAACACTCGATGTGGTCCGGGGTTCGAGCCAGGATTCGCCGAGGAGGGCGGAGGTTTCATGCTGTTTTAAAAACAGCGCCTATGCAGAATTGTGACGAACTGCGTGTACACGAGGACCAGCGAAGGATTCTCCCGTCTCCATTGACCGGTATGGGGACGAAGGGTGCCGTATTGCACGAACCTTGCCGCTACCCTGCGCGTACGGGTGCTTGTCTGGAGTGCATCAGCTGCAGTTCAGCGCTTGCTTCGGCAAGCCGACTGAAGACTCCAGCAGCAGGGGAGAATCTTATGGCACCCTCGAATCGCGTTAGCTTCGTCAAACGAACGGTAGCGTGGGCGTGTACCCTCACAGCTGTGTGCGTCGTTCGCGCATCATGTCAACCGCTGATGCCAGATCCGCGAGAGTCGCAGGAAATGATGAGCAGAGGACGGCCTTCGGCGGAGAAGGAAATCAAGCTCGGCAATGCGTATCTGAGTGGCCATGGAGTGGGCAAGGACGAGAAGCAGGCGGCATACTGGTTCGAGAGAGCAGCGGAGGCGGGCGATCCCTGGGCCGAGCAACAAATTGGCTTCTTCTATGAGGCTGGAATTGGTGTTACGGCGGATCCGACCCGCGCTGTACATTGGTATCAGCTTGCGGCGGCCAGTGGACTGCCCAGCGCGAAAACCAATCTGGGTGTTGCATATTTGTGGGGAAGCGGCGTGTCAATGGATAAGCAGCTGGCCGTGGAGTTGTTTCGTGAGGCCGCGAGCAGGGGTGACGGACATGCCGCTACTTACCTCGGAAACCTGTATTACTTCGGAGGAGCTCTGCAACGCGATGTAACCACAGCCGAGCACTGGTATCTGGTCGGCGCAAAATTGCACGATCCGGTTGCAGACTTCGACCTGGGGACACTCTACTCGGTTGGGGATCACGCGCACGATTTTGCAAAAGCTGAAGAATGGCTGCGGAAATCAGCTGCCGGAGGCTGCGTGCCGGCCATTCACGCTCTGGCGTTGTTGCTGGAGAACCATCCGGAGCTGGCGCGATCGAGTCATGAAGCTTTGTCGCTGTTCCAGGAGGCTTCCGGGTACGGGCAGTGGCGTTCATCTGAGGCTCTGGGGATTATTTATCGTGACGGAGCGGTAGCTCCTCGCGATCCAAATGCCGCCTATTATTATTTTCAACTTTCAGTTCTGCAGGGAGCAGACAACGCGAAGGTGGAATCGTCAACGCAGCTTCTTTCCGCGGAGCTAGGCGCGGAGCAGACAATGAAGCTGGATGCCGCGGCTCTGGGATGGTTTCAGGAGCATCACGATACCGTAGAAATCCTTTTGAATCGCGCCGCGAAGAATACTCCGCCGGGACTTGCAATAGATATTCCAGCGAACGGTATGCATGCTGGCCAGTTAACTACGGTCCCGCCATCCTAAGTTGAGTTAGTCCATCTGACCGTTCGACCCGAGGTAAGAAGCGATCGCAGTGGCCGATTCCAAAGATCATCCGCAACCCGAGCGGCCCATCTTCATGCACCCGGCCATCTTCATCGGCGCCTCGGTGCTGGTGGGAATTCTGTTTGCCATGCAGGAGTGGCTGAACGCCCATCGCTGGGGATACAGGATCAGCCTGAGTTTCCTGTGCGAAATGTGGGGATTGCAATTTCTGATTTGGGGGATCATTTGCTGGCTCTTGTGGAGGTTCCTGCGACCTTTCATCATCGGCGCTAAACTTTCGGCTCTGCTCACTCGCGTGCTGCCTCTCAGCATTGTGCTCAGCATCGCTGAAGAAATGATCTGGGTTCTGTTTTTTCCGAAGGTGCCCATTGACCGTCCGCCCATGGACTACTGGCACCGGTTCACGTTTCAGGTGAATGCCGAGTTTGTCGACAGCATGGCGATCTTCTGGTGCGCATTCCTGCTGTTCCGGGGCGTCGCTTATTACCAGCAGTTCAGAGAAAAGGAAAACACTGCGGCCCGGCTCCAGGTGCAGCTGGTGCAGGCAAGGCTCTCAGCGCTGCGTATGCAGCTGAATCCGCATTTTCTCTTCAATGCGATGAACAGCATTTCGAGCCTCATGCGCAGCGATGTGGACGCCGCGGACCTGATGCTGGAACAGCTCAGCAGTTTGCTGCGTATCACACTGGAGCGGGGAGAAGTGCAGCTGATTCCCCTGCGTAAAGAAGTGGAGTTTATCGAAATTTATCTTGCCATGCAGCAGCAACGTTATGCAGGACGAGTCGAGCAGACACTCTCGGTGGAACCGGGCCTGCACGATGCTCTGGTTCCGGCCCTGATCCTGCAGCCGATTGTCGAAAACGCTTACGTACACGGGCTTTCCAGGTGCACGGGCATGGGAGACCTGGCCATTGATATTCGCCGGGACGGTAAACGAGTGAGAATGAGCGTCGTCAATAGTGGTATCGGGCTGCAGCTCGGCAAGGAAGAACCCGGGCACCGCGGCGTGGGCCTGACCAACGTGAGGGACCGTCTTCGGCTGCATTATGGGGATCGTGGATCGCTGTCAGTTCGCGAAGTGGGTACGGGGCGCGTCAATGTAACGATTGCCCTGCCTTTACAAATCAATGCCAGGGACACCGATGAGGCCGCACGGTTTGACGCATGACAATCCAGGTTGTTTTGGCCGATGACGAGGTTCTGGCGCGACAAAAGTTGCGTCTGCTTTTGCGTGACCAAACGGACTGCGAAGTGGTGGGCGAGTGTGCCACTGCCGCGGAGACCATCGAGCTGGTGCGTGCGGCTCGTCCGGACCTCGTGTTTCTGGACATTCGGATGCCGGATATGGACGGATTCGATGTGATCGCTGCACTCTCCGCGCAAACTGAAGTCCCTATGCCGCGCATCGTGTTTACGACCGCCTACGATCAGTACGCAGTACGGGCCTTTGAAGTCCATGCTGTCGACTACCTCCTGAAGCCGTTTGCCGCGGAGCGGTTATCAACCACTCTTGAGCGTTTTCGTGAGCAATCCAACGGCGAGCATCCCGAGGAAGCCGGAGAGTCCAACGGCAGTCAGCACACCACTCGTATCGTCTTTAAATCCAAAGGGCGGATCGTATTTCTGCCTGTTTCGGAAATTCGCTGGATTGCCGCGGAAGAAAACTATGTCCGTGTCTGTACTGAAGATGAGTCCCACTTACTGCGAGAGACGATGTCTCATCTTGAAGAAAGGCTCGATCCTCAGCTCTTCCTGCGGGTCCATCGCTCTTCAATCGTGAACCTGCAGCACGTGAAGGAAGTGCGGATGGACACCGAAGGCGAGACGGCGGTAATTCTGATCAACGGCCAGAAAGTTCCCATGAGCCGCGGCTATCGTTCAAAGATCCAGCGATTACTAAGGCAATAATGGCGATCCCAATTTCGGGAGGGGGATGTGCGCACTTTGGTTGCCACTCACGTCTGCGCGTAACTCATTCATCCGGTGCTGTGTCTTGTTTATCCCGGGGCCGCGTCGCTTTATCCCGAAATACGAAAAGACATACGTTTTTCATGGCATCTACCAGTATCTGAAGACGGCGGGACACGCTGAATATTACTGTCTCAGGGTTTCGGGAACAATCATCATTGCTCGGCGGCCGCTCATCCCGACTGGTGATCGTCGGTCACAAATGTGCCCCTGAGCGCATCTCTGGAGTCGTATTTGCTTTATATCGTGCCATGAGCACCCAGGCCATTGCACCCGAGCGCAAGCTGACCAGATACTTCCGCACTGCGGATCAGGATATTCACGATACTTTCAATATCGCGAAACGCATCACAGTTGAGACCGATGCTAACCGCCTCTTCCAGGCGCTGACCAAACCTGAATACCTCGAAACCTGGATAACCCTTCCCGATGACAACGAAGACACTTATCTTGTCGCGTGGACCCAGCCCGACAGTTTCCGCCTCGATCACTATCGCGATGGGCGAAGGGATCTCATGATTCATGGCGGCTACCGCCTGTGCCGCCGCCGCAAGATGCTGTTCACCTGGCGGCTGAGTGGAGATTCAACGGGGTCCGAGAGTCTGGTCTACATCGGTCTCTATGGCAACTTCACCAGCACCATCCTCGAGATCCACCACCGGGGATTTGCATCCGCCGAAGATTACATGTGGCAGCAGGATATGTGGAATAACTCGCTGGACCGGCTGGCAAAACTATTCGAGCGCTGAGCGACCGAATACGTCGCGGCAACGAGCGATCAGTGGTCTTCTCGAAGTCTTAACCAGTCGAGGGAGTGTTGCTCAATCGCGATTCTGACCAGTTGGCTGCGGGTGCGCACGCCGGCCTTGTTGAAGAGTTCCTGAACCGCGGCCTTCACCGAAGTTTCGGAAGTATTCAGTTTCCACGCAATTTCCTTGTTGGCCAGACCATCGAGAATGCCACGCAGTACCTCGCTTTGCCGAGCTGTCAGAGGGCGTGCGCGCTCCAGGTGCTCGGCACGATTGCGCTTTTCAGACATCAAAGTATGGAGTGGCGTCTCGCAGAGCCAGGTTCCGCCGGAGGCCACCTGCTGAATGGCGGCGATCAGTTGATCGGGGCTGCTGTGCTTGAGAAAGATGCCGGAAGCTCCGTCCTCCATCACGCGCAGTGTGACTGCAGCTGGCAGTTCCGCCGTGACCATCAGGACTCTGGCGTCGCTGGATCGACGCTTGAGTTCCGTCAGCAGGCTTAGGCCCGATTCTTCACCGAGATCGTAGTCGAGAAGAATCACGTCCGGCTTATTGCGCGTGAGGGCGGTAACTGCTTCGGCGACGGTGGCGCATTGCCCCACAACGTGAATGTGCGGCGCCGTGTCCAGCAGGCGGCCCAGGCTTTCACGGAAGAGGCCGTGATCGTCCACCATCAGGATGCGGATTTCGCGCATGGGCAGAATGGGCCGCACTATGCGGCGACTTGCAGGTTAATGATGAAGCACGCGCCCTCAGGCAGGGCGAGATAGCGAATCTCGCCTCCGAACGAACGCAGAAATGCACGCGACAGGTACAGGCCAAGCCCGGACGATTGCGCCCCATCCTGAAAGGGCCGGAACAGTTGCTCAGGATTCGCGACGCCACCGCCGTTATCTGAAAATTCCACAAGAACACGGCTGCCTTCTGTTTTTGCCGTCACTGAGAAAAGGCGCTGCTCGCGCGTGGAAAGCGCGCGAATGCTGTTGGTAACCAGGTTGAGAAATACCTGCATCAGGCTGGGCCGGTCGGCCCAGACCAGAGGCAGAGACGGCTCCGCGGTCCACTGCGACGAGATGTTTTCCTCGTCAAGCATGGGAGCGATGACGATTCGCAGCTCATCGAGCAGGGCAGTCAGGTCAACGTCAGTCGCCAAATTGCTTGAGGGATGCACGTTAAGGTGCGCAATCCGTTCCAGAGCGGAAATCAGATTGCCCAGCGCTTCAAAATCGCGATTGCCCGCCAGGGCGCCGTCGCGAGCCAGATTCTGATGAACCGCTGCAACCGCACCGGAGATGTTACGTATCTCATGGGAAACCGCGCCAATCGCAATCCGGGATCCGGCCAATAGCTGATGCAGTCCGGAAACTTCATGGGTCCGGAATTCTTCAGAGGCGTCCAACACCATCGCGGCGAGCCGGGTGCCGGCGTTGGTTCGATATGTGGAGAAACAGATATCCGCAAGAAAGCTTTCGCCATCTTCCCGCTGACCGCGGGCCTGCATCACGGTTCTGAAGAACTGTTGAGGAACATCGGGCTCGGACACATTGCGCAGAGACGGCAAGTAGCGATGGAGCGGCCTTCCGGGAAGTTCCCCAGACGGAATGGAGAGCATACGATGGGCGGCTTCATTGGCCATCAGCACGCTGCCCCGGGCGTCGGCCGTAAAAATGGCGGCAGGGCTGCTTTCGACGAGGATTTTGAGCTGTTCTTCGGCTTCACGGCGCGCCTCGCTCTGTCGTTCGATCTCCTCGATTTGCCGCTGCACCGTCTTGCGATTCCGATTGACTTCCCACACAAACAGACCTGCCCCAAAGTAAGCGGCAAAGTAAAGCATGTCCCGGGAAATCCCGGCACGCGGATTCCACGCGAAACCGTCGAAACTCTCTGACAGCCAGGTACACAGGGCCGCTACTCCAACCAGGGGCAGAGGTTCCAGTACGTTGCCGACGATCAGCATGGGAAGCAGGTAGAGAATGCGCAGCGGTATTTGGTCGACCGTGCGCCAGTCGAGCACCCCGATAACTGCGATCAGGATCCCCGCACGGAAAAGAACCGCTGACTTGCTGCCCCGGAAGAATGGTGCGTACATGCGCGACGCCGGCCCCTCGGTAAGTGATTGCTCTCTGATTGTAAGAGCTTGCAGCCGGAAAGCAGATCGAAAACAATGCCATAGGCAGTGAGTGCGACCAAAAGATATCCCTGCTTTGCCATATGCGGGCTGGATCGTCGATCGTGTTATGGTCCTCCGGCGGAATGCTCTTCCTGCCCCAGCGTTGCCCGGCAGTTCAAGCGGATACATCAACATTCTCCTTAAATGCGACTGGGCGAGATATCCGCGATGCAGAAAGGTCTTAGAATTCGGTAAATATTGGTTCTGGGAATATGGTTTTTTTGAATATGGCTTCCAGTCCCAGGGGTTGCTCTTCCTTTGCAGCAACTGGAGGATGTCCAGAGCCTTGGGGAGAATGGCACCAGGTACAGTTGCCTTGTCGTTTGCCGGGGCATAGGAACGCAGCCTCTGCCGAATTCAGCTTGTATCGTCGAGATGGAGTGGGGCTCCCTGCAACCAGGCACGAACGAACCCCGCTCGCAGGAGCCGCGTAACGCTGGAGGCTCGAAACGGGAAACAAAAGCCTCTATTGAAATCATCGGAGAAAATCACTCTGCCGCGATTTGTCCCGCACCGCTAAAAGAAAACGGTGACTCTGATGAACCTTCAAATCTATCGGCTCCTGTCATCTCCCGTCCCCACGTCGAAACTCGCCTCCTCATCGATTCTCCTGAATCCATTTCAAATGTGGAATAAATTTGCCCTTGACATCATCGTTCCTGCGTGAGTATTGTTCTCGTCGAAATCGGATCGGCCCAGACACCCAGCGCCACCGTCGACGCTTCTGACGAGTTTCCCGGCGGCGGCATGGTCGATTCACGATCCGCGCGCGAGCACACATAGGGCCATTCAAGGAGGCAATCCATGCGAGGACTGAAAATCGGCCTGGCAATGTTCTTGTTGCTCGCAACAAATGGCAAAGTATTCGGCCAGGCGGGAGCAACCGGAACCATTCTGGGGACGGTGACCGACAGCACCGGGGCCGTGATCCCGAATGTCCGGGTCACGGTAACCAACACGGCAACGAACGTACCTTTCGTGACGCGGACCAGCTCGTCGGGGGATTATCTGGCGCCCTCACTGATTTCGGGCAGCTATTCAGTGACAGCAGAAATCCAGGGATTTCAGAAGGCGCTGACTACCGGGCTGTCGTTAACGGTGGATCAGAATCTGCGAGTCAACGTTGTATTAAAACCAGGAGCGGTCACGCAGACGTTGTCCGTTACGGCCCAGGCGGTCAGTCTGGATACCGACACAGCGTCGCTTTCGCAACTGATGAGCCAGCACCAGGTTGAAGACCTCCCGCTCAACGGCCGCAACTTTATGCAGTTGCTGCTGGTGGGCGCTGGTGCTGTTACCGTGGGCGGCGAACAGGGCACCATGCGTCAGGGCGAAGGCAACGCGGTAAGCATAAACGGTGGCCGGCCAGAAGGGAATAACTACACGCTGGACGGGCTGGTCAACACCGATCAGGCATTGGTCACACCCGCAGTAATTCTGTCGCAGGATGCGATTCAGGAATTTAAGGTCGAGAGCGGTACTTATTCAGCGGAATACGGTTTCAGCGCCAGCCAGATCAACATCGTCAGTCGAGGGGGTACCAATTCACTGCACGGTGCGCTCTTTGAGTTCAACCGTAACAATGCTTATGACGCGAGCCCGTTCCCAACTGCAAATGACTATAACCTAGGTCTTCCGACGACCAACCCGGTCCTGCGTCAGAACCAGTTTGGCTTCGTGGCGGATGGCCCGGTTTATATACCCAAACTCTATAACGGACACAACCGTACGTTCTGGATGGCAAATTATGAGGGCTGGCGGATCACAAACGGCGGCAAGGAGACTACAGCGGTTCCGAATCCTGAAGCGTTACAGGGGAACTTTAACAATGAGACAACCTCGAGCGGAGCGCCACTGCCCCTGTATGGCACAGCGGCCTGCGCCACGCTGCTGAGCAAGAACCAAAATTGCATGCCGGTCGATCCCACCACAGGGCAGGCGTTTCCGAATAATCAGATTCCATCCACCGAAATCACCAATCGCCTGGCCCTGGTAGCCCTTAAATACAACTACTGGCCGACTCCGACCCTCGCCAACCAAGGAGAGGGAGTCAACAACTACCTTGCGAACTACGGAACGCCTCTGACCACCAATCAGCAGACCTATCGCATCGACCAGAATCTCGGAAAGCTCGGGTCGATTTTCGGTCGCGGCACTTACTCCACCTATCAGAATTCTTCTCTCTACAATGGCGAAAGTCTTCTTTACGCCATCGAGACCCAGTTCGAGACTCAGAAGAACTGGGAAATCTCGCATACCATCAACCTCGGTGCCTCGAACGTAAATAACTTTCGCTTCGGGTATCTCGATGCTCAGGCGCCGGAGGGCGCTCCTGCACCACCGCCTGCGGCAGTCAGCGCCCTGGGTGAAACCGGCGTATTCACGCACTTCACGGCTTTGCAGCAAAGCTGGCCTGGTCTTGCTATGGCGCAGTTCGGTGGGCAGGGCGGATCGGGTAACGCTTATACCGGATCGGATAATCCGGCGTGGGAGTTCGCCGATTCGTTCACCACTATCCACGGCAGGCACAGCCTTGGGTTTGGCTTAGATTACCGTCACTGGCACCTGGTCCGGAACCTCGACGATGACTTCTACGGCGACTGGACTTTCAACGGAAGCACTATTCAAAATAATGGCGCCAATTGTCCAAATGCCACCGGCTTGTGCGGTACGGGTAATGCCATCGCCGATATGCTGTTGGGCTACTACGCGGTAGTGTCCGGGTTTTTCCCAGGGCCACTCAGCCCCACCAGTTACGCCGGAAATTCCCAGGACCATATTTTTAGTTATTTTGCACCCTATGCGGAAGACAACTGGAAGGCAACGCAGAAGCTAACTGTGAACATCGGCCTGCGCTGGGATTATCGTGCAGCAGCCTCTGAGGCCCACAACCACTTTTTCTGGCTCGATACGACCAACTCCCAGGGCGGTCTGTGCTTTGCCGATCCGCAGCTGAAGACTGACGGCGTCGCTCCGGGCGTGGGCTACAACGGCGGCCCAATCCTGCGCTATTGCGGGTCCGTCCCTCACGCCGGCTTGAAAACACCGTTTGCTCCCCGCTTCGGCCTGGACTACCGGCTCACGAACAAAACCGTGGTTCGCGGCGGATACGGCATCTTCTTCGACTCCTTTGAGGGCCGGGAGATCGACGACTCGGCCGATATCTACCCCTACAGCATCCGGCTCACGGAGAACCCGACCACGAATGCGTCCCTGCCGAAATTGGGCAACCAGATGTTTCCGGCCTATGGAACGCTGGGGCCTTTCCCGGTGTCCACCCTGTCGTTCATCGCTGTAATCGAGTCGGAGAACCCGCTCAATCCTTATGTGCAGTCGTGGACGGGCTCCGTCGAACGGCAGCTCAGCAATAACACGACGCTGGAAGTGAACTACATCGGGACCCATGCTGTTCACCTCCTGGATCGGCGCGACATTGCTCAGCCCAACGATATGCCTGCTGCTGACGTGCCATTCTGCAACGCTAATCCTGCGGATACCACCCATAACTGCCCGGCGACTTCCAGGCTGCCTTATCCGAACTTTATAGGCGACTACATCGACAGCGATTTTCATGGCTACTCGCATTACAACGCCATGAATGTCAACCTGACGCATCGTGCGCGCGACCTGGCCGTCACCGCGGTCTACACCTGGGCGCAGAGCAAGGATGACAAGTCCGCCGCCGCCGGCGTGGGCGCAACCGGCAGCGGATATCAGGGTTTCATGGACAACCATCATCCTGAGCTGGACTACGGTCTGTCCGACTTCGACGTGAACCAGCGATTCGTCACGAGCTACATCTACAGCCTGCCTTTTGGCCGTGGCAAGAAGCTGGCGAGCGGAATTAATCGCGCCGCGGATGAGGCGATAGGCGGTTGGCAGTTGAGCGGCATTACCACCTTCCAGGCGGGCTTCCCGTTCGGCATCACTGCAAACGATGTCGATGGTCTCGACAATACTCCGTCGCAGCGTGCCAATCTGGTGTCTGGCTGCGATCCGCACAAGAACCTCACGCAGACTTTCCAGCGCATCAACATGTCCTGCTTTACGCAGCCGCTGGCGGGAACTTACGGAAATTCAGCACGCAATTTCCTGCGCCAGCCTGGAATCAACAATTGGGATATAGGTCTGACGAAGTTGTTCCCGATTACCGAGCGAGCGAACTTCGGTCTGCGCCTCGACACCTTCAACACGTTTAACCATCATCAGTACGACATTAATACCGGCGCCTATGCCACAGGCGGCTCGGGCGGTGGTTCGTCCATTGACGCTGGGGTCGACGACGCCCCTAACGTTGCAGGCCGTATTACAAGTTCGTCAGCGGCCCGCATTATTCAGTTGAGCGGCAAGTTCACGTTCTGATTTGTTTGGCCTCCTGGTCTCCGGGGAACACCGCCACGCCCCGGCGTGGCGGATTCTTTTGCTGCGGGGATAAACTCAACCGATGACGCGCGCGGTCCTCTGCCCGGTTCTGATCCTCTGCTGCTTCCCATGGCTGACCGGCTGGGCCCAGTCCAGTCGCGACGATGAGGTGGCGCGCGATGTCGCCGCCGGACAGCGAGCCATGGCCCAGGGCGATTATGCCGCCGCTCAGCCTTATTTTGAAAAGCTTGCCCAACTGGAGCCGCGCATCGCCGAAGTTCATGCCACTCTTGCTGCCATCGATTTCAAGCGGCGCGAGTACGAGAAGGCCGTCGCAGAAATTCATACCGCGTTGCGCCTTAAGCCCGGCTTGCCCAAACTCGACAGTTTGTTGGGGCTTTCCCTCGCCGAAGAGGGCAAAGTGGCTGAAGCGCTTCCCCAACTGGAGAAGGGGTTTCACCAGATCGCCGACCCTGAAGTGCGTCGCATGTGTGGTCTTGAACTGCTGCGGGCCTACAGCGATCTCAACCGGGATAGCGATGCTGTCGAAACGTCTCTCGCCCTCAATAAGGCATTTCCTGACGACCCTGAGGTCCTGTACCACACCGGCCGAGTTTACGGAAATCAGGCGTATGTCGTCTTGGAAAAACTGCATGACACCGCACCCGATTCCATCTGGATGCTGCAGGCTCAGGGTGAAGCCAACGAAAGTCAGAAAAACTGGGAAGCCGCTATCGTCGCCTTTAATCATGTCTTGACCATCGACCCCAATCGTCCCGGAATCCACTATCGACTGGGCCGCGTTTATCTTGGGCGATTCCGCGATGCCGGCAACGCTCAGGACCGCGATGCGGCGATCAGTCAATTCACCGCAGAGCTAACCGTCGACGCCGGCAACGGCAATGCGGCTTATGAACTCGCATACCTCCAGGCAGAGGCCGGCAATCGCGACGAAGCGGCCAAAGACTACGAGCAGCTGTTGCATCAATATCCAGCCTTTGAAGAAGCGCTGGTGGGCCTGGCCGGCATCGACATCGCAAGCCAAAAAGCCGATCAGGCAGTGCCTCTGCTCGAACGCGCCACCCGCCTGCGGCCCGACGACGAGGTGGCATGGTGGCGTCTTGCTCAGGCGGATCGCGCCACGGGCAATGCTGACGGACAACGCACGGCGCTCGCAACCTTCCAGAAGATCCACACCATCATCGCCGGCACACTGGCCAAACCCAACGCGAACGAAGTTACTCCCCAACGACTCGACACCAATGCCCAACCCTGAGGCGTTTACCAACCCATGAAGATACGACGAACCGATCTTGCGTTTGCTGGACTCCGTCCACTGGCGCTGGCTGCCTTGCTGAGCGTTAGCGGGCTATCCTCCGTCGCGCAAACCCCGCTCAATCCCGAACTGGTCGCGGCGAAGTGGGCGGCAAGATGGATTGCCAGCCCGTCGGCGCCCGCAAAGGCTCCCGGCGTTTTCTACTTCCGCAAAGAGTTGACCCTCGCCGGCGTGCCACAACATTACTGGGTGCACGTCAGTGCAGACAACCGTTTCATCCTGCACGTGAATGGGCAATACGCAGCCGAAGGGCCCGCGCGCGGCGACCTGTTCCACTGGCGTTTTGAAACCGTGGACCTTGCCCCGTTGTTGCAAGCCGGGAACAACGTGATCGCAGCTGAAGTTTGGAACTATGGTGAAGCTGCCCCGGTAGCGCAGATGAGCAGCCGCACTGGCTTCCTCATGCAGGCAGATACCGATGCAGAAGCTCTGGTAAATACAAATACCAGCTGGCAGGCGCGCGACGAGCCGGGACGCGGCCCGCTGGGTCACAGCGGCCTGCAGGATTACTATGCCGCGGGTCCCGGGGAAAAAATCGACGGCCGTGTGGTCGACTGGAACTGGGATCAGCCGGGCGTCGATCCCGCCGGCTGGCAGGCCGCCAAAGATGTGAGCCGCGCAGCGACGCGCGAGGCGCAGGATGCCGACAATAACTGGGAGCTCGTCCAGGATTCGTTGCCACCCATGGAGCATCGCCTCGTCGACGCGGGCAAGCCGGTGCGTGCAGAAGGCGTGCCCGCGCTCCCCGCATTTCCAGCTGTGCCGCTACAGATCCCGGCCAACACCCACGTCACATTGTTATTCGACAATGGCGTTCTACAAACTGCATATCCAGTATTGACGCTAAGTGGCGGCCGTGGCGCTACCATCGCGCTCACTTACTCTGAGGCTCTCTACGATGCGCAGGGCCAGAAGGGCAATCGCAACGAAATTGCCGGTCGCCACATCGCGGGCATCACCGACCAGTTCATCGCCGGTGGAGGAACCGCGCGCCGTTTCCAGCCGTTGTGGTGGCGTACCTGGCGCTATCTGCAAATTGAAGTGATAACCAAAGACGAGCCGGTGCGGCTCGACAATCTCAAAGCCTGGTTTACAGCCTACCCATTCGACGCAAAGGCCGCCATCGCCGGCGATATTCCTCAGCTCAATGCTCTTTGGCAAACCGGCTGGCGTACGGCACGCCTCTGCGCGCACGAAACCTACATGGACGCCCCCTACTGGGAGCAAATGCAGTATGTCGGCGACACGCGCATTCAGGCGCTGATCTCCTACGTCATGACCGGCGACAGTCGCCTCCCTCGCCAGGCCATCGTCAACATCGACGACTCGCGCACCCCCGAGGGCATCACGCAGAGCCGCTATCCCTCCTCGCTGCCACAATTCATCCCGACCTTTTCGCTATTGTGGGTCGGCATGGTTCACGACTATTGGCTGTACGTTGACGATCTGCAGCTCGTGAAAGAAACTCTGCCGCACACCCGCACCGTGCTCGATTGGTTTGCCGCGCAGCAGCGCCCCGATGGGCTGCTCGGCAAACTTAGATGGTGGGAGTTCGGGGACTGGACCGCCACCTATCACGACGGCGTCCCTCCGCAGGATGCGGATGGCGGATCGGCCTTGCTCACCCTCCAGTTCATCGAAGCTCTGCGTGATGCGGCCGAGCTGGAATCGCGTTACGGCAGCCAAGAACGCGCGCAGGCATATGAATCCAGGATTCGCAACGCGTCCGCTGCGCTGAACGCGAAGAACTGGGATCCGAATTACCGCCTTTATGCCGATACCCCAGCGAAGAAAACCTACAGCATTGAAGCCAATATTCTCGCGGTGTGGCTCGACGTGGCGCCCCGTCAGGAGCAGGCGCCCATCCTGCGCCGGTTGCTGGCATCGGATCCACGCGCCGCTGCGCAATTCGAGGGCAAGCCGATACCGCCCATGTCCGCCCCCACCTACTATTTCCGCTTTTATCTCAGCCGCGCACTCGAACACGCCGGCCTCGGCGATATGTACCTCCAGCAACTCGGCCCCTGGTACGACATGCTTCGACTCGGGCTCAGCACCTGGGCCGAGAACCCCGAGCCTACTCGCTCCGACTGCCATGCCTGGAGCGCCAGCCCCAATTACGATCTGCTCACGTTAGTGGCAGGCATCCATCCAGCCGCGCCGGGATTTAGAAAAGTGCGAATCGCGCCCCACCTTCACGGCCTGCACCAGCTCGATGCAACCATGGCGCATGCCGGCGGTGATATCCACACCATCTATCAGCTCAACGGCGCCGATTGGCAGGCGACCGTTACCTTGCCGCCCGGCCTCGACGGTGAACTGGACTGGGGCACAGCACGCCATCCGCTGCATGCGGGTACCCAGGTCCTGCACCTTGCCCGGGGAAGCGACTGAGCCATGCCGCGCCACGCCAGACAGAAAACAAGCTACCTATATATAAGGTAGCGAGCGGGCGGTTCAGCAGATTCGCATCACAGGAATTTCCAGCAGTCGCCCCAGCTTGTCGATCGATGCGGCCAGGTGGCCTACGCCTACCGCGCAATGATGCGCTGGCCCCTGCTCGTTCCATTGCTCAGCAAATTTCCGCGCGCCCAATGAAAATCGATACCGGCTGTTCGTGTTGCCGATCGCCAGTGTTGGCCCGGCCTCCGATACCCCCTCCGCCACCAGCAGGCGAAACCCACGTTCGCGATCGTCGACTACCGACAACAGCGTCACCGGTCCGTACCGAACCGACATCTCCACGGATAACCCCTGCCCCGTTTTGCCGTGATAAACATCCAGAGGCCGTACCCGCGTCTTTCCCTCGGCAATGGCAATGTGCCCAGGTCCGTCGTGCCCCATCAGAACAATGTCGTCGTTCAGATCCAGCGCATAGTATTCAGTGAACGATCCTCCTGCGCCGAAGCAATCCAGAATCTTCATGGCGATCGCATTCTTGACCTCGTATTCGCCCGCCACTGGAATGTGCCGCGCGGTCAGCAGCGATGTGCCCAGAATCATCGAGCTCATCGTCTCTTCGTTTGTCGCTACGCCCGTCCCCCTGTAGTAGTAGGCCAGCGACTGAAGATCGTGTTTGCTTACCAGCCAATCCAGTGCCAGCGAAGTGCGTGCCGCCCGTTCCAGCTCGCCACGCGGGCAGTCAGCCTGCACAGCGAAATGCTCCTCAAACACGTGTACTCGCTCCACAATCTCCTGGTTTGTGCAGGCCTCGCGCAGCGCGCTCAGCTCATCCACTTCGAGCATCTCGATGTGGCTGCCGAACGTGATTGAAACCTGCGTGAGGTCCGTTACCACATCCAGCATCCCGCCGTAATAATGTCCCAGCAGTCCCAAACGATTCTCTGCCAACGCGGCTCTTACTTTCGCCGCCGCAACCCACTGCTCAACCTGCCGCCAGCTTGCATCATCGGTCAGCGCTCCCGTCACCTGATGAAAAGCAATCTCCGACCGCCGCAGTACATTCGCGATCTCCGGAACCGCGCACGCCGAGCACCATGCCAGCCAGGCGCCCGTCATCGCCGTGCGATCGGGCAGACGATTGAAAGCCTCATAGTCAATCGCCGCACCCGGCTGCAGATTCAACACCACCACCGGAACCCGCGCGCGCTGCACCAGCGGCAGCACCGTGCTCGACAGCGCATAGGTCGTCACATGGAGGAAGAGAAGATCGACATCGGCCCGCCTGCAGGCATGGCCCGCCTCGCGGCCCCGCTCGGGAGTGTCCACCAGTCCAAGCGCTTCCACATGCGCGCCCATGCGCTCCAGCCGTGTTTGCACGTCGGCCAGATTCCTTTCCAAATGCTCCCGCAAACCGGTGAACTGCGGCCAGTAAGCATCGAGCCCGATCCCGCAGAGTCCCACCCTCAGCTCTCTGCCCGCCATCGATCCCTCTCTATTCCGCTTTCAGCACGGTCACCGCAAATGGTGCCAGGGTCAGCGCGGTCCCGCCCATTGTGCCGGTCCGCGGCGCATCGTCTCCGGTCGCTTCGTCCACTGTCGCAAATGTTCCATGTGCAAAATCGGCCGGGACCGTCACCGTCTCCTCCGCGTTCGATTTGTTCACCAGCAGAATCTTCTTACCCTCGGGCGTCACAAATCCCTGCACTAAGGGTCCGGTGTCTGAATCCGGCGCACTTACAAGGCGGTCGCCAGGATGAAAATTATCCACCAGCAGCTTCAGCACCCAGTAGCGCGCGTTCGGCTTCCCATTGTTGTAGTCGATCATCGACACACTGGGAAACTGCGAGGGATACCCAACCAGCTGCGACTCCCCAATCACGTCCACGCCCATCTTCGATAACTCGACAAACAAATATCCATACAGGGCCCCCGCCGCGTTCCAGTAACGATGGGGAATGCGATCTGGAAAAGCCTTGCTGGCGCGAATTTCGATCCCATCCGTCGGCAAGATAACTCCAAGCTCATCGGTGTCGATCTTCGTCGCCGGCGACAGCCGATCGCGGATCGCCAGGATAAAGCGCGTCGTCGCCAGGAATCCGTCGGCCTGATTGAAAAATGTATGTTGCCAGCCATCCGGACCCTCATCCAGCGCCGGCGACGCGTAAAAGTGAAACGAAATAAAGTCCAGTGGAATCCCCGTGCGATGATTTTTCGGATTCAAAAAGTACTCATAGTACTGCGGGTTCCCGCCCGTCCGCGCCAGCGCCAGCCCCACAAACTTCGTTTCCGGGCTTACCTCATGGATCGCGGAAACAATCGCATCATAGCGCTCTGTATATTGTTCCGGCGTCATATTGTGCTCGAAGTCGATCTCGTTCAGGACCTCCCAATAGGGAAGCTTGTAGTGGTAGCCGGACTCGTGCCGCTTTCCGTTCTCATCCACGAATCCGCCGCGCGTGTACCAGCTCACCAGCCTCGCATAGTAGTCGCCCAGTTCCTTCCCGCTCGTGTCTCGCAGCTCCGTCCCCTGCGTGTAGTTCCAGAACACCTGGTTCGGATCGTCGGGATACTTCACCGGTTGAGCCGTCTTAAACATCCACGCGGGAATCGTGCTGAAGTTGAGGATTGTCGAATGCCCCTCCGTCGCCGCCAGAAAATCCTTCGTCACCGGATCGATATAGGTAAAGTCCCACGAAGTATGATCCGTCGCCGGTGGCTGCAGTTCCGCCACCGCGATTTTCGGATACGGCAGCCACGGAACGTACCGCACATAGTCGGCGCCCAGCGCCTTCAGCGCAGAGAACGACCCATCGTGGATCGGCGACCCCCGATTGAGCATAGGATTGACCACCACCTGCAGGGTCGGCGTCGACTTCGAAACAATCAGCGTTCTATCCCAGTCAATCGTGATGGTTTCAGGCTTCGCCGGCGCGTCCTGGCCGGCGGCCATTATCGTGCACCCACAACAGGCTGCTATCAGCAGCAACAGAGACTGGAATCGCATCGTGTGATCCTCCCCTTCCGGCAGCCAGCCAAACAACCATACAGCTCTCCATCCATAGCCTGCCTGAAGCCTCGCCATTGTTTCATAAGAAACATCTACTTTCTATTGACATCCGCAGTGCTGTCCCCTGACATTGGTTGCGCATGAAATATGGATGGAATCCCTCCCGTAAGCACGCGGCATTTCCGATCCTGCCCATTTTCGCGGCGTTCCTTTTCCTCGCTCCCGCCTTGGCTGGCGCCACCGCTTCTGCTGTTCACCCTCCGGGCCATCTCCGCTGCGAAGAGCTTGAGACCCCCCTTGGGATCGATACGCCGCAGCCCCGGTTCTCCTGGCAGCTGGACGATTCGCGATTGGGCGCAAAGCAAACCGCGTATGAAATCCAGATCGCCAGCAGCCCTCAGCGCCTCGTCGCTGGTCACCCCGACGTGTGGGACAGCGGTAAGGTGCAGTCCGATGCTTCCGTTGCCGTCGCTTATGCCGGTCCCGTGCTCGAGCCCGAGCATCGCTACTACTGGCGCGTTCAGTCATGGGATAAAACTGGTGCCGCCTATCCCGCCAGCGCCATTACCTGGTGGGAAACCGGTCTGATGCAGGACCCGTGGCGCGCCCAGTGGATCGGTTTCGAAGACCCCGAGCTGCGCAGCATCCGCGAATCCGGCGCGGAGTGGATCTCCAACCGCACCCCTGCGAAGTATGATCATCCCGGCAACACCCGCCACGATTTCCGCGTAACGTTTCGCGTGGACCAGCCCATCGAGTTAGCTCATCTCTACGTCACCGGCGAAGACACTGCCGCAGCCTGGGTTAATGGCCAGCCTGTTCTCTCTGCCGCACCTCTCCCGCCCTATAAACAAACCGAGTGGAAGAAATATGTTGAACGCGATGTAACTTCCGCGGTGAAAAGAGGAAGCAACCTCCTCGCCGTCGAGGTCACGCTGTTTGACATCGGTGATGGCGCTCCCGGAGGCAACAGCGGACGTACCCCCATGAGCGCTTGTCTCTACATCCGCTACAAAGATGGCTCGGAAAAGGTTGTCGTCAGCAATACGCACTGGAAGGCCGACTTCGGCGCTTCCGCTTCCTGGTTCGCACCCGGCGTCGACGATTCTTCCTGGCCCAATGCCATCGCCGGCGAATCGCAGGGCCAGTTCACCGGGCCGCTCAACGCGCACCCCTGGCCCACCGGTCCCGTTCAGGCGCTGCGCCGCAATTTCACTGTGACTAAGCCCGTCCGCTCTGCGCGCCTCTACGCAACCGCCCTCGGCTCCTACCGCTTCTGGATCGACGGACATCCTGTCGGCGATCAGATCCTCGCGCCCGGCTGGACCGATTATCGCGAGCGCGTCCCCTACCAAACCTACGACGTTACCGCGGCGATAAAGCCGGGCAGCAACGGCATTGGCGCATGGCTCGCGCCCGGCTGGTATACCACCCCGCTCGAGTGGACGCAGGAACCCTATAACTACGGCAACACGCCGCCCGCCCTCCGCTCGCAACTTCGCATCGAGTACGCCGACGGCTCCATAGACTGGATCAACTCCGACGATCAATGGAAAGCTTCGGCCTCACCCATCGAGAAAGCTGAGATTTACGACGGCGAAACCTACGATGCTCGCCGCGAACAGCCCGGCTGGTCCACTCCGCAGTTCAAAGCCACCTTCTGGCATCCGGTTCAGATCGTTGAGCCTAACGAGCCCGCCATAGTCGCGCAGGACTATCAGCCAATCCGCATTGAAACCACGCTCCACGCCAAATCTCTCAAAGAGCCAAAGCCCGGAGTCTACGTCTTCGACTTCGGCCAGAATATGGCTGGCTTTGCGCACCTCCGCCTCCAGGCAAAATCCGGCGCTACCGTTCGCCTGCGTTTTGCCGAAGTCCTCAATTCCGATGGCACCATCTACACCGACAATCTGCGCACTGCTCTCGCCACCGACCATTTCACGGCGGCGGGCAGGGGCGTCGAAGACTATCAGCCCTCTTTCACCTTTCATGGCTTCCGCTATGTCGAAGTAACCGGTCTCGCTGCGAAACCGGAGTTATCCGCCCTGACCGCAAAGGCGATCCACACCGATGCGCCTTTCCATGTTCAGCTTCACACCGGTAGTTCTATGATCAATCAGCTCTGGAGCAACATCCTCTGGGGTCAGCGCTCCAACTTTGTTGGCGTACCTACCGATTGCCCGCAGCGCGATGAGCGCCTCGGCTGGACCGGCGACGCCGAAGTGTTCTGGCGCACCGCCTCATACAACATGGGCCTCGCACCCTTCTCCAGAAAATTCTCAGCCGATCTTCGCGGGACCCAGGTCGGAACTCCCATGTATGGCATCTACGCCCCTGGGACCTCCGTCCCCAACGCCGGCTTTGGCGCAGGCTGGAGCGACGCCGGCGTCATCATTCCATGGACCTCGTGGATGCAGTCCGGAGATACGCGCATCATCGATCAGAACTGGGACTCGATGACGAAATATGTAACCGCAATTGAGAGCAGCAACCCCGGGTCGCTGTGGGAGCACGACGCCGGCACCCCATTCGGCGACTGGCTCTCCCCGGAAGGCCAAACCAAAGCTGTCCTCGTCCAGACCGCTTACTGGGCCTACGACGTCTCCCTCATGCAACAGATGGCTCACGCCACCGGCCGCACAGGAGACGAGGAAAAGTACGCGGCCCTCCACAGCAAAATCCAGAGCGCCTTTGCTGCGGCTTTCGTGCGTTCCGATGGATTCATTGCCGGCGCGGACAATGGTCCGTCGCCCTTCGGCCGAATCTTCGTCCCGAACAAGGTTTCCTCCGGCGATACGCAAACCGGCTACGTCCTCGCCCTCTACATGCGCCTCGTGCCGGACTCGTTACGTGCTGCTGCCGCCAATCGCCTTGTCCAGAAGCTCCAGGCCAACGGCTGGCGTCTCGGCACCGGCTTCCTCGGAACCCCCTACCTGCTCGCCGTCCTCACTGACACTGGCCACTCTGACGTTGCCTACCGCCTGCTGCTCTCCACCCAATATCCTTCGTGGGGCTATCTCGTCGCCCACGGCGCAACCACCATGTGGGAGCGCTGGAACGGCGACAAAATGCGCAGTGACCCCAGCATGAATTCCTACAACCATTACGCCTATGGCGCCGTCGCCGACTGGATCTATCGCTACGCGGCTGGCATCGACGCTCTGCCTGACGATGCGGGCTTCCACACCATCCGCCTGCATCCAAACTTCAACGCGCAGCTTGGCTCTCTGCAACTCCTTTACGACTCGCCCTATGGAACAGTGCGCTCGGCCTGGTCGGTCCATGGGTCAATCGCCACATGGGACCTTACCATCCCTCCCAACGCTCGCGGAGAGTTAGCCCTTAATGGCGACGAGGCTGCTCAGTTCAACCAAAGCGGTGTGCCGCTGTCGATGTCTGCACAAATCCAGAAGTCGGATAACACTGGCGCCCCAGCCAAATATGAGATTCCCTCCGGAACCTGGCACTTTACGGTCAAGCTGAGACAAAACTGAATGCGGTTGCTTACGGATCGACTTCTTCAGCATCCCGGTCGCGCTACCTGGTCGCCTTTTCCTCCACGATCGTTACCGGGCCTAACAATCCGGATGGCAACAACGGCGAAGTTGCCTTATACGGCTTCACATCGGCGAAAGTATATTTTTTTGTCGCATTCGGTTGCTGATCGCCAATCAGCCGGTTCACCCATGCGTTCGTCACTTTGATCGTCAGCTCGTTTGCGCCCGGCTTCAGCACGCCTGTCAAGTCGATGCGATACGGCGCGTGCCACACGATGCCCAATGGCTTGCCGTTGACCGTCACCTCCGCCAGGTTCTTCACGTCGCCCAAATCGATCAACACATGCGTGCCGGTCTTCAACCACGCCGCCGGCGCATCAATCGTCTTCGTGTAGGTTCCGGTTCCCGAGAAATACTTCACGCCTGCGTCGGCATTCTCGTTCCACGCCGACAACGAGTCCAGCGTTATCGATGTCGGAGCGCCCCAGTCCGGTGGGAAGCTCAGTTTCCACGGACCCGCCACCGTAGCCACCTGTTGCTCAACCAGCGCCGGTTCTGTGTGCCGTGTCTCGCTCGTCGCCTCACGAAACACCACGAACACCGTGCCCCACCCTTCCAGCTTCAGCGGAACCGTCGTCCGTCCATTCGCAATCGTGAACGACGCTGGCTCCACCTTTCCCGTCTCCGCGTACCACAACTCCGGCGCCTTGCCCGTCACCCGGAACGTCGCCTTCACCTCTGCGCCGTCGTCGTTGCGGTTGTCGACGAAATACACATCCGCATTCGTCAGCTTGCGATGCAGGAATTCAAGATCATGATCACTGCCCGTGTAACTGAAGTCCTCCGCCACGTGCATCGCTTTCATGGCTTCCGCAGGATTCATTCCGGCATACACCGTTCCCTTGCCCACAGAATGAACACCTGTGCCGTCGCCAAACAACGCATCCGCCAACTGATGGAATTCCGCCTGATCATCTGCGAGGCTTGGATCATCCGTCGGTTTGGGCCCCGCGACTGCCGCTCCCTCCATCACCAGCCTGTGAATGGCGCGCAGCACCGGCAACGACATGTGCCGGCTGTACGGGTCGAGTCCCAGCACCTGGTACGTCGTCCCCCCGGGCGTCGTGATCTTCCCATCGGCCACGCTCAGTACATGAATCAGACCGTCCGCGTTGATGTAATCGAACCCGTAGCCCGACGGCACATCCGGCGACTTGTTCGCGAAGATCGCTGTCAGATTCGAATCTTCGCCATAGAAATAAATCAGGTCTGCGCCAAAGTGTCCCTGCTGCAGCAAGTAACTGGTGCGCGCCAGATAGTCGACCCACGCCCCCGCTTCATTCGCCCACGTTTCGTTGCGATTGAACCACTGCCCAAACGGCCCCAGCGTCAGTCCCGGCTTCCGGTCGACCAGCGGTTGATGTGCCGACTCATGCACCACAATGCGATTGATCCCATTCAGAAATTCCTGATCCGCTGTCGGCTTCAGCGTCGCCGGCGACCATCCCCACGGCGCTGCCGCCGCGGTCATGGATTCGGCGGCCGCCAGATTCTGCCCGTAAATATGCGCCACTGATGCCGATTCGCGATCGTCGGCATTATATCCATATTGTTCCTTGTTCACGCCCGGGGTCTGCGTCCACATCGCACTCATCGGAATTTCGTTGAATTTCTTCACCTCCATACCATCGGCCACAAACGCCCGCCCCGCTTCATGCGACTCACCGTAGTGCCCCATGTGCCATTCGTGGATCACGTTTTCCAGCTCGCCGTAATGCTCATCCGCGATCAGGTCTGCAATCGTCTTGCGAAAATCCCAAAGAAACCTGTCGCTTGCCTCCGCACTCTCCACTACTTCTCCCGTCAGCACCGGCATCCACGGCACCGGATCGTATCCCCGCCGCTTGCGAAACTGCTCCACCATGTCATCGGTCCAGTTCTGCGAGCCTGCCTCCCAGCTGTCGTTGATGATGTAGCGAATCCCGCGCGTCCCCATCATGTTCGCGCCTACCGTGTCCTTATAGCTTTCCAGATACTTCTCCATGTACTGCTTCACATAGCTCCGATTCAGCTTGTCGACTTCGAGCCCGGTCGCCTCCGCCGTCGCCGGATGATTCGTGATGCCCAGCAGGCTGTAGCCGAAGCGAAGTACCACCCACCGCCCCGCCGGCGGCGTCCAGTCCAGCGTTCCGTCCGGATGCATCTTCGACGTCAGATCGATCACGTCGCCCTTCTTTACCGCATCCGCGCTCTCCACCGGCGCCGTCGCGAATCCGTAAAGATCCGGCTCCGGCGTAAACGCTGCCTTCTCTTCAAAGTGATTCACCCGCGCACCTGGATGCAGCACCAGCTCGGCAATCTCATAGTTTGTCGTCGGCGGCGGCAGCTTAAATCCCAACGACGACGGATCGATCCCCTCGGCCCATGCGGGACGCGGCGGCGGCGGCGTCCGCACAAACGTCACTCGAAAGTATTTCGCTGTGACCGCGGGAAATGAAACCGTCAGTTCCGGCGTTTCGCCGGCCGAGAGCTTCGCTATTTCGTGCCAGCTCTGTCCATCGTCGCTCGCCTCCAATGCCTTCTCCGGCGACCCCATTCCCGCGACCATAGCCTGGAAACGGTTCGGTTCCTTTGTTACCAGCGTGATTGCATGCACCGTCGCCGGCTGGGCAAACGCATATTCGATCCACGCTTTCTCGCCCACCGGCGCAATCGGCAGCTGCGTCGTCTTTACCAGATCGCCGTCCTTCAGCATCGCCGCATCCGGCGCCCCTCCACTCGAAGTCATCGTTGCATGCAGGCTCTCCACGGAGACATCGCTCTGCGGTGCCCGATACGCCACCACCACCGAATCGGCATAAAACTGCGGAGGCGCTTTGGCGCCCTCTGCGCTGCCCAGCGCGTCATGGATTTCAATGTTCTGAAACGCTCCCGTATTCGCCGGCGGATGCGCCAGCGTGCCCGTGAAAGGCTGTCCGCCCTCCACCACCGTCGCGCTCCACACATACTTCTTCATCCCCTGCGACGCGGGAACCCACGGTCCGCCCGACTCGCTCCATCCCGGCGACCCGGCAATCGCTTCCTCCATACCCAGCTGATCAGCCAGCGTTGTCGCGTAGCGAAAGGCATCCTTCCACTCCGGCGTCATGTAGGCCAGCCGCTTATCCACCACCTGCGGTGTCGACAGTGCCGCGTCGAAATTCTGGAATCCGGCAATGCCCACCCTGTGCATCCAGCCCAGATCCAGCTTGATTCCTTCCTGGCTGATGTTCCCGTTCATCCAGTGCCACCACACCCGCGGGCGTGCGCTTTCAGGTGGATTCTCAAAGCCGCTTTGCAGGACATCCGATGTATTTTGCGCCGAGGCGGCCGAGAGTCCCGCTGCAATCAGCAGTCCCGCTGCCAGCAGCGTCTTTGAAGCGTTTCTCATAGTTCGTCCCTTTCAGCAGCGATATCCTTTGCTGATGATTTTGAAATCCGGCGATGGCTCAGGCCGGTTTTGACTTTCCAGCGCCAAACACCTTAACATCCCTGCGATTCAAAAGGGAAATAAATTCTCAATGGAATAACTGCCAGCACTGAAGCCGTGCCGGGGCAGGCTTCTGCGCTCCGGGAGCGGGGATCAATGGATATCTGGCTAGCTGCGAACGATAACCACTTTCGTCCTGGTGCTCCCTGGGGGAACAGGGAGTTGCACCGGAGCCTTTTCGTCGGGGCTAAACTCACTCGTCTTCTCGCCACAGATGACTTTATGACTCCGACGCAGTAGCCCGACGACCCGAATCTGCACCTCGCCACCGGTCGTTGTCTCGGTCTCCACTGTGAAGACGAATTCCTGTCTCTCGGTCGACCACTGGATCGGCTCCTCTTTGGCGAAGCGTGCGCCCGTCAATTCAAGATCGATCTGCTGACCGGCTGCACGCAGGTATAAACGCCGGCGAACGCCGTCGCGCGGCACGATGTGCAACGATCCCTTTTCCGCGCGCATCTCCCCGCCGAAACAGAAGCGCCCAAAGACCGGATCATCCGCAACGATCGTCGCAGCAGTTCGGAGCGCTCCACAGTATCCCAGGTCCGTCTCCGAGGAGTAATACCACGGACCCCGGTGGTGGGGCTGGCCGAGCCAGGTCATGCCGTAGGCTGCGGGCTCGAAGCCGCCGCCTGTGCCTCCATCGTTTGCTTCGCCCGGAAACCAGTAGCCGAAGCCGGTCTCTCGCGTGCCCGTATTCATCAGGGACCATGCGCTGAGAAAGGATGCGTACCCGAGCCGAATGGTAGCGTCAGGCTCGCGGCGATCGTACAGCGCATGATTCAGGACACCCCAGCCGCCCATCGGCGACATATATGACAAAGTGAAAGCGTCGCCCGCACCGGCGCGGTAGTCGCTGCCGTAGTAGTAATACGCCTTCTCGATGACGCCACGGCAAAAGAGATTGGCCCGAACCTGCGTGGTGGCGAACTTTGTGGCGGCCTCCGGAGTGATCCCCGGTGTAGTCGGGTGATCCAGCGCATAACGCGCAATCGCCTGGGTCGATTCGAAGCCGGTGGAGTCAAAGGCATACTCCGATCCAAACAGATTCGGGTTGCCACTCACGAAGTACGTCACTTTCTTTTCCCAGTGCGTGCGTAACTGTGCAGCCTCGTCATGTTTGCCAACCCGATCCGGTTCTTCAATGAGCTGGGGAATTACGACCTCGTTATAAAAGCCCGTCTCATAGGGGGACCAGCCCACCACACGCATGGGAATGGTGAACATCCCCAGCGCCGTGCCGTAGGCGCGTTCGAGGTAGCTCGCCCGATCCAGCTTCATCTTGATTCCGGGGTAGTCGCGCGCGATACGGTACATGCTGAAGTACATAACGATGATGTGCGGATAGTCATAGCATCGCCAGATGTGAAGTTTGCCTTTGCTTCCGGCATCGCTGCTGTCGCGGTTATGCTTCCAGTCCGGAATGCCATAGATTCCGTAGCTGTCGGTCTCCTCCGTTGTGCGCTGCAGACCGCCCCATACAAAGTGTTCGATGTAGTAGTCGAGAGCTTCCACTTCGTCCGGATTGGGAAATTCAGCATTCTTGCTGGCAAGGTAAGCGGGCTTACTCAGGCCTGGATCGTCGCAGGTGACCTCATAAATGCGCCATCCTTTAATGCGGTCATAGTTATCCGGCCCCAGTTGCACCTGGGAGTCCATGTTCCATTCCGCAAGCAGACCGTTGTACCACTTATCCGCATCGCGGACCTGATGCTTCGCGATGAACGCGGCGCGTTTGTGGATAAGCGTCTCAAGCGGCTCAGCTGCAAAGAACTCCAGTCGCGTGGTTCGGCCGGCGCCGTGATTCACGGTGAGCATGTTCTCGCCGAGCCGGTCAAACTTCACGCGGTAAAGTCCGCGTCCCTCCTTCTCGCCGAGTGGCTCAATCTTTGTTTGCCCAGGATGTTCGGCAACGATGCTTCGGATCGGATCATGCGACCGGATCGCCAGGCAGGTGAACAAATCCGCCGGCACGGTCATGCCGGGCGCGACCTCGACATCGATCCCGCCGGCCTCCACCACCCGTCGCCTTACCCCTGCATAGTCTGGCGCCCAGGCCAACTGAAACGCATACCCTGCCTTGCCGCCCGGTTCCAGTGTCGCGCTCGTACGCGGCTGACGCCAGCGTCCTCCCGCTGCCTGCACCGCTTCTCCCACCGCTACCGAGTGCACGTAGGCCCGATACGCCGGGCGCTCCCCCTTCACAGGCGGCAAATGATCCCAGTATTCGAGCGCCGTATTGCGCTCTGGCGTCATCACCAGATAGGGGCCCACGCTGTTCGAGCGCATCCAGAACAAAAAAGAACCGTGCCCGGAAACGAAGCTGTGCTTCAACACAGAGGCCGTCGCTGGCTCTTTCGCGTTGAAGCTGGAATGCATATGCAATGGAAGAGCCAGGTCACCGACCTCGATAGGGTCGGAAGAGTTGTTGGACAGGTCGATGGTCCAGCGGAGCACGTTGTTCTGAGGCTCCAGACGAACGACAACGGATAATGCAGCACTGTGATCGTCCTGCACCTGATACGTGCCCGCAGAATCGGAGGAGGCAGCGGCCTCCGCCGACCGGAATGCCTGCCAGGCGCCGTTGGGACGCCGCCACGCGATCTCAACAGGGCCAAGCTTCTGACCGGTTGCAATGTAGTTTGTCGGAAAGGCATCTCCAGCCGCACGGAGACTCGTTAACACACCACCATCGAACTCCAGCAGAAACGGGGAGCCGGTGTCAGCAGCTTGTGCCGACGCTTCTGTTTCGGCATAGCCCGGGGGCAGGACAAAGCCAGGAAGGGAAGTAGTGGCCGCAAGAGTGGCAGCCCCCAGCAGGAACTCACGACGGTTCGCGGTCATTGGTCTCCTCGCCTGAACTACCGTATACAATTAAGTATTCAATCATAAGCGGTGCGGTCACTTCGGGTCCTTTGTATCGAAGCCCAGAATAATCAGACAAGCAAGACCCGATGTAACCAGGACACGTTCAGGTCAAAAAGGCTTAAAGAAGCCTGTTCTTCAGTTTTCCCATCTTCAGGACCGACAATTGCGCGTACATTTTCGTATACCTAAAAAGGAAAATGCAGAGCCCCGCTATGCGGCATTCTGCATCGAGCTGAGAGGATCAATCATGAAGCATTCCCGCCTTGTTCCCCAGTCCAGCGTTCAGGCTGATGACGCGAGCCCCCTGGCTGCCTCCGGAAGCGCATCTGACACCGATCAGTCCCCGGCCATCGAAAAAGGAATGGTGAACCGCCGAAGCTTTCTCGCCGGCGCAGCCGGTACGGCGCTGCTGTCTGCGATGCACCAGCGAAGCGGCTCGGCAGAAGAGAGCCATAACACCACCGTCAACCTGGCCAAAGTCGCCAGCGCCTCGTCGCTCTACACCTCGGGAGACACGAAGCTCTCAGCGCTGAACGATGGCGCGGCCCCGGAAGCATCCAGCGACACCCGAAACGGTTCCTTTGGAACGTGGCCGAGGCTCGATCCACAGTGGGTGGAATATGCGTGGACCACGCCAGTCACAACCAACAAGGTTGACCTGTATTGGTGGATCGACGGCGCAGGCGTTGGTGCCCCGGCCGCTTATCGCATTCTTTATTGGAATGGCTCGGAGTTTGTTCCGGTCGCGAATCCTCAGGGACAGGGAACGGCAGCGAACCAATTCAACAGCACGACCTTTGATCAGGTGACAACCTCCAGACTGAGGCTCGAATTAACCTCGGATGGAAAGCTTTCGCCAGGCATCCTGGAGTGGAAGGTCTACAGCAGCGGCCCGGTTCCACTGTTTCCCCCCGCAGTGAACGCGGGCATTGATCGGGCAGTGGTGCTGGGTGGCCAGACGTATCTCGCAGGAAAAGCCGACTGGCTGGTGGATGGCCCGGAAAACCGCGTGCGCTGGAGCAAGCAATCCGGCCCCGGACGGGTCACCTTTGCCAACGCGGCGATTGCGGATACAACCGCCACCTTTTCCGAGCCCGGAGAATACGTTCTGAAACTGACGGCGGTGGGAGACAGGGAAAATGCCTCGTCCACGCTTACCGTTCAGGCTGAGCCGGGGCCGCCCAAAGAGCGGCTGAACGTGGTCTATACCACGCGGTACGCGATCGATAACCCGCTTTGGAACGAGCGCGCCAAGACTCTGATCGTAAGCTGGATTCCGCACTGCGCCGCGCAATGCGAGCGCACCGACCTGACCCAGGGACAGGGCGGCCTCGATAACTTCATTGAGGCTGCGAAGGCACTGCGCGGTGAGCCTCACCAACGCCACAAGGGCTACGTCTTCTCCAATGCCTGGGTTCATCAGACGGTGGAATCCATGTGCATCGCCCTGATGGTGGATCCGCAAGGCGATCCGGAAATCATTGCCGCCCACCAACAGATGAAGGCGACTCTGGAGAAGTGGATTCCCATCATCCTGGCCGCTCAGGAGCCGGATGGATATTTGCAAACCGCCTATACGCTGGCAGACCGCCGCCGCTGGCCCGAGCGCTGGTCTCCCGATCATCGCGGCAATCATGAAGGCTATGTCTCGGGCTACTTTATTGAGTCGGCCATCAACCACTACACGCTGACCGATGGAGAGGATCTGCGCCTTTACAACGCCGCCAAAAAGCTGGCGGACTGCTGGGTGGCTAACATCGGTCCGGGCAAGAAAGACTGGTTCGACGGCCATCAGGAGATGGAACAGGCGCTGGTGCGTTTCGGCCGCTTCGTCAACGATATGGAAGGCAATGGCCGCGGCGATGCCTACATCGTGCTCGCCAGGTTTCTCCTCGACTCACGTCGCGGCGGCCAGGAATACGATCAAAGTCATCTGCCGCCCATTCGCCAGTATGAAGCTGTTGGGCATGCTGTACGGGCCACTTACTTTTACTCCGGTATGGCCGATATCGCTGCCGAAACGGGCGATCGCGACTACCAAAGCGCCGTAATTTCCCTGTGGGATAACATGGTGAACCGGAAGTTCTACCTGACCGGCGGCATCGGCAGCGGCGAAACGTCAGAAGGATTTGGTCCTAACTACTCCCTCCGCAATGAGTCGTACTGTGAGTCCTGCTCCAGCTGTGGACTTATCTTCTTTCAATACAAACTCAACCTGGCCTACCACGATGCTCGCTATGCAGACCTTTATGAGCAGACGATGTTTAACACGCTGCTGGGCGGGGTTGATCTGAAGGGTCAGAATTTCAGCTACACAAACCCGTTAATCAATACACTGCGTACGCCATGGCACGTTTGCCCATGCTGCGTCGGCAATATTCCCCGCACGCTGCTCATGGTTCCAACCTGGAGCTACACTAAGGGACCGGAGGCGCTGCACGTCAACCTCTTCATCGGAAGCCGCGTGAATGTTGGCAAGATTGCCGGGACCAATGTCCAGGTCGTGCAGAAAACGGATTACCCGTGGAGTGGCGCCGTGGCCATCACCATCCGCCCGGACGAGCCTAAGACTTTCTCGGTCCATGTGCGCGTCCCTAACCGGTCGACCAGCAAACTCTATACGGAAACCCCCATGGTAAGCGGACTGAAACGCCTGACCGTGAATGGCCATCCGGTTCCCGTCCATATAGAAAAGGGCTACGCGGTGATCACGCGCCGCTGGAAGGCGGGCGACGTGATCGAACTCGAGCTACCTATGGAACCGCAGCGGGTCGCAGCTGACCCGCGCATCAAGGCCGATATCAATCAGCTTGCCCTGCGCTACGGACCATTGATTTACAACGTGGAGGTCGCGGATCAACATAGCCTCGACCAACCACTGAGCAGCGCGCCCCTCAAGGCCGAATGGCGGCCTGACCTGCTGGGTGGCGTGGTTGTCATCACCGGAACGTGGCAGGATGGCACGCCGATGCTGGCGATACCGAACTTCGCCCGCATGAATCGTGTTGAACCGCCCCATGTCGAAACCGCCGGGGATGCGGGAGTGAATTACGCTCCGGGGGCGTCGAACGCGGCCACAGCGGCTAAGCCTCTCGGCTCAACCAATCCCCCAGCGAGTGCCGGCCACCGGTCGTGGCGGGAACGGAAGATTGAGTCGAAGGTCTGGATGAATTCCATCACTTAGGACCTCGTATAACTCTGACTAGAAATGTTTGCTGGTCGCGGCCGCCTAAGGTGCCTTCGGTGGCCGTTTATTTTGCGCCTGGAAGCAGGTTTCCGGACGGAGTTCCTTGCGGACAAAAAGAAAGGCCGGACGCCACGGAGGAGGCGTCCGGCAGGGAGGGATCAGTCAATTAGAAGGTGAAGGTTCCACGCATCTCAATGATTCGTCCAAAGCCGCCACCCTCATTGGTGGGAGAGCCTTCGGCGAAGTTGAAATCCTGAATGCCGGAATCGAAATTCGAAGGATATCCGGCAATGTTCGATCCGAAACCATCCGCATTTCCGAAGACCGGATGGTTCCAGAGGTTGATGAACGAAGCCTGGAGGTTAAAGTTCAGCGCCTCGTGGATGGGGAAGCGCTTGGTCAGCTCCATGTCCTGGAAAAACTGTCGCGGACCATGAAGGTAAAGATGCTGACCGAAGGTTCCAGGCGTCATGTTCGGCGTGATGTAGCTTGCGTTTGCACCGCCGCCACTCGTGCTGACCAGGTATTTTGGATCGATCAGGTTGGCGTACGGCTGGCCCGGAACCTGGTGAACGCCGATGGCACTCTGCAGTTGACTCGCGGTAACTCCGTTCAGCCGGATTCCGCCGTCTCCCACGTCGTTGAAGGTGTCGTATCCGCCGCCCAGCATCGCCGGGGCCCCGCTCTGCCACGTCACAATGGTCCCCACTGTGAATCCGCCAACAACAGCGTCCAGTGCTCGGTTGTTGGACAGATAAGCCCGCCCCTTGCCCACCGGAAGATCGTACGTGCCGTTGGCATGCAGGACGTTGCGGATGTCAAACATGGTGGGCCCATAACTCTGCCGCAGATTGCGCAGGGTGAAGGCGTTATAGGAGCCAGTCCACGAATTGCTTCCCGAAACGCCGAGACTGTGGCTGAAGGTGTAGTTGGTGTCGTACTGCAGACCGTGCCAGGCTCCCTGGCGAAGATCGACCTGCACGCCGTTGTAATTGGAGTAACCTGCGGAAACCATCTCACCGCTGGAAGAACCACCGGCGTAGGGGTTGGCCTGTAAGAAGTTAATGGGATAGCCCGCGCCCGCACCGGTATAACCGGCGTTCGTGCCGCAGGGCGCGAAGCCGGCGCCCACCAGGTTACAGAAGAACGGTACGTCTCCGTTGATACCAGATAGCGTGCTGGCCATCGATCCCACCGCGCCGGTATTCAGATCATTGATGAACTGCTGGCTCGTATAGTCGGAGGCGCTTGCCCCGCCGAATGCTGCATCGAGAATCGGCGTCGGGTTGCCATAACTGCTGGAGAAGGACGAACCTCCGGAAGCCGCCAGGTTCGCCTGAGCATTCTTGAAGTCCTTCAGGAAACCATTTTCGAAGACATTTACTTCATTGGGATCGACGCCAATCCAGTTGTGGAGGGTGCGATTGCCGTTGTACCGGACTTCGAGCGCCATGGAATGGCCGATACCGCGCTGAATACCGAAGTTCCACGACTGAGAGTAGGGTTGCTTGAGGTTGGGCTCAATTCCGTTGACCCCAGGTCCATTCTCATACGTGAACTCCGACTCGGGCGCCGATGCCTGGTATGCTGCGGGCGCCAGAACAGGTGAGGGCAGTGTGTCCCCGATCGCGAGGCTGCCGGGAGCAAACGTTCCCTGCTGCCCAGTGTTATTCGGAATCAGGTTGAACTGCTGGTAATAGAACTGTCCAAAGTCAGTGGCGTAGTCCCAGTAGTACTGATAGGGCTGGCTGAAGCGGCGTAGCGCATAGCCGCCACGGATCACCGTTTTGTCTCCGCCGAAAATGCTCTTGAAAGGACCATCCGTTACGTGCGGATTCCACGCGAACCCAATGGCGGGCTGGGGCGTCACCTTAAAGGGTGCGTACGGCTGGGTGTGAACCGAAATAGACGGATTCTGATCACCCTTGAGCGAGCCCGGGTCGAACAGATCGCCGACGGCAGTGGGGCCGTAGAGGGCAGACTCATCCGCGGAATGATATTGGCCGGTCAGATCGGTCTCGGGGCTGTAGATATCCCACCGCAGGCCGTAGTTGAGGGTTAAGGTTGGGGTCACCCGCCAGGAATCTTCCCCGAACAGACTCCATGCTGAAGACGCCTCGTCCAGCGGGTATTCGCTCATCGTACCGGTTTGGGCATACTGCTTGGTCTTAATGTTGTACGAGTTTTCTCCGTTGACCCCGCTGAGCCTCCCCACCAGGATCGCATACAGTGCATCCGCCTTCGACAACTCAGCACTGGTAGCATTGGGCAGGGTCGGCGCGCCCCCTGAATTGGTGAAGGCATTGATGGCCGGATCGCCGGACGCCAGGCCAAAGTTGTAGTTATAGAAACCTCCCGGCGCATTCCAGTAATGATCCTGTTCCTTGTACCAGGAAGCACCGTAGTGGAAGGTGTGCTTTCCACGCTGCAACGTCATCGAATCTGAGAAGTCCCAGACCGGGTAATACGTGTTGATCGGCGCCTGATAACCCTGACCGGACATGATGGTGTTTACGCCTGGATAATTCCAGTTTACGGTTGGCTCGGTGGCATAGAGCGGCGCGGCGTTGTAGGCGTAGAGCGTAACGTCGTAGAGGAAGCCGGCCTTGAACTGGTTGATCAGCGTTGGTGAAAAGACGTAGTCGAAACCGTAGGAAGAAATAAAGTTCTTCGTCTGGTTGCCTGCCTGCTGATTGGAAAAACCGCTGCCGGGAAACGTAGGCGCTGTATTCCCAGGCTCATTTTGCTGGTTGTACATAAAGGAGAGATACATCCTCGCCTTCTGCGAGGCGTTGTAGTCGAGGCGTCCCACCGGATAATAATTCGTAATAGGCGAAGCGTTGAGGAAGGCCACCTGGTCGTAGTTTGGATCGGACGTGCCGGCGACTTTCCCCGAACCGAGGGCGGAATTGATCGCCGAAAACTGCTTCGCCACTTCTGCATTGACTGCGGACGGGAGACCATGGTTCTGCGCAATGGTAAGAAGGTTGGCTGTGTGGCTCGCTCCATCCGTTCCGGTGTAGGTGAAGCTGCCGCCCTGAGCGGCGCTGGTGAAGGCGTAGTTGGTAGCGGTAAAGCTGCCCGGCTGCTTGCTCATAGCGAAGGTGCCGAAGAAGAACAGCTTGTCGTGAAAGATAGGACCGCCGACGCTGCCACCGAAGTCGTTCAGGATCTGTTTGTTCTTCCGCTCTCCCACGGCATTGTTGTACCAGGTATTGGCATTCAGCCCGCTGTTGCGGAAGTCCTCATAGGCAGATCCGTGGAACTGATTGTTGCCGCGCCGAGAGACGAAGTTGATTTGTGTAGTAGCCTGGCCGAAACCGGAGTCGAGGCTCAGCTGGTCGGTCTGCACACTCATCTGCTCGATGTTTTCAAGACGCGGCGCAACCGCCGGCTCAACGTTACTGTCAAACTTCATGCGCTGCGAGTTACCAACCATGCCGTCAATGTTGCTGCCCTGGTCGGTGATGGGCAAGCCGTTGAATGTCCCCTCGCCGTTTTGGCCGCTGTATCCGGGCACAATCGTCGACAGAGCGGTAACATCGCGGCCATTGAGCGGCAGGTCCTGAATCTGCTTCATGTCGACCACGGTGCCGATTGCGTTCGATGTGGTCTGGAGCACAGGAGAGGTCTCGGCGGTGATCTGTACCGTCTGCGTGGTGCTGCCCACGGTCAGCTGCGCCCTGAGATCGGTGGTCTGCGCTGCCTGGACGATGACCGCGGAATAGACCTTCGTGGCATAGCCGGAACGACCGATGGTCAGTGTGTAGGTACCGATCGGCAGATCCACAAACGTATAGTCGCCGCTGGCGTTCGTTTTGGCGGCAAAAGTGTCGTTCGTTTGGTGCTCGACGAGCGTGAGGGCGGCACCGGGCACGACGGCTCCGGTTGGATCTTCGACGGTGACCACCACCTGGCCCTGAGTGCCAGACTGGGCAAGCGCCTGGAACGCGGGAAGGGCGAGGAAGGCTCCCAGCACGGCCAGGATGGGAAGGATTCGGCGTATGACGCTGGTGCTCATGAACTGACCTCCTGTAATTGGTGAAACGTTTTCTCGCCCAGGGAGTTCTATGGTCTGAGGGTTCCGGGGACACGACTCCGATGGACACTTGTTACTGGGCCTGATTGGTAGCAAAGGACTCAACTCATGGGGAGGGTCACTGTCCTCGACTATTGAGTCTTAGTTTGTATTGGAAATTGTATGCATTGTCAAGAACCGACTGAATCGGGTGCGCCGAATCGAGGAAAATAAAGGCGTCTGTTCCGAACGTTTCGGCGCCGACAACCCGAAACAGCGAGCGCCACGACTCCTATGCTGCGCCGCCTCATACAAGATTTGTCCGCCGGCAGCCGGCTGCTCTTGCCGGTCTGGGAATATGCTTCAGTCGGATATAAGCGTTGCCAGACTCGCAAATTGCACGTCTCTTCGTTCTGCGATTGTATACAGTTACAATTTCGCTGCAGGCGCCGAGCTGATTGTCCGGAAAACATTGGGAGGAACATTGAGAACAAAGCCACACACCGTTTAGCAAGGCCAAAAACTCTCCGGTTCGCCACACGCGGAAAGGATGGCTGACGTGCCATGGCTCGCCGACCGAATGCTACCCTGTTGATACGGACGACGCCCGTCCCCTTGCCGCCCTTTGTGGCCCCGTAGCTCAGGTGGATAGAGCAGCAGTTTCCTAAACTGAAGGTCGTGTGTTCGAGTCACACCGGGGCCACCATATAATAAGCAACTTGCATGGAGAAGCCTAACTGTAAGAATGTCTAGTGTCACCTGCGGTGTCCGTTGGGTTATACTGGTACCCATGACGCGAACAACGACGAAACGCGAGGAAAAGAAGCATCGAGGTGTGTTCGAGAAAGAACCCGGATCGGGCGTCTGGTGGGTGCGCTACTTCGACGCGGATGGCAAAAAGAGACGCGAAAAAGTCGGCAGAAAGTCCGATGCCGTTGCTCTCTACCAGAAGCGCAAGGCCGATGCTAGAGCAGGTATCAAGCTGCCCTCCAACTTGCGACACAAAGGCGAGACGCTGGCCGTGCTCATCAACCGCGCCATTGAGTGGTACAAGTCGCATCGCCCGCGCAGCCTAAGAACAGCACAGACACATCTGGAGACTGCGAAGGTTGACCTGGGTCACATCGTTGCGGCAGACATCACGCCCAAAGACGTTGACCAGTGGATCAGTTCGCACAACGATTGGAGTCCTGCCACGATGAACCGCTACAAGGCGACTCTCGGTAGGGCGCTGCAATTAGCTGTGGTGGATGGTCGCCTGTTGCGCAATGTGGCCCGCTTGGTGACCGCACGCCGTGAGATGAACATGCGCGTGCGCTGGCTCACCGACGCTGAAGAGAAGCGAATCACCGAAGCGATCCAGAAGAGATGCCCTGAGCAGTTGCCAGCTTTGATCATTGCTCTGCACTCAGGCATGAGGCAAAGTGAGCAGTTCTCTCTCACGTGGGATGAGATTGATTTCAAGCGTCGGAAAATCTTCCTCGACAAAACGAAGAACGGAAATGACCGAGAGGTGCCCATCAATCAGACGTGCCTTGCTGCGCTGGAGGAACTGAAAGCAGCACGAGATGCGCGCAAGGCTGCGGGCAAGCCTGTCAACGAGTGGGTGTTTCAATCATCGCGCTATCCAGGGCGACGACTGCTGAATCCCCGCCAGTGGTTTGAAGGTGTAGTGATCGATGCCAAGGTGAAAGATTTTCATTGGCACGACTGCCGGCATACGTTCTGCTCACGGTTGACGATGCGTGGCGTTGACCTTCGGACAGTGATGGAGTTGGCCGGTCACAAGCAGATTTCCGTTACCGCGAGATACGCACACCTTGCGCCGGAACACAACATCGCGGCGATTGAAAAGCTGGATGCTCCTGTGAGTTAGATGTGCGGCGGTTGGTATCCCGGCAATCTGCGCAAGGCATCCATCATCTCTTGTGCCCGCTCCTTTAGGTCTTCACTATGCGCAACCTTGTAGAAGTTCCAATACCTGTTGCCGTAGTCGTGTAAGGTGACGGTGATGCCCCTCGGAGGTTTGGCTTTGAGGTTTCCAAACTCATAACTGGCTACGAACTCGGTGCCCAGGTCAGTTGATGACTTGAACTCGTAACCATTGTTCACGAGGTAGCGGTCTGCTTCCTTCAGCGTCTGAGTCGTCGTCAACACTCACCCCCTGATTGTCCCAGTCTACTCAGTTGCAGGCCATTGTGAAGTGATCAGCCCTTGCGAACTTCTTTAGCTCACCATAGGGGATCAGCACGCGACTGCCGATGCGCCGTGTGTTGAGGCACTTGTTTGCGACCAGACGGTCGAGGGCACGCATAGAGATGGAGAGTTGCTGGGCAGCAGACTTGCGGTCGTACAGAAGACGTTCACTCACGCTGCTGTTTCCTCCTGTCTCGTTGCCCATTCTTTGTTTTGGGGAAATAGAAAAGGCCGTCCTTCGGGACGGGCCGTGTAGAGACATCAAATGCCCACCTCGGCGACTTCGTCTTCAGTGAGGGTGATATCGGGGATCACGCCTAGCGTGCCAACGGCTGTTGCGAGTCTGTGCAGGACGAGTAGTTCCGCAAGTGAACGCGGCAAGCTGTAAACAAAACCTGTCGGCAATTTGCCAACATCGGCTGTGAGCCTCACAAGCAATGGTTCTGTGAGAGGCAGTTCGATTGGTGTAGTGCGGTCGTAGTGTTCGGGTTTATTTCTCGGTTGAGACACGAAGGCCATTGAATTTTGTTCCTTTTCGGTTGGTTGGGCACAGATCGCGCTGTGCATGGGTGGGGTGGGGCTTTCTGCGGAGTCTGCCTGGCGTGTTGCGAGGTCCAGGTACATGTCTGCTCATCCGCGCACCAAGTTTGTCCGTGTGTGGTTGCCGGGATCGGTGCGATCCTTGAGCACCACATAGCCGTACACGCCACTAATACCAAGCAGGAATGCAGGAAGCGTTTGCCAACTCGGCAGGTTTGCGCTTCCATGATTGACCAGGAACACGATTGTGGTGGGATTCCCAGCGGTCATCTGCACAGCACGGATATGACTGATGAAAGGCTGCACGCGAGAGAAGTCCCCCGCGTCAACGGTGACCGTGTGCCCTTGCACGTCGAACTGTTTTGGTTTTCTGATTGGCATTCAGGCTGCTCTGTTTCTGTGGCAACCACACGAGTGGGTCTGACCGCTCCGAAGATGCTGACTCTGTGCGGTGCGCTGAGTCCCGCATTCACACGCGCAAAGCCAAACGCTCTGCCCATGCTGGTTAATTCGTTCAAGTCCTATGGCGAGCAGCTTGCCGAATCGCTTGCCGGTGAGGTCGATAAATGCTGGCAATGGTTTACTCCTTGGTAGATAGACGTGAAAAGACCAAAGGCCCACCAATCCTAGGTTCGAGAAGTGGTGGGCAAGTTTGGCGACAATGACTGTTACTGATTAGCTCGCGGCGATGGCCAGCTTCACGGCAGGGTTCACACCGCTCTGGCCGAGATACAGGCCGCCGATTCGACTCCACATGAAGAATCCGACTTCGAGGGTGTCGGCAAATCTTTCTTCTAAACGGAGTACGGATGGTGCTCCATCAGTGCGCAGCACGTAGGCCCGCTGAAGATCGCCGAAGAGAATCGGAGTCGAGTTCGCAGAGAACGCGCCGGACGTGGGACCGGGCATTGCCTGGTTGATCACGACATCGAAGCCGAGCAGCTTCCCGAACGGAGAATCGAGTGAAGGATCAGGAGTCCAGTAGGGGCGACCAAAGCCGTCCTTTTGCCCGAGCAAAAAAGCGCGGGTCGCGGAGTTGAAAACGAAAGCCGCGGTCGGGCCAGAGTACGCGGGATCCAGCGAACCGTACAGGTTCACGAGATCATCCCAGCCAATCCCGGCAGCAATGGTGCCGGTCGTGGTGCCAATAGCAGCCTGTCCCAGCAATCCGCCTTCACTCTGATTCGGCAGGGTCGTGGCCGCCGAGTCAACGCCGAGCGTTACAGCGTGTTCCATTCCACGGGCATATCGAACGCCAAAATAATCGCGGATCGCGGTGTCCAGGTTGAAATTTGAGTCGGCCAGTTCCTCGAAGCTGATCTTCACGAGACCCCCGGTCACGCTGTCGACCGACAGGATTTTGGAGAGCATTGAGGGGTCGGTCTCAGCCGGTGAGGTACCTTCCGTTCCGAGAAGAGTCAGACCGTTGGCCGTGTCGTTAACGAGCGCGACTTTCATCGGGCGACCCGTGCCGTCGGTGACCTTCTGCTTCACCTTGGTCGCGATTGGACCGTAGAACTTCAGCGCGTTGACCAATTCTGGATAGAACTCCTGAGGGATTAGAGCTCCGCCAGTTGTGTCGCTGGAAGTGAAAAGGTCGCGGTGCTCTTCTGCGATCTTTCCAGTCCTCGCGTAGCTGCGGAATGCTTTGTTGATTCGGTCGCGCCGCTCTTCACCCTGAGCACCAATACCAGGCCGGGGACTGCGCTCGAAGCTGCGCTGTTCCGCGTCTCTGGTTTCAAAAGCCTCGATACGCTGCGCATCAGCTTCGTGCTGCTCTACATCTTTCTGAATGCGATCAAATTTTGCACGGCTCTCGCTGGTGAATCCAGCAAGGGCGATTTTCTGTTGCTCTACCAGCAGCCCGGAGATGCGGCTGCGAATTTCTTTCGAGTTCAAACGTGTTCCTAATCTGCCCATGCATGGGCTTGAGAATTTGTTTTGCAAAACAGAAAAGGCCGCCGATTATGGCGACCCTTTGATGTAACTGTGGAGCGGGTTTTCTCTTGTTACTGGGTGGTGCTGGTTAGATTTTGGTGTCGGCTGTTAAACAGTTGCCGGATGCGAAGGAGATTTGCGCGGTCCTCATCGTCAAGATCGTCGACACAGTTGTCGTCATCATCGAACTCGCAGTCGTCATCGCTGTCACGGTCTTCGGCGCAATCTGCGTCAGGGTCGAAGTCGGGTGACTCGGGATCGCATTCTGGGCGGTCGTCATCTTCGTCATCTTCGTCTCGCTTCGCAGTGCGCATGCTGGCAGCCCGCGACCGCGTATTGACACTGGTTTCCTGATAGGCAGGAAACGACGTAATCGAGCACTCCAGCAAATCGATATCGAGCAGGGTGCGCACGACGTTGCCGTCGGCATCCTGTGCCCAAGAATCGTCGACAGTATTGAAGCCGAAGCTGCAGCCCGATAGGTTCCGCAATCGCACGTTCTCTGCGGTGTCGTCGCCGATGGCGGTTGCCGGTAGTGTGACCGTGAAGGCGAGACCGACGTTGTCGACATTCAGTGAGAGCGTGCCTGCCGATGTTCTGCCCAACAGGAGTTCGGTTTTGTGATCACGGAGCATGAGAACGTCGGGGTTCTCTCGCAGCGTACGGTTCAGCATGCCCGGGGAGCAGATTTCGGTGAATCCACCGAGGTCGACGCTGCGGCTGTTCCAGACAATGGCGTATCCAGCAACTTGTTTCTGACCGTTGGCAAGCGTGCGAACGCTGAACGGCTGCGCAGCCGTGAAGCTGCGAACTTCATGTTTGTGTTTATTCATGCTGCTTTCTTTGGTTCGGAATTATGAGTTGGCCCGGAGGAAGCGAGAGCACAATGGGTGCGCTCATCGCTTCCTGAATGCGCGTAGTCGGTGGGGTGTTATATCTCTTTTGAAAAAGAACCAGGCCGCAAACATTGTCACGGCCTGGTAACTGGTTGGAAGTTGCGGAATAAACCGCAACGTCGCACACTACCCGCCCTGCACGGCCTACCAGTTCCGTGCAGGAGGAGCAATCTTTCAAAACTTTGGGCATAGGAAAAGCCGGAAGGAAGCCTATGCCCGTGCCTCCGCGATGAGGGAATCGACTCATCGTGGGGAGGATTGCGCTTCTGCTGTCGAAGGACAGAGCGCAAAATCAATCTTGTGGGCAGAGAAGGCGAACACGTCACAACGACGCGAACATGTAACGCCCTGCCTCTGCCTATTATGCGCGATGGCTATCACATCATCACGCCTTTTGCCGTCGTCAAAGAGGGAGCGAACTCCCCGACCGCAAAACTTAAACTTGGGTTGAAGGGCAGGGAGCGTAGACCGCTGCAACCTGCCCTATATCGCGCCCATGGCGTGGCGCGAACTTTTAAACTTTGGCTATAGCGTCCAGTCGCTCGTCAATCGAAGCGCGGCAGGCTGCTGCCACGGCTGCGAGACCGTCGTCGGTCGCATCAAGGTACCGAAGATCGTCGGACCAGACGCGGGGGACGCCTTTCACTGTAACGGTGGGCAAGTGGCCGGATGCAACGAGATTGTAGATTGTGTCCTTGGACACCTGAAGGGCTTGGGCTGCCTGCCCGAATGAAACGAGAATGAGATCGGTGGTGGTCATGGTTTCTCCTTTCGGCGGGGATGGGGCGAGGGGTGATGGTTAATCTCCTCCTCCTACCTATATCAAGTCGGCAAAAATGGAAAAGGTGACAAGGGCCCAAACTTTTCTCTACTGCCGGGCGCACACTTTTCACCCAAAATGGGCGGCAAGACTGTTAACCCATTTGTTTTCTGCCTTTTGTGTGCCATTGGCTGCCCATTGCTGCCCATTTGATGACCTGTAAAGCACACTTGACACAAAAAATTCCATTTCGCGGATATACGTGTGGGACTAGCCGACGGTCGGTCGTCACAGGTGCTTTAAAATCATTATGATGCCCTATCCCCTTTGCTGTCAACAAGTTGTAAACACACGTTGGGCGCAGCATCGTTGCCGGGGTTGTCGACAGGGTCGCGAGCAGGGTGCGAGCGGGATGTCGCCATTAGGCTGGTAGGCTGGTTGACAGACAGTCCGGTAGCGCGTATAATGCCGTCGCGCTGGCGCTAGGACGCGTCAGTGGTCAGTTTGTGTGGGGTCGGTCCATTCGGGTTGATCGGGAGGCTAATTCAACCCTTGGCGCTGTCTAAGGTAGTTTCACAGGCTTTGACTTGGCATTCACGCGAGCATCTCGGGTCTGAAGTACGAGGTTGCGAGCATCTATCTTCATTTTTCGGGCTCGTTTGCCCATACGTGCGGCGCTAGCGCGAAGCTGCTCCATACGGCTTGGTTTTGGCTTGTTCACACCAAGAGCTTATGCCTTTTGGTGTGAAGGTGTGCGGCAAGGTCGGCGAAGATTGCGCCCCGACTCGCGCCAGAATGGTGACCGGACTGCGACCAGTGGGGGTTGATTCATTCCTTGGAGTGGCCAGGGATTACGCCATCGCTGCTCGGTTCGCTAAGGCTCACCTCGCCACGCTCGGCTACGGGCAGGCTGCACCCGCTGCTACAGATGTCTGTTTGCAGTTGTTTGTAGATCACCGTTGCGTGAGAGGGTCCTTAGACCCTCGAACCAGGTGATCGTAAGTGTTTGGCTGATGAAAGAGAATGAAACACGAGACGAAGGAAATCAAGGGCAGAAACGGGCAGAAACAACATGGTACATATGTGCGAAGTGTCCATTTTCGGACATTGTTGACTTATGTTGTTCTTGCTATTGGCTTTGCTAATTTTGTGTTTCCCGGCTTTTTCCGGGTTCGTAGCTCTACGTTACCGGCTTTTTCCGGTACCGTACTTTTCCGGGTTTCACCACCAGTTTTCACCACCAAGACGGCACTTCCTCGACGAACTTTATCCTGGTGTTGTCGTCATCATCTGTCAGCGGTTGCCGCGTAGCCGGATCACATAGCCGGTAGCGCCAGGCTACCGTACCGCTGCGTTCAGTCTGCAGGATGCCGCGTCTTTCGAGACTGCGCCGTGCCTTCGGCAATGCTTCATCGTCGAGACCGGTTACCTGCTCAAGTAGCTTCGCCTTCAGGATCAGCTCGAAGCCACTCACCTTACGCGCTCGCGTCAGTAGCTGATGAATCAAACGTAGCTCACCCGCGCTGAAGTCTTCCTCTGGTGACGCAATCCATTCGGACACCGCTTTGTGCAGCCGGTCCCACTTCCGGCGGAACGCATCCCGTTTTGCACGCGTGTCCAGGACACCTAATTGCTGGCCAGCATCTGGATCGCGCTGGCGGTTGTACGGAAAATGCCGGTTGAGTAGTTGCTGCGAAGTCTGCACTGTGAATGAGCAAACATCAGCAAGTTTGAACCGAAGGATGCTGCCATCGGTTCGTGTGTCCACTATTCCTATCTTTACCAAGTCGTCCAGACGCTTTCGATCCAGATCGAATCCGAGAAGGGCAGTCGCGAGACTCGCCGTCAGCCAACCGGTATCCATCTGCTTTTTTGCATCAGCGCGTGTCACGCGGTCACAGCCGTTTCAACATCAACTTCGGCGATCTGGACGGTCTTGGATGGGTGCTGAATCTTCGATGGTCGCCACCGTTCGAAATTCTTCGCACGCTCCGCTGCACGATCTGCACCGACTTTCCCGCGCAATCGCTGGAGTCTCTTCTTGACGTTGTCCTCGGTAATTTTCAGTTCCTGCCCTATCTGCGCGTAGTTCTTGCCATCCGCGATAAGAAGACAGATGGCCTCATCCATAACAGCCATACTGGGAAGAACGAAGCCTTCGTTGATTGTGGTCTGCCGGTTGTGGATTTGCGGATGTTCTTCTTCGTAGGGTTCGCCATCTTCGTCCTCTCGCGAAACCATCAGAGAAACATTCGTGTTCTTCTCGCGAACGAGGTATCCGCCCGCCTTATTTCTGCGATTGAAGGCAACCTTGTTCAGATAGAAGTAGAACTCTTCGCCAGTGGTGATGGCTTCAAGTAAGCGAGGCATGGCGATCCACACACTGGTAACAGCGTCCTGAGTCCAATCATCAGCAGTCTGTGCAGTCCCGCGTTCCTCTTTGAACTCAAATTCCAGTCGTCGCACTTTGCGATGAACGAAACGCTTTATGAGATCAAACAGCTCCCTCTCGCTAGTGGGATCGTCCGGGCTGCGCATGTATGCTTCGTACGCTGCACCGATCTGCTCGCGCATCGTTCGCTGCTTGTGCGCAGCAATGTCGTCCCAGGTTTTCAGCTTCCGTTGTGGTTCTTGCCCCTCATCAGTCGACGAGTTGGGGGCGGCTTCAGTAATCAAAATCTGTAATCCTCCTTTTAGTAACAGTTATGGTGGCAAATTGGTTGTGTGACAAAGATGGAGCGGGATCAGAGAGACGCGATCAGGAAGATCGGGTTCGGATCAGAATGGCTGTGAGCGGGGAAGCTACGTGCCGGAGAGAACCGGAACCGGAAGGGCTCAACGGTGCTCAGATGGTACTAAATGGTTAATGGCAATGCAAGCACTATCTTTTGAGCGATTCAGTCGCACAATTCAGGCGACTGGTCATGGTGTTTGATGAGACCTTAACTAATTGAAACTAAAACAGTTGACTACACTCTTACTTCGTCGTACTATCCTTCCAGCTATTTCCCTCCCAGGGTGCCTGAAGGGTGCCAGTGTTTTCGACAAGCGAACTCGCACCCGCCGACAAGAAAGGAAGGAACGACGGACGCGGCGGAACTATACGTCTCAACGTTGGACTTGTGCGATGGATGCGGTCGGATCGTCGAGCAAGGGGCGCTGTCGGAGTGCCCTGAATGCAACATGCGCGTGTGTGGGTTGGTAGAGTGCGAGTGCCGGTGTCCGGTCTGGGAGGCGAATTAGAATGAGAGGCAAGGTGTCCGCACGGGAAATACCATGATCGCTCAGACTGTTCCCGTCATCATCGGTGAGACTGCAGTCGGCGGACTCATCGTCATCTTTATCGGATGGGCAACTAAGAAACTTGCGAAACAAGATTCTTCGTCGCCTGCCTTGAAGGCCGGAACTGGCGGATTAGATTCGCCTGTACTGGCTATCACCGATAGCCCGACGATAATGCCCTCTGCTGTTGTCGGCGACGGTGCCACCAATTCACCTGTGGCGGTCGGGATGATTGTCCATCAGTCGAACGTCTACAACGCGGCGACTCCCGGAATTGCGAAACCCGTTCCAAGTGTCGATTCGACGCCGACCCCTGCTGAAGTGGTGGATTTCTACAAGCCCCTGAATCCATATCAAAGAAGCGTGAGCGGCACGCATCATGAAGGGATTCCAGTTCATTGGAGGTTGAGATTCAACGGATTTTGCGAAGGTCCATACGAGGACGGAGATGCGAAAATCGCCTCGGAGACGCCTAGCGAAAGGTCTTCCTTCGACCGTGTCGGGATTTTCTTCAAGATTAATATCAATGAGTACCCCAGATTCAAAATCGCACAGAAGGGTCAAATACTCTGGCTGGAC
>DASXDF010000066.1:0-4502 GCA_036490815.1 Acidobacteriaceae bacterium
GGCGCAACGATGTCCTCATACCGCAGCCCCACGAGGTTCTTCCACTTCTCCGCCTCACCCGGCTTGCTGACGCCCAGCTCATCGACAAGAATCAGTTCCTCTTCGCCACGAGCATTCAGCTCCGCAACGACATTGCGGCCAATAAACCCCGCCGCACCCGTAACAATAATCGGCTCCGCCATAGGCTTCATGTTACCCAACCGCTACTAGACTCGGTCGGCAAGTGAACCGCGCTGAATTCCCTCTTGCCTCTCCCGGACTCCTACCCTATACTCCCCGCACTGGAGATCCCTGCGCATGTCGAAGCACCGTCTGGAGCTGTTCTCGGACGCCGTTATGGCGATCATCCTGACCATCATGGTTCTGGACCTCAAGGCCCCTCTCCAAGGCGGTTGGCACGCATGGCTAGCCGTGCTGCCCTCCATGGCGGACTACCTGCTCGGCTTCCTCGCCGTCGCAAGCATCTGGGTTGTTCACCGCCAGTACTTCGACCGCTTCCGGGTCATCAACGCACAGATCATCTGGGCGAATTTCACTCTGCTGTTCGTTATGAGCCTCCTGCCCTTGCTCGTCCGTGCCGTGGCCGATCATCCACACGACACCGCGGACACCCTTGCGTTCCTGATCAACTTCGACTGCATCGTCCTGTGCCCTACCTGGATGCGTTACGCCGCCAGAACGGACCACAAGCACGACCCCGAATTTGAGAAGTGGTTCAAGGATCGCGCGAAGCACGCTTACGTCACCTTCGCGGCGGTAGGGTTGCAGGGCGTGGTGGCGTTCTTCTTCCCCGTCACGGCGCTGGTTCTGCTTGGGGCCATGATCCTTCTGATCGCCTGGGGCAGCATCAACCGCACTGAACGCGCGCACTACGCAGCCTCGGCCACCAGCGAATCACGCGACAACGCAGCCCTATCCCTTTAGCAGCTCCCGCGCAATCACCATCCGCTGAATCTCGCTCGTCCCTTCGCCGATCGTGCACAGCTTCACATCACGATAGAACTTCTCGGCCGGATAATCCTTGATGAACCCATAGCCGCCATGAATCTGCACACCCTCGTCGCAGATCCGGCAGGCCACCTCGCTCGCAAACAGCTTGGCCATCGCAGCCTCGCGTGTCACGCTCTTGCCCGCGTCCTTCATCTGCGCCGCGCGCATGGTCAGCAGCCACGCCGCATCCAACTGCGTGGCCATGTCCGCCAGCTTGAACTGGATCGCCTGAAACTCGCTGATCGCCTTGCCAAACTGCTTCCTCTGCTGCGCATACTTCACCGCCGCATCCAGCGCTCCTCTGGCCATCCCCAGCGCCAGCGCCGCGATCGAGATCCGTCCGCCATCCAGCGTCCGCATCGCATCCTTAAAGCCCGCACCGATCTCACCCACCAGACAATCGTCAGGAACGAAACAGTTCTCAAAGATCAGCTCCGCCGTGTCGCTTGCTCGCAGCCCCAGCTTGTTCTCTTTCTTGCCGGAGCGAAATCCCTTCGTCCCCTTTTCCACCAGGAATGCCGAGATCCCGCCGCGCGTCCCCTTCTCCTTATCCGTCACCGCCAGCACCAGCGCGCAGTTCGCATACGTTCCATTGGTGATGAAGGTCTTCGATCCATTTAGCACCCATCCGCCGTCGCCGCGCACAGCCGTCGTCCGCATCCCGCCCGCATCGCTGCCCGATCCCGGCTCCGTCAACCCCCACGCGCCCAGCCACTCGCCGCTCGCCAGCTTCGGAATCCACCGCTTCCGCTGCGCGTCATTCCCTCCCAGCATGATGTGGTTGGTGCACAGCGAATTATGCGAAGCGACAATAATCCCCACGCTTCCATCCACGCGCGAAAGCTCCTCCACCGCCAGCACGTACTCCACATACCCCAGCCCCGCGCCGCCCAGCTCCTCCGGAAAGATGACGCCCATCAGGCCCATCTCGCCCAGCTTCTTCACCACCGCCTGCGGAAACTCGCTCTTCTCATCCCACTCCGAGACATGCGGCGCCACCTCGCGCTCCGCAAACGAACGCACCTCCCGGCGCAACTGTTCCTGTTCCCCCGTCAATCCGAATTGCAAGCTGGCACCCTCTCTTTCAGTCCATAAGCTGCGCTTATACATCTATCAGATCGACCCAGGTTCCGGCTTCCACGTCATCGCTTCGCCAGCCAATTGACCAGGCAATCCACCATTGATTTCCTCGCGTAACGACGATGTCGAAATACGATGTATCGTATTACATTCAAAGGGCTTACGCTGCCTAAAAAGAAACTTCTTCACTCCCTGTTGTGCAAATCTTTGCAGAAACAGGGTACAGACCTGGTCTCATCCCTTGCATCTGGGAGGACTTAGCCAGCCGCTCTTTTGGTCTCCGGATTGCTCTCTACTGTCGCGTAAGCCCTAAAAATAATTCCCTGCTTCTCGGAGATCCAAATGAAACTTCGTACGAAGCTGTTGACCCTCGCGGTCTCGCTTGCCGTAGCCGGCCCTCTTCTCGCCGACACGGTCGTCCTCAACTTTGAAGGCATTAACTCGACGTATCCTTCAACCGATTTCGCTTTCATCAACAACTTTTACAACGGAGGCACCAGCAGCCAGGGCACCTCCGGCACGAACTACGGCATCAGCTTCAGTTCCAACGCTCAAGCCATCTGCCTCAACACGCCTGGGAACGTCTGTTCGAACACCTCGCGTGGCGGTCTGGGTGATCCTGGCTCCCAGCAGGGCGGCCTGTTCTTCCTTAGCGGGGACAACACCTTCCTGGACGATGCCGGCGGCTTCACCACCGGATTCTCGCTCTTCTACACTGCTATTAATAATCCGGGCAGCCTCGGCGTGTATTCCGGTCTCGACGGTACCGGCACACTGCTCGCCACACTCGATTTGCCCACAACCACCTACGGGGGATGTGACTACGGCTCCTACGATGCCGACTTCTGCCCCTTCTATGCTGTCGGTGTCGCCTTCTCCGGAACCGCCGAGTCCATCAGCTTCGCGGGCGTCGAAAATCAGATCGTCTTTGACGATGTGACCTTCGGCAGCGTCAACCCAGGCAACCCCGGCACCACTCCCGAGCCCTCCTCGCTCGCGATGCTGCTCACCGCTGCAGGAGCCGGCGCCGGATTCCTCCGTCGCAAGCTTCGCGCGTCGCGCATCTGATCGCTCGATCGCTCTGGGGATCAACTTGAGAAGGCCAGTCCACAACGGGCTGGCCTTCTTCTTTCCTGCGCCCGCCCGTCACCGGTCATCGCAGCGCCTGCTCCAGATCCGCGAGGATATCCTCGACATCCTCGATCCCCACCGAAATCCGCATCAGGCTGTCGGTAATCCCTAGCTTCGCCCGCCCCTCCGCGCCCACCGCCGCATGCGTCATCGACGCCGGATGGCACACCAGCGTCTCCACCCCGCCCAGCGACTCCGCCAGATAGCAGAGCTTCAAACCCTTCGCAAACCTCTGCGCCCGCTCAAACGTTCCCAACTCGACCGACAACATCGAGCCGAAGCCCCGCTGCTGCCGTGTGGCGAGCTCATGCTGCGGATGCGTCTCGAGCCCCGGATAGAACACCTTCTCCGCGCCCAGCCGCTTCACAAAAAACTCCGCAACCGCACGCCCATTCTCCTCATGCTGCTTCATCCGCACCGCCAGCGTCTTCACGCCGCGCAGCAGCAGGTATGAGTCGAACGGCGACAGAATCCCGCCCGTACACTTCTGCACAAACTTGAACCTCTCCGCATGCTGCGGCTTCGTTCCCACCAGCACGCCGCCCAGCCCATCCGAGTGCCCATTGAGAAATTTGGTAGTCGAGTGCATCACGATGTCCGCGCCCAGTTCGATCGGCCGCTGCAGATACGGCGACAGGAACGTATTATCAACGCTCACCTCCACGCCCTTCGCATGGCACACCTCCGCCACCGCGCGAATATCCGTCACCGACATCATCGGGTTGGTCGGTGTCTCGATATGCACCAGCTTCGTCTCCGGCCGAATCGCCGCCCGCACTGCCTCCACATCGCGCGTGTCCACATACGTGAACGTCAGTCCATAGTTCGCGAGCACCATGTTGAACAGCCGCGACGTCCCGCCGTACACATTGTCCGAGCAGACAACATGATCGCCGGCCTTCATCATCGTGCACAGCGCCGTGATCGCCGCCATCCCCGACGCAAAACAATGCGCGCTCGCCCCTCCCTCAAGCGAGCAAAGACTCTCCTCCAGCGCGTCTCTGGTTGGATTGGTGAGCCGCGCATACTCATATCCCTCCCGCGTCTGTCCGATCCCATCCTGCTTATACGTCGACGTCAAAAAGATTGGCACGTTCACCGCGCCGGTCCGCCCGTCGGGCTCCTGTCCCACATGAATTGCCCGCGTCGCAAATCCGCGCATCGTCTCGCTCATCTCTTCAATCGCTCCCCGCCCATCCTACCGAACCCCAAACAAAAACGGCAGCCGCTCGCACGGCTACCGCTCCCGCCTTGTCCCTAACATCTAAAATCTGTCTTCCTACGCCTGCGGCTTCGGCACA